>NZ_JBYNXA010000001.1:0-747172 GCF_057801535.1 Flavobacterium sp. 21.1
TGTCATAGCCGAGTAGTACTAATAACCCGTAAGCTTATGTACACGCTTGCGTCCGCCTTGTGCGGGCGCAGGAAACTTTCTAAAAATAATCTGATTTTTATCTCAGTATGTTAAGATATTAGTGTAATGTTAGTTAGCAAAAGCTGATTACCCTTGCAAAAACGACTTAAGGTGGTTATTGCGGCGGGGCTCACCTCTTCCCATTCCGAACAGAGAAGTTAAGCCCGCCTGCGCAGATGGTACTGCAAACCTGTGGGAGAGTATGTCGCCGCCTTTCTTTAGTAACCCCGGCTGAAAAGCCGGGGTTATTTTTTTATAGGTGCAGCGTGTCGCCCTTTGGGCTCGATCCGCCGCCTTTCTTTTGAAAACCCTATCCAAACGGATAGGGTTTTTTGTTTTATACCGGTTTTATTTTAAGAAAAATAGAGGTAAAACCAGAGCTAACCCGCGGCAGACTATGTTGCAGCTTTGCTTTAGGAGATCCTTATTACTATGTGATGAGGGTTTTTTGTTTTTTAATGGGAGTTTGCGTGAGGGATGGAAGCGGCATCCTTTTTTGCCATGGCATTATTTAAGTATCAACTGATACGTCTTGGCAAAAAAGATACAGCGGACAGCCCGGCCTGAAAGGACACGCCAAAAAAATAATCCGTAATGAATTGTTTTTAAGTGTTTTATATGAATTACTTCTTTAAATTTCTAAAGTAATCACAGCAATGATTTACAGGACAAATCTCGCATTTCGGATTCGTTGGACGACAAATTTCGCGACCTAAAAAGGATAGTGCCATACCGATTTCGCCCCAAATTTCCTTCGGTAGTATTTGCATTAATTGCTTTTCTACTTTATTCCCGTCTTTGGATTCTGAGATTAATCCAATTCGCGGAGCTACTCTGATTACATGCAAATCTGCTATAATTCCTTCCGCAGGGACATGGGCTTCCCTCATGATTACATTAGCTGACTTTCTTCCGATGCCTTTCAACGCAACTAAATCTTCCATATTCAACGGAATATTTTTATCTTTCTTAAGTAGCTGTGCTATTTCAATGATCCAGTTTGCTTTAGTTCCAAAATTGCGGACTTTAGTGATATGCGGAATCAGAGCATCAACATTTGAAACGGCCAAACTTTCAAGATTGGGATATACTTCAAAAAGGGCAGGAGCAATCTTGTTGATATTAGCGTCCGAATCCTGCGCCGAAAGGATTACCATAATCATTAGTTGGTAAACATTTTGATAGTCTAAAGGATGCTTTTTACCTTTATATTTTTCAATTAATGGCTTTAAATTAACAGCCCAATCGGTTTGTTCTTCGAATAAATTCATGCTTTATTTTTTATGGAAATCTAAAGATAGGGAATTTACGCAATAACGTATTCCTGTTTTTGTTGGTCCGTCATTAAAAACATGTCCGAGATGGCTGCCACATTTTGCGCACAAAATTTCTGTTCGCAACATTCCGTGAGATGTATCTTTAAGATATTCCACTTTTCCGGGGATGGCTTCATCAAACGAAGGCCAGCCACAATGCCCATCAAATTTGGTTTCACTTTCAAAAAGTGGTTCGCCGCATGCACCGCAGCAGTAGGTTCCGTTTTCAAAAAGGAGATTATATTCTCCGGTGTGTGGATATTCGGTTCCTTTTTGACGTAATATTCTATATTTCTCTTCTCCTAATTGACTTCTCCAGTCAGCTTCGGATTTTTCAACAGTATATTTCATTGCTTCGCGGGAATAAATTGTATTGAAATTGAATTTGTACAAAAACGTTTTCCTGTTGTTTCGGCTGGACCGTCATCAAATACATGTCCTAGATGCCCGCCACATTTGGCACAGGTAACTTCTATTCGTTCCATACCGAAACTGGTGTCGGTTGTGTATTTTACAGATCCTTTTATCGCCTGATCAAAAGATGGCCATCCGCAATCTGAATCGAATTTGGCATCGGAAGTAAATAATGGATTTCCGCAGGCCGCACAAACGTAAATACCTTTTTCAAAATGTTTCCAATATTTACCGGTGAAAGGTCGCTCAGTTCCTTTTTCCCTTAAAACCTCGTATTGTTCGGGAGTCAATTTGGCTTTCCATTGGTCCTCCACGGTTGGTACGGAAACCGTTTTCGTCTCCATTTTCTTTTCCTGACCACTACAGGAAATAAACATACCAATTACTAATATGACAATTATTTTTTTCATCTTTTTACTGAATAAATGAAACAATTTTTCTGATTACTTTCGCATCGCCTAAAATTTTTCTATGTCCTAATTCTTTGGTAATCAGTATTTGACCTTTTGCTAATTCTTTGTGGATGTGATGTGCAGCTGAAACGGGAACATCATCGTCGTCTTCATCATGAATTACCAAAACAGGAACAGTAACTTCTTTTGAAGCTATATACGTAGAATAACTGTTCATGGTTTCCCCGATTTTATTTTCAAATATTGCCCGCATTTTGTTGCTTGTTTCCTGTTTAAGACCAAGTTTTAGTACAAAATCGTCCATTATATCCTGAACCACATCGCCAGATCCGATTATCACAGCTTTTTTTACATTTAAACCTCTTTTAATTGCGTTCATAATCGTCATGCCTCCTAAAGAGTGGCCAACAGCAAATTCAAATGGACCAAAATCTTTTTCAAGTTGCAGAACAGCGGCGATAAATTCGGTCATATTACTTGTTTTTCCGGGTGATTTTCCATGAGCCGGCGCGTCAAAACTGATGGTTGAATAGCCGAGTTTTATAAATTCATCAGCGATTTTTACCAACTGTGTTCCTCTTCCGGACCACCCGTGGACCAAGAGAATTTTCTTGTCTGAATTACCATAACGATATAACATTATCTGTTTATTGATCTTTTTTACAGTAATTAATTGCTGTTCACTTTTTGCATCCATTTCCATTTCTCTTTTCGGCAGTGCATGGCGTATAGGTGTAGTGAATAATCTTATAGCAAAATTTGTTGCCAGATTCGGGGAAATGCTCTCCAATATCTTTGCAGTATAAAGAATTACCTTGGGAATTTTAATTGTTTGCTGGTGTTTTGGTTTTTTCATTTTCTGTAAAGAATATACTGCAAGTTACTTCTTTAATGGTGTATTCCGTTATAAATTATTCTTAAAAATAGTTAGAAAATAGGAGTTTTTACTGTTCTTTCTTTTACGTGTAATTTTAGTAGAAGCTAATTTTGAGGTGAAATTAACACGTTTTTTCATGGTAATTTTTTAAATTTGTTTTTATAAAATTCTGACATTATGAATATGAAAATCCGCATAATAGTAATGGCCGCACTAATAGTTGTAATTTCCTGTGCAAAGAATCCCTTTACCGGAAAAAACACTATGGCTTTAGTGCCGAATAGTCAAATTTTTCCATCATCTTTTCAACAATACAATCAGTTTTTAGGAGAAAATAAGGTAATTAAAGGAACCAAAGATGCTGAACGTGTTGAAAGTGTAGGAATGAAGATTAAAGTAGCGGCTGAAAAATGGCTGAAAGCCAATGGTAATGAGGGCTATCTGAATGGATACCAATGGGAATATCATTTAGTTGACAGTAAAGAAGTTAATGCCTGGTGTATGCCGGGAGGAAAGATCGTTTTTTATACCGGAATCTTACCAATCTGTAAAGATGATGCCGGGATGGCTACCGTTATGGGTCATGAGGTTGCACACGCCTTGGCCAATCACGGGCAACAACGTATGAGTGCCGGAATGTTACAGCAATTGGGGGCTGTTGGATTAGGTGTTGCAGCTGGTGGCCAAAGTAAAGAAACACAAACAGCTATTATGACAGCTTACGGAGTTGGAACTGAGTATGGTGCTATGATGCCTTTCAGCCGTTCTCATGAAAGCGAAGCCGATATGATTGGTTTAACACTTATGGCAGTTGCGGGTTACAATCCGGATCAAGCTATTGAATTTTGGCAGCGAATGTCGGCAAATGCAGGTGGAAATAAGCCGCCGGAGTTTATGAGTACGCACCCTTCCGATGAAACGAGAATTGCCAATCTGAAAAAACTGGTACCAAAAGCAAAAGAAGAAGCAGCGAAATTTGGTGTTAAATTTTAAGTAAGAAAAAATATGTATATTCGAATCCCGATGTAAGTCGGGATTTTTTTTATTCAAAAAAGTATTATGATGCAACTTGACAAAGGAAGTTCAAAATTATTAAATGCGTGGGTGTCTTATGATTGGGCAAACTCAGTTTACAGTCTGGTAATTGCTTCTGCGATTTTTCCGATTTATTATGGCCTGCTATTTAAAGAAAAAGGTACGCTCTATATCGAAGTTTTCGGAACAACTTTGAAAAGTACGGCTTTGATAAGTTTTACTACAGCAGTTGCTTTTTTAATGGTTGCTTTTTTTTCACCACTTCTTTCCGGTATTGCTGATTATGCGGGAAATAAGAAATCCTTTATGCGCTTTTTTTGTTATTTGGGCGCATTATCGACCATTGGTCTTTGTTGGTTTGATTTGGATAACATTTACTTTAGTTTGGCTTGTTATTTCTTTGGTCTGATTGGATTTTGGGGCAGTCTTGTATTTTACAATTCCTATTTACCCGATATAGCTTTTCCGGAGCAACAGGATAGGGTAAGTGCCCGTGGTTATTCAATGGGATATCTGGGAAGTGTTATTTTATTGATCATTAATCTCGTAATGGTAATGAAACCAAATTTGTTTGGGATTGAAGGTGACGAAAGTGAGGCTACAAAAAAAGCGATGCAATATTCCTTCGTATCGGTTGGCGTTTGGTGGATTGTTTTTAGTCAGTACGCTTTCCGTTATTTACCAAAAGGAACCAACGGAGATAAAAAAATGCATAGTGCCGTTGTTTTTAATGGTTTTAAAGAATTGAAGAAAGTGTGGGTTTTATTAGAACAAGATCTTCGCTTAAAAAGATATCTTATAAGTTTCTTCATTTATAGTATGGCTGTTCAGACGGTTATGCTTGCTGCGACCTATTTTGGCGAACAGGAAATTGCCTGGGCATCTGATGGGGAAAGAACTATGGGATTAATCATAAGTATATTGGTAATTCAGCTGGTTGCTGTTTTAGGCGCCGTAATTACCTCAAGAGCTTCTGAGAAATTCGGAAACATTAATACATTAATTGCGATCAACGCCATCTGGATGGCGGTTTGTATATGTGCGTTCTTTGTAAAATTACCCATTCATTTTTATATTACTGCCGGTTTTGTGGGATTGGTGATGGGCGGAATTCAGTCGTTGTCCCGTTCAACCTATTCAAAATTTTTACCTGAGACTAAGGATACAGCTTCTTTTTTCAGTTTCTATGACGTATCTGAAAAAATAGGAATTGTAATTGGAATGTTTTTGTATGGGCTGATTGACCAGTTAACGGGAAGTATGCGAAATTCAATTGTTTTTTTAGCGCTGTTTTTTGCCTCAGGGATTTTCTTGCTTACAAGAGTTCCTAAAAAATGATGATTAAAATAAAATTATATTATATTTGGAAAAATTTACAAAAGACCTCTAAAAAATAATTATGAAAAGAATTACACTTTTAGCAGCAATGACAATGTTTTCAGCTGTTTTGTTTACATCTTGTGGAGATACGGAGCCCGTTGATCCGGCTGTGCTAACAGGAACTACGGATGATGAAATCGCAGGAAGATACAAATTGACAGCTTTTAATACGGATGTTCAGACTGATTTAAATCGTGATGGTGAAGCTTCTTCTAATCAGATGAATGAAACAACGTGTTTTAACAATATGTTTTTAACATTGAATGATGATAATACTTTTACCGCTGATTCTAAAGGTGTTGATATTTCTACTGTTGATGCGCTTCAGTGTTTTACTGATCCTTTGATTACAGGGACTTGGGCTTACTCAGGAGGTACTGTAACTTTGACTTACACAGATGCAGGTGTGTCTTATACTGATAGTTACACATTATCAGGAAATCAACTTATCATAAGAGAAGATATGGGAACTATTGTAGGTATTCCTATTGATACACCGGAGTTTCTTTCTTCAGGTATAACGATGATTTATACAAAACAATAATTCTTTACATAAAGAATGAAAAAGCCTGAAAAATTTTTCAGGCTTTTTTTATTGGCATAAAGATTGACTAATACAAAGAAAGAATTTTAATAAAACGTAAATTTGTACATATATACAACAAGTTAGCGTTTATACATCTGTATAAATGTAAAACTACTCCTTATTATTTAATGACAAAAAGTCCTAAAAATATTATGCCACATCAAAAAATACTTACGCTTGACAATCTGTCACTTCAGGAAATCGACACGGATGCAGAATTAATTCCGTTGTTAACTCCCGAAGATGAAGAAGAGATGAATAATGAAACCCTTCCCGGTGAATTGCCGATATTACCTTTGCGAAATACTGTACTGTTTCCGGGGGTTGTAATTCCAATTACTGCCGGAAGAGACAAATCCATTAAACTTATCAATGATGCCAATATGGGTGATAAAATCATTGGTGTTGTTGCTCAGAGGGATGAAAATGTAGAAGAGCCTACGGTTGCGGATATACATTCGGTGGGAACTGTTGCAAAGATTCTTCGTGTTTTAAAACTGCCTGACGGAAATACAACGGTTATTTTGCAGGGTAAAAAACGTTTTGAAATCGATTCCATTACAACTGACGAACCTTATCTTAAAGCTAAAGTTAAAGAAGTTGAAGAAATTCGTCCTAAAAGTAAGGATAAAGAATTTACTGCCATAATAGATTCCATCAAGGAACTGGCTATTGAGATTATTAAGGAAAGTCCAAATATTCCGACCGAAGCTACGTTTGCGATAAAAAATATAGAGAGCGATCCGTTTCTGATCAATTTTGTTTCTTCCAACATGAATCTTTCAGTTGAAGAAAAACAAGAATTACTGTCTGTTAATAATTTAAAAGACAGAGCATTAGAGACATTACGCTATATGAATATTGAATTTCAGAAGCTGGAATTGAAAAATGATATTCAGTCAAAAGTACGATTCGATTTAGATCAGCAGCAGCGTGAATATTTCCTTCATCAACAGATGAAAACCATTCAGGAAGAATTGGGTGGTGTTTCGCACGATCAGGAAATTGAAGAAATGCGCAGTAAAGCCAAAACAAAAAAGTGGGAAGAGAAAGTAGCAAAACATTTTGATAAGGAAATTTCAAAATTACAGCGAATGAATCCACAGAGTCCGGATTTTGGCATCCAGCGAAATTATCTGGAATTGTTTCTGGAATTACCATGGAATGAATACTCTGCTGATAAATTCGATTTAAAAAATGCTCAGAAAATACTAGATCGGGATCATTTTGGTTTAGACGATGTTAAAAAACGTATCATCGAACATCTTGCTGTTTTGAAATTACGTAACGACATGAAATCGCCGATTCTTTGTTTGTATGGGCCTCCGGGAGTCGGAAAAACGTCTATCGGAAAGTCAATTGCTGAAGCCTTGGGCAGGCAATATGTGCGTATTTCATTGGGAGGTTTACGCGATGAAGCTGAAATCAGAGGTCACAGAAAAACTTACATTGGAGCAATGCCAGGGCGAATCATTCAGAGTCTGAAGAAAGCCGGTACTTCCAATCCGGTATTCGTTTTGGATGAGATCGATAAATTATCAAGCAGTTTCAACGGAGATCCGTCATCAGCATTATTGGAAGTATTGGATCCTGAACAAAACTCGGATTTCTACGATAATTTCCTTGAAATGGGCTTCGATTTGTCTAAAGTGATGTTCATTGCAACTTCAAACAGTATGACAAGTATTCAACCTGCTTTGCGTGACCGAATGGAAGTTATTAATATGACCGGTTATACCATTGAAGAGAAAATCGAGATTGCCAAACAACATTTGTTGCCAAAACAATTAAAAGAGCATGGTTTAACCTCAAAAAACCTGCAGATCGGCAAAAAACAACTTGAAAAAATTGTTGTAGGCTATACCAGAGAATCAGGGGTTCGTTCCCTTGAGAAAAAAATCGCATCGGTAGTCAGAAACGCGGCTAAAAGCATTGCTTTGGAAGAAGAATACAATATAAAAGTAACTGATGAAGATATCATTAAAGTGTTAGGAGCGCCACGTTTAGAGCGCGATAAATATGAAAATAATGAAACGGCCGGTGTAGTTACAGGTTTGGCTTGGACCAGTGTTGGGGGCGATATCCTATTTATCGAATCCATCATTTCAAAAGGAAAAGGAGGGATGACCATGACCGGGAACTTAGGTACGGTTATGAAGGAATCCGTAACAATTGCTTTGGAGTACATTAAATCCAATGCTGAAAAATTAGGCATCAATTCTGAAGTTTTGGAGAAATACAATATTCACATTCACGTACCTGAAGGTGCTACTCCGAAAGACGGACCAAGTGCCGGTGTGGCGATGTTGACCTCTTTGGTTTCCAGCTTTACGCAAAGGCGAGTGAAGAAAAGCCTGGCAATGACAGGGGAAATTACACTTCGAGGAAAAGTATTGCCGGTAGGAGGGATCAAAGAAAAGATCCTGGCTGCGAAACGAGCTAATATTAAAGAAATTATCCTTTGTCAGGAAAACAAATTTGACATTGATGAAATCAAACCGGAATACATTGAGGGACTGACATTCCATTATGTCGATACGATGGAAGAAGTTCTGAATATCGCGATAACAAATCAGAAAGTGAAAAACCCTAAAAAGTTATAAACTGCAAAGCGGAAATTCCAATTTAGAATAAGTTGGAATTTCTTTTTTTGTGTAATCCCGTTTATAATTTTATCTTCGCAATTGCGTTATTCATCCAGAAACGAGAACCAATAAATGTACAAGAAACTTCTGACTTTCTTTTTACTGCTGATTTGCACTGTGAGTTACAGTCAGATAGGTGGAAAATATACTTATCAGTTTCTGAGTTTAGTGACTTCGCCAAGACAGGCTGCCTTAGGAGGGAAAACCGTTACCATTTACGATCAGGATGTAAACCAGGGAATCTATAATCCGGCAACCATTAATGCTGAAATGGATAATCATCTTTCATTAAATTATGGTAGTTATTTTGGAGAAGTAGCTTATGGTACGGGTGCGTATGCTTATACCTGGGATCGTCACGTGCAGACATTGCATGTTGGCGTAAATTATGTAAATTACGGTCAGTTTGAAGGATATGACGAAAACGGAGAAAAAACAAGTGACTTTACAGGCAGTGAAATTGCGCTTTCCGGAGGATATGCCTATAATATTCCATGGACGCCAATTTACGTAGGTGCAAATGTCAAACTGATTTCTTCGACGTTGGAGAGTTACAGTTCGTTTGGTGTCGCTGCAGATATCGGTGGTGTTTATGTTGACGATAAAAATGATATCAACATTGGGCTTGTAGTACGGAATGTCGGAACACAAATCACGACTTACGCCGGAGACAGGGAGAAACTGCCGATGGAAATAATTGCCGGAATTTCGCAGGAATTGGAAAATGTGCCGCTTAGATGGCATCTGACTTTAGAAAATCTTCAACAATGGAATATCGCTTTCAGTAATCCGAACAGGGCAGAAGAAACGATTGACGGTGAGGCTAAAGAAGAGAAAGTGACTTTTTTCAGCAATGCTTTCCGACACGTGATTTTTGGAGCAGAACTGTTTCCGAAAAAAGCATTTAATATAAGATTGAGTTATAATTTCAGAAGAGGCGAAGAGTTGAAAATTGTTGATCAACGAAACTTTTCGGGAATCTCTGTAGGTTTTGGATTGCGATTCAATAAAGTTAAATTTGACTATTCGTATTCAAGATATACTGTGGCGGCTAATATGAGCTTATTCGGGTTAACTATAAATTTACAATAACGATTAGATTTTGAAAAAAATTACCATAGCTATAGACGGATTTTCGTCGACCGGAAAAAGTACCCTTGCTAAACAATTGGCAAAGAAACTGGGTTATGTTTATGTCGATACCGGCGCGATGTATCGTGCTGTGACCGTTTTTGCCATGCAGCATCATTATGTATCCGAAGATCATTTGGACAGAATTAAACTGGTTGAGAGTCTGCCGGACCTGCATTTACATTTTGAATTTAACCCGGACTTGGGTTTTGCCGAAATGTTTCTAAATGGTAAAAATGTTGAAACGGATATCAGAACGTTGGATGTTTCCCGTCTGGTAAGTAAAATTGCTGAAATTTCGGAAGTCAGAGCCAAATTGGTCGAGCAACAGCAGAAAATGGGAAAGAACAAGGCGATAGTTATGGACGGAAGAGATATCGGAACGGTTGTGTTTCCCCATGCCGAATTGAAGATCTTCATGACCGCCAGCCCTGAAACAAGAGCACAAAGACGTTATGACGAACTTCTTGAGTTAGGGCAGAAAGTTACATTTCAGGATGTTTTGGAAAATGTAAACGAACGGGATTATATTGATACTCATCGTGAAGACTCCCCTCTGGTAAAAGCTGCTGATGCAGTTGAAATTGATAATTCTGCAATGACAAGGAAAGAACAGTTTCAGTTGGTTTTAAATTTAGTTGAAGATATTGTTACAGCGTAACAACGACTTATAAATTGATCCAAAATGATTTGAACTACGAGAATGGTTTAAATTATTTTGGATTTTTTGTTTTTAGTGTTAGATTTACCGGCTTTTTAAAAAATTAAGAACCTAATATCACAAAAGAGAAGCTATGAATATGAAAAACCGCCTTGTTTTAATGAGTTTCCTCCAATTCTTTGTTTGGGGAGCGTGGCTGATTACTGTTGGGAATTATTGGTTCGGAACAAAACAATGGAGCGGTGCCGAGTTTGGAGCTATCTTTTCGACATTGGGACTTTCCTCTATTTTAATGCCGGCCTTAACGGGAATTATTGCCGACCGTTGGGTTAACGCCGAAAGACTGTATGGTATATTACATATTTTAGGAGGTTTAGCTATAGCGTATTTACCTCAGGTGAATGATCCGATGACTTTTTACTGGGTGATTTTTGCCGCGATGCTGTGTTATATGCCAACGATTTCTTTGTCAAATTCAATCGGATATACGATTCTTAAGAATAATAATTTTGATGTCGTAAAAGTTTTTCCACCGATCCGTGTTTGGGGTACTGTTGGTTTTATCGTAGCCATGTGGATCACTAATTTAACCGGAAACAAAGCTTCAGTAAATATGTTTTATATTTCGGCTTTAGCTGCGGTGGTTTTGGGAATTTATTCCTTTACATTGCCGGCTTGCGTTCCTCAGAATAAAACATCAAAAGATTCGTCATTAATGCAGTCATTGGGACTGAATGCTTTCAAGCTTTTCGCGAATTATAAAATGGCCTTGTTTTTCATTTTCTCGATGTTCTTAGGAGGAGCATTGCAGTTAACAAATATGTATGGAGACACGTATTTATCTGAATTTGAAAAAATCCCTCAATATGCTGATTCTTTCGTGGTAAGATATTCCACGATCATCATGTCGATTTCCCAGATTTCTGAAACCTTATTTATTTTGGCGATTCCATTTTTCCTTAAACGTTTCGGAATTAAAAATGTGATGCTGATGAGTATGCTGGCGTGGGTATTGCGTTTCGGACTATTTGCATACGGCGATCCTGCGGGAGGATTATGGATGATCATATTATCGTGTATTGTTTACGGAATGGCATTTGACTTCTTTAATATCTCCGGATCATTATTTGTGGAAACTACAACGGATTCCAAGATTCGTTCTTCTGCTCAGGGATTATTCATGATGATGTCGAACGGTTTCGGTGCGTTTTTCGGCGGAATCATCAGTGGTTATGTTATCGATACTTATTTTACGGTGAACGGCCAAAGAGACTGGCATAATATCTGGATAGCTTTTGCGGGTTATGCTTTGATAATTGCAATTGCGTTTGCAGTGTTGTTCAAGCACAAGCACAATCCTAAAGACGTGGAAAGCGTAACACATTAATATATACAGTAACCCGATGAACTACATCGGGTTTTTTGTTTACTGATAATCAGGACGTTTATCTCGTAGCCCCGATTATTTCACGGTAGCTTATTTGTTTTGGTGTTCAATGAACACTATGTGTTTGGAGGAAGCACCGTGTGCGACTGAAAGCGGGAATTGCGTTTCCAAAAATGCCCGAGCCATTCGCTCCCTTTCAGCCTTCCTGGTTTGAACTTGATTTTAAAACGACTTAGATTTCACGGGTTTTAGTTCTAACCGTTTGGTAATTCGGTTATTGATGCAGTTTATCTAATTTATCAGCACGATAATCTAAGCTGTCTGACAATCACTCAATAAAACTTTGGTAATTAAATAATTATTGTTAATTTTGCGCACCTTTTGGTGGATAAGAGTTTCCTTTAGGTATCAACTATTTATGTAAAACACTGCTGTTGTTTTCTATCACATTAAGAAACTCAAGAGGCACGGCATACAAATTTTTTATCAGACATGTCTGAAGTAAACAAAACACAAGAAGAGTTTTTAGCGAATTTTAACTGGCACAACTTCGAAGAAGGTATTGATGCAGTAGATCAAAAAAACTTACTGGAATTCGAAGAATTAGTAGCTAAAACGTTCATCTCTACAGATGCTGAAGAAGTAGTAGAAGGTGTAGTTGTTAGAATCACTGAAAGAGACGCAATCGTTGACATCAACGCTAAATCTGAAGGTGTTATCTCTTTAAACGAGTTCCGTTACAACCCGAACTTGAAAGTTGGAGACAAAGTAGAAGTATTAATCGACGTTCGTGAGGACAAATCAGGTCAGTTAGTATTATCTCACAGAAAAGCACGTACAATCAAAGCTTGGGATAGAGTTATCGCTGCTAATGAGTCTGGAGAAATCGTTAACGGTTTCGTAAAATGCAGAACTAAAGGTGGTATGATCGTTGACGTATTTGGTATTGAGGCTTTCTTACCAGGTTCTCAAATCGATGTTAAACCTATCCGTGATTACGATCAATATGTAAACAAAACTATGGAGTTCAAAGTTGTGAAAATCAACCATGAGTTCAAAAACGTTGTTGTTTCTCACAAAGCGCTTATCGAAGCTGATATTGAAGTACAGAAAAAAGAAATCATCGGTCAATTAGAAAAAGGACAAGTATTAGAAGGTGTTGTTAAAAACATTACTTCTTACGGTGTGTTCATTGACTTAGGAGGTGTAGACGGATTAATCCACATCACTGACTTATCTTGGTCAAGAATCAACCACCCATCTGAAGTTCTTGAATTAGACCAGAAACTTAACGTGGTAATCCTTGATTTCGATGATGAGAAAACAAGAATCCAATTAGGTTTAAAACAATTACACGCTCACCCATGGGACGCTTTAGATGCTAACTTACAAGTTGGTGATAAAGTTAAAGGTAAAGTAGTTGTAATCGCTGATTATGGTGCATTTATCGAAGTTGCTGAAGGAGTAGAAGGTTTGATCCACGTTTCTGAAATGTCTTGGTCAACTCACTTAAGAAGTGCTCAGGATTTCGTAAAAGTTGGTGATACTGTTGAGGCAGTTATCTTAACTTTAGACAGAGAAGACCGTAAAATGTCTTTAGGTATCAAACAATTATCTCAAGATCCTTGGACTGATATTACTTCTAAATACCCTGTAGGTTCTAAACACACTGGTATCGTTAGAAACTTTACTAACTTCGGAATTTTCGTTGAGTTAGAAGAAGGAATCGACGGTTTAGTATATATCTCTGACCTTTCTTGGACTAAGAAAATCAAACACCCATCTGAATTCGTTAACGTAGGTGACAAATTAGATGTTATCGTATTAGAATTAGACGTAGAAGGACGTAAATTATCTTTAGGTCACAAACAAACTACTGCTAACCCTTGGGATAAATACGAAGATGCTTTCGCAGTTGGAACTGTTCATAACGGAACTATCTCTGAAATCGTTGACAAAGGTGCTACTGTAGAATTCGGTGACGATATCGTTGCTTTCATTCCTACTCGTCACTTAGAAAAAGAAGACGGTAAGAAATTGAAAAAAGGTGAAACTGCAGACTTCAAAGTAATTGAGTTCAACAAAGAATTCAAAAGAGTAGTTGCTTCTCACACTGCTATCTTCCGTGAAGAAGAAGAGAAAAACGTGAAAGCTTCTGAGTCTACACAATCAACTTCTACTCAGGCTGAAAAAACCACTTTAGGTGATTTAGACGCTTTAGCTGAATTGAAAGCTAAAATGGATAAAGGAGAGTAATCTTTTAGATTCAAATAAATTTAAAATCCCAACCGGTAATGGTTGGGATTTTTTTTATGTCGTATTAAAATACGTTTGTAACCACTTCTAATACGTTGGGTAACATATTAAAATACGTCAGGAACCACTTTTAATACGTTGGGTGACGTATTAAAATACGTTTGTAATCACTTTTAATACGTTGGGTGATGTATTAAAATACGTCAGGAACCACTTTTAATACGTTGGGTGACGTATTAAAATACATTGAGAGCCAGTTTTAATACGTAGGGTGACGTATTAAAATACGTTGAGAACCACTTTTAATACGTTGGGTAACGTATTAAAATAGGTCAGGAACAACTTTTAATACGTAGGGTGACGTATTAAAATATGTCAGGAACCAGTTTTAATACGTTGGGTGACGTATTAAAGTATGTCAGGAACCAGTTTTAATACGTTGGGTGACGTATTAAAGTATGTTAGGAACGCCATTTATTACACAGAGGAATAAGTTGTAATTTCCTTACATGAATTGGTTTTATTTTGGAAATATCACAAAAATTCGTAAGAAAAATACTTTTTAAGTCTTTTCTTTCAATAATTTTACGTGACTAAATTACTTTTATGAAAAATCTATATTCTTTTCTTCTGCTGTTTTGCTTTATAGGATTTTCTCAGGCACAGATTATTAACTTTCCGGATGCTAATTTTAAGGCGAAACTATTAGAAGCAAGTCCTTCTAATATTATTGCCAAGAATTTAAGCGGAAATTATTTTAAAATCGATGCCAACAATGATGGAGAAATTCAGGTAAGTGAGGCTTTAAACGTAAAAGATTTGTATATAATCAATACACAAGCAACCTCTTTTGAAGGTATTTTAAGCTTTAGTAATATCGCTTCGCTAAATTGTGTTCAAAATAACTTGACTTCACTGAACTTAAACGGACTGTTAAATCTTCAATCGGTTACCTGTTACAGCAATCCATTAGTAACATTAGATGTTTCAGGTGTTACAAATTTAAAATATTTAAATTGCTGTCAAAGTCAATTGACATCTTTAAATGTATCAGGTTTATTGCAATTACAAAATTTAATTTGTAATAATAATCGGCTGGGTTCTGTTAACATCAGCGGTTTAAGCAGCCTTCAAAATTTAGAATGCCAGAGCAATCAATTGTTGAATTTAAATGTCAGTGGATTGTTAAATTTAAAGTATATCCAGTGTTATCAAAATCAATTGACAACTTTAAATGTTGGTGGTTTGTTTAATCTGGAAAGACTTGAATGTTTTAATAATAGTTTATCAACATTATCACTTAAAGGAGCAACGAATTTAAAATATTTAAATTGTTCTGGAAATGTACTACCTACCATAGATGTTAGTGGTTTGGCAAATTTGACTGATTTCTATATTAGTGGTAATTTGCTTGTAAATATTAATACAGCTGATTTAATTAATCTTAAATATTTTGTTTGTAGTGAAAATCAATTGACATCATTGAATCTTACTAATAATACTTTGTTACTAAGACTAGCTTGTGGTCTTAATCAAATTTCAAACCTAAATTTGACTACTAATACTTTACTGAAAATTTTATCTTTTGAAAATAATAATATTAGTTCCATCAATTTAAATACAAATACCCAATTAGAAGAATTAAACTGTAGTTACAATGATTTAGTGATTCTTAATCTTACCAACAATGTTCTTTTAAATAGTGTAAATTGTTCGGACAATCAATTAACATTCTTAGATGTAAGTCAGAATTCCTTATTGGACACGTTGAATTGTGGATTTAATTTTTTAACAAACATTGATGTTAGCAATAGTGTAGTTTTAGATATTTTTTCTTTTTCAAATAATTTAATAAGTAATATAGATTTGTCTGAAAACATCAATTTGAGGTATCTTACATGTGGAAATAATCAGCTTTCTACCCTTAATTTAAATTCTAATAATAGACTGAACTTTTTAGATTGCAGTAATAATCAGCTTAGCTCTCTATATATAAAAAATTCAAGAAATGAAGAATTGCAATTTTCAGACAATCCGAATTTGCAGTATATCTGTGCTGATGAAAGCCAGTTTACTTCTATTCAAAATTTGATAATTCAGTATGGTTATACCAATTGTAATTTAAACTCTTATTGTTCCTTTGTTCCAGGGGGGACTTTTTACACTATTCAGGGAAATAATAAATTTGATGCTACGAACAATGGTTGCGACGCTTTCGATTCAGATTTTCCAAATTTAAAATTCAACATTACAGACGGCACAAATTCAGAAAGTATGATTTCAAATACTACTGGAAATTATTCAATCCCGGTTCAGGCAGGAACTCACACTATTACTCCTGTATTTGAAAATCCAACCTATTTTAGTGTTTCGCCATCAACTGTCACTGTCTCTTTTCCAACACAATTAAGTCCATTTAATCAATTTTTCTGCGTATCTGCAAATGGGGTTCATCCTGATTTAGAGGTTTCTATATTGCCAGCTAATTCTGCAATACCTGGATCGGATGCTTTATATAGAATAATTTACAGAAACAAAGGTAATCAAGCTCAAACAGGCTCGGTTAACTTAACGTTTAATGATGCAGTTTTGGATCTTGTTTCAGCAAATCCTGTTGTGTCAAACCAAGCCGTTAATAATTTATCTTGGAATTTTATCAATTTACAACTCTTTGAGACCAAGGTAATCGCTTTAACGTTAAACTTAAACTCTCCAATGGAATCACCGGCGGTAAATAGCGGAGATATTTTAAACTATACTGCTACAATTACTTCTGCAGCTACTGATGAAACACCGACTGATAATATATTTGCGTTTAATCAAACTGTAGTCAACTCGTACGATCCAAACGACAAAACCTGTCTGGAAGGCGCAACAATTGCACCAAGTGAAGTAGGGAAGTACGTGCATTACATGATCCGATTTGAAAATAATGGTACTGCCAATGCACAAAACATCGTGGTAAAAGACATGATCGATACGAACAAGTTTGATATCAATTCTTTAGTGCCGATTAAAGGAAGCCATTCATTTGTAACCAATATAACTTCAGGCAATAAAGTGGAATTCATTTTCGAGAACATCAATTTACCTTTTGATAATGCCAATAACGATGGGTATGTAGCGTTTAAAATCAAAACGAAACCAACATTAACGGCAGGAAATACATTCAGCAATTCAGCGAGTATCTATTTCGATTATAACTTCCCGATTGTAACCAATACCGCTACAACTACCATTGCTGCGTTGAGCAATCAGGATTTTAGTTTCTCAAGCTATTTTATGCTGTACCCGAATCCGGTGAAAGACGTTTTAAACATAGAAACCAAGCAAACTATCGAATTAAGTTCCATCAATATCTATAATCAGTTGGGACAATTGGTATTGGTAATTCCCAATGCGAATCAAACAAAATCGGTTGATGTTTCTAATTTATCCTCAGGAAATTATTTCATCAAAATCAATTCGGATAAAGGAACATCAAATACCAAGTTTATCAAACAATAAGTTACAATTTTCATACTTTAAAAATCCCGATTGCAGTTTGTAGTCGGGATTTTTGTTTTCTCGACAATGTCCCTAATTCCAAGGTCAACGGACAGCACAATCGCAGGGTTTATCGGGCTATTTTAAGTAATTTTGCTTTTTAATTTATTGAATATGAGAAAGTTATACTATTTATTCGCCGCCCTTTTTACATGTTTATGTGTTTCATCACAAGTTGTTGTTTTCCCCGATGCGAATTTTAAAGCTAAATTACTGGAAGCAGATCCAAGTAATTCTATAGCCAAAGATCTAAGTGGGATTTTTTTTAAGATAGATGCCAATAACGATTCCGAGATTCAAATCTCCGAAGCAATGCAAGTAAGTTATCTAGACGTTCAACACGATTTCTCCTCCCCATCCAACCCATTTATAACTTCTTTGGAAGGGATTCTGAGTTTTACCAATCTGCAGGAATTAAATTGCGCAAATAATCAGTTAATCTCTTTAAATCTAAATGGTTTAGCGAGCCTTATTAAATTAGATTGTTCATTAAATCAGTTAGCATCGATCAATCTCACAGGTTTAACAAATTTGCAAGAGTTAATTACTGCCGGAACAGGGAATCAGTTCGGCGGTTCATTAAATGTGAGCGGTTTGAACAATTTAAGGATTTTGATATGTCTATTTAATGGATTATCAAGCTTAAATGTAAGCGGTTTGACCAATCTGCAAACATTAAATTGCCGACTCAATAATCTGCCAACGCTGAATGTTAGCACTTTGACCAATCTCGAATCGTTGGTTTGCTCAGGAAATTCAGTACTTTCCGCCGTTGATGTGACCGGATTAACCCATTTACAGGAATTGGATTGCTCAGATAACGTGGGATTACAACAAATCCATTGTTCGCAAAATCAGTTGACGTCCTTAAATTTAAACGGTTTGCCTAGTCTTGTCACTCTGGAAATTACAAATAATCTTCTGACTACCCTAAATGTAAATGCGATATCCAGTCTTCAGAATCTGAACTGTTCGGGTAATCAATTAACGTCTCTATATATCAAAAACGGGGTCAATGAAGGAAATTTGGAATTTGCTGATAATCCGGGTCTGACCTATATTTGTGCAGATGCTTCACAGATTGCCAGTGTTCAGGCACAGGCAACTTCTTACGGTTACGTCACTTGCGTAGTTGATGCGCTTTGTACGTCTGGTAATCCCGATGTTGTTGCCATACCCGATGCCAGTTTTAAAGCAACGCTATTAGCATCCAATGCCTCAAATCTGATTGCTAAAAATCTGGCCGGCGAGTATTTTGCCATCGACGCAAACAACGATGCCGAAATTCAACAATCCGAAGCAGAACAGGTAAGTTCTTTAGATGTAAAACTTTCCGGTATTGCTTCTCTGGACGGTATCTTAAGTTTCACTAATTTACAATCCCTGAATTGCAGAGGAAATCTGTTGTCTGTATTAAATATCGGCGGTTTAACAAATCTTCAGAAACTGCGTTGTTCCAATAATTTCTTAACATCTTTAGATTTAAACGGAATCACCAATCTGCGCGAACTACATTGTTCCAATAATCAATTAACAGCATTAAATGCAGCAGATTTTCCAAATCTGGAGGTTCTGCACATTGAAAACAATTTACTGACTACATTCGATGCTAACAGCCTGCATAATTTAACGGTGCTACATGTTTCGGGCAATCAGCTAACCTCGCTGTTTATTAAAAATGGCAGTGCCGAAGAACTGGAAGTTTTTGGTAACACCGGACTTGCATTTATTTGTGTCGACGATTTTCAGTTATCAGATGTTGAGATGGCAGTCAACATGAGTGATATTGCCAATTGTAACATAAACAGTTATTGTTCATTCGTCCCTGGTGGTACAGTTTATACCATTCATGGAAATAACAAAATTGATTTCAATGCCAACGGCTGTGACGCAGCAGATATGGAACTTGCCAATCCCAAATTTTCAATTGCAAATAGTGCAACGACCAATACAATCATTGGTGACGCTTCAGGGGAGTATAATCTTTCATTAGAAGCAGGGACGTATACAATCACTCCGGTTTTAGAAAATCCGGCTTACTTCAATGTATCACCATCAGCAGTAACCTTTACATTTCCGGCGCAGTCAAGTCCGTTTAACATACCATTCTGCTATACGCCAAATGGTATCCATCATGATCTGGAAGTTTCAATGATTCCTACATCTGCAGCGGTTCCCGGTTTTTCTGCCCAATATATCGTTCTTTTTAAAAATAAGGGAAATTATACGCAATCCGGAACGGTTACCATATTTTTTGACGAAACATCAAATATAGGCAGTATGCCATTGAACTTTACGGATTTGAAACCGCTTGAAAGCAGAGCAATATACCTCTCAACAGGAATTAATTCTCCAACGGATACACCTCCGGTAAATGCCGGCGATGTGTTGAATTACCTGGTAACCATCTCTTCACCAATGGTTGATGAAACTCCTGAAGATAATACTTTTGAATTAAATCAGACAGTGGTTAATTCAATGGATCCAAATGATAAAATCTGTCTGGAAGGCGCAACGATTTCCCCGGACAAAGTAGGGGATTATGTCCATTACATGATCCGTTTCGAAAATACCGGGACTTATCAGGCTCAGAATATTGTGGTGAAAGATATGATTGATACGGCAAAATTCGATGTAAGCTCTTTGGTTCCGGTAAAAGGAAGTCATGATTTTTATACGAGCATCAAGGAAAATAAAGTGGAATTCATCTTCGAAAACGTTAACCTTCCTTTTGATGATGCCAATAATGATGGGTATGTTGTTTTTAAAATCAAAACGAAACCTACGCTGACTAACGGAGATACGTTCAGTAATTCAGCCAGTATATACTTTGATTATAATTTCCCGATCGTAACCAATACGGCAACAACAACCATTGAGGCGCTAAAAGCTCAGGATTTCAGCTTTTCGGATTATTTTATCGTATATCCAAATCCGGTGAAAGATGTTTTGAATATTGAAACCTATCAGAAAATCAAATTGAATTCTGTAAGTATCTACAATCAATTGGGACAATTGGTGTTGGTGGTTCCGAATGCGGAGGATATTTCAAAAGTGGATGTTTCTACTCTGTCTTCCGGAAATTATTTCATCAAGGTCAATTCGGATAAAGGAACATCGAATACGAAGTTTATCAAACAGTAACTTAGATTTTTTATATTTTAAAATCCCGATTGCAGGTTGTGGTCGGGATTTTTTATCCGCCAAAATTGCTGTTCCAAATGGCGGAATTGAAGTTTTTTCCTCTCCAGACGAAAAGGTAAATTGCGATTGCGCACCAATACTTAAATATGAAGAGAAAAGAAATCAATCGCATGGTAGAAGTTTCCGCTTTACCGTAAAAGTTCTCCGGTACCATAAAGCAACAGATCAAACTAATCAGTAGAATCGTAAATAGCAATGTTCCTAAATTTCTAAAAGGCAATACGAGCCATTTTCTCATGGGTTGTAAATCATCGCCCCATTTATGGATCAGATAGTAATAGTCGTTTCCGATGGGAGCAAATAAAATCGGGTCGTTGTATTTCTTCAACTGAAAGACTTTAGATGGTGCCATTAATTTAAAGCCACTCAATTGGGTGTCATGCGCTTTTTCAAGATATTTGATTTTGGTCACCACTTCTTCCGGAAACGGAATTTTATACAATTCACTGTCTAAAAATCGCAAGCGGTAATCAATGCAGGTTGCTTTTATCTGATCAATGTGGAAAATATTCTCAGTTTCCAAAAGGTCAAAAACGAAATCATTCTCTGAAGTAGGCGAGTGGGATTTTAATCGTTTTCGGATCGATTGGCGCAGTAGTTCCTCTTTAGCCAAAATCTCCCTTACAGATGCAATCTGATCTGCAATTTCACCTGATTGTTTTCTGCTTAAAATCAGTTTTTCATGAATATTTGTTCTTTTGAGTAACATCTCATGATTGTTTCAAAACTTACTCTAAGTTAGGGATTTATGAGTTGATAATCAAGTCGTTGCGATAATTTTAAGAAACAAAAAATCCTGTAAAACAATGTCTTACAGGATTTTGAAGTATTTTGATAGTAATGATTATCGTAAGGTTGCGCCAACTTCTTTTTCGAAATTCTGCTGCAGTTTACTCATGATTTTATCGATTTGAGCATCCGTAAGCGTTTTTGAAGTGTCCTGAAGCGTGAAACTCACCGCATAGGATTTCTTTCCTTCAGGTAGTTTGTTTCCTTCATAAACGTCGAATAAATTCACATCTTTCAACAATCCTTTTTCGGTTTGTTTTGCAATGGAATAGATTTGTTCGAACTGAACGTTACTGTCGATCAACAAAGCCAAATCTCTTCGTACTTCAGGGTATTTCGGAATTTCAACAAATTTGATTTTGTTCGAAACAAGTTTTAAAACTTCACCCCAGTTGAAATCGGCAAATAAAACTTCCTGTTTGATGTCGAAGTGTTTTAAAATCGATTTTTTAACGGTTCCGAATTCAACAATCGTTTCTTTACCCACCGTAAGCGCAATACCTTCTGCAAAAACATCATTTTCTAAAGGCTGCGTCGTAGTTTTTTCAATTCCCAAACGGGACAATATTGCTGTTATATATCCTTTGAAAAGGAAGAAATCAGATGGTTTTTCAGCGGTTGTCCAGCTCTCCATCAAACGGTTTCCGGTTACGAACAAAGTCAAATGCTTTATTTCTGTGTAACCCGAAGGCATTTTATGATACGATTTTCCGAATTCAAATAATTTAAGATCCGATTTTCTTCTGTTGATATTATAAGAAACTGCTTCTAAACCACTGAATAACAACGACTGGCGCATAGCAGACAAATCATTGCTCAACGGATTCAGCATCATCACATTAAACTCTTCTCTCAATTTCTCAGATAAACTAACGTACTGAGGAGATGTCAGCGAGTTCGCCATCATTTCATTGAATCCCTGTGACGCTAATTGATTTGCGATTACATTTTGTACTTTATAATCTTCAGTACGTGATGAATTCGAAATTGAAGCATTCAACTTAGTTGTAAAGTTGATGTTATTGTAGCCGTAAACGCGCAAAATTTCTTCAATTACGTCGATTTCACGTTGTACATCCACACGGTAAGCAGGTACTGTCAATCCTAAACCGGCGTCAGAAACACTGTTTACCTTGATATCTAAAGAAACTAATATTTTCTTGATGGTTTCTTTCGGAATTTCCTGTCCGATAATTTTATTTACATTCGCAAAATTCAGCACTATAGGGAAATCCTCAATTTTTTTCTGATAAATATCTATAGGGTCCGACGTGATTTCACCACCTGCAACTTCCTGAATTAAAAGAGCAGCACGTTTCATCGCATATTCCGTAATGGTAGGATCGATTCCTCTCTCGAAACGGAAAGAAGCATCTGTGCTTAATGTATGTCTTTTAGCAGTTTTTCTAATCGAAACCGGATTGAAATAGGCACTTTCAAGGAAAATTGCTGTTGTGTTTTCAGTAACGCCAGAATTTTTTCCTCCAAAAACACCTGCAATGCACATTGGTCCGCTTTCGTCACAAATCATCAAATCTTCTTCGTGAAGAATTCTTTCAACTTCATCAAGAGTGGTGAATTTTGTGCCGGCGGGAAGTGTTTTTACAATCACTTTATTTCCTCTGATTTTAGCAGCGTCAAAAGCGTGCAACGGTTGTCCCAATTCATGCAAAACATAATTGGTAACATCAACAACGTTATTTTTCGGAGCCAATCCGATGGCTTTTAAACGGTTTTGTAACCAAGACGGAGACGGTTTAACCGTAATTCCGGAAATGGTAACTCCGCAATATCTCGGAGCCAGTTTTGTATCCTCAACTTTTATGTCAATTTTCAGTGTACGCTTTTCAACTTTAAATTTACTTACAGAAGGCGTCATCAGTTCAGAATGATTAATTCCTTTCTGGACTAATCCTGCACGCAAATCTCTGGCAACACCTAAGTGGCTCATTGCATCGGCACGGTTTGGTGTCAATCCGATTTCAAAAACCTCATCCGTTTCGATATTGAAAACTTTAGAAGCAGGAGTTCCCGGCACAAGATTTTCTGCAAGAATCATAATCCCGTCATGCGATTCGCCAAGACCTAATTCGTCTTCGGCACAAATCATTCCGTGACTTTCTTCTCCGCGGATTTTTCCTTTTTTGATTTCAAAAGCGTTTCCTTCCTGGTCATACAATTTTGTTCCGATAGTCGCCACCGGGACTTTCTGTCCTGCAGCTACATTCGGCGCACCACATACAATCTGAACCGGCGGATTTCCATCGCCCAGATCAACAGTGGTAATTCTTAATTTATCTGCATTCGGATGTGGGATGCATGTCAGCACGTGACCAACCACAACACCTTCCAGTCCGCCTTTAAGGCTTTCGTATTTGTCTACACTTTCCACTTCCAGACCTAAGTCAGTAAGAAGTGCAGAAGTATCTTCCGAGTTCCAGTCTAATTTTATGAATTGTTTTAACCAATTGTAGGATATGCGCATTTCTGTATCGTTTTTATAAGGTTGCAAAGATAGTAATTGTCTGCTATTTTTTGCTACAAAATGAAAGGCAATTATCCCTAAAATTAAAGCTTTATGACTCAATTAATTCTTAAATTTGTGTAAACACTTACATTTTGGAAACAAAAGAAGGTTTATATAGTAAGATTAAAAGGAATAAGGTTCTTTTTATGCTGCTAAAAGGGTTTGGCGTACTGCTACTTTTGTTTTCTCTGGCCTACTTAGGATTAGACATTTATCTTTCCGCTAATGAAGATAAAATCAAAAGCAATCTTACCAAATTAATCAATGAGAAGAGTAGTGGAGAAATGAAAATAGGAGATTTGGAAGTGTCTTTATTTCAGGGATTTCCAAGCTTAACCATTCAAATCAAAGATGTAATTGTAAAAGACAGCTTGTGGGATGTTCATAAAAGAACACTTGTCAAAGCAGATAATGTTTATGCGAAAGTTTCACCTTGGGCGATCTTGACGAAAACAATTTTGGTGGATAATCTGACCATTAAAAATGCGGTTATTGATATTTATGTTGATGAAAATGGATACAGCAATGTGTCTGTTTTTACGGATTTCAAGAAAGAGATAAAGGAGGAGGAAAAGGAAAAATCAGCTTTAGAAGTAAATATTGATGAAATTGACTTTAAAGAAGTTGCATTCATTTCTGAGAATCAAATCAAGAAGAAAAATTTCAATTTCAAAACATCGGATCTGGAGATGCAGATTTCCCGTAATGACATAGGGTGGGAAGCAACCGTTGATTTGGAAACCTTTGTAAACAGTATGACATTTAATACCGTAAAAGGCAGTTATGCTGAAAAGAAAATCATTAAAGGGAATATAGGTATTGTTTACAACAGTGAAAAAAAACAAATAGGCGCTTATTCAAAGGAACTTATTATCGGCGGAAATCCTTTCGAAGTTAAAGCTACGTTTGGAACTTCCAAGACCAATTCGCTTTTCAAAATAACGCTTTTTTGTCCGTCGATTCAATGGAGAGAAGCTTCATCTTTGTTGGCTAACAATGTCAGAACAAAATTGGATAAATTCAATTTATCAGAGCCTTTTGATGTGCGATGTACTCTTAAAGGCAATCTTAAAGTAAGAGGAAATCCTTCCATTCATGTGGTTGCTAACATGAAAAACAATAAGCTGATTACAAAAAATGAAGTCATTGACAATTGTAGTTTTAAAGGGGAATTTATCAACCACTATGTGAAGACCGGAATCTTCGGTGATCCTAATTCGGCTGTGTTTCTGCACGATTTTAAGGGAAATTACAAAGGAATCCCATTTACTACAAAGGACATGATGATCTTCAATCTGAAAAAACCAACAGCTTCCGGATCCGTAAAGACCAATTTTGATGCAGTGGCATTAAACGGCGTATTTTCAAAGGACCTGTTTAAGTTTACAAGCGGGAAAGCGGATTTTTCCGTTAAGTTTAAAGCGGATGTGGTTGATTTAAGAATTTCCAAGCCTTTTATTGTGGGAAATGTAAATGTTTCTGATGCCAATTTTAATTATGGTCATAAAGTCAATATCAGTGACTGCAATATAAAAATGGAATTCACTCAGGATAAGCTCGATATCAAAGATTTTGGTTTTAAAACTCAGAACAGCGAGTTCCACATGAAAGGCTCTGCCGGCCATTTCATGAATTTGTATTATGATAACCCTGAAGAAATTGTTTTGAATCTGGATATCAATTGTCCTTTAATTGATTTATCTGAGTTTAATTTTATGCTAAAGCAGAATAAGCAGGGAACAGCAAAGAAAACAGTAAAAACAAGGAGCCGATCCGATTTCTTGGAGAAAGCAATTTATAAAAGCAATCTGGATCTTAATCTGAATATAGATAAACTGACGTACAAAAAATTTACGGCAACGAATGCGATTGCTAAGATTAAAACGTCCAGTGACAATATAAACATCGAGAAAGTGGCTATTCGCAAAGGAAATGGGACTATCAACCTAAACGGAATAATTGATCGCACCGGTAAAAATGATGATTTTAATCTGACTGTGAACGTATCGAAATTGGATATCAGGGATTTGCTGTATTCATTTGATAATTTCGGATCATCTACGATTAACTATAAAAACATCACCGGCATCATTGATCTTAACACCAATCTTAATGGTATCCTCACAGATAAAGGAGGCATAGCAAGAAATTCATTGAACGGAAATCTTAATTTCATATTGAAGAACGGTGCCTTTATCAATTTCAAGCCCATTGAGAATGTAGGGCAAAAAGTATTTCCAAAGCGAAATTTCAAAAAAGTAACTTTTGAGAATTTAAATGGTAATTTTAAAATCAGTAACAGAAAGGTTTACATTAGTCCGATGAAAGTCAACACCAGTGTTTTAAATTTTGATCTGAGCGGAGTTTATGCTCTTGAAACAGGCACGAATCTTTTGGTAGATGTTTATTTGCGTGACCCTCAAAAAGACAAGAATGATAAGAAGCCTAAATTTATGAAAAAGAAAAGGAGGGAAGAAGGTTTATCAGTACATTTAATGGCTATTGACGGTCCGGATGGAAAAGTAAAAATGAAACTCCGAACCGTTAATCTTAAATAAATTATGTTAGTGAAACTAAATATTAAAGTAAAAGCAATTAACTATTTAAAAATTAAATTTATAGGAATGACTATAAAAATAATTTTATTTTCGGGTTTACTGACATTTATGACGACCTGTAAAGGTCAAAATCAAGAAGCACAAAGAACCAAAAACGAAGAGTATACTATTGGGAATGCTGTAACAAAACTTGGTAAAAATATCGACTACATTTTACAGGACGAGAAGGATAACTATTGGTTTGCAAGTAATGGTGAAGGTGTATTTCTATTTACCGATAAGCGTAAAAACCTGTTTCATATCGATAACAAAGAGGGTTTCTGCAATGATTTCGTTTACAATATTCAGAAGGATAAAAATGGTAATTTATGGTTTTCGACGCGTGACGGCGTTTGTTATTTTGACGGAAGATCGTTTACCGATTTCACAGACGCTGTAAAGCAGGCACCTTTTGGAACTTTTCAATATAAGAAAGACGGTTTGTTCTTTAATCATCAAAACGGAATTTGTTACTATGACGGGACAACGTTTACTAATTTTGCATTTCATCCTGCTACCTATAAACCGGATCCAACCAATATGAACAGACCTTACAGTGTTTATTATACTTTTGTTGACAGATCCGGGATTGTATGGTTTGGAACACAGGAAAAAGGTGTTTGTCGTTATGACGGAAAATCATTTACTTTTCTAACTGAAGAAGGTTTAGATACGGCAGCCGTACGTACTATTTTTCAGGATAAACTTGGAAATATGTGGTTTGGTAATAATGGGGCAGGCTTGTTTCGTTATGATGGAAAAAAATTAACCAATTTTTCTAATGAGAAAGGCTTGGGCAATGCTGATTTTTTAAAAGACAAAAAAATAGTTGATAAACTTGGTACGATTGGACGGGTTTGGGCACTAAATGAAGATGAGGAAGGAAATCTTTGGATCGGAACGATAGACGCCGGACTATGGAAATATGACGGTACTAAGTTGACGAACTATACTACCAAAGACGGACTTACAGGTAATGCAATTTGGGGCATATTTAAAAACAACCAAGGAGAATTGCTGTTTGTGACGAACGGCGAAGCTATTTGCAAATTCAATGGGAAATCGTTTACGGAATTCTCATTTCCTGAAAAATAAATTCGCAGTTTATTAAAAGATTCCAGTCGTTTGCGAGCAAGGGTTTTTTATTGCTTCTTCCTTAGTTACACAAACAGGCGTATCTCTACATATCCAGAAATATTTACTTCCGTCAAAAAATAACCTTGGGAAACATTTTTCATTTCCTTCACATATAACGAAAAAATTCAGATTGGAATATTTATCTTCTTCAGTATCTTCATAATACAGTTGGTTGTTAGTGTTCTTTAGCCATTTTACGAAGGTCCTGTTAGAAGTTTTGGATTTTAATTCAAGATAATAATATCGGAAATTTTCCTGAGGATGATTTCCGAATCGGATATTGATCTCGTCGAAGTTTTTATCTTTACTATTGAGCATTTTGTTGATGGTATTCAGCAAAATGGTTTTATCTGCCCAAAAAACAACTTTATTCTCTTGCGATATTTCAGCAATCAATGTTTTGTTCTCTAATTTGAAATTATTTTCCTCTTTAGATTTTTGTGCGGAACTTTTCAACGAAAGAAACAGAATCAGAATGATAAGGAATTTTTGTTTCATAGATGCAAGTTAAATAATTAAACAATCAAATAATTACACCCTTAAAGAACCACGAAACCCTCTCGCAGCATAATACGATTCCGCACCATTGTGATAAAGGAAAACGGTATCATAACGGAAATCACAAAAAACGGCACCGCCAAGTTTTCGGATATTGGAAGGAGTTTTTACCCAACTGGATGTTTTTGTATCAAATTTTCCAAATTGTTGCAGTTCTCTGTATTGCTCTTCGGTTAAAATTTCAATACCCATGTCAGAGGCCACATCAAGGGCATTATTTGCAGGTTTGTGTTCTTTTCTCGAATTCCATGCGTCTCGGTCATAACAAAGACTCCTTCTTCCTTTAGGACTTTCAGCTGCGCAATCATAAAAAACATATTCACCGGTTTTCTCGTCAAAACCAACAACATCAGGTTCGCCACCGGTTTCTTCCATTTCATCGAGCGACCATAGTTTTTCAGCATTGGCTTCCAGTTTTGCCTGTACTTTATTCCATTCAAGACCTTCATGACGATTCATGTTTTTATCGAAACGGGTTTTCAGTATTTTGAATAGTTCCTCTTGATGTTCCTGCGATAATTGTTTTTTAGTTGCCATTGTAGTAACGTGTGATTTTGGTTAGAAAATAGAGAATGGGATTAATACATAATTCGGGGTTTCTTCATGCTATATTGATTATCTTCAGCCGCTGTCAGCATGAATTCGGCTAAATCATTTCGTGAAATCATAAAGAATGGTGAATTTGGGACAATAGATTCACCCACTTTATAGTTACCGGTATATTTTCCATTGGTTAACTTCGGAGCTCGAACAATTGTCCAGTCCAAATTGCTCCTGAGGATTATTTGCTCTTTAGCTTTATGATCTTCAATTACTTTCTGCAGAACAATCGGCATGATCCAATTTGCTATAAATCCTAGTCCTTTTTTATTTTCATCCACGCCAACGAAGGAGAGATAAACAAATCTTTTTACCGATTTTGATTCCATCGCTTTCACAATATTTGAAATACCATCGACGAGTTTTGGATCATTCTTAAAAGGAGATTTGGCTCCTAACACGCAAATAACCGCATCATGGCCCTCAACAGCTAATTCCACAGCGTTTTTATCAGTTACATCACCTTTAAAAATGGTTAAGTTGGGATGTTGCCAATGAAAATTCTCAGGCCTTCTGACAAAGGCAGTGACATTATGTCCTTTATCTAAAGCCTGTTGGGTCAGGGATAATCCTGTTAACCCCGATGCGCCAAAAAGTAATATTTTCATAATTTATGTTTTTTATGGAAGTACTACCTGAAAACAATTAGGTTTTCAAATATAGTAAACCTTTTCTTATAAATATAGTGAGTATATCAAGATTGTTATTTTTTAAGAAACGAAATCAATCCTTTAAAATAAACATCCTGATCGTCGTAGAAATCCATATGACTTCCCTTTGGACAGAACAGGTAAGTTCCATTTTTAACAGTTCTTGCCATTTCTTCCATATGTTTCGGATCCATCGTATCATAACGGGCGCCAATTACCAATGTTGGGATTGTGATGTTTTTGAGATCAGACAGACGGTTCCATTTTTCAAGTTTGCCCGAAATTCCGAATTCACTCGGCCCTTGCATGGTAACATAAAGGGATTGGTTCATTTTTGAAAAAGAACGTTGTACCGGTTCCGGCCAGTCTTTTGAAGGCATTCGCAAAATATGCTTCTCATAAAAATTAGGCATAAGCAATTCCATATAGCGCGGATTGGCAAAGTCGCTTTTTGATTCGATATCTCTAAGTTCTTTTAAAACTGCGGGATCCATTTGTTTGGCCAGAATATCATCGGCATATTTACCATAAGCGACAGCATCAGCCATCATATTGGAAATGATTAATCCTTTCATATTGCTTTGATACTTCAAGGCATATTCCATGGCCAGAATTCCTCCCCAGGAATGACCCAACAAATAGAAGTTGTCTTTATCGAGGTGAAGCGCTTTTCGAACCTGCTCCACTTCTTCCACATATCGGGGTAAATCCCACATAGCAACATCTTTGGGATCTTCTGAATTCCCGCAACCTAACTGATCATAATAAATGAACTCAATACCTTCAGCCGGAAGGAAACTCTCAAAACATTCAAAATATTCGTGCGTAGCGCCCGGTCCGCCGTTCAGTAATAGAACTTTGATTTTCGGATTATTTCCGATGCGTTTTGTCCAGACTTTGAATGTTCCTTTCGGTGTTTCGATCGGGACCATCGTGATGCCTCCGGTTTGGATTGCGGCATCGCTTTTTTGGAAGTACGTATTGGTTTCGGTGATTTGTTTTTCCGAAGATTCTTTACAGCCGAAGAACAAGGAAGATAATAGTAAGACAGACAGTATAAGCAGACTACTTTTTTTCATGGTATTTTCTTATAAAATTAAAGAATTTCCACGATATGTTTTTTTATATTTTCCGATATTTTCTTAGTTGGCAAATCATTCTCGTCATTTCCGAACGGATCTTCGATTTCTTCAGCAATAAGCTCCAAACTTGCAAGTACATAAAAGATGAAAACCACAACCGGAACTACATAATAGCCTAACGTGAAAGCATATCCGAAGGGTAAAGTCATCACATAAAAGAAAATGAATTTTTTAAGGAAAGCGCTGTAAGAGTAGGGAATGGGTGTGTTTTTAATTCTTTCGCATGCTCCGCAGATTTCTGTAAACGACTGAATTTCTGTATTCAGAATGATTAATTGATCCCCTGTGATTTTACCTGAGTTGTATAAATCATTGATCTTTTCGAACATCATTTTAGCTACCTGATTTGGTCTGTGTTTTTCGTGATCGATTTTTAAATCCAAACCATCAAAAAGCATTAAACTGGTTTCTTCATTTTTCAAGTGTTTATTTAAAATTGAAGCATAACCGGGAATGGCTTTTCTGAAATAAGCCCGGTCGTGCTCATCTTTTAAAATCACAGATAGTTTCATGGCAAAATTGCGACTGTTGTTAACTAAACTGCCCCACATTCTTCGGCCTTCCCACCATCTGTCGTAAGCAGTATTCGTTCTGAAAACCAACAGTAATGAAATTACAAAACCCAGCATTCCGTGCATGGCCCCAAGATTTCTCACATAACTGTTTTCCGGAAGATTTAAATAACTGACTTCTAAATATCCGATGAAGCCTGAATAAATGCCTATAAAAATCATTAGAGGCAATAAGAGCCTAAAAGTATCTGCCTTGTGAAATCTGAAAATGAAAGTAATCCAGTCTTTTGGGTTGTATTGTACCATGTTTATTTAGAGTTGCTGAGTTTCTAAGTAGCTAAGTTACTCAGTTGTTGGGTTTAAAAGTTTAAAATTTCTTGTATTACGAATATTATTTAATTTTGCTTACTGCTTACTGCTTACTGCTTACTGCTTACTGCTTACTGCTTACTGCTTACTGCTTACTGCTAACTAATATAATTCCAGATTGTTTTCTTTTTGCTTATTTCGATGAAAGCCTTTCGTAATGCCTGATGTTCCGGTTTCTCCATTGCTGCGTCATCTTTAAGTAATCTGATGGCATGATGCCTTGCTAATAGTAGGACATCTTTATCTTTAATTAAATCAGCTATTTGCAAATTTAAAACACCACTTTGCTGTTTCCCCATGATATCGCCTGGACCGCGCAATTTTAGATCGACTTCCGCAATTTCAAATCCGTCATTGGTCGCGCACATGGTTTCGATTCTGGTTTTAGTGTCGTTGCTTAATTTATGGCCGGTCATTAGGATGCAGTAACTTTGTTCCGCTCCACGTCCCACACGACCGCGAAGCTGATGCAGTTGCGATAATCCGAAACGTTCCGCACTTTCAATGATCATCACACTGGCATTGGGGACATTTACACCGACTTCGATAACCGTAGTGGCTACCATGATATTAGTTTTACCTTCGGAGAAGCGTTTCATTTCGGCGTCTTTTTCGGAAGGTTTCATTTGTCCGTGCACAATGGAAACGGAATATTGCGGTAAAGGGAAATCACGTGAAATCCCTTCATAACCATCCATCAGATCTTTGTAATCCATCTTTTCAGATTCCTGAATCAGCGGATAAACAATGTAAATCTGTCTTCCTTTCGCGATTTCATCTTTTAGGAACTTCCATACTTTCAGTCGGTTGCTGTCAAAACGATGAACGGTTTGGATCGGTTTTCTTCCAGGCGGTAATTCATCAATCACGGAAACATCCAGATCACCATATAAACTCATTGCCAAAGTACGCGGAATGGGAGTAGCCGTCATTACCAAAACGTGTGGCGGAACTTCATTTTTCTTCCACAATTTACTGCGTTGCTCTACTCCAAAGCGATGCTGTTCATCAATAATTGCGAGACCAATATTTTGGAATTGTACTTTATCTTCCAATAAAGCGTGTGTTCCGATTATGATATGTAAAGAACCGTTTTCAAGTTCTTCGTGGATGATTTTTCTATCCGCAGTTTTGGTTGAACCGGTCAGTAGTTTTATATTGATATTTAAATGTTTAGCTAATTCTGTAATCCCGATAAAATGCTGTGAAGCAAGAATTTCGGTAGGTGCCATTAAACAGGCTTGAAAGCCATTATCAATTGCCAAAAGCATGCTCATTAATCCTACAATCGTTTTTCCGGAACCAACATCACCCTGAAGCAGTCGGTTCATTTGCGCATTACTGCCAAGATCATTTCGGATTTCTTTCAGCACTTTTTTCTGTGCACTGGTTAAATCGAAAGGAAGATGATTGTTGTAAAAAGTGGTAAAATAATCGCCTACTTTTTCAAACGGATGCCCCTTAATTTTATGTTTGCGAATAAGGTTTTTGGTAATCAATTGCAATTGGATAAAGAACAATTCTTCAAATTTTAAGCGGAATTGCGCCTTAGTCAAAAGCTCCTGACTTTTAGGAAAATGAATGTTGAACAAGGCCGCATTCTTCGGAATCAGTTTTAATTCTTCCATCAAATAAGGAGGAAGTGTTTCAGTAAACAAAGTATGCGTTTCAATGAAAAGCTGTTGCATCATTTTGCTAATGACTCGGTTCGAAATTCCTTTATTGGCTAACTTTTCGGTACTCGGATAGACCGCTTGCATGGCTGAACGCAAATTAGCTTTGTGTTCTTCAAGCAATTCCATTTCCGGATGCGCCATATTGAACTGGCCGTTAAATGAAGTGGTTTTTCCGAAAATTACATACACAGTATTCAATTTCAGACTTTCGCGTATCCATTTCTGCCCCTGAAACCAAACAAGTTCCATTTCGCCGGTATCATCCACAAAAGTGGCTACTAAACGTTTCCCTTTTTTCTGTTCGACCGATTTTATATGAATTACTCTTCCGACAACCTGTACTTCGGAATTGCTGTTTTGCAGTTCATTGATTTTGTAATAACGGGTACGATCGATATATCGGTTCGGATATAAATTAAGTAGATCGCCGTAACGATGAATGTTAAGTTCCTTGCGCAACAAATCCCCGCGCTGAGGGCCAACGCCTTTTAGATATTCTATGGAAGTGTCGAGTAAGTTATTCATTTTGGCTTGTAAATCGTAAAGCGAATATAAAACTTAATTTTGAAATGATTTCTATTTCGGAATCAAATCACAATACCAGAATCCGTAATCAAAAGCATCCGAATCATTTGAATCACAAGCGTCATTTGAAGCTTCCTGTTTTGGTTTTTCATATTTACGATAGACGATTTCACCAATTTCAAAATCGATTGGTTTTGAGAAAATAGGTCCGTCAAAAGTAAAAGTGTGGAATTCGCCGTTCTCGCCGCAAACATCAACATTTTCCGGTAAATCCGCTATGAATTGCTCGTCTATAATCCGGCCCACAAAACTTTTGTCCAGATTGCGCTCGTTAACACAGGTTACTATTGTTTTGAAACCAAGATCCAAAAACTCATGAATCAAATCTTTAGTGTCAATTTTCCAAAGCGGAAAAATACCTTCTAACTGCATTTCGGCTAATTTATCTTCACGGTATTTACGCAAATCTTCAAGGAAAATATCCCCAAAAATGGAATGAGTTACACCTTTTTCCTTAAAATAAGTAAGCGTGTCTTTCATCACATTCTCATAAACTTCCATGGTTGGCATTTCCGGGATTTCCATCTTATAGAGTGGCAAACCAATGCTCTCGGCTTGTTGTTCCAAGAGTTCGGCGCGTACACCATGCATGGAAATTCTGTTGTATTGTTTGTTTACACTTGTCAGAAGCGAGACGATTTCAACATCAGGATTCTGAAGTGTTTTATATAATGCCAGAGCCGAATCTTTGCCGCTGCTCCAGTTGAAAATGGCTTTCTTTTTCACGGAAATTAATTTGACCGTAAACTTACTAAAAAGTCCGAAATTCCTTTGTATTTTTGGTTTCCTGATTTGAAAAATATGAAATATTTATTCCTGCTCGTTTCCTCATTTACTTTTGCACAACAAACCGAAAAAATCGATTTTACATCGCTGCATGCTGATCTGAATCCAAACGCTTTGGAAAAATCAATCAGTGGAAAGGTGACGTATGAATTTAAAGTCAAATCAAAAATCGATACCATAAAAATTGATGCGATCCGAATGGAATTCAGCGATGTAAAAATCAACGGAAATCCGGTTAAATTCAAAAACTCGGGAAAAAGTCTGAATCTTTACGAAGGTTTTAAAAAAGGGACGAACAAATTGGAATTTTCTTATTCGGCTAAGCCAAAACAAACCATGTATTTTGTTGGGGATTTTTCAACGGGTTCAGGTCAGATTTGGACACAAGGTCAGGGGAAATACACTTCACATTGGCTGCCAAGTTTTGATGATGTGAACGAGAAAGTGGTTTTTAATCTTTCAATCAATTTCAGAAATGACTTTGAAGTGCTTTCAAACGGAGTACTTAAATCCACTGGTTATAACAGCAAAGGAAACATCAAAACCTGGAACTATCAGATGCAAAAGCCAATGAGTTCTTATCTTGTAATGTTCGCCATAGGAAAATTTACGAAGAAAACTGAAACGTCAGAATCAGGCACACCGTTGGAGTTTTATCTGAAGGAAGAGGATAACGACAAATTTTCAACCACCTATAAACATTCAAAAAAGATATTCGATTTCTTTGAACATGAAATAGGAGTGAAGTATCCATGGGAGATATACCGTCAGGTTCCGGCAATGGACTTTCTGTATGCCGGAATGGAAAATACTACTTCAACCATTTTTGCTCAGGATTTTGTGGTGGATGAAATTGGATTTAACGATCGTACTTATGTGAACGTCAATGCTCATGAACTGGCGCATCAGTGGTTTGGCGATATGGTAACGGCCCAAACCGGAAAACATCATTGGCTGCAGGAAGGTTTTGCCACGTATTATGCTTTGTTGGCGGAAAAGGAACTTTTTGGGGAAGATCATTTTAATTACGAATTGTATCAGATGGCAGAAACACTTCAGAGAGCTTCAAAAACAGATACGATTCCGCTTCTGAATGAAAAAGCAAGTTCACTGTCATTTTATCAGAAAGGAGCGTGGGCGCTGCATTATTTAAGAGAAAATATTGGTGATAAGAATTTTCGAAAAGCCGTTAAACGCTATTTAAAGAAGTACGGTTTCGAAAATGTGAATACGGATGATTTCCTGTCTGAGATCAGAAAAGTTTCCAAATTTGATACTAATGCATTTAAAAGAAACTGGCTGGAAGCTTCCGGATTTCAAGTGAAGGAGGCGTTGGCTATTTTGAAAAAAAATAAATTTATTTCTGAATATTTAACGTTGGTAGAACAATCGGAAGTGCCTTTTGCAGAAAAGAAAAATCGTTTTGAAGCCATTTTGAATTCGGATGCTTTTTATCCGATTAAAGAAGAAGTGATTTACCAGATGAAGGAAGTTTCTTTTGAAGAGAAAAAAGAGCTGCTTGTGAAAGCGATGCAGACAAATGATATCAAAGTGCGACAGGCAATTGCGGTTACCACAACGCAAATTCCGGTCGATTTTAAAACGGAATACCTAACATTGCTGAATGATAAATCCTATTTCACAAGAGAACTTGCATTTAAAAATGTAATGGCACAATTTCCGGAAGATCGGTTTTCATTATTAGATCAGACCAAAGACTGGGTTGGTTTCAGTGATAAGAATTTGCGGATTACCTGGTTGACCTTGGCTTTGGCCACAAAAGACTATCAAACCGAAAATAAAGTGAAGTTTTACGATGAATTATTGGCCTATACTTCACCTGATTTCGAAGCCACTACAAGACAGAGTGCCATCGTGAATATGTTATTCCTAAACAAAGCTGACCAAAACGTGCTGCCCAATCTTGTAAACGGATTGACGCATCCTAAATGGCAGTTTACCAAATTCTGCCGTGAAAAAATCAGGGAAATGCTAAAACAGGATGCGTTTAAAAAATATTTTAAGGAATTGTTACCGTCATTACCTGAGAATGAGAAGGTTCAGCTGGAACGACTTTTTTAACAATTTTTCTTACGCAACCAATGTGTTTTTTCTGCGTCTTTGTAAGTATAATCTTTTACTATGAAAAAACATCTTGCTTTATTTGCAGCTTTGCTTACGGTACTGTTACTGGTAAGTTGTAATCCAAATGACGACGGTTCAGGAACTACTTCAAATGATCCGTTTACTCAAAATTTCGGTAATTCCGTTACCCGTGATTTTATTGGTCAGGTAGTTAATGAATCTAACCAGCCTCTTAAAGGCGTGACGGTAAAAATTGGATCAAAAACTGCTCAAACGGATTTTAATGGAGTTTTTATAATAAACAACGCTGCTGTTTATGAGCGTTTTGCATACATCACCGCAAAAAAAGCCGGTTATATTAATGGTTCCAGAACAATGGTGCCTACCACAGGGAAGAACAATGTGAAAATCATGATGATGTCCAGTAGTCAAGTTCACAATGATTATTTTTCATCTGGTCAAGCAACCGAAGTTATTTTATCCAATGGAACCCAAATTAATTTTGACGGGGCATTTCAGGATGAATCCGGTAACACTTATTCGGGTAATGTAAGTGTTGCGGCGTTTCATTTAGAGGCTTCTAATGAAAATCTAAGCAGTTTAATGCCGGGAATGTTGTATGCAAAAGACAGTAATGGTGAAGAAAAAGTACTTGAAACGTACGGAATGATGCATGTAGAGTTGAGAGGAGACAACGGTCAGAAACTGCAAATTGCTAATGGACATACAGCCCAAATTACTATGGCTATTGATGAAACACAATTGGCAACGGCTCCCAATACGATTCCGCTATGGCATTTCGATGAGGTGAAAGGCTATTGGATAGAAGAAGGAAGCGCCACCAGAGTTGGAAATAACTATGTTGGGAATGTTTCACATTTTTCGTGGTGGAATTGTGATGAGCAATTCCCAACTGTTTCTTTAACTGTAAATATAATTGACCATAGCGGAAATGCTTTGTCAAATGTATCTGTACAAATTATAAGAACGGTTAATAATGTTGGTAGTTATGGAACTACCAATAATGCAGGACAGGTATCCGGATTGGTCCCATCAAATGAGGTGTTAACACTTCAGGTCCATGATCTTTGCAATGGAAGCGCTATTTATTCTTCTTCCATTGGTCCGTTTTCAGCAGATACAGTTTTGCCAACAATAACGATTAGCAGTTCGATTCTAACCTCCGAAGTAATTGGAAATTTAATAAAATGCGACGGGGCAAATGTTTCTAATGGATATGTTATGCTTATAAGAGACGGATATCTTCCTTTGATAGCTTCGGTTTCTACTGGATATTTCAATTTCAATATGTCTTATTGTAATGATAATTCAGCTTTCCGCATAAAAGGTATCGATTATGACAATAATATGGCTACGACAATTACAGATCATAATTTCAGTGCCCCAATAACGAATGTTGGAACTATTGTGGCTTGTACTACAATGACCGAGTTTATTTCATACCAGATAGACAATAGTCCTGTAAGATATTTATACGAAAATTTAGGAGGGGGAGATCTGGAACCATATGGGCCTCAATTTTATATCTCTGGCTACAATGGTGGAGATATAGAATTAAATATTTCCGGTAATAGCAATACTCCCGGTATCCATACAACAAATTCGTCAGGTTATGAAATTAGAGGAACTGAGACAGGTGATATAACTATTGGGTCTCCCAATACGATAAACTTTAATTTAACTAATTTTGGAACTTTTGACGAGCTTATTGATATGACTTTCAGTGGTACATACACGAATCAAACGGGAACCCACTTAATAACAGGGACGGTGCATATTATTAGAAATCAGTAAATATCAATTTTCTATATAAGCCCTGAATTTTTCAGGGCTTTTTTTATTGTCTGCAGTAAAGAAAGAATTAATAGCACTATACTATTACTAAAGGAATTAATTTTAAGGTTTCATAAATGAAATATAAAGGTTTTCTGTGCGAATTATTTCGTTATTTTCTGGCACAACCAATCAATTAAAAAGTTATCTTTATGTAAATCAAAAGCGTTATTTTATGGGAAAAGTGAAATCGTTTTTTGCAGGATTACTGGTTTTAGGATTTTTGACGGGTTGCAGTGATTGTGATGATAATGTTTCATCTGCTGCAAATGATTTTTCTCAAAATTTCGGAAGTCAGGTTTCAAGGGATTTTATTGGTCAGGTAGTTGACATGAATCAAAATCCCATTCAGAATGCCGAAGTAAAGATCGGGAATTCCACTGCCCGAACTGATAGTAATGGTGTTTTTATGATTAATGGCGCAAGTGTTTATAAGCAGTTTGCCTACATTGTTGTAAAAAAAGCTGGTTATATTGACGGTTCCCGTGCCCTTGTTCCCACGAGCGGAAAGAATAATGTAAAAATAATGATGATACCAAATACTCCTGTGGAAAACATTCAATCGGGAGTACCAAGTGAGGTGATCTTACCAAACGGGACCAAAGTAAATTTTGATGGTGCTTTTAAAGATGAAAACGGGAACGGTTATTCAGGCTCAGTTCAGGTTTCTGTGTTCCATTTAGAACCGACAAATGAAAATCTGAACAGTTTAATGCCTGGAATGCTCTATGCCGAAGACAGAAGTGGCAACGAAAAAATTCTGGAAACATTCGGGATGATGAATGTGGAATTAAGAGGATCCGGAGGACAGGCACTACAACTTGAAAGCGGGCATACCGCACAAATAACAATGCCCATTGATGGTTCGCAATTGGGCACAGCTCCAAACACGATTCCGTTATGGCATTTTGATGAATTAAACGGGTATTGGAGAGAAGGAGGAAGTGCCACCAGAGTTGGAAATAATTACGTTGGAACGGTTTCTCATTTTTCGTGGTGGAATTGTGATGCGCAATTCCCAACCATATCTCTGACAGTAAATATAGTGGATCAAAATGGAAATCCTTTGTCAAATGTATCTGTGCAAATCATAAGAACAGCTAATAATATAGGAACCCACGGAATTACAGATGAGGCTGGACAGGTATCCGGATTGGTGCCGTCAAATGAGGTGCTAACGCTTCAGGTTAATGATCTTTGCGGTGGAAGTGTTATTTATTCTTCTTCCATTGGTCCGTTTTCAATGGATACCGTTTTGCCAACAATAACTATTAGCAGTTCGATTCTAACTTCTGAAGTAATTGGAAATTTATTAAAATGCGACGGCACAGATGTTTCTAATGGATATGTTATGCTTATAAGAGACGGACATTCTCCTATGGTAGCTTCGGTTTCTAATGGAGATTTTAGTTTTCATATCCTATACTGTGACAATGATACAAGTTTTCAACTGAAAGGAGTTGATTATGACAACCTTCAAGAGACAGAGGTCATAAATTATAATTTTGTAACTCCAACGACTACTATTGGAAATGTATCGGCCTGCAATACGATTTCGGAATTCATTTCTTATCAAATCGACAATGGCGATGTACTACTATTAATCGAAAATTTACAGGGAGGCCTTGGTCCCAATGCCCAGCCTAATTATCTGCAGGTAAGCGGTACAAACCAAAACCAGTTTGGACTTTATATCTGGGGAAATTCAAATACTCCGGGTATTTATACAACCAGTATTTATTCTATCGAGGGTTCACTCGTCGGTTTTATAGGGAACGGAACTCCAAATACGATATCTTTTAATTTAAGTCATTTTGGAGCAATAGGTGAGTATATAGATATGACTTTCAACGGGACTTATTCGGATACGACCGGAACGCACACAATTAATGGTGTAGTTCACGTGGTAAGAGACAATTAATAAAAAAGCCCTGTAATTAACAGGGCTTTAAATATTATCCTAGGATTTCAGTGATTTCATTTTTTATGAAGGACAGCGCCAAAACGGTTGGCGATTGGCTTTCCATTAAGTCGGTTAAAAGTTTTTCACGCAGTTTATCAGCGTTTTCAACTTGCAATGTTGTTTTTCGGATGGTTTGGATAACGGTGTTTTTTGCAGTAAGAATGATGTTCCAGCATTCATCCGAAATATAAACCTGTTGCGTCAAATTATGCTCAAATTCCTGCTCGATATGACGAATCAAAAGAGACTCATAATCCGTTTTATCGTTGGAAAGCGGAGCAATGCGCACCAATAGTTTTCCGGGGTTGATTCGCTCAAGGAATAAAGCCATACGCTCGTAGGCTTGTAAACGCAATGGCAACGCGGTTTTCTGAGATTCTTTGTGTAAAAGAAAACGTCGACGGCCTTCTTCGTTTTTCAAATAAGACTGAAAAAAGTAATACGCTACACCGCCTGTTATTATTGAGGGTAATGTATACGCTGCGATATCAATTAATTTAGTGTAATCCATTTTTGGGTTTAATTTTTACAAAAGTAAAAGAATAACAGAATTTAGGTTGTATCCTTGACATCTTTTTCCTTATTTTTGTTAACAAGACAGTAAAAATATGAAAAAGTTATTACTGGTTTTTATGTTTTTTATCCACTTAGGCGTTTTTTCTCAAAATGTGGAGATTACAGTAGCCCTAAAAGACTATGAAACCAATTTACCCATTGAAGATGCTTCCATTACGGTACTTAACACCAATCAGGGACTTATAAGTAACAGTGATGGAATTTTTAAACTTTCTTTGGACAAGCCTTCGAAAATTAAGATTTCTCACGCGTCGTATAAGACCATTACTGTCAATTCGGCTTCTTTAAAACTGAAGGAAAATATAATTTATATGGACCGCAATACCAAAACTTTGGAAGAGGTCATCATTACGACAAAGCACCCACAGGAGATTTTAAAGAAACTGGTTCAGAACTCAAGCGATAAACTGACGATTCCGGTGAATCTCAAAATTTATGTTCGCGAATTCTTTAAGAAAAATGACAAGTATACTTCCTTTAATGACGGCCTTTTGAATTTTTATATTCAGGGAAGGCCGACAAATGTCAAAACGGATATATTGGTGGAACAGAACCGTTTCTACGGACTAATTAATGACGAAGTGGATGAAAGTACGCTAGGCTATAATCTAAATGACATCATTGGCAATTACTACGAATTTAAATATCTGAGTAAAGTGGTTGAAGCTTATTCAAAGAAAAAATACGATTACGAAATTAAAACCTATCCCAACAACGACGATTACTACATTATGAAGATCAGACCACTGCCAAACGTCGATGGTTATTATCCTGACTTCTTCGTTGTGTATGATTATAAAAAAAACATCATCATTGAAATCAATTCTTCGGTACTGACAGAGCGTTATGAATTTAAAGGCGTGACCGATTTCTTAGTGATTAAGGGAAAGATATTTAATTCGGTTTTCAATGCGACGTATAAATATGAAGGTAAAAATTATTATTTAGCCAGTTCCAAAGAAGAGATTGGTTTCAAAACAACCAACAAAAAGAAAGAAGAAGAGCGCATTGAAGTGAAAAATTACCTTGTAACCACAAATTTCAGTACCAAGCCGGTTCCATATGATAAAAGCGATGTCTACAAGGAAAAGTCCTTATTCAATAAACGAAATACCATCTTGACCAATTACTGGGAATTCGATTCCGGTTTAACTCCGACGGAAGAAGAGAAACAAATTATTGAGAATTTAGCTTCCAAATTATAGAAAACTTTACATCTAAGGCATTCAAAACTTGAATGTCTTTTTTTATTAGTTATTTTTGTGGATTATAATTCCAAAAACTAAGAAACTCAGTTGTTTTGAAACTCAGTGATTCCAATAAAATGCAAAAGATAATAAATCAGCTTAACGAAGCTCAACGCGCGCCTGTACTGCAAAAAGACGGACCAATGATAGTGATTGCGGGTGCCGGTTCCGGAAAAACACGTGTGCTTACAGTTCGTATTGCCAATCTAATTCACCAGGGTGTTGATGCCTTCAATATTTTATCGCTTACGTTTACCAACAAGGCGGCACGTGAGATGAAAAAACGTATTACGGATATCGTAGGTCCGGAAGCCAAAAATCTTTGGATGGGAACCTTTCACTCGGTTTTTGCCAAGATTTTGCGTATTGAAGCGGATAAATTAGGCTATCCAAGTAATTTCACAATCTATGATGCTCAGGATTCCGTGCGTCTGATCGGACAGATTATAAAAGAGATGCAGTTGGACAAGGATGTCTATAAACCAAAGCAGGTTTTCGGTCGAATTTCATCCTATAAAAACAGCCTGATTACCGTTAAAGCTTATTTCAATAATCCGGAGCTGATAGAAGCCGACGCGATGAGTAAAAAACCGCGTATGGGTGAAATTTACCAGCAATATGTGGAGCGTTGTTTTAAATCGGGCGCCATGGATTTTGACGATTTACTATTGAAAACCAATGAATTATTGAATCGTTTCCCAGATGTATTGGCTAAGTATCAGGACCGTTTCCGCTACATTTTGGTGGATGAGTACCAGGATACCAATCATTCTCAGTATCTGATTGTTCGTGCGTTATCGGACCGATTCCAGAATATCTGTGTAGTAGGTGACGATGCGCAGAGTATTTATGCTTTCCGCGGAGCGAATATCAACAATATCCTAAACTTCCAAAAAGATTACGATGGCGTTCAAACCTACCGATTGGAGCAGAATTACCGTTCGACAAAAAATATTGTAGAAGCCGCTAATACCATCATCGACAAGAATAAAACCAAGTTAGACAAAGTGGTTTGGACAGCTAATGATTTTGGTCCGAAGATCAAGATCCACCGCAGTTTGACTGATGGGGAAGAAGGTCGTTTTGTAGCTTCCACTATTTTCGAAGAGAAGATGCAAAAGCAGATGATGAACGGACAATTTGCTATTTTATATCGTACCAATGCACAGTCCCGAGCAATGGAGGATGCGTTGCGTAAAAGAGATATTCCTTACCGAATTTACGGAGGTTTATCATTCTACCAACGTAAAGAAATTAAGGACGTTTTGTGTTATTTGAGATTAGTTATTAATCCAAAAGACGAAGAAGCTTTAATCCGTGTAATCAATTATCCTGCACGAGGAATTGGTAATTCTACGATTGAAAAATTAACGGTTGCCGCGAATCATTATAAGCGTTCCATCTTCGAAGTTATGGAACACATTGAAAAAATCGATTTAAAGCTAAATTCAGGGACCAAAAATAAGTTACTGGATTTTGTAATGATGGTTAAGAGTTTTCAGGTGATCAATGAAAATCAGGACGCTCTTTATCTGACGGATCATGTAACCAAGAAAACAGGTTTAATTCAGGAACTCAAAAAAGATGCCACTCCGGAAGGTATTGCCCGTATTGAAAACATTGAGGTTCTGATGGGTGGTATCAAGGATTTCATCGAAGGGCAAAAAGAAGTGGACGGTGCCCGTGGTGCTTTATCGGAATTCCTGGAAGATGTGGCTTTGGCGACGGATTTAGATAACGACACAGGTGATGACGACCGAGTCGCATTAATGACCATTCACTTGGCAAAAGGACTGGAGTTCCCGACGGTTTTTATCGTAGGTATGGAGGAAGATTTGTTCCCAAGTGCAATGAGTATGAATACCCGAAGCGAACTGGAAGAAGAACGCCGACTGTTTTATGTAGCCCTGACTCGTGCCGAACATCAGGCGTATTTGACTTACGCTCAATCCCGTTATCGTTGGGGAAAACTGGTTGACAGTGAACCATCGCGTTTTATAGAAGAAATCGACCCACAGTATCTGGAATATCTGACACCGGTGGAAACCAATTATCGTTACAAACCGATGATCAATACGGATATTTTCGGGGATGTGGATAAATCAAAACTTCGATTGTCAAAACCGGTTGCAGGTACACCTCCGAAATATATTACAGATAATGAGCCAAAACCGGACTTAAATATTCGTAAATTAAAGCCTGTTTCTGGCGCGGTGCCAAGTGGTAAAGCCAATTTATTTGACGGTAATTTAGCAGTAGGGAACATCGTAATGCACGAACGTTTTGGAAAAGGACAGATTCTTAATTTAGAAGGAGCAGGGGCAGACAAAAAAGCCGAAATCAAATTTGAAGTTGGCGGAATTAAGAAATTATTGCTTCGATTTGCAAAACTGGAAGTTATTGGGTAATTCAGTTAAAAAGAGACCAAAAGTAAATGTAAAGCAGAAGAAAAAATCTGAAAAAATCAAGTATAGGATTTTTATAGGATTCGCGATTGCTAATGTAATTTACTATTGTTTCTTCGAACCTTTGCTGTTTGGACAGGACATCAGGTATAATATTTCTATATTTTGGATTCCGATAATATTGGGGTGCATTACTGTGTCTGCACTTAATGTTTTTGAACTCAGCTGGAAGGAATTGTTCTCCGACTTAAAAAAGGAAAAGAATATTTTTTTTAAGGTTTATTATCCGATTTTCTTTTTACTGATGAACCTGGTGTTTTCCTATTTGACATTCGGTTTTACAGCACGGGTAGTCTGGAATACCATAAATTTATCCGAATCTAAAATAAATAATGTGGAGGTATTTTATTTGCCAGTATATGACTTTAGTGAAAGTCGCGGAAAAGGCAGTGATAGAATATACTTTAGATTTAAAAATAACCTTGAATCGATTCCTCTTAAACATCAAACAATAAAGCCGTACTTAGAGGAAGATCCTGATGATTACACTATTGTTTTAAAAGTAAGGAAAGGAGTTTGGAATCATTATGTGTTTGAAGATTGGGATTTAATCAAGAAGTAAGGAAATGTCGGATTTTTCAAGTATCTTTACAGTATATTCCGATAAAATATGGCACAATTCATCAAAATATATCCGCAAAACCCAAGTGAAAAAGAAATCGCAAAAGTGGTAAAAACACTTCGTGATGGTGGTTTAATCATTTATCCAACGGATACGGTTTACGGTTTGGGATGTGATATTACCAATACCAAAGCTCTGGAACGTATTGCTAAAATTAAAGGAGTTAAGCTGGAAAAAGCCAATTTCTCGTTCGTTTGTCATGATTTAAGTAATATTTCCGATTACGTAAAGCAGATTGACACGTCTACATTTAAAATACTGAAAAGAGCTTTACCAGGGCCATATACTTTTATTCTTCCGGGAAACAATAATCTTCCGAAAGAATTTAAAAAGAAAACGACGGTTGGTATTCGTGTGCCTGATAATGAAATCGCTTTGGAAATTGTCCGCCAACTGGGAAATCCAATCGTTTCTACATCAATTCATGACGACGATGAAGTTATTGAATATACTACTGATCCTGAATTAATCTTTGAAAAATGGCAAAACCTTGTCGATTTGGTTATTGACGGTGGTTATGGTGATAACGAAGCTTCCACCATTATTGACTTATCTGAAGGAGAACCTGTTGTTGTCCGTGAAGGAAAAGGAAGTTTGGATGTTTTATAAGAATTAATGAAGAGTGATTAATATAAAAAACGCCTTGAATTTTCAAGGCTTTTTTTGTTTACCATGACTGTAAACTAACTGCCTGCATAAATGACTCTGCACCATTCAGAATGACTTCTAATCCTCGAGGAGTTCATCCGATGCAAATTAATATATTTTTCTAACCACCGAATTCTTTCTTGTAAAAGAGTACCTGACCTAATTAAAAAAAATATTTTCTATATTAAAAGTACTTTGTATTTCAAAGTTTATTATATTTGTGATAGAACTCTGGAGGTAAGGAGGTAAGTCATTTAAACTTATAAAAGAAATGGACTTTCGGAATAGATTAATACCAAGATAATTAGCAAAAACATAAATTTATTATTATGCAAAACAAAAGGCTTTTAGGAATTGTGCTAACGGTAGCAATTTTATTGTTGATTCCGTTTACAGCAATGCAGTTTACCGAGGAAGTAAATTGGACTCTATTTGATTTTATTGTTGCTGGTGTTCTATTGCTCGGCACCGGACTCATGTGCGAACTTGTAATGAGGAAGGTGAGTAAAACGGAACATAAAGTAGCGCTATGTACAGCACTTCTCGTGGTACTTGCACTTATTTGGATTGAATTGGCTGTCGGTATCTTCGGAACACCGTTCGCAGGATCGTAAAATAGAAGGAAGAAGGTTTGACCTAAAACTATCCTGAATTGTATTTAAATTCAAAATTCATTCTTAAAACTCAACAACCGACAATTAATACTTGTCGGTTTTTTTATTTGTTACAACGATTAATTTATTGAATACAAAAAGTATTACAAAAATTTGTATGATATTTCAGTAATGTATTGAAAAATAGGAAGTAAATAGTATCTCGTTATGATGTGAATTGGACTATCAATATTGTAAATGAGCGCATTTTACTTATGCAAATCTATATTTATTTATAAGTAGCTATCAAAAACATTAATTATGAAAATACATTTAATAATTATGGCATTCACTGCAATGCTACTAGATGCATCATGTAACGATCGGGATAAAACGACTAAATCAGATTCATCAGATGCAGAAGTGGTTTCAACAGAAGGAAAGATGGCTTCGGGAATCGTTCCTAACACCATGATGACGGAAGAGTACGTGAGAAGCATGACCAACCTTATATACCTATGGGGCTGGCCCATGGTCAATGTACATAACAGGGTGGCGATGTTCAGACAGTTAAAAGAGCCTATGTATATTGGTGGTGTTTTGCCAGGAGGCCCAATAAACCGTATTTGCATGCTCACCGACTACATGAAGGCGGAACAAAGAGTCGTTGCCTGTCCAAACCAGGATGTAGTGTATGGAGCAGGTCCGCTGGATTTACGCAAGGGACCTGTAGTGATCCAGGTACCGGATTTTGGCGACCGTTTTTGGGTATACCAAGTGGCAGACCAGCGAACGGATGGTTTTGCCAAACTCGGAAAAATGTACAATTCGAAACCTGGCTTTTACCTGTTTACGGGTCCAGATTGGAATGGTAAAATTCCTGATGGCATAACGGACGTATTTAAATGTTCAACTGCATTGGGATTCGTTGCCCCTCGCGTTTTTCAAACAGATGATCCTGCCGATAAAAAGGCGGTTCAGCCATTAATCAATCAAATTACCATGTACCCGCTTAGTGAGTTCGATGGAAAGATGAAAATAACCGACTGGACAAAAACTAAAAGCACACCGCCCGACAATTCAGGAGGAGGAGAAACAAAATGGGTATTGCCGGGAACTTTCTTCGACCAGCTTCCCATTATCATCAAAGAAGTGCCGCCCCTGGCGGGAGAAGAAGCATTGTATGCTCAGATTGACGGTTTACTCAAGGGAATAGCTAAGAATCCAAAATTGAAAGAGGTAGCAAAAACAGCAGCAACAGACGCAGAGAAAAATCTTATTTCACCTTTATTTCAATTTGTTAATGTGGGATATCCCATAAAAAATAATTGGAATACACAAAGCAATGGAGCACAGTTTGGATTTGATTATCTCACACGTGCGTCTTGTGCCAAAGCAAATATTTTCGTGAACAAACCTAATGAAACGAAATATTTTTATCAGGATTTGGATCAGACAGGTGCAAGACTAAATGGTAATGATAAGTATACTGTGACTTTTACGAAAGATCAAATACCGCCCGTAAAAGGATTCTGGTCGCTTACCATGTACAGCAAGGAGCATTTTTTTGTACCGAACCAGCTGAACAGATATTCACTCGGTACAAAAAATAAAAACCTTAAATACAATGCAGACGGATCTTTGACGCTGTATGTACAAAGTACACCGCCGACCGAGGATAAAATGAGTAATTGGTTGCCTGCTCCTAAAGAAACGTTTTCATTATATGTGAGATGTTATTGGCCGGATGAAAGTGTATTAAATGATAGCTGGAACCCGCCTGCTGTATTAAAAGTGAAATAAGTTGATGAAGTAAATGTGGCACCCTTTTGAAACTGATGGGAGGTGAGAAGTTAGTCTTTAGTTTTTTTAAAAAATAATACAATACATAATAAACTGCTATGAAAAATATCTTACTATCATTTTTGTCCATTCTGTTTTTGTGTTCTTGTAATAAGCAACAGCAGCAATCAAATACTGAAGAAAAGACACATTCAGCCGTTGGTACATTCGAACCCAAAAATATTCAGGAAGAAATGATTTACAGTCGTGCCCTCACAACAGCGATATGGAGTATGCCTGTAGTAAATTACCAACTTATGTATCAGGAGATGGCAACTAAGCTTAAAGGCAATTTTAATCAGATTGTTATCTGGCCAAAACTTTTGGATTGGAGAAATCAGACACTTACGCCCAATCCCGATGTCATCTATATCATGCCTTTTTTCAATACAAAAGATGTTGGTCCTATTGTTTTGGAAATTCCGCCTGCTGATAAGGGAGTGTTGAACGGAAGTGTAATGAACTATTGGCAGGCAGCTATTGAAGATGTTGGACCTGGCGGAGTTGATAAAGGCAAAGGAGGAAAATATCTGTTTCTCCCTCCGGATTATGACGTAAATAAGGTTCCGAAAGGTTATATCCCGCTTGCTTCTAATACGTACCAGGGTTATGCTCTGATCCGTTCCGTTCTTAAAAGCGGAAGCGCTGCTGATGTTACGGCAGCCATCGAATATTCAAAACGAATCAAACTTTACCCTTTATCACAGGCAAGCCAATCACCGCAGACTACTTTTCTGGATGCAAGCAATGTGGTGTATGATTCTTCCATCCCATATGATATCAGATTTTTTAAATCGCTCAATATTATGGTTCAAGCGGAGCCGTGGCTTGAGCGTGATAAGGCGATGATTGATCTTTTAAAAACAATTGGTATTGAAAGAGGAAAACCTTTTAATCCCAACCCACGAACTGAAGAAATTTTAAATCATGCAATCAAATCAGCAAAAGCATGGCTCGATGTTAACTATGAGTCGATGCCAAAATATTATGGTGATGCTCATTGGTTCTTTCCGGCCTCGGAAGAAACACATCAAAGTATCATAAACGATTTCAAAGTTCCCGATTCGTATCCGGTAGATAATCGCGGGGTGATTTATACGATGGCTTTTTTTAGTGCGAAACATATTGGTGAGTCACAATATTATTTGATGACATTGCAAGATAAGGATGAAAAACCGTTCGACGGCAGCAAACATTATAAATTGACTGTACCTGCGAACGTACCGGTGACCCAATATTGGTCAATGACGGTATATAACCGACATACACATACCTTCATCCGCAATGCAAAATGGATGGCACGTTCTTCGCAAACTCCCGGTATTCAGAAAAACAGCGATGGTTCCGTGGATATTTACTTCGGACCAACTCCTCCGTCAAGTGGCGAGTCAAACTGGATTCCAACGGATGCTAAAGGACAATTCGAAGTACTCGCACGTTTTTACGGTCCTCAGAAAGCTTTGTACGATAAATCATGGAAGATGGGGGATATCGAGGAAGTGAAATAGTGAACTGAAAACCGCTCAGAATAATCAATAACAAATAAATAGAAATAATGAGTAACACACAAAATCATCCGACCCCTGAAAGTATCCTTCAAATTGCCTCAGGCTTTTGGGCTTCAAAAATTCTTTTGAGCGCAGTAAAATTTCAAATCTTCACAACGCTGGCCGAACGAAAAAGCATGTCGGCCCACGAAATCAAATCGCTTTTAGGTTTCAAATGTTCCGACAGGAATGTATGTGATTTTTTAGATGCGCTTACGGCTTTTGGTTTCTTAAATCGTGAAGGGATACTGGAAACTGCGAAATACAGCAATAGTGTCGATGCCGATTTTTTTCTGGACAGAAACAAACCCTCCTATATAGGAGGATTGCTTGAAATGCTAAATAACAGACTGTATGGTTTTTGGGGAAATCTTGAAGAAGGATTGTTAACAGGAAATCCACAAAATGAAGCAATTCATGGAGAAAATCTCTTTGATAAACTGTACGCAGATCCAGCAAGGTTGGAAGAATTTATTCATGCAATGAGTGGTGTTCAGATGGGGGCATTCATGGCTTTGGCGCAGAAATTGGATTTTTCAAAATCCAAAACACTTGTGGATGTTGGGGGCTCGGCAGGAATATTATCGTTGATGGTGGCCAAACACCAGCCGAACATGAGTTGTATTACGTGGGATTTACCTGCTGTTACGCCAATTGCCGATCAAACCATTCAGAAATTCCAGCTTCAGGATCGTGTTAAAACAGCTCAAGGGGATTTCTTTAAGGATGAATTCCCGAAAGCGGACATCGTAACGATGGGTAATATTCTGCATGACTGGGATGAGGAAACCAAACTTATGCTCATGAAAAAAGCGTATGAAGCTTTACCTGAAGGCGGTGTTTTTGTAGCTGTTGAAAACGTAATAGACGAAGATAGAAATAAAAACGCTTTCGGTTTGATGATGAGTCTTAACATGCTGATAGAAACAGGAACAGGATTTGATTACACACTTGCCGATTTCAATAAATGGGCAACTCAAGTCGGATTCAAATCGACGTCGATGATGCCTTTAGCAGGACCGACCAGTGCAGCAATAGCGGTCAAATAGTAAAGTGTGTTTTTAATTGGACGGATATTATTTGAAGAGTCATATCATAAATCCAATTAAATAAAAAAAGGGTTTCGATTGAAACCCTTTTTTTATTTTGAATCCAGTTTTAAGATCATTACATCTCACTAAGGATCTATTTATTTACCTAAAGTCTTCATCTCTTTTTCAAGCAGGTCATAGAACTGGTCTATTTTCGGCATGATGATGATTCTTGTTCTTCTGTTTTTAGCTCGGTTAGCCGGTGTATCGTTTTCAACAAGCGGAATGTAAGAGCTTCTTCCTGCAGGGATTAACTGCTTCGGATTTACACCTAAGTCTTTTTGCAATACTCTCACGATAGACGTAGCTCTTTTAACAGATAAATCCCAATTGTCCAGTAATACTGCGTTTTTAATAGGCACGTTGTCTGTGTGTCCTTCCACCATACATTCAAAATCAGGCTTGCTGTTGATTACTTTGGCAACTTTACTCAAAACACCTTTGGCTTTGTCGCTTACTTCATAACTTCCTGATTTGAATAAAAGGTTATCGGCAATTGAAATCATTACCACTCCTTTTTCAACATTAATATTGATATCCGGATCATCAATTCCTACTTCACGCTTTAAACTGGTAACTAATGCCAACGTAACGCTGTCTTTTTTGGTTAAAGCATCCTGAAGACGAGAAATTTTAAGGTCTTTTTCTTTCAGACTCTCCAAAGACTTTTCAAGATTCTGTGCACCCTTCGTTGTCAGAACTGTCATCTCTTTCGAACTGTTTATCAAATCGGTGTTGTTTTTCTTTAAATACTCGTTTTGACTGTTTAAAGCGTCTTTTTCGGTAAGACAAGTGTTTAGTTTAACGGTACAGGTATTCAGTAAATCCTGAATCTCTTTGTTTTTGGCTTCCAACTCCGCTATTTTCTTCTTTGATCCGCATGATGTTAGGGTAAGAGCGGCTACAGAAATTAAAATGAGTAGTTTCTTCATGATTAATGATTTTTAGGATATTTACAAAGTTACTTCTTATTAAAAAAGTTTTAAAATTTGAAATGATAAACAAATGTTAAAGATTAACATCAAAAATCTTACCATTTTTTAAATAGTAACGGTATATAATGGATTTCGTTTTGTAGTATTTTCTAGATTGTTGACCTTCCCGCTTTCTTAAAAACCTGGAGATGTGAGCGTAAAAGTAATAATGTGCTTCTAAAATGGCCCATAGATGTTTTGGTTTTCCCTGCAAAAGAAAACGTATACCCGCAACGCCGTCAAGGCACATACGGATGAAAATTACAGGAAACAATTTTGAAGCAGGAAGATTTTTAAGCATCATCCAAAGCGAATTTCGGAAATTCAGCAATGTTTTTCTTGGATTTCCGGATGCAAGCGTAGCTCCGCCCACGTGGTAAACAGTCGATTTCCCACAGTATTTGACGCGATAGCCTTTATTGAAAGCGCGCCAGCAAAGGTCAATTTCTTCCTGGTGCGCAAAAAAATCAGGATCAAAACCTTTTAATTCTCTGAAAATTTCTTTTCGGATAAAAAAGCAGGCACCCGACGCCCAGAAGATTTCTGTCGTATCGTTGTATTGGCCTAAATCACTTTCAATTGTTTCAAAAATACGTCCGCGACAGAACGGGAAACCATATTTGTCGATAAATCCGCCAGCTGCACCTGCATATTCAAAACTGGCTTTGTTTTTATAATCCAAAATTTTCGGTTGAATTATCGCTGTATGTGGTTCATTTTCGAATAAACTGATGATGGGTTGCAGCCAGTTTTCAGTTACCTCTATATCCGAATTGACTAAAGCATAAATTTCCTCTTCAACAAATTGTAAAGCCTCGTTGTAACCTTGTGCGAAACCGAAATTGGCTTTATTTTCGATAATGGTAACCGATGGAAAATTGGTTTTTAGATAGGCGACTGAAGTATCACTTGAAGCGTTATCGGCTACATATATTTTTGCTTCCGGCGAATATTGGATTACGGATGGTAAAAACTGTTCAAGTAATTTAACACCGTTCCAGTTAAGGATAACGACTGCTATTTTTTTCAAGGTTGATTTCGGATTTGGTTATTGGCTAATGAAATCAGGTAATTCCCGAAGAAACTGATATTTTTCGTTTTCAAAATCCATCTGACAAAAATAATGATTTAGTCCGTTGGTCACCATTAAATATTTAGCTTCCAATATCATGTTGTAACGTGCAATCTGATCGAAAGTGTTCTGAGAAATTGGTACTTCCGGCGCTTTGCATTCCACCAAAAGGAATATTTTTCCATCCGGCTGAAATACAACAGTATCATACCGTTTAATTAAACCATTTATTTTAATTGATTTTTCGACGTTTACATACGATTTCGGATAGTTTTTCTGCTGCAGTAAAAATTGGACTACGTGCTGACGGACCCATTCTTCGGGAGTCAGAGCTACAAATTTTTTCCGGATTTCATCAAACACAGCGAGTTTATTTTCACTATTTTTGAACCGAAACGTATAAGCAGGAAAATTCAGTTTTTGCATTTGACAAAGCTATCATCAAATAACCAAATAACCAAATCAAAGCATTTTGGACGAAGTTTTAAAAATCATCAAAGACATACAAGCCGGAAATATTAAGCCGATCTATTTTTTAATGGGTGAAGAACCTTATTACATTGATAAATTGGCGGAATATATTGAAGAAAATATTTTACAGGAACACGAACGTGATTTTAATCAGACTGTGTTGTATGGTCGGGATGTTACAATTGAGGATGTAGTTGGGAATGCCAAACGTTTTCCGATGATGGCCGATCGTCAGGTGGTTATCGTAAAGGAAGCACAGGAACTGTCCCGAACCATCGAAAAATTGGAGTCTTATGTCGAAAACCCGCAACCTACTACGGTTTTGGTAATCTGTTATAAATACAAAACTTTAGACAAGCGTAAGAAAGTCACCAAAGCAATTGATAAAGCTGGCGTGGTTTTCGAAAGCAAGAAACTGTATGAAAATCAGGTAGGGGATTGGCTGAAAAGGGTTTTAGCCGGTAAGAAACTCAGCATTGAACCCAAAGCTGCAGCAATGTTTGTGGATTTTTTGGGGACGGATTTGAGTCGGATTGCTAATGAGATTGACAAATTAGCCATTATATTAAAACCGGGCGAAACCATTACACCTGCAATCATTGAAAAGAATATTGGTTTCAGCAAAGATTTTAACCCATTCGAATTGCGTAAAGCCATTGGTGAACGAAATCAATTAAAAGCCTATCAGATTGCCGATTATTTTGCCCAGAATCCAAAAGACAATCCAATTGTGCTGACGATTGGATTAGTGTTCAGTTTCTTTTCACAGTTATTACAGTATCACGGTCTAAAAGATAAAAGTCCGGCGAATGTGGCTAAAACACTGAAAATAAATCCATATTTCGTTAAGGATTACGATGTGGCTTTGAAGAATTATCCCATGAAAAAAGTGAGTGGTATTGTGAGCACCCTTCGTGATATCGACGTTAAAAGTAAAGGAGTAGGAGCGAATAATATACCCCAGCACGATTTGCTGAAGGAAATGTTAGTGAAGATTTTTAATTAGACAATATTTATTCGATAAGAAAAGTCCCGTTGTAATGACGGGACTTTTTTTTATTCTTGACTAAGAGGTTATTCGTTGATTTTGATCTCAAACATTTTGTCCCAGTTTTTACCGGTAACAAAAATGGTTTTTGTTTTTGGGTTGTATGCGATTCCGTTTAATACGTCAACATCAGGGTGTTGGGTAACTTTAGTTTTTAGATCGGCCAAGTTAACCACAGCTTCTATGGCGCCATTTTTAGGATTGATAATAGCTATAGCATCCATGGTGTAAATATTAGCGTAGATTTTACCGTCGATCCATTCCATTTCATTTACGGCTTTGATTTTTGAACTGGCAGTATACACATTGATATAATCTGTTTCTGTAAAATCAGCAGGATTTACGAAATAGATTTTTTCAGAACCGTCAGACATTAAAATGTTCTTACCGTCATTAGTTAATCCCCAACCTTCCATTTTTTTGAAATACGGGAATGTTTTTTCTTTTTTAAAGGTGTCGGCATTATAAACGTAACCTTCGCCGTTTTGCCATGTAATCTGGTAAATCTTATTGTTTAAAATCGTGCAGCCTTCACCAAAAACACTTTCCGGAAGTTCTACAATTTTATATACTTTACCAGTTTTATAATCGGTTTTGCGTAGGGATGAGATTCCTTTTAACCCTGTTCCGTTTCCGGTACCGTTTCCTGTACTTTCGATTAGGGTGTCACGATAGAATTCCAATCCTTGAGTGTAAGCCTTTAAGTCGTGAGGATAAGTATTTACGATCGTGTATTTTAATATTTTCGGTTCAATATTAGAAACTAATTCTACGCGTGCAGTCACTTCACTGTTTTCTCCTTCAGAATAAACCAGTGCTTTAATGTTTTGATAGCCTAGTTTCTGATCAGCAAAAGCAAAGTTCATTTTATCGCTTCCTTTAGCAGTTCCTATTTTTTTATCATTGATGTAATAAACAATAGAGTCGATTTTCTTGTTTTCAGGATTTTTTAAGGCCAAAGAAAGTGATTCCTGAGGCTGATATTGCTCTTTAAACTGACTTGAATCAAAAGAAAATGAATTTTCTGTAGGTTTTCCTCCACTGTTGCAGGAAATAATTACTGTTCCTAATAAAATGAATGCTAATAAGTTAAGTTTTTTCATTGCTTTAAAATTGATAGAGGCAATATACAATCTTATTTTTATATCTAGAATTGCCTTGGAAAAAAATAAAAAGATTGTATATTTGCACCGGCAAGTCCTACACGACCAGCTCCTGCAGACTCCTCCAGGGTGGGAACGCAGCAAAGGTACGCGGTTGTAGCGGTGCGATGTAGGTCGCTTGCCTTTTTTTCTTTTTATAATGTATCTCCCTTTGTGGAGATTTTTTTATTTTTAGGGCATACAAATCCAACCCATGAAGCTATCCTGGCAAATTGTCCGACTTAATCTAAAAGAAACTTTCTCAATATCTTATGGTAATTATGCTTTCAGGGAAGCGCTTGTCGTTGTGTTAAGTTCGCATGGAGAAAAAGGTTACGGCGAATGCACCGGAATTGACTATTACAATATTAGTTTGCCTGATTTCGATAAAAACCTGCATGAAATCAAAGAAAAAATCGAATCCCAAAAAATTAGTCACCCAACTGGTTTTTATAATTTCCTACTATCATTAAACCTTTCCAGTTTTCTGCGTTCAGCATTGGATTGTGCGTATTGGGATCTGTTCGGGAAACTGGAAAGCAAAAGTTTTTTGGACTTAAATGCTATGGAAATTGGTTTTGTTCCACAATCTTCAATAACAATAAGTGCGGCACCAATTGAAATCCAGCTTGATAAAATTGCAAATTCTTCGTGGCGTAAATTCAAAGTAAAATGCAATCATTTTGATGAAAAGGAGATTAAGATGCTATTGCAAACAGGGAAGTCTGTCGCTTTGGATGCAAATGGAAGTTATACGGGTGAACAATGCCTATGGCTGGAAAATCTTGAGGAAGCAAAGAATTTCACCTATGTTGAACAACCGATGAAACCAGGTGAAGAAAATTTTACAACCCTAAAATCTGATGGATTTCCAAATTGGATGGCGGATGAAGATTGTCAGGAAAACATCGATTTAAAAACATTGCAGCCGCATTACCGAAGCATAAATATCAAATTGGTGAAATGTGGCGGATTAACACCTGCGTTGGAACTGATTAAGAATGCCAGAGAATTGAATTTTAAAATAATGATTGGCTGCATGACCGAATCTACCATTGGGATTTCTGCCGGAGCTGCCTTAGCACCTTTAGTTGATTTTGCCGATTTGGACGGCGCCAATTTAATTGCCAATGATATTGCCAAAGGAAGCAGTGTGGTAAACGGAATCATTCATCTTTCCGAAAAATCCGGATTGGGTATTCAGGCTTTATAGTCGGAAAACTTTTAAAAAATATGTATTTTCGCCCGAGAAATTAAGAGAATAGAATATAGAGAATAGAACATAGAGAATAGAAAATGGAGAATAGAAAAAACTTTTACTCCCTATTTTATCATCTTTGTTCTTTATTCTTTAATCTCTGCTCTTTATTCTTTAATCTTATAAAAATGAGTAAAGTAGTTTTAATTACCGGAGGTTCATCCGGAATTGGGAAATCTGTTGGCGAATTTCTGCATCAGAAAGGTTTTATCGTTTATGGCACAAGCAGAAATCCGGAGCGTGTTGAAAATTCCGTTTTTCCGTTGGTCGCTTTGGATGTCAGAAATACGGAAAGTATTAAAAATGCTGTTGCTGAAGTGATTGCCAAATCCGGACGATTGGATATTGTTATCAATAATGCCGGAGTGGGAATTACAGGTCCGCTTGAAGAAATTCCTGCCGAAGAAATCAAAAACAATTTCGAAACGAATCTTTTCGGCCCCATTGAAGTAATGAAAGCTGTTTTACCACAAATGCGTCTTCAGAAATCGGGATTGATCATTAATGTGACGTCGATTGCCGGTTATATGGGATTGCCTTATAGAAGCGTGTATTCTGCGTCAAAAGGGGCGTTGGAGTTAATTACAGAAGCCTTGCGAATGGAAACCAAATCTTTCGGAATTCATATTACGAATGTAGCACCTGGTGATTTTGCGACAAATATCGCGGCGGGTCGCTATCATGCGCCGCTGGTTAAAGGTTCTGCTTATGAGATTCCTTATGGAAATACGTTAAAGACCATGGATGATCATGTTGACAGTGGTAGCAATCCCAATGAAATGGCATTGGCAATATATACCATTATACAATCGCCGAAGCCGAACGTTCATTATAAAGTAGGTGCGTTCATGCAAAGGTTTTCGATTGTATTGAAGCGAGTTCTTCCGGACAAAATGTATGAGAAATTGTTAATGAATCATTATAAGTTAAAATAGTTATGAAAAACGCTTATGCGCTACTTTTTTTGTTATGTTCAGTATTCCTTTATGCGCAGCAAAGTACAGAACTCCCAACGGTCAGGAAACGAGGTGTTTTTTTAGATATTACTGCCGGTTTTGCTGAACGTATTGGTGAGCTTTCCGGGGAAGATTATCTGGATAAACAATATGCGAAGAGCCTGAAGTCCGGATTTAGTTATGATGTGAGTTTGTATTTCCGATTAATTGAAGATAAAAACTCATTCATAGGTTTCAAGCACAATGCTTTTAAAAAGCGAATTGTGGTCGATGATGCTTATGTTTACGCACCTAACGGACAGGAAGGATATGGTGATTATTCTAATAATATTACGATAGCTTTTTACGGAATTTCGTATTTGTACTGTAAAGAAACTGTAAATAGAGATGAATTTAACGTTGATGTTAGTTTGGGATACATACATTATAAAGACAAAGCAGTTTTTCTTCAGGACTATAAAATTACAGGGGGAACGTTGGGAGCTTACGCATCAGGAAGTTATCATTTTAGGATTTCCGATGGTTTTTCTTTCGGTCCTAAAGTAGGTGTACTTTATGGAAAGTTGAGTTCAGCTGAAATAGACGGACCAAACAGGTATCACGAAAATTTGGATCTTGCAGAAGACGAAAAAGAGAGTCTATCAAGAATAGATTTATCAATAGCAGCAAGAATTAAATTTTAGTTGTAAATTCGTAATCGCGTAAAGGATTGAAGTGGAAATCCTTTTTTGTTTAAAATCAAAGGCGTATTTATAAACCATAGGTTCTAACAAAAAAGATTGCAACGTAAAGCCTGACCCTCCGGAAGTATGGAGGAGGGTTACGCCCAAATTAAAAATACAACGATTTAAAAATAAAGACATATGAAATTTTTTATTGATACAGCTAATTTAGAGCAGATTAAAGAAGCACAGGAATTAGGTATTTTGGATGGTGTTACGACAAATCCGTCGTTAATGGCAAAAGAAGGAATTACCGGAAAGAACAACATTCTTAAACATTATGTAGATATCTGTAATATTGTTGATGGCGATGTTAGCGCTGAAGTAAACGCCTTGGATTTTGAAGGCATGATCAAAGAAGGGGAGGAGTTGGCTGATTTACACGAGCAAATCGTGGTTAAATTACCAATGACAAAAGAAGGAATTAAAGCTTGTAAATATTTCTCTGATCGCGGGATCAAAACGAATGTAACATTAGTATTCTCTGCAGGTCAAGCGATTTTGGCGGCTAAAGCGGGTGCTACGTATGTTTCTCCGTTTTTAGGTCGTTTGGATGATGTTTCCACAGATGGTCTAAATCTTATCGACGAAATCCGTCAGATTTATGACAACTATGCTTTCGAAACTCAGATTTTAGCGGCTTCTGTGCGTCATACAATGCACGTTGTGAACTGTGCTAAAATCGGAGCAGATGTTATGACAGGACCGTTATCGTCTATTTTGGGATTATTGAAACATCCTTTGACAGACATCGGAATCGCTCAGTTTGTTGCGGATTACGAGAAAGGGAATAAATAGTGGTCAGAAGGCAGAAAGCAGAAGGCAGATTTAAGAAGTCGGACGCAGGATGCAAATGATAGATTGCATAGTTTATTTTAGTATAAAAAAAAAGGATTCAATAATTGAATCCTTTTTTTATTTGCGGATAATATTTTTAATCTGCTATCTGACCACTGCCTTCTGCAATCTGCAATCTGAAAGCTACTTAAGGTATTTTTCAAAGTCAGCGTCGAATAAGCTCACGAAAGCATTTTTGATTGTACCGTCCGGATTAAGGAGTAATACACGATGGATTTTTGTGATAACCCATTCCTCTTTTAATTTTTGTATATCCGTTGCATGAAGTTCAACGCTGTCATTAAAATTATAAGAATTGATCGTTTTTACCCAGTCTTCTTTTGAGTCATCCATGTTGATACCGATAAAGTTCAGATCAGGATACTTCATTTTTAAATCGTGTGCCTTTTTATGAACACCTTCCAAATGTGATTTTGCGCTTAATGTCCAGAAGAAAACGATAGTTTCTCCTTTGTTTTTTGCAATTGAATTGAAATCGATCTTTTCATTACTCGGGTTGAAGAAGGTTTGCGGCGGAAGTACACTTCCCGGTTTTAAAAGTTGTGCTGCACTAGATATTTTTCGGATTTCATTGTGCTTGCTTTTATCTGTAGAAAGCTGGAAGTAACGGTCTAAGAACTTTTTGTTGTTTGCCATGTTTTGATCTTCAAGAAGATACATAAAGGCGATGTTGTTCAAAACACCATTTTTTATTTTCTGATTTTCGATAAGCGTATCTGTGATGTTCAGCTTTTTTATGTTCGATGCCAAGGCACTTTGTTCGTAATCTCTTTCCGTTGTGCAGTTTTTATAGGCGATGTTATTAAGCATGGCCGTGATATAGCGTACAAAATCCACATAGGTGGTCAGATCTTCATTGTTGTAATCAATGTCTTTTCTGAAAGCATAATAATTTTTTGGTAAAGCTTTGCAGATGTCTTCTCCGTTTCTTCTTTTATGCGCGATCGGATAGATTTCTTTTTTTGCCAGATAATCTAAATCCAGAGTGGCTTTTGCAAAAACATCGAATTTTTCATTCCAGCCGATTTCGGTTTTTCGTCTTAAGTAGAATGATTTTTTCGCTGCATAGGAAGAATCAATGGTTTTTGCGAATGGTTTATAGTCTTTATCAAAAACATCATAACTTCTGTCCGATTCGTTTTTAAGGAACATTTCGATCAGGTAATTGTTTTTTTGATCACCGCGACCGCAAAACACCAGTGAATTGTCGAATTCTTTTGTGTTTAACCGAAGCATTATACTGTCGTTTTTGTCAAAATAGACATACTGGTATTCCGGTTCGTGTCTGAAAGTATACATTCCGGGCGCTAATGAATCGAACTTCTTGAAAAAACGGTTTTTATCATCCAATAGTAAAGAATCAATCACTTCATTATCCTTCAAAAGAAGCACATAGCGATTGTTTGGATTGATTATTTCACCACCAAAATAAGCCGTATAGTTATCGTCTTTGAACTCTTTATTACAAGAACAAAGACTGCATAGCACGACAGACGAGATAGGTAATAGTAGATTTTTTAGATAGGCGAACATTTAATCAAAATTAATTCAAAACAAATATAGGTGTGTACGACTTAACTTGCTGTTAATGTACAGTTAAAATGACAAAATGAACATTCTCACAATAACGGGTCAAAACTCCGCTATTTTTTCTACTTTTGCAACACTTTTATAAAAAATCAAAAAATCAATGTTAACAGTTTCAAATTTATCAGTTCAGTTTGGTAAGCGAATTTTGTTCGACGAAGTAAACGTAACCTTCACACAAGGGAACTGCTACGGAATTATAGGAGCAAACGGTGCAGGAAAGTCTACTTTCTTAAAAATATTATCGGGAGATATCGATCCTACATCAGGGCGTGTAATTCTTGAGCCGGGCAAACGTATGTCGGTTTTAAACCAGAACCACAACATGTTTGACGAACATACTGTTTTGGAAACCGTTATGATGGGGAACAAAACGTTGTTTACTGTTAAAAAGGAGATGGACGATTTGTATGCTGATTATGATGATAAAAACGCTGACAGAATCGGGGAGTTGCAATTGCAGTTTGATGAGATGAATGGCTGGAATGCAGAATCAGATGCTGCAACCATGCTGTCCAACTTAGGCATTGGTGCAGAATTTCACTATACGATGATGAGCGACATGGAAGGAAAGATGAAAGTACGTGTGTTATTGGCACAGGCGCTATTCGGAAACCCTGATGTACTGATCATGGATGAGCCTACCAACGATTTGGATTTCGAGACAATTGGTTGGTTAGAAAACTTCCTTGCAAATTATGATAACACTGTATTGGTGGTTTCTCACGACCGTCACTTCCTGGATGCGGTTTGTACGCATGTTTCGGATATCGACTTCGGAAAAATCAACCATTACTCAGGAAACTATACTTTCTGGTATGAATCTTCTCAATTAGCCGCTAAACAAAGAGCGCAGCAAAACAAAAAAGCGGAGGAGAAAAAAGCCGAATTAGAAGAATTTATCCGTCGTTTCTCTGCGAACGTGGCAAAATCAAAACAGGCTACTTCCCGAAAAAAAATGATCGATAAACTGAACCTTGATGAAATCAAGCCTTCAAGTCGTCGTTACCCTGCAATTATTTTCGAACAGGAGAGAGAAGCGGGAGATCAGATTTTGAACGTACAGAATTTAAGTGCTTCAATTGACGGTGAAATCTTATTCAAAAATGTGGATCTAAACATGGCAAAAGGAGACAAAGTAGTTGTTTTCTCTAAAGATGCCCGTGCTACAACTGCTTTTTATGAAATTCTGAATAATAACCTAAGACCCGATACCGGTAGTTTTGACTGGGGGATTACAACCACACAATCATACCTTCCAAACGACAACCACAGTTTCTTTGAAAATGATTTAACATTAGTAGACTGGTTACGTCAATGGGCAAAAACTGAACCGGAAAGAGATGAAGTGTATGTTCGCGGTTTCTTAGGAAAAATGATTTTCTCCGGAGAAGAAGCTTTGAAAACAGGAAGAGTATTATCAGGAGGTGAAAAAGTTCGTTGTATGTTATCACGAATGATGATGATGAGAGCCAACGTATTAATGCTGGACGAACCAACAAACCACTTGGATTTGGAATCGATTACAGCTTTCAACAACTCATTGAAAAACTTCAAAGGAACCGTATTGTTTACAACACATGACCATGAGTTCGCACAAACGGTTGCCAATCGAGTTTTGGAAATCACACCAAACGGAGTAATTGACCGATATATGACCTTCGATGAATATCTTGAAGATGATAAGATTCAGGAAATGAGAAAGAAAATGTATTCTTAAATAAATGAAAATCCCGCTTGATGCGGGATTTTTTATTTGCAGTTGTATCTGATTGATTTTAGATACTAATTTCCTTTTATAAAATTTGAAAAATCAGCGGTGCTTCCATTGAAAATATCATAATCATCGGAATAAGTTCCAATAGAATAGATTGGGTTCTTTTGCCAGATCGTCCATGTTTTGTTTTTCCATACCGACGGAATTCTTGGTGTTGATTCGGTGTCATAATCTGCTATCCATAAACTGTATTCTGAAAAAGCAGCATTATTTATTTGTGAATTTCCGATATTGACATCGGTGTACAAAATCGGTTTTCTTCCGGTTCGTTGTTCCAGAATAGTTAAGAATAATAATAAGTTCTTTTGGATATCGACAGTATTGCATCCTTTGGCGATACTGTTTTCTTCAAAATCAACTATAAGCGGAAAATCGGTTGTGGAAAGTTTGCCTATGACTGACAGGAAAAAATCTGCCTGTTGCTTCGGATCATCATCGCAATGGTAAAAATGGTAGGCACCCCGTGTGAAACCCTTTTGCTGTATCATCGACCAGTTATTTTTAAAATCTGGATCAATGTAGGTTATGCCTTCCGTGGCCTTGCAGATTACGAAAGATAACCGATCGCTATTTTTGTTTAGATAATCTGCTTCATCACCTTGAAAATGTGAGATATCGATACCAAAAACCGGAGTGTTTTGCTCAATAACCGTTCCTACATCGGGTTTGGATATTTCCGGACTCATTGTTTCTGCATATGCTAAATCCGATGGGTTTGTTTTTGTTAAAGAATCACAGGAAAAGAACGCTGATGCTAAAAAAAGGATTAATAAGGATTGTTTCATATCTCTAGAATTGCTTTTAATGATTAATTTATTTGTAAGTAATTAATCACAAAAATAAAAAATCCGCTCAGTTTTTTAAACCTGCGGATTTCATATTATTAACAATTACAGCGAATTATTTCCTTTAAGGATTCGGATTTGGTAAAGGGACAAATTCTGTTTCTCCAGGGACAGCCGGGAAATTTTGGTTTTCCCAGTCCGTTTTTGCTTTTTCAATCCGATCTTTATCAGAAGAAACAAAATTCCAGAAAATGAATCGTTCTTCAGGGAAAGCTTCTCCTCCAAAAATATAAACGGTTGAGTTTTCACCCATTTCGAATTCGCAAAGCTTAGTGTCTTTGGCAATTAAAATCTGCTTGGATTCAAAAACCACTTCATCACTTTTAATGGTTCCTTCCAGGATATACAGCGCACTTTCACCAAACAAGTCATCTCCGATTTTTACTTTCTGCGGATGTGTACTTTTTATTTCAATAAGGTAAAGCGGACTATAAACCGGTACTCCCGATTTTCGCCCGAATGCTTCTCCTGCGATTAGTTTAAATGTTAATCCGTTTTCCGTCCATTCCGGAATGTCCTTTTCTTCAATATGCGTGAAATTCGGTTCCATTTCCTCCAGTTCTTTCGGAAGCGCTACCCAAATTTGCAAGCCATGAAGCATTTTTTCAAAACCCCGAAGGTACTGAGGCGTTCGTTCTGAATGAACGATTCCTTTTCCGGCAGTCATCCAGTTTACGGCACCGGGTTTGATTTCCATTTCGGTACCTAAACTGTCACGGTGCATGATTCGTCCCCGGAACAGATAGGTTAGGGTAGAAAGCCCTATATGCGGATGCGGTGCTACGTCAAAATTCTCGAAATCACTTAGATAGGTCGGACCCATGTGATCAATAAACACAAAAGGACCTACAGCTCTTTTCTGTCGAAAAGGCAAAAGACGACCCACCATAAAGTTTCCAATATCGGCAGCCCGTTCTTCGATAATTAATTGTATGTTTGACATAGCTTAATGTATTTTTCCATCTTTAAACAATACCTGAAAAAAGCCCGGCACGGTTTCCTCGCGGTTCCAATCACGCTGCAATTCGCAAAGCAATTGATTTATTGAAATCAGTTGAGCACCGGCTTGCTCCATTCTTCTCAACGCAGTATCATGTGCTTCAGATGAAGTTCCACCCACGGCATCGACCACCGGAAAAACTTCGAAATCTTCTTTTAACGCATCTAATGCGGGAAAGGCTAGACAAGCTTCCGTCCAGAGTGCTGCCATAATCAGTTTTTTTCTGCCGGTTGCTTTCACAGCCTCGTAAAATTCCTTGTCTTCCCAAGCGTTAATACTGGTACGATCGTAGGAAGTATCGTCTGTCAAAACTTCTCTTAATGGCGCAATAGTGTCCTGATTTCTGCCTGTTTGTACATTTACTGTTGATAATATCACCGGAATATTGTACACTTTTGCGGTTTTGGCAAGACGTACAATCTGTTCCACTAAGTAGGTTCGATCCATCGATTTAATTGAAGAAACCTGAACCGGTTGATAGTCAATAATAATAAGAGCTGAATTTTCGGGACTTAACAAATGATCGCTTTTTGGATCGCGGATAGGCACTATACTGCTCATAATTAAAAAAATTAAATTGTTGAATTATAATGAATTATAACTTTCAAAATTTTCATCGACTATGCGTTTCCACTCCGGATGTCTTTTGATGTAAGCAAATACTAACGGACAGAGCGGAACAAGTTTATAATTGTTTTGTTCAATGTAGTCCAGTGTTTTTTCGATTACGGCTGTCGCAGCGCCTTTTCCTTCAAGTTCCGGTTCCACTTCAGTATGAATCAAAGTGATTTTGCCCGGTCGTTCTTTATAATCGATAAAGGCTTTGTGACCTTCAAATGTAATCTCAAAACGATGATTTTCTTCGTTCTTCTGAAGAGGGATATTTTGGAATTCCGGTTTCATATTTTTTGATTGAAAAATTTAAAGTTAGTGTAAATATTTCTTATTTGGTGGATCTTTTGACTTTAATCTGCCAAGAAACCAAACTTTCCGTTGTTGAAATCGTCAATCGCCTGAATAATCTCTTCGCGTGTATTCATTACGAAAGGTCCGTGCGGGAAAATCGGCTCGTTGATCGGTTCACCGCTTAATACCAAAACGATAGCATTCTCCAAGGCTTCAATAGTAAATTCCTCGCCTTCGTTTTCGAAAAGTACAAAGTGGTCGGTTGGAACCACTTCATCTCCGTTAACTTTTATATTTCCTTCTATAACCAGTAATCCGGTATTGTAATTCGCCGGAAATGAGAAAGTAGCTTTTCCGCCTGCGTTCAGTTTTGCATTTTGCAGATGAACAGGCGTAAACGTTGATGCTGCGCCTTTTACGTCTTTATAATTTCCTGCGATTACCTCAATAACTCCTGCGTTATCAGGAAGTTCAAATTTGCTGATCTGGTCATTTGTAATTCCCTGATATTTTGGAGTAGACATTTTATCTTTCGCCGGAAGGTTTACCCATAATTGCACCATTTGGAATTCGCCGCCGGTTTTGCTGAATTCTTCCTCATGATATTCTTTATGTAATACACCTGATGCTGCGGTCATCCATTGTACATCACCTTCGCCGATAACTCCGCCACCGCCGGCACTGTCATGATGTGCTACTTTTCCTTTGTAGGCAATGGTTACGGTTTCAAAACCTCTGTGCGGGTGAACACCAACACCTTTTGGGATTTCAGAAGGAGGGAAGTTGTATTTGGAATTATAATCTAACATAATAAACGGGCTCATACGTTCCATATCCAAATGATAACCACTCGGAATGAAGTTATGTACTCTAAAGCCATCACCTACAAAATGAGGTGTTTTTGGAGCAGACACTAATTCAATATTTTTTGTTGCCATCGTACTATTTCATTTAAATTGATAAACAAAGTTAATTTACAATGTTGTCAAAGCACTTAATTTAGATTAAGAAATCATTTAAATGCACCCAGCTATTTCGCTCTCTATGTTGGTTTGAATGAAATCATTTTCAGAACATTCGAAATCAATGTCTTATGGGAAAAAACCACTACAAATTGTTAAATATTAGTGTTTTGTTTGAAATAACATAAAATTTACAACAAAAAATAGGGTAATTGTCACAAATAAAACAATATATTTGCGTCCCTTTTATTTTAAGCATTGTGAGAATAAGAGGATTAACCCAATAAACAATTTATAATCAATGAGAAAAAAAACTACCCTACTTAAATTAGCAGTGTGTATGCTTGTGTCTTATACAGGATTCAGTCAGAACAGAACGACGTTTTCTAAAAGAACACCATCCGGGCATATCAGATGTGCAACTACCGAGTATGAAGCTCTTTTGCAAGAAAACTATCCAAACAGAGCTACGTCTAAGGAATTTGAAAACTGGTTGGCTCCTAAAATTGAAGAGGTAAAGAGAAACAGAGAAAGTTCGACAGCCAAAACTGTAATTACGGTACCTGTTGTAATACATATTATCAGTAATGGTGATGCAATCGGTACCAACGAAAACATTTCAAATGCTCAGGCTTTATCGCAAATCACCGTTTTAAATCAGGATTTCCGAAAAATGTTGGGAACTCCGGGGTATAACACAAATCCTGTCGGAGCTGATATCGAGATCGAATTTTGCCTTGCGCAAAGAAAACCGGACGGTACAGCAACAACCGGTATTGATCGCGTAACGAGAACCAGTGCGACTTATAACACTTTCAATGCTACGGAGACAATGAAAGCAGCTACGATTTGGGATTCTACAAAATATTTTAACATTTGGACCGTGAACTTTACAAGTAATTCCAATCAGGAAATGTACGGTACTTTAGGATATGCTCAATTTCCAAGTACGTCAGGGCTTTCAGGGTTAAATTCAGATGAAGGACCCGGAACTACAGATGGTTTGGTAGTTGATTACAGATGTTTCGGATCTGCAACAATTGCGGCCGGACCTTATTATACTGGATATGATTTAGGAAGAACAGCTACCCATGAAATCGGACATTGTTTCGGATTGTTGCATATTTGGGGAGATGCTGCTTGTGGAGATGATTATTGTGCAGATACACCGGTAGCGCATGATTCTAATTTCGGATGTCCTACAGTAACAAACTGTACAAGTACCGGAAACGAAATGGTTCAGAATTATATGGACTATACGGATGATTCATGCATGAATATATTTACAATTAATCAGAAAGACCGAGTTACAGCAGTAATGAATAATTCTCTTAGAAGAGCATCATTGAAAACATCAAATGCGTGCCAGGCTCCGCTTTCCACACAGCAATTTGATTTGCTTAATTCAGTTCAGTTATATCCGAATCCTACCAATGAGATCATTAATATCGCATTGTCTAATTCTGAATTGCCGGACAATTTCGTAATATTCAACAGCTTAGGACAAACAATCAAAGATGTTAAAGTTACATCTGAAATGGATTTAGCAGTTAATATGTCTCAGTATCAGGCGGGTGTTTATTTTATTAAAATCGCAAAAGACGGTTCTGTAAGAACATTACGATTCATAAAAGAATAATTCCATTCAAAAACAATTTTAAAAGACCGCATCAACAGCGGTCTTTTTTTATGCAAACTCTGTAGCGAAGCATTTTTTATAAACAAAAAAATTGTACTTTTACACACCAAACACAACACTTCATTTATGAGTCAAAAAGTATTGCTCACTTCAAAAGAAGTCAATATCATCCTGCATCGTTTGGCCTGTCAGTTAATCGAAAAACATCTCGATTTTTCAAACACTATCCTTATCGGGATTCAGCCTCGCGGTAAATATGTTGCTGAGAGAATCAAGCAGATATTGGAAGAAGACTACAACATTAAAGACATTCCTCTTGGCTTTTTGGATATTACTTTCTTCAGGGATGATTTCCGAAGAACTGAAAAACCTATGGAGGCTAACAAAACCCAAATCGACTTTTTAGTAGAAGATAAGAAAGTGGTTTTTATAGACGATGTTTTGTACACAGGAAGAAGTATTCGTGCGGCATTAACAGCAATCCAATCATTCGGAAGACCATCCGGAATAGAACTTTTAACGCTAATTGACAGACGTTTCAGTCGTGATTTACCCATTCAGCCGGATTATCGCGGAAGACAGGTGGATGCCATCAATAACGAAAGGGTTCTGGTAAACTGGAAAGAAAACGATGGAGTAGATCAAGTGCTTTTAGTAGCTAAAACAACGAACAACTAAGAATTACAACAACACAACAATAACGATGAAACGTTCATTAACGACCATACAAAATGACATAGCAACAATGAACGTTCCATCTGTCCAAAAATTTAATATAATCTTCAGATGAAAGAACTAAGCGTCAATCATTTATTAGGAATAAAATACATCAACAAAAACGATATTGATTTAATCTTCGAAACTGCCGATCAGTTCAAGGAAGTAATCAACCGTCCGATTAAAAAAGTACCTTCATTACAACACATCACTATCGCTAATATCTTTTTTGAAGACAGTACGCGTACCAAACTTTCATTTGAATTGGCACAAAAACGTCTTTCGGCAGATGTGATGAGTTTTTCCGTAGCGCAATCTTCAGTTAAAAAAGGAGAGACGTTAATCGACACCGTGAACAACATTCTTTCAATGAAAGTAGACATGGTTGTAATGCGTCATAAAAATCCGGGAGCGGCTCATTTCTTATCACAGAATGTGAAAGCAAGTATTGTAAATGCCGGTGATGGTGCACACGAGCATCCTACTCAGGCGTTATTGGACAGTTATTCCATCCGTGAAAAATTAGGTGACGTAGGAGGGAAGAAAGTTGTAATCGTTGGAGATATTCTGCATTCCCGTGTAGCGCTTTCCAATATTTTTGCCTTACAGATGCAAGGTGCTGAAGTAATGGTTTGCGGACCTAAAACATTAATTCCGAGATACATTGAGTCATTGGGAGTGAAGTATGAACCGAATTTACGTAAAGCCTTAGAATGGAGTGATGTAGCAAACATGTTACGTGTGCAGAATGAGCGTTTGGATGTGAATTATTTCCCCTCAACACGTGAATATGCACAACAATACGGAGTTGACAAAGCATTATTGGATTCTTTGAGCAAAGAAATAGTTATCATGCACCCGGGGCCAATTAACAGAGGAGTGGAAATTACTTCTGATGTGGCGGACTCCTCGCAATCGGTTATCCTGAATCAGGTGGAAAACGGAGTTGCTGTTCGTATGGCAGTGATTTACTTATTGGCTCAGAAGATTAAATAGTTGGAGCAACAAGGAAAAAGAGATAAGGGAAAAGTTATTACAGATCGTAAAATTCTCAGTAACTTAGCAACTCAGTCACTAAGCAGCTTTATATGAAAGTAGATCATAAAATACACACTACAATACTTAAGGATACAGAAGGAAATATTTCTGAATTTCTGAAGAAAGTAACAGAGCAGTACGAATCCTTTAAAGAGCGTAATCTCATTTTGGATGTATCGCATGACAAATCCGCTGACGTAAAAGCAATTAAAACATTTTTGGATTTATCCAAGAAACACAAAAAAGCCAAAAAGTCATTCGTTATCGTTGCTGATAATATTGATTTTAATGATGTTCCCGCGTCTTTGTTGGTTGTACCTACACTTTTGGAAGCGCATGATATGATTGAAATGGAAGAAATCGAACGTGATTTGGGATTCTAAAATCAGTAGGTGAGTCACAGTTTGCAATACTGCGACAGAACACTGCAACTGAACACTGCAACTGAACACTGTAAACTATGAAACTGACAATCCTGGGTTGTTATGCAGCTACACCGAGAACAATTACTAATCCGACTTCACAGGTTCTGGAAATAAAAAACCGCATGTTTCTTATTGATTGCGGAGAAGGGACACAAGTGCAGCTACGTAAAAATAAGATCAAGTTTTCCCGAATAGAACATATCTTCATTTCACACCTTCATGGTGATCATTTTTATGGTTTAGTAGGACTGATATCTACATTTATGCTCCTCAACCGTCAGACCGATCTACATGTTTACGGACCTAAAGGAGTTAAAGAGGTAATCCTTCTACAACTCAGATTATCAAATTCTTACACAGGATACAATCTTTATTTTCATGAATTGGAAAGCAAAGAAAGTGAAGTGATTTATGAAGATGAGAAAGTCATTGTAAAAACTATCCCTCTTAAACATAGAGTCTACACAAACGGATTTCTGTTCCAGGAGAAAAACCGTGAAAGAAAGCTCAATATAGATGCTATTTTGAATCATGATATTGAAACTGTTTACTATCAGAAAATAAAATACGGAGGTGATATTACTTTAGAAGATGGTAGGGTCATTCCAAACGAAAAGCTGACTTTCGATCCGGATCCCGAACGCAGTTATGCATTTTGCTCAGATACAGTCTACGATGAAAATATAATCCCTGTTATAAAGGATGCGACCGTTTTATATCATGAAAGTACCTTTTTGGATTCAGAAGAACATTTAGCAGAAAAAACTATGCACTGTACCGCTAAACAAGCGGCTTTGATTGCAAAAAAAGCTAACGTCCAGCAATTGGTTTTAGGTCATTACTCAACCCGTTATGATTCGATTGAGCGCTTTAAAACAGAAGCCGAAACCGTTTTTCCAAATATTCTTCTGGGTGATGATGGCAGAGAATTTGAATTTTAGTTTGTGAATTCCCGAGTAACATAGTTTTTAGATCATAATCATTTTCATATTCACTTAAAAAAACTTAGTAACTTAGCAACTAAGTAACTCAGCAACTTTTTAAAATGTCCGATTTAAGCAATTACCGAAAATCATATGAGAAGAGTGAACTTTTGGAAAGCAATATTCCAGAAGATCCGATCAATTTATTCCACAGATGGTTTCATGAAACCGAGGATTTAGGCGGAATAGAGGAGGTGAATGCTATGACCGTTTCTACCATTGGTCTTGACGGATTTCCCAAATCGAGAGTAGTTTTACTTAAAAAGTTCAATGAAGAGGGCTTTATTTTCTACACAAATTATAATTCCGAAAAAGGAAAAGCGCTTGAAAAGAACCCAAATGTATGTCTTTCTTTTTTCTGGCATTCCATGGAAAGACAAGTAATTATAAAAGGAATAGCAGAAAAAACATCAGAGTCGGTTTCTGATAACTACTTTGACAGCCGACCGGAAGGAAGTAAGTTAGGCGCTATTGTTTCCCCTCAAAGCGATGTGATCCCTTCACGGGCTTTTCTGGAAGAAAATCTTAAGGAATTGGAAAAAGAACTTCACAACAAAGAAATCCACCGTCCTACGAATTGGGGTGGTTATTTGGTACGCCCTGTTTCTGTAGAATTCTGGCAAGGAAGACCAAATCGCCTGCATGACCGCATACGTTATCAGTTAAAAGATGGTTTTGATTGGAAAATCGAAAGACTTTCGCCTTAAAATTTAATTATACATAATTTAAATGTTAAAAATTAGTGCATTTTATCGATTTTATTTGTAGATAATCGATAAATAAGTAACTTTACTCTGGTAATCAAACAGTTACAAAAATTGATTACTCCAAAAACAGAGCTTTACATTTAAATTTTGATTTATGAAGATGACTTTTTTCCGTCCCCTGTTTGTCCTTTCCCTTGCGGTATTTTTTGCATCTTGCTCAGCTGAGAGTGCAGAGGAAACACCTCAAAATACCACACCTTCAGAATACGTAACAAATAACAATTATAATTATAGTGCAATCGAATTGGAAGTAGCCAATCTGATCAATCAATATAGAGTAAGCAAAGGGTTGAACCCGCTTGAAAAAATAAATCATATTTCCAATGTTTCCGAAAGTCATGACGAATATATGATTTCGATAAATACGTTAACTCACGCCCTTTTTGCCCAAAGAGAGGAGAATTTAAGAGCTACTTTAGGAGCTGTCGCTGTTGGTGAAAATCTGGCTTACAATTATTCTACCGCACAATCTGTGGTGGATGCATGGAAGAACAGTCCGGCTCATAAAGCTAACATGGAAGGTAATTATACGCATTTCGGAATTTCTGTCAGAACTAATTCAGATGGCAAGATGTATTTTACCAACATGTTTATCAGAAAATAATCGAAGTTAAAATATGTGTTTAGTTTCTGGGTTTAAATAATCCAAAATGAAAAAGCATTCACCTTGGTGAATGCTTTTTTTTTGATTAAACGAATTGTAAAAAAGAAGGAAATAAATAATTAATCTAAACTTAAAACTATAAATTCACTGCGGCGGTTTTTCTGATGTTCCTCTTCGGAGCATTTTACTCCGTCTTTACAACCGTTAATCAATTGCGTTTCTCCATATCCTTTAGCAGTTAGCCTGCTTCGATTGATACCATTTTTAACCATGTATTCTAAAGTTGATTTTGCTCTGTTGTCAGAAAGTTTTTCATTGTATTTATGTGTCTGGCGGCTGTCGGTGTGAGAACGGATATCAATTTTCATATTAGGATATTTCTCCATTACAGCAATGACTTTTTGTAAATCTGCCGCAGCATCTTCACGGATATTGTATTTATCCAAATCAAAATAGATGATACTCACATCAAGCACTTTACCAAGGTCAAGTCCCGGAACAATAGGAACCAGTTTTTTGTCAAGACCAATATCCGCTTTTGTTTCTCCTGTAACTAAAGGTGTTGAAACGGGAATCTCTTTGGTTTCATAATCCTGATGCTCAGCCCGGATATAGTATTTTTTGTCACATTCTATACTATCTTCAAATACAAATTCTCCCTTTTCGTTTGCGTCAACAGTTTTAAGCAACATCATATCCGCATCAAAGATTGATACTTTAGCTGCCGGTAAACGAACCAATGACAACTTATCGGACACGGATCCTCTCAGCATCTGCTCACAGACATTTTCCTTAAATTTATAAATATCATCAGAACCTGCGCCGCCTTCACGGTTAGATGTAAAATATCCAACGTGCGTTTTAGCATTTACGATGTATCCAAAATCGTCTTTCGGACTGTTGACAGGTGCTCCGATATTTTTAATTACGGTATAAGTACTGTCTTTATTCATTTTTGATTCAAAAACATCCAAACCTCCAATTCCAACATGATCATCCGAAGAGAAATACAGTACGTTCTTGGAATTTATGTAAGGGAACGTTTCGCGTAAGGGGGAATTAACACCACTTCCCAAATTTTCCGGTTTTCCAAATGAACCGTCTTTATTGATGGCAACTCTGAAAATATCAGATTCACCTAATGTTCCCGGCATGTCAGATGAGAAATACAGCATTTTTTCATCCACGCTTAAAGCAGGGTGGGCCACACTGTAATTATCACTGTTAAACGGAAGTTCTTTGATGTCCTCCCATTTTCCGTCTTTTAAAATAGCTTTGTAAATCTTCAGTTTAGTTACCTTATCATCACTTTTTCTCTTTTTACCATCAATATAGTTGTTTCTGGTAAAATAAACAGTATTTCCGTCTTTAGTGAAAACAGGAGTAGCTTCATTGAACTTCGAATCAAGATCTTTTGAAAACTCCTGCGCGTCACTTAGTTTTCCGTCTTCAGCCGCTTTGGCAGTATAAAGTTGTGTAAAATATTGCCCGGTCCAACTGTGTTTTTTCTGGAAAACATCTTTGCTTTTTCGTGCCGAAGTAAATATGACATCCGTTCCTTTGAACATCGATCCGTAATCCGAGTATTCGGTGTTGATATCACCGGCATTTTCAACTTTAAAGCGGTCGGAACCTTTTCTTAGTTCTGCCAGATATTCTTTATTGCCAGCCAACTCTTCACCTGCTGTATTATTGGTTTTCTGATAAAATTTAATCAGATATTCATCGGCTTTGTCATTATTCCCAATAGCTTTCAGAGACTGCGCATACCTGAAATAATATTCGGGAGCCAAATTTGCTGCTTCAGGCATTGCAAACAATTGCGAATACCATTTTTCGGCTTTGTCATATTCACCGTTAAAGTAATACGCGTTTCCAAGTTTTTCAAAGAGATTTACTGATTTATGACCTTTTTCGGCGACTTTTTCATATACTTCAATTGCATCGATGTAAGCATAATTGTTGTATTTTTTGTCAGCCTTTGCTTCTTTGCCAAATTGAGAATATAGGTTACCTATGTTAAAAATGGCAATTATAAGTAGTGCTTTGATTTTCATAACTATTCATTTTAGAAGAAACGAGGAGTTAGTATTTTCGAATTATTGAACAATTCGAATCTCAGGAATATCTCATGAGAACCTGAATTATAGTTCTTTAACTCAGTAGTTTCCATATCATACGCATATCCTAAGAAGACAGACGGCGATATTTGAAATCCGGCCATTGCACTCCAGGCAGCATCCCATCGATAGGCTGCTCCCAGAGTTAGTTTGTCATAAATCAAAAAGTTTAAAGAACCGTCACCCTGAATCGGTGCTCCTTCGGCTGCTTTCATAAGAATTGAAGGTTTGATTTTTAAGTTGCTTCCAACATCAAAAACATAACCGGTTATGAAATAGTAGTGCATTTTTTCCTTTGTAATCGAAACAGAATTGTCTTTATAATGATTGTTTTCGAAAAAGTTAGGAACCGATAAACCGGCGTAGAATTTATCATTATTCAGATAGATTCCGGCTCCGACATTCGGACTAAAATCGTTATCAAGGTTTTGAAAACGGGGATCATCCGGATTTTGGATTGTCAGTTTATTAACGTCAATGCTGAAAAGATTCGCTGTCCCTTTTAAACCGAATGCCAGTTTATAATTTTCAGAAACTTGTATGTAATAAGACAGATCAGCTGAAATAGCACTTTCAGTGGCCGGTCCGATTTTATCATTCACAAAGGATAAACCAACTCCAAAACTTGAATCATTTATCGGTGAGTTTACTGAAAATGTACTTGTTGTTGGTGCCCCGTCTAAGCCTACCCACTGGGCTCTGTACAATCCGAAGATACTCAGAACTTCTCGGGAACCGGCATATGCAGGATTAATGGTAATGGTATTATACATGTATTGTGTATACTGTGAGTCTTGTTGCGCATAACCCATCATACCTATTAATCCTAAAACGAGTATTATTAATTTTGTTTTCATGTTCACTAATTTAAATTAACTTAGTAAATAATTAATAGATGTATGAGAATTATCTGCTTAAATACAAATAACCAGATTTGTCATTCCATTGCCCTGTCTCGTTATCTTTATATTTCATGATATAGAAATAAGTTCCGCCAGGCAATAGTTCACCCTTATTAAGAGTCGCTCTTCCTTCTGATTTTCCGTCAAAAACGACCGTTGTATTGTTATAACCGCTTTTATCGAATACCAGGATTCCCCAACGGTTATAAATCTGCAGTTTATTTTCCGGATAACATTCTAATCCGTCAATTATAAGAACATCATTGTCACCGTCATTATTTGGAGAGAATCCATTGTTAATGATAATCGCACATGCTGCCAGTACTCCGCAATCGTTAACCACATGAACATAGAATTCCAATTTTCTCGGGCATGTAGAATTTTCGGTTGCAAGTATATATTGCAATGTATAATAACCAACCGGCAATTGTGTTACATTTAATGTGTTGTTCGCAAAGTTGAACAATGCTATCGGTATGTTAACACCAACCCATTGACCGCCAGGTTCAGTTCCCTGAGGAAGAAGCGACATCAGATTGAAAGTAGCATACGCAGAATCGTTTTTACACAAATCCGGGTTATCCGCACTGAAAGTATCACCAACATTTACATGAACTGTTTGTACAAACACGGTCACATTTCCACAGCTGTCTGTGGCAGTCCAGGTTCTTATAATATTGTATGAATGCTCCGTTACTGATGCAGGATCTACATGTTCTTCAAAAGTAACCGTTACATCACCTCCGCAATTATCTGTAAACGTAAGTTGTTCAGCAGGAGGAATGGCGCCACATGAAGCTGTAATTTCCAAAGGAACATCTCCGTTTAACGCTGGTGGAGTCTCATCAGAAACATTTATCGTTTGTGTCAGAACCGAAATATTATTACACTGATCTGTGAATGTCCATGTTCTGGTTACAACAAATGAATTTGGACAATCACCTTCAACTCTGGTGTCTACACTTTCCGCTGTAATGTTTCCGGAACAATTGTCTATTGCAGTTAAAGAAACAGGCGCCGGAACTTCAGATGCACAAGAAAGATTTAAAACTGTCTGTATTTCAGGTACAACCGGAGCCGTAAGATCTTGTACAGTTATAGTTTGCGATACTTCACTTGAATTTCCACATGGGTCAGAAAATCTCCATGTACGTGTAATCACATAAGAATTTGGACAATTTCCTTCCACGATTACATCCGTTCCCATTACAGCAATTTCTCCCGCACAAGTATCTGTCGCAGTCAAAGAAATCATTGGAGGAACTTCACCTGCACAGGAAACAGTAATATCCGCTGGTGGAGCCGGTAAAACAGGATTTGACGTATCAGAAACATTAATTGTTTGACTAACAGATGACATATTTCCGCAAGCATCAGCAAAAGTCCATGTTCTTGTTACGGTATAACTACTGGTACAGCTTCCGCCCGTTATTGCATCCGTACCTGTTACGGTTATAGGTCCTTCACACGCATCCTCAGCAGTTAATGAGATCATAGGAGGAATGTCACCACTACAACCAACAGTTACATCGGCAGGAGCTTGTGGAATAACCGGAGCTACTATGTCCTGAACATTGATAGTTTGAGATGCTGTAGATGAATTACCACAGGCATCGGTAGCGGTCCACGTTCTGGTAACAGAGTAAAAACCTCCACATCTTCCGGGAGTAGTAACGTCATTATAAGTCAGCGTAAAAGCTGAACCGCAATTATCAGTAGCAGTAGCTTGTGCAAATTGAGGTACTGCAGGACAACTAATGGTTGATTCAGCCGGTAAATCCGCAATGACAGGCGCTGTTAGATCTCTTACATTAATAGTTTGAGATGCTGTTGATGAGTTTCCGCAGGCATCTGTTGCGGTCCAAGTTCGGGTTACGGAATAAGAACCGGTACATTCTCCTGGAGTAGTTACATCATTAAATGTCAGTGTGAAAGCTGAACCACAATTATCTGATGCTGTAGCTTGTACAAATTGGGGTACTGCCGGACAGTTAATTGTTGTTGGAGCCGGTAAAGCTTCAATCACCGGAGCAGTGATATCCTGAACATTTATTGTCTGTGATGCCGTAGATGAATTTCCACACGCGTCAAGTGCAGTCCATGTTCTTGTTATTGAGTAAGATCCGGCACAATTACCAGGTGTTCTTACGTCATTATAGGTCAGTGTAAATGCAGATCCGCAGGCATCGGTAGCGGTGGCCTGCGCAAATTGTGGTACGGCAGGACAGTTAATGGTTGTCGGAGCCGGTAAAGCTGCAATTACAGGAGCGGAGACGTCTTGTACGGTGATTATCTGTGAGGTAGTAGATGAATTTCCGCAACCGTCGATCGCTAACCAAACTCTGACTAAAGTATAAGATCCCGCGCATTGACCAGGTACGTGTTTATCAATATAAGTCAAATTGATACTGGAACCACATCCATCTGTTGCTGTAGCTTGTACAAATTCAGGTACGGCAGGACAGTTTATGGTTGTTGGACCAGGTAGCGGTGAAATAACAGGAGGAGTTACATCCTGAACATTGATAGTCTGAGATGCTGTTGCCGAATTTCCGCAGGCATCAAGCGCTGTCCATGTTCTGGTCACAGAATAAGATCCTGCACATTGTCCCGGAGTTGTCACATCATTAAAGGTTAATGTAAACGATGAACCACATCCATCAGTTGCAGTAGCCTGCGCAAATTGAGGTGTATTAGGACAACTAATGGTTGTTGCAGACGGAAGTGCTGCAATTACCGGAGCCGTAACATCTCGAACATTAATCGTTTGTGATGCTGTTGATGAATTTCCGCAAACATCTGTTGCAGTCCAGGTTCTTGTCACGGAATAAGCGCCAGCACATTGTCCCGGTGTTGTCACATCATTGAATGTCAATGTAGCCACAGAACAGTTATCAGTGGCTGTAGCTACTGCAAATTGTGGTGTATTAGGACAGTTAACGGTTGATGCGGCCGGTAATGCTGCTATTGCTGGAGGAGTAGTATCGTCGATAGTTATAATCTGCTGATCAGTACCAACATTTCCACACACATCTGTTAACCTGAAAGTTCTGGTAACAATGGTTGGACAACTTCCTGAAGCAACATCCTGGTAAGTTATAGAAGCTAGTGAAGATGCATCAGCATAAGAACCTCCTGCAGTATTAAATTGTGCCAAAGTAATAGTGGCTGCAGTAGCAGAATATAGTAATCCTGTAATAGCTGACGGTCCGCAACCTTCAATAGTAACATCATTTGGAGCAGTTACAACCGGATTGCTTGTATCGCCGTTACTTATTGTAAAACTCTGATTTTTAACACATCCAACAGCGTCAGTTACGGTAACGGTATAAACTCCCGGAGCAAGTCCTGACAAATCCTGGGTGGTCGCCCCGTTACTCCACGAGTAGGAGTAAGGTGCTGTTCCTCCTGTAACGGATACATCAATGGAGCCATTACTTTGATTGGCACAACTTGCTGTATTTACTGCTCCGGTGATGGTAATTGGTCCCATTGGAGTAATGACCTGGCTATAAGTACCAACAAGATGTGTCGGAAGATTTGAATCCGTGACTGTTAAAGTAACGATATAAGGTCCTCCCGGGTACGCAAAATTATGTACTGGATTCTGCTGGGTCGACAGCGGAGAGCCATCTCCAAAATTCCATGAATATGTATAAGGAGCAATTCCTCCTGTTGTATGATTCTGGAATGTTATAGCGGACTGATTTCCGTTGTTATTACAACCTGAATAGGTATAATTAACCGCTAAAGGTGCGGCTACAAGCATACATGAAGCAAATTCACATTGTGATTTTGTGTAAGTCATACAGTTGTATGAACTTAGTTCCGGATCACTTGGACTACCGGTTGTTTGCCAGACGGTCAAAATTCTGCATAATCTCAACTCTTGACCACAGGTCCAATTGAATGGCCCATAAATCTGACGCTGACCGGAACCAGGAGACACCTGTCCAAGATAAGCGTTTATCGGAATTATAACCCCATCAATGGATAAGTCAGCAAATACTCTCGTTTGTGAAATGTTGCTGCTCGCATTAGATGTATAATTCAGCATCACATATCTTTGCCCGCTATCACCAGGCTGACAGGTTGTGTTTGATAACGGAACACCATTAACATTGGTAAGACTGATGAAAACATTGTTCAACGTATAATTATTAGAAGTACAGTTAAAGTAACTTTCATAATAATTGGGAGGAGAACCACATAGGCGTAAATCTGGTTTTTGGAGCGTAAACTGTGAAAATATGTTATTTATTCCTATAAGGAAGAATAACACTACTAAGGTAATTTTTGGTTTCATGGACATTACTTTATTAATTAAAATCCAATAAATCTGGTGTTGAAAAAAACTAATTTCAGGAGTCAGAAACCTCATACCATGACAAATGAAGAAGCATACGGCTCTGAACCCTAAAATTTACACGGCAATAAAAATTTGTTGGAAAATAAAAGACATGACTTTGCTCACGTTGTTCGCTATGAACAAAGCACAATTTGATTTGAAGGTTTAGTGTAAATCTTTTTGCGGTATTAAGATTTAATCAACCTTGTAGTTCAATTCAAAATGTAATTCGATAATTTATTATATCTAAATTATTTAATAAAAGCCTTGATTAGATAACAATTGAAGGTATTTTCGATGAAAGTAAGATTTTTATCCGTTAATTAACAATGTTTTGACAATTGTTCTCTGACTTTTATGTTCTTTTTGACTAGATTATTATAGATAAATGTCTAGTTATTAAAAAATTAGCTATTTTTTTGTTAACAAGATTTGTTGAAAAAATTGCAAGATATCTAAAAAAAAGCTGTCCTAAAAAAGGTTATTATGACCGCATACGTTATGAGTTAAAAAATGGTTTTGATTGGAAAATCGAAAGACTTTCGCCTTAAAATTTCATTATACATAATTTAAATGTTAAAAATTAGTGCATTTTGTCGATTTTATTTGTAGATAATCGATAAATAAGTAACTTTACTCTGGTAATCAAATAGTTACAAGAATTGATTACTCCAAAAACAGAGCTTTACATTTAAATTTTGATTTATGAAGATGACTTTTTTCCGTCCCCTGTTTGTCCTTTCCCTTGCGGTATTTTTTGCATCTTGCTCAGCTGAGAGTGCGGAGGAAACACCTCAAAATACCACACCTTCAGAATACGTAACAAATAACAATTATAATTATAGTGCAATCGAATTGGAAGTAGCCAATCTGATCAATCAATATAGAGTAAGCAAAGGGTTGAACCCGCTTGAAAAAATAAATCATATTTCCAATGTTTCCGAAAGTCATGACGAATATATGATTTCGATAAATACGTTAACTCACGCCCTTTTTGCCCAAAGAGAGGAGAATTTAAGAGCTACTTTAGGAGCTGTCGCTGTTGGTGAAAATCTGGCTTACAATTATTCTACCGCACAATCTGTGGTGGATGCATGGAAGAACAGTCCGGGTCATAAAGCTAACATGGAAGGTAATTATACGCATTTCGGAATTTCTGTCAGAACTAATTCAGATGGCAAGATGTATTTTACCAACATGTTTATCAGAAAATAATCGAAGTTAAAATATGTGTTTAGTTTCTGGGTTTAAATAATCCAAAATGAAAAAGCATTCACCAAGGTGAATGCTTTTTTTGATTAAACGAATTGTAATATAAGAATGGAATTACTCCATACTCACCACGATAAATTCACTACGTCTGTTTTTCTGATGCTCTTCTTCAGAACATTTTACGCCATCTGCACATCGGTTTAACAGTTTAGATTCTCCATATCCTTTCGAAGTTAATCGGCTTCGATCGATACCATTTTTAACCATATATTCTAAAGTTGATTTTGCTCTGTTAGTTGAAAGTTTAAGGTTATATTTAGCAGTTGCACGACTGTCGGTATGTGCTCGGATATCGACTTTCATGTTTGGATATTCCTTCATAACCGCAATAACTTTTTCTAATTCCACAGCAGCGTCAGGACGAATATTCCATTTGTCTAAATCGAAAAGAATAATGCCAAGATCCAGTAGTTTTGCAAGATCGGTCCCTACAACAATGGGAGGTGCTTTTTTCACTAAACCGATATCTGCTATTGTTTCACCGCTGAAAAGAGGTGTTGCTACACCAAATTCTTTAGTTTCATAATCCGGATATCCAGCTCTTAGATAGTATTTTTTATCACACTCAATACCTTCTTCAAAGACAAAGTTTCCGGACGCATCAGCATCTATAGTTTTTATTACCTGCATATTGGAATCCATTAATACCACTGTCGCACCAGCCAAAGCTTGGAAAGTAGCTATATCCGTTACTTTTCCTTTTATTACCTGAACACAAATGCTTTCTTTGAATTTATAAATATCGTCAGAACCTGCACCGCCGTCCCTGTTTGATGTAAAATACCCGATATGGCTTTCCGTATTTACAATGTATCCGAAATCATCTTTTTGGCTGTTTACCGGAGCTCCGACATTTTTAATAACTGTAAACGATCCATCTTTATTCATTTTAGATTCGAAAACATCAAGACCTCCAATGCCTAAATGATCATCGGAAGAGAAATACAAGACATTTTTATCATCCAGATAAGGGAATGTTTCGCGCATCGGAGAGTTGATTTTATCTCCTAAATTTTCAGGAGTACCAAACGTTCCGTCCTCATTAATCGCTACTTTAAAAATATCCGATTGTCCTAAAGTTCCAGGCATATCAGAGGAGAAGTACAATGTTTTTCCGTCCGCACTCAAAGCAGGATGGGCTACACTGTAATTATCACTGTTAAACGGAAGTTCTTTTATATCGCCCCATTTTCCGTCTTTTAAAGTGGCTTTATAGATTTTAAGTTTGGTGACTTTATCATCACTTTTTCTCTTTTTACCGTCATTATAGTTATTTCTTGTAAAATAAACGGTATTACCGTCTTTAGTGAAAACAGGTGTTGCTTCATGGAATTTTGAATCAATATCTTTCGAGAATTCCTTAGCCTCGCTGAGTTTACCGTCTTCTGCTGCTTTAGCTGTGAAAAGTCTGGTGAAATTCTGACCTGTCCAACTGTGTTTTCTCTGGAATACATCTTTGCTTTTTCGGGCGGACGTAAATATCACATCCGTTCCTTTGAACATCGATCCGTAATCCGAGTATTCGGTATTGATATCACCGGCATTTTCAACTTTATATCTGTCTGAATCTTTTCGCAATTCAGCCAAGTAATTTTTATTGTTCATCAGTTCTGTACCGACAGGATTATTGGTTTTCTGGAAAAACTTCGTCAGATATTCATCCGCTTTAGCGTAGTTACCGACAGACTTTAAGGACTGTGCATATCTGAAATAATATTCAGGAGCAGCATCTGCAGCTTCAGGCATTGCAAACAATTGCGAATACCATTTTTCGGCTTTATCATATTCACCGTTAAAATAGTAGGCATCGCCCAGTTTTTCAAAGAGATTTACTGATTTATGACCTTTTTCCGCGACTTTTTCGTATATTTTAATTGCATCGATATAAGCATAATTGTTATACTTTTTGTCGGCTTTTGCTTCTTTGCCAATTTGAGAATATAGATTACCAATACTGAAAATGGCAATTATAAGTAGTGTTTTTATTTTCATAACGATTCAATTTAGAAGAAACGAGGAGTTAACATTTTAGAATTATTGAATAATTCAAATCTCAGAAATATCTCGTGAGAACCTGAATTGTAATTCTGTAAATCAGTAGTTTCCATATCATACGCATATCCTAAGAAGACAGACGGCGATATTTGAAATCCGGCCATTGCACTCCAGGCAGCATCCCATCGATAGGCTGCTCCCAGAGTTAGTTTGTCATAAATCAAAAAGTTTAAAGAACCATCACCCTGAATCGGTGCTCCTTCGGCTGCTTTCATAAGAATTGAAGGTTTGATTTTTAAGTTGCTTCCAACATCAAAAACATAACCGGTTATGAAATAGTAGTGCATTTTTTCCTTTGTAATCGAAACAGAATTGTCTTTGTAATGGTTAGTTTCGAAGAAGTTAGGAACCGATAAACCGGCATAGAATTTATCTGAATTCAGATAGACTCCGGCTCCGACATTCGGACTAAAATCGTTATCAAGGTTTTGAAAACGGGGATCATCCGGATTTTGGATTGTCAGTTTATTAACGTCAATACTGAAAAGATTCGCTGTCCCTTTTAAACCGAATGCCAGTTTGTAATTTTCAGAAAGATTAACATAATAGGATAGGTCAGCCGAAATGTTACTTTCAGTGGCTGGTCCGATTTTATCATTCACAAAGGATAAACCAACTCCAAAACTTGAATCATTTATCGGTGAGTTTACTGAAAATGTACTTGTTGTCGGTGCACCGTCTAAACCGACCCACTGGGCTCTGTACAATCCGAAGATACTCAGAACTTCTCGGGAACCGGCATATGCAGGATTAATGGTAATGGTATTATACATATATTGTGTATACTGTGAGTCTTGTTGCGCATAACCCATCATACCTATTAATCCTAAAACGAGTGTTATTAATTTTGTTTTCATGTTCACTAATTTAAATTAATTTAGTAAAATAATTAATAGATGTATGAGAATTATCTGCTTAAATATAAATAACCAGATTTATCATTCCATTGCCCTGTCTCGTTATCTTTATATTTCAAGATATAGAAATAGGTTCCGCCAGGCAATAGCTCGCCTTTGTTAAGAGTCGCTCTTCCTTCTGATTTTCCGTCAAAAACGACCGTTGTATTATTATAACCGCTTTTTTCGAATACCAATATTCCCCATCGGTTAAATATTTGTATGTTATTTTCCGGATAACATTCTAATCCGTCAATTACAAGAACATCATTGTTACCGTCATCGTTAGGAGTGAAGCCGTTGTAAACGTTTATTGTACAAGCTGCTAATACGCCACAATCGTTAACCACATGAACATAGAATTCAAGTTTTCTAGGACAGGTAGTCTGATCGGTTGTAAGTATATATTGCAGTGTATAATACCCCGGTTGTAATCCTGTAACATCTAAAGTGTTATTAGCAAAATTGAACAATGCTATCGGTATGTTAAGCCCAACCCATTGACCGCCAGGTTCAGTTCCCTGAGGAAGAAGCGACATCAGATTGAAAGTAGCATACGCAGAATCGTTTTTACATAAATTCGGATTATCAGCACTGAAGAAATCTCCAACATTCACATGAACAGTTTGTGTGATCACGGTTACATTACCGCAACTGTCTGTAGCTGTCCAGGTTCTGATTATGTCATAAGCTTCTTCTGTTTGGGTTGCAGGATCGATGTGTTCCTCGAAAGTTACAGTTACTGTTCCGCCGCAATTATCTGTGAAAGAAAGTTCCAAAGGAAGCGGAATATTTGAACACGAAGCTGTTATCACATCACTTATATTAGTTGTCAATGTCGGTGGAGTCTCATCAGAAACATTTATTATCTGTGTTAAAAGCGAAGTATTACCACACTGATCAATAAATGTCCATTCTCTGGTTACCACAAGGGAATTAGGACAATCTCCCTGCACAATTGTATCTACACTTTCAGCGGTAATGTTTCCGGAGCAATTGTCTACTGCAGTTAAAGAAACAGGCGCCGGAACTTCAGATGCACAAGACAGATGTAAATCTGCAGGCGCTTGCGGAAGGGCTGGTGGTACAAGGTCTGAAACTGTAATTGTCTGGCTAACGGAAGATGTATTATGACAAGCATCTATAAATGTCCATGTTCTGACTACAGTATATGAATTTGGACATTCCCCAGGCGTTACTGCATCAACACCTTCTACGGTTATACCTCCAACACAATTGTCTTCGGCAGTCAGAGATGGCATTGTAGGTATCCCAGAACCACAGGAAACTGTAATATCTGCAGGAGCTTGCGGTGCAACCGGTGCATCTACGTCCTGTACATTTATGGTCTGCGAAATTTGAGAAGTATTTCCACAACCGTCAACGGCAGTCCATGTTCTTGTTACAGAGTAAGCTCCGCCACAATCACCTTGGGTAGTAACATCAGCAAAAGTCATTCTGATTGGCAAACTACAATTGTCAGTTGCAACTGCTTGGGCGAACTCAGGCTGGGTCGGACAATTGATTGTTGTAGGCTCAGGTAGTAATTCGAATACCGGTGCACTTGTATCCTGAACATTAATGGTTTGTGAAGCTAAGGATGTATTTCCGCACGCATCCACAGCAGTCCAGTTTCTTGTTACTGAATAAGAACCCGCACATTGACCAGGAGTTGTTACATCTTCATAAGTCAATGCTATTGGTGCACTGCAATTGTCATTAGCAACAGCTTGTTCAAATTGAAGAGCCGCAGTACAATCAATAGTTGTTGGAACAGGTAAAGCTACAAATACAGGCGGAGTTATATCCTCTACATTGATTGTTTGCGCAGCTGTTGAAGAATTTCCACACGCATCCATAGCTGTCCATGTTCTTGTTACAGAATAAGAGCCTGGACAATCGCCCGGAGTTGTCACATCTACAAATGTCAGTGCTATTGGTAAACTACAATCGTCAGTTGCAGTCGCTTGTTGAAATTGAATTGTTGCTGTACAATCAATTTTAGTCAATCCGGGCAAATCTGCAATTAAAGGAGCCGTAGTATCTTGTACATTAATTATTTGTGATCTAGTTGATGAATTGCCACAAACATCCACAGCAGTCCATGTTCTTGTTACTGAATAAGATCCGGGACATTGTCCAGGTGTTGTTACATCAGCATAAGTTAATGTTACCGGCGCAGTACAGTTGTCTGATGCGGTAGGCTGAGCAAACTGCGGCTGTTGAGTACAATTGATTGTAGAAGGAGCCGGAAGCTCAGTGATTACTGGATTAGTAGTATCGGAAACAGTGATAGTTTGCGATACAGAAGCTGTATTTCCGCAAGGATCTGCAAATATCCAGGTACGTGTGATTATGTATGAATTCAGACAGTCTCTTGTAGTTGTAACATCCTCACCTTCAACTGTAATTGTGCCGGCACATGTATCTGTGGCAGACAAAGAAATCATTGGAGGAACTTCATCACCACAGGAAACAGTAATGTTTGCCGGAGGAGTTGGTAAAACAGGATTTGATGTGTCAGAAACATTAATTGTCTGACTAACCGAAGATGTATTTCCGCAACCATCAACAAAAGTCCATGTTCTTGTTACAGTAAAACTGCTGGAGCAATTTCCGCTGGTTATAGCATCAGTACCTGTCACAGTTATGGCTCCATCACATGCATCATTGGCAGTTAATGAAATCATAGGCGGAATATCACCACTACAACCAACAGTTACAGTGGCAGGAGCTTGAGGAGGAACAGGAGCAGTTAGATCCTGTACATTGATAGTTTGTGAGCTTGTAGATGAATTACCACAAGCATCAGTAGCTGTCCATGTTCTGGTAACAGAGTAAAAACCTGCACAACTTCCGGGAGTAGTAACGTCATTGTAAGTCAGCGTGAAAACGGAACCACAATTATCAGTAGCTGTAGCTTGGGCAAATTGCGGTACTGCAGGACAATTAATAGTTGTCGGAGCCGGTAACGCTGCAATAACCGGAGATGAAATATCCTGAACATTGATCGTTTGTGATGCTGTAGCTGAATTTCCGCAGGCATCTTGCGCTGTCCATGTTCTTGTTACTGAATAAGATCCGGCACATTGTCCCGGTGTTGTTACATCATTATAAGTTAATGTGAATGTTGAACCGCATCCGTCAGTAGCTGTAGCCTGTGCAAATTGAGGTACTGCAGGACAGTTAATGGTTGTTGGAGCAGGTAAAGCTGCAAGTACAGGAGCCGTTACATCCTGAACATTTATAGTTTGTGATGCTGTTGATGAATTTCCACAGGTATCTCTTGCAGTCCAAGTTCTGGTAACAGAATAAGATCCGGCACATTGTCCAGGTGTTGTTACATCGTTAAATGTTAACGTAAATGTAGAACCACAGCCATCAGTAGCAGTTGCCTGCGCAAATTGCGGTGTGTTTGGACAGTTAATGGCTGTAGGGGCCGGTAAAGCTGCAATTACAGGAGCACTAATGTCTCGTACATTTATAGTTTGTGATCTTGTAGATGAGTTCCCGCAGGCATCAAGTGCTGTCCATGTTCTTGTCACAGAATAAGCTCCGGCACATTGTCCTGGAGTTGTCACATCATTATAAGTAAGTGTAAATGCAGAACCACATCCGTCAGTGGCAGTAGCCTGTGCAAATTGAGGTACTGCAGGGCAATCAATGGTTGATGGAGCAGGTAAAGCTGCAATTACAGGAGCACTAATGTCTCGCACATTTATAGTTTGTGATCTTGTAGATGAATTTCCACATGCATCAAGTGCTGTCCATGTTCTGGTCACTGAATAAGCTCCGTCACATTGTCCTGGTGTAGTTACATCATCATAAGTTAATGTAATAGCAGAACCACATCCATCAGTTGCAGTAGCCTGTGCAAATTGAGGTGTATTAGGACAGTTAATGGTTGATGGCGCCGGAAGTGCTGCAATTACAGGAGCTGTGACGTCTTGAACATTGATAGTTTGTGATGCCGTAGATGCATTTCCACAGGTATCTGTAGCAGTCCAAGTTCTTGTTACTGAATAAGATCCTGCACATTGTCCCGGTGTTGTTACATCATTATAAGTTAATGTGAATGTTGAACCACATCCGTCATTGGCAATTGCCTGCGCAAATTGAGGAGTGTTAGGACAGTTAATGGTTGTTGGAGCCGGTAAAGCTGCAATTACAGGAGCCGTTACATCCTGAACATTTATAGTTTGTGATGCTGTTGATGAATTTCCACAGGTATCTCTTGCAGTCCAAGTTCTGGTAACAGAATAAGATCCGGCACATTGTCCAGGTGTTGTTACATCGTTAAATGTTAGCGTAAATGTTGAGGCACATCCGTCAGTTGCAGTTGCCTGTGCAAATTGCGGTGTGTTTGGACAGTTAATGGTTGACGGAGCAGGTAAGGCCGCAATAACCGGAGCTGTTACATCCTGAACATTGATGGTTTGTGATGCAGTAGCCGAATTTCCGCAGGCATCTGATGCTGTCCAGGTTCTGGTTACAGAATAAGATCCGGCACAAAGTCCTGGTGTTGTGACATCATTATAAGTCAATGTAAATGCCGAACTACATCCGTCAGTTGCAGTTGCTTGTGCAAATTGAGGCGTGTTAGGACAGTTAATGGTTGACGGAGTCGGTAAAGCAGCAATAACCGGAGCGGATATATCCTGAACATTTATGGTCTGAGATGCTGTAGCTGAATTTCCGCAGGCATCTAGTGCTGTCCATGTTCTTGTTACTGAATAAGATCCTGCACATAATCCTGGCGTTGTCACATCATTGTAAGTTAATGTAAAAGCTGAACTACATCCATCAGTTGCAGTAGCCTGTGCAAATTGAGGCGTATTAGGACAATTGATCGTTGATGGAGCCGGAAGTGCTGCAATTGCAGGAGCTGTTACATCCTGAACATTAATTGTTTGTGACGCTGTAGATGAATTTCCGCAAACATCTGTAGCGGTCCAGGTTCTGGTAACAGAATATGAACCGGCACATTGTCCCGGAGTTGTTACATCATTAAATGTCAGCGTAGATACAGAACAATTATCAGAGGCTGTAGCTACTGTAAATTGAGGCGTATTAGGACAGTTGATGGTTGATTCGGCCGGTAATGCAGCAATTACTGGCGGAGTTGTATCGTTGATAGTTATAATCTGTTGATCGGTACCTGTATTTCCACAAACGTCAGTTAATCTGAAAGTTCTGGTAACTATAGTTGGACAACTGCCTGACGCAATATCCTGATAGGTAATTGTAGCTAATGAAGAGGCATCAGTATATGTACCACCGACTGTTGTAAATTGAGCCAATGTTATAGTTGTTTCAGTGCTGGAAAAAGGTAATCCTGTAATAGCACCTGTTCCGCAACCTTCAATTGTAACATCATTAGGAGCAGTTACAACCGGATTGCTTGTATCTCCACTATTTATTGTAAAACTGTGACTTTTAACACATCCAACAGCGTCAGTTATGGTAACGGTATAAACGCCGGGAGCAAGTCCTGACAGATCCTGGGTAGTTGCACCATTGCTCCACGAGTAGGTGTAAGGTGCTGTTCCTCCGGAAACCGATACATCAATGGAGCCATTACTTTGATTGGCACAACTTGCTGAATTCGTATCTCCTGTAATAGTAATTGGTCCCATTGGCGTAACAACCTGGGTGTAAGTACTGACAAGATGTGTCGGAAGGTTTGAATCCGTGATCGTTAAAGTAACGGTATAAGGACCTCCCGGATAAGCAAAATTGTGTATGGGATTTTGTTGCGTTGAGAGTGGTGTGCCATCTCCAAAATTCCATGAATAGGTATAAGGAGCAATACCTCCTGTTGTATGATCCTGGAATGATATAGCGGACTGATTTCCATTGTTATTACAACCCGAATACGTATAACGAACCGCTAAAGGCGCGGCCACAAGCATACAGGAGGCGAATTCACACTGCGATTTGCTGTAGGTATTACAATTGTATGAACTATACTCAGGATCACCCGGGGTACCACTTGTTTGCCATACTGTCAAAATTCGGCATAATCTCAACTGTTGACCACAAGTCCAGTTGAATGGCCCATAAATCTGTCGTTGACCGGCTCCAGGAGTCACTTCTCCAAGATAGGCGTTTATAGGAATTATAACTCCATCAATAGATAAGTCGGCAAAAACTCTCGTTTGTGAAATGGTGCTGCTGGCATTTGAGGTGTAATTCAGCATTACATACCTTTGTCCGGTATCTCCCGGCTGACAGGTTGTATTTGATAGAGGAACCCCATTTACATTGGTAAGACTGATGAAAACGTTGTTCAACGTATAATTATTTGAAGTACAGTTAAAGTACCCTTCATAATAAGTAGGCGGAGAACCACATAAACGTAAGTCTGGTCTTTGAGGCGTAAACTGAGAAAACATGTTATTTATTCCGATAAGGAAAAATAACACTAGTAAGGTAATTTTTGGTTTCATGGACATTTGTTTAATAATTGAAATCCAATAAATCTTCTAATAATAAAAAACACTAATTCCAGCGATCAGAAACCTCCATTCCATGACAAACGAAGAAGCATACGGCTCTGAACCCTGAAATTTACACGGCAATAAAAATTTGTTGGAAAAATTAGGGCATGATTATGCCCGCACTGTTTGATATAAACAAAGCACAAGTTGACTTGAAGGTCATTGTAAATCTTGGTGTGGTATTAAGATTTAAACAACCTTGTATTTCAATTCAAAATGTAATTCGATAATTTGTTACGTCTAAATTATTTAATATAAATCTTGCTTAGATAACAATTGAATGTATTTTCGATGAAAGTGGGCGTTTTATCCGTGAATTAACAATTATTTGACAATTCTTCTCTGGCTTTTCTGGATTTTTTTGACTTACTTTATAAAGCTAAACATCTAGTTATGAAAAATTTAATTCTTATTCGTCATGCGAAGTCGAGTTGGGATGCTCCATTAAAAGATATGGACAGACCATTGTCTAAAAGAGGTATAGGAGATGCCCATTTAACTTCTCATGCAATCGATCAGTTTTTACCCAAAACCTTTATAGTTTGGAGCAGTCCTGCAAAAAGGGCTAAAGAAACCGCCATGATATATGCACAGAACCTCGCAATTCCATTGGAGACTATAATGTACAAGGATGATTTATACACTTTCGATGAAAGAAGTCTGGAAAACACTATAAAAAATTGCGAAAATAAATATGATAACTTAATTCTTTTCGGACATAATGAGGCAATAACAAATTTTGTTAATAAATTTGGAGATTCCTATATAGATAATGTTCCCACATCGGGATTTGTCTCCTTAAAGTTTGAAGAAGAAGAGTGGAAAAATATACAAAGAGGAAAAATCATAAAAACGATCTTTCCGAGTCAGTTAAAATTATGAGTATTACGCAGGAAAACAGATATATAGACAGAGAGAAAAGTTGGTTAGCGTTTAACGCAAGAGTACTCCAGGAAGCAGCGGATGAAACGGTTCCGTTATTAGACAGACTTCGTTTTCTGGGTATTTTTTCTAACAATCTGGATGAATTTTTCCGTGTCCGTTATGCTGCCATCCGCAGGTTAAACTCAGAAGGTATTTCCGCAGAAAAGATCCTTGGAGGAATTTCCGCCGAGCAATTACTTAAAGAAATTACCGAAATCGTAATTGAACAACAATCCGAAAGTTTAAGGACGTTGTCTGTTATTGAAAAAATGCTGGAGAAAGAGAACATCTTCATCATCAATGAAAACGAAATCAATAAAGAACAGCAGAACTTTATCAAGGATTTTTTCATTCAAAAGGTTAGCCCTGAATTAATCACCATCATCCTTAATGATCTGGATGAATTCCCTTTACTTAAAGACACATCAGGCTATTTGGCTGTCAAGTTGGTTATGAAACCAAAAGCGCAAAATACAATTCTTTCCAAAATAGTTCAAAAGAAGGAAACGCGTTATGCGGTTATTGAAATCCCTAAAACCATAAACCGATTTGTAGTGCTTCCGTCTAGTTCAGACAAACAATATATTATTCTTCTTGACGACGTAATCCGTTATAATCTGTATAATATCTTCAATATTTTTGATTACGAAAGTATTTCGGCACATATGATCAAAATTACCCGTGATGCGGAATTAGATATCGATGCTGATCTTAACAAAAGTTTCATGGAGAAAATTTCGTCGAGTGTAAAAGACCGACGAATAGGAGAGCCGGTACGCTTTGTTTACGATCAGTCCATTGAAAAAGATACTTTAGCTTTTTTCCTGACACGCATGGGAATTGATGCGACCGATAGTTTAATACCGGGCGGCCGTTACCACAACCGTCGTGATTATATGGATTTTCCAAATTTGGGACGCTATGATTTATTGAAGAAACCAAATCCGCCATTACCGGTGGTTGGGTTAAATCTGGAAGGAAGTATACTGGAGAAAATCAAACACAAAGATTACCTTATTAATGCGCCGTACCAGTCTTTTTCATATGTGATCAAGTTCTTACGTGAGGCAGCTTTAGATCCGAAAGTGGTTTCGATTAAAATCACACTTTATCGTCTGGCCAAAAATTCACAAATTGTCAGTTCGCTTATCAATGCTGCTAAAAACGGAAAAAAAGTAGTGGTTCAGATTGAATTACAGGCCCGTTTTGATGAAGCCAGTAATATTTCCTATGCAGAAATGATGCAAACCGAAGGAATAGAATTGATTTTCGGGGTAAAAGGTTTGAAAGTTCACAGTAAGATTTGTGTGATTGAACGAATGGAAGAAGGTAAGATCAAGCGATACGGTTTGGTTTCTACCGGAAACTTCAATGAAAGCACAGCAAAAGTTTATACAGATGTTACCTTGTTTACCAGTCATGTACAGATCATGCGTGATATTTCAAAGATATTTGAATTTTTTGATGTGAATTACCGTGTGTATCGTTACAAGCATTTGCTCGTTTCACCACATTATACGCGCTCCAAATTCTATAAACTGATTGATACCGAGATTTTACATGCGCTGGCCGGAAGAGAAGCTTACATTAAATTGAAAATGAACAGTTTGTCGGATCTGAAGATGATCGATAAATTGTACGAAGCGAGTAGAGCGGGAGTAAAAGTCCAATTAATTATCAGAGGTATTTGTTCTCTGATTCCGGGCGTTCCAGGGATGAGTGAGAATATTGAAGCGATCAGTATTGTTGATAATTATCTGGAGCATTCCCGTTTGTATATTTTTGGAAACGACGGAAACCCACAGATTTATATTTCATCGGCAGATTTTATGACGCGTAATCTGGATGCCAGAGTAGAAGTAACCTGTCCGATTTACGATCAGGATATTAAACAGGAGTTGTTAGATACTTTTGAAATAGGATGGAAAGCCAATGTAAAGGCCCGTCTGCATTCCGAAAAACTTGACAATAAGTACAGAAAACAACCGGATCAGAAAATGTTCCGCGCCCAACAGGAAATGTATAAGTATTACTGCGATAAATTAGAAGTGGTTACTGAAAAAATTTAATGTATTTCTCAGTGTTTAATTTCTGATGAACGAATAACCGAATCAATTAAGATGATTTCAATAAAAAAATATGCGGCAATAGACATCGGTTCCAATGCGATGCGATTGCTGATAATGAACATAGTAGAACAGGCCGGTAAAGAAACGCAGTTTAATAAAAGTGCACTTATTCGTGTGCCGATTCGTTTAGGGCAGGATGCGTTCACCGTTGGAGAAATTACGGAAGAGAATATCGATCGTATGATTGATGCCATGAAAGCGTTCAAACTACTGATGAAAGTATATAAAGTAGAACGTTATATGGCATGTGCTACTTCTGCTATGCGTGAGGCATATAACGGAAAAGAAGTTACTGAAATCGTTAAGAAAAAAGCCGATATAAAAATTGAAATCATCGATGGTAAAAAAGAAGCTGCCATTATTGCTTCTTCCGATTTACATCATTTTATAAAAACTGATCAGACGTATTTATATGTAGACGTTGGAGGTGGAAGTACCGAATTTTCATTGTTCTCCGAAGGAAAAATGGTTGCTTCAAAGTCCTTCAAAAACGGAACCGTACGTTTGCTTAACAATATGGTAAACGAAGTGGTTTGGGAGGAAATCGAGAAATGGATTAAAGCTAAAACAGAACCTTATGATGATATAACACTTATAGGTTCCGGAGGAAACATCAACAAGATCTTTAAATTATCGGGTAAAGCGCAGGACAAACCACTTTCCTATATTTATCTGAATGCCGAATACCAAAAACTGAACGCTTTAAGCTATGAAGAACGTATTGCCGAATTAGGATTAAACACAGACCGTGCCGACGTTATTATCCACGCGCTTCGCATTTACTTAAAAGCAATGAAATGGAGTGGCTCCAGAAATATTTACGTACCGAAAATCGGACTTTCAGACGGTGTTGTGAAAGCGATGTATAACGGTAAGATATAATAAGATTTTCATCTTATCGTTTAAACATCAAAAGCTTAGTTATGCTGAAATCCTTAAGTGTTTTTTCGATGATGCTTGTTTCACTCAATCTGTTTTCACAGATTAAAATTGAGAATAGAACAAGCATAACAGTATCTAAAATTTATAATGAGCCGAATGATGGGCCATGTAATTCATTTATTAATAAAGAAGGTGCTTCAATAATATCTAAAAAAGTTACGGATTGTGATAGTTTAGTATTAAAGTTTTTGAATTTAAAACATGATTTAAGAACAAGGAAGTATACGGAATTGTGCTGTCAAGAAGGTTTTATCGGTTGTTCATCAATTGAAAATATGATAGTGCTTGAATTTAATAAGCTTATTGATACGCTCTATTTTAATGATTACAAATCGGAAAAAACTATAATCGACTTTAGAAATCATAAAGAGTACACTGATGATAATGACGAGTTGAATTTGCTGTTAAAAGAGAATAATGAGATAAGTAGATTTTTTGAAATTGATTATGATGATATATTCCGAAAAACCTATGATAGTCCTGTCGATTCTATAAATATTGATGATTTAAAAATCAATAATAAAGAATTTTATGGACTAACAAGAAAACAGGTTGATAGTTTGGCAGGTGGCTTTTGGTCAATGGAAACGGAGTCTTCCTTATATGATAATTGGAAGGTTTCTTATGTTTGTTATAATTCGAATCAGGATTCTTATAATGAGTACCAATTTAATGATGACAACCCGATTAATAAAATAATTATTAAACAAATTAACGAGGAGGGAAATCAATATCCTGATGAACTGCCTTTCATCATGTTAAACGATATCAAAATTGGAGATAATGAAGAAAAATTAATCAAAAAATTCCCTAATTCGACAAAATTTATAGAAAATCAAAAAACTTATTTTCCGGATAGTGAAGGAAATTATGATTGCCTGGTTAAATTAGCCGATAGTAAAGGCCATATTCTCTTTGTACTAAATAATCGAAGAATAATTAGAATTGAAGTGACGTTCCTATACAATATAGAGTAAACTTTTTACCTCTAAATATCCAAATCAAAAGTTCTTCGTAACAACTCCATTGCCGGATTGATCGCTTTCAGTTTTTCGTACTTTTCAAGAGGCGTGAAGGCGTATTTGGTTTCTGTTACTTCGTTTACATGAACTTCAATTACAATGTCGTGATTGTGCAATTTTCCGCGTAAATAACCCAACAATTCATTTTTACTGGCATCAAAATCCACTTTAGAACCTTCGTTCGGTAATTCCAGTTTTATGGTAAAACCTTCCAAAGTAGGATCATTGATAAGCATATAAGTTGCCATGATCTTTTGTCCTTTGTCGCTCAGCTTTTGGGCGAAGTTATTCCATTGCAGCAGCATTTCCGTTTCTGTGAAAGGCTCTTTTGGCAGTTCGTCATGGTGTTTAATCGTAGCTTTCTGCGAAGCTTCCAATTCTCGTTTCGCTCTGATACTGGCCAATGATAAAGCGGAAACTTTAGTTCCATTTATCGGTTCTGAAGTAATTACCGGTTTAATTTCTGGAAGTACAGGTTTTGCGGTTTCTGCAACTGGTACAGCATTAGCAGCAATAATATTGTTTGAAACCTCTTCCGATGCTTCGACTTTTTCCTTAATTACCTCCTGCGTAGGAATTTGGGAATCATTAGCAGGAATTTCATCTTTAGGCTTAACTTCAGTAATGGAGTAAGCAGAATTTCTGTAATAAGTAGCTGGAATTATAAAGGACTCAGCTTTTTTTTTTCTCCATCAAAAGTGATAGAGGCAAGCTGCATTAGGCAAAGTTCAACCAAAAGACGTTGGTTTTGTGACGCTTTGTACTTTAAATCACAATCATTGGCGATTTCAATTCCCTGTAAAAGGAATTCCTGTGAGGCTTTTTGGGATTGCTCACGGTACAAATTCTGTGCATGTTCGCCAGCTTCCAGTAAAATCAAAGTCGCCGGATTTTTACAAACCCATAAATCCCTGAAATGAGAAGCTAAACCAGCTACAAAATGATGTCCGTCAAAACCTTTCGCCAATATATCATTGTAAGCCAATAACAATTCCGGAATTTTATTCTCCAGAATCAAATCGGTTACTCTGATATAATATTCAAAATCAAGTACGTTCAAATTCTCAGTTACCGCCTGACGTGTAAGATTACTTCCACAGAAGGAAACGACACGGTCGAAAATCGATAAAGCATCACGCATTGCACCATCTGCTTTTTGCGCAATAATGTGTAAAGCGTCGTCTTCGAAAATAATATTCTGACTTGCCGCTACTTCAGCCAAATGTTCTTTAGCATCTTTAACGGTAATTCGTTTGAAATCAAATATCTGACAACGGGATAAAATCGTCGGTATGATCTTGTGTTTCTCAGTAGTAGCTAAAATGAAAATAGCATGACGTGGCGGTTCTTCCAATGTTTTAAGAAAGGCATTGAAAGCAGCCTGAGACAACATATGCACCTCGTCAATGATATACACTTTGAATTTTCCTGTTTGTGGCGGGATACGAACCTGATCGATCAGATTTCGGATATCATCAACCGAGTTGTTTGAAGCAGCATCCAATTCAAATACGTTGAATGCAAAATCTTCATACGGATCATCATAACCTTCCTGATTGATTTTACGGGCAAGAATACGCGCGCAAGTCGTTTTTCCAACACCACGTGGGCCTGTAAAAAGTAGAGCCTGAGCCAGGTGATTGTTTTCTATGGCATTAAGCAAAGTATTGGTAATAGCCTGTTGTCCAACTACGTCTTTAAACGTTTGGGGTCTGTATTTACGGGCTGATACTATAAATTGTTCCATAGGGTTTTATTGGATAGCAAATATAGTTTTTAATTTAAATAATGGAAAATTTGAAGGATGAAAGATTGCCGGTTTTTGGAGATTTTATCAACAATTAGCCAACTACTTCAGCAATTGTTTCCTTCTCTAATAATTTAACCAGCGCTTTTTCTTCAGGTGTTAATCTTCCTTTTGTTTTTCTGGGTTTGTAGTTCCAGATCGAGCCTCTTTCATAGGCTGCGATTACAGTAGGATGAACGTAATATTTTTTGCAAACCGCTCGTGTATTGCCTAACTTCGAAGCAACATTGTTTAATACTTCAATGACTTTTTTATTCGATTGTGATTGGTTTTCAGGAACTTCAGCTTCAAGAAACAGGCATAATGCATTTACACTTCCAGCCCAAACCCTGAAATCTTTTGTTGTAAAATCTTCACCTGAAATTTCCCTGAGATAATTATTGATGTCCGATGAACCTACAACTCTTTTATTTCCCTCATGATCATAATACTGAAATAAATCCTGTCCCGGTATTTCTTTACATTTCTTAACCAGATTAGCTAATTTTCTGCTTTGAAGCCTGATTTTATGCTTAATACCTTTCTTTCCCACAAATTCAAAATAAAGATGTTGCTGCTTGTCAAATTTCACATGTTTGTCCTGAAGCGTTGTCAGTCCGAAGGAACCATACATTTTTTTATAAGCATCATTGCCAACCCGGATGTTTGTCATTTCAATGAGTTTTACCACTAAAGCAAGGATCTTTTCATAAGGCAGTCCTTTTTTATTTAAGTCGGCATCAATGGTTTTACGAATGACAGGCAAAGCCAAAGCAAAATTTCGCAACCTGTAAAACTTTGATTGATTTCTGATTTTACTCCAATAGGGATGATAGCGGTATTGTTTTCGGCCTTTCACATCATTTCCGGTGGCTTGCAGGTGACCGTTGTCAAATGGCGAAATCCACACATTTTCCCAGGCCGGAGGGATTACAAGACTTTTTATCCGATCCAAAATTTCTTTGTCTCGTACTACTTTCTTATTCTCATCACGATATGAAAAATGATTTTTATTCCGGATTCGATAAAAACCCTTTTCGGAATTGGGCGAATATCGTAAACCGACTGATTTAGCAGTGCTTTTCAGGTCACTGCCAATTTTCTCCAGTTTCGCTTGTAACCGATTCATCGGGAATACTTTTTATTTCCCTGTTTCCTTTCTGGCTTTTATTGACAGATTACTAAGGATACGGGCAGCATCGTTTTCAGAATTCGCAGCAAAACCTGCCACAAAGACTCCTTTTTTTCCGTTTTTAACGGATTTTATTCCATAGACGGTAGCTTCATCATCCGGATCTGAATCACCTTCGTAGCGATAAATATGAACAATTTCATAATATTCGGGATGTGCTACGATATCCTTTTCGTCCTTATTAAAATCGTGGGTAAAACCATTTTCATTTAATTCATCCAAAGCTTCGGACACGGTTGCGTAATGATATGTATGAGCCATAATCAAACTATTTTAGTTAAACATTTTACAGGGTGTAATTTATGATTACTATTAATCAATTTGAATACAAAAAGTCATTTATATTCAAACTTCCCGGCATTAAAGTCCTTTTCTTGATTTAATGGAAAGGCCAATTAAGAAACGAGCTGCATCACATTCGGAATTTGCTGCAAAACCAGATACAAAAACACCTTTTTTGCCTGATTTGGATATTATTCCATATACAGTAGCTTCATCATCCGGATTTGAGTCACCCTCATACCGATAAATATGCACTATCTCAAAATCATGCGGATGGGTTCTGAATTCACTGTTATGAATGTTAAAATCAATGTCAAACCCGAGCTCTTTGAGTTCTTTTAAAGCCGTGGAAGCGCTTGCATAATTATAAGTATGTGCCATGATATTGGAACAATTAGCTTCTTAGTAATGAAGATTAAATGTACGATTTTTATATGCAATTCTTTTAGAAATTAATGTTAAAGTACTTCTGTAAAATCTATCAACAGATGATTATTTATCGTAAGTTTGCACCGCAGACCGCCTTATCGTCGTTCCGATGAATAATCGGAAGGGAGGAAAGTCCGGACACCATAGAGCAGCATAGCGGGTAACGCCCGTCCATTGAAAGATGAGGACAAGTGCAACAGAAAGTATGTACAGGTAATGCTGTAGTGAAACCAGGTAAACTCTATGCGGTGAAATGCCAAGTATATCAGCAGTTTCCGGTTTTCCGGAATAAGAGCGGCTCGTTCGATGCTGAAGGGTAGGCAGCTTGATCTCGATAGCAATGTCGGGGCTAGATAAATGATAAGGGTTCCGATTTATCGGAATACAGAATCCGGCTTACAGGTCTGCTTTTTTTCAGTTACTAAGTAACTAAGTAAAAGAATTTTATTTTGTCACTTGATAACTGATATAAGAACTAAGAAACGTAGTCACTCAGTTACTCAACTCTCAAACTCATCATCTTCGTCTTCCTCATCAATTTCTTCCTCGTTTTGTTCATATTCGAAGAAAGAGAATACAGAACCACCATAATTTCGGTCAAAAGCGTGGTTTTTCATATGATCCAGTTTCGAATGTTTGGAATGTTCTACAATCATCATTCCGTCTTCTTCCAAAAGTTCGTTTTCGAAGACTAATTCGATTATTTTTTCAAATTCCTTTTGCTCCATTCCGTAGGGCGGATCGGCAAAAATGATATCGTAACTCGCTTTGCTTTTTTCCAGAAATTTAAACACATCGCTTTTAATGGCCGTGATATCGAATTCGAATTCCTGCGCTGTTTTTTTTATAAAGCTGATACATCCCATATCTGCGTCAACACTGGTAATTGGCTCGCAACCCCGTGAAGCAAATTCATAACTGATATTTCCGGTCCCGGCAAACAGATCCAACACTTTTAATTCGGTGAAATTGAAATAGTTATTCAGAATATTGAACAAGGCTTCTTTCGACATATCCGTAGTAGGACGAACAGGCAGGTTTTTTGGCGGACTGATGCGTCTTCCTTTATATTTTCCGGAAATTATTCTCATGAATTAAGCAGAATATAATGTTGTAATGCGTCCTGTTGAGACAGCGAGTAATTGTTTGTTAAGTTCGAAACGTCTAATAATGAAATAGTACGGATATATCGGTAAGCGATTTCATAACAAGGATTGTCTTCTGAAATCTTACCTAATAAAAATACCGAAACAGTTTCAGGATTAAGTTGCATTTGTTCTAAAGTAAAAAGCAGGTAGTACACAAAGTCTTCCGGGGTTTTATATTCGAAAGAATTATACAACAGTAACTTCAGGTTATGCGTGATAACAATTTCAAAATGAGTTTCCTGCAAATGAATATAAACCTGTCTTTCTTCTTTGTTTTTTGATAATTCCAACAATCTGGAAACCAAAACCGTATTAACGTTTTTATAGTCAAACGAACCAAACTGATCAATCAGAAAGTTGTTTACGTTTACAAAAGGAACATGCACATTGTTCATTTCATAGGTATCCATTTCGTCATAAGCAAAAAAGTCCGATTCAAAAACCTTGGTGTTGTACTGAAGATAGCTGCCCAAGCATTCCTCGTCAAAAAGAGGCTTTGGCACAAACGTACTGAAACTGTTGTCGTGCAAAACTACAATCTCGTCGTAAGGTTTCGTCAACTTGGAAAAATCCACAAAAGTGCGCCATAACTGGTCCTCCAGCGATTGCGTGTAATTGAATTTCACTTCCTGTATGTCGAGTACACTTCCGTTTAAAGTATCAAAAACACAATAGGAAAGCCCGTTTAAAGCAACCTGAAGTGCTAATTTTTTGTAATTTTTGGAAGCGATTGTAGCTGTAGTCATACGTTTGATCCGATTAGCGCAAATTTACATTTTTTTTCATGCGGAAACCAAGATTGACTATAAATTCATTGTTATCTTTGGCACATCACATTATATAGGTGTGAAAAGAACCAAATGATTTCAGCCAAATTTTATTCCTTACTCAAACAAAATTTCCCTTTTCAAACGACAGCAAAGCAGGATATCTTTTTTCAGCAGATCGCTACGTTTGCTACGAATGAGAATCAGGATGAGATTTTTGTATTGAAAGGATATGCAGGTACAGGAAAGACAACGGTGATTTCCACCATTGTAAACCAGCTGAAAGAAATCAATAAAAAGTATGTTTTGTTGGCCCCGACTGGTAGAGCAGCAAAAGTAATCGCCAATTATTCTGAAAAACCGGCGCATACCATCCACAAACGCATTTATTTTCCGAAAAAGAGTGGAGGCGGAGTGACTTTTACGATGCAACCCAATAAATTCAAAAATGCGATTTTTATTGTGGATGAGGCATCGATGATTTCGGATTCGCCAACTGAATCAAGCATGTACGAGAATGGTTCCTTGCTGGACGATCTGATAATGTACATTTATTCGGGCCATAACTGCAAGATGATTTTAGTAGGGGATACTGCTCAGCTTCCTCCGGTTGGAATGGATGTGAGTCCGGCGCTCGACATCAACAAACTATCCATGAATTACAACATGGAAGTACCGCATATTGAATTGGATGAAGTAATGCGTCAGTCTGAAAAATCGGGTATTTTATACAATGCAACCGAATTGCGTGAGGTATTGAAATCACAGTTTATTGACACATTTCAGTTTCAGTTACGTGGTTTTAAAGATGTAATCCGACTGACTGACGGCTATGATATTCAGGATGCTATCCATCACGCATACTCCAATTACAGCATAGAAGACACTTGTTTTATTGTGCGTTCGAACAAACGTGCTAATCAGTATAATCAGCAGATCCGACTTAAAATTCTGGACAAGGAAAGTGAACTTTCGGCGGGAGATTTTCTGATGGTGGTAAAAAACAATTATTTCTGGCTGAAAGATAATGATCAGGTAGATTTTATTGCTAATGGTGACATCATCGAGGTATTGGAAATCTTCCGTTTTGTAGAATTGTACGGTTTTAGATTTGCCAAAGTAAAGATCAGAATGATTGATTATCCGGACCAAATTCCGCTGGAAACGGTTTTGATTCTGGATACTTTGACCAGTGAATCTCCCTCCTTAACTTATGAAGAATCGAACAGACTTTATCAGGAAGTAATGATGGATTACGAGGATGAAACCAGTAAATACCGTATGTTGCAGAAGATAAAAAACAACGAGTATTTTAATGCGCTTCAGGTGAAATTCTCATACACCATTACATGTCATAAATCGCAGGGAGGGCAGTGGAATACAGTATTTATAGAACAACCGTATTTACCGGATGGCATTGACAGGGATTATATTCGTTGGCTATACACAGCCGTTACACGTGCGAAAGACAAATTGTATCTTATTGGTTTTAAGGATGATTGTTTTGAAGATTAGAAAATAGAGTCAAGAAACAAGAAACAAGAAAGACTCAGAACCTTAGCAACTTAGCCACTCAGTTACTTTTTTTAAAAAAACTCAGTAACTTAGCCACTTTGCAACTTAGCTACTTTAGAAAATGAAAATAATAGCCGTAATTCCAGCCCGATATGCTTCAACCCGTTTTCCTGCCAAACTGATGCAGGATCTGGGAGGCAAAACCGTGATTTTGAGAACCTATGAAGCTGCGTTGGAAACCAGATTATTTGATGATGTTTTTGTGGTTACCGATTCCGATTTGATTTACAATGAAATTGTGAATAACGGAGGAAAAGCGATTATGAGTAGTAAGGAACACGAATCCGGAAGCGACAGAATTGCGGAAGCCGTTGAAAATATGGATGTTGACATTGTGATCAATGTTCAGGGCGATGAGCCTTTCATCAACAAAAAACCATTGGAACAGGTTATCGAAATCTTCAAAAGTGATTTTGAAAAGAAAGTGGATTTAGCTTCACTTATGTTTCAGATTACGGATAAATCAGAAATTGAAAATCCTAATAATGTAAAAGTTATCGTTGATCAACAAGGATTTGCATTGTATTTTTCACGTTCGGTGATTCCTTACCCAAGGGAGGAAAATGCAGGCGTTCGCTATATGAAACACATCGGGATTTATGCTTTCCGAAAAGAAGCTTTAATGGATTTTTATCGACTGCCGATGTTGTCTTTGGAAGCGTCTGAAAAACTGGAACAACTACGTTATCTGGAATATGGTAAACGAATCCGAATGGTGGAAACCGATCACGGAAGTATTGGTATCGATACGCTGGAAGACCTTGAAAAAGCACGTAAACTTGTATAATTATGAGTAATACGGAATACAGCATCCGAAACGCCAGACCTGTGGAGTTTGAATCTATTGGTAAACTGATGGTTCAGGTGTATGCTTCTTTAGAAGGATTTCCAAAGCCAGATGAACAACCAAAATATTATGAGTTTCTTGCGAATGTCGGTCAATTGACAAGCAAACCTGATACTGAAATTTTGGTAGCGGTTTCATCAGACGAAAGTATTGCCGGCGCAGTTGTGTATTTCGGAGATATGCAATATTACGGTTCCGGCGGGACTGCAACTGCGGAAAAAAATGCTGCGGGATTCCGACTTCTGGCTGTGGATAATACTACAAGAGGGAAAGGAATCGGTAAACTACTGACCTTAGCCTGTTTGGATAAAGCAAAAAATCAGAACCAAAAACAAATGATAATCCACACGACCAACGCTATGAAACCAGCATGGAAAATGTATGAAGGTTTAGGATTTAAGCGTTCCGAAGACCTGGATTTCAAACAAGGCGACTTGGAAGTTTTCGGTTTTAGATTACCGCTATAACTACAATTACCTGAGTTTTTTAATGGTAAACAATTCGTTGTGATCTTCCACTTTTGGGTACATTCTCACCGAATAATCTTCATTAAATCGGGTACGGTAAGTGATATTTCGCTCCTTGTCTTTTTTATTCAGTGTCATGGTATTGAATAAGATGAAACCATTGACATTCAATAAGAAATTGACTCTGTCAATAAAAAAACTCTCAAATAAAAAGTTAGGCATTTTTGTATCCTGAAAGATATCAATGATGATCAGGTCGTATTTGTCTTTGGATTTCAGTACAAATTCAAAAGCATCTTCATTAAAAATTTTCAAATTCGGAATCTGATCCAGACCAAAAAAAGTATTGCCTATTTCAAGGACGTTCGGATCCAGTTCAACTCCAATAATTTTTCCTTTAAATTTAATTTCATCGACAAGCGTTTTGATCACGCTGCCAGCTGCAACACCTAGTACCAGAACGTTCTCAAATTTTTGGACACGATCAAAACCTATAAAAAGCAACCCTTTTCTGAGGATACGCTGCAAACTCCCATAAGAATAATTGGTGTTTTTGGAATCGAGCACTAACTCACCATTTGTCCAGGTTACTTCAAGTGTTTTATTGATTTCGGAATTTTTTCGGTATATATTTATAGGTATAAAATAACTCAGAATCTTTTTAATCATCAGGCTTCGCATTTCTATTCGTAAATATAATGCTATTTTTGGACCAAATTATTTTCAATGAAGCAAATTCTTTACAAGTTTATATTCTTCAGATTGATGGGATGGAAAATCACAGGAATCATTCCGCCCAATGCTAAGAAATGTGTACTGATAGTAGTGCCGCATACCAGCTGGCACGACTTTTACGTCGGACTTTTCACAAGAGGGATTTTGCAAATAGACATTAACTTTGTTGCCAAAAAAGAATTGTTTCGTTTTCCGTTTGGAGCTTATTTCCGATGGATGGGCGGAGCTCCATTGGATAGACAAAAAACCGAAAATAAAGTAGATGCTATTGCAGAAATCTTTGAGAGTTCTGAAATTTTCAGATTAGCAATTGCTCCGGAAGGCACAAGAAAGAAAGTAACCGAATGGAAAACGGGTTTTTACTACATAGCCTTAAAAGCAAATGTTCCGATAGTACCGGTAGCTTTTGACTGGGGTAAAAAGGAAGTCCGAATTTTGGAACCGTTCCAGCCAACCGGTAACAAGGACGCCGATTTTAAAATTCTGCAAAGTAATTTTAAAGGAGCAGTAGGAAAGGTACCCCAAAACAGTTTTGAACCGGAAGCCTAATTATTCAGGCATATAACTTTTAAAAGTTCCGTTTTTGTAAAAGACCACAATCCGGTCAATTTCCTGATCGTTTTGTGCTAGATCCAAATTTCGCGTATTTGAGAAAAAATTATTTTTATTTTCAAATACGCGATTTTTTTCGATGTCTGGTTCAGCAGAAAACAAATCGGGTTTCATTTCATTTTTTACTTCTTCGGATCGGTTTTCTGAAAATAGGGTAGATGGCGTGGCTGGAGTTTCCGTTCTGATGATTTTCTCTTCGAATTCATTTTTAGGGAAATTTCCTTTTCCATTTAGAATCCAATACAAATCCACTTCAGGAAAAACCTGAATTATTTTCATAATAAAATCAAGGCTAGGTTTGTTCCGACCGGAGAGTAGGTGAGATAAACTCGAACGTTGCACACCAATTTTATCAGCAAATCCGGAAGCGGATAAACCATAATAATCCAGTACCGTTTCAAGTCTTTTTACAAAATCATCAGTGTTTACCATTGTAAATTTTAATTATTTATCCGCAGAGTTACAAATGTAAACAATTGGTTTCAATCTGCCAAAATTACAATTGTTAAAACACTTATTCTGTTATTAAATAACTTTAAATAGATGCATGCAAATACTTGATAATAAATAACTTTAATTTGTTATTTAACAAATCGGTTTCTTTAAATATACTTCTATTACTAACGGTCAAGTTCTTTTACTTTGACTGTTTATAATTGTAAATTAATCGCAGTTTTTTTATGTTTACAATTGTAAAAAATAAGATGTTTACTTTTGTAAATCGAAAAGTAAGCCATGGATTTCACTATTTTATTTGACACTTTTAAAGAACAAAATCTTTTTGGTAGATACGTTACCAACAAGCACATCAAACCATTATTGGAAAAACTGACACGGGATTTCGAAGTTTCGATCGCAGGAAAATCAGTTAAAGAAAAACCGATCTATACTGTTAAAGTTGGAACCGGTAAAATCAAAATTTATATGTGGTCGCAAATGCACGGAAACGAATCGACGACCACTAAAGCGTTGTTTGATTTTTTAAACCTGCTTAATTCTGATTCGGATCTTGCTCAAAATCTAAAAAGAACTTTTACCTTTTTATGTATACCAATATTAAATCCCGATGGAGCAGAGGCGTATACTCGTGTAAATGCCAATGAAATAGATTTAAATCGAGATTCAAAAGATCTGACACAACCGGAAAGCAAACTACTTAGACAGCTATTTGAGAGTTTTCAGCCGGATTTTTGTTTCAATCTGCACGATCAACGTACGATATTTGCAGCAGGAAATACCAGTAATCCCGCCACGGTTTCTTTTTTAGCGCCTTCTTATAATGAGCAGCGGGAAGTAAATGATGTGCGACAAAAAGCAATAAACATCATTGCTTCGATGAATGAGGAATTGCAAAAGCACATTCCAAATCAGGTAGGACGTTTCGATGACTCGTTCAATATCAATTGTATTGGAGATATGTTCCAATATTTAGGCGTCCCAACTATTTTATTTGAAGCAGGCCATTTTAAAGACGATTACCAGCGCGAGGTGACCCGAAAAATGATCTTTATATCCTATTTATCGGGTTTACAGGCAATTTCTGAAAAAGATATTCTTATTAATAAAACAATAGAATATTTCAATATTCCTCAAAATAAAGCTATTTTTTATGACTTTATTTATAAAAATGTCAAAGTAATACTTGATAATCTTGAAAAAAGTATTAATTTTGCAGCCCATTACAACGAAATCCTTTTAGATGAAACTATTGTTTTTAAAGCAACAATCAGACAAATAGACGGGTTGGATGAGAATTTCGGGCATTATACTTTTGATTTCCAAAATCAATTATTTGAAAATCAAAAGGATATTTCACCAAAGTTGGATTCAGAAGCTAATTTTATTGTAGGAATCGACAATAAAATTGTTAATGGATTGCTGAAAAAATAAAAAATTAAAAGTTTTATTGCTAAAAAATTAATTTTTTATTCTTAATTTTGACTTTTTAAAACAAATAGATAAATCTTATTATGAGCAAGTTTCGTTTAGATGAAGTAGATCATCAGATATTAGATATGTTAATTGATAACACGAGAGTTCCTTTTACAGATATCGCAAAAAAATTGTTGATTTCTGCGGGTACAGTTCACGTACGTGTTAAAAAAATGGAGGATGCGGGAATTATTCAGGGATCTTCTTTAACATTGGACTATGAAAAGCTTGGATACTCTTTTATTGCTTATGTGGGTGTTTTTCTTCACAATACTTCGCAAACTAAATTTGTATTAGAGCGAATCAATGAAATTCCGTTTGTTACCGTTGCTCATGTTACTACAGGAAAATTTAATATTTTCTGTAAGATCAGAGCCAGAGATACTAAACATGCTAAAGAAGTAATTTACATGATCGATGATATCGACGGCGTGTACAGAACAGAAACGATGATTTCTCTTGAAGAAAGCATTAATGACAAAAAACGTTTGATGCATACGATTTTTAAAGATATGTAATCCGTAAAAAATAAGAACCCGAAGTTAGCGCTTCGGGTTTTTTATTTTAAATTTACTCCTAACTTAATTCTGATACATGAGCCCGAAACAACTTACACCGGACGAATACGCTCCTCACTACCAACCGTATATTGAAGCGGTAGGACAAGATTCTGATTTGTTAGACGAATTGGAAATCAGTCTGCATAAAACGATTCACTTTATTCAGGATATTCCAATGGATAAATTCGATTATCGCTATGCCGAGGGAAAATGGACAATTAAAGAAATTATTCAGCATATAATTGATGCGGAACGCGTCTTTGCTTACCGTGCATTGCGCTTTTCAAGAAACGATGCAACGCCATTGCCGAGCTTTGATGAAAATAAGTTTGCAGAGGTAGTTAATCCAATTGCAAACAGGCGCCATTTAAAAGACCTGCTCACTGAATTTACAGCTGTCCGTCACGCAACAATTGCGCTATTCAAAAGTTTTACTGTAGAAGATTTGCTTAAAAAGGGAATTGCTTCTAATAACCCAATGTCGGTTAGGGCAGCAGGTTTTGTTATTATCGGACATCAAAACCATCACGTAAATGTTTTTAAAGAACGTTATTTATAGTAAACAAAAAAGGAACTCAATTCGAGTTCCTTTTTTTATTTAATCTTCATCGGTATCTTCTTCTTCGTCAACCGGTTCATCTTTTTGTTCTTCTTCGTCGTCTGAATTGTCTTCGATATCCAACTCTTTCAACGCATCCAATGAATCTTCTCCTGTATCGATATCATCATCTTCGTCATCATAATTCTCGATTCTATCTGCTAATTTCATGCTCACCTTTACTAAGTAGATAGTATCTTCTGTACGTACTTCTACTGCTTCAATTGTCTCATTTTTAGCATTTTTAAAACGGACAATGTCAGAATCGTCATATCCGTCAGGAAACTTCTCAACCAATAAGGTTAAGATCTCATTTGTTAACTTAGCGTAATCTACAATTACTCTTTTCATTCGTTGTGTTTTAATCTTTGTATGTGGTCAAATGTAATAACCTAAATTCTATTTTTCAAATAAAAAGTTTCTTTTTTTTTTCAAAAAATTACCACCCTAAAACGTAAGCAAACATTAGTGGTGCCACGATTGTTGCATCTGATTCCACAATGAATTTAGGTGTAGTTATGTCTAATTTACCCCAAGTGATTTTCTCATTAGGAACCGCTCCCGAGTAAGAACCATAACTTGTTGTTGAATCAGAGATCTGGCAGAAATAGCTCCAGAAAGGAACGTCATGCATTTCCATATCCTGATATAACATCGGAACCACACAAATAGGGAAGTCACCGGCAATACCACCACCGATCTGGAAGAAACCAATTCCTTTTCCTTCACAGTTTTTAGTATACCAATCTGCTAACCACATCATGTATTCCACACCACTTTTCATGGTTGTAGCTTTGAACTCGCCTTTAATGCAGTAAGAGGCAAAAATATTACCCATTGTACTGTCTTCCCATCCCGGAACTACAATTGGTAAATTTTTCTCAGCTGCTGCTACCATCCATGAATCTTTAGGATCGATTTCATAATATTGCTCCAATACACCTGAATTGATCATCTGATACATGAATTCATGTGGAAAATATCTTTCTCCTTTTGAATCAGCATTATTCCAGATATCAAATAAATGTTGTTGTAAACGACGGAATGCTTCTTCCTCAGGAATACAAGTGTCAGTTACACGGTTGTAGTGGTTTTCCAATAGATCCCATTCTTCCTGCGGACTCAAATCGCGGTAGTTTGGAACTCTTTTATATGAATTATGAGCAACAAGGTTCATAATATCCTCTTCAAGATTTGCACCCGTACATGAAATGATATGTACTTTGTCCTGACGAATCATTTCGGCTAATGATTTTCCAAGCTCGGCAGTACTCATCGCACCTGCAAGCGTAATCATCATTTTTCCGTTATCTAATAAATGTTCTTCATATCCTTTCGCAGCATCTACAAGTGCAGCAGCATTAAAATGAAGGTAATGTTTTTCAATAAACTGACTGATTGGTCCTTTACTCATTTTTGTTTCTATTATGAAATTATTTTTTCTTGTTGTATCCTAAAATCTCTAAAACTTCTTCAACTCTTTGTTGCTCTGAAAAAACTTCAGTGGCGAAGATTCCGTTTTTATCCTTATCGATAAGAATGTGTTTCGGCTGGGGTAAAATGCAATGACTTAAACCTCCGAAACCGCCAATCGTCTCCTGATAAGCTCCCGTATTAAAGAAACCGATGTATAACGGTTTTTCTTTGTTGTATTTTGGAAGATAAACGGCATTCATGTGTTGTTCGGAATTGTAATAATCATCACCATCGCAGGTCAAACCACCTAAAAGAACGCGCTCATAAGTGTCATTCCAACGGTTAACAGCCAGCATCACAAATCGCTTGTTGATTGCCCAGGTATCCGGTAAAGTAGTGATGAAAGAAGAATCGATCATGTTCCAGTTTTCACGGTCATTTTGTTTCTTCTGGTATAAAACCTGATATAAAGCACCACCTGATTCACCAACTGTGAACGAACCGAATTCTGTAAAAATATGTGGAACCGGAACTTCTGCTTCGTCACACGCAATTTTAATCTGGTTCAGAATTTCGTCCACCATGTACTGGTAATCGTATTCAAATGCTAATGAACTTTTTATAGGGAATCCGCCTCCAATGTTCAAACTGTCAAGGGTAGGGCATTCTTTTTTCAGTGCAATGTAAACTTTCATACACTTTAAAAGCTCGTTCCAATAGTAAGCTGTATCACGAATACCGGCATTAATAAAGAAGTGAAGCATCTTAAGCTCAACTTTTTTATTGTCCTGGATTTGTTTACGGTAAAAAGGAACGATGTCTTTATATCCGATTCCTAAACGTGAAGTATAGAACTCAAATTTAGGCTCTTCTTCCGCGGCAATACGAATTCCGATTTTGAATTTTCCTTCAATTTGCTCCTGTAACAAATCTAATTCTTCAAAATTATCGATTACAGGGATTGTATTTCTGTGTCCGTTATTGATTAAACGTGCAATATTAATAACATACTGGTCGCGTTTGAAACCGTTGCAGACAACAAATGTATTCTTGTTTATTTTTCCTTCTTCCATCAATCGCTCTACGATATCAATATCAAATGCAGAAGAAGTTTCAATGTGGATGTTATTTTTTAAAGCTTCATTTAAAATAAACTCAAAATGAGAACTTTTGGTACAGTAGCAGTAAAAGTACTTTGCCTCATAATTATGTTTCTCCATCGCATTTCGGAACCACATTTTGGCCTTGTTAATGTTCTGGGAAATTTTCGGTAAATAAGTGAATTTTAAAGGAGTACCGTATTGCTCAACCAATTTCATTAAGTCGATGCCATGAAACTGAAGATTGTCTTTATTTAGAGTGAATTCTTCCTGAGGAAAATAGAATGTTTGATTGATTAAGTCAAAATATTTTGTATTCATTTGAATAATAAGTTGTTAGATTATAAAATTACTATTTTTTATTTAAAACAACTTGCTTTTCAAACTCTAATATTTGCATATACTATCTGAAGTTCATCATGTAGTGGGTTAGCAAATTCAAAAACATCAAAATTCTGAATACTCTTCACTGAAAACACAATCCGCTGCAAACGCAACAGTAGTCTGTTTTGCCTGCTATTATTATCTGTACGAAATTGTGTATTCTGTGTTTTTTTCATTGGCACAAATGTAAAAAAATATTACAGCGATTAAAAAAAGAATTTTATAAAAAAAGATTAGCACTTATAATCTTCAAAAGCCTTAAAAATCAGCTCATTTGAAGCGGATTCATTGATTTTTATATCACCGATTCCGTTTAAAAGGGCAAATTGCACTTTTCCGAACTCATTTTTCTTATCGTGTATCAGTAGTTTTATGATCTCATCGATGTCATTTTGGGAGAATTCAACCAAACCGAAAATAGCACTGATTACGGATTTAATTTCCGCGTATTCTTCATTTGAAATCAATGATTTTTCCATTGAAATATAACTCTCGAGAATCATTCCCACAGCAATGGCTTCTCCGTGAAGTAACGCAGTTTTTTCTTCATTTTCCAGCAAATAACTTTCGATGGCATGCCCTAAAGTGTGACCAAAATTTAAGGCTTTTCGGATTCCGTTTTCAGTAGGATCCTGTGTAACAATGTTATTTTTTATCTGAACTGATTCGTGAATTAAAACATCTAAATCATCTGTACTTAAACCACTTAAATTTTTAAATTTCGTCCAATAAATTTTATCCTGAATCAATCCGTGTTTTAGCATTTCTGCCAAACCGGAGCGCATTTCGTTTTGTGGTAAGGTCGATAAGAATCCTGTGTCGATCAAAACGGCTTTAGGATTAGTAATAGTTCCGATTTGGTTCTTAAGACTACCTAAATCGACTCCGTTTTTACCGCCTATAGATGCATCAACCATTGACAAAAGAGTAGTGGGGACATTAATATATTCAATACCTCTTTTGAATGTGGAAGCTACAAATCCGCCTAAATCGGTAACAACGCCGCCACCCAAGTTAATTAAGATGCTTTTTCGGTCTGCACCAAGTTCAGTTAAGGCTGACCAGATTTCAAAACAGGTCTCAATGTTTTTAAACTGTTCACCGGATTCAAATTCGATAATTTCGATAGGAACTTCCGTAGCAAGATTAGCAATGAAATTTGGAAGACAATATTCACTGGTTTTACTATCAACAACAATAAACAGTTTGGAATAAACGTCTTTGTCCAAAATTGAACTTAAATAGTTGTAAATTAAATCATTAAAAAAGACCGAATATCCGTTTGCGTTTATTGTCTGCATTTTTTTAAAGAGTTGTTAATAATGAAGCAAAATAAGGCAATTTTTATCAATTATTCTCAAACCCTGTGTATATTTGTAAACCGATTTATAAAAATACAATGGAAAAAATATTCAATAATACAGAGGTTGCTTTTGCCCTGAAAAGCAACAATGAATTAAACAGAGCACATTTTCTTTTTAAAATGATTGGAAATCCATCATTGGTAAAAATAGGGACTTCACTAACTAATTTTGCTTTAAATTTTCATCTTCCGGTAGAAGGATTAATCCGCAGTACTGTTTTTGATCATTTTTGTGGTGGCATTAGTGAAGAAGACTGCTTAAAAGTGGTCGACAAAATGTATACTAAAAAAGTGTCTTCGGTTTTGGATTATTCCGTGGAAGGAAAAGAAGAAGAAGCTCAGTTTGATGCTGCTTTACACATGACCTTAAAAACCATTGAATTTGCAAAAGCCAAAGATGCCATTCCTTTTGCCGTATTTAAACCTACAGGAGTGGGACGCATCGATCTTTATGAGAAAGTAGGAGAGAAGAAGGAGCTTACCGATGCCGAAAAAGCAGAATGGAACAAAGTAGTATCGCGTGTCGAAACGATCTGTAAAACAGCTTATGAAAAAGATGTAATGTTGCTGATTGATGCAGAAGAAAGTTGGATGCAGGATGCTGCTGATGATTTGGTTACAGAAATGATGCGCAAGTACAATAAAGAAAAAGCTTTGATTTTTAATACGCTTCAAATGTACCGTTGGGATCGTTTGGATTATCTGAAAAGACTTCATGAACAGTCAAAATCTGAAGGATTTCATATTGGAATGAAAGTGGTTCGCGGCGCTTATATGGAAAAAGAAGCCGAGAAAGCCCAAGCAAAAGGATACAAAAATCCTATTTGTCCTTCAAAACAGGCAACAGACGATAATTATGATCAGTGTATTGCTTATATGATGGACAATATCCAAACTATGGCAATTTTCGCAGGAACACATAACGAATTGAGTTCGTACAAATTGATGGAAATGATGGAGCAGAGGGGGATATCAAAAAGTGATAATCGTGTATGGTTTGGTCAGTTATATGGGATGAGCGATAATATTAGCTACAATTTAGCTGAAAAAGGATACAATGTGGCTAAATACCTTCCTTTCGGGCCTGTACGTGACGTCATGCCGTATTTGATCCGCAGAGCTCAGGAAAATACTTCAGTGGCCGGACAAACCGGAAGAGAATTGATGCTTCTGGAAACTGAAAAGAAAAGAAGAAAGTTATAAGAAATTAAAAGAGGCTGTTCGATTTGAAACAGCCTCTTTCATTTTATTTTTACAAACTTTTTGGTGGTAGAGTCTTTTATGCAGCTGGTGAAAAGCTATCTGTTTTTTAAATGAGTACTATTCCTTTATAATTTTTCTGTTGATTTTATTGTTGCCCCCTATACTCAATATATAAATCCCTTTAGAAAAATTACTGATTGTTATGATCGTCTGATTTTCATTGAGTTTGCCACTCAACACCAATTTACCCGATTGGTCATAGACCATGTAAGGCAGATCCCGCATGTTTTCTACTGTATTTACCTTGATTTCGTTGCTTGCCGGGTTGGGATAAATACTGATCGAACTATCCGGGATGGATTTTTCAGTAAAGGATTGTGTTGTATTTAATCTGCTTTCTATTGTGCCCAATTTAAGTATCCAACCGTCCCATCCTCCATGAGTTCCGGTACCATTTTCATACGTTGAACTGGAGACTCCTGCAATTATACAACCTCCATCGGCCGTAACGTCCATTGAATGCGCAAAATCATAACCAGCGGCAGTACCAAAGGTTTGCTCTTGCTGTACATTTCCTGATTTAGATAGTTTTATCAGCAATAAATCGGAAGCTATATATGGAGAAGCGCTCGAAGTATTGCCTGCAATAATATAACCGCCATCTGTAGTTTGTCGAATAGATCTTGCAATTTCTGTACGAGTGCCTCCTAAACATTTTTGCCACTGGATTTTTCCTGAATTGGAGATTTTAACAATCCACATATCGTAATTTCCATGATTACCGCTCACATCACCGTCACTTGAATCTGAAAATCCTGCTATTATATAGCCCCCGTGCGTTTGCTGGATTGAAAAAGCTCCATCGTAGCCCGATCCTCCCAACGATTTTTCCCATTGGATGTTTCCCTTCTTATTCAACTTTACGATCCATATATCACTACTTCCATGATTTGCGCTAACGTCGCCATCGTTGGAACCAGATACTCCCGCTATTATATAACCTCCATCAGTAGTTTGTTCAACTGAATATGCCCCATCGTAACCTGCCCCCCCTAAACATTTTTGCCATTGGATTTTTCCCGTATTGGAGAGTTTAACAATCCAAAAATCATCAAAGCCATGATTTCCGGGCACCTCACTATCATTGGAATTAGTTTCGCCTGCGATTATATAGCCCCCGTCTTTGGTTCGGCGTATCGAAAAAGAGTACTCGTTGTTATGTCCTCCCAATGATTTCTGCCAAAGGATGTTTCCTGCGGAATCCAGTTTAGCAATATAAAAATCCGAACCTCCATGATTTCCAGTTGCATCTCCTTCTAAAAAAAAACTGGTTCCTGCAACTGTATAGCCGCCATCACCTGCTTGTTGAATTGAATATGCTATACTATTTGCTCCCAAACATTTCTGCCATTCGATGATTCCGTTTTGACTTAGTTTAACGATCCAAACACCACGAATTAACATAGAGCAAAAATTCCCGCTCAGATCGCCGTCATTAGAAACTGAAGTTCCGGCACATATATATCCGCCATCGGTAGTTTGTTGGGCGCAGTATATTATTTCTTCTTGTGAACCCCCTAAAAATTTCTCGAAATTCTGCCCATAACCATAAGCAAACAGCAGGAAAACTATAAAGAAAAGTGTATATTTTTTCATGATTTTAATCCTTTACGTTTAGCATAATAAAGTTACGATTTTATTTACTAAAATAATTGTAACTAATTGACTAACAACTTATTGATGCGTGAAATATTGTTCGTTTTCTTATAGGATTATTATCACCATGGCAAATAAATACCATCAGAAAAGGTCTGTGGAGATATGCGATATTTGATCCGCGACGTCATGAAAATATTTCTGTAGGAGGGAAGAAGAAGAAATTTACACTAATAGCTTGTAATCATAGTAAAACCCAAAGTATTTCGGGGTTTGTTTTTTTATATCCAGCGCAGAAATATCAAAGCTATCGGAAAGGCAATTAAGTCGATTGCTGTCTGATAAATCCGGTTGACTTTTACTTTTTCCAGAAGTGAATTCAATAGTAAAAGCATTCCGAAAAGCACGAAAAAGTACACAACAAATACAATCCAATTCCCTAAATCTTTCATCCATCGGAAATCGTAGTAACCTTCATCGATAAAGAAAAGAAACTGAGCTACTAAAAAGCTGTTTATGGCCGAAAAAAGCGGAAGATTAAGTTTCATAATGCCTTTTTGATTATAACGATATTTATATAGGATTTAGTACTTTTTGCCGTAGTTATTAAGAATTTTCAATACACAGAATTTAAAAAATCTTTTTTTAGGGTTAGAACATCTATTCTTTAATAATCTTCTTATTTGTTTTGATTTTGTTGCCAACGCTCAGAATATATGTGCCTTTTGAGAGATTATGGATTCTAATGGTTGAATCATGGTCGTTTAGTTTTCCGCTTAGAATCAATCTTCCGGCCTGATCATAAATAGTGTAGGGTAAACCAAAATTATTTTCCAACATATTTATATGAATTTCATTGCTTGCAGGGTTCGGATAAACACTGAATAAATTTTCCTGAACTGATTCGGTTGTGTTTAATATGCTACTTATTTTAACGATCCAAAAATCAAAATCACCGTGATTTCCTGTAACATCATTATTAATCGAATCAGAGTATCCGGCAATTATATATCCGGCATCGGTAGTTTGTTTAATTAATGTTATTTTATCAATTCCGGTACCTCCCAAGGATTTCTGCCATTGGATATCTCCTGTATTTGTCAACTTAACTACCCAATAATCATAACCACCATGATTTCCACTAACATCACCATCATTTGAATTAGAAAATCCTCCAACTATATATCCTCCATCGTAAGTTTGTTGTATGGAATAGGCCTGATCAAGATTTGTTCCACCTATAGATTTTTTCCAATTGATAATTCCTGTACTGGAGAGCTTCACAATCCAATAATCAAAATCACCGTGATTTCCGATGATATCGCCATCATTTGAGTTTGAGTATCCTGCAACTATGTAACCTCCATCGGAAGTTTGCAGAATTGAATATGTCGCGTCCGCACTGCTTCCTCCTAAAGATCGCTGCCACACAAGAAGCCCTGTGCTGCTTAGTTTAACTGCCCATATATCATAATAGCCATGATGCCCGGAAACGTCTTTATCATTCGAATTACTATCTCCTGCGATTATATATCCTCCGTCAGTAGTTTGTTGAATGGAGCATGCATAGTCATTAAGAGTTCCTCCTAAAGATTTTTTCCATTCGATAGCACCTGAATTGGTCAGTTTAAGTATCAGATAATCATACCCCCCGTAATTTCCGCTTACATCACCATTATTTGACCTGGATTGTCCTGCAATAACATAGCCGCCGTCAGACGTTTGCACTATCGAACTGGCCATATCTGTAAGCGTGCCTCCAAAAGATTTCTGCCATTGAATAGTGCCGAAACCGGTTAGTTTCACTATCCAACAATCAGAATCCCCATGATTTCCTGAAACCTGACCATTATTCGAATTAGAAGTCCCTGCAATTATATAGCCACCATCAGTAGTTTGTATTATTGAATCTGCCATATCTTCACCGGTTCCTCCTAAAGATTTCTGCCATTGGATGAGTCCCGTCGCGCTAAGTTTAACTACCCAATAATCAGCACCTCCATGATTTCCGGTAACATCACCATTATTTGAATTAGAATATCCTGCCAGTATATATCCACCGTCTGATGTTTGTTGTACTGAATTCATTATATCGATGCCTGTGCCCCCTAAAGATTTCTGCCAACTAATGGGAGGTTGTGAATAACAGTAAATAGCAAAGAAGGATATGATTAAGAAAAGTAAATACTTTTTCATGACTCCACAATTTAAATGATAAGCCATATAAAGTTACGATTTTCTTTATTTAAAAATATACAACTTACTGATAACCACTTTGTTGTATTTTTGTATTTGCTTTTTGAATACGAATTATTTCATTTTTAAATAGAAGTAAAAAGACTACTATTTGTGAGTAATACACATATTTACATATCTATTTACAGTACTCAGGATAAATATTTTTGACACTGAATTAAAAGTTCAGTATAGTTTTTTTGTAATAATGAAACTTTTGAGAAGATGGTATAAAAAAAGCACTTCAAAAGAAGTGCTTTAATTTTGTGGGCGATTGCCTGTTCCGAATATCGGAAAGGGGTTCGAACCCCCGACCGCTCCCGATAGAATCGGGATGCTCTGAACCAGCTGAGCTAGGCTTTTTTGACAATTAATTCCTGGATTTTAGCCTTGCTTTTCCATGATTTAATTTGTAATTCTCTTTGTTGAGCTTGTTCTTTACTGTCGTAATTTTCAATATAAACAATTTTCCAATCATTTACAGTACCAGTAAAACCTTTGCTTTTTTGATTGTGACGTATAATTCGTTCTTCTAAATTGGATGTATATCCAATGTAAAACCTATCCTTTGTAGAACTGTGTAAAATATAAACAGTATATGGCATATATAATAAATTTGGCGTATAAAAAAATCCCACATTCCTGCGGGATTTAATAAGTGGGCGATGAGGGGTTCGAACCCCCGACCCCCTCGGTGTAAACGAGGTGCTCTGAACCAGCTGAGCTAATCGCCCTATATTAGTGCTTTCAAGTGAACCTGATTGCGTTGCAAATATACATCAGGATTTTGATTACACAAGATATTTTACTGTTTTTTTACGTCTTTCAACAGAACTCTTTCGCTGAAATTAACCATTTCAACAGTAATGGCTTCATTTTTAGCATTTTTCCCTTCAATAATATATAACTTGCCTTGCTCGTAAGGTTTGTTGCTTTTATCAAAATCCACATCACCATCCTGAAGACATTTTTTGATATCTTCCACGGTAACCCATTTTTCATTGATTTTAGCTTCAGCTTCTTTTGAATAGGAAATAGGCTTGCTTCTTAGGTCTTTCAAAACTCTGCAATTGGGCATATAACAAAACTCTGTTTTCTTTTTTTGGAAGAAGAACATTAAGAACATACCGCCTAATAGCAGTCCGAAAAGATAATACGCTAAACGATGTACAAATTTCATTGTAAAATATTTACGGCAAAAGTAAACAAAGAATCTGCTATTACCAACTAAAATACAATCAGGTTTATATCACGGTAGGAAATATTAAACCAGTCGGCAATGGATTTGTTGGTTAAGATTCCGTGATAGAAATAAACTCCGTTTTTCAAACCTCTGTCACAACGAATTGCGCTTTCCAAACCACCATCATCAGCTATTTTTAACAAGGAAGGCGTAATAATGTTACTTATGGACATTGAAGCGGTTTTAGAATAGCGGGAAGGAATATTCGGTACGCAATAATGGATTACATTGCTTTTGATGAAAGTCGGTTTTTCATGGGTAGTGATTTCTGAAGTTTCAAAACATCCTCCTGTATCGATACTTACGTCAACAATCACAGCACCTTTTTTCATGTGTTCCACCATTGTTTCGGTCACAACGACAGGAGTTCGGTTTTTTCCGCGCATGGCTCCAATGGCTACATCACATCGGCGTAATGCTTTTAACAATGATTTTTCCTGTATGGTAGAAGTGAAAATACGCTGGTTCAACATATTCTGTAATCGGCGTAATTTCGTAATGGAATTATCAAATACTTTTACTGTTGCTCCCAATCCTATTGCGGTTCTGGCAGCATATTCCGCAACAGTTCCGGCTCCTAAAATAACAACTTCTGTTGGTCTTACTCCCGTAATGTTACCCATTAAAAGTCCTTTTCCAACGGACTGACTGATCATTAACTCCGCCGCAATCAGCACCGAAGCAGTACCGGCAATTTCACTAAGTGATTTTACAGCAGGGTAGGATCCGTCTTCATCTTTTATAAATTCAAAAGCAAGCGCTGTAATTCTTTTGGTAGCCAAAGCTTCAAAATATGCTTTTTTCTGTGTTTTTAACTGAATTGCGGAAATTAAGAAGGTTTGTGGATTCATCATTTCGATTTCCTGAAGGGTAGGCGGTTCCACTTTGAGAATCATGGGGCAACTGAAAACCTTTTTGGTATCGCTTGTTATTTCGGCTCCTGCATCGCTGTATTCTTTATCTGAAAAACTTGAATGCGAACCTGCACCAGATTCCATTAATACCCTATGGCCGTGTGAGGTCAAAGAATTCACCGCGTCAGGAGTAAGGCAGATGCGACGCTCCTGATAGGAAGTTTCTTTAGGTATTCCGATAAAAAGAGCACTTTTGTGCTTTTCTATCTCTAACTTTTCTTCCTGAGGAAGTAGTTGTTGTTTGGAAAATGGTGTTATTGACATGCTTTAATTATATGAATCGTTCACAAATTACAAAATTTAAACCTAAAACCATAATCATTTAACGGTCAAATGACGTTTTCCGTTCGGCAAAAGGCTTATATGAATTGCTGTATGATCTAAAGGAATGAGATTAGGCGTTTTTTCAGGCCATTCGATAAAACACCAGTTCCCTGAATAGAAATATTCATCAAGACCCATATCATAGGCTTCTTCTTCCGAATTTAAACGATAAAGATCAAAGTGATAGATAATATCCTCGTTAGCAGCTTTATATTCGTTCACAAGGGAGAACGTCGGACTTGATGCCATATGCTTAACACCGAGATAAGTAACCAATTCTTTAATTAAGGTAGTTTTTCCCACACCCATATCGGCGTGGAAAGTAACTACTTTTTTTATGCTGTGGGCAAAAATCTGCTTTACGACGTCATTAATTTCTTCAAGAGTGAAGGTGATTTCCATAAATAAAACGGCTTTTATTTGATTGTAAGAAATTTACAATCCAAATATACCTATTTTGGATTGAAAACCAAGAAAGGAACTATCATTTCTTCCAAAGAAATACCGCCGTGTTGATAGGTATTACGGTAATAGCTTACATAATGGTTGAAATTGTTCACGTAGGCCAGAAATAAATCATTCTTGGCGAAAATAAAAGAACTGCTCATGTTGATTGCCGGCAAACCAATCTTTTTCGGATCTTTTACAGCATATACGTCTTTATCTTCGTAAGTAAGACTTCTTCCGGTTTTGTAACGTAAATTCAAACTCGTTTGTTTATCGCCGATTACTTTTGACGGGTTTTTACAGTTGATGGTTCCGTGGTCTGTAGTTAGAATCAGTTTGAACCCTAATTGCTGAGCCTGTTGAATGATTTCCAAAAGAGGCGAATTCTTAAACCAGCTCAATGTTAAAGAACGATAAGCTTTGTCATTCGAAGCTAATTCCTTAACCACTTCCATTTCGGTTTTGGCATGAGAAAGCATGTCTACGAAATTGTAAACCACGGTAGTCAGATCGTTATTTTTCAACGTTTTGAAGTTATCTACCAGTTTTTTTCCGTCTTTAAAATTGGTTATTTTATAATATTCCTGTTTAATATCAATTCGAAGGCGTTTCAATTGTTCTGTTAGAAATTCTCCTTCGAACAGGTTTTTACCGCCTTCATCCGTGTCATTCTTCCAATATTGCGGATAATTTTTTTCCATTTCCAAAGGCGTCAAACCAGAGAAAATAGCGTTACGTGCATATTGCGTAGCTGTTGGAAGAATAGCAAAGTAACTTGTTTCTTTTTCAAGTTTATAATGATTGTTGACTACACTTTCAAAGGCTTTCCACTGATCATAACGAAGGTTGTCAATTACAACAAATAAAATAGGCTTATCTTTTTTACGGATTTCCGGAACAACCAGCTTTCTGAAGATCTCATGCGAAAGGTAAGGGCGGTTTTCTTCGGAGGCGAACCATTTTTCGTAGTTTTTCTCAATGAATTTCCCGAATTGCGAATTGGCTTCCACTTTCTGACTTTCCAAAATCTCCACCATACTCTGGTCTTCAATATTTTCCAGCTCAATCTCCCAAAACAATAATTTTTTGTACAGTTCCACCCAATCCTCATAGGTGTTGACCATAGCCATATCCATAGCGATCTTTCTGAATTCCTTTTGATAATCTAATGTGGTTTTTTCGGAAATAAGTCGGGAATGGTCTAGATTCTTTTTAAGGCTCAGCAAAATCTGGTTAGGATTAACCGGTTTGATTAAATAATCGGCAATTTTGGAACCAATAGCTTCCTCCATGATGTATTCCTCCTCACTTTTCGTGATCATGATTACAGGCGTGGCAGATTTCTTCTCCTTGATTTCAGCAAGTGTTTCCAATCCACTTAAACCAGGCATGTTTTCGTCTAAAAAAACGATATCAAAGTTCTGATCGTCAAATATATCAATGGCATCCTGACCGTTATTACAGGTAGTTACATTGTATCCCTTTTTCTCAAGGAATAAAATATGCGGTTTTAATAAATCAATTTCATCGTCAACCCAAAGTATCTTTATATCGCTCATGATGCTTCTTTATTATATTATATATTGCAAGATATGCTTTTATCAACGGAATCAGGTTAAAATTATTGTAAAAATAAACATCTTATTATTAGGAGTTTTTTTACGTTCGGGAAATCAGGATTTTGATCATTGAATTGTACTGAAAGAAATCCTCAGAAAGCATAAATAAAAAAGATGATCATCAAAAATGTTCATCTTTTTATTATCAATTTAGCGCGCATCCTTGTTTCATTTTTTAGGTTTAGCTTCTTTGTAAGGATGTTCTTTTAATTCCACGATTAGAAATTTAACTACTGTTGTACCGACATTCTCAGTAATGTGAGGGCGTTCGGGATCACCATAACCTGAAACACCGGGTTTTAATTCCATGGTTTCCTCTTTTCCGTCTTTATAATGAACCACGATTTTTCCTTCCGATAAAGCATAAAAGAAGTGGGCTGGGTGTGTGTGCATATCGGTTTTCTCTCCCGGCTGTAGCGTGATTTCAGCGGCGTGAACCGTTTTGTTGTCCACCAGATTATTAATCATTTTATTGGCTTCCATTTTTTTGTCCTGAGCGAAGGCGCCTAATGTAAATAGCAAAAGAACAAACATTCCTTTAACTAACGTTTTTTCTAAGTTTTTCATAAGGATTTATTTAAGAATTATACTGTAAATGAAGCTATAAATTTAGTGATTTTAACACGATTATACAATCAAAAATTATATTTAAAAACCTCATAATCAGTCTATTGTATATTTTTAATAAAATTTGATTTCATCGTAATCATCATACTATTTGTAAAGAAGAGAAGATTAAGATATCTTTGAAAACTAATCAAATCAACTTAAACAGTAACTCTATGAAATTCAAACACTTTACATTGCTTGTAGCCGGTACAACTCTGGTCGTGACAAGCTGTAAAAAAAATGAAACTTCCGATGCAGTACAACCTGATCCATTAGCGATAAACCGGGACACCAGTTTACATCCAGGTGAAGATTTCTTCCATTATGCCAATGGAGGCTGGTTCAAAAAAAATCCGATCCCTGAAACGGAAAGCAGTAATGGGATCTTCAGGACAATCGGTGATACAATCAACGCTCAGATAAAAGCAATTTGTATTAAATCGTCAGAAGATAAAGAAGCGACGAAAGGGAGTAATAAGCAAAAAATCGGTGATTTCTACGCTTCCGGAATGGATTCACTGGCCATCGAAAAAGCAGGAATCAATCCAATAAAAGAGGAAATGGCCCGTATTGATGCTGTAAAAGATCTGTCATCTATACCACAAGCTATTGCACATCTTCACACCATCGGAGCAAGCCCGGCTTTTAATTTTTATTTAAGTCAGGACGACAAAAACAGTACAAAGTATGCGTTGTTTTTCGCTCAGGGCGGATTGGGACTAGGTGATCGCGACTATTATTTCAATAATGATGAGCAAACCGTAAACATCCGTAAAGAATACGTGAAACATCTTGAAGAAATGCTGAAACTAATTGGTCAGGATAAAACTTCAGCCGCTAAAAATGCCGGAACCATCATGAAAATGGAAACGGATCTGGCCAAAGTTTCCCGCAAACTGGAAGCATTACGTGATCCGATAAAGAATTACAACAAAATGGAGGTTTCGAAATTTAAAGCGTTGGCTCCAAATTTAAGTGTTGACAAAATGTTAGCTACTTTGAAAGTGGCCAAAGCGGATTCCTTAATTGTAGGACAGCCCGAATTTTACAAAGGTCTGAACCAATTACTTAAAACATATACTGTTGAAGACTGGAAAGTATATTTAAAATGGAATCTGGTAGACAGTTACGCGTCGTATTTAAATCATACTATTGAATTACAGAATTTCAAATTCTATTCTACAGTGATGAACGGAGTTGCGAAACAGAAACCAAGATGGAAAAGAGTTGTTTCCCGCACAGATGCTTCGTTGGGAGAGTTGATCGGACAGGTGTATGTTGAAGAATATCTGCCAAAAGGAACCAAAGAAAAACTTTTGGAAATCGGAAATAACATCAGAGACGTTTACGCAGATCACATCAAGAAATTAGACTGGATGAGTCCGACTACAAAGGAAAAAGCTTTGAATAAACTGAGTAAGATCGTAATGAAAGTGGGATATCCTGACAAATGGAAAGATATGAGCAGCGTTTCCATCGACAGAAAATCGTATTGTACAAACGTGATGAACACCAACAAATGGGAATACGATTATATGATCGCCAAATACGGAAAACCGGTTGACAGAACAGAGTGGGGCATGTATCCGCAAACGTACAATGCATATTACAACCCAAGTAACAACGAAATCTGCGTTCCGGCGTGTAATATCATCGTACCCGGATTTGAAGGAAGAATGCCGGATGACGCGGTTTTATACGGAATTATCGGCGGCTCTACATTCGGACATGAAATTACACATGGTTTCGATGATCAGGGAAGCCAATACGATGAAAAAGGAAATTTAAACAATTGGTGGACAAAAGAAGATTTGGAAAAATTCCAGTCCAAAACAAAACTAATTGTAGAACAATTCAATAAATATGAAGCTTTGGAAGGCAAATTCGTAAACGGAGATGCCACACAGGGCGAAAATATTGCTGATTTGGGCGGAGTTGTTATGGGTTATGAGGCCTTTAAGAAAACAGCGCAATTCAAAAACAGCCAGAAAGTTGCCGGTTTAAATCCAAACGAACGCTTCTTTTTAGCGTATGGTTATGCGTGGATGGTGAATGTGAAAAAAGAAGCATTGTCCCAACAGATAATGACCGACGTTCACGCTCCGGCAAGATTCCGAATCAACGGCCCATTAAGTAACATCCCGGAATTTTACACAACGTTTAAAATCAAGAAAGGTGATAAGATGTACCGGCCTGAAAATATGCGTGTTGTGATTTGGTAACACCCTTAAAACTTAAAATTGAAACCACTCGAAAGGGTGGTTTTTTATTTCTGATAAGTAACGAATGAGCAACCAATCCTAATTTTATTATATTTGTTTAAATATTATACTTGCGTGAATCAGATTAACAAGCTCAAAATACTGAACGACCCCATTTATGGTTTCATAACCATTCCAAATACCTTAATTTACGATTTAATACAACATCCTTATTTTCAGCGCTTACGAAGGATTTCCCAGATGGGAATGTCATACTTGGTTTATCCCGGCGCACATCATACGCGTTTCCATCATGCTTTAGGTTGTTTGCACATTATGCAGAAAGCAGTGCAGACCTTGCGATTTAAAGATGTTGTAATTTCTGAAGACGAAGAAAATGCACTTTACATAGCTATTTTACTGCACGACATAGGACATGGGCCTTTTTCGCACGCAATGGAACATAGTATTGTGGAATCGGTGCATCATGAAGAAATTTCATTGTTCTTTATGAATGAATTAAACCGCGAATTCGACGGAAAATTATCATTGGCGATTCAAATCTTCAAAGGAGAATATCACAGAAGATTTATGTTGCAACTTATTTCAAGTCAGCTGGATATGGACCGAATGGATTATCTGAAACGTGACAGTTTTTATACAGGTGTTGCCGAAGGAAATATCAATTCCGAGCGACTGATCCAGATGATGCATGTTGTTGATGATGTTTTGGTTATTGAAGAAAAGGGAATTTATTCCGTAGAACAGTTTTTGGTAGCAAGACGATTAATGTATTGGCAGGCTTATCTTCACAAAACCAGCCTTGTAGCCGAATTAACGCTGACAAAAATTTTAAAGCGCGCAAAAGAACTGACGCAGAAAGGAGCACTGCTTCCTTGCAGCGAACCGTTGCAGTTTTTTATGCTGCACAAGATATCTCAGGAAAGTTTTGATGTTCCGACACTGAAGAAATTCGCTCTCTTAGACGATTTTGATATTGTCAGCGCCATAAAAACATGGCAATTCCATGATGATTTCGTGCTTTCTTCTCTGAGTAAAATGATTATCAACCGTGATTTGCTCAAGATCAGGATGGTTCCTGAAAAAGTCAGCAAGGAACAGATCGGAGATTTGAAATCAAAATTGATGACGCTTCACAATTTATCCGAGAAAGAAACGGAATATTTCATTTTCAAAGGAAAAATCAAGAATCAGGCGTACAATAAAACCGGCGAACCTATTCATATTTATAAGAAAGACAAAACTATTGAAGACGTAGTGGAAGCTTCTGACCAACTGAATTTAAAAGCATTATCAAAACCGGTAACCAAATATTTTCTCTGTTTCCCAAAAGTACTGTTAGAAAGTTAAGATTCGATTAAATTTTATATTTTTGCACAGATGAAACGAGCTCTGCTTAAAATAGACATGCTCCAAATTAAAATTTGCGAGTTTCATCTTATACGGAAAGTAAATTAAAATACTTTAAGATGAAATTTACAGCAGAACAGATAGCTGGTATTTTAGAAGGCGAAGTTGTTGGAAATCCTTCAGCGGAAGTCTATAAATTAGCTAAAATTGAAGAAGGAACAGAAGGTTCTCTTACTTTTTTGGCTAATCCGAAATATCTGAACTATATATATACGACAAAAGCGACCATTACTATCGTAAACTCGACTTTTGAACCGGATCAGCCGATCACAACCACTTTGATCAAAGTGGAAGATGCCTATAAATCTTTTTCCAAACTTCTGGAATACTACAATCAGGTAAAACTGATGAAATCCGGAATTGAACAGCCTTCTGTTATTTCTGAACATGTCGAATATGGTGAAAACCTTTATTTGGGAAGTTTTTGCTATATCGGTAAAAACGTAAAAATCGGTAATAACGTAAAAATCTACCCGAACAGTTTCGTAGGAGATAATGTCGTTATAGGTGACAATACCGTTTTGTTTGCCGGTGTCCGAATTTATTCCGAAACAGAGGTAGGTGCTAACTGCACGATACATTCCGGTTCTATTATCGGTTCGGACGGATTTGGGTTTGCTCCTCAGGAAGACGGAACTTATTCTAAAGTACCGCAAATCGGGAACGTAATCATCGAAGACAATGTAGATATCGGTTCTTGTACGACTATCGACAGAGCGACTTTAGGTTCAACCGTTATCCGTAAAGGTGTAAAACTGGACAATCAGATTCAAATCGCACATAATGTTGAAATAGGTGAAAATACCGTTATTGCTTCTCAGACCGGTGTTGCTGGTTCGACCAAAATCGGTAAAAATTGTATGATTGGCGGACAAGTGGGTATCGCAGGACATTTAGTAATCGGTAATGGCGTAAAAATCCAGGCACAATCAGGTGTTGGTAGAAACATCAAGGATGGTGAAGCAATTCAGGGAAGTCCGGCGCTGAATTATGGTGATTACAACAAATCATACGTTCATTTCAAGAATCTGCCTAAAATAGTAGACGATTTGCACAAACTAAAAAAAGAAAAAAACTAACTAAACTAAAAACCAATAAACCATGGTTAAGCAAACAACCATTAAAAGCGAAGTTTCATTAAAAGGAGTAGGGTTACATACCGGTCAGGAAGTAACAATGACATTTAAGCCGGCACCGGTGAACAACGGATTCACATTCGTTCGTGTTGATTTGGAAGGCGAGCCGATCATTGAAGCAGATGCTAATTATGTCGTAAATACTCAAAGAGGTACAAATCTTGAAAAATTAGGCGTTAAAATCCAGACTTCTGAGCACGTTTTAGCTGCTTTTGTAGGATGTGATGTAGATAACGTTATCATTGAATTGAATGCTTCAGAACCTCCTATCATGGACGGTTCTTCAAAATATTTCGTAGAAGCGATCGAAAAAGCAGGTGTTGTTGAACAGGAAGCAGAACGTAATGTTTACGTGGTTAAAGAAGTGATCTCATACACAGACGAAGCAACGGGAAGTGAAATCACTGTTATCCCTTACGATGAGTACTGTGTGACTACTATGGTTGATTTTGGTACGAAAGTTTTAGGTACGCAGAATGCTACCATGAAATCCATCCATGAATTCAAAGCTGAGATTTCAGACAGCCGTACTTTTAGTTTCCTTCATGAATTGGAAGGTTTGTTACAACACGGATTAATCAAAGGTGGTGACTTGAACAACGCTATCGTTTATGTGGATAAAGAAATTTCCGATGAAACGATGGTACGTTTGAAAGAAGCTTTTGGTAAAGACAATATTTCGGTGAAACCAAACGGAGTTTTGGATAACCTTACATTACATCATCCAAATGAAGCTGCACGTCATAAATTACTTGATGTAGTAGGGGATTTGGCTTTGATAGGTACAAAAATCAAAGGAAAAGTTATCGCTAATAAACCGGGGCATTTTGTGAACACTATGTTTGCTAAGAAAATGTCGAAGATTATTAAAAACGAACAGAAAAATCAGGTTCCTGTATTTGATTTAAACAAAGAACCATTGATGGATGTTACTAAAATCATGTCGATGTTACCTCACAGAAACCCATTCTTGTTGGTGGATCGCATCTTAGAAATGTCAGATAGCCATGTTGTTGGTTTGAAAAATGTTACAATGAATGAAGAATTCTTCGTTGGACATTTTCCGGGAGCACCAGTAATGCCAGGGGTTCTGATCATCGAAGCTATGGCTCAGACCGGAGGTATCTTGATCTTAAGTACTGTTCCGGATCCTGAAAATTACCTGACTTATTTCATGAAAATTGACAATGTGAAATTCAAGCACAAAGTTTTACCTGGAGATACTTTAATTTTCAAACTTACTTTATTATCACCAATCCGTCGCGGAATCTGTCATATGCAGGCAAGTGCTTACGCGAACGGCAAATTAGTTACAGAAGCCGAATTAATGGCACAAATTGTAAAAAAGAACTAAAAAAGAAATTATGAATCAACCTTTAGCCTATGTTCATCCGGGAGCGAAAATTGCCAAAAATGTGGTAATTGAGCCCTTCACAACCATTCACAACAATGTTGAAATTGGTGAAGGAACCTGGATTGGTTCGAATGTAACCATCATGGAAGGCGCACGTATTGGTAAGAATTGCAATATTTTCCCCGGAGCTGTAATTGCTGCAGTGCCACAGGATTTAAAATTTGGAGGTGAAGATTCACTTGCAATAATCGGAGATAACACTACTATTAGAGAGTGTGTTACCGTTAATAGAGGAACCATCGCTTCAGGTCAGACGAAAATTGGAAGCAATTGTTTAGTTATGGCAACTGCTCACATTGCCCACGACTGTCATATCGGAGACAATGCCATTATCGTTAACGGAGTGGCTTTGGCCGGACACGTAACCGTAGGTGATTTTGCCATCATTGGTGGATTGGCTGCGATACACCAGTTCGTTTCTATTGGAGATCATGCTATGATTTCCGGAGGTTCATTGGTTCGTAAAGATGTTCCGCCTTACACCAAAGCGGCTAAAGAACCATTATCTTATGTAGGTATCAATTCAGTGGGACTTAGAAGAAGAGGTTTTTCAACTGAAAAGATTCGTGAGATCCAGGATATTTACAGAATTCTGTTTCAAAAGAACTTTAATACTACTCAGGCATTAGGAATCATTGAAGCAGAGATGGAAGCTACTCCTGAACGTGATGAAATTATTCTTTTCGTTAGAAATTCACCTCGAGGAGTAATGAAAGGTTATACAGGAAGCATTTAATAAAACAAAACAAACAAATAAATAAATCAAAATGGCAAGTACAGCTGATATCAGAAACGGGTTATGCATCAAATACAATAATGATATTTACAAAATCATTGAATTCCTTCACGTTAAACCAGGTAAAGGTCCTGCTTTCGTTAGAACAAAGCTGAAAAGTTTAACAAATGGAAAAGTATTGGATAATACGTTTTCTGCAGGTCATAAAATTGAAGTTGTTCGTGTAGAAACACATACTTTCCAATTCTTATACGCTGAAGGTCAGGATTTTCATTTCATGAACAACGAGACTTTCGAACAAATTTCTTTGAACAGAGATATTCTTGATGCTCCGGACTTATTGAAAGAAGGAACTAATGTAATGGTTCAGATCAACACTGAAACAGATGCTCCACTTTCTGTTGATATGCCGGCTTCAGTAATTCTTGAAGTTACTTATGCTGAGCCGGGCGTAAAAGGAAACACTGCAACTAATGCAACTAAACCTGCAACTGTTGAAACCGGTGCTACTATTAACGTACCTTTGTTCATCAACGAAGGTGATAAAGTTAAAATCGATACTGCTTCAGGTTCTTACATGGAGCGTGTAAAAGAATAATTTTAAGTGTGTAAGCAATCAGTGTTTGACTTGAACAGCAGGCACTGATTGTAAACAACAGATCACTGATACCGATATTATATGAAATTTCCAAAAACACATACTCTTAAAGAGATCGCCGACATCATTCAATGTGAGTATGTGGGTGATGATCGTTTTCCGGTTCACGGGATGAATGAAATTCACGTCGTTACAAGAGGTGATATCGTTTTCGTCGATCATCCTAAGTACTATGATAAAGCATTGCAATCAGCGGCAACCATCGTTTTAATAAACAAAAAAGTTGAATGCCCTGAAGGTAAAGCTTTGCTGATTTCTGACGATCCGTTTCGTGATTTCAATAAACTGACGCGACATTTCAGACCATTCCTTTCTTCTAATTCAGCAATTTCAGTAACTGCTGTTATTGGAGAAGGAACTGTAATTCAGCCGAACTGTTTTATCGGAAATAATGTGGTTATTGGTAAGAACTGTCTGATTCATTCTAATGTTTCACTTTACGACAACACTGTAATAGGAGATAATGTCATCATTCATGCCGGCTCTATTTTAGGTGCTGATGCTTTCTATTATAAAAAACGACCTGAAGGTTTTGATCAATTATTGTCGGGAGGACGTGTAGTAGTTGAAGATAATGTTGGAATCGGAGCTTTATGTACCATTGACAAAGGAGTTACCGGAGATACCACGATAGGGGAAGGGACTAAAATTGACAATCAGGTACACGTTGGCCATGATACTGTTATCGGGAAAAAATGTCTGATTGCCTCTCAAACTGGAATTGCCGGATGCGTGGTTATTGAAGACGAAGTAACGCTTTGGGGCCAGGTTGGTACCACTAGCGGAATTACAATTGGTGAAAAAGCTGTTGTTTTAGGACAAACAGGTGTTACTAAATCTGTAGAAGGAGGTAAGACCTATTTCGGAACTCCTATCGAAGAATCTCGTGAGAAACTGAAACAATTGGCGAACGTGAAAAAAATTCCGGAAATCTTAAACAAGCTGAACAAAAATGATGGCTAAGGAGATCGTTACAGAATTTTATCAATCCGATTCGCTTCGAAATAAAGAAACGCTGCAACGATTTCTTCACGATGAAATGGAATTTAATTGGCACAGTTCCAAAGGATTCCTGCTATTGAACAAAAGTGATATGATTGACCTTTCCGCTGAAATGGAGCGTTCTTATACGTCATCCAGAATCAGTATCAGTCATGTTTTACAGGATGACAATCTGGTTACGGTGCGATTCACATATTATGTGACGCCAATTGAAACACCTTCGGACGAAACCGTTTTAGCACATTGTATTACTATTTGGGAAGTTAAGGACGGCCAGCTGTTCCGTGGTTATCAAATGAGTCAGCTGGGTTAAGTCGGCCTAAAAAATCTTTGAAAGTTTATAGCAAAATTCTTTATATATTTCTTTCAAAAACCTATTTTTGCAATTCATTTTAAAAACAACATAAAAAAATATATCATGAGTGTTTTAGTTAATAAAAATTCTAAAATCATTGTTCAGGGGTTCACAGGAAGTGAAGGTACTTTCCACGCTTCTCAAATGATTGAATACGGAACAAACGTTGTAGGTGGTGTAACTCCTGGAAAAGGTGGGTCTACTCACTTAGATCGTCCTGTTTTTAATACTGTAAAAGATGCAGTTGACCAAGCTGGTGCTGACACTTCAATTATTTTTGTTCCGCCTGCATTTGCTTCTGATGCTATCATGGAAGCTGCAGATGCCGGTATCAAAGTAATCATTTGTATCACAGAAGGTATTCCTGTTGCAGATATGATTAAAGCTTATGATTATATTAAAGGTAAAAACTGTCGTTTAGTAGGTCCTAACTGTCCTGGTGTTATTACTCCGGGTGAGGCAAAAGTTGGTATCATGCCAGGTTTCGTTTTCAAAAAAGGTACAGTGGGTATCGTTTCTAAATCAGGAACTTTAACTTACGAAGCTGCTGATCAGGTTGCAAAACAAGGATTAGGAGTAACAACTGCAATCGGAATTGGTGGTGACCCAATCATTGGTACTACAACAAGAGAAGCGGTTGAATTATTAATGAACGACCCTGAAACTGAAATCATCATCATGATTGGTGAAATCGGTGGACAATTAGAAGCAGATGCCGCACGTTGGATCAAAGCTGACGGTAACAGAAAGCCGGTTGTTGGTTTTATCGCTGGTGAAACTGCGCCAAAAGGACGTACAATGGGTCACGCTGGTGCTATCGTTGGTGGAGCTGATGATACAGCGGAAGCTAAAAAACGTATCATGAGAGAAAACGGAATTCACGTTGTGGATTCTCCGGCTGAAATCGGTAAAAAAGTAAGCGAGGTTTTAGCTGTTTTGAAATAAGAAGTAAAAGTTTTCTTTTTATATAAATATAAGCCCTACATTTTTGTAGGGCTTTTTTTATTGTACTATTTTGTATATTTACTTTTCAAATCATTTAAAAAAAATGAAAAAAATCTACATTCTACTCCTTATTTTAGGCACCCTGTCAACAGCTAAAGCACAAACAATAAATATACCGGACCCCGTTTTTAAAGCTAAATTATTAAATTATAATCTCAATACTTCTGAATTTAGGGATGTAAATAGTCAGCTTATTATAGTTGACAGTAATAATGATGGTGAGATACAAGTAAGTGAAGCTCTTTCAGTAGGTACTATATATTTTAATAATAGCTCTCCCTACGTTACTAATTTAACAGGAATAGAATATTTTGCAAACTTAAGACAGCTGTTTCCTGGACCTTCAAGAATAGCTAACCTTAATCTGTCAGGATTAAGCAATTTAATTCAAATAAGTTACTACAATAATAATTCCAATACGACTCTTGCAAATATTAATTTGACGGGACTTTCTAGTCTTGAAGATTTACAAATTACAAATGGGCGATTAACATCATTAAATTTATCAGGCTTAAACAATCTTAAATATCTGCAATGCTCAGATAATTTAATAACTAATTTGGATGTTCAGTCATTACCTAATCTGGAAACTTTAAATTGCGCAGATAATCGGCTAACCAATTTAAACCTTTCAAACAGACCTTACTTAAGAGAGGTACATTGTGAATATAATAATTTGAATCAATTAGGTTTAAATGGATTATCTGCTTTAAGAACGATTTATTGTAACAACAATGCTTTAACATCGATTAATTTGTCTGATTGTGATGCATTAACTTATTTGGGATGTGATAATAATCAACTCACAAACATTGATTTAACTAATCTAACCCAATTAAATGAACTTAATTGTGGGTATAATTTATTAACAAATTTAAATATAAATCTTAATAACAATTTAAGATATGTTAGATGTAATAATAATCAACTAGCTACATTAGACTTAAGTAATCAACCAAATTTAATGCAAGTAGTTTGTTCTGACAATCCTTCCTTAGCGTCTATATTTATAAAAAACGGAAGTAATGAGAGCTTAACATTTTTAAACAATCCTAATCTTAGGTATATCTGTGCTGACGACAATCAAATACTGTCAATTCAAAATTTAATCGCGTATTATAACTACTCAAATTGTCATGTTAATTCCTATTGTAGTTTTACGCCTGGTGGAACATTCTATACAATTCAAGGAAATAACAGATATGATGAAAATAGTAATGGTTGTGATCTTACAGATATAAACTATCCAAATTTAGGTTTGTCATTTAATAATGGAACTAACACTGCTAATCTGATTTCTGATAATTCAGGCGCTTATCATTATGATGTACAGTCAGGAACCTATGTGATTACACCAATACTTGAAAACCCTAATTACTTTACAGTTTCTCCCGGTAATGTTAATGCTGCATTTCCGTCTCAATCAAGTCCGTTTAATCAGGATTTCTGTATTAGCGCAAATGGTGTACACCCGGATTTAGAAATAACGTTGATTCCCATAAATATAGCAAGACCCGGTTTTTATTCTAAATACAAGGTTATTCTAGAAAATAAAGGTACAAATGCCCAATCAGGAACTGTTACATTTACTTTTGAGGATGCTGTTTTGGATTTCGTTTCTTCAAACCCGGCAAATACCAATCAATCTGTGAATACTCGTTCTTGGGATTTTAGCAACTTATCACCTTTTGAAACAAGAGAGATTGAATTGAATCTAAATGTTAACTCTCCTGTAGAAACTCCTCCGGTTAATAGTGGAGATATTTTAAACTTTACTGCTACCATTACTTCTTCTGCTACAGATGAAACCCCTGAAAACAACATTTCACAGCTTAATCAAACGGTGTTCAATTCTTTTGATCCAAACGACAAAACCTGTTTAGAAGGAACAGTGATTAGTCCTAGTGAAGTAGGGAAGTATGTACATTATATGATTCGTTTTGAAAACACAGGAACGTTTCCTGCTGAAAATATCGTTGTAAAAGACATGATTGATACAGCTAAGTTTGATGTATCCAGTTTAGTCCCAATTAAAGGAAGTCATTCTTTTATAACAAAAATTTCTTCAGGAAATAAAGTTGAATTCATATTTGAGAACATTAATCTTCCTTTTGATGATGCTAATAATGATGGCTATGTTGCTTTCAAAATCAAGACAAAACCGACACTTGTGAATGGCGATACATTCGTCAACAGTGCAAATATTTACTTTGATTACAATGCTCCAATTATTACAAATACAGCAACAACAACAATTCAGACATTGAGTACTCAGGATTCCAGTTTTTCAAATTACTTCGACTTATTTCCAAACCCTGTAAAAAACACCTTAAATATTGAAACTAAAAGCAATATTGAAATTCAACGCATAAGCATTTACAATACATTAGGACAATTACTATTGGTTATTCCAAATGCGCAATCCGTGAAAACAATAGATGTTTCTCATTTAGCAGTAGGAAATTATTTTTTAAGAACAGATACAAATCAAGGAATGTCGAATATGAAATTCATTAAAAACTAAAAAAAAACCCTGTTTTTACAGGGCTTTTATATTTTAATAAAATAGTGTCTCACTGAACTAAATTATATTTTCTCTTCTGCTTTTTTCTCCTTTTCTTTTTTGATCTTTTTGATCATCTCGTCGATGGCTAAGTTATATTTGAGTTCCAGCACAAAGCGATCAATCTTTTCAGGATTATCCTTGTCATCATAAAATACAGATAATCCCATTGTATTTCCATACTTGAATTTGTATTCGCTGCCGACAGTATATCGAAGCCTGTTCAACTTAATCGGATCAGTTTCAGCCAATTTTAAAAAGACTTCAAAAGACACATATACAGAGGCTTTTGATTTAGGAATATTGTAATCTAATCCTATTTTTTCACGGAGCATCTGATTGGGTTCTTTGTAAAAAGACATATATCTTTCATCGAAACTTCCCGTTGACCATTGATATTTAATACCGGAAAATATAGTGAAAGCATCGAATTTTTTGTCATACTTAAATGCGCCGAAAAATCGGTGACTGTCCTTCTCGTAGGAGGTTGTAAACCTGTAGCCGGTTTCAATGGCGAATTCTTTATTGAAATTGTATTGAAGTGCACCTTCTACTGCACTGGAACGAAATTCCTGAAAATCCTTTTGTGCAGAATATCGGTATTCGCCGGATATTTTCCAATGCTTATTAAATCGGTAACTCACACCGGGAATCAGACGATATTGCCAGTCCGTATAGTTGTTCTGACAAAAAGCTTCAAAAGTGAACAGCACCAAAAATAACGAGAGGAGAATTTTTTTCTTAATCATCATTGTCGGATTTTGGTAGTACATTCTCACTTTCCTTCGCATAATAATATGCCTTTAACAGTGCTGTGTCTTTCAGGTAATCAATAGAAACAATTTCAACCCTATGAATATTCAAACCGGTTCGGTTATTTAAATCCGCAAGCAATTCGACTTTAAAGTCCGGTTTTATGTATTCTACTTTATCATAAACGATATCTTTTGAATTTTCGTTTTTAAGGAAATCAAGACGTTCCATTGTGAAAGTAAGGAACAGCACTACCAGGTTACATATTATTAAGAGCCAGAAACCATCACTGATGGTAGCCAGCGAGTTTAACATCCCGAGAGCCACACAGACAAAGAAATACCCCATGTCCTTTATCGAGATAGCTATGGTTCGATATCGGATAATTGAAAACATGGCAAAAAGACCAAATGCGAATCCTATTTTTATTTTTACCGCGCTGAGTAAACAGCATATCATGAAATTCATGACATTAAATAAAATAAAAGTGAATATAAAGTCTTTATTTCTATGCTTAGGATAATATATTAGAGCTACAAGTATAACTATAGCTGCAAAATCGATGACCGATCGCATAGCAAAATCATATGTACTTAAAGTACCTATCAAATCTTCTTCGCTTTCCATTATTGCTGAAGTTTATTAATTTTTTTAAGGATCGGCATAAAATTGTTTTTTTTCACTGTAGGAATTAATGAAATTACGCCGTAGATATATTTACTGATGCTTTGTTCTCTTATATTGTTGTATTTTAAAGCTGTGGTCAGTGGCGATGTATGTGTACTTTTTGATTGTTTGATTTCTATAATCGCAATTTTTTTGAATTTTATATCATGCTCATTGTCAATAAAATGCAAATTCATATCTATGGTAACCCTTTCTGTGAATTGATTGTTTACCAGTGTAATTCTGTTAAAGTTGTTCTTTAAAATAAGGGTTATTTCATCAATCGCTTTTCGCGTATATTCCTGGATCAGATTTTTTCGTATATCATCTATATTGGAAATCATATATGGTATCGCTTCCCGATGCTTGTTGGTTCTGTCGACTTTCTCTTTCTTTTTGATTTCAAAAAAGCACATGTCGGATTCCACATATCTTCTGCTTCGTACTTTAATCCTGTTAACATATCCATTATGATGATCTCTGAAGAACTGTAAATCAGGAGTATCAAAATAATTATTCTCATATGAAAAAATACGTATACCATTAATTTCCAAAACATTATAATGCTCAACTAGACAGGGGACTATTTTGAGTAAATCTTCACCTCTAAGCGTGTACTTACTATCGGTTCTGTTCAATAACGCAACAGAATCTAGATCGGTGAGCGACACCGGATTGAGTAAGGACAACTGTGTGGTAAATTTTTTGAACATAACTTTAAATTTTAATTACAAAATCCTCAAGGACAATATCCGCCTTTTTGGATTCAACTTTAATTTCGGTCTTAATATCAATTACCTGATCCCAAGGACAATAATCACAATCACCATACACCCAGACATCGTAGGTTCCTTCCTGCAGAAAATCAAATTTGAACGAACCATCATGAGAAGTACGAACATCATCATAAAAATCAGTATTTCCGTGGGAACTGATATACACCCTTACATCACCCAGATAACCTTCACTTATAAGGATCTGATCCTGATTATAATTCAGCGCATACACTTTTCCCGATATGGATGCCAGTCCGCCATAACCCTCATCTTTGGAACAGGCAACGAATACTACGGCTAATACTAGAATTAGATATTTTTTCATAGTTTTTTATTTTAAACGATTTAATATTTTTAAAAGAAAAACCGCGATTGATTAACTTTACAGAAGTACAATACAAAACTCCTAAAAAGGAAAAGAAGGAGTAAATCTTACAATTTTTCTCATAGTAAAGATAGCTATATCGCTGAAAATTATCAATTTAACCTTTCAAATTGACAAAAAAACCGTTTAAAAGCATGAAGGAGAATATTTATTAAATACATTCCATTTTTATGATTTCGAAACCTAAAGTTGATAAAAGTTCTAAAGACCTAAAGCAGTTATTCATCAACGACTATTAAATTAACATCAATAAATCATCAATTTTAGCTATGTTTTATAACAAAAAATACTTGTTAATACTTTCGGTGGGCAATGATTTTTTTTTAAGTCAAAATAGAATATCTTTGGAAACTGTAATAAAAAAGATCTAATAAAAATATTATGAAATTACTGGAAGGAAAAACCGCGATCATTACGGGTGCTAGTAGAGGAATAGGAAGAGGAATTGCAGAAGTTTTTGCTAAAAACGGCGCCAATGTTGCTTTCACATACAGTTCTTCTGCAGCTGCTGCTCAGGAATTGGAAAATGAATTAACCGCTTTAGGAGTTAAAGCAAAAGGATATCAATCAAATGCAGCTGATTTCAACGAAGCTCAGAAATTAGTTGACGATGTTATTGCTGAATTCGGAAACGTTGATATTTTAATTAACAATGCCGGAATTACAAAGGATAACCTTTTAATGAGAATTACGGAAGAAGATTTTGATACAGTTATCGATGTGAATTTAAAATCGGTGTTCAATATGACTAAAGCCGTTCAGAAAATCATGTTGAAAAACAGAGCGGGTTCTATCATTAATATGAGCTCGGTGGTAGGAGTGAAAGGAAATGCAGGTCAGACCAACTATGCAGCTTCAAAAGCCGGTGTTATAGGTTTCTCAAAATCAGTAGCATTGGAATTAGGTTCCCGTAACATTCGTTGTAACGTGATCGCGCCGGGATTCATTGAAACTGAAATGACTGCCAAATTAAATGAGGATGTTGTAAAAGGATGGAGAGAAAGTATTCCTTTAAGACGTGGCGGTACTCCTGAAGATGTAGCAAATGCTTGTGTTTTCTTATCATGTGATTTGAGTGCATACGTTACAGGGCAGGTTATGAATGTTGACGGCGGAATGTTAACATAATTAAGTTATAAATTATGAGTTATGAGTTTTTTTAAACGCATGACCAAATAGCCAAATAATAAAAAATGACCACAAGCACGATTTTACTTTTATTATTATCAGTACTGATTGCTGCCGGATTGTCGTTTTACCAATACTTATACAAAGCCGATTACAGATCAAAACTAAATCTGTTTTTGGCTTTTTTGCGTTTTTTTTCATTATTTCTGATTTTCGTATTGCTCATCAATCCGATAATTTCGAGAAAAACATTTGAAACGACAAAAACGCCATTGCCGATTGTTGTTGATAATTCCCAGTCGATTGCACTTTTAAATAAGGATGTAAATATTCCGGATTTAATTGAAGCCCTGACACAGAATAAAATGATCAAATCTAAGTACGATGTACAGTTATTTAGCTTTGACAATGATTTTTACAGTAATACGGCGATTGATTTCAAAGGAAAACAAACCCATATTGACATGGCGGCCCAGAATTTAAAACAGTTCTACCGCAGTCAGAATTACCCGGTGGTTTTATTAACCGACGGAAATCAGACAATTGGAAATGATTACGTTTACAGTTTTCAGCAAAACACGACCGTTTATCCTTTGGTAATAGGAGATACGACAACGTTTTTTGATTTAAAAGTTAATCAGCTGAATGTAAACAAGTACGCATTCCTGAAAAACAAATTCCCGGCAGAGGTTTTTCTGCAGTATAACGGAACTAAAGCGGTCAATGCAACTTTCAGTATACAGCAGGGAAATGCGACGATCCATAAACAAAACATTAGTTTCTCACCTTCGAAAAAAGCACAGGTAATTTCAGTTTTACTGAATGCCGACCGAGTAGGAGTGCAGACTTTCAAAGCCATAATTTCTTCAGCGGAGAAAGAGAAAAACAATTACAACAACACGAAGAATTTCGCTGTGGAAGTAATCGACCAGCGTTCTGAAATTGCAATAATTTCTGCAATTAACCATCCTGATTTGGGCGCTTTAAAACGTGCAATTGAATCTAATCAGCAGCGTAAAGTAACAATAGTTAAACCAAGCGAAATCAAATCATTACAGGATTACAATGTTCTGATCTTATACCAACCAAATTTCGAATTCAAACCGATTTTAGAACAAAACAAAAAGCTGCAACTGAACACCTGGATCATTACCGGAACCAATACCGATTTCAATCTGCTGAACCAATCTCAGGATTACGTTCAATTTAAGGTTACAGGACAGAGTGAGGATTATTCAGCAGATTACAATTCACAGTTTAATTCGTTTGCTACAGAAAATATCGGATTCGAACAATTCCCTCCGTTGCAACATCCGTTCGGAACCATAACGCTTAAAGAAAACACGAATACACTTTTAAAATCAAGAATTAGAAATATTGGTACTGAAAGTCCGTTGTTGACATTTTCTGAAAACGGATTAAAGCGAAACGCGTTTCTTTTTGGAGAAAACATCTGGAAATGGCGCATGGAAAGTCATCTAAAAACAAAATCCTTTGAGCAATTTGACATTCTGACCGACAAAGCAATTCAGTACTTAGCTTCCAATGCAGCTAAAAAATCGTTGGTGGTAACACACGAGAGTTTCTACAACTCGGGAGAAACCATTGAAATTACTGCGCAGTACTTTAATAAGAATTATGAATTTGATGAAGATGCCCGTCTGACCATTTCATTGCAGAACAAACAAACCGGCAAGACTAAGAAATACGATTTCTTAAAAGGGAATGGGGAATATAAAGTCAGTTTAGATGGTTTAGAACACGGAAATTATAGTTTCACCGTTTCTGAAAACCGATCTAAAACAAAATATTCCGGCAGTTTTGAGGTACTTGATTTTGAAATTGAAAAACAATTCGTAAATCCGGATATCAATCGTTTAAAACAATTAGCCAATAACACGAACGGAAAAGTTTATTATCCAAATCAGATTAATGAGTTGATTAAAAACTTACTGAACAACGAAAACTACATCCCGACAGAAAAAGCAATCATCAAGAAAACCCCGCTGATTGATTGGGTTTGGTGCTTAATTCTATTAGCAGCCAGTCTTTCTGCAGAATGGTTCATCCGAAAATACAACGGTTTATTATAATTCAAAAAAAATCCGATTCATGCGAATCGGATTTTTTTATACTTTCTGATATTTTTTATTTTTCAGCATTTCCGAGGCGCTTTGATAATAAGAAATCGTCTCAATTTCCAGCTTCTTATTGATCACTTTTTTAGGTTTTTCATCATAATGAATCTGAAAGATACCAGATCCACTATTCTGAGAAGTACTGATTAAATCAAACTGTTTTACTTTTCTAACCGGAGAAATGATGGTTAAGACATTATCTTTAACTAAACCTAAATCCTGATAGGTTGCAATAAAAGCTCTTTGTTTGTAATCCGCTCTCATAACATCCTGTCCGTAAAATTTACTTTTATAGTCAAAATGCAACAATCCCATAACCGTTGGCATTACATCGATTTGCGACATTAATTTGGAATATTTCTGAGGCACAACGAATCCCGGGGAATAAACCATGGCCGGAATTCTGTATTTTTCCATCGGTAATTCTGTTTTACCCGAACTTGAAGCGCAATGATCTGCAATGATTACAAATACGGTATTTTTAAACCAAGATTGTTTTTCAGCCATGGCAAAAAACTGGCGCAAAGCATAATCCGTATATTTTACTCCGCCTTCACGGGATTTTGAATCGGCAGAAATATCGATCTTATTCTCAGGGTAAGTAAATGGTCTGTGGTTGCTTACTGTCATCCAGTGATTAAAGAAAGGCTTTCCTTCTTTTGCTTCCTCATTCATCACCTGAATTGCTTTTTTAGCCATATCCTCATCACAAACGCCCCAGATGTTCTCAAAGGAAATCTCGCTTGGTTTAAGCGCTTTTTTGTCGACTATATCATAACCGTTACCTCTAAAGAAACTTTCCATATTATCAAAATAGGCATCACCTCCATAAAGGTATTTGACATCGTATCCTTTTTGTTTAAAAACGCTTCCGGTAGAAAATTTGTTCTTGTTGTCCTCGCGCTTCACAACACTTTCTCCAGCGGTAGGAGGAATACAAAGCGTTACAGCTTCCAAACCTCGAACAGTTCTGTTACCGGTTGCATAAAGATTTGTGAATAATAAACTTTTATCTGCCAGCGAATCCAGAAAAGGAGTAATATTTTGTTCATTACCATAAGTTTTCATGAAATCGGCACTAAGACTTTCGACTGTAATAAGTACTACATTTTTATGAAGTTCTGTATTATCGCTCTGAACATTTCTTAATGTAGATGCTGTTGTTACGGAAGGAATTTCCGATTTCAGAATAGCATATGCTTTTTGATCCGGTAATGTTTTATAGAATTTATTGTAGTCCAATTCACTGTTCATGAAAGCCGTATAAAATTTATACACGCCATTAGCCTGAAGTTCGTTAACGAAAATATTATCCGAATTTTCGAACTTCGTCATGAATGGAACCGCAACTAATGAGATGAAAAACAGAACAATATAAACCATTGAAAGTTGCAGTTTTTCTTTAAAAGAAGGAAGGTTATTTAAAAATGCACTTGTGTTTTTTACAATAATATAGGTAGAAACTAACGATGCAATTCCGATTCCGATAAATAAAGGAGCTACAGGATAGGATTCCATGATGTTTCCAATAACAGTATTGGTATAAACAAGATAATCCACTGCAATGAAATTGTATTTAACCCCAAATTCGTTCCAGAAAAAAAACTCGCTTACCGCATTTTGTATGATAATCAGAACAAAAATGAAAATGGTAATGGAATAGAGGGCTAAACGTATGTTCTTGCGGTATTTCGGAAGAAAAAGAAGCAAGCCAAACAAAAAGGTTTTCAAGCCAACCAGAGCAATTCCGATAGTTGGAACTACGCCTCCATATTCATTTAAAATGGTATTGAAAAAGGAAATATAAAATAATAAGCCTACTAATAGCCCAAAAATAATATATCCCCAAGGTTTATGGTATTTTGAATTGGAGAGGAATATTTGGTAGAGCCATAAAAAAGAACTTGCTAATGTATAGACAAAGAAGTCTGACACAAGACCTAAGAACAATATTTTTGCAACAGAAGTAAATCCAAAACCAGATTGGGTAATCGGATGAAAAATCAGTATTATTCTTAAGATCAGATTTACAGTTAAATAAAAAATACCTAACTTTAAAAACGGGGCATTATTTTTTGCAGGTTTCATTACAATTATATTACACTGCAAACTTATAAACCTATCATTTTTAATCGCTTAAGGTTCACTTAAGGTTCGCTTAAGATAGTTTTATAACAATCCGTTTGTTTTCACAAATAGTTAATTTCGCTCTAAAATTTACAACCTTTTATTATGAAGATTTTAATTGTAGAAGACGAAGAGGGTATTTCTAACTTTCTTAAACAGGGTTTGGAAGAAGAAGGCTATACCGTTTTTATTGCTTCCGATGGAATACAGGCATTGGAAATGGTTAAAACACAAATACCGGACATCATTCTTTTAGATTGGATGCTTCCTAAACTAACAGGATTGGAAGTGTGCAAAACCATTCGCAAAAAAGACGAAAAGACCCCGATTTTATTTCTCACAGCCAAGGACACTGTTCAGGAAACCATTGAAGGTTTGCGTTCCGGAGCTAACGATTACATCAAAAAACCTTTCAGTTTTGATGAATTACTGGAACGAATAAAAATCCATTTTCGCAGTGAAGACAAGCAAAATGTTTTAACTTTGGGCAACATTAGCATAAAAACCTTGAGTCATCAGGTTTTTATGGATGATACAGAGGTCGTTCTTACGCAAAGAGAATATGAACTCCTCAAATATTTGACTGAACGCAAAGGAACGGTTTGTACCCGAAATAATATAATTGAAGACGTCTGGAACATTCATTTTGAATACGATACGGGTGTCATCGATGTTTTTATCAATGCGATCCGAAAAAAGCTCAATTTAAATAAGGATGTCGAACTGATCAAAACGATAAGAGGTGTTGGCTATATTGCCAATGAAAGTTAACTATGTCAAGAACCGAAACAGCAATAAAAGCTACTTATTTCAGTATCGTCAGTAATACCTTATTGGCGCTGATAAAAGGGATTTCCGGATTTTTTGGTAATTCGTATGCCATGATTGCCGATGCAATCGAATCGACTGCCGATATTTTCGCTTCTTTACTTGTGCTTTTCGGAATAAAATATTCCAACAAACCTGCCGATGAAAATCATCCTTACGGTCACGGAAGAGCTGAACCCTTAATTACCTTCATTGTTGTTGGCTTTCTTATTACCTCGGCTACTATTATTGCATACGAGAGCGTTCATAATATCAGTACGCCTCACGATTTGCCAAAACCTTTCACGCTTTTCATTTTAGGCGCCATTATTTTATGGAAGGAGTATTCATTCCAAATGGTAATGCGAAAAAGCAAAGAAACAAAAAGCAGCGCGCTGGAAGCAGATGCCTGGCACCATCGAAGCGACGCAATTACCTCTGTAGCAGCATTTATAGGGATCTCGATTGCACTTTATTTCGGAAAAGGATATGAAGCTGCGGATGATTGGGCTGCCTTATTAGCCTCCTGTTTTATCCTGTACAATTGTTATAAGATTTTCAGACCGGCCCTTGGGGAAATCATGGATGAGCATTTATATCATGATCTGGAAGCGGAAATAAAAAAAATTGCAGCCACGGTTCCGAATGTCATTGCTATCGAAAAATGTTTCATCCGTAAAGCAGGAATGAAATACCATGTTGATTTACATGTTATGGTCGACGGCAATAAAACGGTAAAAGAAGGTCACGATATTGCCCATCTTCTAAAGGATACCCTTCGGACAGAACTTACCGAATTAGGTCATGTATTAATTCACATAGAACCTGATTTCGAATCCATACACCGATAGACCATGCTGAATCTTTCATTTAAAAACAGGATCGCATTTAACTACATTTTATCGACGGCTTTGTTGATATTTTTGGTTTTTTTTGTCATTTTTTCAATTGCAAAGTACAGCATTTACAAGCATGTAAATAGTCAGATAGAAGACGAGATTCTGTTGCATTTAAGAGAAGTTACTTTTAGCTCGGAGAAAACCGTATGGATTGACAAAAACGAATGGCAGGAACGGGAACACAACACGGTTTCTGTAAATCCGATTTTTGTCGAAATAACCGACATCAACGGGAAAACCATCGAAAAATCCCCGAATCTTAAATTCGAGAATTTACAATTTGATCCGGATCTGAAAGAAAAACACTTTTACGATACCACTTTGAAAAACCAGCACATAAGGCTTTCTCAGACGCCAATAATCCATAATAATTCAAAAGTTGGCTATCTTCTTGTCGGGCTTTCCCTTGAAGACAGTAAAAAGGTATTGGATAATCTAAATGAGACCTTGTTCATACTTTACCCGCTAATTCTGATCATCCTTTTTGTTCTTGCCCGAATCATTGCCGGGAGAAGTATCAAACCGGTGAGCACAATAATTGAAACCACAGAAAAAATTACAAAAGATGATTTGTCGTTCCGAATTGCATTGCCCTCAAATAAGGACGAATTACACATTCTTTCAAACAATATAAACAATCTTTTAGACCGAATTGAAGATTCTGTAGCGCGCGAAAAACAGTTTACTTCCGATGCTTCCCACGAATTACGAACTCCTTTGGCTGTAATTAAAGGCACTTTGGAGGTTTTAATCAGAAAACCGAGGGAAAAAGAAGAGTACGAGCGTAAAATCAACTATTGCATTTCTGAAGTCGACCGTTTAAATAATCTTGTGGACGAATTACTGTTGCTGGCAAGATTTGAAAATCAGAAACAGAATATCAAAAACGAAGAAGTCCTTTTAAGTTCGGTTTTTTTGGATGTTATTACCCGATTATCGCCGAAATCAAAAAGTAAAAACATTACCATCGTACACGATTTCACCAGTGATTATTATATAAAAACAGACAGTTATTTACTATCAATAATTATCGGAAATTTATTGTCGAATGCGATAAAATACACTTCCGAAAATGGCGGTGTTTCGGTCAGCATTTCAAGGGAACATGGAAAAACAGTTTGTCGAATCACCGATAACGGTATTGGCATCAAAAAAGAAGATCTGAATAAAGTTTTCGAACAGTTTTATCGCTCCGACCCATCGAATCATCCTGAAATTAAAGGAACAGGTCTTGGCTTGTCCATAGTAAAAAAGTTATGCCTCCTTCTAAACATTCATATCGAAATTAAAAGTAAGTTAAAAGAGGGGACTGAAGTTATTTTGACGCTCCCTCAGCATTAAAAATCAGCATGAATTTGGTTTTCAAAAGAGGATTTGATGTAATCGATTAAAAAATATATCTTCGTTGCTCAAAACAGTAATCAGAATCAGACAGAATTTCAACTAATAATAACCCTTAAATCAAAAAAACAAGTATGAACGACGCTCATTTACACATGTTGGTTAACCACTTTCCGATTATCGGCACCATTTTCGGACTTGGAATTTTAATTGCCGGATCTGTTTTTAAAAATAATTCTATCAAAAACACAGCTTATGTTTTATTTATTGTGGCAGCTATTTTCGGTTTTGCCAGTATGAATACAGGTGAAGGAGCAGAGGAATTGGCTGAAAAATTCCCAGCTGTAACCCACGAAGTAATTCACGAACATGAGGAGATAGCAGAAAAATTAGCCTTGGTTCTTTATGCTTTAGGTGCTGTTTCATTATTAGGCTTATTCCTGAACATAAAAAAACATGCAAAAGCTAATTTGATTACATTTTTCGCAATCCTACTTGGAGTTGCAGCTGTGTTTTTAGCTCAGAAAACCGGAACGACAGGTGGCGAAATCCGTCACACTGAAATCCGTGAAAACAGCAATGAAATGGGAGTTTCCGCAACAGAAACAAATGAAAAGGATCATAACGACGATCATTAAAAAAGAAAAAGTTTAAAAATAATTTGTTTTTGTGAAAATAAAGATTTTACATTTGCAACATCAAAACACAAAGAAATGTTTTTAAATCAATTACATCATCATCATTATTTCTCCGCTCAAGCGAAGTGATAATGGTATGTGTATAAATCATATATTTTTAAAACCCGTTTGAGTATATCAAACGGGTTTTTTTATTGCTACTCTTTTGCTGTACTCAAACAATATTTCCAACCGAAACAATCATGAGTACATTAAAAATTGCAATCCAAAAATCGGGACGTCTCAACGAAGACAGTCTCAAAATTCTCAAAGACTGTGGCATATCCGTAGAAAACGGTAACGATCAGCTTAAAGCTACATCTTCAAATTTTCCAATGGAAATTTTATTCCTTCGCAATTCGGATATTCCTCAGTATCTACTTGATGGCGTAGTAGATATCGCAATCGTAGGCGACAATCTGTTGGTAGAAAAAGGAGATTCCATCGAGATCCTGGAGCGTCTGGGATTTTCAAAATGCCGTGTGTCGGTAGCGGTACCTGAAGCATTCGAATATAGCGGCATATCCGACTTAACCGGCTCACGTATAGCAACTTCCTATCCCAACACGGTTTTAAGTTATTTTAATTCCAAAAACATTCCGGTCGAATTACATGAAATTTCGGGTTCTGTTGAAATTGCTCCAAATATCGGTTTATCTGATGCTATTGTGGATATCGTTTCTACGGGTAGTACACTTTTCAAAAATAATCTGAAGGAAGTCGCCGTCATTCTGAAAAGCGAAGCAGTTCTCGCAGTTTCACCAAAATTAACAGCTAAAAAAATGACGATTTTAAACAGTTTTCGTTTCCGAATCCAATCAGTTTTAAAAGCCCGAAAATCAAAATATATCCTCATGAACGTACCGAATGAAAAGATTGCCGAAATCAGTTCGATTCTTCCGGTTTTAAAAAGCGTCACCATTCTCCCCTTAGCCGAGGAAGGTTGGAGCAGCCTGCATTCGGTAATAAATGAAGAGCAATTCTGGGAAGTTATTAATCAACTCAAAGATGCCGGAGCGGAAGATATTTTGATTTGCCCGATAGAGAAAATGGTGCTTTAGAAAAAGAATGCAAGAGACAAGAAAAAAGAGAATAGATTATATAAACAGAAGCAATATGAACAAAATAATAAATCCTGACAAATCCCAATGGGGGAACCTAACAAAACGTCCGACAAAGACTTATGCCGCAATTGAAGAAACCGTAAAAGAAATTTTTAAAGAGGTAAGACAAAAAGGTGACCAAGCAATCAATAAATACACTTCAATTTTTGATGGAATTACACTTAAGGATATTAACGTATCCGAAATTGAAATTAAAGAAGCGATTGCGAAAGTTCCACAGGAATTGAAAGAAGCAATCCTCATGGCAAAATCTAATATCGAAACCTTTCACAATGCTCAAAAAACGGAAAGAATTGAAATTGAAACCATGGAAGGTGTTTCGTGCTGGCAGGAAAAAAGGCCTATTCAAAAAGTCGGTCTTTATATTCCGGGTGGATCAGCGCCTTTGTTTTCTACAGTTTTGATGCTGGCAGTTCCGGCTCAAATAGCGGGCTGCACAGAGATTGTACTTTGTTCGCCACCGGACAAAGAAGGAAAAATCAATCCTGCGATTTTATTTGCTGCGTATTCATGTGGTATTACCCAAATTTTGAAAGTAGGTGGCATACAAGCCATTGCAGGAATGACTTTCGGAACCGATGCCATACCAAAAGTTTATAAAATATTCGGACCCGGGAATCAATTCGTAACAATCGCTAAACAAGTAGCTGTTCAATTTGGAGTCGCCATCGACATACCGGCTGGACCATCCGAATTGTTAGCAGTTGCCGATGATACTGCCAATGTACAATTTGTGGCTTCCGATTTACTAAGCCAGGCTGAACACGGCGCTGACAGCCAGGTAGTTTTGGTTACCACCTCCCAAAAGTTACTTACCGATGTTGAAAAAGAAATCGCAAAGCAACTGGAAGAACTTCCAAGAAAGGAAATAGCAGCAAAGGCGATTCGAAATTCGAAACTAATTTATCTGGAAAACGATAAACTGGCTTTGGATTTTATAAATGAATATGCCCCGGAACACCTTATTATAGCAGTAGAAGACGAGAGTTTTTATATCAGAGGAATTGCCAATGCAGGATCTGTTTTCATCGGAAACTATACTCCTGAGAGTGCCGGAGATTATGCTTCGGGAACGAATCACACTTTGCCGACAAACGGTTTTGCCAAAAACTACAGCGGTGTGAATCTGGACAGTTTTTTAAAAGCGATGACTTTCCAGAAGATTTCAGAAAAAGGCATAAAGAATATAGGGAAAACAATTGAAATCATGGCGGAAGCAGAAGGTTTACAGGCCCATAAAAATGCAGTAACGCTTCGTCTTAACAGTCTTCAAAAATTAAAAAACAAAAAGAATGGAATTAGAAAAATTAATAAGAAACAATATTAAAGCGATGTTTCCTTATTCTTCGGCAAGAGATGAATTTAAAGATTTCAATCAAAAGATGGTCTTCCTGGATGCCAATGAAAATCCTATTGAAAATGGTTTGAATCGCTATCCTGATCCGCAACAACAGGTGCTAAAAGAAATATTGGCAAAACAAAAATCCGTGAATCCGAATCAGATTTTACTAGGAAACGGCAGCGACGAAGTATTGGATCTACTGTTTCGTGCTTTTTGTGAACCGAATTCCGATAACGTGATCACGCTTCCGCCAACATACGGAATGTACAGTGTTTTGGCGAATCTGAATGCCGTGGAAAATAGGGAAGTATTGTTATCATTCGAATTTCAGCCTGATGTTGATCGTATTTTAGAAGCTGTTGATATCAATACGAAAATGATTTTTCTGTGTTCACCAAACAACCCGACCGGAAATTCCTTTTCCAATGAAAGTGTCGTAACTTTATTAGAGAATTTTGATGGTTTGGTGGTGTTGGATGAGGCTTATATCGATTTTTCAGATGGAGAAAGCTGGCTGACAAAATTGGACAATTATCCAAATTTAATTATAATACAAACCCTTTCCAAAGCCTATGGTTTAGCGGGAATCCGAATTGGAATTCTGTATGCCTCAGCCGATGTAACAGCGGTTTTAAACAAAATAAAGACGCCTTATAATCTGAACACGTTATCACAGAAAAAAGCAATAGAAGCGTTATTAGAAATTGAAATTATAAAATACAAAATAGCTTTAATTAAAGAAGAAAAGAACAATTTACTTAAACAATTACTTGAAGTTAATTTTATTCAAAATATATATCCTTCACAAGCCAATTTTATTCTGATTAAAGTCGATGATGCCATTAAAAGATATAATCAACTGATAGAAAAAGGCATTGTAATCCGAAACAGAAACAATCAACCGCTTTGCGAAAACTGTTTACGTATTTCGATCGGCACACCAGACGAAAACCAATTGCTCATCAATATACTAAAAGCATTGTAATGAGAAAGAAAGTATTATTTATCGACAGAGACGGAACGCTTATTCTGGAACCGGAAGATTATCAGGTGGATGCTTTAGCCAAAGTTGAATTCTATCCCGAAGTGTTTCAATACCTCTCCAAAATTGCAAATGAACTGGATTTTGAGATCGTCATGGTTACGAATCAGGATGGTTTAGGAACCGAAAGTTTTCCGGAAGAGCGCTTTTGGCCGGTACAGGAATTTATCCTGAAAGCCTTTGAAAATGAAAGAGTAGTGTTTAATGAAATATTTATCGACAGTAGTTTTCCCGAAGAAAATTCACCTAACAGAAAACCAAAAACCGGAATGTTGACAAAATATTTAAACAATCCCGATTATGATTTAGAAAATTCATTCGTGCTTGGTGACCGAATCACGGATATTGAATTGGCTAAAAATTTAGGATCGAAGGCGATTTTAATTAATAGCGAAGTCGGTTTGGGTGAAAACGAAATCACAACTTCATATGAAGAATTGGCAGCAATAACCGTTTTAACCACAACTTCCTGGAAAACCATTTACGAGTTTTTAAAATTGGACAAACGCAGCGCGTCCATTGTACGTAAAACCAACGAAACGGACATTACCATAACAGTAAATTTGGATGGAACCGGAAAAAGCAATATCAACACCGGTTTAGCTTTTTTCGATCATATGTTAGAGCAGATTGCTCGTCACGGGCAAATAGATTTGGATATTCAGGTGCAAGGCGACCTAGAAGTTGATGAACACCACACAATTGAAGATACTGCAATCGCTTTGGGTGAAGTATTTGCAAAAGCTCTTGGAGACAAGCTCGGAATTGAACGCTACGGTTTCTGTTTACCGATGGATGACTGCTTAGCTCAGGTAGCCATTGATTTTGGAGGAAGAAACTGGTTGGTTTGGCAAGCCGATTTCAAACGTGAAAAGATTGGAAAGATGCCGACAGAAATGTTCTTCCATTTCTTTAAATCTTTTACTGACGGAGCGAAAGCCAATCTGAATATCAAAGCAGAAGGAACAAACGAACATCATAAAATTGAAGCGATTTTTAAAGCTTTCGCCAAAGCGATAAAAGCAGCACTAAAAAGAGATCTTGAAAAAATGATATTACCAACAACGAAAGGACTTTTATGATGAAAATAGCCATTATAGATTATGACGCCGGAAATGTCCAGAGCGTGTTATTTGCCTTGGAACGATTGGGACATCAAGGAACAGTCACAAAGGATTGGAACGAGATAAAAATAGCCGACAAAGTGATTTTCCCGGGCGTAGGCGAGGCAGGCAGTGCCATGAAGAAGCTGAAAGAAAGCAAGTTAGATATTTTGATTCCGATATTAAAGCAACCGGTTTTAGGTATTTGTCTGGGTATGCAACTTATGTGTAATAATTCCGAAGAAGGAAACACACGCGGACTTGGGATTTTCGATGTTGATGTGATCAGGTTTTCAAATCAGGTGAAAGTTCCTCAAATGGGCTGGAATACAGTATCCAATTTGCAATCTCCTTTATTTGAAGGAATTAAAGAGAAAGAATTTATGTATCTGGTACACAGTTTTTATGCGCCACTTTGTCAAAATACCATCGCGATAACAAATTATGAAATTGAATACACTACTGCTTTGCAGCGGGACAATTTTTACGGTGTACAATTTCACCCGGAGAAAAGTGGGACTGCCGGCGAGCAAATTTTGAAGAATTTCCTTTCTCTAACGTCTAATTACTAACTCCTAATTACTATCACATGCGAATCATTCCAGCCCTAGACATCATCGACGGAAAATGCGTCCGTCTTTCGAAAGGAGATTATCATACCAAAAAAATATACAATGAAAATCCGCTTGAAGTTGCCAAATTATTCGAAGGACACGGAATTGAATATTTGCATTTAGTTGATTTAGACGGTGCAAAATCGGATCGTATCATCAATTACAAAGTGTTAGAGCAGATTGCTACTAAAACAAGTTTAAAAATTGATTTCGGAGGGGGATTAAAATCGGATACAGATTTAAAAATTGCATTTGAGTTAGGTGCGAATCAAATTACCGGGGGAAGTGTTGCGATTAAAAGTCCGGAGCTTTTTAAAAATTGGATAGAAATATGCGGATCGGAAAAAATCATATTAGGTGCTGATGTCAATAATGAAAGAATTGCGGTTTCCGGCTGGTTGGAAGAATCGGACGCAGATCTGATTCCATTTATTCGCCAATACCAACAAGAAGGAATTCAATATGTTATCTGTACCGATATAGCCCAAGACGGAATGCTCGAAGGCCCCTCATTTGATTTGTACCAAAAAATTTTGAAGTCGGTCCCAAACCTGAAATTAATAGCTTCAGGAGGAATTTCGGCTATTGACGAGTTGCCAAAATTAGCAGATTTGGGATGCGAAGGCGTAATCATTGGTAAAGCTATCTATGAAAACCGAATTCCCTTAAAAGAACTCGAAAAATTAATAAGCAGTGGATTTCCACAACAAACTGTAAACTGTAAGCCTTAAACTGAAAATATGCTCACAAAAAGAATTATTCCCTGTCTCGATATTAAAAACGGAAGAACCGTCAAAGGCGTAAATTTCGTTGATTTAAAAGATGCCGGAGATCCGGTAGAATTGGCTAAAAAGTATGCTGAAACCGGAGCTGACGAATTGGTTTTTCTGGATATTTCAGCTACCGAAGAACGTCGTGCAACATTAATAGATTTAGTTCGAAAAGTGGCTGCTGCCATCAATATTCCGTTCACGGTTGGCGGCGGAATTTCATCGGTTGAAGATGTGGATCTGCTATTGAAAAATGGCGCTGATAAGGTTTCTGTCAATTCATCGGCAGTTAGAGATCCGAATTTAATCACTGAAATTGCTGCAAAATACGGAAGCCAATGTATTGTCGTGGCCATCGATGCAAAACTAATCGAAAGTCGCTGGCTTGTTCATTTAACAGGAGGTAAAACGCCAACTGGAATTGATTTATTTGATTGGGCTAAAGAAGCGGAACAGCGAGGAGCGGGAGAAATCCTGTTTACTTCCATGACCAATGACGGAACTAAAAACGGTTTTGCCAATGAGGCTTTAGCGTTACTCTCCGAAACTGTAAATATTCCCATTATAGCATCCGGTGGGGCAGGAAATATGACGCACTTTGCAGATACCTTTACCATTGGAAAAGCCGATGCTGCCTTAGCTGCCAGTGTTTTCCACTTTCAGGAGATCGGGATTCCGGAGCTGAAACAGTTTTTGAAGGAAAAGGGGATAGGGGTGCGAGTGTAGAGAGAAGAAACAAGGAGAAGGGAAAAGAAAAATAGAAATATGAAAATAGATTTTACCAAAAATAGTGATGGAATGGTTCCTGCAATAATTCAGGATAGTGAAACTAAAAACGTACTGATGCTGGGTTACATGAATCAGGAAGCTCTGAATAGAACGTTAGTAACTCAAAAAGTAACTTTTTTCAGCCGAACAAAGAATCGTTTATGGACAAAAGGCGAGGAGAGTGGTAATTTTTTACAGTTGATTTCCATTGCGGAAGATTGCGATAATGACACGCTTTTGGTTCAGGCAAGCCCAACTGGCCCAACTTGTCATACCGGTTCAGATACCTGCTGGCAAAATAGTAACAATCAGGAATTTGGATTTATTTCAAAATTAGAAAAGACCATTACAGAGCGTAGAGAAAAAGGTGATTCTGAAAAAAGTTATATTGCTTGTTTATTTAAAAAAGGCATCAATAAAATTGCTCAGAAAGTCGGAGAAGAAGCTGTAGAAGTTGTGATTGAGTCCAAAGATGAAAACGATGAGCTATTCTTAAATGAGAGCGCCGATCTGCTTTTTCACTATTTGATTTTATTGCAGGTAAAGGGATTTCAATTAAATGATGTGGTTAAAGTGCTCCAGTCCAGGGAAAAATAATTTTAAGTAGTGTGAAGATATTATTGTACATTTAAAATAAAAAAATGATTACAAAAACCCAATTGGAATTCCTCTCCGAATTACATGATAACAACAACAGAGAATGGTTCACCGACAATAAAAAACGTTTTGATTCGCTTCAGAAAGATGTAAAAGTTTTTTTTAACGAAGTAGGGGAAAAGCTGGCCAAACAGGATGGCATTGAGCAAATTCAGATTTTCAGAATTTATCGTGATGTGCGCTTCTCAAAAGATAAAGCACCTTATAAAACTCATTTCAGTGTTCATTTTTCACGTACGAAGCCATTTTTACGAGGTGGCTATTATCTGCACATCCAGCCGGGAGAAAGTTTTGTAGGCGGCGGTTTCTGGGATCCGAATCCGGAAGATCTGAACCGTATCCGCAAAGAATTCGAAATGGACGATGAAGAAATCCGTGCGATTGTTTCTGATACTACTTTTATAAAATTCTTCGGCGAATTAAAAGGCGATGAATTAAAAACAGCGCCGAAAGGTTTCGATAAAGCACATCCGGCCATTGATCTGATCCGCAAAAAACAGTACTTAGTAACCAGAAAGTTTACCGATAAAGAAGTTTTATCTCCAAATTTCCAGCAGGAAGTTTTAGATACTTTCCAGGCGATGCGCCCTTTTTTCGATTATATGAGCGAGGTACTTCGTACCAACTTAAACGGTGAGAACATTTACTAAATAAAAAAAGCTGTCGGTAAAGACAGCTTTTTTGTTTGTGGTATTTGCAATCTGAGTTAAATTATTCCATTTCCAGAATCATAACCTGACTTTTAAGCCGTTCAATCAACATGTTCATCATTCTCTTATTGATGTTCGACGAATTTTGAATGTAATCCTTGTATTCCTCAACAGTAAAAAGACCGATGATAATACCTTTCAGCGAATTTCTGAACTTGATATCCCTTTGGATCACATTTTCAATGTATTGCATCTTTTTTTCAGGCGATAACGAAAAGAATACGCTTTTTTGTTTCACAGCATAATTCTGAAATACTTCGATAAAGAGTTCGTTCTGTAAAACCAGTATAGGTCGTAAAGTCCTGTTCTGAAAAATTTCTTCAGAAGTTGACTGAGCCGAAATCGTTCCAAGAGGTTCACCTCTTAAATCAATAAGAAAAGTGTCGCGATTTTCCATGGTTTTTATCCTTTGTATTAAAGTTACGAAGAATGAAATTCCATTATCTGAGGGTATTTGAAAAGTTATTAGTAGTTTCGTGTTGAAAACTTTTGCTCATGAAAACTGCTAAAATATCCGTGACTGTTGATGCCGTGATCCTTCGAAAAAAGGAAAATTACGAATTGCTTTTAATCAAACGAAAAAATGATCCGTTTAAAGACTGTTGGGCATTGCCTGGAGGATTTGTCGATGAAAATGAGGATTTAAAAGTAGCCGCAATCCGGGAATTGGAAGAAGAAACGCAAATTAAGATTACTGATTTAGAACAAATTGGCGCTTTTGGGAAACCGTTTCGCGATCCGAGAGGACATACGGTTTCAGTTGCATATTTCGGAATTGTTTCGTCGGATACTGAAGCTATTGCTGCTGATGATGCGAAAGAAGCTGATTGGTTTTCTGTAAAAAATTTACCAACACTGGCCTTTGATCACTTGGATATTGTAACTTTGGCCTTACAAAAACAGAATATATGAATTACCAGACCAGAAAATGGGTACGACCTGAAGATCTAAATGCAAACGGAACCTTATTCGGAGGAAAATTACTGTCATGGATTGATGACGAAGCTGCATTATATTCCATCATGATCTTAAAAAATAACCGTATTGTTACTAAATTCATGTCGGAAATCAATTTTACGAGTTCAGCCCGACAGGGAGATATTATTGAAATCGGTCTTGATATCGTGAAATTCGGAAAGACTTCAATTACAATGCGATGTGAAGTTCGAAATGTCATGACCAAAGCTGTAATCATTACTGTGGATGCGATTACGATGGTAAACTTAGACAGTTTCGGACAACCGGCTATTCACGGGAAATTATCTGTGGAAGAATAATTAGTATTCTATTTTAATGGCACCGGTTTCATTGATTTCCATTTCAAAATAACGAACAGATGCTAAAATATGGTCGAAAATATCGGCCATAATTGCTTCATATTCCACCAAGCTTTTATCTTTTATGAAAGCATAAATTTCCAACGGCATACCGTTTTGCGTAGGTTGTAATTGCCTGCACATGAATAACATATCTTTATTTATTCCCGGATGATTAGAGATATACATATCAATATACTTACGGAAAACACCAAAGTTGGTCAGGTTACGACCGTTAATTAAAACCGATTTATCGATGTTATTGGATTTGTTGAAATTGTCAATATCCTTCTGACGGTGATTTAAATAAGGGGCAATCAACTCTATTTTCTTTAAACTTTCGATTTCATCATCATTTAAAAAACGAATACTGCTGGATTTTAAAAGAATTGAACGTTTTAATCGTCGTCCGTCTGAATCCAACATGCCTCGCCAGTTTTTAAAGGAATCGGAAATCAGGAAATAGGTCGGAATCGTGGTGATGGTATTGTCGAAATTCTGCACTTTTACCGTAACTAGATTGATTTCGATAACATCACCGTCTGCACCATATTTTTCCATAGTAATCCAGTCCCCGATACGAACCATATCGTTCACCGTAACCTGGATACTGGCAATAAATCCGAGAATCGTATCACGGAAAATTAAAATAATTATTGCAGAAACAGCTCCTAATCCAGTTAAGAGCCTTGTAAATTCTATATTAAGTAGTGTTAAAATAAAATATGTAATTCCATACACCCACAAGCAAATCATTATAACCTGAATGTAACTGTCAATGGGCTTATCTTTATACTTCGGCTTATCTTTTAAGTAATCTTTCAGGGAATAAAAAATACTTCGGATGATCCAAAGTGACAATATAATGATGTAAAATTTAACCCCTTTCGTGAAAAAACCTTCCCAGTAAACAAACTCCTTTAGAATAATGGGCACGGTTTTGTAAATAAAGGAAAGCGTGAAAAGATGCGCTACGTACTTAGCCGTTTTATTGGCAACCAAAAAATCATCAAACGTAGATTTCGTTCTTTCGGCAATAATAGCCATCAGAATGATTAAAATCTTTTTAAAAATATAATCTAAAATATAAGCAACCACAACGAGTACAACTATATTAACAGCCAGGTTAATATAATCAGCCTTCGTATCACTAAAATCCCATGATCGAAGTAATTTATATGCCCAATTAAAGATTTTCATTCCTTAAAATTAAAGTATTTTTTTCTCAACGTAAAAAGTACCGAACGGAATTACCGATGCAATACAAACCTGAAGGTATTTTTTCATTGGCCAGTTTTCTTCCATTTTAAACATGGTTGCCAAAACAACGTAACCTATAAAAAGTAAACCGTGTGTCATCCCTAAAGGCATAACAAGGGTTTTGTATAAATCGAAGTTTGTCGGTTTTAGAAATAACATATTAGTGAACAACACTAAAAGAGAAATTCCTTCAAGTAAAGCGATAATTTTAAAAATACGTGTCATATAATAAACGATTGAAAATTAAGTATTTACAAACCCTCTAAAGTTTAAAACTTTGAGGTTTTGTCATAAAACACATCAAATGTAGCGTACAAATTAAAGAAAAAACCACTTTTTAACTAAAACTTATAAAAAAACTACGCCTAAAGCGTAGTTTCAATATAACGTAAAAGTTCGTTTCTTTATTAGTAAGCCAAGAAAGATTTGTTGTACTCTCTTAAATCAGCAATATTGTTTTTGTTTTTTAGATCCGCGAAAAGCGAAATCAGATATTCCAAACTTTCAATGTTTGTAGCTTCTTCGGTTACATTGGTTGAAGTACCGTCAAATCCTTCCATTGGTTCATCATCCGGAATAGCAATAAAAAAGCCATTATTGCTTTCAATGTGTTCATAAGCTAAACGAATAGCTTTAACCAACACAGGATTTTGTTCTTCAAGAGCGTATTCTCTTAATCTCTTTAAATCTGTGATCAATGTATCAGCATTAAATCCATTTTTGAATAAATCTAGCTGGATTTTATTGATTAATTTTTGTGCAGTTGGATTTTCCACGGTTTTGTTGTTTAGTTAAGAACTCAAAAATTTGGATTGCAAAATTAAACTTTATTCTCTTTTTTTAAATAAAAAAACGGCATTTATTTTTAACAATTTATACTTTGACAAAGAAACGGCGATTAATTTGTTTACGATTTAACAAATATTGCATTTCGTCGATATTTTTTTGTATTTGACTATTTTAACACGCCACGGCTTACGGAACAAATTTGTTTGACTTAAATTTGTATTAATCAATACGTTACGACATTTTTAACAGTTAACCACAAGCTGTACTACGTTTCAAAAACACCCCAGAGGTTTTAGTGATTCATTTTTTTAGGCGGTATTCCTTTTTACCGCTGTAAGGAATAAATAGTTTTTGAAATGAATAAAAAGTACGATATTCTATTGATATTAGAAGGAACTTATCCTTATAATGGTGGCGGTGTTTCAACATGGTCACACATGCTTTGTAATGAAATAAAAAATGCTAATTTCATTCTGTACTCCATTAACGCTCAATATGAGAGCCGTCCACGTTATACTTTAAGCGAAAATGTAAAACAGATTGTTCAGGTTCCGCTCTGGTCACCTCTTGAACCGCAGGAGATGATCAATTACGGTAAACATTTTTATACAATTGTTGACGAAAAAGAAGACCTGAACGAAAAAACAATCAGAGAAGAATTCATTCCCGTATTCAGGAGAATGATAACCAATATTTATTCCGATACCCGAAAAGCAGAAGATTTTGATGATATTATCTTCAAAATGTGGCAGTTTTTTCAGCATCATGATTACAAAAAAACCATGCAGAGTATGGCAGTATGGCGTTGTTTCTGTAACCTGGTGGTCGAACTAAGCCGCAACACGAAAGAAGAAGCAACATTGAATGATCTGACTTTTGGAATGCGCTGGATCTATCGTTTTCTTATTCCGCTTTCGATCGATGTTCCTAAAGCGGATATATCCCATTTAACCATTTCCGGTTTTCCGGTGATCCCTGCATTGGTTCTAAAATACAAATACAACACGCCAATAATCGCTACTGAACATGGGGTTTTTATCCGTGAAAGACTGCTGGCAATCAACTCTTCCGAATACTCCTATTTTCTTAAAAAGATGCTTGTCAAATTTTCAGAAAGTATTACCGAACTGGTATACTACAAGGCTGACATGATACTTTCGGTAAATAAATTCAACATGGTCTGGGAAAAACTTTATGGCGCTAATCCGGAAATCATCGATGTGATCTATAACGGAATCGACCATAATTTGTTTGTTCCGGCACCCAAACCTGAAAGACTTGCAGGCATTCCGACCGTGGTCGCCGCAGCCCGTATTTTCGATTTGAAAGATATTATCACAATGATAAAATCCTGCCACGTAGTTGCACAGCAGATTCCGAACGTGCAGTTTTTGGTTTACGGCGATAACAATGCCGTGCCGGAATATACCAAGGAATGTGAAGACCTGATCGACGAGTTGAAATTACGGGACAACTTTAAACTGGCGGGATACCACAGTAAGCCCCACCAGTTATTCTGTGAAGGCGATATTTCGATTCTGACTTCAATTTCAGAAGGATTCCCCTATACGGTTTTGGAATCCATGAGTTGCGGAATTCCGGTCGTTGCCACTGATGTTGGAGGTGTTACCGAAGCTTTGGACGAAAATTGCGGATTCATCTGCAAACCAAAAGATTACGAAGATATCGGCAATTGCGTTATCAAACTCTTGCAAAATGATGAATTACGTAAACAAATGGGAATCAATGCCCGCAGAAAAGTGACTGAAAATTTCACCATCGGAAAGTTCATAAAAGAATACGAAGAAGCGTATGAGAAAATCATGAAAAACTCGACGCAATCCTTCTATATGCAGCTCGCAGACCAAAAAACAATGGAAGCATCTTAACCATTCAGAACAATAATGAAAAGTCATTTACAAAATATCGAGAACCTCAAAAAGGTTATCATGGACAAGATAGGCAAACCCGTGAGCAATCGCGTGGTGGCGGCCACTATTGAATCGTTGGGGATCCGAGACAAAGACACTATGAATGATTTCGGCATTGTTTCTATTCGAGCTTTGGCCGATTTAGTATTCAATCAGTTGATTTCGGCGCCTAATTACATCACTTTAAAAAATAAAAAGGAAAAAGAGCTTGAAAAAAATGAAGAGACGAAAACGTTTCAGGTTTCGGAATATCTGATGATCAAAATGAGAATTTTTGCAAAGTATTATCCTTTGGGAATTTTGCATTTATTACCTGTTTTTGTTCAAATACTAGCCATTATCTTTTTCGGATATTCACTGTGGACGTATGTTGGTTTTAACCATATGCAGTCTACCGCTGTGGTTCTGGGTGTAATTGTCGGACTTATTTCCACCGGCGGATTTGTACAGGTGATTGGCCATCAGGCGTCTTTTTACTGGAATTATGAAGATTATACCATGACACGTAAAACCATTGATTTTCTGGTTTTATTGGGAGCGAAATCAGTTTCACTGGTGCTGCTTTGCATTTTTGTGATTAATTTCTTTTTTCACGTGTATCCTGCAAAGCTGCTGTTTGTTTTATTTATGTATGCTTTTCTGGTAGGAATGCTTCTTTTGGTAATAGCTCCGCTGCATACCATAAAACGACGTTGGGTAATATCATTGGCAATATTTCTGGCAACTATAACTGCTGTTTCTCTTAAGAAATTTACTGACACGCCTATTTATCTAACACACTGGATCGGAATAGCGATGGCTATTATTTTATCAAAGGGATATTTAAATTACTTTTTTAAAAACAAAATAGACAAATGTCAGGTCGACTGCAATATGGAAGTGAAAACGCCTGTAATGCTTTATCAGAACTATCATTACTTCTTTTACGGTTTGTTGGTTTACATATTCATTTTCATTGACCGTATTCTGGCATGGTCTGCGGATGTAAGCGGCACAGTTCCTTATATAATCTACTTTGAAAAGAAATATGAATTGGGAATGGATGTAGCCATAATGTTTTTCTTATTGCTTTCCGGAGTGTTGGAATACAGCCTGGCAGCATTTTCAAAATTTATTGATATCGGCCAAAAAAACACCTCGTATAGTGTTCCGGATAAGTACAATGGCGGACTCTATAAAATGTACTGGCAGCATATCGGGATTCTTACGGTTTCCGCATTGTTTATATTCGTTTTGATTTATTTCATAATAACATCTTCCTGGGGATATCAGGCTCAGTTCAATGAGGTTTTTGAAGCATTGAGTTTCAGGGTTTGTCTGATAGGGGGATTGGGATATTTTTTTCTGTCCTGGGGTATGCTTAACACACTATACCTTTTCACATTAGGGCAACCGGTAAAACCTTTGAGAGCAATAGTTTTTGCTTGTCTAGCCAACGCGTTTACGGGCTTCCTGATGAGCCGCTTTGTTTCCTATGAGTACAGTGTCGTCGGACTTTTGGTCGGTTCGCTAGTTTTTATGCTTTTGACTTTAAAAGCCAATATCGAGTTTTTTAAAAATTTAGACTACTACTATTATGCAGCATATTAAATTGTTTCTCTGTCTACTTCCTTCATTATTAGGATTTAGGGTTTGGTCGAACACCGATCAGAAACCTAATGTTTTTTTTTGCTACGGAAAGGTCAATCCGATTGAAATTAAGGGATTCGAATACGTAATTCTCGAATCAAAAAATTTCAATCCGTCTGACATTAAAAAGGTAAAAAGTCTAAATGGTAAAGTTTTAGCCTACATTAGTTTAGGTGAAGTAAACAGTCAATCAAAGCATTATAAAAAGCTAAAAGACATTACGATAGGAAAAAATGAGAATTGGGACAGCTATTATTTAGACCTAAAATCCGATTCAACTTCTCAGGTACTTTTTTCTGAAATCGACCGCATGCTTTCTGAAGGCTACGACGGTCTATTTCTTGATAATATTGACAATTTTACTTCTTTCGGCCCTCAAAAAGAGCAGAGGGCAGAAATTGTAGTTTTCATAGAAAAATTAAAAAACAAATACCCGCAACATTTTATCCTTCAGAATGCAGGAATAGAGCTTCTGGAAGATACACATAAATTCGTAAACGGCGTTGTGGTGGAATCTGTTGCAAGCAATTACACTTTTGCAGACAACAATTACAAACTCAGAGAAAAGAATGATTATGAAGAGTATATCAAAAAACTTAACGTGTTACATAAGAAATATAAATTCCCTATAATTCTTGTCGAGTACGCTGATTCTGAAGCGCTGTATAAAGACATTCAGAACCGAATTTCAAAAACCAGATTTCTATATTTTATCGGTACGATTGATCTTCAGGGCATACCAAATTTTATAAAATAGAGTAGTAGTATATGATAATTTCAAGCGCAATAATAACAGGTTTTGTGAGGCTTTGTCTCATGATATTGTTTTTGTTCTACCTGAACAGAAAATTCATATCGTACGACAAATCTGTAAATTACTTCGACTTTATTGCAAAGCAGTGGTTTAAGTACGGTAGCATCATCATGCTCCTGATTTTTGGATTGGTGCAACTTGGAATGTACAATCTACTGAATGTTGTAATCATCTTAATGGTTACCATTTTCGTTGACTATTTCGGAATAAAGAAGATCTTCGATTCCGTTAATATAGTTTCCCAGAAAATAAAGCGAAATATTTTTGAATTGATCGAAAATATCGAACTTAAAAAGCCGATAGGCTTTTTTGTTTTAACACGCTCTGACCCAAAGGAACGCAAAAACCGACTTTGGTATCTTTTTTTACTTTCCATAATCGGGTGTGTTACTTTTTACAGTCGCTACATTTTCTACAAGTTTGATTTGTTTTCCTTATCAGGCTCCTGGATTTCTGATCTTGAAAGCGTGATCGATTTTGATTCCCAACGATGGTTCACGAACGGAATCCTGACAGTTGGAGAACTTGCCATGATCAATTTTTACGGAAAATTTACGAGCGTGAGCCCCGAAGTGGCGCTACAATCCATGGGAATTCTGGAATCGGTTTTAATCAGCATCCTTCTCTTTTGGGTGGTGAACAAAATCACTTATTCCAAAATAATAGCTCCTATGATGGTCGCTCTTTTCTATAGTGTGAGCTACACCATTATGCCTTTGAATCTGACTTTTATTTTGCAGCATCAGGCCTTGTTTCTTGCCATTTCCTTCGCGCTCCCGGCTATGGTTTTATATCTTAAACCGGGAATAATGCACAGCAATAATCTCAATTGTTTTATCAATTATATTTTAGGTTTTACAGCCATAGGTCTAATAGATATTTTCACTTTGGTGGTACTGATATTTCCTTTTTTAATTATCGGATTATTAACTTCCTCCATCAAACATAAAATCGCTAACCTTATAACCATCGGTGCCTATTTAATTTCACTGATGGTGCTTTTTATCATCTACGGAACCGCCTGTTCTCATTTTGGGGATGATTTCGTTCTGTTTGTGCACTCCAGCTTAATGTCGGTAAGTGCCTATACCTATTTTTCACACCTGGTAGTTTCTTATGAACGACTGATGATCTACTATCAGTATTTAAGCTATATCTGTATGGCTTTCTGTCTTTTACTGATCATTTTAAAAAACGAAAAATGGAATGCCGCAATGTGTTTTCTCGTTTATTTTAATTTTTTGGTCGTTCTCTCGGAAATCGATAACAGTTGGATTGACACCGATTTGGTGAAATTGTCCTTAGGTGTTTTTATCCCCATTTTATTTGGAATTGCGATTGCACTCATAATCAGGTTAGGCTATTTCTTTTACACAAAAATTGAATTTATCCGACCGGTTTTTGCCGTGCTTATTATTACAGGTGTACTTTATTCCGCTTTTTATTACCAGAATAAAGAGTATAAAAAACTACATAAAACAGATGATATTCCGCGAGACATCATCAATGTCTATGAAAAGATAACTTCTAGTTTTTATCCTTTTTCTTATGCTGTCGTAAATGACTATACCACGCAATCCATCAGTATTAACAAACATTATTTTATTCATTATACCGATTTCACAAAAAATTATCTGACACGGGATTCCATTTATTTCAAGAATAAAAAGAATACAAAATTCCTGCAAAATAATCCGGAATACGTACTTCCTAAAAGTGTTTTGGTTTTCGTTTACAAGAAAGGTGATGACAAAACCAACCGAATTATAGTTAACTGTGAAATTACACCTCTGATACTTTCAAAACTGGAAACCCTCAAAAAGCGCGGTCGTAAAATAAGCGTTTTTTATGAAAGTGATCTGATCAAAATTTTTGAGATTGAGAACGATCCCGGTCAAAGTAAAACAGAAGATTTAATTTTTTAATGTATGAAGATTGTCAACAAAAATACTTCACTGAGAATTCGTGTGTTTTTTGCATTACTGGCGGTGGCAATCGCTTCCGGCTGCGTGCAAATCGACGAATTAACAGGATTGGATGCCCGTAAACCAGGCGAAATAACTTTACGCAGATATTCGGGAATACCATTAAACCTTCCGCCAATGGTTCAGTTCATTAGTGACAAGGGTGATATTGAAAGTCTGACCTTAAACAGAAATATCAGAAAGGTTTGTGATTATACAAAAGTCCCTTTTCGCAGTGTCACGTTGGCCGAATGGAACAAAAACCCTAAGATCGATAACAGTGTCAGAGTTTTAAGTCTCTTGGACACCAAAAAACTAAACAATAAAAGTATCGATGTGATTACCGATTTTGTGGCTAGGGGAGGTACCTTATTCATGCCTTTCGGTAGTGAAGACAAACGCTTTTCATTCTTGGTGGGAATGAAACCGGAAAACGATTATCAAACGGATCCTGAAGCTGAAGGATTTTTGTTCAAGACCAATATTTTACCCGGATTTAAAGACCATAGCTATAAAAAAGACCTTAAACATTTCGGTTTGAAAGGGGTTTGTTTTTCTGATAAAGTAAAAGTCGACGCTTACGCGGATAACGACCCGAAATATCCCTTAATTATTGAAAATTCAATTGGAAAAGGAAAAGTGATCTACTATAATACCACCTATTTTTTCATTAAAGAAGACCGTGGTCTGATCGTGGCAGGACTTCTTAAAGGCCTGGAAGGAGTTCCTTATCCCGTGGTCGATACCGGAGTGATTTTTTTAGATGATTTCCCGTCACCATTATACGATATCAAAAGTGAACCCGTGCTTTCCGAAATGAATTTAACCATAACGGATTACGTACATCATGTCTGGTGGCCTGATTTAGTAAAACTGGCTAAAAAGCACGATATAAAGTATGCGGCAATGACGACCTTTGATTACAATGCTAATGTAAAACCTCCATTTTTATTCAGAGAATGGGATTCAAAAATAATTGAAATCGAAGGAAAGGAGATCGGATTAAGTACGTGGCTTGTAAATGACGTAGCAAAACACGGACATGAATTGGCCTTCCATGGATATAACCACGTTTCCCTTCTCGTATCCGACTGGAAAAACCCGGATTTTATGGCAACCTCACTGAAAGCTGCCGAAAAAAAATGGGAGGTAAACGATTTTGGACCGCTGCCGGTAACCTATGTACCGCCTTCTAACTACATTGACAGAGTAGGGTTGAAGCAATTAAAAAAAGGAATGCCTTCCATAAAATTCATGTGTAGTATTTTCGTCGGAGCTAAAAAAGACGGAGGGGACCGTGAATTTGATTTTGATCCTTATGAACCGGAATTCTTCGATTTTCCAAGGATTTCCAGTGGATTTTATGTCGATCCCGATTTAAAATTTACGATGTATTCGCTATACATGTATACCGGAGTCTGGACACACTTTCTTCACCCGGACGATATTTATCAAATTCCGAGTACCAATATCAGTAAAGGAATTTATGATTTACGTAATTATGATAATCTGGGCTGGTACAAAACCCCAAACAGCAACAGGGCAATGTATCCCGAATTTGATAAGTTGTTACAAACAATGCGCACCGATTTCCCAAACATCCGATATCTTGATGCACGTGAAAGTGGCTTGATGACAAACGATTGGCGAGCTTCTTATTTTAATCACAAAACCGTTCACGGAATATACACTGTTGAAAAACTGAAACCTGAAGACTCCAATTTTTCGGAGCAGGATTGGTTTGTTTACGGAACAAAAGAAAAAGCAGCACGAATAGAAGAGCAGTTAAAAAGACAGGGTGCTGCCTTTAAAAAAGTGCCCTATTTAGATGGTTATTTATATTCGGTGCGAACCAATAAATCAAGAATAACTATGCCGGATTTCCGTGCCGATAATGATGTCGCTTCTTTGGATAAAGCTGTTGCAAATGTCAGAGCTGAATTCAAAAAATACAAAATTGAAGTAGAACGTCTGGCAAAAGAAGCAATTTGGGTAGATGATTCGGATGAAAAATTAGCAGCGGAAATTAAAGCATTAAGAGAGAGAATGCTTACCGAACCAAAAATAAATGCGGAAGTCTGGAACAAGTACGCCGAATACCTTTCCTGGGAGGAGAGGGCAGAAGAAGTATGGACCATGCTTGAGGAACACTGTCTCAAATATCCAATGCCGGAAAATATAATGTATTCACAGGAATTGGCTAAGCATGTTTATTATCCAAATGACATTATTCAGGAGCGATGGATGAGTGCGCAGATGATTGCAAATCCAAAGGATAAGGAGTTGCTCAACAATTACATCGCTTATTTTTATTCTGCAGAATATCAGGATAAGATAAAGATCGCGCTCACCAATTTAATGAAGGTGGATCCTTCTCATGAAAGTTATATGAAATACCTTGATTATCTGGTAAATTATGAACCGCAAAACGCCATATCGGAACTGGATAAAATAAAACCTTCTGATGATTATAAAGAACTGGCAACCGCGATTACCTGGATCTATGCGGATAACAACGATTTTCAAAAAGCGTATGACTGGTCGGCCTACAGTAGCGAAATTGATTTTTACAGCAAAATGTCGTGGTTGGTTGAATTAAAAGAATATCAAAAACTGATTAACGAATATAGTGCCTACATCAAAGATCATCCTGATGACTACAGAGTAAAAGCGCAAATGAGTATTGCGTACCACGACATGGGGAAATTCAAGGAATCCTGGGTTTTGGCAAGCGAACTTCCGGATGAATCTGCTGATAAGGAAACCATTCAAAAAATGTTGAATACTGATGTCATTTATGAAGAAAACAGTCTTCAGAACGATTTGGTGGAAAATTATCCGGGCTTATTTTTTCCCGATGTTCTGAAAAATGTAATCAAAACAAATCGCAGGGAATACGGTAGTTTCATAAAATATGACACCGATTTACAAACGAACAAAGACAAACTTTCAGCTTTTGAAAATGTGCTGTCGTACAACGTTTTTGATAAAAAGAAAAACCAGCACGGTTTTGGAGTAACCTATAGTTCAATGTACCGTGTGGATTATGAAGTCCCGGATTATGAAGACAACAGGACCCATGATGTATTCGGAGTTCAGTATCAGTTCAATAATCCTAAAAATTTTGAAAAACTGCAATATTGGTCAAGCATCCGTTATGAATACAGTCTGCTGCAAAAATCATTTTTTCAGTTTGGAGCCGGTGCCAATTATTCAAAAAACACCAGTTATTCTTCCGCAGAATTAAAAATTGCGCCTGCAGAAAACGGACCGTCTTACAGTAAAAGCATTTACAGATTTCAGCTGAACCTTTATCAGGATTATAAGTTTTTCAAATATTTTAATACCAGTTTGTCTCTTGAAGGCAATTATTACAACACCAGCGAGATACTCAATAAGGATTATTACGTGAAGGAGTCTTATGAAGGCAGTATAACCGGAAAAGTAATTTTTGACCGTTGGATGCAGAAAAAACACAGATTCCAACCGTTTACTGAAGCAACAAGAACGCAGGCATCTCTGGGAGAATCGACAATTCCGTTATCTACCGGATATCCTTATTGGATGATCGATGACCGCTTTTTTATTGGTGGCGGAGTGGGTTATTCCGTCGGGAATTCCGAAGATGATTTCAGTATGAAACTGGAGGGGGGTTGGTTTTATGATGATTACGCCTCAGAATTCGGACGATTTGTCGGAAACCTCAATTGGCAGATCTTTGATTACACGTCCGTTTCAGCGATATTCGAATTTTATCTTCAGGATAAATTTTATTCGAATGCGTTACAATTTGGCGTAAAACATAATCTGAAACAAAAGAAAAAAAAATAGGAACCATTTTTCAACAGTTCCCATTTTCAATCAACTAATAAAAAAAATATGAAAAGTTTAGTGTTTTACCACTATGCGTCTTGTGTCATTTTTTTGGCCATTAGAAATTTTGATATAATATACTCCGTCGCTCAAAAATTCTGTGTTAATAGCTAATTTATTGGTTGTTAATGTAGAGTTTACATTTATTTTCTGACCTAATGAGTTGTACATCCCAATTGCATACTGATCAATACCTGTCATTTCTACGAATATTTCAGTGTTTGCAGGAATAGGGTAAATTGATGCGTTAACAGTCAAAGATGTATCACCTGTTCCAAGGTTTTGTCCAACATTTACGGTAGCATTCAGATTGTTATATCCGGTTGAAGCTTCCCAAGTATTTGCATTTGCCATTCTGATTGCATATTCAGGACGAGCGCTTAAGCTTGATGCTGCATCAGGAATGTGTAAATACAATTTGTAAGTTCCCTGAACAATGTTTGACGGTAATGTAATTGTCTCATTGATTGTTGTTTCAGCCTGACTTGTCCATAATCTAGGATCTGTTGCTAAAGCTTTAGTATACACTTCATTAGTTACAGTGTTTTTGAAAACGATGTAAGCAGTTCTTTGATTGAATGGCGTTGCAAAACCAGAGTTTCTAACTTTAAAGTTTACATTCATTGTCTGACCAAGGTTAGTTGCCTGAGGGAACGAACCTGTTACCAATTCAAAACGGTAACCTAATTTGTTTTTAAGATCAGGTAAACAACCTTCAGATGCAAAACCACTAATTACCTGTGCGTTATAGTCTGTATTCAAATAAGAATAGTGGAATTTCTGCATTTCCTGCATACCAGTAGCACAACCTGAACGAGGTAAGTTTACCGAACAAGTTTCTCCACCCATAGGTGTAAACTTAGTTTCCTGCTCCAAATAAGGGTATTCAGTTGATGTGTTACTATAGGTTCCGTAATCCGTTGAACTTGAAAGGAAACAGTCATTATGGTGTCCCACTCTTGAAAGAATCGATCCGTTATATGCTTGGCTAGCAGTTAAAGCAGAGGAAGATCCTAAAGTATTTTGTTTTAATTTAGGTGTTCTGATCTGCACCATTCTTGAAGCAGGTAAAGCACTCAAAATACTTTCAACTACAGCTCTTCTGTTAGCATAATCTGTTGAACTTGGAGACATACCGAAGTAGTCTGTATAATACCATTCTCCCCAAGACCCGATAAATCCGGCTTGCATAACGGCGATTACATCCACGTTACTTTGAAGAATTGGTCTAAGTTGCTCGATGTGAGCTAATACTTGTGCTTTTGAAGCATCTCTTTGACCGGCTGCATCTGAATCAGAGTAAGCAAAACGTACGATACATTTTAAACCTGCATTTCTGATAGCATTGAAATCGGCCTGTACCTTGCTTAGATAATCTGAAGAAATTGGGGAATTTCTAAAATTCTCTAAGTAGAATACACGAAGTATCAAAGTGATGTTCTGACTGGTTCTGTAGCCTGTCAAAGTAGATTGACTTAAACTGTTGTATCCAGTTGAGTGAGTTTCTGTGTGGTGATAAAAACCACGCTCAGGGTTAGTGAAATTTTCCGACGAAGCGGTATAGGTTACGTTAGTTGCAGTTTGGGAAAAACTGAAAATTGTAAAAAGTAATGTTGCAGTTAAAATTGCCTTCTTCATAATCATTTCTTTTAGTTGTTGCTGATTTAATCTTGTGAGCTATTTTGAATTGTAACTCATTGCAAACCTATAAGTTAGGTTCGAAAAAACAAAATTATTTTATCGCCGAAATGCACTTTTTATCGACAAAATGCATAATTTAACCTTATTAATAGGGTTTCTTCTACAGAAACAGCATTTTGCTATCAGAAAATACTCAAAAACGACCAAAATAACCAATGTTAAACATTTGTTAATCAATAAATTACGCGAAATTTACATAAGAATACTATTACGATATTTTTTTAAAATCGTCAAATTTCGACGAAGTGATTTTTTTTATCGATGAAATGCACATTTTTTAAGAAGTTTTTGCACGTTTTTAAAACCAATTACTATATATGATAAACAGTATATAATTAGTTTCAGAAAAAATTAGATAATCTTCAGTTAATAATTTCGACATAACTTCATCAGAAGCCGGGAAACGCGAGATGATCTTAAAAAAATCCATAAAATGTCAAGATTTTAAAGAGTACAAGATTGTTGTTTATTCGAATAAGTACATAAAAGTAGCCGCAGACGATAAAATATGCCGATTTTAAGCAGAAATTGCTATAACCACTTTTGAACTATAATATACATTATGTAAAATAGAAAATTTAAATAGGTGTAATAATGCTGTTATGAAATCTTATTACTTTTGTCTCTATTAAATATTCCCTACCAAATGATCTATATACTTTTAAGTATTTGTTGCAGCGTTTCCGTTGCTGTACTCCTGAAAATAGCACGTCGTTACGAAATAAATATCAAACAAAGTATTAACTGGAATTATTTAGCGGCTGCACTTCTGAGCTATATTTCGTTTTCTCCGGATATGAAAATTTTGGATAATTCGGCGCCATGGAAATTTTATCTGCCATTATCCATATTACTACCAACCATATTTCTTGTTTTAGCGTCGTCGGTAAAAAATATTGGAATTATAAAAACCGAAATCGCTCAGCGTCTGTCTTTGTTCATTCCGATATTAGCATCGTACTTCATTTTTCATGAAAATATCAGCGTATTAAAATGTATCGGACTGACAATCGGATTTACAGCAATATTCCTGACGTTAAACCGAAAATCTGAATCTTCTTCAGAAAATAGCAACTGGATTTTTCCTTTACTCGTATTATTAGGATTCGGAATCATCGACGTTCTTTTCAAACAAATTGCGTTGTACAAAGAAATCCCATTTACCACTTCATTATTTTTTATCTTTTGCGGCGCCTTCATCATCAGTTCTTTGATGAGCGTTTATTCGCTTATTTTTAAAAATCGAAAATTAACGCGACAGGATTTTATTTTCGGTATGGTGCTGGGGATTTTTAATTTCGGTAACATCCTTTTCTATTTAAAAGCACATAAAGCACTGACAGACAACCCATCAACTGTATTTGCCGCCATGAATTTCGGTGTAATCGCTTTGGGAACTTTAATTGGAATCACCGCTTTTAATGAAAAACTTTCAAAAATTAATTACTACGGTATTGGCTGTGCCTTATTGGCTGTCATTATAATAACAATTTCGCAACTGTATGCTTAATAAAGTTTAAACCGCTACCCTTTTGAAGTATACTATTTTTTATTATATTTAGAAAATTATTCCCTATTATACTATCGCTAATTTCTTACAGGTTATTCTATTGGAAATGAGTTAGTAAATATTACAATTTGATATGAGAAATCCTATTGCAGAACGAATTGCCGATTTTTTAAAGCACTATCCTCCGTTTACCAGTTTGCAGTATACGGAACTGGTAACGATTTCGGAGCAGGTTAAAGTGCTCTATCTGGAAAAAAATCAGATCTTGTTTAAAATCGGCGACCCTACTCACGATTCTTTTTATGTAGTAGCCTCCGGAGCAATCGGTCTTTCTGTGATTTCTGATGCCGAAGAAACCCTTATCGACAAATGTGATGAGGGTGATATCCTGGGATTACGTCCTTTTTTTGCCAAAAACAATTACCTGATGACCGCAAAATCAAGGGAAGATTCTATCATTTATGCTATTCCGATTGAAGTTTTCAAACCTTATGTAACAGGCAACAGCCACGTACTAAGCTTTCTACTTGAAAGTTTTGCATCGAACACAAGAAATCCATACGACAAAGATCATCGCGGAAAACTGATCTCTGAAAACGTACTCTTTAATGAGCAAACCGCAACAGATATCCAGTATTTCCAACCTATCAAATACACCAAAAAACCAATCACTGCCAGCCCTAACGATGTGGTAAAGTACATTGCCCAAACCATGGCCAGCAGACAAATCGGCAGTGTAATCATTCAGGAAAACCAAATGCCGATCGGAATTGTGACCGATTACGATTTAACATCAAAAATCGCCACAGGAATTTATCCGATTGATGTAACTGTAGATAAAATAATGACAGTTCCGGTTGTTACTGTTCCGGAAGACATCTCAATTGCCGAAGCACAAATGATGATGCTGAAGCACAACGTTCCCTATTTATGCGTAACCCGCGACGGAACGGAAAAAAGCACCATCTCCGGAATCATTTCCGAACATCATGTTGTTGCTGCTCAGGCAAATAATCCCGGCGTACTTTTAAAACAGATAAAACGCGCAGAAAAATCGAAAGACCTCAAAGTTGTACGTGATAAATTAACGGATCTTATCCAAAATTCAATCGACAAGAATATCCCGATTTCACATATTACTAATGTCGCTTCCGAGATTACTATCGCCATTACCAAAAGAGCAATTGCTTTAGCCATCGAAAAAGAAGGTGAACCACCGGTACGTTTTGCATGGTTTAATTTAGGAAGCCAAGGAAGAAAAGAGCAACTTTTATTATCGGATATAAACAGTTCTTTAATTTTTGAAGATGTCCCTGCCGACAAATATGATCAGGTTAAAAAATACTTCATGCGATTAGCAGAACGCGTTTTGGAAACCTTTGAAAAAATCGGTTATGAAAAAAGCGAACAAGGTCTGAACGCCAATAATGAATTATGGTGTAAATCATTGACTGACTGGATAAAACAATACAACACCTGGATCAATACTCCAGGGGAAAAAGGGATCCATGTGAGTTCTATTTTCTTTGATTATAACTTTATCTATGGCGATCCGTTTCTAGAAAAAACATTAACAGAGGAAATTTTCTCCAAAGCAGCAAACAATCAATTGTTCTATGCTTTTCTGGCTACTGATGCTATCAAAAAACCGGCACCGCTTGGCTTCTTCAGACAGTTTTTAGTGGAACAGGACGAAGAACACAAAGATACTTTCGATATTAAAAACAGAGCTATAACTCCGTTAGTGGATGCTGCCCGTGTTTTTGCAATAAGTAAAGGAATTAAAGGGATTACCAATACCTATCAGCGTTTCAAAAAATTAGCTGACTTGGAACCTCAAAACGCGGATCTGTATATCGAATGTGCTGAAGCTTTTCACACACTCCACTGGTTCCGAACTGAGGATGGTTTAAAGAATGATTCCAACGGTAGTTATGTCAATATCGAAGAACTGACTAAAGTCGACAAGGTTAAACTCAAAAACTGTTTCCAGCCTATCAACGAAATTCAGGATTTGATCAAGAACCGTTTTCAATTAACTTATTTTACATAAACTATGCTGGATTGGTTAAAAGGAAAAGGTGATCCGACATTTTGGAAAGAGTATTTGGATAATTTTGAAAAAGAGGATTCGAGTGCTCCGACACGTTATGTGATTTTTGACTGTGAAAGAAGCGGCTTGGATTGGAAGCATGACACCATTATCTCGATTGGCTGCATCGGCGTTACAAACGATCAGATTGAAATAAAAGACTTTTTCGAAATTTTCATCGAAAATAAAAAGGAAAAACATCAAAATGAAGCGGTTGAAAAACTCTTCAAAACCCATTCGCATGAATCAGTTTCCGAATTAGATGCTATGATGCAATTCCTGGGTCATATTAAAAACGGAACTTTGGTTGGCCATAATACCAATTTAGATATTGAAATGCTGAATCAGGCATTGAAAAGGTTGAATCTTGGCAAACTGAAAAACAACGTACTGGATGTCAATGTAATGTACCAACGTTTTAAAAATCTTCCGGAAGATCAGCATTATACATTAGAGGAATTATGCGATTTATTCAAAATCAAGAAAAGCCACCGACATACAGCTTCAAACGATGCTTATATAACAGCACTTCTGTTTTTGAAACTAAAAAAGAAGCTGAAAATGACATAAAAAAGCCCTGAAATTCAGGGCTTTTATCTTTCTTATACTTTTTGGTCTTTAATTTCATCTACAATTTCAGGATTCAATAATGTCGAAGTATCTCCGAAATTTGAAAAATCACCTTCAGCAATTTTACGTAAGATGCGGCGCATAATTTTTCCCGAACGCGTTTTCGGTAATCCGCTTACAAACTGAATCTTATCCAATTTTGCGATTGGCCCAATATGACTGGAAACGTGTTCATTAATTTCCTTCATCAAATTATCACGATCACGGTATTCCCCTGTTTCTTTCAGGATAATAAATCCGTATAATGCATTTCCTTTAATATCATGAGGGAAACCAACAATTGCAGATTCCGCAACTGCAGGGTGTTCATTAATGGCATCTTCGATCGGAGCTGTTCCTAAATTATGCCCGGAAACGATCACCACATCATCTACCCTTCCGGTAATTCTGTAATAACCTACTTCATCGCGTAGCGCCCCGTCACCAGTGAAATATTTCCCTGGGAAAGCTGAAAAATAAGTGTCTTTATAACGCTGATGGTCACCCCAGATCGTTCTGGCCATCGATGGCCACGGGAATTTAATACATAAGCTTCCAACCACCTGATTTCCTTCAATTTCGTTTCGCAATTCATCCATCAAAACCGGCTGAATTCCAGGTAACGGTAACGTCGCATACGTTGGCTTTGTAGGCGTTACAAACGGGACCGGTGAAATCATGATGCTTCCTGTTTCGGTTTGCCACCAGGTATCTACAATCGGACATTTTTTCTTTCCGACATGATCATTATACCAGTGCCACGCCTCTTCATTGATAGGCTCCCCTACCGAACCGATAACTTTTAACGAGTTTAAATCGTATTTATCTACCCATGAAGTACTTTCTTTTGCTAAAGAACGGATAGCTGTCGGAGCGGTATAAAACTGAGTAACTTTATGTTTATCAATTACTTCCCAAAAACGACCAAAGTCTGGATACGTTGGAATTCCTTCAAAAATAACAGTGGTAGCCCCATTTAACAATGGTCCGTATAAAATATAAGTATGTCCGGTAATCCAACCGATGTCAGCCGTACACCAGAACACGTCATTCTCTTCGTAATTGAAAATATTTTTAAAAGTGTAAGCCGTCTGAACCATATAACCAGCCGTGGTATGCAGCATTCCTTTTGGTTTTCCTGTCGAACCTGATGTATAAAGAATGAATAGCGGGTCTTCAGCATCCATGATTTCTGCCACATTATTAGGAATGGCGTTGTCTAAAAGCGGTTGTAACCAATAATCCCTACCCTCTTTCATATTTATAGCCGAATTGGTTCTTTTTACGACAAGAACTTTTTCTACTGTTGGACATTTTTCCAGACTTTCATCAATAATCCCTTTTAAATCAATAGATTTATTACCACGGTAGCCACCATCAGAGGTAATTACCATTTTACATTCACAATCATTAATTCTCGATGTTACCGCAGAAGCAGAAAATCCGGCAAAAACCACGGAATGGATTGCCCCAATTCGTGCACATGCTAAGACCGCAACAGCCAATTCAGGAATCATCGGTAAATAAATACAAACCCTATCCCCTTTTTTGATGCCTTGCTCGCGAAGAACATTAGCCATTCTTGCTACTCGGTCATACAATTCATTATAAGAAATGTAAAGGGCTTTTTCGTTAGGATCGTTGGGCTCAAAAATTATGGCTGTTTTTTCGCCTCGTTTGGCTAAATGCCTGTCGATACAGTTTTTGGTGATATTTACTTTTGCATTTACAAACCATTTCACATCGGCTTCACCCATATTAAAATCCACTACTTTGTCCCAGGCCTGGTACCATACAAAGTTTTCTTCCGCTATTTTACCCCAAAATTTCCGAGGCTCACGAATGGATTTGTTATAATGTTTAAAGTATTGTTCAAGGTTGCTTATCTTGTAGTAGCTCATAAAAATTACATTTTGTTTTTATCGTATTCACCATTTAATGCAAAGTAACCGAAAATTGCCAAACCTGATACAATTAATGGCGTTAATATGAATAAAATAATGACCCCGAAAACCAGATCATCCTGTTTACCGGAATTCAGTTTTGGCAATCCGAAATGCATTACGCAGAAATACGCCGCCACAACTGACAGAAACACACACACTAAGCCTAACATACGTTTTAAAAGATCCATAATTTTGTTCTTTAATTTCTCTTTTTGTGATCCAGATAAATAAATCCGATTATCATACTCAGTGAAGCCACAATAATAGGATACCATAAGCCTTCAAGGTAAAATTCAGGTTCGCCGTTTTCTTTTGCATTGGTCACCAAATAAGTGGATATGGCAGGAAGCAATCCTCCAAAAATACCGTTACCTACATGGTAGGGCAATGACATTGAAGTATAGCGTATTCTTGTGGGAAACAATTCAACCAAAAAAGCAGCGATAGGTCCGTAAACCATGGTTACAAAAAGCACCTGTATCCACACCAGAAAAACCAATAGCCATTTATCATTGGGAGCAACTGTAATTATTGTTGATTTCGTTTCGGGAGCAAAAGGCATTTTATTAAAATCGGTTGCAATGATTCTCGTTGCTTTTGATCCGTCGGTAAAACTATAATGAAAAGTGGCGGTGGAAATATTTTTTTCTCTGTCCAAATCAGTAGAACTTTCTGTTGTTGCAACCGTTTTATTACTCACATCAGCGGTTTCATACATAGTTTTATATATCGGTCGGTACAACAACACGGCCAGTAACATTCCTGCAATCATGATTTTCTTTCTTCCGATTTTATCACTCAGCCAGCCAAAAAAAACAAAGAAAGGCGTTCCCATTAGCAAAGCAATTCCCAGTAAAGTATCAACCTGAGAACTATCTACATTCATCACGGTCTTCATGAAACTCATGGCATAAAACTGTCCGGTATACCAAACTACGCCTTGCCCCATCGTCGCTCCAAACAAAGCCAAAAGGACAAATTTCAAATTGTATTTATGTCCGAAACTTTCTTTTAACGGATTCTTACTCGTTTTTCCCTCCGCTTTCGCCTTTGCAAATTCGGGCGATTCATGCATTTTTTTACGAATGAGATAAGAAACATAAACCATCAGTATTGAAATCCAAAAAGGAACACGCCATCCCCAGGTATCAAATGCTTCCTCCGAGAGCAAAGAACGTGTTATTAAAATCACCATTAATGAAACGAAAAGGCCTGCCGTTGCAGTTGTTTGAATCCATGACGTCCAATAACCACGCTGATGAACGGGTGCATGCTCGGCAACATATGTCGCAGCACCGCCATACTCTCCACCCAACGCCAAACCTTGTAAAAGCCTTAAAATAAGCACCAATAAAGGAGCAAGAAAACCAATAGTTTCATAACTGGGAATGCAACCAATCAAAAAAGTAGCGCCTCCCATCAAAAGTAAAGTTGCCATGAAAGTATATTTTCTACCTATCAAATCGCCTAGTCTTCCAAAAAACAAAGCCCCGAAAGGCCGAACCACAAAACCGGCAGCAAACGTTGCCAAAGTCGATAGAAATGCCGCTGTGGGATTCCCGGCAGGAAAGAATTTTGTTGAAATAACTACGGCCAGACTTCCGAAAATGTAAAAATCATACCATTCGATCAATGTACCCATCGATGAAGCTGAAATAACGCGCCAAATTCCTTTAGTATCTGTTTTTTCCATGCCTGAGATTTGTAACTAAAATACAAAATTTCTTTAATTATTTAGTGAAAGTGAATGCGTTGTAATTACAAATAATTTGTTTTATTTGTACAAACTACACAATAATGCATTTTGACCCTGAAATAATTGACCAGAAGGCAACTTATAAATTATTGACCGGCACTGTTATCCCAAGGCCAATTGGCTGGGTTTCAAGTATCAGCGAAGACGGAATTTTAAATCTGGCTCCGTTTTCTTTCTTCAATGCTGTAGGTGAAGATCCGCCGCATATTATGTTTTCCACGGTTCGTCCGAACAATTCCAACAAGGATACCCTGAATAATATTTTGGCTACAAAACAATTCGTCGTGAATATGGTTGTGGAAGATATTGTTGAGCAAATGAACACCACTTCGCAATCAGTTGAATCTCACGTTAGCGAATTTGAACTGGCAGGCCTTACTCCAATTCCGTCTTTAAAAGTAAAGGCGCCGAGAGTAAAGGAAAGTCCGGTAAACATGGAATGCGAACTGGTACATCATTACACTTTGGAAGACAATAAATTTGGAGGAGCTACTATCATTATCGGCCGCGTTGTGATGTTTCATGTGGACGAGAGCATCTTACTGGACGATTTCAGAATCAACATGGAAACTTACAAGCCTGTTGCCCGTCTGGCCGGATCCAATTATTCTAAATTAGGAGAAATATTTTCAATCAAAAGAACTTAAGATTATGACACCTGAAAAATTAGAAATCAACGTTGCAATGCAAATCGGAAAACCTGTAAGTGAGGTTTTTGAAGCCATTGTAAATCCGGAAAAAATGACCAATTATTTCATCTCCGAAAGCACCGGAATGATGGAAGAAGGCAAAAAACTGATCTGGAAATTTCCTGAGTTTGATTTCGAATGTCCGGTTCGCGTCGACAAGATCGAAAAAGACAAATACGTTTCGTTTTACTGGGAAAACAGCGGAAGTGAATTATTAGTAGAAATGACCTTAACCGAAAAAGAAAACAACACAACCTTGGTTTCCATTTCAGAAAAGAGCATGCCTCATGACGAAAACGGTTTAAAGTGGTTGTCAGGAAATTCTTTTGGATGGTCCAATTTCCTGGCTTGTTTGAAAGCATATCTTGAATACGGAATCAACTTAAGAAAAGGTTCATTCGATTTCATGAAAAAATAAGTCGATTATTATATCGAATCAAAATTTAAATAGTAACAAAATTTTCGGCCAGCGACGAATAGGCAAAGCCGAAAGAGATTAAAATATGAAAATATCAGTTATAGGTGGCGGTCCGGGCGGACTTTACTTTTCAATCCTTACCAAAAAAGCAATGCCTAATTGCCAGATCGATGTGTATGAACGCAATAAAGCCGACGACAGTTTTGGATTCGGAGTAGTTTTTTCCGATGAAACTTTAGGCGAATTCTTAACTCGCGATACGCAATCCTATGAATTAATCCGAAGCAAATTTGCTTATTGGGACGACATTATCGTAGCAAGAAACGGCGAAACCGTGAACGCTTCAGGAAATGGATTCTGCGGTTGCTCCCGTAAAACATTATTGCAATTACTACAACAACGTTGTCTTGAGGAAGGTGTGAATCTGCACTTTGAACAAAACGTAGATGACCTTTCCCAATTCAAAGACAGCGACATCATCTTAGCAAGCGACGGAATCGCAAGTATGATCCGTTCACAGCATGAAAACGAATTCGGCACCAAAGTAGAATTGCAGAAAAACCGTTTCGTTTGGTTGGGTTCCACAAAACCTTTGGACGCATTTACTTATTTCTTCAGAACAACACCTTTCGGAACAATCGCGGCACATACTTACCAGTACGAGTCCGGAATGAGTACGTGGATTTTCGAATGTTCGGATGAAACCTGGAAAAATGCAGGATTCGAAGTGGAAAACGAAGCGGATACGGTTCAGAAATTATCAGAATTCTTCAAGGAAGAACTTGACGGTCATCCGCTAATTACCAATAAATCACATTGGCGTCAGTTTCCGCATGTAACCAACGAAAAATGGTCCCACGAGAATATCGTTTTATTAGGTGATGCCAAAGCTACAGCCCACTACTCCATCGGATCGGGAACAAAACTGGCTATGGAATGTGCTATTGCGCTTTCAGATGCAGTTATTGAAAATCCAAACGACGTTCAGACCGCTTTCATGCAATATGAAAAAGCAAGAAGAAATCGTGTGGAAATGATCCAATACGCCGCAAAAGTATCATTGGATTGGTTTGAGCACATGGACAGACACATGCAACACCCTTTTTATCAGTTCGCTTTTGGTGTGATGACACGCGCCAAAAAGGTTACGTATGAAAACCTCCAATTGCGTGATGCTTCTTTCACCGACAAGGTTTTAAACGAATTCAACACGCTTAACAATACTGAAAATAAAAAAACACCGGCAGCCTTTACTCCTTTCTCGCTGCGTGAAATGAAACTGCAAAACAGAATTGTAATGTCTCCTATGGGGCAATATTCTGCAGAGAACGGCGTGGTAAACGACTGGCATTTTTCACATTATACAACAAGAGCCTTAGGCGGTATCGGATTGATTTTAACTGAAAAGACAGCGATTTCAGAAACCGGAAGAATCACTTTAGGTTGCGCAGGTATCTATACTAAAGAACAGATAGTTAACTGGAAAAGGATAACTGATTTTACCCATAAATACACACAATCAAAAATTGGTATTCAGTTAGGGCATTCCGGACGTAAAGGTGCCATCACAAAACCTTGGGAAGGCGGGCAACCGATAGATCCGCAATGGGAATTACTTTCGGCATCCGCGATTCCGTTCAAAGACAATACGGCTACTCCGAAAGAAATGTCTTTAGCCGACATGGATAAAATCGTTTCCGAATTTGTTCAGGCAACCAAAAATGCTGACGAAGCAGGATTCGACATCATCGAATTACAGTCACATCACGGATTTTTATTAGCTTCTTTCCTATCTCCATTAACCAACACGCGTATGGATGAATTTGGCGGAAGTATCGAAAACCGTTTGAAATTCCCGATCCGTGTTTTCACCGAAATGCGAAATGTGTTTCCGCAAAACAAACCTATGTCGGTTAGAATTTCAGCAACAGACTGGACAGAAAACGGAATTTCAGAAGAAGACGTTATTACCATCGCGGAAGCTTTCAAAAATGCCGGAGCAGATATCATTAGTGTTTCGACCGGAAATACAGTGGTTGATCAAAATCCGCAAACGGGAAGAATGTGGCAGACTCCTTTCTCGGATATGGTTCGAAACAGCGTTCACATCCCAACGATTACAGCAGGTTATATTCAGGATATCGATCAAATCAACACCATCATATTAAACGGTAGAGCCGACTTGGTTTCGCTTGGCCGACCTTTATTACTGGATCCGTATTTTGTGAGACACGCTCAGGCATATGAAGGTTTCCAGCCGACAGATATTCCAAAACAGTTTATGGCAGGAACGTCGCATTTGTATCCGCTAAAAGCTTCGGAACGAAAAGCAACTGAAGGTATGAAAAAAGCATTAAAACCAGAAAGCCATAAAAAGGACTAAATGAAGAAAATATTCTACATATTTCTTTTTTTACTTCATTTTTCAGTTTACGCTCAGAAAAGTGAGAATATAATCGTCAGCGGAAATTCAAAATTGCATTACAAGACTTTTGGCTCCGGAAAACCGATTTTAATCATCAATGGCGGACCCGGAATGAACTGCGAAGGTTTTGGTTTTGTAGCAGATGAAATTTCCAAATTAGGCTTTCAAACCATTATCTACGACCAAAGAGGCACAGGAAAATCGACCTTAGAAAAAATAAACAACGAAACGATTTCGATGGATTTAATGGTTCAGGATATGGAAAACCTGAGAAACCATCTCAAAATTGAAAAATGGACTATTCTTGGGCATTCATTTGGAGGAATGTTAGCTGCTTATTATGCGACCAAATATCCGAATACTATTGATAAAATGATTTTTTCATCGTCAGGCGGAATAAACATGAATTTCACCCGATATGCTCAGAATCGTATAAGTGCCAATCTGACAAAAAACCAACGAGACAGCGTTACTTACTATCAAAACAAAATGGATCGTGGTGATAATTCCGCGGAAACTAAAAAGCTGAGGGCAAAATATCTTGCCAATGCCTATGTTTTCGATAAAAAGAATGCACCGGTAATTGCTGAACGGCTTACTCAGGTCAATTTTGATGTCAATAACATTGTATTTCAGAGTCTGACAAATAACCATTTCGATTGCTCAGGAAAATTCAAAAATTTCCAAAATCCGGTTCTGATACTTCAAGGAGAGAATGACATTATCAGCATTGATACAGCCAAAGAAATAGAAAACGCCTTTCCGAATTCACAATTAACAACTTTAGCGAATTGTGGTCATTACGGATGGTTAGACGCGAAAGAGGCCTATTTCAAAGCCTTAAAGCAGTTTTTAAAAAATAAAAACACCAACACAACTAAATAAATTAACGAAGATTTCAGTACTTAAATACACAATGAAGCATTACGAAGACAATTTCGCTCACCAAAGTTTACCAACTCCGGATTTACAACCGGAATATAATTTTTTAGAATTGCCTCAATTCCAACAACCCGATATGTTAAATTGTGTTGACAGGTTATTGGATTCGCATATCAGAAACGGTCATGGAAATGCGGTTTGCATTCAGACGTTCGATGAGAAATGGACTTATAATGATCTATTCGAAAAGGCAAATCAGATTGCACACGTTTTAGTTGAGGATTTAGGTTTAAAATCCGGAAACCGTGTTCTGATCCGTTCTGCAAATAATCCTATGATGGTAGCTACTTGGTTTGCCATCCTAAAAGCCGGCGGAATCGTTGTAGCAACAATGCCTTTATTGCGCTCTAAAGAACTGACAACCATTATCGAATGTGCTGAAATCTCACATGCTTTTTGCGATGGTTCACTGGCAGAAGAAATGGAATTGGTAGAATCCTCTTTTCTGAAGATAATCAGCTATTACAGCAATGCTGATTTAGAAACATTAATGAAGGACAAACCAAAAACGTTTACCAACTACCATTCAAAATCAGATAGCATTGCCTTGATCGGATTTACTTCCGGAACTACCGGTTTGCCAAAAATGACCGCGCATTATCACAGAGATATTCTGAATATTTGTGAAGCCTTCCCTGCCTATTCCTTACAACCGACTAAAGATGATGTTTTTATCGGAAGTCCACCTCTTGGCTTTACCTTTGGTTTAGGAGGATTAGTATTGTTCCCATTGTATTATGGTGCTTCAACATTTTTAATCGAAAAACCGAGCCCGGATTTGCTTTTACAGGCGATTCAGGATTATAAAGTATCCATTTGCTTTACCGCTCCTACCGCTTGGAGAGTAATCACTACAAAAGTAAACGAATTTGACATTTCAAGTTTACGCAAATGTGTATCTGCGGGAGAAACATTGCCTTTAAAAGTCTGGGAAGACTGGTATAACGAAACCGGATTAAAAATCATCGACGGTATTGGAGCCACTGAAATGCTTCATATTTTCATCTCTTCCAACGAAGAAAATATGGTTCCCGGTGCTACTGGAGTTCCGGTAACAGGATACGAAGCCAAAATCATCGATTTAAAAGGAAATGAAGTGCCAAGAAATGAACCTGGAAGATTGGCGGTTCGAGGAATCACAGGCTGTAAATATCTTAATCGCGAAGAGAAACAACGCGATTATGTGGAAAACGGTTGGAATATTACCGGTGATGTTTTCCGTCAGGATGAGAATGGTTATTTCTGGTTTGTGGCCCGTGGGGACGATATGATCATTTCTTCAGGTTATAACATTGCAGCTATCGAGGTGGAAAGTGTACTTTTAACTCACGAAGAAATTCTGGAATGCGCCGTAGTGGGATTACCGGATGAGGAACGCGGAATGTTAGTTTGTGCACATATCGTGTTAAAAGAAAAAACTAAAGCAACAGATCAATTCGCAAAAGATATTCAACAGTGGTTCAAGGAAGTAGCTGCTCCTTATAAGTATCCCAGGGTAATCAATTTCCTGGATGTGCTACCTAAAACCGAAACAGGTAAAATACAACGTTTTAAATTGAAGTAATCTTTCAGAAAAAAGAAAATAGAGAATCGAAAACAGACCAAAATGAGTAATTATTTTATAAAAGAAGAGAAAATCCGTTTCCAGCATATTGATTACGCCGGAATCGTTTTCTACCCAAGATTTCTGGAAATGCTGAACGGAATCGTTGAAGACTGGTTTGAAGAAGCTTTAGACCGACCGTTTTCAAAAATGCATGAAACGAATGGGATTCCGACAGTAGATTTAAAAGTGCAGTTCAAAAAAGCGGCGCGTTTAGGCGAAACCTTAACCAAAAAACTTTGGGTTAAGAAAATGGGTGATTCCTCGCTCCTATGCGGTTTTAAATTTGAAGATGAAAACGGTAAAACCTGTGTGGAGGGCGAAGTAACATTGGTCAACGTAAAAATTGCTGAGGACCGCCACACCATTTCTGCCGAGACTTTCTCTGACGAAATGAAAGCTAAAATCACTAAATACCTAATCGAAAATTCTAATTAATTTTTGATTTTTAAATAACTAACTTTGTGTGCCTCAGACATTTTACCTGAGGAACTTTGTGAAATAACAGAATTATGGATTTTTCAAAATTTAAAGCCGCCACCGTACAGACGTCTCCAGTTTTTTTAAACGTGGAAAAAACGATCGAAAAAGCGATTTCTTTCATCAAAGAAGCCAGCGATAACGGAGCGCAATTAATTGCCTTCCCGGAAGTATTCATCGCGGGGTACCCGTATTGGAACTGGATCATGACTCCGGTTCAGGGCAGCAAATGGTACGAAGAATTATATAAGAATTCGGTTGCCATTGATGATGAATCGATGCAAGCCTTATACCAAGCCGCCAAAGACTATAACATTCATATTGTTATGGGAATTAACGAGCGTGGCAAAAGTTACGGAGAGATTTACAATACCAATTTAATCATCGACAACAAAGGAAACCTTATCGGGAAGCACCGAAAACTGGTACCAACATGGGCAGAAAAACTGACATGGACTTCCGGAGACGGTTCCTCCTTAAAGGTTTATGATACTGAAATCGGTCCGATCGGAACATTAGCTTGTGGTGAAAACACTAATACATTAGCACGTTTCACCCTTCTTTCTCAAGGCGAATTGATTCACATTGCTAATTACATTTCCCTACCGGTTGCTCCACCAGATTACAATATGGCGGAAGCTATAAAAATCCGTGCAGCGGCGCATTCTTTCGAAGGTAAATTGTTTACTATCGTTTCATGTTCTACGATTTCAAAAGAAATTATGGATGCGTTACGCGAGGATGTTCCGAATGTGGATGAATTGCTGACGCGTAAAAACTCGGCTTTCTCCGGATTTGTTGGTCCGAATGGCGCTGTTATCGGCGAACCGTTGATCGATGATGAAGGTATTGCATATGCTGAAATTGATTTACAGAAATGTATTCAGCCGAAGCAAATGCACGATATTCTTGGGCATTACAACCGTTTTGATATTTTCGATTTGAGAGTCAATGTAGCTCCTACTAGAAAAATAACATTTATAGACAATCACGAAGAATTCAATAAAAGATAAATAAAGGCGAACAGATGGCTATTTAGCTTTTTGTGGTTTTCTATTTTGAACCATCGCTTCAAAAAATAAAAATTATGGCAGATAAATATTCAGACGATCAGATTGGTCGTGCAAGAGTACAAGACACTCCGGAACTGGAAGCTTATTACAAAGAATTAGAAGATCTTGGTGCCGGCGCTTTGTGGACCGTTGCTAACGATATCGAACCTTGGGAACCGCGTTCTTCTTCCGTTCCGATGCTTTGGAAATATGAAGATTTACGTTCGCTGGTTTTAAAATCATCCGAATTGGTAACTCCGGAACAGGCAGGCCGTCGTGTGGTTTATTTAGTAAACGACAAACGTAAAGATGTGAGTGCTGCTGTGGGATGGTTGTACACCGGAATTCAGGTTACACGCCCGGGCGAAAGTACATCGGCGCACCGTCACAGAGCTTCTGCCCTTCGTTTTATCATGGAGGGAAGCAAAGGGTATACTGTTGTTGATGGTAACAAAATTATGTTGGAAGTGAACGATTTCGTGATTACTCCCAATTCAACCTGGCACGAGCACGGCGTGGAAGCGGATGGCGAAACATGCATCTGGCAGGATGGATTGGACATTCCGCTGGTAAATGCGTTGGAAGCTAATGACTATGCGGTTTTTGACGGAAAACAACCGTTAGTTTCACCAATTAATCACTCTCCGATGACTTATGGTGGAACAGGATTAATTCCAGCCGATAAAGGATGGGACAAAGCCTATTCACCTTTGTTCAAATATTCATGGAAGAACGTTTATCCGGCATTGTTAGAAGTCGCCAAAGTGAATGAAGGTTCGCCTTTCGACGGAATTATCATGCAATATTCCAACCCGTTAACAGGCGGACATGTAATGCAAACCATGGGTGCTTCAATGCAATTATTACCGGCAGGTTTTAAAGGTAAAGCGCACAAACATACCGGTTCTTTCGTATATCAGTGTGCTAAAGGTCACGGTTATACCATCATTAATGGAAAACGCTTCGACTGGAAAGAAAGGGATATTTTCTGCGTACCTTCATGGGCTTGGCACGAGCATGTGAATTTATCGGAAACCGAAGACGCTTGTTTATTCTCTTTCAATGACTTACCGGTAATTGAATCGTTAGGTTTGTATCAGGACAGAGAATATACTGAGAACAACGGACATCAGGAATTGAGCTAGAGACTGCAGAAAACAGATGGCAGATCGCAGAATGCAGGAAGCAAAAGAGAAAAGAATAAAGAAAATAGATAACAGATTAAAAACTTAGTAACTTAGTTACTCAGCAACTTAAAAGAAATGAAACTACTTACATACAAAACAGCCGATTCAGGATCAAGATTAGGATTTATTCACAATGACCGCGTGGTGGACATGGAAGATTTTGGAGGAATCCACAACTTCCCTCTTCCTGACGATATGTTGGACTTAATCGATATGGGATTTGAAGTTATTGCTGAAATCAATGAAATGATTGGGAATACCAGAGATATCGATTTTGAGATGATTTCTTTCCCGATGAAAGACGTAACGATTTTGGCTCCGATCGAAAAGCCGAGAAAGAACATCATCGGAATCGGATTGAATTATACTGAGCACGTGGCAGAAAGCGCGCGTACATTAGACACATCAAACGAATTGCCGCAACAACCGGTAATTTTCTCTAAACCACCAACAACAGTTACGGCTACCAATACAGAAATTTTACACAACCCAAAACTTACTCAGCAATTAGACTGGGAAGTAGAATTAGCAGTGGTTATCGGTAGAGACGGAAAATATATTCCGAAAGAAAATGCGATGGATTACGTTTTCGGTTACACTGTAATTAATGATATTTCTGCGAGAGATTGCCGTCGTTCCGGACAATGGATCGTTTCTAAAGGTCAGGACACTTTTGCACCAATGGGGCCGGTTTTGGTAACTAAAGACGAGATTGAAGATCCGCACAACCTAAACTTATCATTGAAATTAAACGGAATTGAAAAACAGAATTCAAACACAAAATTCATGTTGTTCAACATCAACGATTTAATCAACGACTTAAGTACTGTTTTCACTTTAGAGCCGGGTGATATTATTGCAACTGGAACTCCTGCAGGTGTTGGTGCGGGAAGAAATCCACAGGAATGGATGTGGAACGGTGATGTTGTTGAAGCAACCGTGGAAGGAATCGGAACGATCGTTAATACGATTAAGGAGATTTAATTAAAAAACTTTCTTGATCTCAGTTCTTTTTGAAAGGTTTCAATTCTGATGGATAAAACGCAAAAGGCAGTCGAAGTATTTAATAAATGTGCAAATCTCTATGAAGAGCGTTTCATGGATTTTGATTTGTATAACGATACCTTTGACTTATTTTGTGATTCCGTTGAAAAAGAAAATGCTGCTGTTTTGGAACTGGCCTGCGGTCCCGGAAACATTACAAACTATCTTTTGGCAAAACGTCCGGCTCTTAAGATTCTTGGTACTGATTTAGCGCCAAAAATGATTGAACTGGCTCAGAAAAACAATCCCAATGCCAGTTTCCAATTGATGGATTGCCGTGATTTCCGTAAACTTAAAAAACAGTTTGACGGGATTGTCTGTGGTTTTGGTCTACCTTATTTATCGAAAGAAGACGCCGTTCAGCTAATAAAAGATGCCAGTGATTGTTTGAACGATAATGGCGTTTTGTATCTGAGCACCATGGAAGACGATTATAGTAAATCAGGCCTTAAAAAAGGAAGTACCGGAGATGAGATTTTCATGTATTACCATCAGGAAGATTATTTGATGGAAGCACTTAACCAAAATGGTTTTAAAATAATAGCTTTGCAGCGAAAAAAATTTCCCGAGAAAGACGGGACATACACAACAGATTTAATACTAATTGCAAAAAAATAAAATGAAAAAATTCAGAATAGGACAAATTGTTCCGTCGTCTAACGTAACAATGGAAACCGAAATACCAGCTATTTTCCGTTCCCGTGAAACTATTTTACCGGAGCGCTTTACCTTCCATTCAAGCAGAATGCGAATGAAAAAAGTAACCAAAGAAGAGTTGGAAGCTATGGATGCCATGAGTTTAAAATGTGCTCAGGAATTATCCGATGCGCATGTTGATGTTATGGGTTACGCTTGTTTGGTAGCCATTATGAGTATGGGCCGCGGTTATCACTGTGTTTCTGAAGTGAATTTACATCAGGAAACGATTGCGAACGACTTCCCTACTCCAATTGTAACTTCTGCCGGAGCGTTAATCAATGGCTTGAAAGTTCTGGGAGCTAAAAAGGTATCCATCATTACTCCATATATGCGTCCGCTTACTGATTTAGTTGTGGATTACATTGAACATCAAGGTTTTGAAGTAGTAGATTCTATCGCTTTGGAAATCCCGGACAACTTGGAAGTTGCAGCTCAGAATCCATTAAATTTATTGGAAATCTACAAAAGACTGGATTTAACCGGAGTTGATGTATTGATCGCATCGGCTTGTGTACAGATGCCGTCTTTGGAAGCGATTGACCAGATTCAGAAGGAAGTTGGAATTCCTGTAATTTCTGCTGCAGTTTGTACCACGTATGAAATGATGAAGAAATTAGGCATTGAAGCCAAAGCAGCAATCGGTGGCGAATTGTTAAGTGGTAAATATTAATATCTTACCACAAAAAATCATTCCGACGCAGGATAAATTCTCGTAATCATAACCATTTTATGAATTTAAACTTTCACCGGAATGATCAATATATTTTGACTCATGATTGAAACCGAGACGTAAGTCTGAGAAATAATTATACAATGTTGACTGAAAAAGAGTTTCGCTTGAAACTCTTTTTTATTTTTAATTTTTCACAAATCTAGTTGTGTAAGTCAGGTCTTCCGTTCTGATTTTTAACAGATACACACCGTCAGAGAATCCACTCACATCGATTACGTCTTTATTTAATCCATCAAATTCGATTTTTTTCATCGTAACGTCATAAATTTCAATCTCATCTATATCTGTATCATCCATATCACTCGGATATTCAATGTACAGATGTTCAGCTACCGGGTTCGGATAAACATTTATTGTCGTGCCGCCAAATTCATCACTTGCAAGTGTGGAATTGGACAGTCGAATAAGGTTAGGAACCGCAACTCCATTATATTCCGTAAAATTTCCAGCAATCAGTATTTTACCATCAGGTTGAATAACTAAATCAGTTATATTGTTATTAGGTCCGGTACCTGGGATAAAAGTGTCATCGAACGAACCATCATTGTTAAATCTCATGATTCCGTTAAATTCGATTCCATAATAATCCGGACATTGATACCCTGTCATCACTATTTTTCCGTCTACCTGCAGACCAGCGGGAAAAACGCCTAAAACACAATTGTCAGTCAAAGGAACAGGATTGAAAATATTGACTAAGTTTCCATCCGGCGATAATCGAACAAAGTTATAGCCGATCGTCTGTTCGGATGCATCAAAAATCCTGAAAGGCCATCCGATCAGCACATTATCATTTTTTTCCCTAACCAAAAATTTTGGCGTGAACAAATCGCCTCCTGTCCAGTCAATATTAGAAGGTTCATTGAAACCCGGATCAAGTTCCCCATCTGAATTTAAATAAAAAACTCTTCTTGGATTTCCGTCAATAGTAACAAAACCAACGGCTAAAATCCTGTTATCGTTCTGCAGAACAAGATTAGACACCGTTTCATTTTCCGCAGCGATATCGATTGGAGAATTAAAAAACGGATCTGTAAATCCATTTGAATATAATCTTGCGATTCCTTTTGGAAAATTTCCTCCTATAATTATTTTATCGTCAGGCTGAATTGCCACTACTTCTATACCGGCTTGAATTACTTTTGTAAAACTGGTATCCAAAGTGCCGTCTTGATTTAGACGGACTAAATTGCCTACAAAATCATTTTCTACTTTAAAAAAGTTACCGCCAATTAAAATCTTACCGTCTGACTGTATTGCTACAGAAGCAACATTTGGCATCACTGACAGTCCAACTCCTCCAGCAAAAGTCAAATCAGAAGATCCGTCAGAATTCAAACGGGTTATTCTGGTCGATTCCACCAAACCATTAGTTCCGTGGAATCTTTCCACTAACAATAATTTACCATCGGGCTGAATTTTCAAGGTCGACGACGGACTGATTGTCCCCTGAACATTAAAACTCATATCCAAAGAACCGTCCTGAGCAAAACCAATTAATGAGGCTAAAAAACTGATTAAAAAAATAATTTTTCTCATAACGTTAATCTTTTTAAGAATTAAACAATCAGGAAAAATTTGAGGTGTATAAAGTTACGATTTTATCGCCCTTTTTTCTTAGAAAGTCGGTGGTTTTAACTTTGTAATTAACTAACAATCAACCATTTATCTTATTTTTGATTTGCATTTCACACATAAGGCCAAGTTGGCATTATCAATAGTCGAAATACTTTCCACGGCATCGGTCATGACACACTTTTTATCTTCGCAATGAGGCAGCCCAAGATTATGTCCGAATTCATGAATGGCTACTTTTTTCAGCCTGGTAAGAGCGATTTGGCTGTCTTTATGTTTGATGCGAAAAGTGGAAACAATACTACTGTTGCCCGGACAATAACCTAACCCCATCACGCCCCAGTCTTTATACTTATAAGCCGGTAATTTCATTATATGGCCTTTTTCATATTTGGTGGTAGAGATATCTTTTGCGGTTAAGCCAAGTATGAAATCAAGCGAATCCGGCAGATGTCTTTTTTGAAATAAAATGATACTATCCGCCCTGTATCTTGGGGACTTTACGTTGATAAAAGCCTTTTTGTCAATGTTCTTTTCTTTTAGAACAACAGTCTTTACTCCATAAAAATCTGCTATGGTTTTTGCTACCATAGTTGCTTTTGCGGCAGAAAAACCATTGTAAGTCTGAATACCGACCCAAGTTGTCTTATCTGTTTTGGAAGAACACGATAGTAGTAACACCATCGGCAGAAAAATCAAAATACATCTTATAAGACGCTTTTTCATAATTTCTGATTATTTGCCTAATTTCTTTCGTAACTTGAACTTCATAACGTCTTTTGTCAGTGATTTATTAGTTCTGTTGAAATGAATCAGTTCCGATGCAATTTCCGGTTTCTTATCAATTTTGGAAGCTACAATTTCATACGCGATATTTTTAGTCACATCCTGCAGCAATTCGTGCTTACTGTATTCATGTTTAAGTAACTGAAGGAATACTTCCTGATTTTCCTGATTTGTTTCCTTTTCATAGATCGCGACAATTTCTTCAGACAATTCTTCCGGTGTATCAATATTCGCAAAATAATTAGTAAGACAGTTTGATGCGTCTCTTTTAGTAGTCCAACCGGCCAAAAGAAGCTGCTGCGCTTCCGTAACACAACCCATTTTCTTTTTATAAAGCAAAGCTGCTTTTACATATTGAAAATTTGTTTTGTAATTGTCGATGACTTTTTGAAAATACTTATCCGCCTCCGTTTTATTTTTTAGAAGAAGATGCATATCTCCTACTTTCTCATGTTCATTCAGTTCTTTGTAAAGTTGCAGCGCTTCACTATAAGCATGACCTTTCTCATAACATTCTGCCGCTTTAGTTTTATTATGCTGGTATTTCAGGTAAACAGCAGCCGCTTCGTGATACAACTTACCCTGTTCCAAAACTGAAGCCGCTTTGTAATGGTTTTTTAATAATTTCAGATAAATGTGCGCCGCTTTCTGATAGTCTTTATTTTCGATATAATGCTCTGCAAGCTTTTCATACCTGTTTTCCAATGTATTGAAACGTGCCGAATCAATTAAGGCAGATCGGCCTGAAGAACCTGAAAATGAGCTACCGCCTCCAAACAAAGACGAAAAAACAATACCCAGAATTACCGCCACAAACAGGATTCCGAGCAACAGCCCCATTACGGAACCAAAATGTGATGATTGACAACTACGAAGAACTATGATAAAAAATACGATGTAAACAAGACGCATTCCGCTAAAAAAACCTCCTTCTCTTTTAGACGATGAAGAACCCAATCCGCTTAAAATTCTGCCGATCCAGTTAAAATTAAATCCTTTTCCAAAGCCTAATCCCAGGCCGAAACCCGATCCAAAAGAAATGCTGCCCCAGGTCCCTCCTCTTGTGGTCCCCATTTTATCCAAAGGAATAGCATATTGTAAAGCCAACTCCGGATTTTTCTCCAAAAAAGCCAAAAATTTATCAAGCTCTCTTTGATTTCCCCGCATCAGTTTGTTCATGTCGAAAGGAAGTTTTTCGATCAATTCGGCTTCTGTTGGTGGATTTTCAATCTCTTTCAGAATCGCTTCCTGATCCACCTCAATGCGAAACGATGATATCAACTGCGGGATTGAAACGCCTTTTGACGGCTCAATACAATTTACGTTCTTCCGCGTGGCCGGTTGGAGCAGATTCGACCATAGGATTTCATTATCCAGTTCAAATAAGCCGGTTTCGGGATGCAGAAAATGATAGTTTTCCGAAAATAAAGTTTCCAATTCCTGTTTAGATAATTCAGGTGACACAATTGTATTTTCAGGAATGAACAGCTTGCTTTCAACGAGCTGAACGAAATTGTTTTTTCTGATATCATTTATGGAAACGGAGGGTTGTTTAAAAATCACCAGACATCCGTATAATTCATTGGCTATTGGTCCGGGAACGGGGAAAACCCTCACAGCATCCAAAGCCAAGTTCATACTTTGAATTTCTTGTAACCACTCATATATGGAAGCACTTTTGATAAAAATACCTCCTTTCGGAAAGCGGTTTCCGACGTGCATTTTTAGTTTAAGTTCCATACTTTACTATATTTGAAATGAATGGGTTAAGGTATTTTTCTTTAAAATCATCAATCTCCGTATTTTCCAGCAGGCTTTCTTCAGGGAGAAAAAATGAATTCCCTGTATATTCCGTAGCAGTTGCCATGATCGTTTTGGTCTTGGTTACAAACGGAATGTAAAATTCAGGGATTTGATCATTGCTGCTTTTAAAGATCAAAATCCCGTTTTGATTAACAATGCTGCTTCCATCCTCCGATTCAAAAGAAGTTGGTTCCGTATAACAGACCGCGCCATTTTTCTCCAATATCACTTTCAGGTAATTAGCTTCATCCAAAGAAACATTATTAAGTATTACCTCCAAATGGCCATCCACAATACTTTTAGCGTCCTTTAATGATTTATTTACATACTCTTTAATCAATTTCACCAGTTCTAATGGTCTGTTTCCTTTACGTTTCAAAATAAGATTCACTTTGCATGTAAATCGTATCATTTGCTTGTTTTCTGTCAAAAAATTTCTGGCGTAATACTCATTCAATGCTACAAATTCACCATGGTATAGGGTGTATCCGTTGATTCTGAATTCATTCTCGTCAATCACAACGGTTTCCATTCGTTTGATCACCGTATATTTTGGCTTACTTCTTTTGTAATTCTGTATAAACAAAGAACGCTCATTAAAATAATCATCAAAAGTTGCTTTTATTTTGTCAGAAGTACATTTTGTCACTTTCAGATCTTTACTTATCTGCCAGAATTCCGCATTATCGGTTACGTAAAAATCATCCTCAAACCCAAAAAAAGTAAGGTTTTTATTTCGGAAATCAGAACCGAAAATTTTATGCCTCTTATATTCTTTTGTCGTCAGATTCAATAAAGTAATTTCCTCATGCGAACTATAGGCATAGTGCAAAAGTACCTTCTCTCCCTTTATATTTGATTTGACGGCATATTCACCATTGTAAAACGGAAGATTCGACGCTATTTTATCAAAACCTTTACTAAAACCGTCTTTTGGAAACAGTAGCAAATTCCCATTGGAATACATGTAAAAATCAGAACCGTCGCGAAAAATATATTGGTAATTGCGCTCGGAAGGATACAATAACGGAATGGATCCTTCGCTAATTCCGGATCGACTCAAATGTCTGCCGGAAGTATCTTTAACCCATAACTCATCCAGTGGCAGGACAATTTGCTGAAGTAGTTTTTTTCCTTTATTCTGATTTCTGAAAATACTTAACTCACCAGCAGCATCCGTGGCAAAAACATACTTTATCGCATCAAAATTCTCGCTCATTACTCTTTGCATCGGAGCCAACTTCAAACTGTCATTGGAAGTGATAAGAAAAATTTCCTGACTTTTGGTGTTGATTTTATTCTCCGTAAAATAACGGTTCAGTCCGTCGGCACAATCCAGTTTCCCGCTCAACTCACTTATTCCGTTGATTACCTGATATACATTTTCATACTGCACTTCCTTAAACTGGTCGCCAATCACAAAAACGGAACACTCGATATCTGTTTTAGGATGTTTCGCAATAGCCAATGCCGACGCAAATCCCAAAATTTTCGGATTTCCCCAATTCTTTAACGTACTGTCGATCAATAATATTCTCGTGAATTTATCAGCTTCCGGCGGAACTTCTCTCTGAATATACAAAGCTTCGTGATTAGCGATCCGCGACATGAAAACATCGTCGTCATGAGCAAACTCGGATATAAGCAATTTATCGAAATCCCCTTTATTCGTTAAATCCGAAACACCTCCCAAAGGCTGTTCACTCGGAACATTATGATGCAAAGGTATGTTCAGTCCCGACCAAATATGTTTTATCAGACTTCCCACCTGAAATGTCTTGTCCTCATCAATAAGTTGCTGAACAAAATCGGCAGGCGCATCAGACAGATTATCTTCTTCAAAAACTTCATCAGTAAGCCTGTCGCTCACATCTTCATCCGGCAAGCTCTCCATGGCATTAAGAATGGACTGCACTGTTGGAAACTTTGTTTTCAGTAAGGCGATTGTCCTAATGTCTTTTATAAAATTGGCCTCGTTAAAAGCCATTGCTGATGAATTAGAACAAAAACTATATTCATTTTCCTTAAAATCCTGAATCAGAATTTTTGCTTTTTCTCCTGAAACTCTATTGTGGCAATTATGAAAAAGCGTCTGGAACAAGTGCAGGCGTTTTTCTCCTTTTTTAAATTCTTCAGGCAGCGATGCCAAAAGCTGTAAAAACTCAGTTACCACACCGGTTCTGAAGGAATTCGTGTTGGGAAAAGAATTGTTTTTCTCTTTGGATTTTAAATAATTCTGAATCCCCTCAATCGAATCGTTACTTTCCGGATTCGTTGCCAAAACAGCCAATAATAAGGATCCCAAAGGAGGAATGGAATCATCCGATAAAAACTGTAAAACCTCAACAATGTAATGCGTATAGGCAATAGTGCTTCCGAAAGGAACTTCATATATAAAATGAGATTCCCCGAAATCATCCCGGTAAGCTTTCACTACCCAGAAGTAATCTTCATACGCTTGAAAATATCTTTGGAATTCCATTTTTTTACGAAAAGGTTAAGCGAAATGAACTTATGGACATCGGTTTCATCATTGTTTTAGAAAAAGCAACATATTCATTATCGGTCTGCCATACAAATAGGTTCGTCCCACTGGGATTTAGTATATTTTGCATCGTATTTGACAATACTGCATATTCAAAATCATATCCTGTAGGGATTAAAAAATCTTCGTTTCTCCAGAAAGTCTTACCCTTTATCGGCAGCAACGGAGCACCAAGAATCAGTACCTTATCGTCTACAACCAACCAATTTAAAGGTTTTAAACGAAAGTCGGGAGCCGTTTCAATATAGGATTTAACCTCATCATAATCTGCAAGCAAAGCATAAGCCTCGCGCTCTTGATATGAGATTTTCAATTGCATTTCTATCTTTTGATCTATCCCAAAATAATTATGGTTGAATTTTGGCAATGCAACAGGCAACGCTCTCAAAATAGGCGTCCACAACAAACCTGACGGTAACTTTTTTTCGGGTAACAGACTTCCCTTTTTAAACAACAGATTCTCTTTTAAATCATAAATTGTTTTATAAGGAATATGGTGCATTTCCGGAGCATTCAAATGATCAGGCAAAATGTCCTTCACCCAAACCGACTCGCCTTCAAAAGCAATCTTGAGCGTATCAAAATGACGGATTCCTGCCAAATGTGCTTTGTGTTCCTTATCAATTTCCAGATAATACATGTTTACACCGTTTGAAGGATTTTTTGCCACAAGGCTTCTATTTCATTTTGGATGTATTGCTTCTGCTCACTGTTTTTCACCCAGTCACAACGCGTCTGAACATAGCGTAATTTATCTTTTATCACATTCTGCTCTTCGAAGGAAAGCGTTTCATCCTGCCATTTTTCAGCCAGATACTGTACTTCTTTCATTACGTCTTCAGCATTAGGTACTTTATTGAATAACGCCTGCGGATGTGCTGCTCCGGAATCATCTTTTTCAATAATCTGGTTAATGATTCCTTCCAGGATTTCTATTTGTTCCTCGGTATCCCAAATGTATTTCAAAACCCATAGATCGGAAAGAACCGCCTCATTTCTGCCACACATCAATGCGCTGGCAGCAATCAGGTTCTGCAGTTTTACCGCTCGTCTGTCGGATACTTTTATTCCTGTATTTCTTAAACTGTGAACAATGTCAACGTATTGTTTACGGATGTTTGTCAGATCAACTTTACGGCAGAGCAACTGCAACCCGCGAATTTCATCTGCAGTAATGGTTGGTTTTTCCCCGGAAATCATGCTCTCCAGTTTCCAGCCTGCCAAAAGTACTTCCTGAAGCAAATCCGGATTAACGTAATCACATTTTACACGAATCAGAAAACGGTCAAGCAAAGCATTAAGCGCTTCATCTTCCGGTAAAACATTGCTGGCACCTACGAACATCAGTGCCGGTAATTTTTTGGTTTCCTTACCTCTTCGGAATATCTTTTCATTCAAAGCCATTAATAAGCTGTTCAGAATGGCCGAATTCGCATTGAAAATTTCATCCAGAAAAACCATTGAAGCTTCAGGCATCATCCCTTCGGTATTGGTGATCAGCTCGCCTTCTTTCAGTTTTCGAATGTCAAAAGGTCCGAAAATTTCGTTCGGTTCCGTAAATCGGGTTAACAGGTATTCAAAATTCTTACCATCGGCTATACCATCAGATAAGGCACGTACAATTGCACTTTTCGCAGTTCCCGGAGGACCTAATAAAAATGCATTCTCTTTGGCCAGCAATCCGATTCCCAATAAATCTATGATTTCGTTTTTACCTACAAAGGTTTCTTTAATGTGCTGTAAAACGGTATTTAATTTTTCTGTAGGATTCATTTATGCTTGTATTTTATATTTTTAGTCAATTATTTTAATGTCAATTGCCATTACAATTCCCGCCAGTAAATCTGTTTATAATCTCCGAAGCCTGCTGCTAATTGTTGACTTACTTCAGGTATTTCTGCAAATTTAATCGCTTTGCGTTCTACGATCCGGTTGAGGTACAACTGTCCGAAACAGGCATCCGAAAAAACAGTTCCCATATCGCATTTCTGAACATCAATGTCGAAACCGATAGCCGAGTAATGAAACTCCTGTAAATGGCTTTCTAAAATTGAAGCGGCTTCGTCTTCCGCATCGATTAGTTTCATTTGCATGAGGATTTGGGGAAGAAAACGCAGACAAAGGTCGGCCGACAAAAACACTCCGGCATCTTTTGGACCGTCATATTTTGGCAAAAGCGTATTCAGTTCACTGATCTTATGATCTCTGTACAAAAGTAATTGAGCTGCTACATAAACAAGTTTTGCCGCCCAAAGTGATGCCGCCGGGTTAAATTTGGGGACTTTAAACGGATAATCCAAAACTTCCTTTTCGTACTCTGTTTCTAAAAACAAAAGGGTTTCTTTTTCATCCGTAGTGGATATCGAAAGTAATTTATTGTATAAGATGATCTGTTCTATAGTTCTGAGATGATAAATCGTCTCGGAAAAAGGCATTTTTATATCCGACATGTTTACTCTTCCTTTGTTTTCTGATCCATTAATCGCAATAAATAAGGTAATCTGAAATCACCGTACATTTCCCTTACATAATTGGCAACAGTCTCTTTTTCCATCCCTATCGCTGATATATACAAAGGGTTTTTACTTTCTCCTCTGTAAACTTCCTCAACAGTTTCCTGATTGTTCTGAAATCTTGTTTTGGCCACACCTGCAACGGGAATTTTTCCTTCCAGGGCTGTAAACAAATGTCCGCCTAAACCAAATGACTTTTCATTATCGGTATAAACATAACCGTCAACAATAAACAGATCGATTTTGTTCAGATCGACTTTTTTCAGCGCCTCCAGAATACAGGGTAATTCCCTTTTGTAAAATTCACCGGGAATATATTCTTCCACATGACTGACTTTTACCTCAATAAGTTCTGAATAAGTTTCATCGGACCAATTTTCAAACAAAACCAAAACCGTCTTGGCATAATCTTCCTTATAATGTACATCGACGGCAACTAGCATATCCAGGGGGTTAGGGTAACAAATATAGAATTAAATTCTTTACAAGAACTGAATATTCTTTTCTATATTTGTAGCAGACAGAAAGGTAGATAGCTTAATTGGAAAAGCACCTGCACCATCGCAGAAGTTATGGGTTCGAGTCCGGTTTCGCCTTTCTTTTCCATTTTTCTTTTTACGGTTAAGGCAATCTTCCTATTGCTTTAGAAACCTGGGTCAAAAACCGTAGCCGGAATTTTTTCTTCTTCAATAAGATAACCAATAAAATTAAACCATTGCGAACAATTCCTGAGAATGAAAGCATCGGATGAAACTGTAATTTTATCCTGCTCGATGATGGCCTGATCTGCATTGTTTTCTAAAACAACATTCCAATTCAGATTTTCTTTTTCCGCCAATTCTTGAATCATCTTTTTGATTCTGCCGCTGTTTGAAACCGGCTTATCAAATATCCAGACAATACTCCCTATTTTATGCCTTTTGTAAAACCCGGCAACACAATCCAAAGCAAGTGTAGTCTGGCTGACTTTTTTATAGGTTCCGTGCACACTTGATAAATCGCGATAACAACCGTCCAATCCTTTAAACAGGTACGCATTGGAAAACAGACTTTCCAGTAAAATGAGAACATTGAACCCATCAAACACCAAATCCTTATCTACTAACTGTTCAATGGTAACTTTTTTGCTTCTGACGATATTCAACTGCTCTTCCGATGCGGCCATGCTCTGAATTGCACGAATCTGCCTTTGCGTCAATTTATAACGAGTACCTACAACCTGCAAGGCATTCTTATCCGAATAATTTCGCGTCAGCAGATAATGCAGATCGGTTAATGCTTCTTTAAAAATTAGCTTGGTGGGGTCATCAAACAAGACATCATCTTTAGCTTCTTTACCTCTGCTGGTTTGCTTACTCATACTTACATACTTGCTTTATAATTGATTGCGTTATTGATCATCGTCTCAGTTCTGATCTTTCAAGTAATCACAATTTAAACAATTATTTTTATTTTAGGATTTAAAGCGGAAAACTATCGTTTTAAATTTCATTTCTTGGTGTATTATGATATCTTTGTTTGAGGATGCGATTCCTCTTTCTGCTGTGGTCAAATACTATTGCTCTTCAGAAAAATTAAAAATCATACGACATAAAACTTCAAACATAATCCGACAATGAGAAAATATTATTGCTTGCTGATTTGCTTCTTCCTTCAAAACACTTTTGTTAAGGCACAAACTATCCAACAAATAGATTCAGTTTCCTTTAAAATGTGCGAAACCCTTTCAAGTATAAAAGGCCCTAAAAGTGAAGAACACATTGCAATGGTTTTCCAAAAGCACCTTCCGGATTTTTATAGAAATATGAATGTCACGACACAAGCCAAAGCAGATTCCCTTAGCGAAAAACTATACTTCAGACTTCAAAAAAACTGTAAAGAATTTTTAGATCTCCTGACCAGTCTGGAAGAAAACAAAAGTGATTGGAAAACCTTAACCCAAAAACCGGAATGTAAGATTGCGGGCAAGGATATCCAAAATTTCTTTAAAGGCGGGAAATTCTATTATAAGGAATATAACGGAAAAATTGTCAATGTAGACCTTACTCCAAAAAGTTGGACGGAGACTTTTGAAGACAAGACCTTTTCAAAATTAGTGTTCGTTCCTAAAAAAAATGGTGAATTTCAGTTGGAGTTCATTGAAAGTAACAACCTGACCCGCAAAAATTTAAGCGTAAAAGGAGAGGTATATAATTATGGCCTTTATGCTTTAAAGGACGGTATTTTTGATCTATGGGTATTTAGCGATACTGATAAATCTATTTACGGCTTTCGCTTGTATCCAAAAAAGTAAATTTCATTTCCGGAACTTTTTCTGGCAGACAATCTATCAGACCACAATATCGGAGAATTTTTTAGGACAGCACTTGATCCGCTGCCCTAAGGGAACGCATACTTATCTAAAATCTTAATCAGATAAAAATCAATAGTTTATCAATATTTTTCTTAATTTTATAAAAGGAAATACAGGTAAGTTTAATCTTAAACAAATAACTTAGGGCTTAACTACTTGCTTTATTTTCTGCCGCTCCCCAACAGATCTATTGTGCTATTCAGATTTTGATTGTCAAAATACAGAGGTCATTGCCTCCTTGTCTATGAGAAACTTCTGCTTAACATTGGGGATAAACCTCATTTGCCTGAACCTTGTTGCGCAACAGGAGCCGCAGTCTGTTTTTACAATACGCGGACAGATAATGACGGACATCGGTTATAACTTTAACCAAGTCAATCCCGATTATTTTGATGTGATGCGTCCGACACAATTGCCTGCCTATGAAAATCAATGGGGTACTGACGGGAACACTTATTTTAGCGTTCGACAATCCATGCTGGATATTCTTGGTTCGACACAAACGCGCTACGGTCAATTAGAAACCCGTTTTGCATTTGATATGTTTGGCGTTGGTGTTGATGCAGGCCAAACTACCTTCCACTTACTTTACGCTTATGCCGAGTTAGGTATGTTGGGCATAGGTCATAACTGGGGCTTATTCTGCGATTTTGACGGGTTTCCGAATTCCGTCGATTATTGGGGCCCTGCAGGTATGTCACTGTGTAAAAATGTCCAAATACGTTTTATACCGCTTAAAGGACGTAACCGATTGGCAATTGCCCTTGAAAAACCGGGAGCCAGTGCAGATCAGGGCGTATACCGTGACCGAATTGAACTGGCCGACGTAAAACCAAAATTTGACGTTCCTGATTTAACTGCAGAATTTCGTATTACACGTGAATGGGGTTATGCAGAATTAGCCGCCGCTGCTCGAAAAATTGAATGGGTTGACCAAGGCACGGATGCTTATGACCTGAGTGGTAAGGCTTATGGCTGGGGCTTTAACTTCAGCACCAATCTTAAATTAAGTCAGAAAACTTTATTCCTCGGACAAACAGTCATCGGAGAAGGAATTCAGAATTTCATGAATGATGCTCCTACTGATATCGGAATCGAAACTAATTACGGAAATCCAAATGCTCCCGTTAAAGGAGTAACATTACCTATTTATGGTTTCACCACCTATATCAATCATCAGTGGAATGAGAAATTCAGCAGCATACTGGGTTATTCCGCAGTAAAAGTGGATAATTCCAATGCTCAAACTGCGGATGCGTTCCGCCATGGTCGTTTTGCAAGCACCAATCTTTTATACAAACCTTTCCCAAATGTAACATCAGCCGTTGAAGTTATATGGATCAACAGGGAAAATTATAAAGACGGCTGGTCTACATCCGGCACAAAAATTCAATTTACTTTCAGGTATTCGTTCATGGAAGAGATTAAAAAGTAAACAAAAACAGAAAGAACTGGTTTTTACAGTATAATCCGACATTATTTACTTGAAAATTACTAAATTTATAAATTCAGTGGAGCAGCGACCACTTAAAAAAACGGGCAAAACCCAAGAGCCAAACGGGTAGAAATTAATAATCAATCCTTTTTATGTCAAGCAACAGCGTTTCTTTTCACCGAGTTATAAAAGCAACTCCTGAAAAAGTCTACCGTGCCTTTACCGAAGCAACCGCAATGGCATCCTGGCTCCCTCCCTACGGTTTCCTTTGTACGGTACATGAAATGACCGCAGAGGTTGGTGGAACCTATAGAATGTCATTCCAAAATTTCACTACTGGTAACAGTCATTCCTTCGGCGGCAAATATCTGGAACTTAAACCTAACGAATTTTTGAAGTACACAGATAGTTTTGATGATCCAAACCTTCCCGGTGAAATGATTACGACTGTCTGGTTGAACAAAGTTTCTGTTGGAACCGAAATAAGAATTACACAAGAAGGAATCCCGGACATCATTCCGACGGAAGCCTGTTATTTAGGCTGGCAGGATTCTTTGGATAAATTGATCCGACTGGTTGAGCCTGAAATTCCGGATAATTAATTTTTAAGAGATATTCTTTAAATAAAAAAGGGGAAATTTGACTTTCCCCTTTTTGTTTATTGCATGCTGTCATTAATCCTCCCTACTTCCATCATCCGCCATTCTAACCATCTTAGGTGTAAACTTAGCAACAACGTCCACCAAATCCTTTTGTGATTCCATCACTAAATTGATGTCTTTGTACGCCATCGGAGCTTCGTCTAAACCTGCGCCGATTAAAGTTACTCCGTGGTCTTTCAAAATGGATTGCATCTCATTTTTAGTGATGTTTTTGATAGCCTGTGTTCTGCTCATCTGTCTACCTGCGCCATGCGATGCAGAGTTTATAGCTTCCTCCTCACCTTTTCCTCTCACAAGGAAACCCGGTGCGGTCATACTACCCGGAATAATCCCCATAACACCTTTACCGGCTGGTGTGGCTCCTTTTCTGTGGACGATAACCTCATCACCATTCCAAACTTCTTTCCAGGCGAAATTATGATGGTTTTCAACTTTAGCTAAAACCGTTGCGCCTAAGGCCTTCTGCATTTTATCATGAATAACCTCGTGACAGGCTGAAGCATAATCCCCGGCCAGATTCATAGCGATCCAGTATTCCTGACCTAATTCGGAGTTCAGATCTAAATAAGCTAAATTTTGTGCTTCATAAGGTAATCTACAAACCTCTTTTGCCATTTTTGTGTAATGACCCGCGATTGTAGCTCCTAAACCTCTAGAACCGGAATGCGTTAAAAGCGCCACATACTTTCCTTTCGGGATATTCAACTCGGCATCATCCTCCATGAATTCCATAATACCAAATTCAACAAAGTGATTTCCGCCACCTGATGAACCTAATTGCGACCAGGCCTTATCTTTCAGGTTTTTGATAAACGAATGGTCATCGAATTCTTTTCTTCCCAACACTTCATGATCGGATCTGTATTGTCCCAAAAATCCGTGTCCTGCTCCAAATTTAGAGTGCGCAACCAATTCACGTTTGAATTTAGCTTCGTTCTCATAATAAAAGAACTCCGGAATATCATAAACTGATAACGCCATTCTACAACCAATATCCACACCAACTCCATACGGGATGATGGCATTGTTCGTTGCCAATACACCTCCAATAGGTAATCCGTAACCCTGATGGGCATCAGGCATTAAGGCGCCGGCTACCGTAACTGGTAACTTCATGGCTGTTTCCATTTGTTTTTTGGCGCCTTCCTCAATATGTTCCGCTCCGAAAAGCGTATAATCATTCGGTGTTTGGTTTAAACTAATGAAATCTTCCGGTTTCTCATTCGCTTTTTCAATTAAAGCCGAAGCTAATTTGCAGAAAATCTTATCATCAAGATAATTCTCAGGAATTGCCAATACATTTTTATAATGCATCATCATCTCCTCTCGGGTAAAACCAAGTCTTTTTTTGTTTATTTTCAAAGCTATACCTAAAGCTTCGCTCGTTTCATAACCGATAGCTATTAAATCGTTTCCGTTGATAGGTGCATTCATAATTTTCTTTTTTGCGAACCTGACATCACTCCCTCTGCAATGCCAGGCTGGTTATTAAATATATTTCTTTATTTCTAATCTGCAATATCGTTTTGGCAAACCCGACAACCTCCTGCGTGCTGCCGGGTTACTTCCCTTTGTTTACTGATGCAAAGTTCAAAACCTGCTGCGCAATTATTCTGCGCACTATTTTTTAAAAAAAGAGGTAACAGGTCTGCATAGTTTGAATTTCATGTCCAAAACGAAGTAACTATACAGTACGACACTCTTTATGCATAAGAGCAATAATTTATAAATGTTGCTATAGGACTCGAACCTATGTAAAATCAAACCAACCGAAGTAACACTTATAACCGGCATCTTATATTTTTAAAAAGAAGCAAAAGGCGTAGCATGAAACGGGGCATGTCAAAGCCGGAGTCGAACCGGATAGCCTTGCTGGTTTTACAACTTCGCTATTCCTCCCCTAATTGGCGACGAAGTAACACGCTACTACGGCATTCTTTTTATTCTTCTATTTTTTTTCAGAGCTTTCATTGAAACAGTACAACCAAGGCAAAAAACGATAAGTGAAATTTTACGTGCTCTACCTGCTGAGCTACTCTCCCATTTCCTGTTTATTTAGTGGAAGAGACGGGACTCGAACCCGCGACCCCGTCGGTGAATCGAAGTAACACTAACCTACGGCACTTGTTTATACTGTTTCAATGAACTTTCTGATACAAAGATCTATTTCTGGTACGCAATTATTTTGCGCAGTATCTAAAAATTACCGCAGCCCTTGCAACTGCGGCACTTTTTTTACAATTCAATTCGGTTGATGTATTGCAAAGCTGAGGTTTTATCCTCCAGGGCATGCAATATGTCAAACACTTTATCCGACCAACCTGCAATCAGGTAAACATCATTATTCTTGATATCCAATGGCGTACTGCCATGACCGGCCAAATCAAACAAATACAATTTAGCATTTGGCGCAATGGCTTTATAGCGCTTCCACGAATTTTCAAAGGAATGCGAAGTCCCTTGGCTGTTCCACATCTGAACATCGGTAAACAACATCACTTTATCCACAATTTCTCTTCGCTTGATCAAATCTTCAATTACCAAATAACCATTAGTGGAATAACCTACCTCGCCTTCACGTCGGTAAAACTCCTGAACATTAGCTAAAACATTTCGTTTCGACATGTTGATTACTTTCCAGCTGTCACCAAACATACCGCTGATCACATTTTTACAGCGTGACTGCATCAACATACCCAACATCAAACCGATATCATACAATAATACTTTACTGTTTTTTGAGATCGGATGCTGCATCGAACCCGAAACGTCACACGCAATCACAACCGAAGTACGACCATCAAAACCTTTGATATTCTGGGCACTGTACATCACCGCATCTTCCAACGCATCCAAAACCATTGTGGTATATCGCGATTTCAATACTTTGATTTCACGATAAGCTGCCAGGAATCGGAATGGCAATTGTTTTGAATTGGCCACCGCATTGGCATTGCTCAAATACTGGCAAACCTTTTCCATATGGGCGAAAGACACTTCCGCTTCAATTATGTTACGAAGGTTACGCATCAAAGCCATATAACCCACTCGGCTACTATCGATCAGTTCTTCCCATTTTTCTTTGAAGGCCTGTTTCTTTTCCACATCATTTTTAAACGAAAGCTGACCTACTTGCGACAACTCGGTTTCCCAGGTATAAGGAACAGCCAGTTTATTATCGGCGATTTTATTGAAAATCATTTGCTGGGCTTCATCTTTTGCTTTCGGATGCACCAAAAACAAGGCATCTCGCAATTTCACTTCACCCTGACGGTTGTATTTGGCAAACTGATACTCATCAAATCGGTTGAAAGAATCGGCCAAACCTTTTTGTAGCTGCTTTGACAATCGGTTCAGTTTTTTTGTCTGATTACGGTTGTTGGCCATTTGGTAGTAAGCAAGCAACTCCGTTATCTCATCGGCACGCTGTATAACTTTCTGTACCGTTTTGTTCACCAAACCGTTACCTGAATTGATTTTGGCTAATTCAACCGTCAACACCATCGGAACGGAACGCATGTACATTTCGTTACGAACATACACGGCCAACTTTGCGGTAAATTCTGGATCGCATTTCTGAATCAGCGAGATGATTCTTTTTAAACGGTCACGGCCTTTTTCATAAGTAACATCATTTAATCCCGAAGTTACCACAGCGGAATACAATTCCATTTCCGGCGTCATGCTGTAAGCTTTTGCACCTTCGTAGTTGGTTACCACATTTTTTGTTCTGTTAAAATAATTAAATTTCATCTTGGATACTTTTAAATTAAACGTTTGTTCCTTTTGACATGACAAAGATGCGCAGTCATGTACGCAATTATTTTGCGCAGTAAAAAAAGAAAGTTATTTTTGATAAAATTACTGCGATGGAATTACAGCAATTATTCACAGAACTGCTTGCAAACATTGGCTTTTCGGCTGATGAAATTTTTATTCGGTGGAATGAACTTCAAAAAGCTTATTCCCATAAATCAAGACATTATCACAATCTGACGCATTTGGAAGAAATGATTTTCTGGTTCGACAAGCATAAAAATGAACTTCAGTTTCCCGATGAGGTTTTATATGCCATTTTCTATCATGATTATGTTTACAATAGTTCCAGAAAAGACAATGAACTGAAAAGCGCCGAGTTTGCTGTTAAAATCCTGCCTAGTACAACGACTATTAACAAAGAATTGGTTTTCGACCTGATAATGGCAACCAAAAACCATCAGCCGAAAAATACGGAAGATGAAAAATGGCTAATCGACTTCGACCTGAAAATACTGTCTAAAGACTGGGAAGAGTACAAAACCTATTATCAGCAGATACGAAAAGAATACAGCATCTACCCTGATTTTCTATACAATCCCGGCCGCAAAAAAGCACTGGAACATTTTCTGGAACACGAATTCATTTATCAGACCAAAACTTTCCAAAGCCAATACGAACAACAAGCCCGGGACAATATTCAAAAGGAAATTAATTTATTATAACGGGACTTATATACTTCGTAACGCTTCAACTTAGCAACTCAAAAAAATGGCTCAAAATAAAAACGCACTCATCCGCTATAAAACCATAGATAAATGCCTTCAGAACAAATACCGCACCTGGACACTTGAAGATCTCATTGAAGCCTGTTCTGATGCGCTGTATGAATACGAAGGAAAGGAATCGCCGGTAAGCAAACGCACCATTCAATTGGATATACAGATGATGCGCAGTGAAAAACTGGGCTATAATGCGCCTATTGAAGTCTACGACAAGAAATTCTACCGTTACGAAGACGACGAATATACCATTACCGATATTCCGTTAACGGAAACCGATATAAACGTGTTGACCGAAACTGTTTCCATGCTGAAGCAGTTCAAGGACTTTTCACTTTTCAATGATGTTTCGGACATCCTTCAACGGTTGGAAGATAAGATCTATGCCGAAAAATCACATACGCAGCCGGTCATTCATCTGGACAAAAACGACAACCTGAAAGGGCTTCATTTTCTGGATGAAATCTATCAGGCCATTATTAAAAAAGTAGTTTTAGTAATCCGTTATAAGTCATTCAAATCCAAGGACGAACAGAAATTTATTTTCCATCCTTTCATCTTAAAAGAATTCAACAACCGATGGTTCTTGATCGGACGAAAAAAAAGAGGGCAACCCATAACAAATTTAGCTTTGGACCGAATCATTTCGATCGATTACGATTTCAATATTCCGTATCTGGAAGACAACTTCAATCCGGAAAAGTTCTACCGAAATGTAATCGGAGTTACGGTAAACGAAGGCTTACGTCCGCAACGCATCGAACTTTGGATCGATGCGCTCAACGCTCCTTACGTGATTACAAAACCCATACACAATTCGCAACGGCTTATCACAACCAACGAAGACGGGAGCATCATCATTCATGTGTTCCTGACAGTGAATTACGAATTCGAACGAATCCTACTGGGTTTCGGTAGTGGTTTGGAAGTATTGCGACCGGAAATGCTACGCAACCGCATGAGGAAAATTATAGGTGCTGCCGCTTTGCGTTATGAAGATAATGATAATACGGATACTGCTTTGTAGGATGCAAACAAAAAAGCCTCAACTATTGAGGCTTTTAAGTATAAAGTACTTCTCTTATTTTTATTAAAGTAGCTATGGCCTTTTCATAATTTGGCAAATCAGGCAATGACGTAGTTTTCTCAGCTAATTCTATGGAAGCAATTAAATCATCGGCTTTCTGAAGTAAATCGTCATACTCCATGGCGCCTGATTTTATGGAAAGTAATTCTTCCCTGTTCTTAACCTGTATATTCAACTTTCCTTCTTTCAGGATCTGTTCTGCAGTTTGCAATAAGCGGATGGTGTGCATCATGTTCTTACTGTCGTAGTTTTTACCATGCTGCAGATTTGTATTGTAACGGTCTTCATTGCGTTTTTCAATCCAGTCCCAATACTCCCTATACTCTTTGCAGTAGGTTGAATAGCCGTCAAGATTGCAATACATATAGGCGATTTCTTTTTCCTCTTTAGCGATGGATGAAAGCAAAACATCATTAGAATTTTCATTCTTAACGATACCGCGATAACCAAGTGTTTGTGCATCATCGTAAAACAAGGCATACATTCCTTTCGAATGAGGAAGATTAATCAAACCGCATTGTTCCTGTGCTTTGTTGTTCACAGTTAACCATTTGATTAACGGAACACTGCTATACCCCTGAAGCACAAAACAAAATTCCAAAAGCGATTTCTTTTCCTTTGGTATTGGGTTGACTATTTTCTTTTTCAGTCCGCGCGCCTTTTTAATTTGAGTTACAGCATAACCTGCAAAACTGTCTTTGCACAACTTCGACAAGAAATCTTCCAGGATAAGTTCCTCCATCAGAGGATGTTTAAACAATATACAATCTTCCGGAGTCGCCAGTAATTCCAAAATATTCGGATTGTTTTTAAGCAACAGTTCCACAAACCGGCCCAATTCGTAATAAACAATATCGTTAGTTTCATTACTGATTTGCGGCACATACTCCAAACCATAAAACTGTTCTTTCGGTAAATAATATACGCCTTTGATATCCGTATCGGAAGTTGGCGTATCCAGCCCAAAGGACTTGCTTCCGGAGATGGCTTCGAAGAGGATTAGGTTTTGGGATTTAGGGTTTGGAGGGTCATAGCTCCCTTTATTTTGTTGAATTTTAAACCTGACAAGTTTCGGGAACCTGCAAGGTTTTGTCAAAATTAAAAAAGATAATTTACTTCTTGAGATTACTCTTTAGAAGACTGTCATCAAAACAATAAAAGCGTGCAGCAATTTTTTTCTATTTTGCCGATAGATATTCTTCTTGAAAAAAATCCGAAATCAGGAGATTTCGGATGGTTGAAAATTCGCTTTAAAAGGATTATTATATATATAATATTTTTATCAATCATTATTGTAAATTTCAATAATATCCTTTAATTCATCTAAAAAAATTGGTTTTGATAATATTTTAATGTCTCCTAAACCTCTTTTTTTTAATTCATCTTCAACCATGTTTCCAGTTAAAACAACAATATTATTATTACCAAATTTTTTTATTTCTTCAATCACGCCATAACCATCCTTTTCACTTGTCGGTGATAAGTCAATATCCACAAATATTAAATCATAATTTATAGACTCTTTATAATCACCAAAATTTTGTGATTTATCAATATATTTTATTTTTAATTTTCTGTTAAAATCTAATTCATTGACATCTGAAAAAGCATTTTTAACTTTTGGAATTTCATTTTCAAACACTAATATTTCCATCTTTGTGTATTTTCATTTTTATTTCATGATTAAATGTGAATTGAAATTTATCCACAAAAATCCTATTATCAATATTTTTTCTTCTCAGCAATCTTCTAATAAAATTCAAGCCATGTGTTTTTCTACTATATATTTCATCATTATCTCTTAAATTATATAGGGTAACAATCTCTTCGAGTTCCTGCTTGTTTTTTTCGTATTCGTTTATCTTATTCGAGAACAATATTTTTACAAAATCTTCTTGAATCGACAAAACAACTTCTTTTTTATGTGATTCACCATATTTATTAATGTTTTCAATTATATCTGTAAAAACAAAGTCAAACATCATTTGATTGATAAGAACTTTTATATTATTTAGATTTTCCACTTGAATAATTACACCATCAATACTATTAAAATGAAACAGCCAATTTTTTCTAAGGTCATCAATGAATGATTTTAATGTGATAATCTTATCGTCCTCATTTAGAATATTATCAACTCCTTTGATTAAAACTTCTGCTTTTTTTATGATTGTTTTTATCTCTGCATTATTATTATTCTCTAGTAGCCTTTTTTCAATGTATTCCTTTTGTTCTTTTGTCAAATCTTTTTGTTTAAAATATCTATCCATTAGGTCAATTGTAGACGTTATTGGTGAAAGTTTATTTTTAACAAAGTGTAAAGCATTCTGAGCATCGAAAACATATGCAATTTTTTGTTTTATGATTTTTAAGTTAGAATTATTCAATTCAATTAGTGAATTACTTATGTAATATATCCTTGCTATATATTCAAAAATAGGTCTGAAATTCAATATTAGAGATTCATTAAATACACTATCTTTTTTGAGTGAAACAAGAAAATAATAGTCTTTATCTAAAACTTTATGATTTAACCAATAACATTTCTCGTATTTTAATCCATCGATTACAACTGTATCTTTTATAACTTTTGCATTTCTAATTGAAATATCCTTTCTAATTATTTTTTCTAATCCTTGAACGGTTTCAATTTCATTATTTATTACAAACTTGGATCCTTTTATCAATACAAATTTTCCGTCGTAATTAACGAATAAAAAAAGTTCATCAATTTGATTAATAATTCTCACTTTGGAATCATTAATTTTATTAATTACATTTCTTAAAATTCTATGACTATTATTTTCATTTACATTTTCAATAAAGAGGTCACCAACCAAAAGAATTATTTCTTCATTAATACTTGAAAATATTTTTCTAACATTTAGAATAAAGATAAATAAATAAAAAATGATTGGTATTAATTGATGTGTTAAGTTAAGTCTAAAATTATCAATAAAAAGAATACTTGAATGGATTAAAATAATAAAGAAAATGAACTTACCATTCTTACTTGAGTGACTCTGAACATTGTAAAGTAATAAAATGAATGGCAAGAAATTTAGAATGTGATTCAAATCTTTTTGATATAAGAAAACACATATAACTGTTAAATCAAGGATTAATCTTACTATGCCCTTATATGTTGTCTTTACAAATATTAAATTTAATATCAATAATATGGTATAAGCCGATATTGCAGATATGTATATCCATGTAGGAAAAATATTTGAATTATAAAATTGAATAAACATTAACAGAACTATCAATACAGTTCTTAGTATTAATGAATTAACTCTTCTTAAATCGTAATCTATATCTCTAATTGTCATAATCATTATCTCTAATAGCCAAAATCATTGAAGTTTTATTTTATTAAAAATTTCCTTTACTAAATAATTACCCAGTATCAAAAACAAAAAAGATTTTTGAAAAACTAATACTAAAACTCCAAAAAAACTAAGTGGTTTAACTTCCATTTTTTCATCCAAATCAAAAATATAAGTAAATAAATTTCCTAGATTATTTAACCAATTAATTTCACAAAATTTAATTTTTTTAACTTCTAGAACGGCAAAATAATCTGACTTTGCTTGACAAAACATAATAGTAGATAAGAACAAATAAATGGAAACAAACAATAATAAAACAATTATATTATATGATATTATCTTTAGAACTAGTTTTAAAAAATTAACAAGTGGATTATTAAACTTTTTAACATTATACCAATAATAAGAAATTTCAATCTTACTTAGCAACTCCATAACACTTTTGGCTTCCTCTTCATTTCCGTTTTTCACCAAGGCTTTTATCAAATGACTTATCAATTCTCTTTTTTCTGAAATACTGTAAGGTCTTATGATCTTTAGTAATTTTACATTAGATAACTTACTATAATTAAACCCTCTTAAATGAAATATTTCAGAGTACAATTCAAAAATGAGTTTTAAATCTTTAAAAGCATCAAATTTAATATAATTTGGTTCTTTCCTTATGTTAGTTTGGTACTGAGTAAATAACTGTTGAAACAAAACTTCTTTCATTTCAACACCTTTTCTTAATTCATTTTCTTCCATTAACTAAAATTACGTTGTATTACTATTTATTATTTTATCAATACCCTAAAAAACTCCTCCAACTCCCCATTAATCTTCTTCCCACTCCCCAAACCACTCGCATGCTCCTGATTGAATTGTATCGTATCCATTAAAAACTGAGTAATCAGGGTTTCTTTCGGGTGAAGGTATTTTTCGTCCTGCCGGGCTTTTATTGCCATCAGTTCCAAGATCTTTTCCTGTATGTTTTGTGGTGCAATAGGCAATACTTCCTCAAAAGCAACCGGAGGAAACGTATTGTTTTCAATGATCCATTTTCCGGCCAAAGCGGTTCGCAACGCATAGAAATAGCTTTTCAGCTTTACTTCCTCAGCAGTACAAACCTCCATGAAGTTTTTTGTGGTGCCTAAATAGTGGTGGAAAGTGGCAATGGGAGAAAAACAATCTTGTGCAAAGCCCTGCATTTGCTTCAGGAAAACATCATTCTGTTTATACACTACGGGCGAAAACAACCATTCCAGTAACGGTGCGTTGGACTTTGCCAACAATAGTAAAGTTTTCCGTAAATCCCATCCCGAGCCATCTAAATCTTCTGCCGTCATGAACTCAATCACATCTGGCTTTTCCCAAAGGGATAAATAATGTTCCGGCTGGTGTTTATATATAAACCGGATGTCATAATCACTGTCCGGAGATGCAAATCCCCAGGCACGACTCCCCGATTCCACAGCATACACTATTTCAATATTCTTTTGCTGCTCTATTTCCTGTAATTTTGCTAGTATTTTATCTTTCATGTCAACTCAAAAATAAGTAAAATCGCTGAAACTGTTGTCATTTTCTTACGATTGTAATCAACATAAAACTGTGAATAATTACTACTGCTTTTGGCTGCATTTCCACTTCCATAAAACCCTCCATTCACCCAAGCCAAATCACCCAAAAAACACTCCGATGGTACTTCGTACCAAAGCCGTACTTAAGCCGAATATAAGCCGTACATAAGCCGAGGAAAGCCGTATAAAAAAATCACCTCAAAAAAGACATATAAAGACACTTTTCACTACTTCATAATTAGGAGCGTCTTCTTCATCAAAGGAGGTTAAAAATCCGACCTAAAAAGTTGCTTCTTTTATTAGTAAATTTATAGTATAATTTTTACCAGATGAAAACAACTGTATTTTATATCGCAATCCTTTCTCTATTGATTTCCTGTGATACCAGATCCAAATCGTCTGAGGAAGCTGATACAACAAACCCAGCCGGAACCAATAAAGGAAAACTAATTGACCTGTCTCATGATTTCTCGGATGAAACCATTTACTGGGTAACTGCCGAGGAATTCAAATTAGATACGGTCTATAACGGAGACACACCAAAAGGCTATTACTATTCCGCCAATAACTTCAGTGCGGCAGAACATGGCGGAACCCACGTGGATGCTCCAATCCACTTCTCAAAAACTGGTCAAACCGTAGATGAAATACCTCTCGAAAAACTAATCGGGAAAGCTATAAAAATAGATATCTCTTCAAAAGCATTAACTAATCCTGATTATCTGGTAAGTGTACAGGATCTTCTTGACTGGGAGAAAAAAGAGAGAACCAAGATTCCGGATGGCAGTATCGTCTTATTGCAAACCGGCTATTCCAAATACTATCCGGATAAAGTAAAATATCTCGGAACCGCTGATCGTGGCGATAATGCGGTAAAGGAATTGCACTTCCCCGGACTTTCCCCTGTAGCAGCAAAATGGCTGGTTGAGAATCGTAACATTAATGCAATCGGGATAGACACACCAAGCATCGATTACGGGCAATCAACCTATTTTGAAAGCCATGTCACTTTACTCTCTAAAAACATTCCAGTCTTTGAGAATCTGGCAAACCTGGACCAACTACCAAGTAAAGGATTTGAAATAACAGCTTTACCAATGAAAATCAAAGGTGGAAGTGGCGCTCCGTTACGAATCATAGCAAGTATTGGCGAACAGCCTTAATAATTTATTTTAGTTCTTATTACAAACAAAAAATCCTAACCAAAATGGCTAGGATTCTCTATTTTATTTAAGCGCTGATTATGCGTTTTCTTCTTCCATTTCCTCTTTGGCATCCGGGAACATGATCGATAATACTACCGACAATAAAAGAACACCGCCAATAACCATTAAGGAAACCATAGATTCAATATGGTAGAATGGCGCAATGATCATCTTCAAACCGATAAATGATAAGATTACAGCCAAACCATAAGGCAATTTGTTGAACAAATGGATAAAGTTGTCTAATAAGAAGAATAAGGCTCTCAATCCTAAGATTGCAAAGATATTCGACGTATATAAAATGAACGGATCGTTAGAGATAGCAAAAATCGCCGGGATGGAATCTACCGCGAAAAGTAAATCCGTAAACTCAATTACAGCTACTACAACCAATAAAGGTGTTGCCAGTTTCTTTCCGTTTTCAATGGTAAAGAATTTATCTCCGTCATATTTATCACTGACACTGAAAAATCTTCTGATCAATCTTGCTCCACGTGTGTTGTTGTAATCTTCTTCATCATCGTCATCTCCGGAAGACCATGATTTAATTCCCGCATACACAAGAAACAATCCGAACAATGTCATGATAATGTTAATGTTGTATTTAAAGCCTTCCACTCCAAAATAACCTAATATTTTGTTCAGGTACGTAAGCTCAATCAAGAAAGCGCCCGAGAAAATAAACAGGGCACGCAATACCAAAGCTCCAACGATACCCCAAAATAACACTTTGTGTTTGTTAGTATTAGCAACATCGAAAAACTTAAACACTAAGATGAATACAAATAAGTTATCTACCGAAAGTGCTTTTTCGATCCAATACGCCGACTGGAATTCATAAAACTTAGCAGCACCGGCAAAGTAATACACCAAACCGCTGAATGCCATCGCCAGGGAAATCCATACGATTGACCAACCTACAGCTTCTTTATTGGAAACCTCATGACTTTTTTTATTGAAGACCCCTAAGTCTAATAAAAGCATAACTACAACAGCTATTGCAAAAGTGGCTATCAAGCCCGGATGTTCTGAAAAAATTGGATGATCGTTCATGTGTTTAATTTATAAAATTTAATTATTTATTTGCCATTGTAATTACCACTACCCTTCCTCCTTCTTCTTTGGAAAGCAGTAGTTTTTTACCGTCGGTCAATTCAACCATCTGACCCATCGGAATTTCTTTCTCCTCGGTTTTATCCACCAAAGATGCTAATTTTTGATTTACGAAGACCCATTTGTCTTCATAAAAAGTAAAATATCCAACCGGAACTTTCTGTTCAGCAGATAAACGCTCGTTTCTGACGATGTTTCTATTGACGTGCCATTGGTACAGATACTGGTTATTATAAACCATTAATCGATGATTGTCAGGCTTCCAGGTTGATTCATCAAATCGGTAATACATATCCAAAACCGGTAATGTTCCCTCATGTTTTGTATTGCAAAAAGGACAGCTTGGCGTATTGGTATTGTCAAACACATACCATTTTTGTTCACAGGAAACATTATGGCAGGTCTGAATCAGATCTGTAGTTTTCAGTAAAGCAGCCTCCCATTCTTCGGCTCTTGGTCTTTGCGTCGGATTGTGCAGTCCGTCGATAAAAGCTCTGTCGAAAAGAGGTTTCAGATAAGGACCGGTAATGCTGTACGGAATCTTATCCGTGTCAGACCAATATACATCCCATTTTGAAACCTGATTTAGCTTTAGCTTATTGCTTTTATCTGTCGGATGCTCAATGAACAATGCCTTTTCCCCCATCGACAACAAATCGTCTATTTCTGTTTCCAGATCATGAACTTTGCTTCCTTTTAACGGATGTCGGTGCAACAAATACATGTAAATCAAACAGGCTAATGCGTGAAGATCCGTTAACCGATTAGGTAATTTCCGGTTAGGATCCGATTTACCCAAATGCTTGGTAGCCAATACTTCTGGTGCAATAAAATCGGGAGTTCCGATTACTTCAGCCGGAAAAAGTCCGGGTACAACTAAACCATCCAGGTCAATCATACAAGCTGATCCTGTGGTAGGATCTACCAAAACATTGTTATAGGACAGGTCGGAATGCGACAGTCCCATTTGATGCATTTTTTTTACACCACGGGCAAGATTGATCCCTATCTGAAAATAATTAAGCCAGTTTCCTAACTCCGATTTGTCTAAACTTAGTGGAAATTGTTTGTTTCTGAATTTCGCTCCGGCAAACCATTTTCCGTTTTTTTCCTCACCTCGGATTATATCCTGTCCGGCATAACCTTTCTCGAAGAAAAATTTAGGATTGTAAACCGGAACTATGATTCCCGTTAATCCTTTACTTTCAACAACATCAGTAGGCCAGCGGTAAATTTCATCTAAATAATAATCGCCGCCTTCATTATTTTTGATTCGGTTTAAATACTCCGATGTTATTTTTTTCAGTCTTTCAATCTGATTGGAATCCTGTTTTTCTTTGAAGATAGCCACGACATATTTTCGATCCGGACTGAAATAGACATTTTTTGCCGTCCCGCTCTTGGGATCTCCGTTGTCAACATACTGATAGCTTGTTCCGTTGATGATGGATTTAACTGTAATTATCGACATGCTTCTAAAATTTAAAATACAATAGCTAAAGTTCGGTCATCATGGTTTCCGGGACTCCAGAAATCCATCCACGCTGAAAGCTGATTAGCAATTTCAACATTGTCTGTTTTAAAATCGACCTTCGCTTTATCGTCGTTATTTCCTTGTAAATCAGAAATAAATGCTTTCCACGATTCTAATTTTTCCAGATTGGCTTCTACAACAAATTTTGCATCGTAAATACCGTCTGTCATCAGCATAAGAAATGAGAAATCATCAATTATTTTACAACTGAATCTTGTAGCGAATTTTTCGTTTACAAAAATATCCGACATGGTAATAAATCGGGTTCCGCCGCCAAATTCACCGACGTCCAGCCAATTCATCAATTTAAATTCCGTCTGGTCTTTGTTTACTATCCCTATAGGACAATCTCCGACGCCAAACGTAAGAACAACATATCCGAAATCGTATTTTTTAAATAATGTGAATATCAGTGTGCTGTGTAATTCCTCAATATCTAATTGATTCTCACCTGCGAATTTTTCAAGTCCGCTATGAACGAATTTCGCACAATCACCAAGGTAGTTATTGGCAACCTTACCAATTTCAATTTCAGCATTTTCCGAAGCACCTGTAGTTAGATTTCCATTTAGATTTAAACTTTTCACAAGAGTGTCTAAATCCTCTGATTTTTTTGCATCAAAAACAGTCTCAAAATAATCGATTACCGTTTGACATGCAATTTGAGAACCTTTTCGGGAATATTTGGCACTTCCTGCTCCGTCAGAAACAGCTACAACATTCCATCCTAAATTCGAAATATGTTTAAAAGCGTAATCATCTTCTCTAAAGGCTCCTACATTAGCATGTGAACGTCCTCTTTTGGACGCGACAACTATGTGCTTATCGCCCAATGGTTTAAAATCCTGCGCGTTATCTTCTTTCCAGAAAAGATCACTTTCATCGCTGGGTTTATTGGCCCATAACGATTTAGGATCAGCATTCACATAAAAAGCTATCGGTTTTGTGTTTAACTCAGAATCTTCCGGTTCTCCTTCAACCCGAAACTTTAAATGGATTTTTACGTCCCCTTTTTCAACAGGATTTCCGGAAATGGTCGTTGATTCAAAATCGTACGCAAAGCCATGGTCTTCAAGGCCTTCAAATTCAGCAAAAATTATATGATTCCAGCCTAATTCAGTAAAATCAATTTTAGCCTCATAGAATTTTCCAATTGTTGCGTTGGGAATTCTAACGGGCGATTGAATAATATCTGTAATCCTGTTTTTCAGTATCCATTTATCCACCATGATTTTCTGACTCTCAATTATTCTTTTAACGATTCCGATATTTTCTTCGTCCAGAGCAAAATGTTCAAACATTTCATTCCGGCTGGAGTTTACAACAATGTTGTGTGCTGAAAGTAATCTTTCAAGGTATCTTTTAGTATCCGACATGAGCTAAGGGGAATTATCCCAGGGTTCGGTTTACATCAAACCCTCCCCCGTCACCGTGACTATAGGAACCTTGGTTTTCGCACCACGGACAAGTACTTACGCCCTCATCACCGATACAGTGAATCTTGGTACAACTGCACATGGCAAATCCAAACTGATTTCCGCAGCAAGGACAGGCCGGAGCTCCAATAAGCTCTTCACTGTTTATCCTTGTATTATTCATTTGGTACTCTTCCGAAAGTTCAAAATAAGAATTATCCACCTGGAAACCGCCAACCATTCTGTAGGAACGCGTCTGCAGATCCATACCGGCAAAACCGGACGGACTTGATACTTTTCTGTATTTTATCAGATAGGGACGTTTTGTATTCTGGCATTTTGCTGACAAAACAACAAAATTCGGATCTGCGTATAAATTAGGCGGAGGATTTTTAAAACTATCCGTTTTGGTTAATACATCATCATCTAATTTAGCCAACTCAAAACCGCTTGAATTATTCTCAACGCTGATGCTGCTTGTTTTTATGGAATCAGTCACCCATTTAAAGAATTTCTTATAATCCTCATCGGTTGAGTTTCTGAAATGAAGTACGTTTTCCGTTAATTCGCTTAAAATCCTCGTATCGGTTTCATCACCAAATGAGATGGCAACCAAATTCGCCGTTTTTTGCCAATTTTGCTTCCATTCCGCGATTGCATTTCTGCTGTCGTCTGTTGGAACTCCGTCAGTAAAGAGAAACACGATAGGCTTCCAGTCTCCTTTTTGTTCAAAAGTTGTTTTGACAGTGTTCTTACGAAGCTCGTACATTAAATGTCCTAAACCTTTACTCAGCGATGTACCTCCGCCTATTGGAAATTTTGGCGGATAAAAATTCACAATTTCCTGAAGCGGAACAAGTGTTTTAGCCTGTCCTGCAAAAATGATTATGGATACCCAAACGGTTTCTATTGCGTAAGGATCCGACTTAATGGCTTTAATAATCGTTGCCATTCCTTCTTCAACAAATTGGATCTGATCCCCAACCATTGATTCGGATACGTCAATCAGGAAGTATATCGGGAGTTTTCTCATAAATTAATGGTTATTAGTAAAACTTTTATATCACTAAAGTTATCTCGCTTGGCGGAGGTGGCAAAGTCACACTTTCTCCTGTTCCCTGACTTTTATTTCCCTGTTCTATGGTTTCAGAAACCCATTTAAAGAACTGCTTTAGGGCTGTACTGTCGGTATTATCCAAATGCACAACATCATGCGTAAGTTCCTTTAAAAGAGAATCATTCGCTAAATTCCCCGCAGCACAGCAAACAATTGCTCCAAAATTCAAGGTCTTGATTTTAGGGATCATCTCTCTGTAGACCTGCAGGTCATTTGGTTTTCCATCGGTAAAAAGAAAAAGAAGCGGCTTCCAGTCACCCTTTTGAGTAGCTGAACCTTTAATCCAATTGGACTCAACTTTTTCATGAAGTACTTCCAAAGCCCGGCCTGTATGTGTAGGACCACTCTGAGGACAGGTGATTTCCGGCAATTGAAATAAGGCTAACTCTGTAAGCGGACAAATCTCTTTTACTTCCCTGTCAAACGTGATAATACTTATCCATAAGGAATCCAAGGCCTGCGCATCTTGTCGTAATGTATTGATCATCCCGCTCAAAGCGTTATTGAGGGCCTGAATGGGTTCTCCATACATAGAACCCGATGTATCTAACAATAGGTATACCGGCAGTCTTCTCATAAATTTCAGAATTAACCTGGAATATTATAGGTTTGTGACGTTGACGTAGAATTTTCAGTAGTATTAATCATACCATTAATTGCGTATGTGCTCGTATCGGCATCAGGATCATTTTGGATCAATTCGCTTAAAACCGGCTGCGTAAAATCTTTCCCTCCCATAGCATGGTTATAAAGAGCACCAATAGTGTAGATAGGTCCCCAAGGAAGACCCCACCATCCCATTAATAAATTTACGCCCACATGTCCGTAAGAATACTTAAGCGTTCCTTCTCCCGGACGAATAAAGTAAATGCTGGAGTTTCTTTTGAAAGTCATTAAAACGATTGAAACAGTATAGGGGAAAACTACAAATTTCCCCCCTCTGTTCACCATTTCTTTTATCTGAGCAACGCTCAATCCCTCGATGTTTTTGATTTGCATGGCTCTTACAGATATGATTTAACAATTTTGTGAATTGTCTGGCCTAAGAACGTATCATCGGTAGGATCTCCGATTGCGCTGAATTTCCATTCTCCATTGCGTTTGTAAAGTTTACCCATGATGATCGATCTTTTACCAACATATTGATTTTCAGATGCCACGTTATAATCAGCGAATACTGAATTCACGCGCGTTGGCGTACCTTCGTACATTCTGATTTTCGCATAAGGAATTTGTGAAAAATCTTCCTTACCCGCATTATTTAAGAAGAAGAAAATCTGCGATACGTTTGCGTTTAATTTTGATAAATCAACAGTGATGATTTCGTTATCAAGACCGTCATCTCCTCCTTTATCACCTTCCAAATCATCTCCTGTGTGCTTTAAAGCACCGTCAGAAGTAAGCAATTTTCCTTTAGGTAATCCAAACTGTTGTAACACTTCCACTCTGTATAGTGGAGAATATAAATGATCACAAATGTTATTCTGATCATCAATTAAAATACTACTCAAATCTAAATCAACGTTTTGAAGCGATTTTGAAAGTCCGAACATACCTTTCTTTTCAATTGCTCCCCAGTTAACTCCTACACAAAAGTTGGTCAGGGTTTCACCGGATGTTTTTCGTAAATCAATTTTTTGTCCTTTGCTTAGATTAATTGCCATAATTCAATGTTTTTTAATTGGTTAAAATTAATTTGTTGGTTTATTGATATTTAGTAAGAAAGTCTTGCAATCCGCCTTTGAGACCGTTTCCTACAGCCTCAAATTTCCATTCGTTGTTTCGTTTGTAAATTCTTCCGAATTCAACGGCTGTTTCAATTGAAAAATCTTCGTCCAATTCATATTTCACAATTTCTTCATTGTTTGCTTTATTTACAATACGGATGAAGGAATTTCTGATTTGCCCGAAATTTTGTCTTCTTTCCGAAGCTTTATGAATGGTCACCACAAAAGTAATTTCTGATAGCTGATTAATCGCTTTCGACAAATCAACATTGATTACTTCGTCATCTCCTTCACCGTCTCCGGTTAAATTGTCTCCGCTGTGAACTACAGCGCCGTCCGGTGATTGAAGGTTATTAAAGAACACAAAATGATTATCGCTGATAAGTTTCCCATTGTCTCCTAATAAAAATACTGACGCATCAATATCGAATGCTTCTCCGGTTGCACTTGAATTACTGTCCCACCCAAGTCCAACTTTAAAACTAGGTACGTCTATTTTTTCTCTTTGTCCTTTTTCTAAATTTATTGCCATTCTATTTTATATTAATATTTAACATGGTTCTTAAAATATTAGTTTGCTCGTCAACGCTTTGTAAATCATCCAAAAAGTCAATTCCTGAAATTTTTTCAAGGTAACTTTTCAGAACGGTTTCAATATCATTTGCTATTGTTTTCAGTGTTTTTTCGGCTTTATTTTTTAACAAATTGTTTTTTGCCTTCAAATCCCTGATAATCTCGTTTTTATTAGAATTGTTCCTTGAAAAATCAATCGTACTAAAATGTTCTTTCGCAAAAAAGCACATTTCTCTTTTTTCTTTCAGAAAAATAAAACATTCATTGGTATTTATGAACTCATAAACTTCTATAAACAAATTATTATACTGTAACCCGCATGAAAATTTGAATTTAAACTTCTGAATATTCAATCTTCCCAATAGTTTCTTTTCCATTCTCAAATTGAATTTTTCGTAGAAAGTACTGGGCTCTAATTGATTCAATGCATTATAATCTTCCGGAGAAATCTTTCGATAATACTCCAAACCCAATGTATTTGATAAGTTATTCATGTTTTCCAGATCAAAATCTGCTGACGGATCATTTTGATACGCCAATTGCATGTATAAATTCTCAATACATTTCTGCATTACTTCATTATGCTTACGGGTTTCAGCAGCCAGAATATCAGTACCTATTTCATCTTCATAAGACGCAACAATATCATTATTGATCTGTATCTCATTGGTAATCAATAAATACTTCTGTTCTTTCTGCTTTTTTAATTTGGTAAGCAATTCCAAAACCGAATCTGTAAACTGCAAATGAAACAATTCCAATTTATTGGCATCGAGCGATTCATTTGCAGCAAAAACGTCATGGATAACTCTGGTCCTCACCAAAATGGAAACAAGATAACTCTGATTAAAAAAATTAGTCAATATTTTTAATCTGTTTACTCTTTTTTCGCTCGCCTTAATGATTTCGGAAAATTCCAAAGTATTCTCTTTACCGGTTTAATTTACAACACTCTTTTTTAATTCAGTTTCAAGAGATTGTAAACCGGCATCCAATTGTCTTCTGGTTTCCGCTCCCTGCTGATGAATTTGTTTTACCTCAGAAAGTGTTTCGATCAACGATTGGGTTGTCATTTTAAGCGTATCCAGCGAAACAATAGTATTTTCGTTCTCTCTGGCAACCTCGATACTGTTTTGTTTCAGCATCTCGGCATTTTTCTGTAAAATGGTATTGGTCGTTTCCGAAACTTTTCTTTGAACTTCAATATTTTGTTTTTGTCTTTGAAGCGCCACCGCAAGAGTCAGCTGGTTTTTCCAAACCGGCATCGTCGTTGTTAAAATAGACTGCGCTTTTTCAGCAATTGAAGTATTGTTGTTCTGCACTACTCTGATCTGAGCCAAAGACTGCAACATGATAAAACGCACGATTTTCATATCCGCCAGTCTTTTGTCCAAACGGTTGATAAAATCACGTTTATCTGAAATCTGATAATCCTGATAATTAGAAGGATTACCTTCCATTACTGCAAGTTCTTCATTAAGTTGTTTAAACTTAATATTACCCGCGATAATGTACTTTTCAATTTCTTTGATCTGAGCCACATTACTGTCAAACATAGTCTGAAGCGACGCATTGTCTTTCGCAGAATTGATCATCCCGGCTTTCACCTTGTTGCTGATCTTATCTACGTTGGCTGTAATCTTATCGTATTTCTGAAAAATCTTTTCAACATTAACTACCAGATTTTTCACGAACGGAATCGCCGCGAGGATTTTTTTGAACCCTTTATGATTCAATTCATCCACATCGATATAATTCAGCTCCGTAAGCAATTCGTTAATGTGATTCCCTACTTCTCCGGAATTATAAGTTCTTACCGAATTTAAAAAAGTATCACTTTGCTTGGAGATATTCTGTTGAATCTCAGCACCGAAATTGATTATCGAATTTGAATCGTTTTCATTCAATTTATTGGATATATCCTCATAAGCAGCCATTTCCCCTGCAGGAATCTGATCGAGATTTACATTTCCCTCTTTGTCCATGGCCAAGGAATTCTCCATTACTGAAAGTTGCGTTGTTTCCATATCTTTAAATTATAAGTAATTCTGCTGAATCGTAACCGCAGTCTGTTCTAATTTTCTGTCTGCAGTCGGCACACCTACCGCGTTGAATTTCCAATCTTCATTTCTTTTGTAGAATACACCTAACACCATACTTACACTTCCTGCGAAAGCGCTGTCATTAGCAACATCGTATTTTGCAAAAACTTCCTGTACACGGCCTGGCGTACCTTCATAAATACGGATAGACGCAAACGGAATGTCTTTAAAATCCTGACCTCTGAAGCTGTTGATAAAAAATGCCACGTGATGCGCTGATGGGTTCAGTCTTCCGAAATCCAAAGTGATCACTTCATTATCCAAACCGTCATCGCCATTCAAATCTCCTGTCAAATCATCACCACTGTGAATAATGGCCATATCCGATGATTTTAATTTTTGGAAACTTACCGTATCAAGTAAGTTCTTGTTGCTGTCATAAACACAACAGCTACCGTCTAAATCCACAGGTTCTTTTTTAGTACCGAACAGGCCTTTCTTTTCTATCGCTCCCCAGTTAATCCCAACACAAATATTCTGTAATTTGCTTCCGTTGCTTTTTTCAAGGTTTATTCTTTGCCCTTTTTCTAAATTTATTGCCATCTTTTCTTAGTTATATTTGTTTAAGTAATCTTGTAATCCGCCTTTCATCCCATTTCCTACCGCTTCAAATTTCCACTCTTCGTTGCGTTTGTATATTCTTCCGAATTCAACCGCGGTTTCGATTGAAAAATCTTCATCCAATTCATATTTTACAATATCCTGATTGGTTGCTCCGTCCATGATTCTGATGAAGGAATTACGAACCTGTCCAAAATTTTGTTTTCTGGCTTCCGCATCGTGGATTGTTACCACAACGCAAATTTCATTTACAGTGCTTTCTATTTTTGATAAATCAACCAAAATCTGCTCATCATCTCCGTCACCTTCTCCTGTTAAGTTATCTCCGGTATGGATTACAGCGTCGTTTGGAGATTTCAGATTATTATAAAAGATAAAATGGGAATCTGACAACAGTTTTCCATCTCCACCTAAAATAAATATTGAAGCATCCAAATCAAAACTCGCACCTGTTGATGTCTGGTTAGTATCCCAACCTAATCCGATTGTGAATTTCGGAGCGTTAATACTTTCGCGCTGTCCTTTCTGTAAATTAATAGCCATGTTTTTATCCGATTTTTATTAAATTAATATTTTCTTTATATTCCAATATCTGATGATAATTGTTACTTATTGCAAGATGAAAAAGTTCATCGCTTCTTTCGCTTGAAATGTTTGCGATCAAAAAACTGAAATCTTCCCTGTTTAAATTTAAAATGTATTTTATGATGCGCGTGTTAAACTGAAAACTGTTTCGGTTAATTACAGTAACGATTTCCTTGACCCCTTTAATCGTAAAATAATTGTAGTGATTTTCGATTTTTGGATGAATTTCTTTATTTACCAGCTCCGCAAAATACACAAAAATAAAATCCCCTTGTATATTATACTGATTTAAAATTTTATTGATCGTATGTTCATGACTTCCGGTGATTTTAATATCATCAACAAAAATGCAGAATTTGCCCTCAATGAAATTCCGGTCCATATAATAGGTGTCATTCGAAATCAATTTCACCCTTTGTTCGAAATCAAGATTCCCATAATCGGTAACATAGGTTTGATTCCTGTAGATCTTTGATTCCAAGGAAGCTTTCCTCTCATTTTTAAATAAAAACGTATTCAGCCTTTTCTTGAAATAATGGCATAAAAAATTGGAAGCTGTAGGGATTGATAAATAAGGACTTGGTAAGATTATTATCTCTTCCTGTGAAAGAATCAGGTCGCCATATTTTTCGATAAAACCCTCAAATAAATCATTGGCAAATTGTTCTGCATAGTGTTTGTCTCCAAATTTGAACCAACTGTAGTGATCCTCATTAAAAGGACAAATTTCCTGACTTGTAATCTTATGTAAACTGTATGTTTTATTCACTTTAATCAATTATTTATTTTATACCAACAACGCCTCAAATCCAAATTCCCTTGCACCATTATAATCCGCTGCTACATTGTCTCCCACATGTAAAATTTCCGATTTGGAAACAGGAGCGGATAAATTTACCTTATCAAAAACCAATCGGAATATTTCAAGATTTGGTTTTGAAAAACCACATTCATCGGAATAAATCTTAAACGTGAAATACTTTTCCAAATCATAAAAAGATAGCATTTTATTGAGCGTATATCCTTTTATAAAAGCGGTATTACTCAAAATATTTGTTGTTATGCCTTCTTCCTTTATATTTTTTAAAACTTCCTGAATGTCCGGATAAATCAGCGTCGGCATATTCTCCAGAAATAACTTCTCCGATTCAACGTAAAACGTATTCAGTTTGTCCGTATTGATATTTTTCAACTCAACATCCAACGAACCTAAAATCAAACAGTAAATTTCATTTGTATCAAGGTTAAGTCCGGTTTTTTCGTTGATATTGTTGCACAATACATCATAATATCTGATTTTCTCAGCCACTTTTTCAATAGTGCTTTCGATCTCAAAAAAATCCCTGAATAAAGTATTTCGCTTCTGTTTAAATTCAGGGTTAGATCGTATAAGCGTTAACCAGAGATCAAACGAAATGTGCTTATAATTTTTATAATTTATTTTCAAAAATATTTTCTTTTAGCTTATACTACTTGATGATTTCGCCCGAATAATATTTTTCAAGAAAGAAACCTAAATCTGCTCTGTACCCGATTCCCGATGCCTCAAACTTCCACTGCCCGCTTCTTTTGTATAAACGTCCAAATTCAATACCGGTTTCAATTGAGAAATCCTCATCAAGTTCGTATTTTGCAATTTCGACATTTGCGGTCTCATCTACAATTCTGATATAGGAATTTCGTACCTGTCCGAAGTTTTGCTTTCTGTTCTCAAAATCGGCGATTGTAACTACAAAAAGGATTTCATTTACGTTCGGATCCACTCTATCCAAATCAACTCGGATCGCTTCATCATCAGCGCCATCACTGCTTTTACCGTTTGGATCGTCACCCGTATGCTCAAGTGAACCATCCGGAGATTTTAAGTTATTGTAAAACACAAAATATTCTTCGCCGATCAGTTTTCTGCTTTCATTGATCATAATTGCCGAAGCATCCAAATCAAAATCAAATCCGGTTCCTTCATTGGGATCCCAACCTAATCCGATGGTTATTTTAGATAAACCAAGTTCTATTTTCTGCCCTTTTTGTAAATTTATAGCCATAGGTTAATTTTATATTTTTAAGTGCTAAATATAGACTATAATTTGTAATCTTAAATTTATTTTTTGTTATTTTTCCCGTTGTTTTAAAACAAATCGACCTAATTTTTCTTACAGGAAAATCAAAAAACAGTTAAGTCCGACAAGCACAACAACATGACGGATTTCGCTCTGGATAAAAAGCAAAAAGCCATAACTGGTAATTATGGCTTTTTGCTTCTGTAAGTGATAAAATTAGTATTCTAACAGCTCTAATAGCTCTTTTTCAAATCGCTCTTTCGGTAAATACTGATCTTCCAACGATTTCATAAACGGAATTGCCGATTCCAAACTTGCCACTCGTCTTACCGGAGCATCCAAATACTCGAAACAGTTCTCCATGATCATTGATGAGATATCACTTGCAATTCCTCCAAACAAAGAATCTTCCTGCAGAATGATCACACGGTTTGTTTTCTTAACCGAAGTATAAATCGCTTCCCAATCCAAAGGCTGCAAACTTCTTAAATCCAATAAATCAGCTGAAATTTCAGAATTTTTAGCTAGAGTTTCCAAAGCCCAGTGAACACCCGCACCAAAGGAAATAATCGTTACATCATTACCTTCTTTAAGTAAAGACGCTTTTCCTAACGGCAACGTATAATAATCTTTCGGAACATCCTGATAAATACTTCTGTACAATAATTTATGTTCGAAGAACATTACCGGGTTTGGATCATTAATTGCTGTTGCCAACAATCCTTTTGCATCATAAGGAAATGCCGGATAAACCACTTTTAATCCCGGAGTTTTGGTAAACCACGCTTCGTTTGTTTGTGAATGGAACGGTCCTGCCTGGGTCCCTCCTCCACAAGGCATACGCACTACCACATCGGATTTCTCTTGCCAACGGTAGTGTTGTTTTGCCAATAAGTTTACAATTGGGTTGAATCCTGTCGATACGAAATCCGCGAACTGCATTTCCACAACTGCTTTGTGTCCGTTGATTGATAATCCGTTGGCTGCAGAAACAATTACACTTTCACAGATTGGTGTGTTGCGAACACGGTCTTTACCAAATTTATCTACGAATCCTTCCGTAATTTTGAAAGCCCCACCATATTCCGCGATGTCTTGTCCCATCACCACTAAATTAGGATGACGTTCCATCGATTGACTTAATCCTTGTGAAATCGCATCAATTACACGGATATTCTCGTTTTCACCTTTCGGTTCTATATTTTCAAATGCGTACGGAGCGTAAACATCGTTCAATTCCTCATTCAGATCCGCTACAATAGCAGGCTCTTCCTGAACTTTAGCCCAATCCGTATCGATTTCTTTTTTAATTTCTGCTCTAAAAGCATCATCATCTTCATCTGATAAAACAGCATTCGCTTTTAGATATTTACGATAATTTTCAACCGGATCTTTAATTGCCCACATGTCCATCAATTCCTGAGGAACATATTTGGTACCACTCGCCTCTTCGTGTCCGCGCATACGGAACGTCATGAACTCCAACAACACCGGACGCGGGTTTTCGATCATGGAAGCTTTCAATTCTGAAATCAGATTATAAACTTCTAAGATATTATTACCGTCTACCACATGGCTTTCCATTCCATAACCCACACCTCTGTCTGCCAATTGCTCACAACGGTATTGTTCGTTAGTTGGAGTGGATAATCCGTAGCCGTTATTTTCAATCACAAATAAAACCGGTAAATCCCAAACCGAAGCTACATTCAGTGCCTCGTGGAAATCACCTTCCGAAGTAGCACCTTCACCTGTAAATACAGCGGTTACTTTACCGTTCTTCTTTAATCTGTTCGCTAAAGCAATACCGTCTGCAACGCCCATCTGCGGACCAAGGTGCGAGATCATCCCAATGATGTTATACTCCTGAGTACCAAAATGGAACGAACGATCACGTCCTTTTGTAAATCCGTTGCGCTTTCCCTGCCATTGTGAAAACAAACGGTGTAAAGGAATTTCTCTGGTTGTGAATACACCTAAATTACGGTGCATCGGCAAAATGTATTCGTCTTTATCAAGAACTGAAGTAATCCCGACAGAAATAGCTTCCTGACCAATTCCGGAGAACCATTTGGAAACTTTACCCTGACGGATAAGAATAAGCATTTTCTCTTCAATTAATCTTGGCTTGATTAATTTTTTATATAAATCTAATAATTGTTCGTTGGTCAGATTCTTTCTGTCAAAATTCATGGTATTGTGCTTTTTTAAACGCTCCCAAAAGTATAAAAAATAACAGTTTCAGGCCAATTTGTTTGATATTTTATTTACAATAAATCAATCCGTTCCAAGTTTAAGCTTTCATAAACTTTCGATTTGTTGGATATTTTATTCTTTTTTTCCAGATTTTATTCTATACATTTGTTTTTATAACGGTTTCAAACCGAAAATCTTATTAACAAAAACTAAGTACAATGCAAAACATTCCTAGTGTTGACTTACGTGATTTCCTGTCGGATGATCCGGCACGTAAACAAAAATTTGTAAATGAAATCGGAAAAGCCTACGAAGAAATCGGCTTCGTAGCATTAAAAGGTCATTTCTTAGATGACAAATTAGTAGATGAACTTTATAGTGAAGTTCGCAATTTCTTCAACCTTCCCTTAGAAGTAAAAAGCAAGTATGAGATCCCGGGTATCGGAGGACAGCGAGGTTATGTTTCTTTCGGAAAAGAACATGCTAAAGGGCGTTCCGCCGGAGATTTGAAAGAATTCTGGCATTTTGGGCAGTATGTAAGCAAGGGTTCAAAATATGCATCGGAATACCCTGAAAATGTTATTGTTGAAGAATCACCAAAATTCAACTCGGTTGGCAAAGAAGCTTATCAGATGTTGGAAAAAACCGGAGTTTATGTTCTGCGTGCTTTGGCGATTTATATCGGATTGGACGAATTTTATTTTGACAACTTCATCAAAGACGGTAACAGTATTTTAAGACCTATCCACTACCCTCCAATCACTGATGAACCTAAAGATGGTGCGGTTCGCGCTGCTGCTCATGGCGACATCAACCTGATTACACTTTTAATGGGAGCGCAAGGGAAAGGATTACAGGTACAAAACCATGACGGACAATGGATCGATGCTATTGCAGAACCGGATGAATTGGTTATCAACGTAGGTGATATGTTATCACGTCATACTAATAACAAACTGAAATCAACTATCCACCAGGTAGTTAATCCTCCTAGGGAATTATGGGGTACATCCCGTTTTTCTATTCCGTTCTTTATGCATCCTATCAGTGAAATGCCTTTGAACTGTCTGGACAATTGCATCGATGCGGATCATCCTAAACTTTACGAGGATATCACTGCAGGTGATTTCTTATATGAGCGTTTAGTTGATTTAGGATTGATCAAAAAATAAACATCCTAAGATTATCGTTATAAATTCCAAATTCCAAGTAAAATTGGGGTTTGGAATTTAATTTTTAAATAACTTTGAAGGTTACGACTTTATATTGGACGCGGATAATACTGATAAATTGATTCAACGCAGATAAAAACAGATATATGCAGCTATTACACAAAGAATTAACCAATGAAATTATAAAAACATTTTACGAAGTATACAATGAGTTAGGCTATGGTTTTCTAGAAAAAGTATACCAAAATGCATTATATTTAGAATTAAAAAAACGCGGGCTTGAGGTTGTTCCACAGAAAAAATTAACTGTTTATTTTAAAGGTCAAGCCGTTGGCGACTATTATGCAGATTTGATCGTTAACAATAGTATTATCTTAGAATTAAAAGCATGTGATTATATAGTCGAAGAATTCGAATTCCAACTTCTAAATTATCTTCGAGCAACAGATTGCGAAGTGGGATTACTTTTGAATTTCGGAAAGAAGCCTGAATTCAAAAGAAAAGTATTTCAGAATAATCGTAAAACTAGAAAAGTAACAATTTAAATCCGCGTTGAAACATCCGTTTCATCAGCGTTCTATAAAAAAATGGATTTACAAGACCAACTAAAAAACCTGTTTCCGGACCATGTTCCTTCTAATGAACCGGAAGAAGTTCACGAAGAAGAGCATACACTTTTCATTCAAAAAGAACCATTAATCTGTAAGTATGAAAAGCGAAAAGGGAAAGCGACAACCATCATTGAAGGTTACGAAGGTGACATCGAAGATTTTAAAATATTAGCGAAAGAAATTAAAACGAAACTCAGCGTAGGCGGAAGTTTTAAAGACGAATCCATTATTATCCAAGGAGATTACCGCGATAAAATCATGGCAATCCTTAAGGAGAAAGGTTTTAAAGTGAAACGCGTTGGTGGGTGATAAATCAGTTTACAGTCGCAGTCGTAATTGAGCTACTAAAAAACACACAACTAAGTAACTCAGAAACTAAATAATCCATAAAGATTATGGCAGATATAAAATCATCAGAATTAATTTTAAATCCGGACGGAAGTGTTTATCACTTAAACCTTAAACCGGAAAATATAGCAAATGATATCATCTTCGTTGGTGATCAATTCCGTGTAGAAAAAATCACACAACACTTTGACAGCATTGAATTTTCAACCCAAAAAAGAGAGTTTAAGACCCAAACAGGAACATACAAAGGCAAACGATTGACAGTCATATCAACGGGAATCGGTCCGGACAATATTGATATTGTTATGAATGAGTTGGACGCCTTGGTGAACATCGATTTGAACACGCGCAAGCCAAAAAACGATTTGACGGTTTTAAACATTGTACGTATCGGAACATCCGGTTCTTTGCAGGCTGACATTCCGGTAGACAGTATTGTCATGTCGGAATATGCCATCGGTTTAGACAATATGCTTCGCTCCTATTTGATTGATGCTGTTACAGATAATGAAATTGAAGATGCGTTCATCAGTCATACTAATTGGGATTTACGAAAAGGAAGACCTTATGTTGTGAAAGGAAGCGAAAAATTGTCAAAACTAGTCGAAAGCGATTTGACCTATAAAGGATTTACCGGAACTGCAGGAGGATTTTACGGGCCGCAAGGACGTGTTTTGCGTTTGAACATTCAGGATGAGCAGTTAAACGGCAAAATGGACAACTTCAATTACAAAGGAATCCGGATGACGAATCTTGAAATGGAGACTGCCGCCATTTACGGCTTAGGAAAATTGCTGGGACACGAGACTTTGTCAATGAATGCAATCATAGCAAATCGCGCCAATGGAACTTTCAGTAAAGATCCTTACAAAGGAGTCGATGCATTGATTATTTACGTTTTGAATAAATTAGCGAAGTAAATGAAGTTGAGAATTGCCCGACACACTGATGACCTTGAAAAAATCAAAATATTTTACATAGATATTTTAGGTTTTGAGCTGCTAGGTAGTTTTGAAAATCATGATAATTACAATGGAATTTTCATCGGAAGAAAGGATTCAGACTGGCATTTCGAATTCACACAATCCGATGTTAAAGCTGATCATTTTTCTGATGAAGACGACATCACAGTTTTATATCCGGAAACACCTAAAGAATACAATAGATTGATTAATAAATTATTAGAAAGCAACATATCAACTATTGCTTCAAAAAATGGTTATTGGAACAACAACGGTAAAATGTTTCTTGATCCCGATGGTTTCAGAATTATTATTTCAGATTTAAAAGCAAAATAACATGAATCTAATCATAGAAACAGAACGTTTATTATTGCGGGAACTATTGCTTTCCGATGCTGAAGCGATGTTCAAAATGGACTCCAACCCGAATGTTCACAAATATCTTTGGAACAAACCAACGGAGACCATAGATGAAACACGAAAAATAATCGAATACGTACGACAGCAATACATCGATTACAGCATAGGAAGATTTGCCGTTGTTTTAAAAGAAACCAATGAATTTATCGGTTGGGCAGGTCTGAAATACAACGATAAGGAACTGAACGGCCGAATCAATTTTTATGACATCGGATACCGGTTAGATGAACCGTTCTGGGGAAAAGGGTATGCGACCGAAGCTTCTTTTGCCTGGCTGACTTATGGATTCAACACTATGAAAATCAAAACAATGACAGCTTCAGCTCAAGCAGAAAACGAGGCTTCAAACCGAATTCTGCAAAAAATTGGAATGCAGTTAACAGATCAATACACGGAAGACGGAATTGTATGGAACTGGTATGATTTAGAGAATAAAAATAGTTAAGCAAATATGAAAAGAATAAGAATAGCAGGCGTTCCCGAACATTTTAATTTACCATGGCATTTGTGCATGGAAAATGGTGAATTTGATGAAGTGGATATCGATTTACAATGGACAGACGTTCCGGAAGGTACCGGAAAAATGTGCCAGATGCTTCGTGAAGGAACTACCGATATGGCCGTAATCCTGACCGAAGGAATTATAAAAGATATTGCTGCCGGAAACGAAAGTTCAATAGTTCAGGTTTACGTGCAATCACCGCTAATCTGGGGAATTCATGTGGATGCAAAATCTGATTTCCAGGAATTATCCGATTTGGAAAATAAAAAAGTAGCTATCAGCAGATTGGGCTCCGGTTCACATTTAATGGCAATCGTAAATGCTAAAAATCAAAATTGGAATACTGATTTACAGCTTGAAATCGTTAATACTATTGATGGTGCGGTCGAAGCTTTATCAAACGGTACTGCGGATTATTTCATGTGGGAACGATTCATGACAAAACCTTTGGTGGACAACGGAACTTTCAGAAGAATTGCCGACTGTCCTACTCCGTGGCCCTGTTTCGTGATTGCGGTTCGAAATGAATTCCTGCAATCCAACAAACATGTTGTAGAACAGATTTTGGAAATCATCAATAATACTACTATTGAATTTAAAGATATTCCAAGCATCGACAGAACATTATCAACAAAATATAACCAAAAGCTAAACGATATTCAGGAATGGCTGAAGCTGACACGCTGGTCTCAAAAAAAACTGGATAAACCAACCTTCGAAAAAGTTCAAAATCAATTATTTGATTTAAATTTGATTGCGGATAAACGCGGTTACGAATCGGTTGTAAAATAAAATAGTGAAGGAAACGGTCTGATGATTCCAACAATTCCCCCAAGACTTAAACAATTAAGAGACAGGTTTTCTTTACCGAAGCCATGGGATACTGTTGTTATTTTTCTACTGAACATTCTTATCGCCGTCCCTGTATTTATCATTGCTCACCAGAATTTAATAGATCCCGAATGGTGGATACAATCCGACAGGATTTTGCTTTTCCTGATTATATTGGTGGCCATTCAGTTGATTTTGAGAATGCTAAAAACTGTGATAATCATTTGCATTTTCCTGTATCTGATTGCTTTGGCATGGGGAACTGTTTTCGGAGGCTACGGATTCAATGCCGTGTTTGAAGATTACAGATCTATGGTTTATTCGATGGCGGAAGATCCTAATCCGCAAGACATAATCATTTCAAAACTGCTTCCTTTCCCTAACAAAAGTAAGATTATTGACGCCGTAGATTTCGACAATCCTAAAGTCAGAAATTTTGCGCTCATGACCACAACCAAACATTTTAATCATGTTAGGGGTTTCAAACAATACCGTCAGATTATTCAATGTTTTGCTGCTTTCACCGAAGTTCGCAATCGTTGGAATTATGTTAATGATCCCAAAGGAAAAGAATACATTGCGTACGCCAGCGAATCGTTACAGCATTTCTCAGGTGATTGTGATGATCATGCGATTCTGATGTCGGCTCTTGTTCGCGCGATCGGCGGAACACCTCGTATTATTCATACCGGAGGGCATTTATATCCGGAAATGCTGATAGGAAATAAATCCGATCTTGAAAATATTAACTACCTCGTTAAAGAAGTGCTTTTTAAACAGGAAAGTGAGGGCAAGGAATTACATTACCATATAGATGAACGCGGTCAGATCTGGCTGAATCTGGACTATACGGCAAAATATCCCGGTGGACCTTTTATGAGCGAAGAAATTCTGGGTGCCCTAACTTTGAATTAAGCAACCTTTTGTTATATTTACCATCCTTTAATAAAAAATCTACTATGAACAAAATAGCTTTTCTGGGAGCTTTACTCTTTTTTCAATTGGCATCTGCTCAGGATTCAACTGCAACAGGAACCGTAAAACCATTCGAGTTCAAAAAAAATGAAATTAAAATTGATGTGGTTTCGCTGATTATGTCAAAATTCCATATCAGTTACGAACGTTTTCTGAACGATGATTTTTCAGTTGGTGTTAGTGGTGTTTTATCCAAAAGCAATAAAAAAGAAGATGATTTTGACAAAGGTTATAACAAGACTTTACCGCAATATGAAGTGAATCCCTTTGTTCGTTATTCGCTTTCAAAAAGTAAGGTCAGCTACTATTTTATCGAAGCCTTTGCATCTGTGAACGGAGGAAAATACCGCGAATTGGAACGTTTTGTCGAAAACGGTTACGGATATTGGGAAGCTACTGAAAACAATTATACCGCTTTTGCTCTTGGCGCTGCGATAGGATACAAATTGTATATTAAGGAAAAGTTCGGAATTGAGGTCTTTGTCGGATCAGGACGAAACATTACAAATATGGAAATTAGTCCGAAATATGTTGAGCGAGTTGGTGCAAATTTTGGTTACAGATTTTAATAAGCAATTAAGATGAAAAAAATAAAATTATTCGCAATAGCCGTTTTAGGGATACTTTGCTTAGTTTCATGCAATGGAGATGATGAATTTTACAATGCAGCTTATGTATCGGTTCCGGATTTGATAACCATCGACACTCCGTCCAGCTATGCTGTTGGTGATAATGTTTCGTTCCATACTGACTTTTCAAGATATTTGCAGGAAGACGGTTTTACAGAACCGTTAGATATCTATAAAACAAGCAAAGCAGAGTCCTTTGAATTCGCATACCGTATCGAAAAGGAAACTTCTCCGGGGGTTTGGACTTCTGTTTTTAACAATCAGGACGAATACAGTGTAGCAGCAGCCCATTACCAATCGGGTACCGAGACTTATAAGTGTGATGTAGCTAAACCTTTGAATTCAGCAGGGAATTATCGATTAGCTTTCGGTGAGAGTTATACCGGAATCGCATCCACTGATTTGATTTCCAATAACCCTGAAAATGAAACTTCAGTTAGGATTACTACGAATGCTAATAATACGAACAATGAAGGTTATTATTACTTTACGGTAAACTAAATACAAAAAAAATCCACCGCACCGGTGGATTTTTTTACCATATAATTTCTGTTTTTCCATTTTTCTTCAAGAAGGCGTTGGCTTTGCTAAAATGCTTATTACCAAACCATTTACCCTGATTTGCGCTTAAAGGTGACGGATGGCCGCTTTCTAGAACAAGATGCTTTGTACGATCAACTTTCAGCCCTTTTTTATGGGCGAATCCACCCCAAAGCAAAAAAACAATATTTTCTTTTTCATCGGAAATTTTCTTGATAGCAGCATCCGTAAAAAGATTCCACTTTAAATGTTTGTGACTGTTAGCTAAATCCTTCCGAACGGATAACCCGGCATTTAAAAGCAATACTCCCTGATCGGCCCATCGCTCTAAATTCCCTGAAGTCGGAAAAAAAATGCTGTCGAAATCGTCGTTTATTTCTCTGAATATATTGCGTAGAGATGGAGGAATCGGTACACCATCATTAACCGAAAAGCACAATCCATTCGCCTCCCCATCCCCATGATATGGATCCTGCCCGATAATAACAACTTTCAGATCACCCAAACCGCAGTGTTTGAACGCATTAAAAATTAATTCTTTCGGCGGGAAACAAATATGATTTTGATATTCTTCATCTACAGACAGCATCAGGTCAACAAAATACTTCTTTTGTGACTCGGTATTAAAAAATTCCTGCCAGGAAGAATGAATGGGTCCGACAAACATTTGCTAATTTTTTACAAATATAATCACTTTCTAATTCCACTACTTTGTAACTTTGAGGCTTTGATGCTATAAGATGATTTCAATAAATACCAAAACATTACAAGATTTAGAATTCAATACAGTTTTAGAAACCATTTCGGCACTGTGCAACACGGAAATCGGTAAACAAAAAGCTTTAGAAATAAAACCTTTCAATGATAAGGAAGCATTGATGGATGCTTTATTGCAGACCTCCGAATATGTTTCTTCTTATTCCAACAATAATGCAATTCCGAATCACTATTTCGACGAGATTACAAACGAAATAAAATTCCTTGCCATTGAAGACAGTTTTCTGGAAGTTGGCAGTTTCAGAAAGATTGCCACAATTTCAGAAACCACTAACAGTTTATTGGTCTTTCTTAAAAAGTTTGAGGACTATTATCCGAAATTAAACCAGAGAGCTTCTGAAGTTGAATTAACGAAATTCATCATTCAGAAAGTGGACGAAGTAGTCGACAAATATGGAGAAATCAAAGATAATGCTTCTCCGTTACTTGTTGAAATCCGAAAAAGCATGAATCTTGTTCGCGGAAAAATAAACCATAGTTTTATTGCGGCTTTATCGAGCTATAACAGTTTGGGTTATTTAGACGATATCAGAGAAACTATTGTTGACAACAGACGTGTATTAGCCGTTTTGGCGATGTACAGAAGAAAAGTAAAAGGAACCATTTTAGGGAATTCCAAAACCGGAAGCATTACTTATATCGAACCTGAAGCCACGTTACGTTATTCAAGAGAATTGAATAATCTGGAATATGAAGAAAAAGAAGAAATCGTTCGCATTCTAAAACAATTAACCAATGTCATCCGTCCACACCTTGAACTGCTAAAACAGTATCAGGATTTTTTAAGTGATATTGATGTTGTATCCGGAAAAGCGCGTTATGCCAATAAAATAAACGGATTATTGCCAAAAATTACCGAGGAAAAAAGGTTGTTATTCAGAGATGCCTTCCATCCTATCCTATTGTTGAATAACAAACAGAAAGATGTACCAACCTATCCGCAAACCATCGAACTTGAAAACGAAAGCAGGATCATTGTGATTTCGGGTCCGAATGCCGGAGGAAAAAGTATTACCTTGAAAACGATCGGTTTATTGCAACTAATGCTACAAAGCGGAATGCTGATTCCGGTACATGAGCGCAGTGAAACATTTTTATTCGATCGCATACTTACGGACATTGGCGACAATCAATCCATTGAAAATCATTTAAGTACGTATAGCTACCGATTAAAGAACATGAATTACTTTTTGAAAAAATGCAATTCAAAAACGTTGTTCCTTATCGATGAATTTGGAACCGGTTCCGATCCTGAACTGGGAGGAGCTTTAGCGGAAGTTTTCCTGGAGGAGTTTTATCACAGGGAAGCTTTCGGAATCATTACGACCCATTACACTAATTTGAAGATATTAGCGAATGAATTGCCTTTTGCCATCAACGCCAACATGCTTTTTGATGAAAAATCTTTAGAGCCGATGTATAAGCTTCATTTGGGTCAGGCGGGAAGTTCATTCACTTTTGAAGTGGCTCAGAAAAACGGAATCCCATTCGGTTTGATCAATCGTGCAAAGAAAAAAATCGAAGGTGACAAAGTTCGTTTTGACAAGACTATTGCCAATCTTCAGAAAGAACGTTCCAAAATGGAAAAAACTTCTCAGAATTTAAAAGAAGAGGAAATCCGTGCACGTGAGGAAAGTAAGAAGATGGAGAACATCAATACAAAGATTCAGCAGAAACTGGAGAGTTATCAGGAAATGTTTGATGCGAATCAGCGTCTGATATACATGGGACAAAAAATGGATGATATTTCTGAAAAGTACTTCAGCAACAAGAATAAAAAAGAACTCATCGGAGAGTTTTTAAAGATGGTCGAAATTGAAAATTCAAAACGAAAAAAGATCACTGCTAAAGAGAAAAAAGCCAAAGAAGTAATTGAAAAACAAGTTGTTGAAGAAGTAAAAGAAAAAGTAGAGGAAATCCGTAAAGAAAAGAAAGAGAAAAAAGCCAAAGCCCAGAAAGAAGAAGCCAACAAACCGAAAATTCCTTTGAAAGTTGGAGATCGGGTAAGAATGATTGACGGAAAAGCCGTTGGAACCATTGATTCGATTGAAAAAAAGAAAGCCACTGTAAACTATGGTTTTTTCACTTCAAAAGTGGATTTAGAGAACCTGGAACTGGTTGAACGAATGAAATAACATGGAATTACCGAAAGATAAAAAAATCATACTCTTTGACGGCGTTTGCAATTTGTGCGATGTAACGGTACAAATAGTAATTAAACGGGATAAAAAAGACATTTTCAGATTTGTATCATTGCAATCAGATTTGGGAAGAGAAATTGCTCGCTATATCGGTTTAGACACAGCAAAGACAGACAGCATAATTTTGTATGAGCCGGGTGTCGCTTATCATATTAAGTCGGAAGCTGCGTTTGAAATAGCAAATACCATTGGTGGAATCTATTCTCTTTTGGGGATATTTTCAATTTTCCCGAAGTGGCTGACTGACATCGCATATGATTTTGTAGCACGAAACCGTTATAAATGGTACGGTAAAAAAGAAAGCTGTATGGTTCCCGGACCGGAAATAAAAGCTAAATTCTTAGAATAAAAAAAGCCCTGAAATTTCAGGGCTTTTCTTTTATTTATCTAATCCAGATTTTAGTTCTTGATTATCTTTTTAGTTGCAATACCTTCATTAGTATCTATGTTCATGAAATAAATTCCTGAATTTAAATCTGAAACATTGATCTGAGTTTCTGTAACACCATTAAATTCAAGAGTTTTAACTGTTCTTCCGTTAATATCAGTAATAGCTACTTTATTGATTTGCACGTTAGCATCGTTAGTAACAGTTACAACGTTGTTAACAGGGTTAGGATAAACTGACAATTTAGTTGATACAAAAGTATTTGTAGCTAAGTTTGTAGTCATAACAATTTTATCCAAAACTAAAGATGTTGCGCCACCAGTAGTTGCTGCATTGTTATGATTGAATGAGAAATAATAAACTCCTGCGCTTGGAGCAGTGAAATTAGCCGTTGTTTCAACAAAAGAAGTTCCAATAACATTTACAGTAGATAATGTTGTTGTCTGAGCTGCTGTTGTTGGTGCATTTCCAACTTTAGCTAATAATGTATTAGGTATAGCTGCGCTGGTTGAACGTGTTGAGAATTTCATAGTAACTTGCTCTCCTGCCGCTAAAGTAACAGGTCTTGAAAACAACCATCTGTTTGTAGCAGCTGTTTGTGACGAATTACTGAATACCATTTGAACTCCGTCAGCATAAAATGCAGCACCTGCAGTATTGTTTAATGAGAAATCTCCTGACCATCCATCTGCTTCAAATCCTCCATTAGCTAGAAGTGTTTCAAATCCGTATGTGTAAGGTAAGTTTCTAGACGTGAATACAGAGTAAGGCCCCATCCACATGCTACCACATGAATTTCTTACATATACCTGATATCTTGTGTTAGCAGTCAAACCAGTAAAAGTATATGAATTTGTTGGTGATGTATTTGTCGCTGTTGTTGGTGTAAAACCAGCAGTACCAATTGCCAAATCGTAGCCAGCAGCACCAGCTACAGCGTTCCAGTTAAGAGTAACCGTAGTGTTTGTTGAAGTTGCAGAAGCTACTCTGTCAGGAGCTGTACAAGTTGCATGATTCATAATGCTGATATCGTCTAAACCTAACAAAAACATATCAGTTGAAAAGTTTCTGAACGCAATGTAAACTGTCTGTCCGGCATACGCAGATAAATCTACGGATCTTCTTGTCCATGTTATATTTTCGCCGGTAGACCCAGTGGTACCGTTACCTTGAGAAAACAACTCTGTTGTAAAGTTAGCAACAGCATTTCCTGTAGTTGAAATATACACTTTATATGACTCCTTATAAGTTGCATCATATGATTGAGCATCCCAATACAACTTGTTTGTACCTGCAGGCAATACAATTGCAGGAGATACTAACCAATCGTTCGAAGTACCAGCTGGTGTATACCATGATGTACTCATTGCCACCTTATTATCAAATTCCTCAGGGTACATTACCCAAGCTGCATTTACAAAACTAACGCCAGAATTCGGAGCAAGGTTATCCTGATTATACAGAGTCCATCCCGCTATACCAGGACCTATCCCATCCCAGTTCTCTTTAAAAACCTGTGCTTCAACACAATTTGTTGCACCTAAGCCAAGCAACAGTAATGAAAGTAATTTTTTCTTCATAGTTTTCTTATTTAATTTTATCAAAAATAATTTTTTTATAGATTTAAAAAAAAAAGCCTTGATAAATTCAAGGCTTTTTTTTTAAAATATAACGAAATTCTTATTTTTTCATAATTTTCTTTGTCACAATACCTTCGTTAGTATCAATAGTCATAAAATAAACGCCCTGATTTAATTCAGAGATACCAATCTGAGTTTCGTTTACAGCATCAAAATTCATTGCTTTAACTGTTCTACCGTTAATATCTGTGATTGATACTTTATTTATCTGAATATTACCGTTGTTAGAAACATTTAAGATATTGTCTGCCGGATTTGGATAAACCGAAAATTTAGAGGAAACAAAACTATCTGTTGCTAAAGTAGTCGCAGTAACTTTAAAATCATCTACCTGAAACATGTATCTGTCATCAGAAATACAGTGGATACCAATTCTAATTGTCTGTCCGATATAAGTATTTAATGATTGAGTACGTTCTGTCCAGGCAGTATAAGTAGCCGCAGAAACAGGTAGCGGTGTAAGTAGTGTAAAATCTGAAGACTGCGTTGGATTACCGCTGCCGATATAAATTCCAATGGTAAATTTTTCAGCACCATAACAATCTGACAAAGCTTTATACCAAAAACTCAACTGTGGTGCTGTTGCTCCGACTAAACTGATAGGAGGACTGATCAACCAATCATTATTTGCAGTAGCAGTTTGTCCGTTTGATGAAGGAACTCCTGCCCAGCAAGCGGCATATTTAGCTCCGGTTCTTGGCGTAAAATTAAGGTTTTCCGTAGTTGTACAGTTTCCCGTCCCATTTTGGGTCAAAGCTGTGGTTGGATTGAAAATCTGAAATGCCTGCGGCGCGCCGGCGTTAGGCCAAGCAGGATCCGCTACTGTTCCTCCGGTATATGTACTAAGCATATCCAAATCAAGACTTCCCCATTGTCCAAAACCGGTAATCAAGAAGTCAGTATATGTATCGAAGCTATCCTGAAAAAGTGTTACCTGGGAAAATCCAAGTGATGAAACGAATAATGAAGATAAAAGTAAAAGTTTTTTCATAAAAGTAGTTTTTTTGTTGATTACACTAAGATAATTTTTTTTTCTTAATCAATTATCAAATTGACAGTTTTTTAACACAACTTATCGTTAAAAAACCATAAAAAATCGACAAAATATCAACTTTAAACAAACCTACTTCAAATTTTACAAATAAATTTCAATGAAATAACTCCCTATCGCATACTCAAAAGATGATAATCCGCTAAAACCAGTGCCGCCATCGCTTCAACAATAGGAACAGCTCTTGGCACAACACAAGGATCATGCCTGCCCTTACCTTGTTGTTCGAGCAGATTTCCCTGATTGTCCAATACTTCCTGTTTTTGGATTAAAGTAGCAACCGGCTTGAAAGCTACCCGAAAATAAATATCCATCCCGTTTGAAATACCGCCCTGGATTCCGCCCGACAAATTAGTTTTGGTCGTCCCGTCCGGGTTGTACAAATCGTTGTGTTCACTGCCTCTCATTCTGGCACCGCAAAATCCGCTTCCGTATTCAAAACCTTTAACTGCATTTATGGAAAGCATCGCCTTCCCTAATTCCGCATGAAGCTTATCAAATACAGGCTCACCCAATCCAATAGGAACATTTTGTATCACGCAGGTAATTGTTCCTCCAACGGTATCTCCTTCTTTTTTTATTTTTTTGATATACTCTTCCATTTTGGCTGCAGTCTCAATATCCGGACAACGCACGGGATTACTTTCAATTAACGAAAAATCCAGTTCCTGATAAGGTTTATCAATAAACAACTCTCCCACAGACGAAACAAAAGCAGTGATTTTAATTTCCGGAATAATATGCTTGGCAATAGCCCCGGCAACCACACGACTCGCGGTTTCCCGGGCAGAACTTCTTCCACCGCCGCGATAATCTCTTATTCCGTATTTCTTTTCGTAAACATAATCGGCATGGCTGGGACGATAGGTATCTTTAATGTGCGAATAATCATCTGATTTCTGATTAGTGTTCGGAATTACGAATCCAATCGGTGTACCGGTAGTTTTTCCTTCAAATATCCCGGAAAGAAACTGTACTTCATCAGCCTCTTTACGTTGGGTAACAATTGCAGATTGACCTGGCTTCCTTCTTTCCATTTCTTTTTGAATGCCTTCGAAGTTCAATTCAATACCGGGAGGGCATCCGTCAATTATTCCGCCAAGGGCTTCCCCGTGTGACTCTCCAAAAGTCATCAGTTTAAAAATATTTCCAAATGAGTTTCCTGCCATATTTTTTGCTGTTATTTAAACAAATATAAGTTTTTTCAAGATAAAATTTAAAAATAAGCCTCGTTTTTCTTTCTCAAGTAAACATTCCTTAATATTTGAATAACATCTAATTTATATTCAATTACTTCTTTTGCAATAAAACATGCCATTGAAAAAAAGAACTGTTGAAATTGTTGTCATTTCAGATGTACATCTTGGCACATACGGTTGCCACGCCCATGAATTACTGGACTACCTAAAAACAATCAAACCCAAAACACTCATACTCAACGGAGATATCATTGATATCTGGCAATTTAGAAAATCATATTTCCCAAAATCACATTTAAAAATTATCAAAAAAATTATCGACTTTACGTCCAAAGGAACCAAGGTGTATTATATTACAGGAAATCATGATGAAATGTTGCGCAAATTTAGCGACACCAAAATGGGTAATTTCTCGATTACCGACAAATTGGTATTGGAAATGGACGGGAAAAAAGGATGGTTTTTTCACGGCGATATTTTTGACAATTCCGTTACTCATGCAAAATGGATAGCCAAACTCGGCGGAATGGGCTATGATTACCTCATTTTACTAAACCGTTTTATAAACTGGTGCCTGGTAAAAATCGGTAAAGAACCTTACTCGCTTTCCAAAAAAGTAAAAGCCAGTGTCAAAAAAGCTGTAAAATTCATCTCCGATTTTGAAACTACCGCATCCGAACTGGCCATTGACAAACATTATGATTACGTGATATGCGGACATATACACGAGCCAAAAATTGAAGAGCGTCAGAACAAGAAAGGATCGGTAACTTATCTTAATTCAGGTGATTGGATCGAAAATCTAACGGCATTGGAATACAATAAAAAAAGATGGAAACTGTACAGACATGAACGAAACAGCATTCCGGAGGAAGACACAGAATATTTTCAATTTGAAGAAAAGCTTGCGGAGCAACTAAGTCTAACAAATATTTTAACAAAAAAATAAAGATGATTTTTCATTTTTACTATATTAGCCAAGCTAATCAATAACCAAAAAAATGAAAAAAAGAATCTACCTATTAGCCGCTATCGCTAGCGGACTGTTTTTTTCCTGTTCTTCCGACGATTCCAACGACGGAAACAACAATCCCGATACAAATTTTACCGTTCCGTTAAGCACGGGCAAATATTGGACGTACGATGTTGCTGAAGAAGCAATGCCTGACACCAGAGATTCATTATACATAAATGGTGATATCGTCATGTCAGGAAAAACATATAAGGAATTCAAAACCAAAGATGATGTGGCTACCGGCTTTTACTCTTCTTCTTTAAGAAACAATGGTGTACGAGAATCAGACAACAAACTACTGCTAACCGGTGAGTTATCATTAGCGCAAGGGCAGCAATTACCAATCGGATTAGATCTTTCATTGGTTGACTTTATCATCTTCAAGAAAAATGCAGGCACAGACGAAGTTCTTTCCACAAAATCAGGTTCATTCCAACAAACTGTTTCAGGATTACCTCTAACAATAAACTATACTTTAAAATCTAAAGGAGGTCAAAGCTTATCAAGTTTTACTACTCCCAGAGGTGAGACTTATACAAACGTGAGAACTTCAAAAATTGTCTTGAATGTAACTGTAACAACAGTATTGTCAGGCTTCACAGTTACTGTTTTACCGGCGCAGGATGTTGTAACCTCTACCCAATATTTGGCTGACGGTATCGGTGTAGCTTATTCTAAAACGATTACAACGTACACCATAAATGAAAGTATGGCTACGCAATTGGGTATACCTGCGACAGACACACGTGTGCAAGAAGAATTTTTAGATACACACAATTAATTAATTAAAATGACGTTTGGGAGTTAACTAATAAAAACAATCTCAAATCTTATGCGGAACAATTGCCTGAAAAAAGACATATTGATTCGCTAAAACAAATTACCTATGAAGAAATTAATCTTATCCACAGTAATGCTAATGGGATTATCCTATGGAGCACAAGCACAAAAATTAAAGAATGCTATTGGTTTGCGTTTAGGCGATAACGATGGATTTGGTGCCGAAGTATCTTACCAAAGATGGGTATCTACCAAAAACCGTCTTGAATTTGATTTCGGATGGAATGATTCAGAGCACTATAACGCCGTAAAATTAACGGGAATTTATCAGTGGGTTTGGAACATTGAAAAAGGATTCAAATGGTACGCGGGTCCTGGAATTGGAGTCGGTTTATGGAACAGCGATCACTACTATCACGATCACGGTCATGATTACTATTATGACCACGATGATTCAGGCGCGTTCTTAATCGCTACAGGAGATATTGGTATTGAATACAATTTTGATTTTCCGTTACAGCTTTCATTCGACTTACGTCCTGAAATTTACGTAAGTTCTGAATATAACGACGTAAGAGACAATCCGTACGGTGCCGATTTCGGTTTAAGTGCCAGATATCGTTTCTAAAATTTAATATCAAAAAAAAGGCTGTCCCAGAAAGACAGCCTTTTTTATTTAAACTTTTTTATAGCCCGTTGGTAGAGATCTTCATAAATAGGCATGATATTCATGATATCAAATTCCTTTGCCAGTTCAAAAGCATTTCTCTTAAACTTAAACAGTTCGGAATCTTCTGCTAATATTGAAATGGCATTTTTTGCCATAGATTCCACATCGCCTACATCACTCAGATAACCTGAAAACCCTTGTTTGTTAACTTCCGGCAAACCGCCCGAATTACTTGAAATAACAGGGACGCCACTAGCCATGGCTTCTAATGCGGCCAAACCAAAACTTTCCGTTTCAGACGGCAATAAAAACAAATCTGAAAAACTTAAAATTTTGTCAATTTCATTACTGTTTCCGAAGAAAATAACCTTATCCTCGATTTTTAAGTCTTCGCACATTTGCTCGGCAACTTCACGCTCCGGCCCTTCTCCTACCATCATTAATTTCGACGGAATCTGCTTTTGGATTTCATAAAACACCTTAATAACATCAGGAATGCGTTTAACTTTTCTGAAATTTGATATGTGCGTAATGATCTTCTGATTTTCGTTTGCCATCACAGAACGTTCACAATCTCCAGTGAAATCACCTGGTTCTTGTCCTATTTCAATAAAATTCGGAATTACCTCAATTTCCCTTTTAATATCGAACAGTCGGTATGTTTCATCTTTCAGACTTTGGGAAACTGATGTAACATAATCCGACTTGTTGATACTGAATGTCACAGCGGGTTTGTAAAACGGATGATTACCTACCAAAGTTATGTCCGTACCGTGCAAAGTGGTAATCATCGGAATTTTTATCCCTTCGCTTTTCAGCATTTGTTTAGCCATATAACCGGCATAGGCATGAGGAATCGCATAATGAACATGCAAAACTTCTATTTTATGAAGCTTTACCATATCAACTAATTTACTTGACAATGCCAATTCATAAGGCTGATAATGAAACAACGGATACTCCGGTACGTTTACTTCGTGATAATGGATATTCGGATTTAAAAGTGCTAAACGAACTGGCTGACTGTACGTTATAAAATGGACTTCATGACCGCGACGGGCAAGCTCTAAGCCTAATTCAGTAGCAACAACACCACTACCGCCAAAGGTCGGGTAACATACGATTGCAATCTTCATTTTCTTGTTTTAAGTGGACACTAATTTAAAGCAAAAAAGTAAGGGTTTGCCTTACTTTTAGATAATATTAACGTTGTTTTGAACTCTGATTTAAAATCGACTCGTATTTTGAAATCCAGTCTTCCACAGTCATTTTCTGAAACAATTCTCCAAGCAGATCAAACGGAATCTGATCCATTTTTTTAAATCGGATACAGCTTTTACCCATGTCCAATTTCGTTTTGACGCGTTTTGCATACTCGGCGGTAAACCAATCCAGCAAATTCTTGTCGGAATAAATGCCCATATGATATACTGCAATGAAATTCTTTTGAGAAGCAATATTCAAAAACGGAAGCGGCGTCTCAGGTTTGCAGTGATAACCATTCGGATAAGTCGAATGTGGCACTACATACCCTAACATTCCATAACCCATGGTTTCCTTAAATCCTTTTGGCAGATTATTTAAAATTACCGAACGAAGTTTTTCGATAGCTATTCGTCTGTCTTCCGGCAACGACTCAATATATTCCTGAGATGCTTTTGCTGTTGATTGCATCAAAATTGAATTTTTATCTAATGTAAAAAAATTATTTTACAATCGATTCATAAATTACTTTCTGGATATCTTCTCTGATATTTCCTTTCGACAATTTGTTTTCAGCGGCATTCGGAAAGGTTCTGTTCGATAAAAAGATATAAACCAATTCTTCTTTCGGATCAGCCCAGGCAATGGTTCCAGTAAATCCTGTATGTCCGAAGCTTGACATTGAAGTACAGCCACATGTTGGTCCTTCCCCACTCAGCTGCGGTTTATCAAAGCCCAATCCGCGGCGGTTTCCGGTACTGCAGTAGTAGCAAGTATTGAAAACATCAAATGTTTTATCCGAAAAATATTCATGATCACCATACTGCCCTTTTTGCAGATACATCTGCATCATTTTGGCAACATCCATGGAATTTGAAAACAATCCGGCGTGACCTCCTACTCCATCTTGCATAGCGGCAGCCATATCATGAACGTAACCCTGCACTTTTGTATATCTGAAATAGTTATCCATTTCTGTAGGAGGAATAAGGCTAATATCCATTTTTCTCAACGGATTATAGGTCATCGTACTCATCCCCATTGTTTTATAAAAATTATTCTGACTTAAATAATCCAGTGAATGATGTGACGTTTTTTCAAGATATTCTTTCAGAATTATAAAAGTAAAGTCGCTGTACTTGTATTGTTTCGTTGGCAACAGTTTACTCTCTGCGATACGTTTCATAATGGTATCATTGTAAGTTCTTTTCAAAAATAAATTCTCGGAAACCTGTAATGGAAATTCAGAAGAATATGTTTTTCTGTAATATTTTTTGGAAGGATGTTTTGTACTGTCAAGCGTTGACTGGTAAAATGGAATCCAAGCCTGCAATCCTGCCTGATGCGTCAGTAATTCTTTTAAATGAATATTTTTTTTATCTGTATTTTCAAATACCGGCAGCATATCACCCAGTTTTGTTTCCAAAGTTATCTTATGCCTGTCATAAAGCTGCATCAGGTTTGGTAATGTGGATAGGATTTTTGTCAATGAAGCAAGATCATAAACATCCTGATTTGTCACTTTCACCTTTTTTGTATAGTCCTGATATCCGAATGATTTCTGATAAATCACTTTTCCTCTTCTGGCTACCAAAATCTGCATTCCCGGTGTCATATTTCCGTCAAGAGCTTTTTGAGCGAGAATATCAATTTTCGATAGTATTTTAGGATTCATCCCCACTCTTTGCGGAGTTGAAAAGGACAAAATATTGTTTGTCTTGATTGTTTTAAAGCCATCACCAACTTTAAAGAAATTATTGATAGAAACCGGAATTTTACCTTTTGCTTCTGTAGCTCCAAAAATAATCTCTCCGGCAACTGTTTGAGCAATGTCGTTGTTCTGATATGCCAGAACTACATTTTTAATATTTCCGAAATAATAAATCGGCAACAAAGTATAAGGTTTTGCAAAAACAGCTAAAGTAACATTGTTATGCTTTGAAATCGAATCCAGAAGTGCCAGCTCATTTGTTTCGAAATTGTGTTTTTTCCATGCTCCGTCTGCTTTATGGAAACCGACGATCACTTTTGAATATCCTTTCAGTTCCTTCAGAAGCAGGTGAATACTATCCACATAAACTTCGGTCACGGGTGCATAGGTTTTTAACGAATTCAAAAAAGCCTGGTTTTTATCATCACCAAGTTTAATATATGCTATTTTTTCGTTTTCAACTTTTTTGATAGGAAAGTGGTTTTCTTCCTTTTTTAAAACGGTTATGGCACTTTCGTACAATTCATAATTCAGATCTTCATATTCCGGTGCGTTCAGATCTTCGTATAGGTTATTAAGCTCAATTGGCTTGTAATTTGATAATCCGGATCTGAATTTATACTTAAGGATCTTTTTAACTGACTGCTCTAAACGTGCATCAGTAATTAAACTGTCAGTATAATATGCATTACAGAATTTATCCACTGCCACCGGAACATTTTCCGCGAAAAGCAAAATATCGTTTCCTGCGAGAAAAGCTTCCAGATCAATATCGCCGGGTTGCTTGAAATTGCTGGCACCCTTCATATTCAAGGCATCCGTAAAAATCAATCCGTTAAAACCCAGTTCTTTCTGCAAAACATCGGTAACAACGTGATAAGATATTGAAGTTGGATATCCTTCTCTTGATTCAAGACTCGGAACATTCAAATGCGCGACCATAACACTTGCCAATCCTTCTTTGAAAAGTTTTTTATAGGGATAAAATTCTACCTCATTCAAACGCTCTTTGGAAAAATTGACAGATGGCAAGGTATGATGGGAATCCGTTGCGGTATCTCCGTGACCCGGGAAATGTTTCCCTGTTGCAAAGACTCCTTCACTCTGAATTCCCTTCATCAGAGCCAATGCTCTATTAGTAACATTTTCTTTATTTTCTCCGAAGGAACGATTCCCGATAATCGGATTGTTCGGATTGGTATTGATATCCAAAACCGGAGCGAAATTGAACTGCAGTCCGAGACGTTTTGTTTGCTTAGCCATCTGCTTACCCATTTTTTCGATGAGTTTCAGATCCTGAACCGCACCTAAGGTCATATTCCAAGGATAGCGGTAAGTCGAATCAAGACGCATACTTAATCCCCATTCAGCATCAATACCTACAAAAAGAGGAATTTTTGATTTTGACTGATATCTGTTGGTCAGTTTTGCCTGACGGATCGGCCCGCCCTGAAAAAAGATAAGACCACCGATTTTATAATCTTCTATAAGTTTATCAATCGACTTCACATGCTCGGCATCTTTGTTAGAATAAGCGGCAACCATAAAAAGCTGGCCCACTTTTTCCTCAAAAGTAAGTTGATTGTAAATGCTGTCTACCCAGACTTTCTCTCTCGCTAACGTATGGTTATTGAAATAAATTTCGTCCTGGGCAAAGGCAAACTGGCTTATAAAAACTATTATAAAAAGGAAATATCTCATTTAAAAACACTTGGTGATTATTGAATCTTGGATCTTGTCTTAAAAAAATCGGTTATGCCAACTTTCTTTAGCCGGAACTTCCCAAAAATCCTGCCATTCTCCAATTGTATTAACGAGATTATTGAAAACAACAGTATTTTCGGAAACTGCTTTTTCTTTGGCCATTTTCTTGAAATCGATCAACGGCTTGTACGAAATATGTTCTCCTAATTTGAAAGTAACATTCATTTTGTCTAATAAATCTACTTCGTATTTTTTCTCCAGACTTTGGATAAATCCAACCGAAGCATCAATAGAACATCCGGTTGCCGCGTGAATTGTCTGATCGATAGCCAACACGATAAAACGATTGTATTTTGTCACGAAGGACGCATGAAGGCCACTACCATGAGCAGTCCATTCTTCTATAAAATTTTTTAAGGAAGCTTCAATCTCAGCAATCTCATCATCAGAAAATTTTCTGTTAGACTGATAAATCCAAATTCTTGATTCTTCGGGAAGTGTATTAAAATCTACGTACATAATTTTTAAGTAAACCACAAAAATAACCTTTTAGAATTAGAATGCCGAAAACTTAATTTTTTTTTAGCATAAAAAAAACCATTGCATCTGTAAGAATACAATGGTTTTTTGCCACAATTATAACTAACCCCTATTTTTAATCAATCCCTAATACTGATAACAATCCATTTTGACGCAGCTCCGTCATATACCATTTCAACAGTACCTACTCCGCTAGTTGACGTAGACGAACCAATGGTATCTATAGTGTTTGCTGCAGTAGATGACATCAAATGCTCCATTTTCATATTTACCGCGGAAGAGTTATACAGGATAATATGTCTACCATCTGTTCCGCCAGTAATTCCACGGATGTTAAAATTTTGTGTGGAACCGTATAACCTAAAAACCGCTACACCAGCATTAGCGCCGTTAAGATCCAAATTAAGATTATCAAATACATAATTTGATACCGGTGTAAGCATTTTGATCGCCGCGACTCTGTACGAAGAATTATCAGTACCAGCCGCACTCAACACATTATTAATCAGTGACAAATTTGGCCCAACTTGAATATCAGAAACAATACCTTGCGCACAAGTCCCCGTCAATTTTGTTGTCGTGGTTGTATTGTCTGTGTTCGTTACCCTCATCGTTCCCTGCACATGCAGTGTTGATAACGGATTAGTTGTCCCTATCCCCACTTGGGAATACCCAATCTGTACAAACAGTAATATAGCCACACATACTGTTTGTGTTACGTAATTTTGTTTCATGACCCCTTGTTTCTTAATTGCTTAGCCAAATTACTTTTTGAAATCCGATCTTATAAATAAATCCGATAAAGTGTTATTTAAATTGACGAAAGACATCAGAATCGACAAAAAAACAACTTCCATCGACGAAAGAAAACCGTAATAAAAAAGCCACAAAAAATGTGGCTTTTTTATTTATTGTACAAAAGAAAATCCTATAAATCTTGAGCATTTGCAATCAATTCGGCAACATCCATTACTCTGATTGAACCTTCTTTTTCCTTAAATTTGATTCCGTCAGTTAACATGGTATTACAGAATGGGCAGCCCGCTGCAATGATATCCGGTTTTGTTTCCAAAGCATCCTCTGTACGTTCAACATTAATGTCTTTATCTCCCTTTTCAGGTTCTTTAAACATTTGTGCACCTCCAGCTCCACAACATAAACCGTTTCGCTTTGAGCGTTTCATTTCAACCAACTCCGCATCCAATTTTTGGATCAAATCACGCGGCGCTTCATAAACATTGTTGGCACGTCCTAAATAACAAGGATCATGGAACGTGATTCTCTTACCTTTGAACTGACCTCCTTGAATGGACAAACGACCTTCATCCAATAATGATTTTAAGAATTCGGTGTGGTGAATCACTTCATAGTTTCCTCCCAACTCAGGATATTCATTTTTAATGGTATTAAAGCAGTGAGGGCAAGCCGTAACGATCTTTTTGATCTCGTATGTATTCATTACTTCGATATTGGTCATCGCCTGCATCTGAAACAAAAACTCATTTCCTGCTCTTTTGGCAGGATCACCATTACAACTTTCTTCCGTTCCTAAAACCGCGAACGAAACATTGGCCTGATTTAAAAGTTTCACAAACGCTTTTGTGATCTTCTTTGCTCTATCATCAAAACTTCCCGAACAACCAACCCAAAACAACACATCCGGTTGTTTTCCTTGAGCCATCATTTCGGCCATTGTAGGTACTACTATATTTGCTGACATATATTCTATATTAGTTGCAAATCAGCATGAAGCCGCTTGCAAAGTTTTTAATTTGATTAATTATGCTTCGTCTTTCCAGTTTAAACGGTCCATCTGGTTGTACTGCCATGGCGCACCGTTATTTTCGATGTTGGTCATCATTGCATTCAATTCTTTTGGTGCAGCACTTTGTTCCATTACCAAATAACGTCTCATATCCATAATAATGGACAGTGGACTGATATTAACCGGACATTCTTCCACACAAGCATTACATGAAGTACAAGCCCAAAGTTCCTCCGGAGTGATATAATCGTTCAGTAACGATTTTCCATCCGGAACAAAAACACCTTTATTGCTGTCGATATTTCTTCCCACTTCTTCCAAACGGTCTCTGGTATCCATCATGATCTTACGAGGCGATAATTTTTTACCCGTTTGATTCGCCGGACAAGAAGAGGTACAACGACCACATTCTGTACAGGTGTAAGCATTCAATAACTGTACCCAGTTTAAATCCTGTACATCGCTCGCACCAAATTTAACATGAGCCGCTTCAGCATCCGGAGCCGGCGCCGCGAAAGGATCAGCATTAGGATCCATCATCAGTTTTACTTCATTGGTAACCGATTCAAGATTATCGAATTGTCCCTGCGGTTTCAAATTTGCAAAATAGGTATTTGGAAACGCAAGTAAAATGTGCAAATGCTTGGAGAAGTACAAATAGTTTAAGAAAACTAAAATACCTGCAATGTGAACCCACCATGCTCCTTTTTCAATTAAGTGCACTAAACTTTCAGACATTCCATTGAAAATTGGAGCGATAAATTGGGAAATCGGAAAAGCACCGGCACTTTCGTAACCCGGAGCAGGAATTGATTGTAAATGCAAATCAGCAGCATTCATCAAAAGGAATAATGTCATTAATACTGTCTCGAAATACAGAATGTAATTTGCGTCATTTCTTGGCCATCCTTTTAAATCACCGTGAATAAAACGCTTAAGTTTTACAACATTTCGTCTGATCCAGAAAGTAACTACAGCTACAATAACCAATAATGCCAGAATTTCAAAAGATCCTATCAGAAAATCATAAAATCCGCCCATAAAGGAAAACACACGATGCGTCCCAAAAAGACCATCAATTACGATTTCCAGAACTTCAATATTGATAATGATGAATCCCAAATACACTAATATGTGAAGGAAACCGGCAACGGGTCTGCGTACCATTTTAGACTGTCCTAACGCAATCATCGCCATATTTCTCCAACGCTCAGAAGGATTATCCGAACGATTTACATCGCGACCCAGCTTAATGTTACGGATTAGTTTTTTAACATTTCCCGCAAAATATCCCCCTCCTAAAACAAGAAGTACCGCAAACAATATATTGTCTAAATAATTCATAGGCTTGATTATAAATAGTTCTATTTTTTAGGTTGTTCTTCTTTAGGTGCTACATAAGGTTTCTCTTTCTTACCGAACATGGAAACGTTAACATAACGTGTCGGATGCAGACGTACGTCCTGTAACAGTAATTCCAATTCTTTAGAAGCTTTTGTCAGGTTATTATACATGGCGTCGTCTTTCATAAGTTTACCCATGGTTCCTTTTCCGGATTCCATATCGGCAAGCATTTTGTTGACATTAACCAATGTTTGTTCAAGATTTTTAACGGTTTCCCCTAATTTAGCTTTTTCAAGATCTTCTGAAATTTTAGAGAAATTACCGGTAGTCTTATCTAAATTCGTTACTACTGATCCCAATTTATCCTTATTATCAGCTACGATTTTATCCAGATTTCCGGACACCGAATTGAAGTTGGTCATCGTAGAATTTAGCTGAGCGATCGTCTGCTTAAGATTTGTTTTTGTTTTCGCATCCAGAATGTCATTGATGTTTGTCACCAATTTATCTGCATTGGCAAGAACAGCATTCAATTTTTCCTGAATAGGTGCAAGATTCTTCTCCAAAGAAGCTGTCAGCCCTAATATAATTTTAGGTTGAAGATAGTCCCCAGATTTTGCATAATTAGTGTCCTGGAAATTCGGATTAATAGCGATTTGCTTACCTCCGATAAAGCCCGGCTCATAGATACTGGCTGTACTCGATTTTGCAATTGGAAGATCGTTGTCCATTTGGAGTTCCACCAACAATTTACCTGTTTTTTCCTGAATTGTTATCGTACTGACTTTTCCAACAACCAATCCGTTAATGGTTACTGCTGCAGAAGGCGCTAATCCTTCAACATTATCATATACAACATAAAATTTTCTGGTAGTGTCAAATAAGTTTTTCCCTTTTAAAAAGCTGTATCCCCAAAAGAATAACAAGATGGACCCAATGACTAAAATTGCGGTTTTTACTTCTCTAGTAATTTTCAAAATCAAAAATTTTTTAACAAAATTAAAACAAAATAGTTTAGAATGGTTTTATATTATCGTAAAGCGTCCTTTAAAGACACTTTTTGACCATTTTTATAGGCTACAATAAAAGAGGAACCATATCCTTTTGCTTTTGCTTCTTCTAATAATTTTTTAGCTTCATTATGATCTTTTGTATTTCCGTAGAAGTATTTGATTATGTTCCCATCGTCTTCCATTGAAATCGTACTCAGGCCATTAAAGTTACTTGGGATTAAATCCATCTTTTTATTACTGGCCGAAATCTGAATTTTAAAAACGGTTCCATTATCGATTACGGGTTTAATCTCTTTTACTTTAGGAGTATCAATCTTATTTTTTTGAGTATCTATTTTTTGAAGTACTTCAGTTTTTGGTCGTTCTACCGGTACATATTCTTCCGTTCCCGGTACGAAATATTCTTTTTTATAATCAAGGATCGCTTTAGCAATGGCTTGTGCGATTTGCTCCTGCCCTTCATCAGAACTCAAAAAAGCACCTTCCTCCTTATTGGAAACGAATCCCATTTCTATAAGTACGCGGGGCATGTAGATTTTTCGTAATACCAGGAAACCAGCCTGTTTCACGCCTCGGCTTTTTCGGCTTAGGCCTTCTTCGAAACCTTCCTGAATACCGCCTGCAAGTTCAATACTCTGATCAAGATATTCTTCCTGGATAACGGTCATACCGATTACAGATTCCGGAGAATTTGGATCATAACCATCATATTTAATCTTATAATCTTTCTCCATGGTAACCACCTCATTCTCTTTTTTCGCAACTTCCAGGTTAGCAGCATTTCTGGTTACCCCCATCACGTAAGTCTCAGTACCGCTGGCCGCCTGATTTTTATTGGCGTTACAGTGGATGGATACAAAAATATCTGCCTTGGATTTATTTGCGATATCAGCACGCTCATCTAGAGGAATGAAAACGTCTGTCTGGCGGGTATAGATTACCTGAGTTCCGGTATCCGCTTCCAAAATTTTACCTACTTTAAGAACAACATTCAAAGCGTTATTCTTTTCCACATAACCGTGATAAGTTGCTCCAAAGTCGTTCCCCCCGTGACCGGCATCAAGAACAACTCTGAATCTCGCATTATTTTGAGCCTGACTTACTCCTGTAGCAAGTAATGCGGCCAATAAAGTCATTTTAAAAAACACATTCATTTTCATACTCCTTATTTATTATTTATTTTCATTGTCCGAGACAATAAAAGCCGAATCATATCCTTTCTTTTTAGCCTCAGCTAACAATTTTTCACAATCGGAAGTAGTATCCACGCTGCCGTAAAAATATTTATAATACCCATTTTCGAAAATCCTGGTGACGTTTTTCAGTCCTTTAAAATTCGAAGGCGTAGTGGCTACTTTCTTTTTGCTTGTTCCGATCTGAACTTTATAATTTTTACCTATATTTTTCTTTGGCGAAGTTTCCTCCGATTTAGGTTCATCTTTAACCGAAACGGTTTCTTCTTTACCGTATGATCCGGAACCTGAAAAATGCTCTTCCTTATATTGAAGAATCGATTGGGCAATTGCTTTTGCCATCTCATTCTTCCCCTGCTCTGAACCTAAATATTTAGCTTCTTTCTTATTAGAGATAAAACCAAGTTCGATAAGCACACCGGGCATACAAGTAGCATCTAAGACCCATAACGGCTGTTGATGTACTCCTTTATTCTTTCTGTTTAGCTTGTTTTCAAATTTGTTTTGGATCAAGCTTGCCAGATTGATACTTGAATTCAATGACTCTTCCTGTAAAAGCTTAAGACCTATAAGTGTTTCCGGATTATTCGGATTAAACCCTTTATAGTTCTTTTTGTAATTCGCTTCCTGAAATATCACGGAATTCTCTGTTTTTGCAATCTCCAGATTAGTGGATTTTCGTGAAAGCCCCATTACCAGAGTCAATGAACCATAAGGAGATGACGAATTATTTGAATTACAATGCACAGAAACAAAGAGATTCGCTTTGGCTTTGTTCGCTTTATCCGCTCTTTCCCTTAATTCAACAAAAACATCGGTTTTCCTTGAATATATCACCTCTATATCTTTATTGCCGCTTAAAATCTTTCCGACACGCAGCACCACATCAAGCGCTATTTCCTTCTCTCTCAATCCGTTTTTAATAGCCCCGTGATCCTTACCTCCGTGACCTGCGTCCAAAACAACTCTAAACTTAGATTGTGAAAACAGAAAACCCGGCACCAACAGTACGAATAAATATAAATATACTTTAACTTTATTTGGCATATATGAGCTAATAATTCCGAATGATTATATTTTACTAAATGCTTAATTTTGACGAAAAATATATGTAAGTTTGACCCGTCAAAAATTAAGCCACATTTTTACAAAAATAGTATTAAAAGCGTTGCGTACAAACTTATTTCATATCGTTTTATTATCAATTTTCCTAACACTTGGAAATTTTGAACTTCAAGCTCAGGAAATCCCTTCCAAAACAATTTCTGTACCTGCTGTAAAACAGAAAGATAGCTTAATTGTAGGCGTTCCGGACATTCTCAAACCTGCAGATACGGTCAAGAACGACAGTATTAAAAAAAAGAAGCCTTTACTGGAAGGAATCGTAAAACGTAAAGCAAAAGATTACGAAAAAATCGATCAGAAAAAGAAAGAACTGACACTTTATAATGAAGCCGAACTATATTATAAAGACATTGAACTTAAAGCCGGAATTATAGTCCTGAATTACGACAAGGATGAAGTATATGCCGGAAGAATCAAAGACAGCTTAGGAAATTACACTCAAAATCCGGTTTTCAAACAGGGAGACAATGTCATTGAACCTGATTCCATCCGCTTCAACACTAAAACTAAAAAAGCACTGGTTTGGAATTCAAGAACGCAACAAGGTGAGTTTAGAGTAAAGGCCGAAGTAAGCAAAAGAGAAAACGATTCGGTTTATTTCATGCGAAATGCCCGATTTACGACATCTGAAAATATTGAGGATCCTGAATATTATTTTCTTGCCAGAAAGATCAAATTTGTACCAAGAAAAAAAGTGGTTACCGGTTTCACCAATATGGTAATTGCGGATGTTCCCACGCCTCTTGCCTTGCCTTTCGCTTATTTTCCTATGAGTGAAAAATCAGTTTCCGGGTTTATTATCCCGACTTTCGGAGACACTGAGCAGAAAGGTTATTATTTTCAAAACGGAGGTTATTACTTTGCGATAAGTGATTATGTCGATTTATCCGTTTTGGGGGATTATTACACTAACGGCAGTTATGCATTCCGAACGGAAAGCAGTTATGCCAAACGTTATAATTTCAACGGAAGGGTCAACCTTCGATTTGAAAACCAGATCAACAGCGAAAAAGGATTCCCGGATTATTCCCGATCAAAACAATACAACATTCAGTGGTCGCACAGTCAGGATCCTAAAGCCAGTCCGAACTCGAGATTTTCTGCTTCAGTCAATCTTGGTAGTAGCCAGTACTTCCGCCAGTCATACAATCAGTCCAATATCGGATCATCATTAAATAATAACCTAAGTTCCTCGATCGCCTATTCAAAAACATTTCAGACGGTTCCACAGGTTAACTTTTCGGTTACGGCGACACATTCCCAAAATACCAATACGGAACAAATCGACATGACATTGCCTACGATTCAGGCCAGTGTAGACCGTATCTTCCCTTTCGCACCAAAAGACGGTGTTAAGAAAGGAATCTTAAAGAACATCAATTTCCAGTACAATTTCAGAGGAGAGAACAGAATCAGAACAACAGATTCCCTTTTCTTCAAACCGGGAATGTTTGACACAGCTAAAAACGGAATCCAGCATTCTATTCCAATCAGTACAAACTTTAAAGTTTTTAAATACTTCAGTGTAACGGCAAGTACTTCCTATAACGAAGTGTGGTATTTTGAGACGATCAAAAAAGATTTTAATACCGAAACCAATGAAGTCGAAACAACTCGCGTAAATGGTTTTGACGCATACCGAACCTATAACTTCGGAACTCAGGTAGGAACTACCATATATGGTACTTTTAAATTTGGCGATGACAAAAAAATCCAGGCTATACGACATGTGATGCGACCGTCTGTCCGATATGATTATTTACCGAGTTTTGACCAATATTACGACACTTACCCGATTGATGCTACAGGAACCACATTTGGAGAATATACGCGTTTTGAAGAGGGAATTTTCGGTTCACCTGCCAAAGTCAAATCCAACAGAATTGGAATGGCTTTAAGTAATACTTTTGAGGCTAAAGTACGCGACAAAGACGAAACCAAAACAGAACCTAAAAAGGTGATGTTACTTAATAATTTAAACTTTTCGACAAGTTATAATATTGCAGCAGACTCTTTACGCTGGTCACCAATGAACATATCGGGAGGAACCCAGTTTTTTGACAACAAGTTAAATCTGAACTTCGGAACTACTTTAGATCCTTATGCGATCGATAATTCCGGAACACGAATCGACAAATTCAATATTGACAACGGCGGAAGTCTTTTCAGAATGACTTCAGCCAATATGACGATAAATTATGCGCTTTCGAGTGCTGACGGAAAGTCAAAAGGTGATGCGTCACAGCAAACAGTATTAAACGGAGGTCGTGAAGACAATTTATTTGGTCGCGGAACGGACCTTAGTGATCAGAGGCAGAGTCTTTTCAAAAAAGACGACAAAAAAAATAAGGACAGCGAAGATTCAGAATTTTATTCATTGAAGATTCCATGGAATTTAACCCTGGCGTACTCCCTGACTTATTCGAATATGAATCGTGAAAACGAAATAGTAGGAAACTCATTAATGGTGGCCGGTGACCTTGACTTAACGCCAAGATGGAAAATGGGATTCTCTTCAGGATATGATTTTGCGCAGAAAGGAGTAACTTTTACCCAATTGCGATTTGAACGAGATTTATTGAGCTGGAGAATGAGTTTTAACTGGGTTCCGATTGCTCCTTATACCAACTGGGGATTCTTCATAGGTATCAAGTCTTCTGTTTTAAGCGACATCAAATACGAGAAACGTAATTTACCGGACAGAACTTTGAGATAGATTAGAGGCAAGAGACAAGAAGCAGGAGAAAAGAGAGAAGGGATAAACGATAATATAAAAAACGAAAGAAGTTCCATGTGATTTACTTCACGTAAACTGAAATCAAAGTTTAATAAAATATGAAAAAAATAATTTTTACAGAAAAAGCACCGGCTCCGATCGGACCTTATAACCAGGCGGTTTTGGTTGGAAACACGCTTTATACTTCGGGACAGATCGCGATCAATCCTGCTAACGGGGACTTGGTTATGGATGATATCGAAACCGAAACCAAACAGGTTATGGAAAACATGAAAGCTGTTTTGGATGCCGCAGAAATGACTTTTGAGAATGTAATAAAATCTTCTATTTTCATCAGTGACATGAATGATTTTGCACGAATCAATTCCGTTTATGGTAGTTATTTTGATGAAAAAACTGCCCCGGCACGTGAAACGGTTCAGGTAGCCTGTCTTCCAAAAAATGTCAATGTTGAAATCTCAATGATTGCGATAAAATAAAAATAAAGGTGTTTGTAAATCCTTCCTAATGTTTACAATAACCGCAAAAGAAAACACCCTTATGAATATAGTTTCATAAGGGTGTTTTCTTTTAGATCGAAATCTGCTTATTGTTGCGGAACGGAATGATAATTTATTAAACCGTCAATCGGCTTGCGATATACATTCCCTAATTTCATGCCGTTTTTGGATAAAACCAATTCCAGTTCGTCTCTTAAATAATAAGCAATCGAACCAATGAAATGTACCGGAACTTCCCTGCAGTTTTCATATTGAGTGATATAGAAATCAACAAAATTCTGCATATCATTCAGAATGATTTTCTGAAGGAATTCATCCTCTCTATGCTGAATCAGGAATTTGGCAAAAGTTGCCAGATATGCATTAGGGTTTGGTTCTTTGTATAAATTATGTTTGATGACATCCGCATCCAGATCGTATTCTTTTTCGAAAACTTCAGCTAATGCTTTTGGCATTGTATTAAAATAATAAGCGCGAATCAGATGGCGTCCGAATTGGTTTCCGCTGCAATCATCCATCGCAAGATAACCCAGGGACTGTACTTTCTGATGCAAATCGTGGCCGTCGTAATAACTACAATTGGAACCTGTTCCTAAAATACATACAATGGCCTTCTCGCCTCTTGGCGTTGTTGCAAATACTGCTGCATAGGTATCTTCTTTAACTTCCACATATGCATTAGGAAAATATTCGTGAAGAATTTCACTTAAATGATTTTTCATTCGGTCGGTTCCGCAACCGGCTCCGTAAAAATAGACTTCTTTTACGATAGGTGCATTCTGAGCAATGTCGAATCGATTATTGATCCGATTGATTACTTCTTCCTTTGTCAGGACTTCCGGATTTAAACCTAAAGTACTTGCTGTGAACTGAATATCTCCGTTTTCATCCAAAGCAATCCAATCCGCTTTTGTGGAACCACTGTCTACAACTAATTTCATATGTGCTGTTTATAAAAAATCCCGTTTTACCACGGAATTCAGTAAAAATACTATTTTTTTACAAGTTTGCAATATATACTGACAGATCTATCAATTTTGAAGAATAGCCATATTCGTTATCGTACCATGCAACAATCTTATAGAAAGTGGAATTCAGTCCAATTCCGGCATTAGCATCAACAATACACGTACGCGGATCTGAAATAAAATCCTGGGAAACAACATCATCTGAAGTATAGCCCATGATTCCGCTCATTGAAGTTTCCGACGCGTTTTTCAGGACATTCATGATTTCGTCATAGGTCGTCGATTTTTTCAGTTTAACAGTCAAATCCACTACTGAAACATCCGTAACCGGCACACGCATTGACATACCTGTTAATTTACCTTCAAGCGCAGGAATTACCTTTGTAACCGCTTTTGCAGCTCCTGTTGAAGCAGGAATTATATTCACTAACGCTGATCTTCCTCCTCTGAAGTCTCTTCTGGACGGCCCGTCGACGGTTAACTGCGTTCCTGTCGTAGCATGAATGGTCGTCATTAAACCTTCGACAATTTCAAAATTATCGTGTAATACTTTGGCCAATGGCGCTAAACAATTGGTTGTACAGGAAGCGTTGGAAACGATTACATCAGTGGGTTTTACTTTTTCGTGATTAACTCCCATTACGAAAGTCGGCGCATCGTTTGAAGGTGCTGAGATTATCACCTTTTTGGCTCCTCCCTTGATATGATCGTAGGCCGTTTCAACAGTGGTAAAAAGCCCCGTGCATTCCGCAACCACATCTACGCCAACTTCATCCCATTTTAAAAGAGCAGGATTTTTTTCGGCAGTTACACGGATTTCTTTGTCATTTACGAATAAGCGTCCGTCCTTAACTTCGATTTTCCCTTTAAATCTGCCGTGAACTGAGTCATATCGTAACAAATATGCCAGGTGATCCACCGTCAACAAATCGTTAATGGCCACAACTTCTATATTATCTCTATTGATGGATTCACGGAACACTACACGTCCTATCCTTCCAAAACCGTTAATTCCTAATTTTACTTTCGTCATATTGCACTTTTCTTATGCCTGCAGAAATGAGCTTTCCATACTGCAGTCGTTGTTATCTTTAAATTATATATTTTTGATTAGGTAGACATGATATCTGAGACTCTCAGTAATTCCTCATCTATTTTAGATTTACCTTTCACAGCCTGTTCCAGCGGCGTCAGTTCTATGGTATCGCATTGAATTCCTACCATGAAATTTGTTTTTCCTTCCAGTAATGATTCAACTGCTTTTACCCCTAAGCGGGATGCGAGTACCCTATCAAAACACGAGGGTGAGCCGCCGCGCTGCATGTGACCAAGAACGGAAACGCGAACCTCATATTCAGGCAAATTTTCTTCTACGTAATCTTTTAATTCGAATACGTTTTTCCCGATTTTATCTCCCTCGGAAACTACAACAATACTAGATGATTTCCCCGAAACTTTACTTTTTTTAAGTGATTCCAGTAAGCGATCCAAACCCAAATTTTCTTCGGGAATGAGAATTTCTTCGGCACCTGCTCCAATACCGGCGTTTAAGGCGATGTGACCGGCATCACGTCCCATAACTTCCACGAAAAACAACCGATTGTGCGAATTGGCGGTATCACGTATCTTGTCAATGGCTTCCACAACCGTATTAAGAGCGGTATCGTAACCAAGCGTGTATTTTGTTCCGAAAATATCATTGTCGATCGTTCCGGGAATTCCCATGATGGGGAAACCAAATTCATTGTTGAAGACCAAACCACCGGTAAAACTTCCGTCTCCCCCGATTATAACCAAAGCATCAATGCCGTTTTTCTTAAGATTTTGATAGGCTTTTTTTCGTCCTTCCGGAGTCATGAAATCCATGGATCGGGCCGACTTTAATATGGTCCCTCCTTTATTGACAATGTTTTTCACGGCTCTGGGTCCCATTTCCATTATATCTCCTTCAATCATGCCTTGAAATCCGCGATAAATTCCCATGCATTCCACTTTATGAAAGGCACAGGTTCGTACAACAGAACGTATGGCGGCATTCATTCCGGGAGCATCACCGCCTGAAGTCAGCACTCCTATTCTCTTAATACTTTCGGACATTACAAATTTGTTTTTAATAAATTTAGTAAATAAAACATATGATTTCCTAAAGAATAACCTGATTCTTGTTAAAAAAGATTTTCTTTAAGTCATAGGATTATAAATCCGAAAATACCGAAGCAGGAAATTTATTCGATTTCAGGAACTTTCTGCGGTTCTTTTTTAGGTTCAGTGCTTTTTTTGCCTTTTTTGCTTTCAATCCATTTTATGAATTCAGGCGTTAAATCAGAATCAGGAATCTGGTCCGTAGGATTTTGAGCTTTATTTTCTTTCTCTTTCCTGGAGAATATTTTTCGCCAAAGTTCGCTCATATTATTGAAATCAATCTGATAGGACACACCTACACCTTGCGTATATCCAACACCTTCCCCAACGTAATTGATATCGTTCTCACGGTTGAAAACTCTTGCTTTCAGACTTCCGTCTTTGTTTAAAAGCATCTGTAATTCCACATTACCTACGATAGCAGATTGTTCCGTTCCGCCAACCGGTACCCCAAGTTTCCCGTTAATGGTGATTCTATCGTTGATTTGAGTAGACATGTTAACCGCCACCCTACTTTGGGTTTGCAGCATCGGATCTTTGTCACTCTGAACATAATTCAGGTTAACTTTAAATTTATCATCATCACCGGTCATCATATCATTCACAACCGCACTTGCTTTCTCAAACACTGTCCCTGTAACAGAACTTGACGCATTTTCAGGAGAAAGGAATCCTCCTCCCGATAATAATGCAATTGCTTGCGTCTGACGTGTATCTTTATCACTCAGCTTATAATCGATCTCAGATTTCAAAACCGAACTTACCGTTGGGAATTCAATTCTAAAATCAGGTTCCGGATTACTTAAATTTCCGGTCACAGAAATCACCACTTCGGTCGGAACTTTTTTATTGAAAGAAGGGTTATCCAGAATTACTGCCGGGTTGGCTTCCGTTTTATAAACCGCTTCAAGGTCTAACACGGCGTTTAAAGGATCTCCGTACCAGCGAATAGTACTAAATTTCTTCACTTGGAATTTTTTATCGACCAATCCTCCGTATTTGAAATTATATTCTCCTTCATACACCTGATAGTCGCCGGTCATGTTGAATTTCCCGAGTGTGTTGATTTCCATATTTATGGAACCTTCCCCTCGTCCTTTCATCGCATGACCTGTGTTTCTGTCCAGAATTATTTCAATTTCCGCATTTTGATTAATGTCAAGATTGAAATCCATTTCAAATCCTTTCGATTTGTTTTGAACGGTAGCAATTCCTTTTTCTCTGTTTCTTTTCTCCTGTTCTGTGATGAATACGATAAAAGAATAACTACCTGTACTTGTTGCGTCGTTGACAGGGATTTTTATTGAAGTACCTTTATTTGATTTCGCATCGACTTTAACTACCAAAGCATTTGTTGGACCTTTAATACTCGCTTTACCATCAATGAAAGCCACACCGTAATAAGCTGCATCTTCACTGTCCTGTGTATCCAGCACAAGCAAATTATTCGATGCGATATCCAAATCCACACTCCAATCCGCTAGCTTATTATGACGAACGCTACCGTTTACAATTCCCTTAGTACCTTCCTTAGTATCCGTAATTTCAATATGTCGGAAAAGAAACTGATGCTCCGTCACGTCAACCACGGCATTGGGTTCCATATTGAAATCAACACCTAAATAAGGTACTTTCATTCCGGCATCGTTCAGATAAAGACGTCCGTCAATTTCCGGATTACTAACGGTTCCTACAATGGCTGCCTGACCTGAAGCGAATCCTCGTACGTTAGAAAAAACACTTCCTAACAATGGCCCGAAAGCTCCGATATTAAATCGTGAAAAACCGGTATCCAATGACAACAGACTTTGGCCGGATACAATTTCAACATTCCCTCTCAGATAGAAATTCTCGACATCGTCGTTCTTAATTGTGGAATTGACATTAAATTTCCGGAACGAATTATCCCCGGTGACCTGTAGATCCAGATTACCTAAATCATAATTATTGATCTTGAGGGAATCAACCGTAATCGAAGACGCAGGCTGGTAGATATCTTTATCCTGCTTGACATTTACATGACCGTTTATGTTACCGTCAAAAGACAAATTGGTCAGTGCCGGCGTGACTTTGGCTAAATCGACATTATCGAATGTAAGCTGGATGTCCTTATGATCTTTACCTTGCAGCATGCCCGCCAATTCCATTTTCTGGCCATTGTGGGTCAATGCGATTTTTTCGATTGAAAAATCAGTCAGCTTTTTATTGAAAACGACTTTATTGTCATTGGTGTTGTTTTCATTTAAAAACCATAGGTAATTTTTAAAATTCACTTCTGATTTTTTAAATCCAACAACCGATTTATTATCCTGATCGATAGTATGATACAAATTCAGATTATAAAAATCCTGATTCTTATTGCCTCCTTTAAACTCGGAACGCACGAACATGGTATCGTTCATGGTTACGTTGATCAAACTGAAATCGGAAACTTTATAATTCTTCATTTTAATGCTGTCAAGCTCAACAAAGGCATTGTAAAGTGGATTTTTGTTATCGATATTGATACGGATATTGTCGAAACTTGTCTTATAAGCCACTACATTCGGAGACGAGAAATTCATCTTGAAATTTCCTTCATCAGCATTGATCTTTCCTTTCAGGACGGTATTTTCCGCCAAAGTAATATTAGGATCAAAGACTTCGATGATCTTATTATTAATCACAAAATCAAAATCTAAAAACTGCCCTGGCTTTAATTTGTATGGCGAGTAGTTCGCATATAGACTTCCCAATGCGTTTTCGACGATTTTAGGAACCTCTTTTACTTTAAAATTCCCAACTACTTTTCCGTTAATGATATCCGGGGAATTAATTGTAATTGTTCTGACACGTTGCTGATCAAATGAAGATTCAACATGGAAATCATCAAAATAGTAAGCATCTTTTCGGTTTTGATATGAAGCATTGGAAACCGCAAGCACTCCTTCAATGTCGTCTACGGTATTTCCTTTCGCTTTAAAGCTTAATTGTCCTTTGAAAATCGCAATGGAATCATTTTTTCTGAAATTCAGCAAATGCAGATCAGCATAATCAACATTAGCCTGGAAATCATAATTTTTAACCTTTGAACTTAAATCGATCAATCCGGTGAAATCCATTCTAAGATTCGGATCATTACTATTGAAATATCCTTTAAAATAAGGCATTTTCATTGTTCCGTCTAAAGTGATATTCTGATACGTATAACCGTTATATCTAAATTGTTCTATCACACCTTTTACCGAAGTATTAAGATGCTTTTGATCGAAACCTTTTCCGTCCACATGCAAATTCAAAGTTGCACGCTGAATATCTGAACGTCCTGTAAGCGGACCTAAATCGAAATCATTTAACGAAACATACCCTTTATAGCTCGCATTATTAATATTATTGATATTGGTCATGGAAAGTTTCGATTCCAGCTTCCCAAGCGCGGAGAGCACCAGAATGTCAGCATCAATAGTTTTTCTGGTCAGTTTCACATCACCAACTAAATCAATATTTCCGAGTTTTCTAAGAACTGTAGGGAGTTTTTTCCCTAAAACCCTTGGTAAAATCCCTTTAAGATTGTCATAATTAGCACTTACCCTGTCGAAATTCCCGTTCATGTAAAATTCACTTTTCTTGTTGAAAAGGTTCTTGAAGTTTATTTTTCCGATAATTTCTGTTTTGTTTCGATCCAATAATCGCAAATCGTGCAGCACAAAATCATTTAAGGGACCGGTAAGGTGGGTATTAAGATAAAAACGTTGGTCTTTTCCGAACTCATTATAGAAAAAATTTAGTTCATTGGAAGAGATCGAAGCTTTTTCCATTTTGACATCGAAAACGACTTTATTGTTGAAATCGGAAAAATCTTTTGGCTTGTAATTCATGACAACATCGCCGATAAAAGTGGATTCATCTGTTTTCAGATCCATTTTTTTCAGGATGATGTTTCTCTTAGTATAAGTAAAATCAGCGGCCAGGTTTTCTATAATCAAACCACGTTGTTCTTTCAAGGACAATTTAGTAATGACCGAAGTAATATTTGGTCCTTTGATGAAGAAATCTTCAAATTCTCCATTCAGGTTTGTAAAATCTACCGGTTTTGGATTTTTCAGGTTCTCATCTATTAAACGAAAACGGCTGTTGCTCAGCGAAAGATCATCCACTTTCAATCTGAATTTTCCAGATCCGGGCTGTCCTGTATCAAATAATTCCACAAACAAATCTATGTTCGCCTTCTTTTCACCTTTGTATTTTTTCAGTTTAAAATTCAGTCCGTCAATCTTGGCCGTACCGAAAAACAAACGGGAGTTTTTTATTTCTTTAAAACTTAAAATATTGGTTTGAAGCCGATTGACATAGAAAAGTGTATCCTTGTGATGGTCCGAAATCAGTATTCCTTTAAGTTTTACACTTCCGAAAACTGAAATGGCTACTTTTTCAATTTTGATATCAGTACCAAAATCATGGTTGAGTTTTTGGGTTACCCTATTGGCAATTTCTGTCTGTACCACTGGTAAAGAAAGCGTAATACCAAGCAGTAATAACAATAGGAGAATTCCTAAAATTATTCGAATTGCTATTTTTTTAAATTTTTTGATACCCTAATTTGTTTTAAATTTGTCGAACCGACTTGTAAAATTAAGTTTTTACTAAAGAATCTCAAGCTTTTTTCTGTGCAAAAGATACTCGAATTCAAAGATAATACAGTCGGTTTAAATTGTAATACAAATTTCGTGCCTTTTTTATGACAAAACAGCCAATTTATATACTTGCTATCGAAAGTTCCTGTGATGATACTGCAGCAGCCGTACTTGAAAACAATAAAGTTTTATCAAATATAGTGGCGCGTCAGGCTATTCATGAAGAATATGGAGGCGTTGTTCCCGAACTGGCTTCAAGAGCACATCAGCAAAATATCGTACCTGTAATTGATGTAGCTTTAAAAAAGGCAAATGTCGATAAATCACAACTTTCCGGAATCGCATTTACACAAGGACCCGGATTAATGGGATCGCTTTTGGTTGGGAGTTCGTTTGCCAAATCTATGGCTCTGGCGTTAAACATTCCTTTAATTTCGGTACATCATATGCATGCACATGTTTTAGCGCATTTTATTGACGAAGCGGGCTACGACAAGCCGGAATTTCCTTTTTTAGCTATGACTATTTCGGGCGGACATACGCAGATCATAAAAGTAAATAGCTTTTTCGAAATGGTAGTTATCGGCGAAACTACTGATGACGCGGTAGGCGAAGCTTTTGATAAGAGTGCAAAAATATTAGGACTACCCTATCCCGGCGGACCTTTGATCGACAAATTCGCCCAAGAAGGTAATCCGAAAGCATTTCAGTTTACCAAGCCAAAAGTAGACGGTTTAAATTTCAGTTTCAGCGGATTAAAAACGCAAATCTTATATTTCATCCAGAGAAATGTGGCCGAAAATCCCAATTTCATCGAAGAGAATAAAAACGATATCTGTGCATCGATCCAACACACTATCATTCAGATTTTAATGGATAAGCTGAAATTGGCCGTAGCCGAAACAGGGATCAATCAGATTGCCATTGGTGGTGGGGTTTCTGCAAACTCAGGAATCAGAAACACACTGAAAGAAGCCGAAACCAAATACGGATGGAAAACGTTTATCCCTAAATTCGAATATACAACCGATAATGCAGCCATGATCGGAATTGTCGGCTATCATAAATACTTGAATAATCAGTTTGAAGATGCTTCAGTAGTATCCAAAGCACGTATCGAATTTTAATATGCAGTTATTCTATAACCCCGATATAAAATCAACTTTAAACGAGTTTTCTTTTGACAAGGAAGAAAGCAAACATATCGTTAAAGTTCTGCGTAAAAAAGAAGGTGATATTTTACATGTTACCAATGGTTTAGGATTTCTATTCAATACTGAAATCATTTTGGCTTCCGACAAAAAATGTACCGTAAAAATAAACTCTACGGACAATCAGGAACCAACGGATTTTTACCTTCATTTAGCAGTGGCACCTACGAAAATGAACGATCGTTTTGAATGGTTTCTGGAAAAGGCAACTGAAATCGGAGTACACGAAATTACTCCTATTATTTGTGATCATTCTGAAAGAAAAATAATTAAAACCGAACGTTTTGACAAAATCATTCAATCGGCAATGAAACAATCGCTGCAGTATTATTTACCGAAGCTGAACGAACCTACCTCCTTTAAAGATTTCATCAGTAAAAACCACGAAGGAACACTTTATATCGCTCATTGTGAGGAAACCGATAAAAAACTGCTGAAGGAATCAATCAAAACGAAAGATAAATATACTTTGTTGATTGGCCCTGAAGGCGATTTTTCGGAAAAAGAAATCGCATTGGCATTAAAAAACGATTACATTCCGGTATCTTTGGGAAACACTAGGTTACGAACCGAAACCGCTGCAGTTGTTGCCTGCCACAGTTTTGTTTTTGCAAACGAATAATATGAAAAAAATAATTTTACTTGGAATTTTCTTCATTTGGAACTTGGGATTTTCCCAGGAAATCGCGCTATTAAAGTATTCCGGCGGTGGCGACTGGTATGCAAACCCTACTTCACTTCCTAACCTGGCGAAATTCTGCAATCAGAACATCAATACCAAAATCAATACAAAAATCCCGACTGTTGAAGTAGGAAGCCCGGATTTATTCTCCTATCCTTTTGTTCACATGACCGGTCACGGAAATGTTGTTTTCAACGACAATGACATCGTAAATCTTCGAAACTATCTCACATCCGGTGGTTTTTTACACATAGATGACAATTATGGTATGGATCAGTATATCCATAAAGAGATAAAAAAAATATTTCCTGACAATCCTTTAGTTGAATTACCTTCTTCACATCCTATTTTTCAAAAGCCATTTGTCTTTGCAGGAGGATTGCCAAAAATCCATGAACACGATGGCAAAAGACCCCAGGCTTTTGCTATTTTCATCGAAGGTCGAATTGTTCTGATCTATACAGTGGAAACCGACCTTGGAGATGGCTGGGAAAATCAGGAAGTTCATAATGACCCAATAGACGTTCGCACAAAAGCCCTAAAAATGGGGGCTAATTTAATCTATTATGTTTTTAATAATTAATAGACTACAAATAATCCCGTTTTTTCTAACAAAAATCAATTTTTACGTATTGTAAAATAACAATACTATACGTTTCATCGATTTTTATTGCCGATGGTACAATATTTTTCATAATTAACTGTTTTATATCTAAAATTGTTTCGGTTTTTTAATCATTTCACCAATTTTAAATTTAATCTTACAAATTATGAAAAAAATTTTTTTAGCAACAGCCGCACTTGCAATGCTGGTTTCCTGTACAGATCAGGAATCAACATCAAAAAATGAACAAAATTCAACTACAGCAAAAAGAGGTTGCGCCTCTCATGAAGTCTTAGAAGAACAATTAAAAGCCAATCCAGCGCTAGCTGTAAAAATGAATGAAATTGAATCGTTTACCGAACGAGCCATACGAGAAGGACGGTTGGTGAACGGGAAAATTGAAATTCCTGTAGTTGTAAACGTTTTATACAGAACTGCGGCTCAAAACATTTCTTTAGCTCAAATTCAATCACAGATTGATGTGCTTAATAAAGACTTTAATGCAACCAACTCAGATTTCAATCAGGTACCTGCGCTGTTTTCAGGTGTAAAAGCCAATGTCGGCATTTCGTTCGTATTACAAGGCGTTGTTAGAAAATCTACAAACACAACTTCATGGAGCACCAATGACGCCATGAAAAAAGCGCCTAAGGGCATCGCTCCTACCACACCAGCTACTGTGTTGAATTTATGGTGTTGCAACATGGGAGGCGGAATCTTAGGATATGCGCAATTCCCAGGAGGTTCTTCAGCTACGGATGGTGTTGTTATTGATGACAATGCTTTCGGAACAACCGGAACAGCAGCTTATCCTTTCAATTTAGGAAGAACCGCTACACACGAAGTGGGACACTGGATGAACTTACGTCATATTTGGGGAGATGCTACCTGCGGTAACGATATGGTGGCTGATACGCCATTACACAATACTGCTAATTATGGAGCTCCGGCTTATCCGCATTACAGTACTTGTTCAGGAACACCTGTTGAGATGACAATGGATTATATGGACTACACAGACGACAGAGCCATGTATATGTTCTCTGAAGGTCAGAAATCAAGAATGTTAGCGGTCTTTGCTACCGGAGGCCCACGCAATTCTTTTGCACAGCCATAAAAATTTTGCAAAAAATATTTAAAAACCCGCTATTTGGCGGGTTTTTTCATTCCTATAACTATGCAATTGCGGACCGCATAAGTGCAACAACCCGAATTTCTCTGCAAATTTCACAATCAAGTAATTCTACAAACCATAAGGATTATATTTTTTGTACTCAAATTGTCATTTTTATGTAAATTCTACAAAAATAACCCCGTAATCCTTTTTCTACAATTTTCGCTTTGAGTTTAAAAAAAATGTTATATAATTGTAACAAATTAATCATTTACCCAATTATTTAACTCTAACTTTAAATTTTATGAAAAAAATTCTTTTTTCGGCAGCTTTGTTACTGACGTTGATTTCATGTAACAAAGAAGAGAATTCCACAACAAATGACCAAACCACAAATGTTAGCAGAAATTGTGCTTCCAATGATGTATTGGAAAGTCAACTGAAAGCCAATCCCGGATTAGCTATCAAAATGAATGAAATTGAATCATTCACTGAGCAAGCGATCAGAGAAGGCCGTTTAGTAAATGGTAAAATCCAAATTCCTGTAGTTGTGAATGTGTTATACAAAACTACTGCAGAAAACATTTCACAAGCTCAAATCCAGTCGCAAATTGATGCATTGAACAAAGATTTCAACGCTACAAACAGTGATTTCAATAAAGTGCCAGCTGCATTTTCGGGAGTAAAAGCAAACGTTGGAATTTCTTTCGTTTTAGACGCTGTTTACAGAAAATCTACAACAAAAACATCTTGGGGAACGGCTGATGCCATGAAAAAAACAACTCAGGGCGGAATGAATCCTACTTCACCAACTACAAAACTTAACTTATGGGTTTGTACGATCGGCGGCGGAATTTTAGGATATGCTCAATTCCCAGGCGGATCCTCTTCAACTGACGGAGTGGTTATTGATTCAAAATATTTCGGAACTACAGGAACAGCAACTTATCCATATAACTTAGGAAGAACAGCAACTCACGAAATTGGTCACTGGATGAATTTACGTCACATTTGGGGTGATGCTACTTGCGGAAACGACCAGGTTACTGATACACCATTACACAATGCTGCAAACTACGGTGTTCCTGCATATCCTCATTACAGTACTTGTACAGGCACTCCAATTGAAATGACTATGAACTACATGGATTATACTGATGACAGAGGGATGTACATGTTCTCTACTGGTCAGAAATCAAGAATGTTAGCAATTTTCTCAACAGGAGGAGCAAGAAATTCATTCGCTCAACCATAATGGGAGATCAAAATAAATTATTAAAACTCGCTTATTTAGCGAGTTTTTTTTTACTTTTAATGTTTAAAATCATTTAAAAAATGACATCAAAAGATATTTCAAAAGGCATTGTTGGGGCAATTTTCAAACTGACCGGGATCGCCATTTTGATTTATGTGCTCTATTTGATAAAAACCGTACTAATCTATCTTTTAATTTCATTATTGCTTACCATGATTGGAAGCCCGATGGTAGATTTTCTGACCCGAAAGCTTAAATTAAAAAAAAACAATCTGGCCGTTGCATTAACAATGCTTTTTTATGTTTTGTTGATTTCGGGATTTATTTTACTTTTTATCCCTTTATTCATTTCACAAGGGCAAAATCTTTCTCTTTTAGACACAAAAGAATTCGAGAAAGATTTTATTAACTTAATCAATCAACTGGCAGCCTTTTTGAATTCTCATCACATAAATTCAGATGAACTTTATAAAAAACTGAACATTTCCTCTAAATTAAATGTCAGCATAATAACCTCTTTTGTGAATTCTTTCATTAATCTTTTGAGCAGTTTCAGTATCGGTTTGGCTTCTGTTTTCTTTATCACTTTTTTTATGTTAAAAGACAGGCGTTTATTCAAACTGATTTTTATTAGGATAATTCCGGACGAGCATGAGGAGAAAATATTGTCTTCCATCGATAAGATCACACATTTGCTATCCCGTTATTTCATTGGGATTTTAGTTCAATTATTCGTCGTTTTTATTCTGTATCTGATAGTCTTATTAATCGTCGGAATAGATAATGCCCTCACAATCGCCTTTATCTGTGCCGTTTTAAACATTATACCTTACATTGGTCCGCTTATCGCAAATGTTTTAGCTATTTTGCTAACAATGCTAAGCTTTGCCGGAGCCGATTTTGCCAGCGTAGTTCTCCCAAATTCTTTATACATCATGATTGGGTTCCTGATTGTACAGTTTATTGACAATAACATTAGTCAACCCTATATCTTTTCAAACAGCGTTTATTCACACCCTTTAGAAATTTTTCTGATCATATTAATTGGCGGTTACCTATTTGGAATATCCGGAATGATTTTTGCCGTGCCTGTTTATACTGTCTTAAAAGTGATCGGAAAAGAATTCATGCCGGAAAACAAAATCATCCGGATACTAACTAAAAACCTTTAATTTGGATTCTCCACTTTTAAATTCAGCCGTTCAGGACTTTATAACCGATTCACTTCAGGCCAATTTCACAAAAATCGCCCTGATGAAAAACCCGTTTCCGGAAATCAAATGGAATGACATTTTAAATCAGATCGCTTCAAAAAACAAAGCAAAAGAGAAACTGCCCACATGGTTCAGCCATAAATATATCATCTATCCATCAAAGATTTCAATCGAACAAACCTCTTCTGAGCGCGCCGCAAAATACAAGGCTTCACTTATTGATGGTGTAACATTAATAGACCTTACAGGCGGTTTTGGCATTGACGACTATTACTTTGCCCAGAAATTCAACAAAGTGGCGCATTGCGAAATCAATGAAGAACTTTCAAAGATTGTCCGACACAATTATCAGATTCTGAATCAGCGAAATATAGAATGTTATCAAGGAGACAGTTTAGAAACCCTGAAAAAACTCAATATGAAATGGAGCTGGATCTACATTGATCCTTCCAGACGCAGCGATATAAAAGGTAAAGTTTTTATGTTGAAAGACTGTTTGCCAAATGTACCTTATCATTTGGAGGAGTATTTTGAATATTCTGATAATATTCTCATAAAAACTGCTCCGATTTTGGATATAACCGCCGGATTATCGGAACTTCAATTTGTCAAAAAGATCCATTGCATCGCTGTTGATAATGAAGTAAAAGAACTACTGTGGGAAATTGAAAAAGATTACACAGGCACAATCACACTAAATGCCGTAGCTTTAGCAAAAGACAAAACCGATATTTTTTCTGTGGAATATGGTCAAACTGATGTTCAGGCGGTCTATTCTCTTCCGAAAAAATTCCTCTATGAACCAAATGCCGCAATGATGAAAACTGGTGCTTTTGAAGCTATTGGTGTTACTTATGGCATTGAGAAATTAAATCAACATTCCCATCTGTATACCTCTGATGCAGAAATTGATTTTCCTGGCAGGAAATTTGTGGTAAAGGAAATATTACCATTTGATAAAACGACACTAAAGAAACATTTGGAAGGTAAAAAAACCAATATAACAACCCGAAATTTCCCCATGTCTGTGGATGAAATAAGAAAAAAATGGAAGATTTCAGACGGCGGAAGCGATTATTGCCTTTTCACAACCGATATAAATAATGATAAAATAGTTTTACTTTGCGAAAAAATTTAAAAACAAACATGAAGAACGTACTATCTGCCCTATTCTTAATTATTGGATTTATAGCGAATGCCCAACAAAAAAATTGCGAATACGACGTAGATGAAAAAACAGATTCCACTTTCATAAAAAAAACACCTGATTATCTTGTGCACGAAAAAGACTTTGTAAACTCAAGTGATTTTGTGTTTTTTTCTCTGATAAATTCAGATGGGACACCCTATCTTGGTTTTCAGCTACTTCAAAAAAGCAAAGATTTCATTAATCCGAAATGTTTTGACAGTGCTTCCAAAATTTCGCTTCAACTTTCTAACGGAAAAATAGTAACCTTGCTTAGTGCAGGGGAAATATGCAGTCAATTGAACTATGATGAAAAGGAAAAAAACAATATTCGTCTTTTAAACAGCTATTTTATGTTTAGCAAAGAAGGATTCGAGGACTTGAAAAAATATCCGATAAGCATAATGAAAGTAAAATATGCTACGGAAACGGTCGATTATATTTTCAAAAAGGAATTAAAATCAGAAAAAATCAAAAATACATATCAGCCTGAAAGGTATTTCATTGAATATCTAAACTGTATCGAATAACGATTTAGGAACCTGTTAAAAACAAAAAAACCACTGAATTTCAGTGGTTTTTTTATTCTACGGAGTTTGATTTTAATTTTCATATCCGTGAAAATATATTATTTTATATCGGTAAATGCAAAAAAGGAAATTACAGAAAACAAAAAAGCCCAGCAAATGCTGAGCTTCCTTGTGATCCCGTCAGGATTCGAACCTGAGACCTACTGCTTAGAAGGCAGTTGCTCTATCCAGCTGAGCTACTGAAAATCCTGAGTTTTTATTCAATTAATTTTCCTTGTGCAAACTATTTGCAAACCTTGACCTGATTTAAGAATGGTTTTTGATTATTTAAAATTGGAATTAAAATTTTTAGATTAAAACGTTTGGATAATTAAACCACAAAGATTTATCTCCTCAGACAGACAATAGATATTGTTCTTGACGTTAAATTTAAAATCTTAGTGGTTTAATTATCATAGCCCAATGTGGCGAATGAACATTATAATTAACTTCCTATTTTGAGCGTCGATTTAATTCTGTTGAATATGGACTAAATACGTTTTAATAATGAAGTAATTGGTAATAAAATATTGTCCCTCACTTGATTGCTCTTAACTACCTAGTTAGTATTATAGTTTTATCTATCACCATTAAAGGTATTAAATAAGGACAGTGCTTATCCCATGCTTCTTTACTGATTTCCTTGTAATTCGTGATGTATAAATAATAATAATCATCATGTTTGTAAGTCCTAGAATAGTAAATCCCTTGCATGTTTAAGTCATCTAATGTCTCTTGAGATAATCTCAAAAGGACTTGTTTGAGAAAATCAGCACTATTTCTTAATTCCCTACTGTTTGGCACAAAGTCAACAATCTCCATAATTCTTATAAAATCAGTTGCCTGATGATAATCGTCTATTGAAGAAGGATATTTGTTGTAATAATTTTCCCAATAAGGATCAATATTAAGTGATTGACTATGTAAGTCATGAAGGTTTATCAGCAAAAAACCAATTATAAGTGTAAAAACTTTTTTCATAAAGATGAATTTTAAAAATTTTTGATAAAAGTAATAAAAATACAGTTGCAAACAACCTGATTAAAGCAATCCTTAACATGTACTCAGATGAAAGTAATTTTCATTTATGGAAAAAAGAATTCGTAAATCTGAGATAGCACCAGAGATTAAACTCTTAGGTGAGCGTATTAAGGAGATAATTAAAGAGAAAAAATTAAAAACAAGAGAAGTAGCTCATGATTCTAATTTGGACGTTGAAAACTTAAGAAAATATATTAATGGTAGACAGGAAATGAAGATTACAACAATGTTGAAAATTGCAAAAACTCTTGGTGTTACTCCAAATGATCTATTAAACTATTAAATAAATGCATGGGGGTATATTCCGCTTATTTAACAGTACTAGGGAGTTGTTGTAGGGAGTAGCCACTTCTTTTTAAGACAAATTAGGTGTCATTAACGTAATTCATTTCTACAGGAATATCGTGTATTTAAAAGCTGGCAGTTATAGATTGAGATGTAGCAAGTGGCTGAAAAATAAATTATATTTAAAAAAAGGGAGCAAATTGCTCCCTTTATATTAATATCAAATATTCTTTATTGCTTCGTCAATACTAATTGGACTTTAGGTAAGAACATTGGGATACTTGACTGGTTTGAATAACTACATCCCTGCAAAGTACCATAACCACTATAAGTAAAATAACAATATTTAAGTTGATTTGATTGACCACTAATTTTTTGCAATATAAATTCCGCAGAGTTGTAACAATGTGCTTCGGAATCTACAAATGAAAATGAGAAATTTCCATTTGTTATAACAAGCCCGACAATATTGAAATCATCATAGTTGGTAGCAGCCAAATTATCGTACAACGTTTGATTATTACTTAAATCAACTACTTTAAATTTCCCCTTTAGTTCGTCTCGATAGAAATAATCTCCATTAACTCTAGTATATAAATGCTGGGCGAAAATTTGAAAGACAAAAGTATATTTTTTATTATTAACTATTCCTTCCCACGTACCTGCATATGGTGCTAATTCATTATTCAAATCTTTTTTATACACCCCATTCTGTTGATTATAACTTGCCATGGGTACTGTACTTGTTACTTGGCAACTAGCATTAATTGTAAATAATAAAATAACTACTAATTTAAATATTTTTTTCATATTTATAATTCTTTATGTTTAACATGGTATCGGTTTTACTACCCCATTTTCTAAAATTTTTCTAGTCCACTTAATATTTGGAAGACCAAGTGGTCCAGCAGTTTTTTCTCCTTGAAAAAGAGCTACTTTGTCTTCTAATCCTAATCTCTTTAATTCCCTTAAAAACAGTTCTTGTAGAGCTGTATGTCTTTGCTCAACAGTCAAAGTCCTGTTAGCTACAAGTTCTGCCGAATACATTTTATAAATATCTACAAAATCTTTCCAACCGTAATTTAATTGATTAGTAGGCGTATATGGTTGAAGTAACGTAATAGCATAATAAGCTTCATTAGATATCATTACTCCAAATGCATTTTCAGGCTCTAATCCATTAGCTGCTTGACAAGTTGTGATTAAATTTAATAAATCATCAGGAGCCATCATCTTAACTCCACCATCATAATCGTCACCAGCATCATCTTGTTTTATCATTTTATTGTGAACATGTGTAAAATTTTTGGAACCTGCTGGTACCTTTAAGCTTGGACTATCACTGCCAGCGGGAGGAGATGAATATACATAATCATTTGACTGATTTAGAAAAAAACCATACTCAAATGTTAGATTATATTTATCTTCTGTATCTATAGATTTAAAATTCTGCAAATATTTTTTTGAACCAGTACCATCTTTTAATCTTTCGCAAGGAGTTTTATGAACTTCATTATATTCTGGTGCCTTAGGAAGAGTGTGTACTTTTGGGTTTGAACCTCCATGACCCCCACCTGGAGTTGGACCAGAACCAGGACCTGAAGAGGGTCCTGGGCTAGAGCCTTCACCTAAACCGTCATCTCCTATATCGCACGTAAAACCCGCTAGCCTAAAACTAATACATTCTGGTGTCTTTACATAACACTCTCCATAAGGTAAATGTTCTGGAGCTGTTCTGCAACCCCCACCACCTCCTGTACATGTGTACGTCCAAATATCTTGACAGTTATATAAATATTTTTTAGAAGTACTTTGTATACTGTCAACATCTATATGGTGAGCATCCTTTACAACAAAATCAAAAGTATTAGGACTATGCTCCGTTTCTATAATCTCAGAAACAATATCATATTTTACAGTAAATGCTTGCGTTTTCCCTACAGAATCTGTTTGTATAATTAAATTTTCAAAAGACTCGATGGAAATGGAATCAGTATAGATCAAAAATGTGTATGAAATACCACCATCAGCTTCCACTATATTTATGGGGGCATCTACAAATGTGAAATCATAATTACCTTTCATCATATTTCCTTCCTTTAGAGAATTAATCTTTCCATTTCTTTTGGTAAACTTCCTAAAAGCACTAGCAAATTTTTGGTTATTAATTAATTCGTCAAATTCCTTTTCATACAATTTAAATTTTTGCTCATGATTGTGGTTTTCTACTGTATGTTCTTGTAACTCACAGGAAACAAGTGCAAAAAGTAAGCCAAAGCACGATGCCAATAGCATTTTTTTAAGTTTGTTCTTCATAAAATTTTGTAGTATTTGGATTAATTAATCGCAAGAATATGAAATTAATTAATACCAAACCATCACCAAAATTGGTGATATTTATAGAGCCTAAATCAACGATAACTTTCCTACAAAAAGATAATAAACTAATAATTAATATATTGCAGAATGTTTTTACATTTTACTTACAAAACATTTTGTAAAATACAACAAATTAATCTTATAGTGTTGCAAATTAATGGAACAAGTATTCAAAAACAAGAAAGTGAAGGGTTATACAGTTTTGTTCTATGTAGCCAAGGAGAAATTAACATTTATAAAGCAACTCAGTGGAAAATATTTGAATAAGTTTAATAATTCAACTAGTATAAATAACTAAACTAATTATAGACTAATCAGAAAAGTTATTTTTAATGCTATATTATCAAATTGAAATTAGAAATATCTGCAACCTTTCTGAGGAAATATATTTCCACAGTGGGAATGAATCTCTTTTTTATAACGCAAAAGATTATAAAATTTCTTCCAAACAATACACTTTAATTTTGAATCATTATGAATCTTCCTTAAATTTGTACTACCCTTTCTAGATAATGGATTGCACACCTGTGGAAGAATTCAATGAAAAGAATCACTAGCAGGTCAGACGTTGGATTGTAAACTACGCTGTTGAAATAATACAGAATCATAGTGGTTGAGGTTTCTCCGATAGGTAGAAAATGGAATCATGGCGAAATCAATAGGCTGGAACATTACACAGAGTAACAAGTGTCCTGAGTTTACAGGAGTTTAAGTATCCAGTGTGGGTGTAAATAAGTTAAATCTTATGACGTACAGTATTGTATAAGCTTGATTTTAAAAGCAGGAAAAAAAATCCCGCTCACCAAAAGTAAAATTTTGTTAAGGGGATTTCTATGCTTTTTTGTTTTTAAATTGCTGATTAAAATTACGTTTTGTAATCTCCTGAAGAACAACACCAATCAGAAGATGAACTATATGGAAAAAACAACATTTTTGTGCATTTCATCAACAACTTCTTTATCAAAGTTATCCAAGTAAATATTAGTTACTTTATTCCCGAACTCATGCCCTAGAGCCTCTGCAATCAACTCATTTGAATACCCTAGTCGTTTAGCAGTTGTAGCAAACGTATGGCGTGCAACATAAGTTGTAACAGTTCCCTTAATGCCTGCACTGTTAGATAGTCGTTTTAAGTACTTATTAGTTGTTTTAATCCATTGCTGAATAATACGTTTAGCTCTAAGGCTGTTCTCTTGGATATTATCTGAAAGAATTGGCAATAAGTACCTACTACTGTAACTAGAACTACTTAATAGAATTGCTTCTGCTTTTGGAAACAATTTAATACTATAGTTTTTACCAGTCTTTCTTCGACAGTAAACTAACCTTCCATCAATGATATTTTCAGATGTTAAATAAGCTAAATCAGTGAAGGATATTCCAATAAGGTAGAAACTGAGTAAAAAGTACTTTAACGCTCTGTCTTCAGGAGAATTTTCTTCGTGGTCATTTTCATAAAGCTTTAGAATATCTTCTCTCAATATTGCTCTTTTTATGGTCTTCTCTGTTTTTATCTTCATCTCATAGAAAGGATACGAAGAACGTTCAACCAAATTTTCTTTAATAGCCTTATTATAAATCGCTCTTAAAGTTCTAAAATAATTTGAAATAGTGTTTTGCTTTAATCCATGCTTTATTAATTCATCATTAAATCGCTCCAAAATAGAATAATTAATATCTTGAAATCTGATATTAGGATTACCACAATACTCAATAAATCTATTAACAGCTGTTTGATAAACTAATGCGTTTCCAGCCTTATGAGTTTCCATCATTCTAAGGATTAATCCATCCGCAAACGTTTTAAATGTTATTGATTCCTTTGCGTTGGGCTTACCATTTATAAGATTTCTCAACTCTTCGATTGAAAAATTATCATCAAGTTTTAAAACAGCTTGTTGAATCTGAAAATAATTTTTAGAAATTTTAAGATTTAGAAGTTTTGCATTTGGATGAGTCTTTACTACTTCTGAGTTTTGCTCACTCCAATACTTCATTGCAGTAGAAACACCTGTATTAATGGTGTAAACTTTTTTAAAATGTGTAACTCTAATTACTACATTAAAAGTACCATCAGATTTTACTCTTCTAGTGTCTAGAATAATTTTTGAATTTGCCATAAATTGGAAATATTTATGGTCAAGATTTGATATAATTGTGCAAACTTTGTGCAAACTAGAGAGGTAATATCTTCTCTACAGGAACTTTTTCCAGAAGTATAAAAAACAAAAAAGCCCAGCAAATGCTGAGCTTCCTTGTGATCCCGTCAGGATTCGAACCTGAGACCTACTGCTTAGAAGGCAGTTGCTCTATCCAGCTGAGCTACGGGACCTTAAGTCGTTTTTCAGTCGTATTGGGAATACTGAAAATTATGTCGGGGTGGCAGGATTCGAACCTGCGACCTCCTGGTCCCAAACCAGGCGCGATGACCGGGCTACGCTACACCCCGTGCAAAAAAAAGCGGAGAGACAGGGACTCGAACCCTGGCGACGGTTACCCGTCGACAGATTAGCAATCTGCTCCGTTACCACTCCGGCACCTCTCCTGTTTTGCAAAGAACTTATCCTTATTTTGCGGTTGCAAATGTAGAACATGGATATTGTTTCTGCAACTATTTTCGGCCTTTTTTTTCATTTTTTTGAAAGAAAGTTTTAAACTATTTCATTGTCAGCTTAATACATTTTTAAAAAAAATAAAAAATTTCAAATTCAAACTGTAATTTGGCCGCACAGGTTAAAAAGCTCATAATTTTAAAATCAAACTTTAGTTATCTTAACAATTTTGGTTAAATTCGCATCTTAATTGAACAAACAACAATTTATCATGAATAAAAAAGTAGTTATTGTATCGGCTGTAAGAACTCCGATTGGAAGTTTCATGGGTAGTTTATCAACCGTTACAGCTCCGCAATTAGGTGCAACAGCAATTAAAGGTGCTTTAAATAAAATCAATTTAGATCCGAATTTAGTAGACGAAGTAATAATGGGTAATGTTGTTCAGGCCGGTGTTGGTCAGGCTCCAGCCCGTCAGGCAGCTATTTTTGCAGGTATACCAAATACAGTAGTTTGTACAACCGTAAACAAAGTATGTGCTTCAGGAATGAAAGCAATCATGCAGGGAGCTCAAGCTATTATGGCAGGAGACGCTGAAGTGGTGGTTGCAGGTGGTATGGAAAACATGAGCTTGATCCCTCATTACGTACACATGAGAAACGGAGCTAAATTTGGCCCGACAACTCTAGTTGACGGAATGCAGAAAGATGGTTTGACTGACGCATACGATCACACGGCAATGGGTGTTTCTGCTGACTTATGTGCTGCTGAATATAAAATTACTCGTGAGGAGCAGGATGCTTTCGCAATTCAGTCTTACGAGCGCTCTGCAAAAGCATGGGACGCAGGTAAATTCGACAATGAAGTTGTTCCGGTATCTATTCCTCAAAGAAAAGGTGATCCTATCGTTTTCGCAAAAGACGAAGAATATACAAACGTAAAATTGGATAAAATCCCTGCGTTAAACGCTGTATTTACAAAAGAAGGAACCGTTACTGCCGCAAATGCTTCCACTATTAATGATGGTGCTGCTGCCGTAGTTTTAATGAGTGAAGAAAAAGCTACTGCTATGGGATTAAAACCATTAGCTTATATCAAATCATACGCAGATGCGGCACAAGAGCCTAAATGGTTTACAACTGCACCTGCTAAAGCATTACCAAAAGCATTAGATAAAGCTGGTTTATCAGTTTCTGATGTGGATTTCTTCGAATTCAATGAGGCTTTCTCTGTAGTTGGATTGGCAAATGCTAAAATTTTAGGCTTAGACAACGACAAAGTAAACGTAAACGGTGGTGCTGTTTCTTTAGGTCACCCTCTGGGATGTTCCGGAGCAAGAATCGTTGTTACTTTAATTAACGTTTTAGAGCAAAACAATGCTAAAGTTGGAGCTGCAGCTATCTGTAATGGTGGTGGTGGCGCTTCAGCCATTGTTATCGAAAGAGCTTAATCACTTATAAATTTTAAAATTATGGGTTATGAGTTTAGAACTTTTAAGTTCGGCTTATAACTCATAATTTTCAACTCATAAATTCCTTAAATGTTTGCTATTTGTAATTTAGCCATAGTTCCATTACGTGCAGAACCAAGCGACAGAAGCGAATTAGTTTCTCAGGTGCTTTTTGGCGAACATTTCAAAATTTTAGAACAAACGGACAAATGGTCCAGAATACGATTGGCGTACGATACATACGAAGGCTGGATTGACAACAAACAATTTCAGCTGATCTCAGAGGCTAATTACAATTACCTGTCGAATTCAGCATGCATCATGAGTGCCGACCTGATTGAATTCATCACAACAAACAATAATTCCTTATTACCGATTTCAATAGGTAGTTCATTATCTTTTTTAGACAACGCTGAAATCAACACTACGCAATTTTCCTTTGAAGGCATGAAAGCCTGCGGTATTAAACCGAAATCGGAATTAATCCGTACCGCATTTATGTATCTGAACGCACCTTATTTGTGGGGAGGCAAGACACCTTTTGGTATCGATTGTTCAGGGTTTACCCAAATGGTATACAAATTGAACGGTTATCCATTGCTTCGTGATGCTTCACAACAGGCTACACAAGGAGAGGCTCTTAGTTTCATTGAAGAAAGCGAACCCGGTGATTTAGCATTTTTCGATAATGAAGAAGGCCGAATTACACATGTGGGAATAATTATGGAAGATAACTATATCATCCACGCTCACGGAAAGGTACGCATTGACCGATTGGATCATCTCGGAATTTACAATATAGATACAGGAAGACATACCCACAAACTTAGGGTCATTAAAAAGATCGTTTAAAATAAATCATAAAAAAAACCACGCTGATCGCGTGGTTTTTTATGATTTATATGAATCAACAATTACAATACTGCATTTAACAGATAATAGGTAATCGCTGCAATAACTGCCGAAACCGGAATAGTTAACACCCAAGCCCATAACAAGCTAACAGTTACTCCCCAACGAACGGCTGAAACCCTTTTTGTCAATCCAACTCCGATAATAGAACCTGTAATGGTGTGTGTTGTTGAAACCGGAATTTTAAAATGCTCGGTCATGAACAATGTCAATGCACCTGCTGATTCGGCAACTACACCTTCAAATGCGGTAACTTTCGTGATTTTAGATCCCATCGTTTTCACAATTTTCCATCCGCCACTTAAAGTACCTAAACCAATTACAGTATAACACGTGATTGGAATCCAACCCGGCATAGTTCCTTTATCAATATCAACATTCAAATCCAAGAAACCAGCGGACAAATCAATACCCGGGTTTGCTTTGATATAAACCGCAACTGCAGCTGCAATAATACCCATTACTTTCTGAGAATCATTACCTCCGTGCCCCAAACTGAAAGCAGCAGATGATAATAACTGCATTTTCTTAAGAATAGCTTCCGATTTAGCTGTTGAAAAATTACTGAAAACCAAGTTAAAAACTGATAAGCTGAAAAAGATAAAACCTACCAACAAGAACTTTATATTATGTGGTTCCGTTGCTACACTCCAAAAATGACTGTCAAATCTTGGTTCTTTGATTTCGTCATAAGGTGTTAAAACAGAGGACAGAAACCAAACTCCCATCAACATTATCACAACAGTAACAATCTTCGGATAAATATTTTTCTTAGAAGAATACATCATCCAAAGCGAAATCAGATAAGAAATTATCATACCTAATAAAGGAGCAAAAACAATAAAAAGAATTACGATTAAAACCCCGGTAGGCAGCAACTCCCCTTCTTTGGCGTCTTTTAACCAATTAACAATCTTAAAACCTGCATGTTCAGGATCTGTAACTGAAGATAATCCGTGAGCGATTGCAGCTCCGGCAAAACCTCCGATAAGCGTGTGTGATGATGAAGACGGAATTCCTTTCCACCAGGTTAGCAAATTCCAAATAATTGCCGCGATGATTCCGGCCAGAATTACCGTTAAATTAATACTTCCTGTGTGAGCTGTTTTAGCTACCGTATCGGCTACTCCAAAACCAAAGACCCAATAGGCCAGGAAGTTGAAAAAAGCAGCCCAAAATACGGCCTGGAACGGCGTAAGTACCTTAGTAGCAACAATTGTAGCAATTGAGTTTGCCGCATCGTGAAAACCATTGATATAGTCGAATATAAGCGCTAAAACAATGATTATGATTAATATAGTAAAATCCATAAATACTTTCTGATTGAAAAGAAATTAAGAATGCTTAACTACGATCGATTCTAACACATTCGCAACGCCTTTACACTTATCAGAAGCTCTCTCTAATGAAGAAAGTACCTCTTTGTATTTAATAACGTTTTTCGCATCCGTTTCGTTTTCAAAAATATCTGCAACCGCTTTATCAAAAACGCTGTCTGCTTTACTTTCTAATTTGTTGATACGTTTACATGCATCCGTGATTGATTTAAGGTTTTTCAAATCTTTCAGTTCATGAACCGCTTTGCCGATCAACTGACAAGCTTCCAGATTGATTTCAGTTAACTTACGGATCGATTTCGTAATTTTTTCAACCTGATACAAACGCATTCTGCTTCCGCCTTCATGCATATAATCTGCCACATCATCAATTGCTTTGATCAGCGCATGGATATCTTCTCTGTCAAATGGAGTAATGAAGTTTCGGCTTAATTCCAAATGCGTCTTATGTGTAATCTCCTCAATATTAGCTTCTAGCTCTTCTATTTTTTTATAATAGTTTTCTCTTTCGCTTTTAGGAGCGTTTACAGCTTCATGCAACGTTTCTGCTAATAATATCAGATTGTTTGATGCTTGTTCAAATAATGGAAAAAACTTTTTGTCTTTCGGTACCAAAAATTGGAAAATACTGTTTATTGACATATCTATGTTAATTTTGCGGCAAAAGTACCTTTTCAATGTTAAGTTAACGTTAAGTCAACGTTAATTCGTAATTAACTTGGAAGTCAGAAAAGTAAGGAAAATGATTGCTTTTCAGAATAAAAAGTTTCGTAATTTAGCCAACCAAAAATACAGCTTTACAGCTAAAAAATAAAAGCACAATGGATATTAACTTCAACAAGAACGAAGATCACAACAAACTTTTACTTTCAGAATTAAAACAGCGCTTAGCAAAAGTAAAACTGGGCGGTGGTGAAAAACGTATTGCAAAACTCCACGGCGAAGGCAAAATGACTGCCCGTGAACGTATCGAATATTTATTAGATAAAGGTGCCAAAAGCATTGAAATCGGGGCATTCGTTGGTGACGGTATGTACAAAGAACACGGTGGTTGTCCTTCGGGAGGTGTTGTTGTTAAAATCGGATATATTAACGGAAAGCAGTGCGTAGTTGTAGCCAATGATGCCACTGTAAAAGCAGGAGCCTGGTTCCCTATCACAGCAAAAAAGAACTTGCGTGCACAGGAAATCGCGATGGACAACCGGTTACCGATCATCTATCTTGTTGACAGTGCGGGAGTTTACCTTCCATTACAGGACGAAATTTTCCCTGATAAAGAGCATTTCGGACGTATTTTCCGTAATAATGCCATCATGAGCAGCCAAGGTATAACCCAGATAGCAGCCGTTATGGGAAGTTGTGTTGCGGGAGGTGCTTACCTGCCTATTATGAGTGATGAAGCACTTATCGTTGATAAAACCGGAAGTATTTTCCTTGCCGGAAGTTATTTAGTAAAAGCGGCTATCGGAGAAACCATAGATAATGAAACACTTGGAGGTGCAACAACGCATTGTGAAATTTCAGGTGTAACCGATTATAAAGCCAAAGACGATAAAGACGCTTTGGATACCATCAGAAATATCGTTGGAAAAATCGGCGATTATGATAAAGCCGGATTCAACCGTGTCAAAGCCGAAAAACCGGCGTTAGACGAAAATGAAATCTTCGGACTTCTTCCAAAATCGAGAGCAGAACAATATGATATGTTGGAAATCATCAAACGTTTGGTTGATAATTCTGAAATTGATGAATACAAAGCCGGTTACGGACAATCCATTATTACCGCTTATGCTCGTATTGACGGATGGGCTGTGGGAATTGTAGCCAACCAACGTAAAATCGTAAAAACTACCGGAGCGAAAACCAAACCGAGCGAAATGCAGTTCGGAGGTGTTATCTATTCAGATTCAGCTGATAAAGCTACTCGTTTCATTGCTAACTGTAATCAGAAAAAAATTCCGTTGGTATTCGTACATGATGTTACCGGATTTATGGTAGGTTCCAAATCGGAGCATGGCGGAATTATTAAAGACGGAGCAAAAATGGTAAACGCCGTTTCAAATTCTGTGGTTCCTAAATTCACTGTTGTTGTTGGAAACTCATATGGTGCAGGAAATTATGCGATGTGTGGAAAAGCGTATGATCCTCGTTTGATCTTCGCCTGGCCAAGTGCTGAATTAGCGGTAATGGGAGGCGCTCAGGCTGCTAAAGTATTGTTACAGATTGAAGAATCGGCAATGAAAGCACGCGGAGAAGAAATTACTCCGGAAGTGGAAGCTGAATTGTTCAATAAAATCAAATCGCGTTACGATGAGCAGGTTTCTCCTTATTATGCCGCATCGCGTTTATGGACTGACGCTATCGTTGATCCGCTTGATACAAGAAAATGGATTTCGATGGGTATCGAAGCAGCTAACCACGCTCCTATTGAGAAACCTTTCAATTTAGGTGTGATTCAGGTATAATCTTCAATCCAACAATAAATAATTCAAAACAGCACCTGGCAATTAAAAAAGTGTCAGGTGTTTTTTTTTATAACAATATATTTTATTGTGTTTTCTCCACACATTAATGTTCCTGTTGTTTTTATCTTTAACAAACTTCAACTTACCTATTCGAGCTATGTCAAAAAAAGTACTTTTGATTCTGTTTTGCTTCTTTATGCAATTTGCATTTTCGCAACATAAAAATTATATAAACACAGAAAATGCCAGCCTGCAGGATGCCTTTCCAAAAAATCATGAAAAAGTCGTTCCGGGTTGTTTGGGAAAGAACCAGTTAGCGGACCTTAAATTGTATATGAAGGAAAAATGGAATGTGAATCTTGATTCGGTTAAGACGCTGCACTTTTTCTATTCAAAGGATGAAAAAGAATGTAAAAGCGTAAAAAGCAGATCAGTCGAGAAGAACAAATACTTCAGATACGAGCATAGTTATAATGTTACGTCGATATATAAACCTATTTTATATATCAAATCAGAATCTATAATAGCTGATAGTTTTTGGAAGGATGATATTTCAGACTATTTTTTCAATCTGTTTTTAAAAGATTCACCGCACAAATTCTACGCTGCAGCAATTACAATCGACAGCAGAGGTATTTATTTCATTGATTACGAAGTTTTCAATCCACTCGTTTTTAATGCCTTTGCCAATGAAGTGAGCAAATACAACTGCGACTAACATTTGATTATCAATTCCTTACTGGTTTTCAAATGTACTTTATAAAATAATTTGTAAATTTAGGAGTACTGTTTTTTCAATATACCTAAAATGAAAAAAGCATTCCTGGTTTTCTTATTACTTAGTATTATTGCGGGATGCGATTCAGCTAATCATACCAGTCTTTACCCGAATAATTTTATCTCCGAAAAAAAATTAAGATCGGATGTAGAGTACACCTACAAGAAACTCAAAAAACTACATCCGAAACTTTACTGGTACATCAGCAAAGAAGCGTTGGATTATAAATTTGACAGTTTAAAATCAACCATTACAAAACCAATGACCAGCGTCGAATTTTACAAAAAAATAAGTCCGGTCATTGCCTCGATAAAACAAGGTCACACCACGATATATCCTCAGGAAAGAAAACTATCGCGAAAAGAAAAAAAAGCTTTAATAAAAAAAGGAACCGGACCGTTGTCTCAGTTTGAATTTGAAGTTTATGATAATAAATTGTATGTGATACGTAATCATTCATTAGACAAAGCAATAAAACCAGGGACCGAAGTTGTTGCCATAAACAACAAAAGCACAACCGATTTACTGCAAACCTATGCAACCCGTTTTGCATCAGACGGGTATAACCAGACTTTAAAAAAATATGTGCTGTCTAGAAATTTTTCCGCTTTTTACACTTTTGAAAATGACATTCAGGACAGCATCCGATATCTTTTTAAATACAATGACAGCGTTAAAACTACCGTGATCAAAAGAACTGTCACTGATTCGGTTAAAACGGACAAAAACAAAAAAAAGGAAAAAGATGAACTTGGCAAAATCAGAAAAAGCAAGTTCGGATACAACCCGGAGACCGGTGAATACAACAGAAACCTCCGGTTCATGGAAAACGACAGCAGCGTAGCTATCTTAAGTATCAAAGAATTTATGATCGGTGATTACCATAATTTCTATGATGAAAGTTTTGCCAAAATGCAGCACAACAACACTAAAACACTTATTATTGATCTACGAGACAATCCCGGCGGGCGACTTGATGAAATTGTTTATCTGTATACTTATTTAGCGGAGGATACTTTTATTTTCCTGGATGATTCGCAGGTAGTTTCAAAAACAAGTATGTTTAGTGGTGAGTACTTAAGTGGTGGCCCATTCCTAATCAAAATAGCTAAAGTGTTAGTTGCACCTGTTTACTATCCTTACCTGTTTTTTAAAGTGCATAAAAAAGAGGATGGAAATTACTATTACAGTGCCGAGACAAAACCAAGATCTGTCAAACCACTGGCCTTCACCGGTCCAATCTATGTTTTGATTAACGGTGGAAGTATTTCTGCATCAAGCATGATTTCCACCAATCTGAAAGCTTCCGGAAGGGCATTTTTTGTCGGGGAAGAAACGGGCGGCGCCTTTAACGGAACGGTGGCCGGAAAAATGTACGTTACTAAACTTCCAAATTCCAAATTGAAAATGCGTTTCGGGTTAATGTACAATACAACGATTTACGAAAGCGCCATTGATGGTCGAGGAATATTCCCGGATAAAACAATCATTCCCACATTAGAAGATCATATTAATGGTAAAGATCCTGAGATGGAATGGATTTTGCAACAAATTGAACCCGATTAGTGATCAAAAAAACACGAATAGAAGTAACAAAATAATGTATTAGGCTACAAATAACTAATACTATTTAAACCAACAATTATGAAAAACATTTTATGCACTTCCCTACTCCTTTTAGGATTACATCAGGTGTCGGCTCAAAATTTCACCAGAAAAGATTCACTCCAAGGTGGTTTACGACACGAGCGAACCAGTTTCGATGTGCAGCGTTATGATCTAAACATTAAAATAAATCCGCAAGAACGTTCAATTGTTGGGTACAATGACATAAAGTTTAAAATAGTTCAACCTACAAATAAGATTCAAATCGATTTGTTTGACAACATGAACGTTGACAGTATTGTTCTCAATAAAAAGAAATTGAAATATAAAAGAGATAATCATGCCGTTTTCATCGATTTAAACGAAACTATGGCAATAGGAAAGGAAGGCAAAATCCGTTTTTACTACTCCGGAAAACCATTGGTAGCTAAAAATGCACCTTGGGACGGCGGTTTTGTATTTAAAAAAGACGCACAGGGCAAAGACTGGATCGGCGTTGCCGTGCAGGGAACGGGAGCAAGTTTATGGTATCCGGTTAAAGATACGCAAAGTGATGAACCTGATTTCGGATCTTCAATTAAAGTGGCAGTTCCTAATGGATTGATGAATGTTTCCAATGGACGCTTTTTAGGCTCTGAAGATTTAAAAAATGGTTATACCCGTTGGGATTGGGAAGTTAAAAGTCCGATAAACACTTATGACATAACGATTAATGTTGCAGATTATGCTCATATTCATGACAATTATAAAGGACTGGATTTAGATTATTATGTTTTACGTGAGAACGAAGCAAAAGCCCGTAAACATTTTGAAGCGGATGTGAAAAGAATGATGGATTGCTTCCAGACGAAATTCGGAACTTATCCTTTTAAAGAAGACGGATACAAACTGGTTGAAACTTCTTATTTAGGAATGGAGCATCAAAGTGCTGTTGCTTACGGAAATAAATACCTGAAAGGATATTTGGGAAGAGATAACAGTCATACCGGCGTGGGATTGACTTTTGATTTCATTACCATCCACGAAACAGGTCATGAATGGTTCGGAAACAGTGTGACTTCAAAAGACATTGCCGATATGTGGATCCATGAAGGATTTACAACTTATTCCGAAGCCGTTTTCGTGGAATGCACATTAGGTTATGAAAAAGCAATGCAATACATTAACGGTCAAGGAGCGAATGTTAGAAATGACAAACCAATCATCGGTCATTACGGAGTAAACAATGAAGGTTCCGGCGATATGTATTACAAAGGGGCTTTAATGTTGAACACGATACGTCACATTGTAAACGATGATGCTAAATGGTGGAAAATGATCCTAAAATATTCCGAAACCTATCGTCATAAAATTATTGATACGGAAACCGTTATAGCATTTTTCAATAAGGAAACCGGCATGAACCTTACTCCTGTTTTTGATCAGTATTTACGTTACCGGGATATTCCGCAATTGGAAGTACGTCAGAACGATAAAAGTGTGGAAGTACGCTGGAAAACAGACGTAAGCAATTTCGAAATGCCGTTAGAATACAAAGTAAATGGAAAAACAACCCGTATAAACATATCAAACACTTGGAAAAAACTGGCTGATAATGCAACTGTAGCACAAGTGGAATTCAACAGAGAAAAAATGTTTTACACGGCTCCGAAGAAAACCCTGGAAGAATAATAAAGATTCCGACAAATACAAAAATCCCGAAATTTTCGGGATTTTTTTTATTTTTAATACTCCTTTAACAGGCATTAAAAATTATTGTATTTTAATTCATAGCCAATTCCATACAAAAAAACACTTCAACGATTTTAAAGTTCTTTTCAACGAAAAAATTACACTAAGTAATTCGTTATTAATAATTTAGGACATATCAAATAAGAGAAACCATGGAAGCTGTAAAAAATTTAAACAAATGGGCGAACGCACATACCAACTTTCCGTTGGATTTGTTGCGAGTGACACTTGGAATCTTTCTAATTATCATGGGTGGCGTTTTTATTACTAACAAACACTATCTCCATGAGATCATTTTAAATTCCATGCAAAATTTTGGAAGTGAGATGTTGATGATTCATTACATTGCCTCGGCACACATGGTGGGAGGATTATTAATTGCCTTCGGATTACTTACAAGATGGGCTGTTTTGGCACAATTACCGATATTGATCGGGGCTGTTGTCGTAAATTTTATAGGACCTTTTAGTATGCCAAACTTTGTTCTGGCATCGGTAGCCTTGGTTATCTGTGTTTTCTTCCTTTTCTACGGTGGTGGAAAACATTCAGCTGATTATTACTTTAAAATGGAGCAATAAAGCAAAGCGCAACTACTTTTTTCAAAATAACCACAAAGTATGCTTAACCTTCGTCGTATGGGCGATGTGAACTGTAAAAAGCAACTTTGTGGTTTATCTTTTTATGGTCTCAGCCCTTTTGATTTTTCCGGTTTCGGTTTCTAAAAATTTAGGTACAAATACTATCTCTTTGGGTTTTTCAAATTTATCCAAACCATCAAAAACTGAGCTTTCGATCTCATAAGGATTGCTTTCAATCACCAAAATCAGTTTTTCTCCTAAACTGTTATCAGGTTTACCGATTACAAAAAAGCGATAAGGGATCTTCCCTGCCAGCTTCTCCTCTATTCTTTCCGGAAATAATTTTACGCCTCCACTGTTGATAACATTATCAAAGCGGCCAATCCACAAAAACTTATTATCATCCTTTATTTCTACAACATCATTAGTAATTAATTTTGTGTCCGATAATCGCGGCGCATCAATGACCAGACAATTCCTTTGGTCTGTAGAAACTGTAATATCCGGTAATACTGAAAAAAATGAATCCTGAATCTTTTTTGCTGCAATGTGGGTAATGGTTTCCGTCATTCCATAAGTCTCATACACGGCTGTCGGAAGTTCTTTCAATTTATCGGATAAATCCCTGCTTAACTTAGCACCTCCAATAATGACTTTCTTAACGCGATGCAACTCGTCTAACGAATTTTCCACCTGCAGCGGGACCATTGCTGTAAAATCATAATGTTTTTCATTTCCGTCAAGCGGATGAGAATCTGGTTTTACAAAATCCAAATCCCAACCCACTACCATTGCGCGAACCAACATCATTTTTCCTGCTATATACTGCATCGGCAAACAGTGCAGCGCCTTACAGTTACTTTGCAGATCGAAGAAAGTGGCTGTAGCTAAAGCCGAATTCACCATAGCTTCCTTCTTTAATTGGATTATTTTAGGGATTCCGGTTGTACCTGAAGTAGTTACTTCCACATAATCGTTTTCATCAAACCAATCCAGAATAAATTTGGATAATTGTCTTTTAAACTCTTCTTCTGAATTCAAAAGTTTATTTGCAAACAAACAAAATCCCTCCGAAACATAAGCGTTTCCGTTGAATCTAAAGTCGGAATGTATTTTCAGATAACGATTCACTATATATTTTTTATTTCAATGTCGGATGGTTGAACAAGCTTTCCGGTTAATTTCCCTTTCCAGTCCCTCCACCCGTATTTCTTTGCAAAGATGTAGATCAACATTGGAAAAATTATGAAAACCGGAATTATGATATCGAATCCCGCCGTTGGTTCTGAAACGTCCTTCAATATTGAATTGGTCTGAAAAGCGGTCCAATCGGCCGTGACCAAAAGAGCTCCGATCAAATTATTGGCGGCGTGAAAACCTAAGGCTAACTCTAATCCGTCGTCCATCAAAGTTATTATTCCAAGGAAAAAACCGGTCCCGATATAGTAGATCATTATGATCAAGCCCAGTTTTCCCACTTCCGGATTGGCGATATGCATTAATCCAAACAAAATCGAAGTCGTTAGAAACGGTATCAATCTGCTATTAGTAATCACTCCTAAGCCCTGCATCATATAACCTCTGAACAAATATTCCTCAAAACTTGTCTGCAACGGAATCAATAGCGTTGCCAATAGTAAAAACGAAAAGAACGGCACCGGTTCAAAATTGAAAACAAAATTTTCAGGCGCTACGTAATAAGAAATCAGGGTCAACAATGCTGAAATAAATGCCCATAATCCGAACGAGAAAAAAATCCTTCCCCAATCCACCTTTTTTCTTGCGGTTGTTAGACTTCTGATGCTTTGCCGGTGGATGAATTTGACCCAAAACAATAATCCGAGACACATCAGCGACAAGGGAATGATAACAAAAACAAAAGTCAGGTTACTGCCCCAATTTTCAATCATCTGATCCATGATCGCATCGGTACTCATATCCTGAGTCATTACATAATTGGCAAGCATCAAACCTGTAAATCCCAATAAAACAGGCAGATAAAGTATAAAATTAAAATCTTTGTTCTTTATTTGTTCAATAAACATAAGTAGGTTTTTAAAAATTGGTGTGCCTGAGGCTGATTTTGTGACACGGAAGGTACTTCATTTTTTAATTTTTAAGAAGTACTTTTGTCAAAAATATAAAAACATGGTTACAATATATCATAACCCACGATGCAGCAAATCCAGAGAAGGAGTTTGTTTATTAGAAGAAAAAGGAATTGAATTCAGTACCGTAAAATACCTTGAGGAGAAAATCGATTTAGAAGAACTGACCTCAATACTTGAAAAATTAAAGTGTAAACCAATTGAATTAGTCCGAACGAAAGAATCCCTTTGGAAAGATGAATATGAAGGTAAAAACCTTTCCGATGAAGAACTGATTTTAATTATGGCTGAAAATCCGGTTTTAATCGAAAGACCGATCATAATCAACGGTAACAAGGCAGTAATTGGCAGACCTATTGAAAAAATCCTGGAGATTATTTAGAATTATTCAAGAGTCGTTTTAACAAAGATTTGGGAATTACAGCATAAACCAAAGGGTAATTTTGCAGTCTTAAGGAGCAAATCAAACTTAGTTATACATGAAAAATTTCAAATCTTTAATGACTTTTTTAGTTCTGACAGCTACACTTTTTTCATTTGCGCAACAAAAACCGCAAGGACCAAAAGTGAAGGTAACCGGAAAAGTTATTGAAAAATCGACCAACCAGCCTTTAGAATATGCCAGTGTCTATGCACAAAACACAAAGAATGCTTCTTTAGTGGGCGGAGGAATGACTGATGATAAAGGAGAATTCACTTTTGATGTTCCGGCTGGTGTTTATTATATTAAAATTGAATTCCTTGGTTTTAAAACAGTCGAGTTCAAAGATAAAGCCATCAATTCCGATACTAACCTTGGGGTAATTTCCGTAATGGAAGACACCAAAATGTTGAATGAAGTCGTTATTGTCGCTGAAAAAGCTGCGGTTGAAATCAAATTAGACAAAAAAGTTTACAACGTTGGTAAGGATATGACCGTAAAAGGTGGTACCGCGAGCGATGTGTTGGATAATGTTCCTTCTGTTTCTGTGGATGTCGACGGAAATGTGAGTTTAAGAGGAAATGAAAACGTAAAAATATTAATCGACGGAAAACCTTCCGGTATGATTGGTGTTAATGTGGCACAAGCCTTAAAACAACTTCCGGCGGATGCTATCGAAAAAGTTGAAGTAATCACGAACCCTTCATCCCGCTATGAAGCTGAAGGCGGAGCCGGTATTGTAAACATTGTTTTGAAAAAAGGGAAAAACCAAGGAATTAACGGTAGTGTTACCGGTACAGTGGGAAATCCTCAAAACTATGGTGTAACGGGTAATTTCAATTTCAGAGGTGAGAACTTCAATTTCTTTACCAATCTTGGTTACAACAACAGCATAAGTCCGGGTAATTATTTAAGAAACTCAGAGTACACCAATCCTACACCAGGCTCACCTAAGTACATTCAGGAAACAAGAGAAAATGACAGGGAAAGAAAAGGAAAAAACAACAATTTTGGTTTGGAATGGTTTTTAACTAAATCCTTAAGCTGGACTAACTCGATTGGATTTTCAAAAAATGAAGGAGGAAATCCTGAAGATGTGAATTTTTATAACTATGATGAAAACAAAGAGTTGATCAACATCAGAAATCGTTATAATGATCAGACCAATGAAAGTAACAATTTAAATTTCTCTTCGAACATAACTAAGAACTTCAAAAAAGAAGGACACAAATTAACGGCTGATTTTTCCGTTTCAGGAAATCATGATAACGATGTGTCCATTATTAAAGAAAGTATTGTTGGAAGTTCAGCTACACCTGAAATTACAGGAACGACAAACTATCAGAAACAAAATCGAACACTTGCACAAACCGATTACGTTTTACCTCTTGGTAAAGGACAAATTGAAGCAGGATATAAAGGCGATTTCTCTGACATGTTAACTAATTACAGCGTTGAAGAGGGCATCGACCCAACACAGGGACCGGGTTCAGGAACAATCAATACTGATTTAACAAATCAACTGAATTATAAGGAAAAGATCAATGCGGTATATGCTCAGTACGGAAGCAAAATTGGAAAATTCAGTTATTTGGGCGGTCTTCGTTTTGAAGATTCCGATATCGACATTAATTTGCTTACAACAAACGAATTCAACAATAAGAAATACAACAATCTTTTCCCGAGTCTTTTCTTAACTTATGAGTTGACCGAAAAAAGTAGTGTTAGCGTTAACTACAGCAAAAGAATCAACCGTCCAAGAGGCCGTTTAATTAACCCGTTCTCAAGTTACTCGAGTGATATTGCGTACTTCAAAGGAAATCCGGATATCAATCCGTCACTTACAAATGCCTTTGATTTAGGATACATGAGACAGTGGGATAAATTGACACTTACTACTTCGGCTTATTTAAATCACACCGAAAACTCGTTTCAGTTTGTACAGAGAGAATCAGGAAAATTTGTAGATGGTATTCCTGTAATCGAAACTACTCCGATTAACCTTGCGACTGAATACCGTGGCGGTTTTGAGTTTACCTTAAATTATAATCCTTTCAAATGGTGGAAATTAAACGGGAACTTCAACTTCTACAGAAATGAGACACAAGGTGATTATACTTACGTAAATTACTTGGGTGAAACTGTTGTTCAGGATTTTGATAATGTTGCTTTTACATGGTTTACACGTGTCAGCTCAAAAATCACATTGCCTTATGCGATCGACTGGCAAACCAATGCCACCTATAACGCTCCACAGGAAAATGCACAGGGTAAAAGTTTAGGTGTAATTTCAGCTAATTTAGCGTTCAGTAAAGATGTATTAAAAGATAAAGGAACTGTTACGCTTAACGTAAATGACCTTTTCAACTCAAGAAAAAGAATTTTCGACAGTAATTTACCATCTGCAATAACGCACACGGAAATGCAGGGCCGTGAAAGACAAATCAACCTGTCGTTCACTTATCGTTTCAACAAAAAGAAAACAGATAGAGACAGAGTACCTAAAAACAACGGTGAAGGCGATGACTTCATTGGAGGTTAAAACAAAAAAAGTCCCGATTAATCGGGACTTTTTTATTTTTTATGAAAGCCAGAGATTCTAACTATTCATTGTTTTTTTGATTTCTTCTCTCTTTAAATCCTTCCCATAATGCTCCTCCAACCCAGTAGAACACAAAGTTCACCAAGAAAAGCATTAACCAGAATCCTGTTAAAAAGATTCCTAAGAAAAGTAAAAAACCTAAATACTGACTAAATTCAAACATGTTTTCCGGAATTTTATGAATTCAGGCCAAATATACGGGTAAAATTCAGGCTGAACAATACTTTCTTAAATTTATTTTAACAACATTTATTAAACCATTGATATTCATTAAATTTAAGGAAAATTAGACATACTATGGACTTCCGAACAGAAAAAGATACCATGGGCGAAGTACGCGTTCCTTCAGAAAAATACTGGGGAGCACAGACTGAACGTTCACGAAACAATTTTAAAATAGGCAAACCGGCTTCCATGCCGCATGAAATTATTGAGGCTTTTGCTTATTTAAAAAAAGCGGCTGCTTATACCAATTGCGATCTGACCGTTCTGCCCATTGAAAAACGCGACGCTATTTCACAGGTTTGCGATGAGATTCTCACCGGTACATTGGATGATAATTTCCCTTTAGTAATTTGGCAGACGGGTTCCGGTACGCAAAGCAACATGAACGTAAATGAAGTCATTGCCAACAGAGCTCAGGTTTTATCAGGCAAAAAAATTGGCGAAGAACCATTTATAAAAGCCAATGATGACGTAAACAAATCGCAGTCTTCAAACGATACGTTTCCAACAGCCATGCACATTGCTGCCTATAAGATTATTGCCGAAACAACAATTCCGGGAATTGAAACACTTCGCGATACACTTCAACAAAAAGCTGAGGAATATAAAAGTGTTGTAAAAATTGGTCGAACCCATTTAATGGACGCCACTCCCCTTACACTCGGACAGGAACTTTCAGGTTATGTTTCGCAATTGAATCACGGTTTAAAAGCGATCAAAAATACGTTAGCTCATTTATCCGAATTGGCCCTGGGCGGCACAGCGGTTGGAACGGGCTTAAACGCGCCGGAAGACTACGATGTAAAAGTCGCCAAGTATATTGCCAAATTTACAGGACTTCCTTTCAAAACAGCCGAAAACAAATTTGAAGCACTTGCCGCTCATGATGCGATGGTGGAAACACACGGTGCGCTTAAACAATTAGCCGTTTCATTAAACAAAATAGCGAATGATATCCGCATGATGGCTTCGGGGCCGCGTTCGGGAATCGGAGAGATTTTTATTCCGGAAAATGAGCCTGGCTCGTCTATTATGCCGGGAAAAGTAAATCCTACGCAGTGCGAAGCCTTAACTATGGTTTGTGCGCAGGTAATGGGAAATGATGTTGCGATCACGATCGGCGCTACCCAAGGACATTATGAATTGAACGTTTTTAAACCTTTGATTGCTGCGAACTTCCTTCAATCAGCAAGATTATTAGGAGACGCCTGTATGTCGTTCAACGAACATTGTGCAGTAGGTATTGAACCAAATTACGCCCGAATTAAAGAATTGGTTGATAATTCGTTAATGTTGGTCACTGCATTAAACACAAAAATCGGCTATTATAAAGCGGCAGAAATTGCGCAGACTGCTCACAAAAACGGAACTACGCTAAAAGAAGAAGCGGTTCGTTTGGGTTATGTTTCAGCAGAAGATTTTGACGCCTGGGTAAAACCGGAAGATATGGTGTAATTATTTCTTCTCGATTTTGCTAATGATGTCATTCATCATATCAATTTGAATTTTCTGAATTTCGATGAGTGACTGTTCCTGATGCATAATCAAATGGTCCATTTTTTCGTGTAACATTCTGATTTCTAATTCCGATTTTAAATTAATCATGTAATCATTCTTGGCCCGTTCCCGATCTTTTTCTTCCTGACGGTTTTGGCTCATCATAATAACCGGAGCCTGAAGTGCCGCGATACATGATAAAATCAGATTCAAAAGAATAAACGGATAAGGATCAAACCCTTTGTTAAGAAGAATAAAGGCATTAAAACAAATCCACAGCAAAAGAAAAAACAGAAACGACAATATAAACGTCCAGCTTCCCCCAAACTCGGCAACGTTATCGGCAACGCGTTGTCCAAAAGTACTGCTTTGAATTTCGGAATCAACCTTATCAGAAATTGTTGTGTTATTTTTGAGCGTTTCGATTACAGTTTTCTCTAAACCTGACAATTCCTTCACTTCATCAGAAATAAAATCGGCAATGTATTTTTCACGATAAAGATTCAATTCTGTCAAGGAAATTACTTTATTCCCATTGAAATCAGGATAATCTTTCTGAATATAACTCAAAATAGACTGCCGAATGGTTCTGCTTGAAACCCTTTCTGAAATCGGAAACGTTTTTCCGGAAATATCGCTGACAAATGTGTTCATATCCTTAAAATTATCTTTTTAATAACCTAAAACCATTTTTTCTTTTTGAAATAAATAATCATGGCTACAACCAATAAAAACATACCGGCCAAAACTTCAAAATAACCGTACCTCCAACGCAATTCCGGCATATAGTCGAAATTCATTCCGTAAACACCTACTATGAATGTTAATGGTATGAATACAACCGAAACTACGGTCAGGGTTTTCATAATCTCGTTCATTCTTTGGCTTTGCGCCGAAAAATGAAAATGAGAAGCACTATCCAAGGAATTCAGATCGTAATCAATCTGCTCCAAAAGTTCAAGGCATTTTTGATGCAGGCGTGCGAAAAAAGTATAATTCGCGGTTTCGATTCCGTCATATTCATTGTCATCCTGAAAACTCTTCAGACTGAATAATGCATCCCGGAACGGAATAATAGCGCGCTTTAAATAGTTCAGATTTTCACGATTATTTTCAATTCGGACCAATATCTCCTGGCGATGATTCGTTTTAGACTCGACCATTAAAGCTTCAATTCGATCCTCGTAATTTTCAATGGTGATGTAGAAATTTTCCATAACTGCATCCAGCATGAGATACAAAAGATAATCGTTCTTCTTTTTGCAGACAATACCTGCATTCATTCGGATTCGTTCGCGGATATGCGTAAAGAAATCGCTTTTCTTCTCCTGAAAAGAAACCAACAAATTTTCTTTTAATATGAAACTGATCTGCTCAACCCGCATGTTGTTCAAATCTTCGTCAGGCAAAATTGATTTGATGCTGAAAAAAAGCGTATCGCCCAATTCTTCCATTTTGGAACGGCGTGTGGTATTAAGAATATCCCCGATAATATAAGGTTCCACGTCAAGCAAATGACCAATTTCCTTAACGATGTTCACATCATGCAACCCATGGATGTTTAACCATTTAACATCGTTATTATGAAGTGGATTTGAGAGTGTCTCCTCAACCTTATCAATGGAAATGTTTTTCAATTCCCGATAATGACTTTCATTATATACAAACAATTGCATTTCAACAGGATCCGTTCGGTGAACGCCTGTGTATTCGTAAAAATTGGGTTGTGCTTTACGTCCTTTTTTGTATTTAATCTTCCTCAAAACCGAATAATTTGTCATAAAGATAGGAGTTTTTAAAATTCCATTTTACTTTTACGGAAAAATTCAAGCAATGAAAATCCTTATCAAAAATATAAAGGAACTTTTACAGGTTCGTGAAAACCATATTGATAAAGTTTCCGGTCCAGAAATGGCCGTTTTACCGAAAATCGAGAATGCTTTTTTAGTGATTGAAAACAATATCATTGCCGATTTCGGAACAATGCGTAACTGTCCTGACGGTAATTTCAATCAAGTCATAGACGCTACGGGAAAAACAGTATTGCCTACCTGGGTCGACAGTCATACGCACATTGTTTATGCCGGAAACCGCGAACAGGAATTTGTGGACCGAATCAATGGGCTTACTTATGAAGAAATCGCCAATCGTGGTGGAGGAATTCTGAATTCAGCTAAAAAACTTAATGCGACTTCCGAAGACGAAATTTACAATCAATCGAAAGCCCGTCTGGAAGAAGTGATGCAACAGGGAACCGGAGCTGTTGAAATTAAATCCGGGTACGGTTTAACCGTTGAAGGCGAACTGAAAATGCTTCGTGTAATCAAACGACTTTCCCAAAACTATCCAATTAAAATCAAGGCCACTTTCCTTGGAGCGCATGCGTTTCCGATGGAATACAAAGAAAACCATTCAGCATACATCGATTTGATCATCAACGAAATGCTGCCAAGAATTGCAGCTGAAAATTTAGCGGATTACATTGATGCGTTCCTGGAAACAGGTTATTTCTCTGTTGAAGAAACCGAAAGAATTATGGAAGCCGGAAAGAAATTCGGTCTGACCGCAAAAATTCACGTAAATCAGTTCACGGCTATTGAAGGAATCAAAGCTTGTGTAAAACACGAGGCATTATCGGTTGATCATTTGGAAATTGTAACTGACGAGGATATTAACGCTTTAAAAAACAGTAAAACGATGCCTGTTGCCCTACCAAGCTGTTCTTATTTTATAAGCATTCCTTACACGCCGGCACGTCATATGATTTCTGCAGGATTGCCATTGGCTTTGGCTTCGGATTTCAATCCGGGAACAACGCCATCAGGAAATATGAATTTTGTAGTAGCAACCGCTTGCATCAAAATGAAAATGACTCCGGAGGAAGCTATAAATGCCGCAACCATAAACGGAGCTTATGCCATGGGAGTTTCCGAAACACACGGCAGCATCACCAAAGGGAAATCGGCAAGTGTTATAATCACTAAACCGCTTACCTCCTATTATCAGCTTCCTTACGCTTTTGGAAGCAATCTGATTGAACAGGTTATCGTAGAAGGAAAACTGATCTAAAAAAAAGTCCCAATCGAAAAGAAAGGGACTTTTTTATTTATGTATTGATTTTTATCTTAATGTGAAGCTTGTTTTTGAAACCAATTCTCCTTTGTCGAAGATATTCACGAAGAAAGTTCCACCTTCGATATCTTTAACAGGTAGATCTTGTGAAACCTGAACTGTTTTGTTTTCGTATTTAACGATTTTCTCAAAACTGTAGGTCAAAGTTTTCTCTCCGAAAGATTCTGTCTTTTTATCACCTAAAACATTATTTTTGCTGTCAATTACCTGAATATGGTACGTTTTATCGCCTGATTTAGCAATTTGATTTTCTGCAATCATGAAACTGATTTTTAAAACATCAGCTCTGCTTGCTTTGTCCGTATCAATCTGTTTCCCAGAACTTCTTTGTTTTACGGCAGTTGTCTGAAGATTTAAAACAGAAAGCTTAGAACCTCTTTCAACAGTTTTAGCTAAGTTGTCGTTTTTAGCCACTAAGGTATCGCGAACTTTACGTGTATCTTCCAATACAACCTGAGTACTGTCACGCTGCGTTGTAAGTGTCGTATTTTGTTTTTTCAACGCATCGTTTTCTTTCATTAAATTATCCATTTCACGTTTCAAACGTGCATAATCATCTTTAAATTTTCGCATTGCCGCAACATCGCCCTGCGATTTCTCAAGCTGGGCTTTTAGTTGAACCAGCTTTTCTCTTTCGACAGAAAGTTCATCAGATAGTTCCGTATTAGCTGCAATTGCTTCATCATATTTAGCAATTGAAGCCGCCAATTCTTCATTCAGTTTATCTTTTTCTGACATTAATTTATTCTCAGAAGTCTGATTATCAGTACTCATCTTGTACATATAACCTAAACTCCCCAACAACAATAGGGCTAAGACAAGGATAATAGCTTTTAAACTAGAATTACTTTTTTGATTTTCCATGGTTAATTAGTTTTTTTCAAATTTAATTTTTTTTTCATTTAAACCTAAATTATTAAACGAAAGTTTTGATTAAAATAGTATTTTTGAAAGCATCATTTTTAGTTTTTATGGAGAAACTCATCCGTTTTACAGCAAGCGATTTAACCAAAATTACCAACCACAGAAATACCGAAATCAAGTTTGGAGAACGAATTCAAACCGCTCCAAAGGAAATGGATATTCTTGAGTTTCTTAAAACAAGTACTGCCGAATTTGTTCTTTTCGGTATCCCGGAAGATATTGGAGTGAGAGCCAATTTAGGTCGTAAAGGGACTGCTTCAGCATGGGAAAGTGCTTTAAAAAGTCTGGTTAATATCCAAAACAATAAATTCTGTAAAGGAAGCCGATTAATAATCTTAGGAGCACTTGATGTTGCCGAAGAAATGGAAACGGCCGCCAATCTTGACATCAACAAAAAAGAAGATAAAAAAGAGTTCTTTAAACTTATTGACAAAATTGATAAAGAAGTATCACACATCGTGTGTCAGATCGTAAAAGCCGGAAAAATTCCGATTGTAATTGGTGGCGGACATAATAATGCCTACGGAAACATTAAAGGTTTAGCTTTAGGCAAAGGAAAACCTGTAAACGCAATCAATTTTGATGCGCATACTGATTTCAGAGCCCTTGAAGGAAGACATAGTGGAAATGGTTTTTCGTACGCGTATGAAGAAGGTTTCCTGAAAAAATATTTCATTTTCGGTTTACACGAAAGTTATACTTCTAAAAGTATCCTGGAAAACATCAAAAAAACGGAAGAGAAAGTCAGATACAATACTTACGAGCAGATTGCAGTCCGAAAAGAAAAAACATTTGAAGACGAGATCGAAGTGGCTCAGAAACATGTGGCCAATGATCCGTTCGGAATTGAAATCGACCTGGATGCAGTTCCCAACATTCCAAGCAGCGCGATGACATTGAGCGGTTTTTCAGCGGAACAATTGCGTCAGTTCCTGCATCATTTCGGCCAAAATGAAAATGCTTCCTATCTGCATATTTGTGAAGGCGCACCGGACTTGGATTTTGACAAAAACAATCATCTCGTCGGAAAATTAATTGCTTATCTGATCACCGATTTTATGAAAGCAAAATCGGATAAATAACAATCTCGAAATTTTAGAGTACTTTTGCAAACGATAGTCACTAAACACTATCGTTTTTTTATGCTATTTAACGAACTTAATTTACTCAAAAACATACAGCACGCCATAACCGATGAAGGATATACCAATCCTACTCCTATCCAGGAAAAATCCATTCCGATTATTTTGGACGGAAATGATTTGGTGGGATGTGCACAAACAGGAACCGGAAAAACAGCCGCGTTCGCCATTCCGATTCTTAATCTTTTGCACCGTATTGTAGGCTCTTCTGATAAGTCAAAACGCATACGTACGCTGGTAGTTACTCCTACGCGTGAATTAGCAATTCAGGTAGCCGAAAGTTTTGATACCTATGGAAAATATACCAACATAAGATCTTTGGTGATTTTTGGAGGGGTAAACCAAACTTCCCAGGTTGATCAGTTAAAAAAAGGTGTTGACGTATTGGTTGCTACTCCGGGACGTCTATTGGATCTGAACAAACAAGGATTCATCGATTTAAATCACTTACATCATTTGGTTTTGGACGAAGCCGATTTGATGCTTGACATGGGTTTCATCAATGATGTTAAGAAAATTATCAAACTAACGCCGGACAATCGCCAGACATTATTGTTTTCTGCAACGATGCCGATTGCTATCCGCGAATTGGCTGATACTTTCTTGACAAAACCGGAATATGTTTCCGTAACACCTGTTTCCAGTACAGCCGAAAAAGTAAATCAGAAAGTTTATTTCGTTGACAAGGAAAATAAGAGAAACCTTTTATACCAAATAATTCAAGGTGAGAAACTGGAAAGCGTATTGGTTTTTGTGCGGACAAAACACGGTGCGGACAATGTGGTGAAAGCATTAAAGAAACAAAACATCCATGCCGAAGCCATACACGGAGACAAATCGCAAAGCGCAAGGCAACGTGTATTGGAAAGCTTCAAAAGAAACGAAACTACTGTTTTGGTAGCTACTGATATTGCGGCCAGAGGTATCGATATTGAAATGCTTCCGTATGTTATCAACTTTGATTTACCTAACATCCCGGAAACCTATGTACACCGAATTGGGCGTACAGGACGTGCCGGAAATTCGGGTATGGCCATTTCATTCTGTTCAAGAGACGAAAAAACCTATTGGCAGGATATTGAGAAACTAACCCGTCAAAAAGTAAAAGTGGTTACCGATCATCCTTTTCAATGGAGTGAAGAGGTAAAAAATCCGGATGCAAAACCTGATTTCAGAAATAAAAAGAAACCACAGGGACAGGGAGGAAACAAAAAAACGGAATCCAATTCCAGAAAATCAGAAGCTTCAAAGAAAAATAAAAAACGCTGGTATTAGAATTTTAGTTTTGTATGCTGCAGGGAAGAATCATCATAGTGCTTATTCTGATAAAGTTTTGTTGCGTAAATGCTCAAAACTACAAACAGAATGATTCTATTGCAAAAAGCAATCTTAAGTTCAATTACAAACAATTAATAATCCCGACTGTCTTAATCGGATACGGAATTATCGGTTTTGAAAATCCTGAATTACTTGGTTTTAATGATCAGGTAAAAACCGAGGTCAACGAGCACATTGACGAAAAGGTTTCTATTGACGATTTTATGCAGTATGCACCCGCAGCATCAGTTTATGTTTTAAACAATGTAGGAGTTGCGGGAAAAAATAATTTGAAAGACAGGAGTATCATCCTGGGCACGTCTTACCTATTTGTAGCGGCGAGCGTTACCGGACTTAAACATATTACCGATGTAAACCGTCCTGATGGCGGACAATATTCTTTTCCTTCGGGTCATACCGCAACTGCCTTTGCCGGAGCGGAGTTTTTGTTTCAGGAATATAAAGATGTTTCAATTTGGTATGGTGTCTCAGGTTACGCAGTTGCAACAGCAACGGGCATTTATCGCATGCTTAACAATCGGCATTGGTTAACGGATGTTGCAGCGGGAGCCGGTATAGGAATTTTGGGAACTAAAATTGCTTATTGGATTTTTCCATACACGAACAAATTATTTACAAAGCGAAATAATAATGTTGAATCGGTAGGTGTTGTTCCTTTTTACAATGGTAATCAGACCGGGCTTGGTTTTCTTTTTAAATTTAAATAGTTAGTGGATGTATTTGTTAATGCTATGACCTTTACTTCTGAAACATAGCCATCAATATCTAATAAGATTTAAGCTTTAAAACCATAAATGATTAAATATCAGATTTTAATAATTTATTATTATTAGCAACTCATCATTTTTCGTAACTTTAAAAAAAGGTATTTTTTAATTTAAATCTAAAAGTTATGGGACATTTAGCAAAAAAAGATTTTAGATCGACCCCATATACCTTTTTAGAAGAGTTCTTTCCAAAAAATATGGTAGAATGGGGATTACGAAATTTTGGTGATATGGGCAGCACAATTCCTTCTGTTAATTTATCTGAAACAGAAAGGGAATATAACATTGATTTGGCTGCGCCGGGAATGAAAAAAGAAGATTTTAAAGTTGAAATGGAAGATAAAATACTTTCCATTGTTTCTGAAAAAGAAGAACGATTTGAGGAAACTGACAAAAAAGGTAATTATACACGAAAAGAATTCAATTACAGTTCATTCCACCGTTCTTTCCATCTTCCTGATGCCTCCGAAAAAGAAAAAATTGATGCTGTTTACAAAGACGGAATTTTACATGTGACTATTCCGAAGAACAACAATAGAAGTTCAAAAGCTAAAAAAAACATTCCTATCCACTAATCTTACCGATTGGAATAAAAAAAGAAACCATGAAGCCTATAATCATAAACTTCATGGTTTTGTTTTTTAGGTATGGATATCTCCTATTTCATTTTTGTTCTTGCAGTTTCATCCTTCTTATCTGAAAGATGAACGATCATTCTGTATAAATGATTAGGTTCAAACGGTTTTACGATAACTTCATTCATTTTGGAAGCAACGATCTGCTCCATGATTTCCTGTTTATCAAAAGCCGTGACTGCAATTATCGGCGTTTTTACTCCCATTTTTCTTATCTGCTTGGAAGTATCAAAACCATTGATTTTAGGCATATTGATATCCATTAAAATGACATCAAAAACCTGGTTTTCCAATATTTTGATTGCTTCATAACCATCATCTACGATAACGCTTTCGAAATGACGGATATCTAATATTTTCTTAGTTACAATCTGGTTGATCTTATTGTCTTCAACTACCAGGATTTTATATGTATGCTCTTCCGAGAAATCAACTTCCAGGTTTTTAAGTAAGTTATTACGATGCTCTTCGTCAGTATCAAAACCTATCGTAAAGATCATTTGTGTACCGATATTTTCCTCACTCTCACAATGGATTTCACTTCCGAATAATGAGATCAGCTGTTTAACTATGGACAATCCCAAACCTGTTCCCTGATAATCATCCTCTTTTCGCTCGATCTGAACAAATTTTTCAAATATTTTTTTCTGATGTTCTTTTGCGATTCCGATTCCGTTATCAATAACTTTAAAAGTGATAAAACTGAAGGAAGCCTCATTACGCTCCAGTTTAGCACTAATCTTAACCTGACCGTCTTTTGTGAATTTCAGCGAGTTGCTTACTAAATTCATAAAAATCTGAGACAAACGGACTTTATCGGTAATAATAAATTCCGGAATAGTTTCGTCCACTTCCAACAATAATTGATTGTTGTTTTTTACCGCCAAAAACTGCAAGCTGTCAACGATTGAATTCAATTCATCAGAAAGATTGAAAATGGAATTCTCCAAAACGATTTTCTTTTCTTCGATTTTATACACCTGAAGAATATCATTTACCAGCGACAATAAATATTTAGCAGAAAATTTCAGTGATTTAAGGTAAGTACTGTTCTTAAGTTCTTTATGTTCATCGGAAATCATATCGGTGATCCCTACCACTCCGTATAAAGGTGTGCGAAGTTCATGCGTGATCGTTGAAATAAATTGGGATTTTAACAAGGATGCTTCTTCCGCCTGCTCTTTGGCGATCATCAGTTCTTCATTTGCCTCTTTTAATTCTTTGTTTGATTTTTTTCGAAGCTGATTGTTCTTATACAATGTATAAACCAACAAAAGCAGAATGATAAAGATGAAAATAAACATCACAACGATTATGCGAGTTTGTTTTAGTCTGTCCATTTGTTCAAGCTTCTCATTTTCAATTTTATCGATTTCCCTTTTGTATTCGTCCAGTTCAATATTTGAACCAGCCAGATTCACTTCTTTGGTTCGCGCCAGATTATAAATTTTATGATCCAGTTCGTTATGCTTTTCCAGATACAGATAGGCATTTTTATAATCCTTCCTTTTCAGATAATAAGCGGACATATCTTCATACAGACTGGCAATGTTTGCGTCCAGAAACTCAACAGAATTATTTTCACTAACTTTTAATGCTTCTTTAAAAGCAGCTTCCGCTTCCGGAAATTTATTTTTAAAAGTATAATACGAACCAAATAACGATTTCATGGAAAGTGTTGCTTCCATAATATTGATCTCTTTTACAAGTGGTTCTGCGACTTTTAAATAATGATATCCTGCTTCATACTCATTATGTCCGAAATAAGCTGAAGTAATATTCAGATTTGAAAATACGATTTCATTCGGGTCTTTGATCTTCTCGGCATAGTATAGTGCCTTCTTATAATTTGAAATTCCTTTTTCGAAATTGACTTTTCGGTAGCAGTATAAATTTCCGAGGTTGTTATTAAGCCATGCTTTTAAGGTATCATTTTTTGTCAGGTTTGCGAATTTCAGTCCTTTGTTGTAGTACCCAATTGCTTTATTATAATCTGAAAACTCTTCAAAGTTCAATCCGATAAGATTATAGGAGCGCGCAATCAAATGATTGTCTTCTGCTTTATAAGCTTCATTCAATGCTTTTTTTGCATAAGACAAGGACTTATTACATTCTAAATTATTAAAATGCTCTCCTGCTTTGGACAAAAGATCCAAAATAGCTTTACGGTTGACATTTTCGGATTGAGCGATCGCCCCCTGAAAAGTCAGCAGTAAAAGGAAAAGAAAGAATTTTAATATGTTTTTGATCATCAATATTTTAAAAGTGTTAATTTAATAAACAAAAATCAAATAACATCAATAAAATATCATAAACAAAATAAAAATTGTTAAAAAAAAGCGACCCGAAGGCCGCCTTGTTTTTTATTATCCTCTAATAAGTTTTTTGTACTTAAGTCGGGTCGGAGCCACATCTCCTAATCGTTTTTTACGGTTCTCTTCGTAATCTGAGAAACCTCCTTCGAAGAAGTACACCTGAGAGTCTCCTTCAAATGCTAAAATATGTGTACAGATTCGGTCTAAGAACCAACGGTCGTGGGAAATTACTACCGCACATCCGGCGAAATTCTCCAAACCTTCTTCTAAAGCACGAAGCGTGTTGATATCCAAGTCGTTCGTTGGCTCATCCAGTAACAGTACGTTTCCTTCTTCTTTTAAGGTCATCGCCAAGTGAAGACGGTTACGCTCCCCTCCTGAAAGTGTTGCCACTTTTTTGTTCTGATCACTTCCACCGAAATTAAAACGGGACAAATAAGCTCTTGAATTTACCTGACGTCCTCCCATCATGATCAATTCCTGACCATCACAGAAGTTTTCCCAGATGGATTTGTTTGGATCGATATTGGCATGCGACTGATCCACATAAGCAATTTTTACCGTGTCTCCTGTAGTGAATTCTCCGCTGTCCGGTTGTAATTCATCCATGATCATTTTAAAGATGGTTGTTTTACCTGCACCATTTGGTCCGATAATTCCAACGATACCTGCTTGCGGCAATGTAAAGTTTAAATCATCATAAAGGATCTTATCTCCATACGATTTTGCAACATTTTTAGCGTCGATTACATTAGTTCCTAAACGTGGTCCGTTAGGGATGTATAACTCTAATTTTTCGTCAAGTTCTTTCTGATCTTCATTTAACAAACGGTCGTAATTTTGAAGACGTGCTTTTTGTTTGGTCTGACGGCCTTTCGCACCTTGTCTTACCCAGTCCAACTCACGTTCTAATGTTTTACGGCGTTTGGAAGCCACTTTCTCTTCCTGCTCCATACGTTTTGACTTCTGCTCTAACCAAGACGAATAGTTTCCTTTCCATGGAATACCTTCACCTCTGTCTAATTCAAGAATCCATCCTGCTACATTATCCAAGAAATAACGGTCGTGCGTTACAGCGATGATAGTTCCCTGATATTGTTGTAAGTGTTGCTCCAACCAGTGTACAGATTCAGCATCCAAGTGGTTGGTAGGCTCATCTAATAATAATACATCCGGCTGTTGTAATAGTAAACGGCATAATGCCACACGACGACGCTCTCCTCCTGACAATACTTTGATTGGCGTATCAGCATCCGGACAACGTAATGCGTCCATTGCGATTTCCAATTTTGTGTCGATTTCCCATGCACCATGCGCATCGATTTTATCCTGAAGGTCTGCCTGACGATCCATTAACTTCTGCATCTTATCAGCATCTTCGTAAACTTCAGGAAGCCCGAACATATCGTTGATCTTATTGAACTCGTCTAAGATGGCCATAGTTTCAGCAACACCTTCACGAACTATTTCAATAACCGTTTTATTTTCATCTAACTGCGGCTCCTGCTCTAAATACCCAACAGTGTAACCCGGCGCGAAAACCACATCACCCTGATAGTTTTTATCAACTCCCGCAATAATTTTCAATAATGAGGATTTACCTGAACCGTTTAAACCAAGGATACCGATTTTAGCCCCGTAGAAAAAACTCAGATAAATGTCTTTTAAAACCTGCTTATTCGAACTTGAGTAAGTCTTGCTTACTTTCGACATCGAAAATATTACCTTCTTATCGTCTGACATACTTTATTGTTTGTTTTTAAGATTTGATTTTTAATTGATTATTGTTTTTTTTTTAAATTTCACAGCTGATGATCCAAATAAAATCAAAAGAATATGAAATGCTGAAAAAACACCGACAAATATAGGTTTAAATAAAGGAATTTAAAAGACGATTTTGCAATTCTATTTTCTACTTCAGTTCCAATATAAGCGACAGTTCTGTACCACTATCTTCTTTTGTGTTTTTACCGACGATATTCTTATTATCATAATTGTAATAAAAAGTGAATTGTATTTTGAAGTCATTTATAATTTCCCAGGTGAGATCTGCGCTAAGATCAAAACGATACCTGTCTTTTTCGGTGATTCCCACATAGGAACCAGCCTTTAATGTGGAAGAAAGATTCGGACTTATAAAGCTGTAAACTGTATGCTGTAATGTTACAGGCCACTCACTGTTAGCAATGAATTTCTCCGTTTCGATATTGTCTTCGAAATTTTGTAAAAAACCTGTAAACAAAAGTAATCGTTGACGTTCGGTAATTATTAGATTATTTCCGATTCCGAAACCAAATGATATCTTTGAGTCGATACCCAATTCGTCATTTCTGTTAAATGCGTTGGCCTGATACAAAACCCATCTTCTGTATAACGAATAGAATTCCTGTAAATTCTCCTGGATCCTCACCGAATACGGTGCGCTTTCCGTTGATGTAGCTATATAGGAGAAATTGTTGACAAACCGCCAGCGTGAAATAACATAAAAAAGATTACTCTCGCCACTGATCCGTAATACTTCCGATGATTTTGTATAACTGACCCCTGCACCAATATCGCCTTTAAATCCTTCATACCATTTTTCTTCAAGAGGAAAAATTCTCAAAATTTCTTCAAACTTAATTACTTTTCCCTTTGGCAAAACTTCCCTTGGCTCAGCTGTTGCACTTGACTCGGCTGTTTCTTTTGATTCGATAATTTCATCCGGTCCGGTTAAAACAATTATTTCTCCCATAACTGTAGATTTCGCTATTTTTCCGATGAAAATTTCGCCGTAAATATTTTCCACTTTATATATTTTGCTTCCGCCATCGATAGAAAATATTTTGTACCATTTTATCGAAACAACACCGGGTCCCTGTGCATCAAAACTTAACCTTCCTTGTTGGAACGATAGAATTTTACCGGTTAACCTGTCCCCATTTATCAAGTGCAGAATATCGGGCGTAAATGCCTCTTTTCGGATTTTTTTTTCTTTTTTGGAAAGTGTGGTATCCACTTCTGCCACAACAACTTTTGGTACCGTATCGCGTTCCAGGGAAGGAATGGAGTCTGTTTTTTTTTCAGGGATCTGGGCATACAAAAACAATGGAAAGACCATAATAGCAAAGACTTTCACTGTTTTTAAATAACTACACATCCCTTTTTCAATTAAAAACTTAAACACAAAATAAAACCTGCTGGTCTACAACTACTCAACAGGCTGACACGATTAAAATTATTTAGGTTGTATCAAATACGGATTTGCTTTTAACTGCTCCACCACATATTTAATGACCAATTGGGATTTCAAGCTATTGCCGGTTGCATCTAATGGAGGTGAAACTACTCCGATCCCGAACTTTCCGGGACAAACCGCTATGATACCGCCTCCTACACCGCTTTTTGCCGGTAACCCGGAATTGTAAAACCAAATTCCCGAATCATCATAAAGTCCTGCTGTGGCCATAACCGGAAGCGTATACATTACGGTTTCGGGTGATACTACTTTCCTCTTTGTAACAGGATTAACTCCGCCATTCGCTAAAGTAGCCGACATTACAGCAAGATCTTTTGCACTTACATTAATAGCGCATTGCTTCGTGTAGATATCCGTTGCCTGAACCGGATCGAAATACATTCTGCCATAAGCAAAAAGCAAATGGGCAATTGCCTGATTTCGCAGATTATCACTGGCTTCACTTTTGTATACAGGTTTGTTCATGGTTAAAGTCCTGCCGGCAAATTCACTTTGTTTATCTAGAATGCTTTTCCATTTTGCAACGGAATCAATTCCTTTGACCATACTTGTTGCCGCAATGGCTCCGGGATTTACGAGCGGATTTATTTCTCTCCCTTTATGTTCTTCAATGGCTATTATGGAATTAAAACGCAAGCCCGTTGCATCCACTCCAATTTTATCCTGAATGACCTGATGACCATGCTCTTCGATGACCTGCGCCATTACAAAAGCTTTGCTTATGCTTTGCATAGACACCAGGGAATCATAATCTCCGATCGTGTAAATTTTCCCCTCGGCGGTTACCAACGCAATTCCGAAAATATTCGGATCTACATTAGCAAGCTCTTTAATATAATCTGCGTTCTTACCCTCTTTTATATCTTTAAATTTTGAGTAAGCTTCTTTTAAAACGGCTTCAATATTTTCTTTAGACATGGCATCGGCAGATTTTCCTTTAGACTGACTGTAAATCAGAATCGTAAATAACAACAGAGAGAAAGACATTATCCTTTTTCCAAAATAGTTTTTTTTCATGATAATGTATTTATTTTAAGTCATCATGTTGTCCTGATGTATATAATGTAATGCTTCAAATCCGCTACAACATAATCAATACACGACTTTGGAAAAAATTAGTAGATCCCTTCTGATTGTCCTTGTCTAAGACACCATATCCGTAAGCAAAATAGAATCGAAGGTTTTCAGAAAGATACCAGTTAACCATCGGCGTAATTCTCCAAAATTCACCACCTTGTAACGTTCCGTCAGTCAGATCGAGGGAAGAAAAACGAAGAATTGCCTCCCAGCCTCCGCATCCCCCTTCAAAAACTGATTTTTTTGGTTTAAGAAAGGTAAATATCCCAGGGTTACTCAAATAGGGTCTTACTTCTCCTGTAATCGAGTAAGCCAAAAACATTTCACCTCCCTTGAATATCGGATTGTTTGTTTCTCGCGAATTCATCATGTGGAGATTATACTCAGCCCCTAAAAGGAAAGCTCCCGACCTATAATAAAATTCACCCCCAATATGATTTGAGTTATTTACAGAAAACGTTCCTGTATCTACGAAATAAGGTGCCCCATTAACCTCTGGCCGTGACCTTACCTGCAATTTACCGCCTTTAACTTCTCCATATCTATAATTAACCCCTATATGCATTACTGGTTTTAAAGCATCAGTATAAATAGGCAGATAGCCAATTCTGGAAACGAATTGCCAACTATATTTTGAAAAACTTTGTTTTTCAGATATGAAATCATTAAAATAACCAATATTCCAGTTTATTTTTTGTTTTGGAAGAAACCCCATATACTTCACTCCATCTGCGAGTATCGGAATGATATCTATAGCCATGGCTCTTTCCACATGCCACATTGAATAACCGTTCATTACCTTACTTAACGAATATCCTTCCTTGGTCCTTCCGAAGAAAATATGTCCGTATAATTTCGGAAATCCAATCATAACACCGCTTTCCCTCACGAGCCAACTTCTGGATGCTCCATCATACATAACCCCTACTTTCCAGCTTATATCTCTTTCTGTCTTTAACTTACCCCCCATGGTGATCCTAAAATCCCTCACAATAAATCCGGGAGATAACTGTACTTGATCTTTACTCTCTTCATCCTGACTGTAAAATGCATGTTCGTACATGAAACCGCCGCCAAACCTCAAGGTTGAAAAATCGTTTTCGAATTCATTAATTCTTGAGTATTTTTTTTCGGATGCAATCGTATCCTTTTCCTTAAAAACCTCTCCTTCAGTTCCGTCTAAAGACGGCTCTTTTTTTGGAATATCTTGTGCAAACGAAACAAACCCTGTTACCACAAAAAGCAGTGATAACAAGGTTTTTTTTATCCTATTCGATTGTTTTGCTTGGCTTTCGCCTTCCACTACATGTAATTTCATTGGGACCTATTTTATTTCCGGATTCCTCCGAAACAAATTCCACAACTATTTTTTTTGTTGTCCCGTCATTTCAGCAGGATCTAACAGTTTTTTAATCTGATCCTCGGTAAGCAATTTCTTTTCACGGATCAATTCAAGAATCCCTTTATTGGTTTCAAGAGCTTCTTTTGCCAGCTCGGTTGTCTTTTCGTAACCAAGAACAGGATTTAAAGCTGTAACAATTCCGACACTTCTATTAATATAATTTTGAAGTACTTTTTCGTTTGCTGTAATTCCGTCAATGCAATTTTTACGGAATAATGGCATTGATTTATAAAACAACGCCTGAGATTCCATAATTGCAACAGCTACAACAGGCTCATAAGCATTCAGCTGTAAAAGTCCATCCTGAGATGCCATCGAAACCGTAACATCATTACCTATCGCTTTAAAACAGATCTGGTTCATCAATTCCGGCATTACCGGATTAACTTTTCCAGGCATGATTGACGATCCGGGCTGAAGTGCTGGCAAATTGATCTCAAAAACACCTGTTCGCGGACCTGTGGTCAGGAAGATTAAATCACTGCTGATTTTAGATAAGGTAACAGCTAAATTTTTTATTGAAGAAGAATACATTACAAAGGCCTGCATACTGCTTGTTGCAGCAATAAGGTCTTTAGATGTATGAATTGGTTTTCCTGTGATTTTAGCTAATTGTGCCGAACATTTTTCAGCATAACCCGGAGTAGCTGTAAGTCCGGTACCAATTGCTGTTGCCCCCATATTCACTTCATACAGATAGGCTTCTGATTTACGCATGGCATCGATGGCTGCGTCAAGCTGATATCCGAAGGCATGAAACTCCTGTCCCAATGTCATTGGTACGGCATCCTGTCCTTCTGTACGACCCATCTTTAACAGATGATTAAACTGATCTCCTTTTTTATGGAAAGACTGTGCTAACAATTGTGCTTCCTTCATAACTTTATCGTTATGCAGAATCAGTGCAATATGGATTGCTGTTGGGTAGACATCGTTTGTGGACTGTCCCATGTTTAAATCGTCATGAGGTTCGATATACTGATACTCCCCTTTCTTTTTCCCCATCATTTCAAGGGCGATGTTTGCCAGTACTTCATTGGCATTCATATTAGCTGAAGTTCCTGCACCTCCCTGATACAAATCGGTTAAAAACTGATCGTGATATTTACCGTCCATCACCGCTTTGCAGGCCTTCTCGATTGCATCGAGTTTTTCTTTTTTCATTCGGCCGACTTCGGTATTAGCACGTGCAGCGGCAAGTTTTACCATGGCATAAGCCTTTACATAATCGGGATAAAAATTAGTCTTCACTCCGCTAACCTGAAAGTTTTCCAAAGCTCTGAGCGTTTGAACGCCATAGTAAGCATCAGCGGGTATTTGCTTTTCACCCAACAAATCTTTTTCTGTTCGGACTTGAGCAATTGAATATTGTGATGAAGCAATCATCAGCAACACAAGAGCGATATATTTTACTTTTCTCATGACTTTTTATTTTACTCGGAAATAATTTTAAAAATCATTCCGATGGTTTTTACAAGGGACATTTAGTAACCTGAGCGATTAATACTCAAAGAAATATTGCTGTAGTTGTTTTTTATCTTTGGTTTTGGTTAAACCCAGCATTAGTAAGATACGTGCTTTTTGAGGATTCAAATCGTCACTTACAATGGTTCCCAGTTTGTCATCGTCAACTTCGTCTTTTAAAACCACTCGTCCGGAGACGCATCTGGTGGCACGGCACACTACAACCCCTTTTTTTACTGCAGCGTCAATAGCATCATAATAGGCTTTGTTGAAATTTCCGTTTCCGACACCTGCGATAATAATTCCGTCGACTTTTTCATTTACTAAAGCATTGATTAAAGAAGGATTAGCGTCAGCATACATGTAAACGATTTCCACACGAGGCATTTTAGTTACTCCAGAGATATCAAACGGAGTGTTTTTATCCGATTTACGCGCAGATTCCGTATAGTAAACCGGTTTTGCATCATATACCTGCCCAATCGGACCGGCATTTGGAGCAGTATAGGCTTCCATGTGAGTGGAACTTGTTTTCACTATATCCCTTCCGTCAAAAATACTTTCTGAAAATACTACAATCGGACCTCTGCCTTTACTCTTCGGGCTTGCTGCAACCACTACCGCATCAAACAGATTTTTAGGCCCATCAGCGCTGATGGCTGTTGCTGCACGCATGGATCCTGTAAACACCACAGGTTTATCGCTACGTAGCGTTAAATTAAGGAAAAATGAAGTCTCTTCCTGAGTGTCTGTCCCGTGCGTAATCACAACGGCATCCGCCTCATTTTTACTGAATATTTCGTTGATGCGTTTGTTCAGTTTCATCCAGATTTCAATACTCATATCCTGACTACCGATACTGGAAATCTGCTCACCCGTTACAGTAGCATATTTATGTATTTGCGGTACGGCACTTAACAATTGATCAATCGGAAGTGCACCAGCTTTATACCCTGCCTGATCCGCAGCGGCACCGGCACCGGCAATGGTTCCACCTGTCGCAAGAATTTTTACGCGAGGTAAGTTTTGAGCCTGAACAATAAATCCAAAAAATAAACTTAGTGCAAGAAGTATCATTTTTGCAGTTCTTGCGGAAACTATAGTTGTTTTCATAGCAGATAAATTAAGCGTTACTGATTATTTTTTTTGTAGAATATTTCGCTGAAGTTGTATTTAAAAGAAAATTGAATCTTAGTAATAGAAGCATCAATAAGTTGAGAAGGATCAATCTCTACAGGATCTAAGCCTTCATGAAAGTTTGTACGGTCCCCCCATTGGAATTCGACTCCTAACATTGCATTTTTAGTTGGGTAATACATCAGATTGGCTGCGATGTACTGACCTTTGCTGAAATCATCTTTTGTCTGTCCGTTAGAATTATCGATATCAATCATTGAATAACCGATGGCAGTACTGAATTTTTCGTTCCAATTGTGGTCAATAAAGGCTGTAATCCCTAAAACAGGTAAAGCGACACCATGAAGCGGAGAAGCAAGATCATTTGGATCATCTCTTTCAATTCCCACATCTTCCGGTGCGTCATTCATGTAGTTTTCAATACCTTCTCCATAGAGAACTGCACCTCTGAAAACAGTACTTTTTCCAAATTTGACATTGGTACTCAGGTTAAGTCCCCATCCGACAACCTCATCACTAAAATCATTACCATCTGTAGTATTGGTATCATCCCATTGTATACTTCTCACAATACCTGCCAGTTCCAAATAACCAAAGTTGGCTCCGTAACGGTATTCGAACGATAAATCGGGTAATGGAAAACGAGGTGCTATATCGTCTGGAATACGAGCTGCATAAGCTCCTTGATCAGCACTGGCTCCCGGTCTTTCCAAAGCAATAGTTAAACGGGTATCGCCTTGAATTGGCATATAGCGAATCTGTACATTTCGGTAAAAAGCCATCCCTGTAGGTCCCCAATATTCCACTGTGTTAGGAAACACGTCAATATCCATGAACGGGCTCCAGGTTTGTCCGACTCCAAATTTACCCAACTCTGCATAAGCATGACGCAGACGAATGGTGGTTTGTCCTGCATCGTCCCCTGTACCGAACATTTCAAATTCGAAGTGAGTTTTTAGTTCGCCCATCGGGGTATCAAAATAATTCTTGAAACCTAATCGGGTCTGACGAACGGAAAAATAGGTGTTACCGTCGGTCCCATACGCATTTTTAGTCGTAGGAAGTTTTGTCGGTCTGACAACATCGTACCAATCCGGATGAATCTGATCGAAATTATATCCGGCATCCATCATAATGAAACCGAAAATTTCCATGCTCTTTTTAGGCGGTTCATCCTGCGCATTTAGAATCGTAGCGCACAGGACAAGCCCTATACCTGTAAAAAAATTCTTCATATTTCAATTATCAGCTAGATTGTTTGCAAGACTAAAAGTATGTAGTTTTGAAAAATTTAACATACTTATCCGATTAAACTCACTAATAATCGTTATAAAGTAAATTATTACAAATAAAATATAAAGAATATTGAATTGTGACTTTTGTAAAAATTTAATTATAGTAAAAAACCCTTGTAACCTGCAGCGGCTTATACCCTTCCTTTTAAGGCATTAAAAACCCAGGCTATGGCAAAGAATCCTATACCGACAGCAGCAAAGCCCCATCCGGCAACATCCGCATAGCGATATATGGCAAGCCCGATCAATATACATCCCATTATAACCATGATAAAAGTGGCCCAACCTAAAACTGTATTTTTGTTCATCATAGTTTTATAATTTTAGAATTGATTTAAGGACTGTAAATATCGTAATTAAAGTTGTTTTGCGAAAATTCATCTCTCTATTGGCGTTTTTAATCGTCCAGTAGTTTGCACCAATATCAAAAGATATATTTTAACATAAAAAAAGCCGGTAAGAGTACCGGCTTAATTCATCATATTATTTCTTACCTGCGGCAACATATTTTTTTGCTGCTGCATCATAAGTCTGTTTCGTTTCAGAAGATTTACCTTTAAAAAGGATGTCTCCGTTTGGCAACAATTTGAACTCATATCCTTCGCTTCTTCTTCTTTGTTGGGTTTCAGAAACTTCTTTGGCTTTATCCAAAAATACTTTTTCGGTAATATTGGTAGTGGTCTGTGTATTGGTAACTACTCTTGCTTTCGTAGCTACATCCCAGATTTCCGAAACTGTACTGGTCATGTCTTCTGTTTTCAGATCGGTTTTGTTAGTTCCTTTTTCTATCCAGGAAATATAGTACAACTGGGTATCTTTTGCTTTGAAACTGGTAATTTTACATTCAGACAATTTCTTTTTGGAGTCAAGCGGACGGGTAAACAGCACTTCTTTTTTACCACCTTCAGTCAAATAGAGATGAAATTCGTTTTTCACAATTTCGGCGCTAAGTTTATCCGATTTAGCTAAAACTTCGGAAGAAGTTCCTTTTGAACTGCCTTTTTTCTTTTTCTGACTGTAGCCCACAGCTGTCATCAATACTAATGCAAATAATAAAAGTGTTTTTTTCATAAGTTGTTTAATAGGTTTCTTGGTTTTGGAAATGTACAATTTTTTTTGACAAATACAAACATTTCAAAAATCGAAATAAAAAAACCACGCCGTTAAGCGTGGTTCTAAATTTATGATCTCAGAAGATTATTTCACTTCTTCGAAGTCTACATCCTGAGTTGTATCTCCTGAAGCATCTGCTTGTGGTTGTGCTTCGTGCGTTTGTCCTTCAGCCTGCGCTTTGTACATTTCCTCTGAAGCATTTTTCCAAGCTTCATTGATAGCATCTAAAGCCGGTTGAATAGTATCAACATCTTTAGTTTCGTAAGCTGTTTTCAATGAATCTAAAGCAGCCTGGATGTTTGACTTGTTTCCTTCTGATAATTTATCTCCGAATTCAGACAATTGTTTTTCAGTCTGGAAAATCATTCCGTCAGCCTCGTTCAATTTGTCTACTTTTTCTTTAGCCAATTTGTCAGCTTCAGCATTGACCTCAGCTTCTTTACGCATTCTTTCGATTTCTTCCTGTGTTAATCCTGAAGAAGCCTCGATACGGATATCGTGTGATTTACCGGTTCCTTTATCAACAGCTGTTACATGGATAATACCGTTAGCATCGATGTCGAAAATTACTTCGATTTGAGGTACTCCTCTTGGTGCTGGCGGAATTCCGTCTAAGTGGAAACGACCAATAGTTTTGTTATCGTTCGCCATTGGACGCTCACCCTGCAACACGTGGATTTCCACTGAAGGCTGATTGTCTGCCGCTGTAGAGAATACCTGTGATTTTTTAGTTGGGATAGTCGTATTTGATTCAATTAATTTTGTCATTACGCTTCCCATAGTTTCAATACCTAATGAAAGTGGCGTAACGTCTAATAACAACACGTCTTTCACGTCTCCGGTTAATACACCACCCTGAATTGCAGCTCCAATTGCCACAACCTCATCCGGGTTAACCCCTTTTGATGGTTTTTTACCGAAGAATTTCTCTACCTGCTCCTGAATTACAGGGATACGTGTAGAACCTCCAACTAAGATTACTTCGTCGATATCCGATGTAGATAAACCTGCATCTTTTAACGCTTTAGCAACCGGATCCATTGAACGTTTCACCAAAGTATCAGCCAATTGCTCGAATTTGGCACGAGTCAACGTTTTTACTAAGTGTTTCGGTCCTGAAGCCGTAGCTGTAATATATGGTAAGTTAATCTCTGTCTGTGTAGAAGATGATAACTCGATTTTAGCTTTTTCAGCAGCTTCTTTCAAACGCTGTAATGCCATTGGATCTTTACGTAAATCAACACCTTCTTCACTGTTGAATTCACCTGCCAACCAATCAATGATTACCTGGTCGAAATCGTCACCTCCTAAGTGCGTATCTCCGTTTGTAGACAATACTTCGAATACACCGTCTCCTAATTCAAGGATAGAAATATCGAAAGTACCCCCACCTAAGTCGTAAACCGCAATTTTATGATCGTGACCTAATTTATCCAAACCGTAAGCTAACGCTGCAGCTGTTGGTTCGTTGATGATTCTGCGTACTTTTAAACCTGCAATTTCACCAGCCTCTTTTGTAGCCTGACGCTGAGCATCGTTAAAGTAAGCAGGTACAGTGATAACCGCTTCAGTAACTGTAGTACCTAAGTAATCTTCAGCTGTTTTTTTCATTTTCTGAAGTACCATTGCTGATAATTCCTGTGGCGTATAAAGTCTTCCGTCGATATCAACACGTGGAGTATCATTATCACCTTTAACAACTTTGTAAGCAACAGTAGATGCTTCTTTAGCGCTTTCAGTGTATTTGTTACCCATGAAACGTTTGATAGAAGCGATAGTTTTAGTTGGATTCGTTACTGCTTGTCTTTTCGCAGGATCACCCACTTTAATTTCGCCACCTTCCACAAAAGCAATTACAGACGGTGTTGTTCTTTTTCCTTCGGCATTAGCAATTACAACCGGCTCTCCACCTTCCATTACGGATACGCAGGAGTTTGTTGTACCTAAGTCGATTCCAATAATCTTACTCATTTTTATAATAGTTTAATTTTAATTCAAAGTTTGAAACTCGAGAGGCAAAATGACAATGATTGTGCCAAGAAGAAAAAACACTTAAAATGTCATATTTCCTAATAAAAGAAATTAAAAAAACTGACAGGATGACACTAGGTCCTATTCATCTAAATCTTTAAAACCTATATTTGGCACTTAATTGAGGTTACTGACAGGCCTCCAAAATTTAAAATTGGATTTTAGTACATTTACGGATTACAATTGTAATCCTGTTTTAAAACATCGGGACAAATAATAAGGTTGTTATAAAAAAGTGAAACGTTATGAACTGTCAAATTATCGGTTTATCTTTGTGTTGCACAAATCTTTCTTAAGAATAAATACCAGAACAAATTATGGAATGTATATCCGTTTTCGATATGCTTAAAATCGGGGTTGGACCTTCCAGTTCCCACACTTTAGGCCCTTGGCGTGCTGCCGAACAATTCCTTGCCGAAATCCGCGAACGCAATCTGATTGATAACATCAACCGTATCAAAGTGGATTTATATGGTTCGCTTTCGCTGACAGGAAAAGGTCACGCTACAGATTTGGCTGTAATGTTAGGACTAAGCGGTGCAGATCCTGAATACATTCCTGTTGAAAGCATTGATGTGATCATCACGGCTATCAAGAACAAAAAGGAAATCTTTCTGGGCAACGAAATCATTATTCCTTTCGATTTTGAAAAAGACATCGTCTTCAATAAGAACTTCTTACCGTTCCATGCTAACGGACTGACATTTACGGTATACACGGACAACGAGGAATATGCCTCTACCTTCTACTCTATCGGAGGTGGATTTGTGGTAAAAGAAGACAGAGAACATTCAAAAGAAAACAAAGAAATAAAGCGTTCTTTCCCTTTTCCTATTGAAAAAGCGGAGGAACTATTAGCCTATTGCCAGAAAGAAAACAAGAAGATTTCCGAAATCGTTTTCGAAAATGAAAAATCGATGCGTTCCGAAGAAGAAATCAGTCATGAACTGATGCGCATATGGAATACCATGTTGGAATGTATTTATATCGGATGTCATACTGAAGGAACTTTACCGGGCGGATTGAATGTACGTCGTCGCGCGTATGACATGCACAAAAACCTTATCGGCGTTTTACCGTATGACAACCCGCAATCCTGGCTGGAAACTATTCGTATGACCGAAGTGAAATTCCGTCAGATTTTAAAATGGGTAAGTTGTTTTGCTTTGGCAGTTAATGAAGTGAATGCTTCTTTAGGACGAGTTGTAACGGCTCCTACCAATGGAAGTGCCGGAGTTATCCCTGCCGTATTAATGTATTACTTGGTAATTGAAAACCACGAAGCTAACGAAGAACAGATCAAACAATTCCTGATGGTTGCCGGCGAAATTGGAAGTATCTTTAAAAAAGGTGCTACCATTTCTGCAGCAATGGGAGGTTGTCAGGCTGAAATCGGAGTATCATCAGCAATGGCAGCAGGAGCTTTATGTGAAGTGATGGGCGGAACTCCGGAACAGGTTTTAGTAGCCGCAGAAATCGCAATGGAACATCATTTAGGTTTAACTTGTGATCCGATTGGCGGATTGGTTCAGATTCCATGTATCGAAAGAAATACAATGGGTGCCATAAAAGCAATCAATGCAGCCGAATTAGCCATGGAAACCGATCCTAAAAATGCAAAAGTCCCTTTGGATAAAGTGGTAGATACCATGTGGCAAACCGCCAAAGATATGAACAACAAATACAAAGAAACTTCCGAAGGAGGTTTGGCAGTAGCCGTTAATATGTCGGATTGTTAATCTACGTTATAAAATAAGTGAAAGGCTGTCTTGATGACAGCCTTTTTATTTAAAATTCAAATGACATTGAAGTGGTGATAAATACATTCTCTTTAGAATAACCGCTTTGCGTTTTAAAATTCTCATTATCGGAATGCAGCCATCTTGCCTCACCCCTTATTTTTACTTTAGCATTAGGAAGAAAATCCAGATTCAGCGAATTGCCGATGGTTTTAAAACTTCCGTAAGTTGCCGGAATCACAATATTTTCCTTATCCTGATAATATTCTGAACGATAAGCCATCTGCCATTTATCTGAAATACCGTATTGCATAATGACAACAGGGCTATACCAGTTCGCATAACAGTCTCCATCAATTCGTTTTTGTAAACCGTAATCGAAACCTGCAATCATACGCCATTTATCACTCCACTGATAATCCCAATAAAGATTGCTGAAATAACGGGTTCGCAGGTTATGGCCTATTGGTTCGTCTCCAACAAATGTACTCCAGTTCAATGTACTTTTTGAAGTAGATTTGTAGACAATCTGACTGCTAAAAGCCGGAAGTGCATTACTATTAGGCTTACTGATTCGTTGCCAGCCATTATTCAGCATCCCTGCGAATGCCCATTTTTCGTTTGGTTTGTAATTTAGTTTTACACCGGTTAAAAAGTACGGAGAACCTTCTGCTAAAAGAGAACGCGTCAGGTTTAGGTTACCTGCCGACGCAGCCGTTTCAAATCCGATATGCGAAGCGAAAATTCCGGCTTCGATACTCGTTTTCTGATACTTGTCAAGATAAACGCCTATATTGGCTTCGTTAAAAATCTTTATGTCTTCATTTACATAATTGTCCTGTACATAAGTTCCAGCCTGAATCGCAATTTTAGCGTAAAAATTCTCGTAAGAAACGGCACTTCTAAGCAAAGCCATATTCACATTAAACTCATTATGCCTGTTATGATTATAAAGAAAATCTTGTCGTTTTACACCTTCGGGGCGATTGAAATCATACGTATAAAACGTTTCTATATATCCTGAAAAGTCAATCTTCACTTTTGAAGAAGGAATAGTATCCTGTGCTAAAACAAAAAATCCGCTCATCAAAAGCAACAATGTGAAAATCACTTTATTTTTACTGTTTTTCATTTAGCTAATTTAACTCGATTTTCGTTCCAAAGCAATATTGGAAACCGGATGATAAACCATAGGGACTTTTTCAATCGCGACATCACTTCTGTCCAAACCAAATGCTTTTTCATCGGAAATAGACAATCTTTTCAATATAAAATAAGACGTTAATAACCAATCGTGTTTAATCGAAAACTCGTTTTCAACTGAAAGAAACTTTTCAATAATCACAAATTTGAAATCCGGTTCGGCATTGTATTTTGTAGAACCATCGGGGCGGATATGCAGACTCAGTTCTTTTCTCTGCACAAGTTCCTGAACAATCCTTTTGAAATACAATTCTACTTTAGGCTGCACTCGGAAACCTACATTCAAAATCACCTTGATGACTTTATCGTCTAAAATTTCCACTACTTCATAATTCAACGTAAAAGGTTCATTCGTTCTGTTGATGTGCAAAAACCAATACACATCAGCTCGTTTCGGCTTTTTGGCAAAAATGGATTTCATTACCTTTTCTTCAATCTCATAAGTTCGATCTGCTTTGGACAAATAAATTAAATGTGTCGAATATTTCGGAATGGAATCGTCTTCACTTAGTTCTTTCAACATCGGTGTCTGTTCGACCAAATTGACAAATTTCAAAAATTTATTATTAAGTCTTCTGGAATAATACCAAACGTACATCACCATGAAAATAAAAAGCTCGAAGAACAAAAACATCCATCTTTCTTTGATTTTTACCACATTGGCTACAAAAAATGAAATTTCAATGATCGAAAAGATAATCAGTATTGGTGCGACCAGACTCATTTTCATTTTCTTAATAAAAATCATATAATAGCCTAATAAGAAAGTCGTCATGAGCATTGCAATCGTAATTGAAAAACCGTAAGCCGCTTCCATATGCGCCGAATTCTTAAAATAGAGAATCATCATAAGACAGCCAACCCATAAAATGGCATTAATGGATGGAATGTAAATTTGTCCTTTCAGATCCGTTGGGTTTTTCAGGGCGACTCTTGGCCAGAAATTCAGAGAAATTGCTTCGTTTATTAAAGTATAAGAACCACTGATCAAGGCTTGGGAAGCAATGATTGCTGCCGCTGTGGCGATTATAATTCCGACAATCAAAAACCATTCGGGCATAATAGCATAAAATGGATTTCTGCCACCAAGATTGGGACTGGTTTGCGTCATTAGCCAAGCCGCCTGACCTAAATAATTCACCAACAATGAAACTTTTACAAATCCCCATGTGATACGGATGTTTTTTCTTCCGCAATGTCCTAAATCGGAATACAAAGCTTCTGCTCCTGTCGTACAAAGAAATACGGCGCCCAGCAACCAGAATCCGTGTGGGTATTGCACCAAAAGTTCATAAGCGTAAATCGGGTTTAAGGCCTTTATAATTTCCGGATGATGAATGATTTGCGAAACTCCCAATACTAAAAGCATGCTAAACCAAACCACCATCGCGGGGCCGAACAAACTTCCTACTTTCTGGGTTCCGAAACGCTGAAAGAAAAACAGGGCAGAAAGAATTACAATTACAATGGGAATCGTTGGAATTCCAGGGATAATAACATCCAAACCTTCCACAGCAGAAGCCACTGAAATTGGGGGTGTAATAATGCCATCAGCTAAAAGCGTAGTTGCTCCTAAAATGGTAGGGATTACAAGTTTTCCTTTTCCGAATCTCTTTACCAGAGCATATAAAGAAAATACACCTCCTTCTCCGTTATTATCGGCCGAAAGCGTCAGAAAAATATATTTGAAGGTTGTCTGAAAAGTTAATGTCCAAAATACGCATGAAACTCCGCCATAGACTAATAATTCGGATATTGGACGATTCCCTATTATCGATTTCATCACATACAACGGACTGGTACCGATATCGCCATAAATAATTCCAAGTGCGACAAGCAAGGATGCTACAGTGACTTTATTTACTGTTTGAGTGCTCATTTTAATTAATTTTTTGATTTTTAAGTATTTATATTGATTTGTTTCTGAAAAGTTTAGGCAACAGAAGGGCTGACTATGAAATTGAATTCCATAATCCCTAAAATGATTTTATAATAAATTAGTTAGCTGATATTAAAGCGATATCCGATTCCCGATTCGGTTAAAATATGTTTCGGACGGTTCGGATCTTTTTCAATTTTTTTTCTCAGTTGCGCTATAAAAACTCTTAAATATTGGGTTTGGTCGATGTAGCTCGGTCCCCAAACCTCTTTTAAGATATGCTGATGTGTCAGTACTCTTCCTTCGTTTTTGATTAATAGAGCGAGTAAGGTATATTCTGTTGCCGTAAGTTTTAAAACTTCATCATCAACTTTTACAATTCTGGCCGTAAAGTCGATTTGAATGTTGTCCATCGTCAAGACTGGCTCGCTTATACTGCCTGTTGTAATTCGCAATGCGGCTCTCACCCTGGCTAATAATTCCTGCGTTCTGAAAGGTTTGGTCAGGTAGTCATTAGCACCATTGTCTAACGCTCTTACAATTTCTTCTTCTGCGCTTTTTACGGATAAAATTATCACGGGATTTTTAAACCATTCCCTAAGCTGTACCAGAACATTCTGACCGTCGTCATCCGGTAAGCCGAGATCCAAAATAACCAGATCCGGCGGATGATTTGCTGCAAACATTAAACCTTCCTTCGCATTGGCCGCAAATTCTGTTTTATAACCATTGGCCTCCAGGGTGATCTCCAATAATTTTCGGATCTGACTTTCGTCGTCTACTACTAAAATGGCTGCATTATTCATGGCTAATCGAATTGGTTTGCATTACAACGGCAGGAAATGAAACCGTAAAAACTGCGCCGGTTCCCTCTTCTTTATTCTCAACGGTGACTTCACCTTTTTGCGCTTCCACAAAACCTTTCACAATGGAAAGACCTAAACCGGTTCCTCCTGTTTTAGAATCTTTTAAGCGATAAAACTTATCAAAAACTTTATCAATTTCTTCTTCCGGAAAACCATTTCCATCATCTGTTACCCTAATGATACAGGTCATCTTTTTACCATCTTCTCCTTCCAGATCAACGTCGGGCAAATATTCAATCCCTACTTCAATTAAAGCTCCTTGCGGAGTATATTGTGAAGCATTAAATATCAGATTGTAAACTATTTGTTCCGTTAAACCATAATCCAGTTTAAACAGAGGAAGGTATTCGGGATTTTTTACTTTGATTCTGTGATGCAGCAATTCTTCCTTCAGATGATCCAACACGTTATAAACCAATTCCTTCACATCACACCAATCCATTTTAGGTTGTATGTAACCGGATTCCAGACGTGACATGTTCAGTAGATTTTCAACCTGATGATTCAATCGTAAAGATGCTTTTTCCATCTCCGACAATAATTTCGTACTGTTTTCTTCTGAAATTTTCGGGTTCACCTGCAGTGTTCCGACTGCTCCCATTATGGTTGAGATAGGTGTACGCAATTCATGTGATAACGAATCTAATAGCGTATTATAAAGTTTCATGGTTTGCAGTTTTGCTTCTTTAGTATGGGCCAGCTGATTCGCCTTTCTGATCTTAAAGGTCAATACGGCATTTATCATGGCTATGATAAAAAAGAGGAACAATAACAAACCGTCATTAGCCGAATCTACATGCAAGGTATAATAAGGCTTGATAAACAGAAAATCCATCGCCAATGCACTTAATAAAGCCGCAACCAGCACCGGATAAATATCAAGGAAAATTGCCAATACTGAAACCAATACTAGCAATAAATAACCAATTACCGTATAGTCCAGTAAATCGCGTGTAAATAAAAACAAGGTCGATACTAAAGCAACGGAAACAACACTAAACAGGTATTGATTTTTGGTTCGTGTATGTTGAATAAACTTTTTCACTTTCTTATGACTTAATTACTAGACAAAGTTAAGCCATAAGTTGTAAGTATTTTATAAGATGAAACGAGCTAAGTATAAAGATTTTATAAAGATTTATTTCGCAGCTTTTCGTCGGGTATCAATAACATAAATGATTTTCCAAATGTCGTTGTCCTTATAAAAAGTAAACGCGTTTACTCCGGAATGACTCAATTTCCCGTTGACATAAAATTCATAGGGCGTCCAGGCATGTGCCATCTTTCCATCGATCTGAACATTGTAACTTAAGATCCGTTCCTCAAATTTCATATCAGCCGGAAGCGTCGAAAACGATTTGTAAAACTCGGACGCTTTTTCGTCGACAAGCTTACTGCCCTTCGGCCCTTCTATTATCGTTTGCAGGATCATTCTGTCATGACAAACCGATTTGATTTTTAAAGTGTCTTTGGCATGAAACCCGTCAAAAAAAGTTTTCACGGTATTTTCTACCTCTGCTTTTTGAGCCTGCGAACCGATTGTAAAACAAAGCATTAAAAGTAAAACTAGTTTTTTCATAATCTTAAGGTTTTGAGTATAAGTAGTATTTATGGGAATATTGTTACGCTATTCTGGAAATTGTAGTAATTTTACAGTTCATAAATTTTAGAATCATGTCAGTAGCCAAAAAAGATTACAAAAGAGTCACTACAAAATCCTTAATTGAAATGAAGTCGAACGGAGAAAAAATCTCCATGCTGACAGCTTATGATTACACTATGGCAAAAATTGTCGACAGTGCCGGAGTGGATGTAATTTTAGTAGGCGATTCGGCCAGTAATGTAATGGCGGGACATGAAACTACTTTACCTATTACTTTAGACCAGATGATTTACCACGCATCTTCAGTGGTTAGAGCTGCGGAAAGAGCTTTGGTGGTTGTGGATCTACCTTTCGGATCGTATCAGTCGGATCCAAGAGAAGCGCTTCGTTCTTCTATCAGAATCATGAAAGAAAGCGGTGGACATGCCGTAAAACTGGAAGGTGGTAAAGAAATCAAAGAAAGTATCAAAAAGATCCTAAATGCAGGGATTCCGGTAATGGGCCATTTGGGTTTAACGCCGCAATCCATTTACAAATTCGGAACTTACAATGTTCGCGCTAAAGAAGAAGCAGAAGCTGAAAAACTAATTGAAGATGCCAAAATGCTTGAAAAAATAGGATGTTTTGCCTTGGTATTGGAAAAAATACCATCTTCATTGGCACAAAAAGTAGCGGAAAGCATTTCTATTCCCGTAATTGGAATCGGTGCCGGTAGCGGTGTTGACGGACAGGTTTTGGTACTGCATGACATGATCGGAATGACCCATGAATTCAGTCCGCGTTTCTTACGTCGCTATATGAACTTGTATGAAGACATGTCCAAAGCCATCGGACAATATGTAACCGATGTAAAATCTGTTGACTTTCCAAATACCAATGAGCAATATTAGTATTGATACGCAGCGACTTTCATCAAAAGTACTGGATCAGGATGATGCTGATTTTATCTACAGACTTCTAAATACGGAAGGTTGGAAAAAATTCATTGGAGACCGTAATATAAATTCAATCGAAGACGCCAAAAACTATATCGATAAAATTGCGGAAGCCGAGAATATCAATTATTTCGTAATTATTGAAAAGACGAACGCTGCAAAACTTGGACTTTTCACCATTATCAAACGAGATTTTTTAGATCATCCCGATATAGGATTTGCGTTTCTTCCGGAATTTGAAGGCAAAGGTTATGCCTATGAAGCTTCGAGAGCTTTTATGGATATCTTAGCCGAAAAACATTCTAAACTATCCGCCATTACCAATTTGGATAATCACAGTTCCATCAGACTTCTTGAAAAACTCGGTTTAAAATTCAAGGAAGTGATTATTGAGAATGACGAAAAACTAAACCTTTTTGAAATTGAGTTCGAATCAAAATAAAATAATTTCCACTAAAGACAATCTGCAGATCCTGCACGAAGACAATCATATGATCATTGTCAATAAACGTGTGGGCGATATTGTCCAGGGTGATAAAACTGGTGATAAACCGTTGTCGGATGTTGTAAAAGAATACATAAAGGAGAAATATAATAAACCGGGAGAGGTTTTTTTAGGCGTTGTTCACAGATTGGACAGACCTACAACCGGTATTGTGGTTTTTGCGCGGACTTCCAAAGCCTTAACGCGTTTAAATGACTTATTCAAAAACCGGGAAACCCAGAAAACCTATTGGGCAGTTGTAAAAAACCAGCCTCCTAAAACGGAAGATAATCTGATCCATTTCCTAAAAAGAAATCCGAAAAGCAATACTTCTAAGGCCCATACTAAAGAAGTTCCCGATAGCAAAAAAGCCAGTCTGGATTATAAAATCATCAAAAAGCTGGATAATTATTATGCGTTGGAAATTAACCTTCATACGGGAAGACATCATCAGATCCGAAGTCAGCTTTCTGCCATTGGCTGTCCGATAAAAGGGGATTTAAAATATGGTTTCGACCGCAGTAACCCTGATGGAGGGATACATTTACACGCCCGGAAATTAGTTTTTAGCCATCCGGTCACCAAAGAACTTCTGGAGATCATCGCTCCTGTTCCCAACGATACTATTTGGAAAAGTATTTAACTTTTTAGTATCTTACCACTTGAATACACATTAAATAACACATATGACAAAAAAAATACTTTTTGCATTTACTTTACTTTCCCTTAATGCCTTTTCGCAGGAACATTTTTCAGGAATAAACATTTCCAAAAGAAACGGATTACTCAACGCTTATGTGAATCCGGCAGAATTAAACAATATGACGACCCGATATGACATTAATGTCATCAACATGAGTACCAACGTTTCCAACAATAAAATCAAATTTTCAGATATTTTGGATGGTGAAAATATTGAGGATAAAATTTTTACCGGGACCGAGCCGGTTAATATGCGTTTGGATGCTTTGATTTTAGGACCATCCTTTGCAATGAAAGTTAACAAATGGGCTTTTGCTCTTACTTCCGCAGGAAATATCAAAGCAAATGCTATAGATGTCGATGTTGCTTTGGGACAAGCGCTTAATAATAATTTCCTTGGAACAGCGGCAATAAATTCAGACTACAACCAAAGAATGAATGGTGCTACCTGGGGAGAAATTGACCTTTCCGCAGCAAGAACCATCTTTGAGGATGAACTTCATAAATTCAATGCAGGAGCAACGTTCAAATTACTTTTCCCCGGATCTTATACCAATTTCGGAATGAGTAATCTGCATGGAACCGTAACTGTTAATCCGGTTAACGGAGATGTTTTACTGTACAATGCAACCGCTAATGTGAATTTTTCCTATTCCGGAGCATTAGCCGAAAGTTATGAAAACCGTTCTAATTATGATGAAATCTTCGCCGGAGGTTTAAACGGTTTTGGTGCCGATTTCGGATTCAGCTATCAATTAAAAGAAAAAGCTGCTGCTGCAGTTGACGGAGCAACTCAACAACCGGCCGGGTATAAATTAAATGCCGGTCTTTCGATCCGAAACATGGGCAGCATGACTTTTAAATCGGAAAATAACAAATCGGCTAATTATACACTTAATATCCCTACGACCAATCCGTTAAATCTGGAAGAGTTCAATGATGCGGAAAGTGTTGCAGATATAGAACAGATATTAAAAGACAAAGGCTACTTAACTCAGCAAAATTCTACAAAGGATTTTAAAATAAAACTTCCTGCGGTTATAAACGTGTATGCCGATTACAAAGTTTACAACAAGTGGTCGGTTTCGGCTTATACGCAACAAAAATTATCGGATGACAGTGATAATGATTTCACAACGATACAAAATATCATAACCTTGACACCTCGATTTGGTGGCGAAAATTATGAGATTTACATGCCTTTTTCAAGCAACGAGATTTCCGGATTCACTACTGGTTTCGGATTCCGAGCGGGCGGCTTTTTCTTAGGGTCGGGTTCAATAGTAACAGCAGTATTAAATGATTCAAAACAGGCGGATATTTACCTGGGCTTTAGAATCGCACTATAATTTTCAAAGTATGAATTACATCAACACACGTCTTAACGAAATTAGACAAAAAGGCTATCAGTTGGATTTGGGAAATCTTATAAATGAGAGCATAGAAAGCTATAAGAAAATTGCCTTATTAGCAGGCTTGGCGTTATTAATTGTAATGTTAAGTCTTATTATTGTTTCTTTTTTCGGAATGACTTATTTCGTGGATATGGAAAACTTTTCCCCGGAAGCTTTAAAAATCAATTTTGAAACATTTACACCTATTCAATTAGTAGCCTATATTGGCGGAGTTTCTGTTTTAACGATGATTCTGACTCCCTTTACCGCGGGTTTGATCAAAGTTGCCCATGATGTGGAGACTAAAGACGAAATTTCATTTTCCACCATTTTTGATTGTTATGGGGAAAAGTATGTCGGACACCTTCTACTTTCTTCATTCCTACTATCATTAATAACCAGTGTAATTACAGTTGGATTTCAGATAATTCATTTAAATTTTGTTGGTACACTGTTGACTTACCTCATAGGTTTTTTATCATGTATGACGATTCCCTTAATTGTTTTCGGTAGATTATCTGCCCTGGACGCCATAGCTAACAGTATCATGGTAGTATCAAAACAGCCCTTAATTATTTTTCTGGCTATAGTGATTGCCGTAATTTGCTCACTGCTAGGTATTTTCGGATTTTGTATAGGTATATTCTTTACAATGCCTTACCTTTATTGTATGTATTATGCGATTTATAAAAACAGTGTCGGTTTTGTAAAATAGCAGCAATTTTAGCATCTAATTTTAATCCTGTATACTATGAAATGGCAAGGCAACAGAAAAAGTGACAATGTCGAAGACCGAAGAGGAATGTCCACCGGAGGGAAAACTATTGTTGGTGGTGGCATAGTTGGTATCATAATTTTACTGGTAAATCTTTTTGGTGGAGAAAATGCCCAGCAACTGACGCCCATTTTAGAGCAAATGCAGCAGGGACAACCCGAACAAACGGAACAAAGAGCACTTACTGCCGAAGAAGTGGAAATTGGTGATTTCGTCAAAACTAATTTTGCTTTCATGGAGGATACCTGGGGTAAAATATTTGAAGAAAACGGCATTACCTATGAAAGACCTAAGATGGTTCTTTTCACGGATCAGGTTCAGACTGCATGTGGCAATGCAACTTCAGCTTCAGGACCTTTCTATTGTCCTGGTGACAAAAAAGTATACATGGACATGGCATTTTTTGAAGAACTGAGAACACGCTTTGGAGCTCAGGGAGGCGATTTTGCCATTGCTTATGTTATGGCGCATGAAGTTGGTCATCATGTACAAACTTTATTGGGAACATCGGCAAAAGTCAGACAATTACAAAGCAGTAAAAGTCAGGCGGATGCCAACAAGTTATCCGTTTGCCTGGAACTTCAGGCCGATTTTTATGCCGGCGTGTGGGCTTATTACAATAAAAAAATTTTAGAAGAAGGTGATATCGAAGAAGCTTTAAGTGCTGCCAATGCGGTTGGTGATGACGCCATACAAACCAAAATGCAGGGACATGTAAACCAGGAATCGTTCACTCACGGCACTTCAGAGCAACGCATGAAATGGTTTATGAAAGGTTATAAAACCGGCGACATTAAACAAGGCGATACTTTTGCAGAAGAATTAAAATAAACGTTTTCATATAAAGATAATTACATAATTTTTCACAATATCAGAAAAACAAAAAAAGTATGGATTTATGCAATCCATACTTTTTTTTTAACTAACTAACTAAACAAATTTTATATAAGAATAACGTATTACATCTACTGCAATTAACTAAAACACATATCCTATATTCAATGCTAAATAGTTTACGGCGTCAACATCATCGGAATCAGTACCGATGAGATATTTAGCAGTAACCGAGATTTTAGCATTCGGACCTGCTTCAAAAATTGCTCCTGCTTCGGGTCTGAACGCAAATTGGAATCCTTCATTATCTATAAGGAAAACTCCCATTTCAGTTCTTTGGAACACATAATTACCTCCGATTCCGATTCCGACAAACGGATCAACTTTTGTGTTAGGTTTAAAATAATAATCGCCTGATATCATCATGGGAATATTATGTAGATAACGGAATTGGATTCCCGAAAGCGATTCGTTACCATAAGTATAGGTGGCGTAATCCTTTTCTTCATAGAAGAAGTTATACCCGATGCCAACTCCGACACCAATATTAGGTTTTACCATATTTCGATATTCAAACGCAAGACCTCTAAAACTGACATTGTCTACAAAATCGGAACCAAACCCTATTGAATATTCCAATGAATAAACATGCTTTTGACTCTGGCTATATGATACGGAAGTTAATAAACATCCCAAAAACAAAGTATAAAATAGTTTTTTCATAATCGCTTCAATTAATTAATTCTTAAATACTGAGATTGTGCAAAAACCTGATTAATGCCTTTATTGGCTCTATCGGTACTATACGTTCCATAGAATATTCCGTTTATCGCTCCCGTCCAAACCGATCTTCTCTTTCCATTGCTCTGTGTATTATAATCGATCATGCTCATTAACAAAGTTCCTGTAGTGTAACTGGTAACAACCGGATATGGATAATACCATCCGCCGCCACAATAGTAAGGATCCCAATAACACCAATATCCACCTCCCCAAACTGAAATCGTTGTAGTTGTCCATGAAACAGGTAAAAGTTCTACGTCAGGATCAGGATCACCTGCTGTTGTCGGAAGAGGTATTTTTGTCCAACCCAAAGCCTGAAGATTGGCATCAATTCGATCTAAAATTTCGCCTGCAGGTCCATCCGGAACAAATTCCACTTCTTCATCATTACCCAAAATGACGATCTTATCAGGCATGGAATACGTTCCCGCATTCTGAAAATTAAAACCCTCATCAAAAGCCGAATAAGCAATATCAAAATCTTCGGTATCCTCAGCGCCATTAGGGTAACATCCCGACAATAAAACAAAAGATGCCATTAAAGTCAGAGCAAAAATTTTCTGTTTCATAATATTTTCATTTGAGTTATTAAAGAATATTTAACAAAACTAACGACTAAACTTACAAAACAATTCATATTTTTATTGCATAAAAATCAAAAAAATCGTTAAAATACAATTAAAACACTTTGAAAAGCATTTTTGTGTTTACAGAAGATTTGAGATACCTTCACGATCATCCCAGCCAACCTTCCCTATCCAGACTTCGATACTGAATCGCTTCCGAAATATGATTGGATTCCACTTTTTCTGAGCTGTCTAAGTCGGCAATAGTTCGCGATACTTTTAAAATCCTGTCATAAGCACGTGCAGACAGATTCAACCGTTCCATGGCGGTTTTCAACAATTGTAGTGAGGTCGTATCCAATGCACAATACTCCCTGATTTGTTTTGTGGTCATTTGTGCATTGTAATGGATGCTTTCAAAATTTTCAAACCTAACCGACTGGATTTCTCTTGCTTTTGTTACCCTTTTTCTTATGTCCACACTGCTCTCGCCGTTTCGGGTATCGGAAAGTTTTTCAAAAGGAACGGGTGTTACTTCCACGTGGATATCAATTCGGTCTAATAATGGTCCTGAAATCTTGCTCATGTACCGTTGCATTTCGGCTGGCGATGAACTTACCGGGGCATCGGGATCATTAAAATAGCCTCCCGGACTCGGGTTCATACTAGCCACCAACATAAATGAAGAAGGATAGGTTATGGTAAACTTAGCCCTTGAAATCGTCACTTCCCTGTCTTCCAGAGGTTGTCGCATTACTTCTAAAACTTCACGCTTAAATTCGGGTAGCTCATCCAAAAACAATACTCCGTTATGAGCTAGGGATATTTCCCCAGGCTGTGGATAACTCCCTCCTCCGACCAATGCGGCAGACGAAGCATTATGGTGCGGACTTCTAAACGGCCTTTGATTCATCAGTCCGGCATCTTTTACCTTTCCTGCCACACTGTGGATTTTGGTAGTTTCCAAAGCTTCTTTTAATGTCATTGGTGGCAGGATGCTGGGCAAACGTTTTGCCAACATGGTTTTTCCGGCTCCGGGTGGCCCGATTAGTATTAGATTATGTCCGCCGGCAGCGGCTATTTCCATGCAGCGCTTTATGGAGTCCTGTCCTCTTACTTCTGCGAAATCAAACTCGGGATAATCTAAGGTTTTATAGAATTCCTCCCTGGTATTAATCACGGTTGGTTGCAACGTTCCTTTACCTTCAAAGAAATCAATGACTTCGAGTACATTCTCTACTCCGTAAACGTCTAATCCGGCTACTATTGCTGCTTCTTTGACATTTTCCTTAGGAAGGAAAAAGCCCTTATACCCTTCTTCTTTAGCTTTAATTGCAATGGACAAAGCGCCTTTTATAGGCTGCATACCGCCGTCCAGGGAAAGTTCGCCCATAATAATATAGTTCCCGACTTCTTCTGATTTAATTTGGCCGGTAGCAGCTAAAATTCCGATGGCAATGGTGAGATCATATGCAGAACCTTCTTTTCGCAGATCGGCCGGCGCCATATTGATGGTGATCTTTTTTACGGGCAGCTGGTAACCGTTGTTCTTCAGCGCGGCGGCGATGCGGTAACTGCTTTCTTTTATGGCGTTGTCGGGCAATCCTACCAAGTGGTAGCCGACTCCTTTATCAATGTTTACCTCTACGGTAATGGTCGTGGCATCAACTCCGAATACGGAACTTCCAAATACTTTAACTAACATGGCTTATAAAATTATAAGACAAATATTACAATTTTATTTTAATTACAAAAATGTTGCTGAAGATTTATGGAGTTATTTTTAAGTGTAACAAGAAGATCGATTCCTATGTAAAGACCTTCGAATGAAAACAAATGGCTTTTCTCCTAAGTTATTTACGAGCCAATTATCTGGAAAATAAGTTATATCAGTACTATATTGGTACTATATCAGTACTATATCAGTACTATATCAGTACTATATCCGTGCTATATCAATACTATGTCAGTACTATGTCAGTACTATATCCGTGCTATATCAGTACTATATCCGTGCTATATCCGTGTTATATCCGTGTTATATCCGTGTTATATCCGTGTTATATCCGTGTTATATCCGTGTTATATCTATTAGGTAAAATTCTCAAAAAACTTAATTGTGGACTAATAATAGAGAATTTATTTTGCAATTTATTGTTGAAAAATTTGTTTCGATATTGATCGTAGGCACGGATTACAAATCCGCGCTATCTGGGTTTTATGAAAAAAATAGATATTAATGTATAGAGGGAGCATAATGCTCCCTCTATTTTTATCCTAAAAAAATCAAGTTAATGCTTAATTTCTTTAGTAGCAAAATATTTAATAATGTAAAGCAATGACCCAAAAACAGGAATAAATAAAGCAATTGCTATCCAAATAAATTGTATAATCCCCTTTTCTCTTTTATAAATACAAACCAATGCGTAAAAAAACATTATTACGTATATTAACAAAAAGAAAATAATTTGATAAGGCCCTATTAACATATTCATATATTACTATTATTATTATTATTTACAACACCACGTCACACGAGTACAACACATCATTGTGAAGCAATCAGTTTCCATTCCTCCAATTTTTGTACATCCTTGTAGTGAACCAGCATAATCAATGGCATTTTGAAGACAATTAGCTTCTGAAGCTGCCATAGTAATACCTACACCTACTGAATAAAATGTATCAAAAAAACCACATGGAGTAGTTCCACCACCACCGCCACCTGCTGGGTATCTACTCATTATATTAAATGTCTCTTTGTCGCTGGCATCAGTATTCAGTTCATGGAGAATTAACATTAAAACTGCTGCATTAAAATCATTATAAACATCTGCATTGTCCTTAATATTTCCTTCATAATCTGGAGTGTAAATATAAAAACTGTCACCGTCATTTTTAATGCTATACCCTTCATACTTTGTTAATGAAACTGTTCCATCTTCACCAACAACGAAAGAATAGTTCGCTAAATCAACAAATTTTTTATTAATATAGAAACCTTTAAAAGTATTTAATGTATATTCAATATCACCTGATTCCCTTTGAGTAATACTAATATCAGACACACCCATATTTCTAAATTGCTCGGTCATTTTAGTCGTAGGTTCATCTTTTTCACACGAAATTAAAGAAATCGTTAATAAGGCTAATGCGAAAAGACTAAATAGTTTTTTTTTCATTATTATTGTACTTATTTTTTTAATTGCAGTCTTACAATATGTCGCCAAACATTTTTAGGTAAGGCTGCTTTTTATTTTGGTCGGAAACTCGAAACATTTTGAAAACCCAACCTTTATTTTCAAATGTTGTTTAAAGGATAGCTAAGCCTTTATTGTAATTACAATTAGCATTTTAAAGCGAGTGCAAAACTAGAACCTTTTTTTATTTCCTACAATTACCAAAATTCCTGATTTCCAAACCACTACGATCAATAACATTATTATTAACAATTTAATTGAATTTAACATTCACTAATTTTAGTGATTAGCATGTATACACCTACAAATACTGATTTACAATAACACAAAATATTAAAAATCAGTTATTTAATAAATCTGGATATAGTACACCGCTGTGTAAAGTCCTCGCTCCGCAAAGTCTCCCGACTTTGAGCCAATTAATAACTATTCCGCTTTTCTATAAATCATTATGTCAAATTTAATCAATCACAATTCTTAGTAATAGAAAAAGCTACAACTTTAAGGCCGTCACTTTTGTTTACTATTGCTCAAAGTCGGGAGACTTTGCGCAGCGGGATATCTTAAATAAAGAAAGCTGGTGTTATACCAGCTTCTACTTTAATGATGTTTAGAACGTCATTAAAATTTTACTATCCCTTTTCAATTTTCGAAGCAATTAAAACTTCTTTACCATTAATTTTAAATGCCTTGACTTTTACTTTTACAATATCATTATTGTGATAATTATAATTTTCAAAAAAATCGTGGTTAAAAACTTCATCATTAATTGGAATTTCAATTTTTTTATTATTTCTCAATACATATAAACTAGAAGTAAAATATTTTTCTTTAATTCCAGTAGCCTTCGACAAATCCTCTAAATGATATTTTGGACTAATTTTACCATAATCAACAATTTCAACATTTAAAATTTTTGTCTCCAACTGATTAACATTTTGAGATTTACAATTGAAGTTAAAAACTAATAAAAAAAGATAGATTAAATTTTTTGTTCTCATAATAGTTTTATTTATAGTCTTGGTTTGCTTTTTCTTATCATTGTAACAATATAGGTTAACCCGTTTGCATAATCAGTTTCTGAAGTCCCGCTTATTATACCTGTTGTAGCATTATAGTACAGTAAGTTTAACGGACTTGCTCCTTGACTACTTTGACCTGAGGCATTATCATAAAACGAAAAATAATTTCCATTTGAATTAGACCCCATGCCTACAATAACGATAAAATGGTCAGTTGTATTATCTGTTCCTGGGTTTGGACTACCTGGCGCATCATCAACACCTACTATTACTGGAATTCCGTGTGATAATGCATAGTGCAAATAACTTACACCATTCGTAACTGCGGTTTGATTCACTCCATTTGCAGCAGTATACACTTGAAATGTTTGACCAGCAGCTCCGTAACTTGATATTTGATAGCCAAGTTTAGCAATTTGAGCTTTTGCATAGTCCATACAATTTCTACGTATCCCCGCTGCCCCCCAACCAACAAATCTACTTACTGGTATAACTGGGGAAATAGTTGGCCATTGTTGTTGAGGATTAAAACTTGAATACGAATTCATATCATAACCACCATCAGTATAATCGTCACTTTCATCTTGATTTAAATTATCAAAAGAAGTTCTATTATTAATTAAATAGTCCCAAGACATTGTAGGATTTTGGATTAAATAATCTATTGCACTTAGTACAAATTGTGTACCACTCATTCCATTTGATTCGTCTAATGGTAAATCACCAATGTAACTAGTAATTTGGCTTTGTGTTTCAGGTGTTTGTTGATTCCACCAAACTAATCTGTCAGCCGATAAACTTCTTACAAATACTTTAATGGCTAATTGAGAATCATCTAATCCTTTCGGTGAAGTATAAACGCCACCTGTTCCACTCCATGCTCCTGTTCCAGGACCTGTTCCTGAATTCCCAGTTCCTGAATCTCCACTTCCTGTATCTCCTCCTGTACCCATCGTATCATCTGACCATGGATTTATTGGAGCAGTACAATATGTTGACGTAATTATAGTTGTTTGTGCTTCACATTGCAAACCATTGGGATGTGTTCCATTAGGATATGTACAATTTGGATAAGTTTGAGAATAATATTGAATAGTCATACACAATGGTCCCCCACCTGGGTTCGCACTATACCATATTTTCTCATAATCGGGAGTTAAATTATGTATTTCACCTGCTGGTAATTCACTAAATTCTTCAGGTGTTATATCATATTTAATTAAAATTGCCTGAGTGTCTTCAGTGCTTTCATCAATTACAAATAAAATGTTTTCCAAATTTTCTTCATCTTTCTCAAACATAGGAAATGTATAAAAATATTTTCCATCACATTCAATTAATATACCATCTTCTAAATCAATATAAACACCGTAAGCATCATAGTATTCAAATTTACCTTCACTATTCTTTTTACCACCTTTAATTACAGCGACTTTCTCGTTAATTTTTGATGCTATGCTTTTCTTTACATCCTTAATAGAAACATGCTTCTTTACAATGAGCTTTTTGTCTTGATTCTGCTGTATGTTATCGTCATACAAATCTTTGGTACAACCAAAAAAAGATAAAATAAAAGATGCTAAAAGCAACTTAGCCAAAAAATTGTTTTTTCTAACCATCATACTTTTTCTTACCTTTTTCAATTGATGTTTATAGGGCTGAAAAAGGATTTATTAAACCCTTGATAATATTTTACCGAGCCCCAAATTACAGTTTTGCACAATACGAAAGCATCACCAAATTTGGTGATATTAATATCACTATTTTTAATGATACGCTCTACTACGCGACAAATAATCCATTGACATTTAAACGATTATATATAAAAAGAATTATCTGACAGATAAAGAAATCACAAATAATTTTTATACGGTTATAAAAATAGTTTTTTACTTCTCATAATTTTAAATAGTTATTTAGATGTTTATGACCTTTCCAATTATTAACGCAACATTGGCTTTGAGGATAATAATAATTTCATACATTTAAAACCTTAAATATATAAGAAAATTATGGGATTATTTAACGCCATTATGGGTAATGCTTCGGAAGTAAGCATCGAAAAGATTTCACAGGAATTCCAACCGATCTTAATCAACGGGGAGCATATTGAAAAAGCATTCAAAATCGTTCGAGACATGTTTGTGTTTACCAACAAACGTTTGATTTTAGTAGACAAGCAGGGAATTACAGGTTCCAAAGTAGATTACCAGTCCATTCCTTATTCAAGCATCAAAAAGTTCTCGAAAGAAAGCGCAGGATTAATGGATTTGGATGCCGAACTGAAAATCTGGGTAACCGGAGAAACACTTCCGATCAAAAAGCAATTCGGGAAAGATAATAACATCAACGAGGTATATCAGATTTTAAGTCAGCATATCCTTAAATAATAAAAGCCACTCAATTGAGTGGCTTTTTAATTATATCAGCTTCTGATGTCTATTTTTTGAATTCTGCAATCCCGCTTTCCAACCAAGCTTTGTATTCCTCAGAATCCGGTGTGTAACCCACAGGCTTATTCAAATCTTTTCCTTCGTTATCGATTACAACATAATAAGGCTGTGCATTGATTTTATATCTTTCAATCTGGAAGTCTCTCCATTTCTTTCCTATTGTTGTAACTTCCTGACCGGTAGCTTTTGAAACATATTGTTCCTTTAACGGTAATTCCCTTTGATCATCCCCGTATAATGAGATCAAAACCAAATCATTTTTAAGGATGGAAAGGATTTCAGGCTTCGACCAGACATTTTCTTCCATTCTTCTGCAGTTGGCACAAGCGTGACCTGTAAAATCGAGAAGAACCGGTTTGTTCTTGCTTTTAGCATAAGCCATGCCTTTATCGTAATCCGTAAAAGCAAGGATTCCGTGAGGTCCGTTTTTAGCACCGTCCGGTAATGTTCCTTCACTGTTGGATGTCGGCCCATGGTTTGAGGCAAACGCAGTTCCTCCGACGTTTTCACTGTATTCCAATGGTGGCGTGTATCCGCTCAATATCTTTAATGGCGCGCCCCATATACCCGGAATCAAATAAATTGTAAAGGTTGTAACCAACAAAGCCAATAGCAATCTTCCCACTGAAATATGGGAAAGCGGACTGTCGTGCGGCAAAGATATACTTCCAAACAGGTAAAGTGCCCATGCCCCGAAAACGGCGATCCAAATAGCTAAGAAGACTTCTCTTTCCAATAGATGTAACTGTAATACTAAATCCGCATTCGATAAAAATTTAAATGCGAAAGCCAATTCAAGAAATCCTAATGAAACTTTAACCGTATTAAGCCAACCTCCTGATTTCGGTAATGAATTCATCCATCCCGGGAACATGGCAAACAACATGAACGGTAAAGCAATTGCTGATGAGAATCCTAACATTCCAATGATTGGTCCGGTTCCTCCTCGTTTAGCTGCTTCTCCCAGCAACGTCCCTACAATTGGTCCCGTACATGAGAAAGAAACGATTGCCAAGGCCAAAGCCATAAAAAGGATTCCGATAAAACCGCCACGGTCTGCCTGACGATCAATTTTATTGGCCCATGAATTCGGTAAAACAATTTCAAAAGCACCCAAAAATGACATCGCGAAAACAATCAGGATCACGAAAAATATTAAGTTGAACCAAACATTTGTTGATAACGCATTTAGGGCATCTATCCCAAAAATCGCTGAAACCAACAAACCTAATCCTACATAAATCAAAATGATGGAAATCCCGTAGAAAAATGAATTTCTGATCCCCTCTGATCTGTTCTTACTTTGCTTGGTAAAGAAACTTACGGTCATCGGAATCATTGGGAAAACACAAGGGGTAAGTAAGGCCGCAAATCCACCTAAAAAGGCAAAAATAAAGATGCCCCACAGCCCTTTTCTTTCTTCTTTTTTATCTGAAGGTTTTTCGGGCGACGCCGCTGTTTCCTTTGCTTCAGATAAAGAAGTCGTATCTGTTTTTACTTCAGCTGCTGTTGCAGTTGTTGCAGTAAAAGTATCTATTGGTGTTTCAGCAGTGGTTGCAGTTGCAGCTGTAACTGCCATTGGAGGCAATTTAAATTCAAGGTTCTTTTCTTCCTGAATACAGGACTCTTTACAAACCTGATATTCAGCATGCAGCGAAATCGATTTTAAATTAGGATTGGTAATTTTAACCGTTTGTCTGAATTGCGCTTTCCCTTCAAACAGGTATTCATCCACCTCGAAAATATCGCTATAAACTTTCTTATAAGGGCTTTCCTTGGTTTTTCCTACTAATTCGTAATTTCCTTTTGCGTTTTTAAAGTTAAAAACGGCCGGTAAAGAACCACCTTCCGGATTAAATTGCGAAAACATGTGCCATTCGTGTTCGATAACGGCGTCAAAAACCAAAACTACTTCGGTATCTGATTTTTTTTCAACTGAAGTTTTCCATGAAACTTTGTTGGCAATTTGTGCCTGAGCACTTAAAAAAACAAAAAACAATAACAGCAGGGCGCTTAATTTCTTCATTATTTCAATTCTATTTTTAAAATCGTATTTGTTGTTTCGCTGACTGAAAATCGTCTGTCGGATCTTTTACCAACCACCCAAACTATTTGATTTTCAGAACATAAAAGCCACGTATTTTCTTTTTCGATCAACGAGAACTTCTCGTCTTTAAAATACTTGCTGAGCTTTTTCTTTCCGGTCATTCCGAAGGGGTAAAAATAATCACCTTCTTCCCATTTTCGAAATTCCAACGGAAACTTTAACGTATCTTTATCAACAAAGATACATTGTTTATTATCCAAACGAATGTCACTTTTGTTACAAACCGATATTTTCATAGGAACGACAGGGTTTGCAGTGGTTTCATCAATGTAGTAAACTGTTTTTTCCGACTCGTTTTTTTCGGTTAAAATGAGTGTATTCCGGTCTTTCAGCAGTCGGTAATAGTCTGAAAAAACCTGTTTTCCCGATTGTGCATTCACCAAATCGTAAATATCATCCCAGGCGGTAAACCCGAAAGGCTTCAACCATTGATACAAATACGCCTGATAATTGGGTAAAATCATCAGTTCGGGAAGGTTTATCCTTTTCTCATTATCAATGTCCTCCACTACTTTCCGGTACACAATTCGCGAAGCATCATCAACCATGGATTCCGACTGTTGCAGATTTTCAAGTGTCTGCAAAAACGAATCTGAAAAACCCGGATTCAGTTCTTTTAAAATTGGAATGACTTTGTGACGAAGTTTGTTGCGAAGGTATTTGTCGGACGCATTGCTGCTGTCTTCCCGCCATTCGATTTGATTTTCATCAGCATAATTTTCAATTTCTTCACGGGTAAAAATCAAAAACGGACGAACGATCTTATCGTTTTGCTGCGGAATCCCGGTCAGTCCGTCCAAGCCGGTTCCTCTAGTAAAATTGATTAAAAATGTTTCAATGGAATCATCCAAATGATGGGCTGTAAGCAAATAATCGAATCCTTCTTTTTCCAACAATTCATTAAACCAATCGTACCGAAGTTGGCGCGCGGCAACCTGAATGGATAGTTTATTTAAACTGGCATATTCGCTTGTATTAAAATAATTTACAAAAAACTCAATATTGTTTTTAAGACATACTGATTTTACAAATTCCGTGTCACCGTCACTTTCATTTCCGCGCAAATTAAAATTGCAATGCGCTACCGAAATATCCAAATCAGACTCCTTTAAAAGGTGTAACAAAACCATACTATCAATACCGCCGCTAACAGCAAGCAATAACCTTTTGCTTCTAAAAAAAGGAAGAATTTTATTGATATGATCCTGAAACTTTTGTAGCATTTTTTATAATTAGTTGTAATTACTGTTTGTCTATTTTATGTTTTTTGTAAAATTCTTTTCTGTTATAAAGAAAGGTATTTAAATCTGTTTTTGATCTTCTGATAATTAATTTTATTCTGGTATCCCGTTCCATTTTATCCTCATCTTCCATCCTTTTTTTCCTATCGACACGCTCTTTTTTAAATTCATAATAAGTCCAAGCAGAAAACAATAAAATTGAAATCCCAACAAGCATTGCTCCGTTCCCATCTATGGTTCCATAACCTAAGCCACCAGATTTACTGAAAGTATAACTTCCTGCAATTGTCTCAGTAAGTTTAAGATAAACACCAATTAATGAGATGATAATCCCACCAATTAACGAAACTAAAAATAAAACTTTCTGACCGAACATTTTTTGATCTTTATAGTTACTCTGATAAAACTTCTCTCATTGCTTTTGCCTTCAACAAACATTCTTCATACTCATTTTCAGGTTTCGATTCCGCTGTTATGGCGCTTCCTACTGAAAAAGAAACATATTTTTCTTTTGAGTTATAGAGAATACTACGGATAACCACATTGAAATCGAGGTCGTTACCCGGAGTGAAATACCCCACTGCCCCACTGTACAAGCCCCGTTTTGTTTCTTCCAGGTCCTCGATGATTTTCATTGCCGAAATTTTTGGCGCCCCGGTCATGCTTCCCATCGGAAAAGTTGTTTTGATGATCTCTGCAAGCGAAGTTGATTCCTCTACCTCTGAAACTACGGTAGAAATCATCTGATGAACTTGTTTAAAGGTATAAATTCCGCATAATTCTTCTACTTGTACCGAACCTTTGGTAGCGGTGTGCGATAAATCATTACGTACTAAATCGACTATCATTATGTTCTCTGAGCGTTCTTTCGGATTTTGGATCAATTCCGTTTTGGATTGTTCGTCCAGTTCTGCATCAATAGATCTTTTCGCTGTCCCTTTTATAGGCTGGGAAATGATTTTAAGGCCTTCCTTCCGGAGATAGCGTTCCGGAGAAGCCGACAACAGGTAATTGGTGTTGTTTTTAAAGAACACAGCAAAAGGCGGTTCTGAAATAGCATTCAGTTTTTCATAAATTCCTAATGGATCAATCGTGGCATTTTCAGCAAAAAATTCCATGCAGAAATTAGCCTCATAAATATCGCCGCGATGAATTCGGGAAAGCATTTCGGTTACTTTTTCAAGATAGTTTTCTTTTGAAATACGTTGCCGGATAGTTACAGATGTTTGACTTATCCCTTTTATCTTATCCCTTTTTTCTATTTCAATCCAATCTTCTTCAAGCTCGTCGTCACACATATTCAGATAGCGGATTTCCAAGTCATTTCCTTTCAATAAAAAAAGCTTCTTCGGCTGAAAGAAAAACAGATCCGGGAATTGCAAGCCGTCAAAATTCTGAGACTTTAAATCTTCTGTAGCATTCTTTAAATCATATGCCAAATAACCAAACAACCAGTCTTTTGCTTGTTGCTGGTATTGTTTTAAATCCTCAAAGGCGTTCTGATAATCGGTTTTAATTGACGTGAATGCATCAGCAGCCAAAACCACATCGTAGCTGGTGTATTGTTGCGGATAATTATTACTGTCCAGAAAAACGATTTCCCTGAACTGTTGTGCCCATGACAACAAATTCGCTTTAAAGGAATTAGGTTCTGAAATATGCTTAAAAACAGAAGTTCTCAAAGAGTATGATTTAAACGGTAAATGTACTGCTTAACTGGAAAGTGTGCAAAGAAATCACCAAGTTCCAAATAACCTCCGATCCACCTCTGTAATTCATTGATTTTAAGTAACTTTATGTGAATTTTCACACTAAAACCGTAACCATGAGAAAAACTGCTTTACTTCTGATCGTTATCTCTGCCCTATTCTTTTCGTGTAAAAAAACTAATCCTGAAACGGAAGAAAAACCGATAGCCGCTAAAAACAGTATGAGCTGTGCTCCTCCCGTTGTCGATGCCGAATGGTATACTTCTGATAAAAAAGCGCCATTATTCAAGGGAATGGATGTCGTTAGTTATCCTATAACTACCAAGAATCCTGAGGCTCAAAAGTACTTCAATCAGGGATTAGCACTTGCTTACGGATTTAATCATGCGGAGGCCGCCCGTTCTTTTTATTATGCCACAAAACTTGATCCTGAATGCGCTATGGCCTTTTGGGGATTTGCTTATGTACTTGGCCCGAATTACAATGCGGGAATGGAGCCTGATAATTACGAAAGAGCTTATAAAGCCATTCAGCAAGCCATAAAACTGCAGGATAAAGCAACTGAAAAAGAAAAGGCGTTAATCAATGCCTTATCAAAACGATATGTAGCCAAACCCGTTGAAGACCGCCACAAGTTAGACGTTGCCTATTCTGATGCGATGAAAGAAGTCAACAGTAAATATCCGGATGACACCAATATCAATGCCTTATACGCTGAGTCGGTGATGGATCTGCATCCGTGGGATTTGTATGAGAAAAATGGAACTCCAAAACCCTGGACTCCCGAAATCGTTGGTCTGATGGAAAAAATTCTGAAGAAAGATCCTAAACATATTGGTGCAAATCATTTTTATATTCATGCAGTAGAGGCTTCCAATACGCCACAACGCGGTTATGCGGCTGCTAAATTCTTTGATGATGGAAATGCTGCTTCTTTTGGACATTTAGTGCATATGCCATCACACATCTATATCCGAACCGGAGATTATCACAAAGGAACCATGGCCAATATAAATGCCTGCAAAGTGGACAGTGCTTATGTAACCATGTGTCACGCACAGGGTGCTTATCCCATCGGTTATTATCCTCATAATTATCATTTTATGGCAGGTACGGCAACTTTGGAAGGCAATTCGAAATGGGCAATTCTTGGCGCCAATGAAACGGCTAAATTGGTACATCCCAAAAACATGATCGTGCCGGGATTGACAACGTTACAGCATTATTACATGATTCCGTATTTTGTTAATGTGAAATTTGGAAAATGGGATGACATCCTGAAAATGAAATTGGTTTCCGATACCCTGAAATATCCGAAAGCCATTTCACATTACGCCAGAGGAATGGCATATTTAGGCAAAAACGATTTACGTAAAGCGAAAGCCGAGTTGATTCGCCTGCAAGTGTTGGCCAATGATAAATCGTTGGAAAAAATGACCATCTGGCAAATCAATTCGATGAGTTCCATTGTGAATATCGCGACCAAAGTATTAAACGCTGAAATTTTAGCCAGAGAAGGCGATTACACACAAAGCATTCATCTGCTTCAAAAAGCCATTGCCATCGAAGACGGACTGAATTACAACGAACCACCGGATTGGTATTTCTCCGTACGTCATCATTTGGGAGCCATTTTCATTGAAGACGGCAAATACAATGAAGCCATTAAAGTGTATGAAGAAGATCTGAAACGATTACCAAAAAACGGCTGGGCTTATCACGGATTGAAATTGGCTTATGAAAAACTCAACAATCAGGCAAAAGTCAAAGAAATGGAACAACTGATTGCAAAAAGCTGGGCAACTGCAGATATAACCATTACTACTTCAAGAATAAAATAACCTTCAAAAAAATAAATTTTTCCTTAATTCCGGATTCCGAAATTTCTGGCACGGTTTTTATTGGCATCAAAACTATAAAAATCACTAATTTAAAAAGCCGGACGCTATTGACTGAAAATTACTATTACCACTTTACGAAGTAACATTAATTAACCCTTTAAATAGTAATTTTATGAAAACAGTCACTCGTGTTGGCTTGGCTTTGCTTGTAATTGGCTTGGCCGCTTCCTGTAAACAAGGAGCAAAAGAAGAAGAAATCATGTACGGAGAATCTGCTGAATCTGCTGCAACGGATTCAACTGCGGTCGTCTCATCATCGGCAGCCGTTGAAAAGAAAGATTCAGGAAGGAAATTCGTGAGGACCGCCGACATAAAATTCAAAGTCAAGAATGTTGCTAAATCGACCTATGTTATTGAAGATGCAACAACCAAATTTGGAGGATTTGTTACCTATACCAACCTGCAGAGTGAGATTTCGGAAAAAAATGAGACTAAAGTCAGTCAGGACAGCATACTGCAAACCACGAAATATCAGGTTAAGAATGACATCACCATCCGCGTTCCCAATACCAAATTGGATACGGTAATCAAAACAATTGCGAAACAAATTGACTTTCTGGATTACAGAGTTATAAAGGCTGATGATGTTTCTTTGCAGATGCTGGCTAATAAATTGGAGCAAAACCGCTTGAATTCCAACGAAAAAAGACTGGAAAAAGCGATTGATTCCAAAGGACAGAAACTGAACTCGATCACTAATGCTGAAGATCATCTTGCCAATAAAAAAGAACAGAATGACAACAGTAAACTGCGCGATCTTTCATTGAATGATCAAGTGAATTTCAGTACGCTAACCCTGCAGATTTATCAAAACGAAGCGGTTAAACACGAAATGTTGGCCAGTGACGAAAGTATTGATTCTTATCGTCCGCATTTAGGATTACAATTATGGGATTCCTTAAAAACAGGTTGGTACTTCCTTGAAAATATCCTTGCTTTTATTGTGCGTTTATGGGGCTTATTCCTGATTCTTTTCGGAGGTTATTTTATTTACAAAAAATACTACAAAACAAAGAACAAATCGTAACACATTGTTATTTAATTCCTTAACTTTGAAGTAGAAATCTTTAAAAATCTGAAAGTTATGAAAGTCGCAACTATTATCATCAGGGTACTTTTGGGGTTACTGCTGCTGTTTGCTTCCATTTCGTACTTTTTAACATTTAACAAGCAGCCGGAACTTACGGGTGACCTGAAAACTGTTTTTGAAGGATTCAAAGCCACAAAATATTTATTGACATTAGTAAAAATAGTCGAATTACTTAGCGGTTTATCTTTTCTGACCGGAAAGTTCATTAAGTTATTCAGTCTTGTATTTTTACCGGTTTCCATCAATATTTTGCTTATCAATGTTTTTTTGATTCACTCGGGATTTTCGATAGCAATAGCAATCTTTGTTTTCTTAAGTAACATCTTCCTGATTTACAGAAGTTGGGAAAGTTATAAAGGAATATTTGGCAGTTAATGAATAACCAAAAAAAGAAAACCCATCCCGTTACTATTAAAGGGATGGGTTTTTATTTAAATCAAACTTTGAATTACACGTGTAACGCTCTGTTATCTGTAGCTGCCAATGCCGCTTCTTTGATAGCTTCTGCGAAAGTTGGGTGTGCGTGAGACATTCTTGAAATATCTTCAGCAGATGCACGGAATTCCATAGCTGTTACTGCTTCTGCAATTAAATCCGCTGCACGGGCTCCGATCATATGGATACCTAATACTTCATCTGTTTTAGCATCAGCAAGGATTTTCACGAAACCTTCGATATCCGCACTTGCACGGGCACGACCTAACGCTTTGAATGGGAAACTTCCTGATTTGTAAGCTACTCCTGCTTCTTTTAATTGCTCTTCAGTTTTACCAACTGCAGCAACTTCCGGCCAAGTATAAACTACACCAGGAATTAAGTTATAATCGATGTGAGGTTTCTGGCCCGCTAAATATTCAGCTACCATCACTCCTTCTTCTTCTGCTTTGTGTGCTAACATTGCTCCGCGAACTACATCACCGATTGCATAAATGTTTGAAGCTGATGTCTGTAAATGATCGTTTACTTCAACCTGACCTCTTTCTGTAATTTTAACGCCGGCTTTATCAGCATTTAATCCGTCTGTATAAGGACGACGACCTACTGATACCAAAGCATAATCACCTTCTAAAGTGATAACTTCACCTTTAGCGTTTTCAGCTTTCACCACTACACCTTCTCCAGCTCTGTCAACAGCTTGTACTTTGTGGGAAGTATAGAATTTCATTCCTTGTTTTTTCAACACTTTTGTCAATTCTTTAGACAAACCTCCGTCCATCCCCGGTATGATTCTGTCCATGAACTCAACAACAGAAACCTGAGCGCCTAAACGCAAGTATACCTGACCAAGCTCTAATCCGATAACTCCACCACCTATAATTACAAGGTGTTTTGGAACTTCTTTTAATTTTAAAGCTTCAGTTGAAGTAATAATTCTTTCTTTATCAATTTTGATAAATGGCAAAGAAGATGGTTTTGAACCTGTTGCAATGATAACGTTTTTAGTCTCAACTTTCTCAACAGAACCGTCCGCTTTAGTAACATTAACCGTAGTTGCGTTTTCGAATGAACCTACACCTTCAAAAACAGTGATGTTGTTTTTGTCCATCAAATATTTTACACCACCTGAAGTCTGGTCTACAACCGCCTGTTTGCGCGCAACCATTTTCTCAAGGTTTACTTTTACATCTCCGGAAACTTCGATACCGTGATCTGCAAAGTGCTGTAATTCTTCATAATGATGGGAAGAAGCTAACATTGCTTTAGAAGGAATACATCCCACATTCAAACAAGTTCCTCCTAAGGTTGAATATTTTTCGATGATGGCAGTTTTCATTCCCAACTGTGCGCAACGGATTGCTGCTACATACCCGCCGGGACCTGAACCAATAACAACTACGTCAAATGAACTCATAGTATTTATTTTATGATGTGTTTTTAAAAAATTTAGAGTGACAAAATTAAGGAATTTTGTTTATACGGAGTTCGATTATTTAGGAAAATAAAGATGATTCCTTTTTTTAGACAGAACAACTGTCTTCCGTTTTAAATAAGCCAAAAACACAAAAAAAACCCTAAAATTTCTTTTAGGGCTTCTCTTTCTTTGGGACAAAACGATTATAACGACTGAATTATATTTCGTCTTTACAAGTATAAACCTGTGGGCAAGCGATGTATTCTACGCAATAAGCAGGTCCGGTAACGGCTCCGCTGCATGAACAACCGCATAGTGATAAATCCGGATTTCCGCCTTTTCCTGATCCGATTATCATTTTCTGACTTTCTTCTGAAAGCACTTCAGCTCCCTGAATGTTTAACAATCTTGATTTCATAAAAAAATTACTTTTTGATTAATAAATATAAAAGTAATCCAATATTTACAAAAAACAAATATTTTTAAAAAAAATTGTAATCTTTTACATATGAAAAGCAGTTGTATTTTTTACTTCACCAATCATAAAAGTACTGTGCGTACTTCCTATATGCTGTAATGTTGTTAGTTTAGTAATGATAAATTCACGGTATTCTTCCATGTCTTTTACGCAAACCTTAAGGATGTAATCATAATCACCGCTCACATGGAAACATTCCAAAACCTCATTAAGCTGGACAACTTCTTTCTCAAACTGATTGATGAATTCCTTTGTATGCTGCAATAATTTCAAATGACAGAAAACCACAAACCCTTTGTCGATTTTATTTCTGTTTACCAAAGCAACATATTTATCAATAATGCCTTCTTTTTCCAGCTTTTTAATGCGTTCGTACACAGCGGTAACTGAAAGATTTAACTTCGTGGAAAGCTCTTTTGTGGTCTGCTTACTGTCTGCTTGCAGCAACTTCAGTAATTTTTTATCGATTGCATCAAATGTCATCGGAAGAATATTTTTTGGTTTACAGGCCAAATTTAACAAATAGAATTTAAATATAATCTTTAAAAATTAACTTTTATAGTTTTATTATCTAATTACAATCCTATCTATTGATTTTTTTTCACAAATAACCTTATTTTGGCTTTTTTATAACTAAAAACATCACAATAAAGATATTTATCATGGAAAAATTCAATCCGGCAGATAAAATTCAGGATTTACAATATTTTGGAGAATTCGGAGGCGTAAACCCTTCTATTTCTGACAGCTCAACTTATACTTTCCTTTCAGCTAAGACAATGTTTGATACTTTTGAAGGTAATGCTGAAGGTTGTTACTTATATTCCCGCCATTCCTCACCAAGTAATTTGTACTTAGACAAAGCTTTGGCTGCAATGGAAGGAACTGAAAGCGCTAACGTAGCAGCTTCAGGAATGGGCGCTATCACTCCTACTTTATTACAGTTGTGCGGGAACGGTGATCATATTGTTTCAAGCCGTACTATTTATGGAGGAACTTATGCTTTCCTTAAAAATTTCGCACCTCGTATGGGCGTGAAAACGACTTTTGTTGATATTACAAAATTAGATGTAGTTGAGGCTGCCATTACTCCGGACACAAAAGTATTGTACTGTGAAACGGTAAGTAATCCGCTATTGGAAGTGGCTGATCTTGCATCTTTGGCTAAAATCGCAAAGAAACACAACCTTAAATTGGTTGTTGACAATACTTTTTCTCCATTATCTGTGGCACCGATAAAATTAGGTGCGGATATTGTAATCCACAGTTTGACAAAATACATCAACGGAAGCAGTGATACTGTTGGTGGTGTGGTTTGTGCTTCTCAGGAATTCATAAATGACCTTAAAAATGTAAATGACGGTGCGAGCATGTTATTAGGTCCGACTATGGACAGTTTACGTTCGGCTTCTGTAATGAAAAACCTTCGTACGCTTCATATCCGAATCAAACAGCACAGTTACAATGCACAATATTTGGCAGAGAAATTCGAAGCAGACGGAATTAAAACGGTTTATCCGGGATTGAAATCGCATCCTAGTCATGAGATTTACAAAACCATGATCAATCCGGAATACGGTTTTGGAGGAATGATGACCATTGATGTGGGATCATTAGACAAAGCCAATGCTTTAATGGAATTGATGCAGGAAAGAAACCTGGGTTATTTAGCAGTGAGTTTAGGATTTTACAAGACTTTATTCAGTGCACCGGGAACTTCCACATCTTCTGAAATTCCGCTTGACGAACAAAAAGAAATGGGACTGACTGACGGATTAATTCGTTTCTCCATCGGTCTGGACAATGATATTGAAAGAACCTACAACATGATGAAAGACTGCATGAAGGAACTTTCAATTCTGAACGATGAACTTAGTATTAGAAATAATTAAGTTTTTTTGGTTAAATGTTATGAGCCGCTTTTGAGTAATCATTAGCGGTTTTTTTTTGTTTCCTACTTTGGATTCCTCACATAAAAAAATCGGCCGGAATATACTCCCGACCGACTTTTAATTCTATTCTAAAAGTTTTCTAATGTTTGATAATTACTTTCGAAGTAGTTAGCACATCATCGGAATAAACTCCGATCATATATAAACCATCTGCTACTCCTGAAGTATTGATTCCAAATACATTATTACCTTCAACAGCGTCTCTTTTTTGAATGATTACTTCTTTCCCGTAAAGATCCAATATCTTAACATCTACAGTTTTTACCCTGTCCGACCAATACGAAACTGATGTCGACTGATTTGCAGGATTAGGATAAGCAACCAATGACGATCTTGTTGCAAACATCGCTTGCGGCGACCAGTTTGAAATTGAAGTAGCATTCGGACAAACCACTGATACCTGCCAGATATAAACCGCTCCGGTTCTTAATCCATCGATTTGAACTGAATTAGTCGTGGTAGTAACCGTAGTAAACGCTAAATCAGTATTGGCCGGTTTGTAACGAACCATGTAAGCAGCAACACCTGCAATACCATTCCAGTGAAGTAATGCTCCTGTCTGAGTAATGTTTATTGCTGTTAAACCGGTTGCTATCGGACATGTTGGCGTTGGACAAGCCGTCGTTGTAAATGTAGCCCCTACAGACCATGGACTTAAGCCACTTACTGTTCCGGCCGCAGTACGGCAAATTCTTTGCGCCTGCCACTCGTAATTAGTATGACACATTAAATTACCTAACTGGAAAGGAACAGTAACATTATTCCAAGTGGTCCATGTTGCTGAGTTCGGGCCGCGGTAACGAATGTTATATCTGTCTGCAGTAGTAGTAGTTCCAAAATGAAGTACGGCTCCATTCGGACTAATGTTTGTCGCCATCAAATTGGTTGGTACCGGACAGTCAGACGTTGGACAAGGAGCCGTTGTGAATGTAACGCCCGCAGACCAAGCGCTTAGACCACCTGTAGTAGTTCCTGAATTAGCACAAACTTTTTGAGCCTGCCATTCATACGTTGTATGACAATTTAGATTACCTAATTGATAAGGCATTGTCACATTATTGATAGTAATCCAAGTCGTTGAATTCGGACCATGATAACGAATGTTGAAAATTCCCGTATTTGCAATTGTACCTAAGTTAAGCACTGCTCCATTTTGCGTAATATTCGTTGTTGATAAATAAGTCGGAACCGGACAAGTTGTTGTAGGACATGCAAGTGTAGTAAATGCTGCTCCCGCTGACCAATCACTTAAAACAGGTGCTGCTCCCGGAGAAGTTGCACAAATCTGTTGTGCCTGCCACTCGTACGCCGTGTTACACAATAAATTACCCAATTGGAACGGAACAGCAACATTGTTTACTGTAATCCAAGTCGTTGAATTCGGACCATGATAACGGATATTGTACATTCCATTAGCTGAAGTAGTTCCAAAATGAAGCACCGCTCCTGTCTGACTGATATTAGTAGCTGTTAAATTAGATGGTGCAGCACATGTTGGCGTAGGACAAGCAGCTGTTGTGAATGAAACACCTACTGACCAAGCGCTTAAAACACCTGCTGTAGTTCCTGAATTAGTACAAACCTGTTGTGCCTGCCATTCATAAGTGGTATGACACATTAAACCACCCACTTGATAAGGCATGGTAACGTTATTAACTGTAATCCAGTTTGTCGAGTTCGGACCGTGATAACGGATATTGTACATTCCGGCAGGTGTGTTTGATCCCAAAGAAAGAACCGCTCCCGTTTGTGTAATATTCGTAGCCGACAAATTAGTTGGAACCGGACAAGTTGGCGCAGGACATGCAAGTGTACTAAATGCAACTCCTGTTGACCAAGTACTCAATGCTCCTGTTGTAGTTCCTGAATTAGCACAAACCTGTTGTGCTTGCCATTCATAAGTGGTATTACACATTAAATTACCTAACTGATAAGGCATTGTAACGTTATTAACTGTAATCCAGTTCACAGAGTTCGGACCGTGATAACGAATGTTGTATATTCCGGCAGGTGTGTTTGCTCCCAAGGAAAGAACCGCTCCATTCGGACTAATGTTCGTACTCGTTAAATTGGTTGGTACCGGACAGTCAGGCGTTGGACAAGCCAAAGTAGTAAATGCAGAACCAACTGACCATGCACTTAAAACAGGTGCTGTACCAGCGTTGTTGGAACAAACTTTTTGCGCTTGCCATTCGTAACCGTTATGACATGTTAAATTACCCAATTGGAAAGGCATCGTAACATTATTTATCGTAATCCAGGTTGCTGAACTTGCACTATGATAACGAATATTGAACGTTCCCGTATTTGCAATAGTCCCTAAATTAAGTACCGCACCGGTTTGACTGATATTTGTTGCCGATAAATAAGTCGGTACAGGACAATCAGGTGGCGTTGAACAAGCCAAAGTAGTAAATGCTGCTCCCGCTGACCAGGCACTAAAATTATAATTTTGAGCACCTGTAATAGTACAAATCTGTTGCGCCTGCCATTCGTAAGCCGTGCCACAAGTCAAATTCCCTAACTGGAACGGAACAGTTACATTATTGATCGTAATCCAGGTTGTGGAGTTTGGACCATGATAACGAATGTTATACCTTCCTGACGTAGCAGTAGTTCCAAAATGAAGTACAGCTCCGTTTTGGCTGATATTTGTTGCAGTTAAATTAGAGGGAACAGGACACTCAGGCGGCGTCGGACAAGCAGCTGTCGCAAATGTAGCACCCACTGACCAATCACTCAAAGCACCTGTAGTACCAGCCGCATTAGCACAATTTTTTTGTACTTGCCATTCATACGAAGTATTACATGTTAAATTACCCAATTGAAAAGGTAAGGCAACATTGTTAACCGTAATCCATGTTGCTGAATTCGGACCATGATAACGAATGTTATACGTTCCGTCAGTTGGATTAGCTCCTAAAGAGAGAACGGCTCCTGTTTGCGTAATGTTCGTAGCCGACAAATTGCTTGGTACAGGACATACCGGCGGTGCACAAGGAGTAGTAGTAAACATTGAGCCTACTGACCAATCGCTTAAAACGTACACATTGTTTGGGGTTGTTCCGCAAACCTGCTGCGCCTGCCATTCGTAAGCTGCGCCACATGTCAAATTTCCCAGTTGATAAGGCATTGTGACATTGTTCAACGTAATCCAGGTCGTTGAATTAGGACCGTGATAACGAATATTGTATGCACCGGTAGCGCCTGTAGTTCCTAAAGAAAGTACTGCCCCAGTTTGACTAATGTTCGTTGCCATTAAATAAGTAGGTGTTCCACAATTTATTTGTGCCATTAATCTGCCCGGCAGGGATAGAAGCAGAACAAATAAGAGAAACATGGTTAGAGTAAAGTTTTTTCTCATATTATTCAGAATTAATATGTTAACATTGCTAAAATTAGCATTTTTTAACAACATATCGTTTTCAAAACCACACTTTTATTTCGTTTTTTATAACAATTTTGTGAAAAATGTAACTATAATTCAGTGTAAATCATTTTTTTGTATTCATTAACACTAACACAAAACAACTTTATATAAATTAGCCTCCAAATTATTTTAATCAAACAATGAAAAAATTTACTTTGATCTTTCTTCTTACCGGTTCGGTAGTATTTGCACAGCGACCGCTAACTATAGAAGAAACTGTTATGGGTGGCAGAAAATTTGCTCCGACAACCCAAACTGCGCAGCAATGGCGTAAAGATTCTAAAGCGATCACTTATTTAAGCAGTGATTTTTCTAATTTATTGGAAAAAAGTGCAGCAACTTCGTGGAAAGAAACCACTTTAGCAACAAAGACAGAGTTCGAAAGTGCTCTTAAAGCAAAATTTCCAAATGATGAATTTGTGGTAAAAGTTTTCCCTATGGCAATACGCTGGAAAACAGCTACTACATTCGAAACCGAAATCTCGGGTAAGAAAAACAATTATAAAGTAATTTATGATGTAGTTTCTAAGCAAATCACGAATGCCGTCGCATTTGACGCTCAGGCTGCCTCAGCGATTTTCTCTTCTAACAACAACACCGCTTGGTTAAAAGGAAACAATATCAGAATTACTGATGCTTCAGGAAAAGTAATCGAAGTAACAAATGATGAAAACCAGGGAATCGTAAATGGTAACGATTATGTTCATCGTCAGGAATTCGGTATCGACCGCGGTATGTGGTGGAACGAAGCCGGAACACAATTGGCCTATTACAGAAAAGACGAGACCATGGTGGGCAACTACCCTATCGTTAACTGGAATGAGCGTGAAGCGGCTAACAAAGATGTTAAATACCCAATGGCCGGTATGACCAGTGAAAATGTAACATTGGTTATTTTCGATGTGGCATCAGGTAAAAAAGTCACTATTCAAACCGGAGAACCTAAAGAACAGTATTTAACAATGGTTTCTTGGGAACCAACAGGAAAATATATTTTCATCGGAATTTTGAACCGTGAGCAAAATCACATGAAATTCAACAAGTACGATGCAAAAACGGGAGCTTTCGTAAAAACATTGTTTGAAGAAAAAGCTACTACTTGGGTTGAGCCGCAACATGCATTGACTTTCGTTCCAAACAATCCGAACCAATTCATTTATCAGACAGACTTCAATGGTTTCGACCAAATGTATTTGTACAATACCGACGGAAAATTGTTGAAAAACTTAGGTTTTAAAGACGTTATCGTAAAAGATCTATTAGGTTTTGATGCCAAAAACACGAAAATCAATTACATCGGAACTACAAACAACGGTTTAGACAGACAATTATTCCAGGTTGATATCAAATCCGGAAAAACAATTCAACTAACGACTGTTTCGGGCACGCATAATGCTTCTGTTTCTTCAGACGGAACTATGGTTTTAGACCAGTACAGCAATGTTAGTACGCCGAACGAGATTTCAATTATCGACGTAAAATCAAACAAAGCAACCAATTTAATCAAAGCGGACAATCCATTTACAGGAAAAGTAGAGATGCCGAAAATGGAATTGGTTACGATAACTTCGGCAGACGGTAAAACGCCGTTAAACGGAAGAATCATCTACCCTGCTAATTTCGACGCTACCAAAAAATACCCTGTAATGGTTTATGTTTACGGAGGTTCTCATGCGCAATTGGTGAACAACCGTTGGATGGGTGGCGGAGGCTACTTCGACTACTATATGGCACAACAGGGATACGTAGTATTTACATTGGATAACCGTGGTAGTGGTGACCGTGGAAAGAAATTCTGCGATGTTAACCACCGTCAGTTGGGTGTAAACGAAATGGCTGATCAAATGAAAGGTGTTGAATTCCTTAAATCAAAATCATTTGTAGATACTGATAAAATTGGTGTTTTTGGATGGAGTTTTGGTGGATTCATGGCAACTTCATTAATGACAAGCCAAGCTGATACGTTCAAAGTAGGTGTTGCCGGAGGTCCGGTAATCGACTGGAAATATTATGAAGTAATGTATGGTGAGCGTTACATGGATACACCACAGGAAAACCCTGAAGGGTATGCAAAAGCGTCATTGTTAGACAAAGCTAAAGACTTAAAAGGAAGATTATTGGTGATTCACGGAGCTCAGGATCCGGTTGTGGTTCAACAACAGAGTATGAACTTTATCGAAGCTTGTATTAAAGCAGGTAAACAAGTGGATTACTTCTTATATCCTAATCACGAGCATAATGTGGCCGGTAGAGACCGAATCCATATGTATGCTAAAATCGCTGACTACTTTAATGTTCATTTGAAGTAAAAATTTGAAGATTTGAGAATTTGAGAATTTGAGAATTTAAAGGTTTTAAAATTAATCCGTCTTGTGAAAACAGGACGGATTTTTTGTTTCAGCATTTCAATCAAACAAACAAATGTGTGTTAAAGTGCTTTATATCATATAGTTTTTATCTGAACTTTGTAATTACAGTTGTCTAATCTATAAACTAAGAAATTATGGTACCACAGATTATTGAATTGGAAAAAAAATATTGGAAGGGAATGGAAAGCCACAATTACGAAACCGTAAAGAATCTTACCCATTTCCCTTGTATTGTAGCCAGTAAAAATGGCGTACAAAGCGTAGATGAGCCCACTTTTAAGAAAATGTTTGATTCCGGTGCAGAAACAACTATGAAAATTGGTAAATTTTCAAGCGTGGAAACACAGGAAATTAATGAAAACAGTGCAATTATAGCCTATCACATAGAAGTCGAAATGGCCGGTAAAAAACAAAATTGTGCCTGCACCTCCACTTGGGTCAAAGAAAATAATAAGTGGCACTGTTCCCTTCATACCGAAACTGAATTGTTGAACTAAAAAAAAATCCCGGGCGTTACCCGGGATTTTCATATCTTAATCTTCAATTCGCGCTGAAATTCTATTCAAATTCAGCTTACTGTTTTTATGACTGAAACCAAAATAAATGCTCAATCCGATTAACAACCAGCATGTGAAATAAATCCAGTTCCAAACGCTTAATTCGGCCATCATATATAAACAGCTTACAAGCCCTAATAAAGGAATCAGAGACAGGTTTTGTTTCCATGACCAAACGGCAAATCCAAGTAAAGACAGCAAGAAAATCCACATTGGAATTTTATGTTTAAACAGGTCAAAACCGCTTTCATATTTCTTTGAATTATCAATCGGCATATTATCAACCACAGTTTTATAAGTTGCTTCATCCTGACTTATTTCACTTAAAACTTCCTCCAAATCCGCGGATTGTACATCTTTTTTAACCGTTTGCAAATAGCTAAAAACTTCTTTCGTCTGGTTTTCATCCAAAGAAGTAACTATCGTAGCAGCGTCATTGATTTGTTTTTCATTAGTAATGAAACCCATCGTATTCTCTTTAAACTGCGTAAAGGAAATAATCAAGCCGATAACCAGTAATACCGGGAAAATGAATTTCGAATTGATGTACGGCGTTTTAAACTTACCTCTCGGAATATCGGTTTTATTCTGCAACACCAATACGCCGGCACAAACAAGTACGAATGCGAACAAAGTTCCTATACTGCACAAATCGGTAACCATAGTAAGATTTAAGAATAAAGCCGGAATAGCTACCACAAAACCTGTAACTATTGTCGCATAAGATGGTGTTTGGAACTTAGGATGCACTCTTGAGAATCGTTTTGGTAATAACCCATCTCTACTCATACTCATCCAGATACGAGGCTGTCCCATCTGGAAAACCAGCAAAACACTCGCCATCGCTACAACGGCACTCACGGCAATAATTCCTGACATCCATTTTAGATTCAGTTTATCAAAAACGAAGGCTAACGGATCGCCTACGTTCAAATCAGAGTATTTCACCATTCCTGTTAGTACCAATGCAATGATCACATAAAGAATCGTACATATAATGATCGCCCACATCATTCCTCTCGGTAAATCACGTTGCGGGTTTTTACATTCCTCTGCAGTAGTTGAAATGGCATCAAATCCTATATAAGCAAAAAATACTGCTGAAACTCCTTTTAAAATCCCTGATACTCCGTTAGGTGCGAAAGGCGACCAGTTAGCAGTATCTACGTAAAAAATTCCAACAGCAATAACCAATAGAATGATACACAACTTAACAACAACCATCATGTTACTTGCATTTCTTGATTCCTTCATCCCTCTGTAAACCAACCAAGTAATCAACAAAATGATAAGAAGCGCCGGTAAATCAGCAATTAAATGGAAAGAACCTATTGTAGGTGATGTGGTCCAGGCTGTGTGCGCCATTTTCAGGCTATCACTCAAATTCTCATACGATTTTCCTCCTTGCATCAAAGCCATTGCTTCGTGATAACCTTTAGTCGCAGATAAATAATCCATCTGAATCCATTCCGGCAGATGCAACCCGCCACTTTCGAGCAAACTGGTAAAATAATCACTCCACGAAATCGCAACCGTAATGTTCCCGATGGCGTATTCCATGATTAACGCCCAACCAATTATCCAGGCTACAATTTCTCCAAAAGCAACATACGAATAAGTATAAGCACTTCCCGAAACCGGAACCATAGATGCGAATTCTGCATAAGCAAAAGCAGCAAAACCACAGGCTACTGCGGTAAAAATAAATAAGAAAATAACGGCCGGTCCGCCGTCAGCACTGGCTTTTCCGATGGTACTGAAAATTCCGGCACCGATAATAGCCGCAATTCCAAATGCTGTTAAATCCCTTGCTGTAAGATGCTTACCAAGGGAATGATGACCGTCAGCTTGATTTTTGGCAACCTGATCTAAAATGTCGGATACCGATTTCTTTCGGAATAAATTAGAAAATGACATAAATATTGTTTTCGGTAATTTGATTAGATTTTAACAAATAACCTCTCAAAAACATCAGATTATCACGTTTTTTTGAGGGAAACAAATATATAAAACCAATTGTATAAATAACATTATAAGTTTGAAAAATCTAAAAATAACGTCATGATAACTATTTCCTATCATAAAATAAAAAATTATAATAAAGGGCAATGCTGAAACTATTTTGGAATGGCTACTTTTGCATTGTTAAAAAAAATAATCTTTAAAAAACCGATACATTATGTCATTAGTAGGAAAAAAATTCCCGAACATTACCGTAGATGCTATTTCAGAAATGGGTGATAACTTAAGAATCAACGTTCTTGAAGAAGCTACAAAAAACAATAAAAAAGTATTATTATTCTGGTATCCGAAAGATTTCACTTTCGTTTGTCCAACAGAATTACACGCGTTCCAGGCTGCTTTACCTGAATTCAATGCAAAAAACACTATCGTAATCGGTGCGTCTTGTGATACTAACGAAGTTCACTTTGCATGGTTAAACACGGCAAAAGCAAACGGAGGAATCGAAGGTGTAACTTACCCATTATTGGCTGATACTACAAGAAATTTATCTACTGCTTTAGGGATTTTAGATGCGGAAGAAGTATTCAATGAAGAAACAGGAGATTATTTAATCGAAGGTTCAAACGTTCCTTACAGAGCTACTTACCTGATTGACGAGACTGGAAAAATTTTCCACGAAAGCGTAAACGATATGCCATTAGGAAGAAATGTTGGTGAGTACTTACGTTTAATCGATGCTTACACTCACGTTCAGACTAAAGGTGAAGTTTGTCCTGCTAACTGGGAAAACGGAAAAGAAGCTATGACAGCTGACAGATTAAGTACTGCTGCTTACTTAAGCAAAAACTAATCAGTAAAACTTATACAAAACTCCAAATTCCGATGAAAATTGGGATTTGGGGTTTAAATTAAAAAAATCAAAAACGCCATGTTAATAGAATTAAACGAAGACACGCTTCAAAATATAGTTGACACAAACGAAAAAGTGGTAGTGCAATTTTCTGCCTCATGGTGCGGGAACTGCCGAATCATGAAACCGAAATTCAAAAAACTTTCATCTGAAAATGAAAATATCGCTTTTGTTTTGGTAGATGCTGAAAATTCTCCGGAATCAAGAAAACTGGCTAATGTTTCCAACCTTCCAACATTTGCAACTTTCGTAAACGGAAAACTGGTAAACGAAACACAAACCAATAAAGCGGAAGTTTTGACGGATTTGGTAAACGAAATCGTATAATCATGAAGTTACCGGTAATAAAACAACTGACGCAGTTTATTGAAGAAAACGATCAGGATTATATTGTGGAAACGATCGAAGTATTGGAAGCCTTAACGGAAGTTCCCTCATTAAAAGATGAAGAACTGGATGTTATCGGTGAATTACTTTCCAACATGTATGGCGCCCTGGAAGTAAACAAAATGATAAAGGACGGAACCGATAAAAAAGAAGCATTAAATACGTTCATGCAACGTGTTTTGGGTTCCATCGACAAATAACATTTCCCATACCAAAGCCCTTCTTTTGACAAGAAAGGCTTTTTTAGTATCCGAAACAGCGATTTGAATTATAAATTATCCTCCACAAATTGCTTACAATACGATTTAATTTCTTCACGAACTAATCGGAACTGATTCATGATTTCCTCTTCGTTTCCAATTGCTTTGGCAGGATCCGTAAAATTATGATGAAACTTGACTGCTTTACTTGGAAAAAACGGACAACGTTCTTTTGCATTGTCACAAACGGTGATTACAAAATCAAACGGTATTTCCGTATACTCATCAATATTATTTGAGGTATGCCCGGAAATATCAATTCCGTCTTCCTTCATTATTGTCACAGCCTTCGGATTAACACCGTGAGTTTCTACACCGGCACTGTAAACGTTGGCTTTCTCTTTTGAAAAGTAACGCAGATATCCTTCCGCTATCTGGCTTCTGCAACTGTTACCGGTACAAAGTACCAAAATGTTCTTTTTCATCATTTTAAACAAATAACCATATCATATTGATGATGCAGAACTTAGGATCGAAGCCAAAAACAAGCTGAAGAAGGACAACAGAACTGGTTATAATAATAGGTTTTTTAAACTTTAAAATCTTTTCTTTCATTATAATTTCAATTTAATATTAACAGCATGCCGAATTTGGTGCACAGCATGCCGTTTGTGTTTGCAATTCTTTTAATGACACTTTTTGTTTTTCAGCCGGAATACCGCAATTGTCCTTCGCAAGACAGGCTGTTTTTTTTGCTGCCAAAACAAAATCGGTTCCGTTAAAATCCAAATCATACTTTCCGATGGTTTCGGACTGGTATTCCACTTCAATTTCATTATCATCAATATTCAATATTTTTTCAGATAATTCGATGATGTGTGACAGCTTTTGCGGTTTTAAACGATGCTCATAATCATTAGCATCCCACAGCTGAAAATTTACTACGGTTTCTTTTCGAACCGTTCCTCCGCAGTCGATAAAATTCTTGGTAATCTCCCCTATTTCAGTTACGTGAAAATGCTCCGGAACTAAACTTCCGTCAGGCAACTGAAAGTTTACCGTCTCGACTGTTTTCAATACTTCTTTAATTTCTGATAGTCTCATAATTACAGTATTTTATATTAACAACATTTCATAATTAGATTATTCGATATTCCTGAAAAATAATTCTCCAGTTTTTTCATAGTGTCCGGATTTAAGCAATAACAAATCGCTGTACCTTCAATGTTTCCCTTAATGATTCCCACGCTTTTCAATTCCTTCAGATGCTGGGAAACTGTAGGCTGCGCCAATGGCAATTCATTTACAATATCCCCGCAAATACACGAATCCACCTTTAACAGATACTCAATTATGGCCACTCTTGCCGGATGCGAGATAGCTTTGAACAAGGACGCCATTTCGTTTTGCTGCTCCGAAAAGAATTCTGATTTTGAAGCTCCCATTTTATATATTTTTATATTGCAATATTACGATAAACAAATTAAACAAAAAAGGAATTCGGCAAAAAACCATTTCTAAAATAAATTCATTACTTTTGAAACTCTAAAAAAACAGAAAAAATGGCTCAGATAAAATTAAAAGGAAACCCAGTAAACACGACGGGTTCATTACCTCAGGTAGGCACACAGGCATCAGACTTCACTTTAGTAAAAACTGATTTATCAACGGTTTCATTAACCGATTTCAAAGGAAGCAAATTGGTTTTAAATATATTCCCTAGTATCGATACAAGCACTTGTGCCACTTCGGTTCGTAAATTCAATGAAACGGCAAGCAACCTCACAAACACGAAAGTACTATGTATTTCTCGCGACTTACCATTTGCTCAAAATCGTTTTTGTGGTGCCGAAGGTTTGGAAAATGTGGTTAACCTATCGGATTTCAGAGACGGTTCTTTCGGAAACACTTACGGATTAACTATCACTGACGGTCCTTTGGCTGGTTTACATTCACGTGCGGTAATCGTTTTGGATGAAAACGGAGTTGTGAAACATGCGGAACAGGTTGAGGATATCGTTGACGAGCCTAATTACGAAAAAGCTTTAGCAGCACTTTAATGGAAATCAACAAAGACAATTCCTTCGTAACAGGAAGGTTAAAAAGTGTAGGTTTTGCCGTAAAAGGCGCTGTTAAATTGATTACAACAGAACACAGCGTGATGGTGCAGTCCTCTATTGCTGTACTGATGATTGCTGCCGGATTTTATTTTAATATTTCTAAAACCGAATGGATGTTTCAGGTTCTGATTTTCGGATTGGTGTTAAGTATTGAAGGCTTGAATACCGCTGTTGAAAAAATCGCTGATTTTATTCACCCCGATTACCATGAACGCATCGGCTTTATAAAAGATATTGCTGCCGGAGCGGTTTTTTTCGCTGCAATGTCTGCAATCGCAATCGGATTAATTATATATTTACCAAGAATAATCTAATTTAGAAACGATTATCTATTTTTTACCAAATTTCAGTATTCTAAATGGCGAAGACATCAAAAAAAGAAACTTCTGAATCAAAATCGAACGAAGAAACTCCGAAATCTGGCTGGAAGTTAAATCGTAGAAACAAAGTCCTTATTGGGGCTTTGCTTGTTTTATTTTCAGTGGCATTACTGCTTTCGTTCGTTTCCTATTATATCTATGGGGAATACGACCAGAGTTCGCTTACCTCATTCGCAGACAGAAGCGAGAAAACCTATAACTGGTTAGGGAAATTCGGAGCTTATCTGTCTGATTTCTTTTTATACAAAGGATTCGGAGCGGCTTCTTTTTTGTTCGTTCGTCTTTTCTTTTTAGCCGGCGCTTACATGTTGGTTGACATTTCACTGGCAAAACTGAAAGGTTCCATTTTCTGGGATATGTTCGCCATGGTGGTCATTTCGGTTCTTTGCGGATTTTTCTGGGATTATATCCCGCAATTGGGAGGTGTTATTGGCTATGAGATGAATCTTTTCACTCAGGATTACATTGGTAAGACCGGAACGTTTCTTGTATTGCTTTTCGGTGTAATCGTTTATCTTATTCTGAAAATCAAGGTTTCCACTGAAGGAATCAAAAATTTCTTTGAGAGCAGAAGCCGATCATTCGAAGAAGAACTAAACGAAGGAAAAGAAGTTCCCGAAAACAATTCAAACATCCCTACTCCACTGTTTACGGATGTTAACGACAACAATGCTATTGATGAACCTATAATAGAGGACGAAGAAGTTCTGACTTCAAATCCGAGTCTGGATTTCAATGACGCGGAAGACGACGAGATCCTTTCGAACATCGAATTAAAAACGGTTCCTTCCTCTTTTGAAATAAACAAGGAAGCTTTAAAACCGACAATAGAACATCCTTCGGAAATCACTTTAAAAACAGTTCCTCCGGTTGCAGTTCCGCATGTTGTTCCACCGGTAATTCCGATTACACCGGAAGTTCCGAAATCTGAGATTATCCAAACCGACGACGATAGTTTTACAATCGAAAAAATCGAAGAAGAAACTACGGTTGAGGAAAATTTAGCAGCACGATTGGTTCAGGATTTTGGTGAATTCGATCCTACATTGGAATTATCCAATTACCAGTTCCCATCGATTGAGCTTTTAAAAGAATATTCATCGGGCGGAATTACCATCAATCAGGCCGAACTGGAAGAAAACAAAAACCGAATTGTAGACACACTGAAAAACTACAACATCGGGATTTCCCAAATCAAAGCCACTGTTGGTCCGACCGTTACCTTATATGAAATCGTTCCGGAAGCGGGAATCCGAATTTCAAAAATCAAGAACCTGGAAGACGATATTGCGCTTTCATTAGCGGCATTAGGTATTCGTATCATTGCTCCTATCCCTGGAAAAGGAACCATTGGTATCGAAGTTCCGAACAACAATCCGACCATGGTTTCGATGAAAAGCGTTATTGCTTCTCCGAAATTCCAGTCGGCCGAGATGGAATTACCAATTGCTTTAGGTAAAACCATTTCAAATGAAACTTTTGTGGTGGATTTAGCCAAAATGCCTCACTTGTTGATGGCAGGTGCAACCGGTCAGGGTAAATCTGTAGGATTGAATGCGGTACTTACTTCATTGTTGTACAAAAAACATCCGGCCGAAGTGAAATTTGTTTTGGTCGATCCTAAAAAAGTGGAGCTGACGCTATTCAACAAAATAGAAAGACATTATTTAGCAAAACTTCCGGATGACGGAGATGCTATTATCACCGATAACACGAAAGTAATCAACACGTTGAACTCGCTTTGTATCGAAATGGACAACCGTTATTCTTTGCTTAAAGATGCAATGGTTCGTAACATCAAGGAATACAATGAGAAATTCAAACAACGAAAACTGAACCCGGAAAACGGGCATAAATTTTTACCGTATATCGTATTGGTAGTGGATGAGTTCGCCGACTTAATCATGACTGCCGGAAAAGAAGTAGAAACGCCTATCGCCCGTCTGGCGCAGCTGGCACGTGCTATCGGAATTCACTTGATCATTGCTACCCAACGTCCTTCGGTGAACGTAATTACGGGGATGATCAAAGCGAATTTCCCTGCCCGAATTGCTTTCAGAGTAACTTCGAAAATTGATTCCAGGACCATTTTGGATACTGGTGGAGCGGATCAGCTGATTGGTCGTGGAGATTTATTGTATACACAAGGTAATGATATCATCCGTGTTCAATGTGCCTTTGTGGATACACCTGAAGTTGAAAAAATTACTGAATATATTGGTTCACAAAAAGCCTACCCTAATGCTTACATGTTGCCGGAATACGTTGGCGAAGAAAGTGGCATAAGTCTTGATATAGATATTTCCGAAAGAGACTCGATGTTCAGGGAAGCTGCCGAAATTATTGTTACGGCACAACAAGGCTCTGCGTCCTTACTGCAACGTAAACTGAAACTGGGCTACAACCGCGCCGGCCGATTGATCGATCAGTTGGAAGCTGCCGGAATCGTTGGCCCGTTTGAAGGCAGTAAGGCAAGAAGCGTTAATATTCCTGATCTTGTAGCTCTGGAACATTTTTTCGCTAACGAACAAAACAATATGTAAAATGAAATCGAAAATACACCATAATACTTCTTCTCCCCTTTTTATTTGCAAAATCGTGATTGCTTTATTTTTTGCTTTATTCCTGAGTCTTCCGGCTAATGCACAGAACTCGCAAAAAGCAAAAGATCTGTTGGATGATGTTACGGCCAAAGTAAAAAGTTACGATAATATCGTCATTAACTTTAGCTATTCCGTACAGAATTTAAAGCAAAACGTAGATCAGGAAAGCAAAGGAAATGTTACCATGAAAGGAAATCAATACGTGTTGAATTTTATGGGGGTAACCAAAATTTTTGACGGAAAGAAGAACTACACCATCGTTCCTGAAGACCAAGAGATTACGATTTCAAAAAACGATGATAACGATGCCAATAATTTAACGCCGGCCAAAATGCTGACCTTCTTTAATTCAGGTTACAAGTATTATTGGGATATCACACAAAACATCAAGGGAAGACAGATCCAATACGTAAAACTGGTTCCGACAAACCCAAAAGACAACCGTAAAGAAATTCTACTTGGCATAGATGCCCAAACTAAAAACATCTATAATCTGATTGAAATGAATAAGAACGGAGCGAAAACCACTATCGTTGTTAATTCTTTTAAAACTAATCAGCCTATTTCGAAAAATCATTTTACCTTTACCCAGAGTAAATATCCTAATTACTACATCAATAATTTAGACTAGATTTCGGGTGAAAATTTTAGATCGTTACATTCTTAAATCCTTTTTGACTACATTTTCTTCGGTATTTGTAATCCTTTTTTTCATATTCATTTTACAAGGTATCTGGCTTTTCATTTCGGAATTGGCTGGTAAAAATCTTGATTACATGGTCGTAATTAAATTCCTTGTTTTTTATTCACCGAAGATCGTTCCTTTAGTTTTACCGCTCTCGATACTGTTGGCCTCCATCATGACTTTCGGAAGTTTCGCCGAGAATTATGAATTTGCTGCAATGAAATCAGCAGGTATTTCGCTTGGAAGAGCTATGAAAGCACTAACGGTTTTTATCTTTTTGCTGAGTTTTGCCGCATTCTTTTTTGCCAATACCGTAATTCCGAAAGCTGAATATAAATTCATCAATCTGCGAAAAGATATTCTGCAGACAAAACCGGCGATGGCTATTGCGGAAGGACAATTTAACACCATCGGTAATTCAAACATCAAAGTAGATAAAAAATCAGGTGAAAACGGAGAATTGCTTGAAGGTGTGACGATGCACATTAAGTCGGCCCAAGGATTCGGAAACAAGACCGTTATAAAAGCCAACAGAGGGGTTTTGAAAAGCGAAGAAGGGTCTAACATCCTTAAACTGGACTTGATTGACGGTTATTATTATGAGGACGTTTACCCTAAAAAATATGAAGAACAGCGTAAACTTCCTTTCGCCAAAGCCAATTTTAAAAAATATACGATAAATATCGACCTTACGAACTTAAACAACAGCCAGGCAGAAGGTGAAATCGTAAATACCAATACGATGCTTAACGTAAGTGAATTGAATTTCACCATTGATTCCCTTCAGAAAAGTTATAAAAAAGACGTGATTTCCTTTACCGACAATATCTCTCAGGGCATTGAATTTACTCTGAAACCCAAACTTTATCCTTCTACCGGAAAATTCAAAAGCAGTGATGATGTCCTGGCCACTTTTTCAACAAATGAAAAAAGTCAGATTTTGGAATCAGCACTGAATAACGTTTCCAGTACGGATTTTTCTATTCAAAACAATAAAAATGATTTGTTTGAAAAGAAGAAAAACATCAACAAACACTGGATTGCGTTACATGAGAAATTTGTAGTTGCCTTCTCTTGTCTTCTTATGTTTTTCATAGGTGCACCTTTAGGCGCGATCATCCGAAAAGGAGGATTAGGATTACCGATTGTTTTTGCAGTACTGATTTTCATCATCTTCCATTTCATCAATACATTCGGTAAAAAAGTAGCGCAGGAAAACGGTATTCCGCCATTTTTAGGCTGTTGGCTATCCTCATTTGTCCTGTCTCCGCTAGCCATATTACTAACATACAGAGCAACTAACGATATTGGTGTGATGGTTAATTTTGACTGGATCATTGAACCGGTACAAAAATTAATAAACAAAACATTAAGCAACACAGAAAAAACAGATCTCGACGAGAATTGAGATAAAAAACAAAACAAAAATGTCAACTACTGAAAAAATAAAACTCAACACGATCGAAGAAGCGATAGAAGATATCCGTCAGGGAAAAGTCATCATTGTTGTAGATGATGAAGACCGTGAAAATGAAGGCGATTTTTTAGCCGCTGCCGATAAAGTTACCCCTGAAATGATCAATTTCATGGCTACTTACGGAAAAGGTCTTATCTGTACTCCACTAACGGAAAAAAGATGTAAGGAATTAGATCTTCACGCGATGGTGGGCAACAATACCGATCCAATGCAAACCGCATTTACCGTTTCCGTTGATTTAAGAGGAAACGGCGTAACTACAGGTATTTCTGCAGCTGACAGATCGAAAACCGTTGAAGCATTAGTAAATCCGGACACAAAACCGTTCGAATTAGGTCGTCCCGGACATATATTCCCGCTTATCGCAAAAGAAGGAGGCGTTTTAAGACGTACCGGTCATACTGAAGCGGCAATCGATTTTGCACGTTTGGCTGGCTTCCGTCCTGCCGGTGTTATCTGCGAAATCATGAACGATGACGGTACGATGGCACGTTTACCTCAGTTGGTTGAAGTTGCAAAGAAATTAGATCTGAAACTGGTTTCCATCGAAGATTTGGTTGCTTACAGAATGCAGCACGACAGTCTTATTCATAAAAAGGAAGATTTCGAAATCCAGACGCGTTTTGGAGATTTCCGTTTACGGGCCTATCTGCAGATTACCAACAAGCAGGTACATATCGCATTAACAAAAGGGAGTTGGAGTGCCGGAGAGCCGATTCTGACACGTATCAATTCAACGCATATCAATAATGATATTTTAGGTACGCTTACAAATGACGATGCCGACAAGAAACTGGATGATATGTTCAAACGTATCAATGAGGAAGGTAAAGGCGCTATTTTGTTTATAAACCACCAAACCCAGGCTTCTGATCTGTTAAGCCGTTTGTCGGAATTAAAAGAATTACAGGAAAAAGGTGTTCACAAAGCGCCACAAATTAAGATCGATATTAAAGATTTTGGAATCGGTGCACAAATTTTACATGATTTGGACATTTCAAAAATCAAATTATTATCCAATTCGGCACAAACTAAACGTGTCGGAATGATTGGATACGGCCTTGAAATAACGGAGTACGTAGGATTCTAAAAAAATATTTTCATTTTTTTTATTTCCTAAAATAAACGAAATGAGAGCATTAAAAATAGATTGAATTTTATTTCATTTTTTTATCCTCAAAAGGTTTGCAGAAATAAAAAAACCGTCTATATTTGCACTCGCAATACGGAAGTAAAGCGAGACATACTGGAGAAATGGCAGAGTGGTCGATTGCGGCAGTCTTGAAAACTGTTGACTGTAACAGGTCCGGGGGTTCGAATCCCTCTTTCTCCGCAAGCTGAAAAGCAAGCAAACTCAAAACCCTTTAAATCTCACGATTTAAAGGGTTTTTGCTTTTCCTGACATACCATACTTATTGATGAAAGCCAGCATATAATCTTCTCTCCTATTTTTCAAACCCTTTCCTTTAAAGTTTTAGGTATATTTGTATATATCAGTCATAAGCATCCGTCACATCATAGAGCTGGATGGATGTTGTCGTATATTTTAGCATGTCAGATTACTTAGAAATCTAATTCCTTAGCTAATGTCTGTATTAAAAAATAATCTAAACTTAAATCATTTCGTAGTGATAATGAGTTTACTTAATTTTTTATTATTTCATTATCCATTTTTTTCCTTTGTTTTTAGTAACATTGACTATAAAAATTTAAATGGTATTACTGCTATTATCAGTTTAATAATTCTGATGGTGATACTAAATTCTTTTGTTTTTTACCTCGTTTGTTTTTTATTCCGATTTGCTGGAAAACTTTTATTAGCTTTATCTTTTATCCTTAATGCAATTGCAGTTTATTTTATTACAACCTATGGCGTCATCATTGATGAGACTATGATTGGTAATATACTTAATACCAATTTTGAAGAATCCATTAGTTTTTTTTCTGTAAAGCTGATTCTTTACATAGTTTTCCTGGGTGTGCTTCCCGGCGTTTATATTGTCAAAACTAAAATAACAAGTGTACCATTTAAACAGTTTTTAATCAATTGCTCACTTACCTTGCTGTTCATTGGAGCCTTAGTATTTGCAAATGGCAGCAATTGGCTATGGATTGATAAAAATTCAAAAAGATTAGGAGGATTAGCAATGCCTTGGTCTTATTCAGTAAATATCCCGCTCTTTTATATACACAAGCATAAAAAAAGTGAAAAAGAAATCCTGTTACCCGATGCAACAATAAAAGACAACAAAAAATCTATTGTGGTTTTAGTAATTGGAGAATCGGCAAGAAGTCAAAACTTTTCTTTGTATGGATATAAAAAAAATACAAACCCTTTACTTTCTAAGGAAGAAAATTTATTCAGTTTTAAAGCAACATCTTGTGCAACATATACAACCGAAGGCATAAAATGTATTTTAGAACACAAAAAAACGGATAAATTATATGAAATTCTACCCAATTATTTGTACCGAAATAATGTCGAAGTTATTTGGAGGACTACAAACTGGGGCGAACCTCCCGTTCATATTAAAAATTATCAAAAAAGAGAAGATTTAGCATCAAATTGCAAAGGTAATGGCTGCAATTACGATGAAATTCTTTTAACCGGTCTAAAAGAGCAAATAGCAGCCAGTAAGAAAAGTAAAATATTAATTGTTTTGCACACCAGCACATCCCATGGACCGACCTATAGTAAAAAATACCCACCTCAGTTTGAAACTTTCAAACCTGTTTGCAATAGTGTCGAATTAGGAAATTGCACTCAAAAGGAATTAATCAATGCTTATGACAATACCATTGTTTATACAGATTATATCCTAGACAATGTAATTCAAGATTTAAAACAATTAAAAGAGTATAATAGCACAATGATATTTGTTTCGGATCATGGCGAATCACTGGGAGAAAAAAATCTTTACATGCATGGACTACCGTTCAGTATTGCACCTAAAGAACAATATGAGATTCCGTTTATAGTTTGGTTATCTGATAATTCAAAACAACTCAAACCCAATAAAACCCTGTCGCAAAATCACGTGTTCCACAGTGTTTTAAATTTTTTAGGCATACAAAGCCCAATATATGATGAAAACATGAACATTTTTAAATAATTGATGCTTATCCGCTATACTATAAATTTGAAGAACAAATCCTGTTTAGACATTGCTCTGAAATCATCTCATCCAATTAGTACCCAATACAAGATAATAAGCCCAGTTTTCAGGGCCATGTGCCACGTCTAGCCCCATACGGAGTTTTAGTTTTCTTGCGACAAGATAACGCCCGCCTAACCCTCCGGATACCCTCCATGGAGAATCAGCAAAGTCAGACCACTCTTCCATCGCTGTGGCTGCACCGGCAAAAGCGACTAAACTGTATCTTCTTGTTACGTCCCAGCGCCATTCGGTTTCTGTCAGCGTTATAATTTTCCCCTGATAGCGCATAACAGGAATTCCCCTCATATTTATATAAGGTTTAATATAGAAAGGAAATTCGCCGAAAATTTGCTGGTATTCGCCCCTATAGCCAGATATCAGCTTTGGAATAATAGGTATGTAACCAATTAAGGCCGAGTTAACCGACTGATACTGATAATCACTACCAATCACATCCGAAGAAGCCGCTATCAAAGTATTCCACCGGAAACCCTTATCAGGCGTAAAAATATTATCGCGCCCGTCATAATCCACCAAAATTCCCAGGCGACTGATTATACTATTGATTTCTGCAGGCGTATGGAATTCGGCATTAGTTCGTTTTAATTCTGTATACAGAAACAAATAATTCAAACCGGCAAACCAGTCACTCCTTCCAAAGTGTTTGATTAGCTGACCTGTTAACGGAAAACTTCTTAGATTAAATTCGAACGACTGCTCACCGACAGATGGAATTTCCCTGTAAAAATCCATATTGACATTGGCATAAGCAGTTGCAATCCTGTAATTCGCACGCCATTTCCTGATTACTCCCATCGCTACGCCACCGGCCAGCCAGGTACCGTTTGCCGTATATGCACCTCCGGCTCCATAAACATTCGGTTTTACCCTCGTTTTAACCACATTTCCGTTTATGGTATCTGTATAGGCCTTATTTTTACTCACAAATACTGCAAATACTGCCCCACCTATTCCACCCAAAGCCGGTTCGGTAATCAGCATCGGAACGGGAATAAAACCATTGGCTTCCAAAACCCAATCGCTTAAATCTAGCTTTTGATCTAGAGAATCTTTTATTGAGATTTTCTTTTGCCCCTGAGCCCAAATCGTAAAAAAACTTAAAATTGAAACCAAGAGAATCTTTTTCATGCCCGAGAAGTTTAAGCATTACTAATTTACAGATTTTCCTTAAAAAAAATACTATGCACCATCTCATAATCCGCTACTTAAACCTATAATTTATTTTTTTTTGTTTTTTCGGATGCAGAATTTCGATACTACTTGCGTTTTACCGATGAATTTCACTAAAAAAATAACATTTTATCATATTACATCGTATTTAATTGTCAGAACATCGAAAAAGCAATGAAAACCATAAATTAAATCAAATGTTTATAATTAAATTTACATACAACATTTGCTACAAAAAACTCATTTTTAACAATGTAAAGCCGTAGCAAAGAGTCGGTAAATGGAATAAACTAAATTTCAATCCAATGAAAACAATTAGACTTTTCTCATTACTTCTTCTGGCAGCTACCGCATTATTTATATCGTGTAACTCCGTAACCGTCCAATCCGACTACGACAAATCGGTCGATTTTTCAAAATACAAAACCTTTTCTTTTTATGAATTGGCAGACAAAAGTGGTTCTGTAAGCCAATTGAACAAAAACCGGATTATTAATGCCGTACAAGCTGAAATGGAAAAAAAAGGCTTGGTTGTATCAACAGATAACCCAGATGTTCTAATAAACATCACTACTATTTTGACAGACAAAAAATCAGTTTCAGCAAATACCGATTATTACAATTATGGAGGATATTATCGTCCTTACCATTGGGGAGGCGGATACGTAGGCAGTACAACCACATACAATGTTTACGAATACAAAGAAGGCTCACTGATTATTGATGTTGTCGATGCTTCCAACAAACAACTGATATGGCAAGGCACGGGGAATAAGGAAATCGATTCACCATCTAAAAATCCAGACAAAACCATACCTGAAGCGGTTGCTAAAATATTGGAAAATTTTCCTCCAAAATCAAAAAAATAAATCCATAAGACCATGAAAATGCTTTGTTGGAAAAGTACGCGATAAAATATCCAAAACAGTATAAACAACTCAAAACCCTATAAAAAATGAAAACAAGATCTCTTTTAATAACAGGTTTGCTACTATTCGCCTCATTTTTTGTACAGGCGCAGACTAGCGGTGCTCCCAAGAGCGGACCTTCAATTCGATTGAACCTTTACGGCTCTTACGCTTTTGAAGACAGTTTTGACTCATACTATGACTACGGCTATTATTACAATGGAAAAATTGATGCCGGTTTCCTGTATGGACTCGGAATCGAATTTGAAGCTGCACCGATGACGTTTGTTGAGCTGTCCTGGCAAATGATGGACACCAACGTACCCGCACAATATTACAATGGGCCGGCTTTTGATCAAAATGCCAACTTTGACGTAGGGCTGGACTATATTTTGTTAGGTGGGAATAGAAGTTTCAGAAAACCCGGCGGAAAAGTAGAAGGCTTTTTTGGCTTAGGTGCCGGTGTGGGTATTGTAAAACTGGAAAATCCTGCTAATGGCAATTCAGATTCCTCGACAAAATTTGCATGGAATATGAAAGGGGGTGCCACAATTTGGGCTACTGAAAAAGTGGGAATCAAACTTCAGGCACAATTGCTGTCCATCGCGCAATCTGTTGGTGGTGGTGTATATATCGGTACGGGCGGACCTGGAGCCGGTGTAAGCAGCTATTCTTCTATTTACCAATTTACTTTGGGTGGCGGACTTGTATTCAACTTCCCAAGATAGACTAAGGATCCATTTAAATTTTTTGATAAAAAAACCCTACGCAACTTTAAAGTTATGTAGGGTTTTTTGATGCTTGGATTCTTCTGAAATTTAAATCCTTCACACATCCAACTGATTATCTCTAATCATGGTTTTCAATGCTCTTATAAGCATCAATTACTTTCTTCACTAATCTGTGGCGGACAATATCCTTGTCGTCAAGATAAATGATTCCGATTCCTTCGATATCTTTCAGCACTAATAAAGCTTCCTTTAAACCGGAAATGGTTCTTCGCGGTAAATCTACCTGACCTGGATCTCCCGTAATGATAAACTTAGCATTCTTACCCATACGCGTAAGAAACATCTTCATTTGCGAGTGCGTCGTATTTTGCGCTTCATCCAAAATTACAAAAGCGTTATCCAATGTACGACCACGCATAAATGCCAACGGTGCGATCTGAATAATCCCTTTCATAAGATAATCATCCAGTGTCTGAGGAGGAATCATATCACGAAGGGCATCATATAATGGCTGCATGTACGGATCCAGTTTTTCCTTCATGTCACCCGGAAGAAAACCTAAATTTTCGCCTGCCTCAACCGCAGGACGCGTTAATATGATTCTTTTTACCTGTTTGTCCTTTAAGGCTTTTACTGCCAGAGCCACTCCGGTATAGGTTTTCCCAGTTCCGGCAGGGCCTACAGCAAATACCATATCGTTTTTGTTTACGTATTCAACTAATTTCTGTTGATTAGGGGTCATGGCTTTAATCAGCTTACCTCCCAGTCCGTGTACCAGAATCTTGTCATGATCCGCCATACGCTGCTCATCCTGACTGTTCGTTTGCACGATGCGCTCAATTACATTATCATCGATGGAATTGTAACGCGAAAAATGATTGATTAAGCGATTAAAACGTATTTCAAATTCGTCCAAAATTTCCTTTTCTCCGTAGGCTTTCACCAGCGTGCCCCGGGCTACAATTTTTAATTTTGGGTATAATTTTTTAATTACTTCAAGATGTGAATCCTGTGCACCCCAAAATTCTTTTGGAGTGATGTCTGTCAATTCGATGGTTCTTTCGTTCAAAAGCAGCGGGATTTAATTAAAAAATAAGTTAGCTTTGCATTATCTCAAATCTAGTGAATTTTAGAAAAACTTTCTGTAATAATTATAAACAAAATGATGTCAATAATTACGCTAACAACCGATTTTGGACTGAAAGACCACTTTGTTGGCGCGTTAAAAGGCAAAATTATCACAGAACATCCTCAGGCTCAGATTTTTGATATTTCTCATAATGTAGATCTCTTTAATATTTCTGAAGCCAGCTACATTATAAGTGCTGCTTACAACAGTTATCCGAAGGGTTCTGTTCATGTAATTGGGGTAGATTCTGAACGCACTTTGGAAAACAAACATATCGCAATGCAATGGAACGATCATTTCTTCATTTGCGCCGATAACGGAATCTTAAGCATTCTTACCCAAAAAATAGTTCCCCAAAAAATAGCGGAGATCAACATTCACGACCGTTTGCCGGAAGGAGCGTCAGATATGGACGTATTTGTAAAAGTAGCCTGCCACCTATCCAAAGGCGGTGCAATGAGTGTTATCGGCAGGGAAATAAATACTATTAAGAAAGTAAATGAATTACAGGCGACTGTCGCATCTGATTTAAGTTCTGTGAAGGGAGCAGTCGTTTACGTAGATCATTTCGGAAACTGTGTGACCAATATTTCAAAAAAACTGATTCACGAAACCGGAAAGGGACGCTCATTTGAAATTCGTTTCGGAACCAAAACCATTAAAAGCATCCATAAAAGCTATTCGGATTTTAAAGTCAGTGATAAATTTACATTAAAAGACTTTGAAGGAGAACGTCTGGCCCTTTTCAACGAAGCCGATTTTCTGGAAATAGCCATTTATAAAAGTAATCCGTCAACCGTTGGTTCTGCGACCTCGTTGCTCGGACTGAAGTTTAGGGATGCAGTGACGATTCAATTTCTTTAAAGAAGAGATAAGAAGCAAGAAACCTGAGATCCGATATAAGAATAAACGAAGGGTTAACAGCCCACCAATGAATAGTAAATAACCGAAATAAACGAATAACCAAATAACCAAAAAATTGTATGTTTGTACGCATTGTAAAACTGAGTTTCCACGAAGAAAACATCCCTGCATTTCTGGAGAATTTTGAACTGATGAAAGAGAAAATCCGAAGCGCTCCGGGAAATCGTTTGCTTGAACTGTATCAGGATAAAAACAATCCGTGTATATTTTTCACTTACAGCTATTGGGAACAGGAACAGGATTTGGAAAATTACAGGAATTCAGAATTGTTTTACGATGTTTGGACGTTCACCAAAAAACTGTTTAACGACAAACCTGAAGCATGGAGCGTTGATAAGTTAGTTACTTTAGAATAATTATTAAATAATAATAAACATGAGGATTACGATGGTTTCGATCCTCGCTTTGATAAGATGAAAGCATTACTACTAAGAGAAATCAAATCGTTTTTCGGTTCGCCGATCGGGTATTTGGTTATCGCTATTTTTCTTTTGCTCAACGGACTTTTTCTGTGGGTCTTTGAAGGAGATTTCAATATTTTAAAGAGTGGATTTGCCGACTTGAGTCCGTTTTTCACTTTAGCGCCGTGGATTTTAATTTTCCTGATTCCTGCCGTAACCATGCGCAGTTTCTCGGATGAGAAAAAACAAGGAACGATCGAGTTAATGCTGACCAAACCATTAAGTACATGGGAAATCGTAAACGGAAAATTCTTTGGTGCTTTCTTGTTGATTGTAATTGCGATCATCCCTACAATCATTTATGTTTTCATTATTTCTGATTTAGGAAACCCGACAGGAAATCTTGATATGGGAAGCACGTTAGGCTCTTATTTCGGATTATTATTCCTGATCGCGGCTTATTCTTCGATCGGAATCTTTACTTCTACCCTTTCAGACAATCAGATTGTTGCTTTCATCCTGGCTGTTTTTGTTTGCTTTATTTTCTACTTCGGATTTGAAGGTTTAGCAACATACATGGGTGATTTCGGAGGTTTGTTTGCAAGTTTCGGATTTGATTATCATTTCAAAAGTATGAGCCGCGGTGTTTTAGATACCCGTGATATTTTATATTTCGTAAGCGTTACCATCGCCTTTTTAGCGGGAACGGTTTATCAACTTAAATCTTTGAAGTGGTAATGAAAGAAGCTAAAAAACAAGGATTAAAGCAATTAGGTTTACTTATTGCAGGATTAATTGCCATCAACGTTTTCGGAAATTACTTTTTCAAACGATTCGATTTAACCGCAGATAAACGTTATACACTATCGGAAGCTTCCCTGAACATTATCAAGCAGATTGACAGTCCGCTTTACATTGATGTGTTTTTGGAAGGACAGTTTCCCGCGGAATTCAAGCGTCTGCAAGGAGAAACCCGTCAGACATTAGAAGAATTCAAAGCTTACAACTCCAACATCATTTTCCAGTTTGTAAATCCGTTGGAAAAAGAAGAAGAGCGTGAATCCAATATGAAAATGCTATACCAACGAGGTTTAACGCCGGTAAGCATTACGGTTGATGACAAAGGAAAACAATCTCAGGAAGTGGTTTTCCCTTGGGCGATTGCCTCCTATAACGGTAAAACGACCAAAGTACAATTACTAAAAAACATGATGGGTGCTACCACAGAAGAAAAAGTGGTAAGTTCCGTGCAGCATTTGGAATATGCGCTTGCTGATGCATTCAACAAAATCACCAAACAGAAAGAAAAGAAAATCGCTGTTATTAAAGGCATTGGCGAATTACACGACATGCAGATTGCTGATTTCCTGAAAACAATCCGCGAGAGTTATTATATTGGGCCGTTTACTATGGATTCTGTTGCCAAAAGTCCGCAGCGATCGCTTGAAGCGCTTAAAAAATACGATTTGGCCATCATCGCAAAACCTTCTAAACGTTTTACAGAAGAAGAAAAAGAAGTATTGGATCAGTTTATTTTGAACGGAGGAAAAACACTTTGGCTGGTTGATAATGTACAGGCGGAAATGGATAGTTTATATAATGAATCCGGAGCTATCTTAGCCTATCCGAAAGATTTGAACCTCACCGACATGTTCTTCAAATACGGAGTGCGAATCAATCCGCTTCTGATAAAAGACGAACAAGCGACTCCGATAAAACTGGCCACCGGTGAACCGGGAAGCAAAACGGAATACCAGCAATATCCTTGGAAATACGCTCCGTTCGTATATCCGCAATCACAGCATCCAATTGTAAAAAACATTGAAGGTGTTAAATTCGAATTTGCCAATCCGATTGAATTGCTTAAAAACGATATCAAGAAAACCGTTTTAATGGAATCATCCCAATATTCGAAAGCTATTGGAGTTCCTACCGAGGTTAATCTTGAAATGGTAACGGAAGAAACCTCTCCGAAAGACTATCCTGCAGGAAGTGGTTTATTGCCCGTAGCCGTATTATTGGAAGGGAAATTCCATTCGATGTATGAAAACCGCGTACTTCCTTTTAAAGACAAATCATTTGTTAATCAGGGGAAAAACAATAAAATGATCGTTATTTCCGATGGAGATGTAATCAAAAACCAATTGGATCAGGCATATCAGCCTTTAGAATTGGGGTATGACAAATGGACCAATAACCTGTTCGGAAACAAAGAGTTCTTATTAAACTGTGTAAATTACCTTTTGGATGACAACGGACTTATCAACATTAGAGGCAAGGACGTAGATCTACCTTTATTGGACAAAGAAAAAGTTCATGAGAATTATACGTTCACACAGGCCGTAACTGTCGGATTACCAATACTTGTACTTGGTATTTTCGGATTCCTGTTTACCTTCCTGAGAAAGCGTAAATATGCCCGCTAGTTGTTAATAAAAAATATTAAAAAGTTAAGTAGTTTAGAATATATTTGTGAAGCTTAAAATGAAAAAAAAGTTTTACAGCCCTAAAAAAGAAAGAAGATGAAGTTTATAGTATCAAGTTCCTATTTGTTAAAACAGCTACAGGTTTTAGGTAGTGTTATCAACAGCAGTAACACCCTGCCTATTTTGGATAATTTCTTATTTGAATTAGACAACAACCAGTTACGTGTTTCATCCTCTGATTTAGAGACTACCATGTCTTCTACTTTAGAAATCGATTCTACAAGCCAAGGCAGTGTAGCCGTTCCTGCAAAGCTATTATTGGAGATACTTAAAACCTTCCCTGAACAGCCTTTAACGTTTACCGTTGAAGATAACAATACCATCGAAATCAGTTCCAATTCAGGTAAATATGCATTGGCGTATGCTCCGGGTGAAGAATTCCCTAAAGCTGTAGTTTTAGAAGAACCTTCTTCTACATTGGTTCCGGCTGAAGTATTGGCAACGGCTGTGAGCAAAACTATCTTCGCAGCAGGTAACGATGATTTACGTCCGGTAATGTCCGGGGTTTTCTTCCAGTTCTCTACAGAAGGATTGATTTTTGTTGCTACGGATGCTCATAAATTGGTAAAGTATGCCCGTGCTGATGTAAAAGCATCTCAGGCTGCCGACTTCATCATGCCTAAAAAACCTTTGAACATTTTGAAAGGAATTTTAAGCACATCGGATGCGGAAGTAAAAATTGAATACAACGATTCGAATGCGACTTTCTCTTTCGACAATTATACATTAACCTGTCGTTTGATTGACGGTAAATACCCTAATTACGAAGCGGTAATCCCGAAAGAGAATCCAAATAAACTGGTAATGGACAGATCACAGTTTTTAAGTTCTGTTCGTCGTGTGGCGATCTTCGCAAACAAAACCACGCACCAAATCCGTTTAAAAATTGCCGGAGCAGAATTGAATATCTCAGCAGAAGATATCGACTACTCAAACAAAGCAGAAGAGCGTCTGACATGTGATTACCAAGGTGATGATATGCAGATCGGTTTCAACTCCCGTTTCTTAACGGAGATGTTGACTAACTTACAGTCTGATGAAATCCAATTGGAGATGTCTTTACCAAACCGCGCCGGTATCCTTACTCCTGTTGACGGATTAGACGAAGGCGAAACCGTTACCATGTTGGTAATGCCGGTAATGTTGAATAACTAATTCAGAAGGCAGAAATTCAAAATTTTTAAATTCTAATTTCATATTTCTAAGTTCAAAAGTCTATAACCAACCCTTTTTATACCAAGAAACCGCAACCCTGTTATGAGGCTTTGCGGTTTTATTTTGTTAAAATATGGTTGTTTACCAACACTTATCTTCTATTCTCTATTCTCTATTCTCTATTCTCTATTCTCTATTCTCTATTCTCTATTCTCTATTCTCTATTCTCTATTCTCTATTCTCTGCTTTCTGCTTTCTGCCTTCTGCTTTCTGCTCTCTGCCTTCTAACCACTGATCACTTTACTTATGCTCATGAAAAGCCAAAATAGGTGTTTCACTATGGTAAGAAAGTTTTTGTGTCAGGCTATGGGTAAATAACTCCTGGAAGAAGTTACGTTTGTGAGTAACCATTGCCAGCATATCGATCTGCTGATGTTCCACAAAGTCGAGAATGGTTTCCTTAACATCATCATGAGGAACCAAATAGAATTCTACCGGTTCATTTTTAAAAGGCGCTTTGAAGAATTCCATACCTTCCTCTGTTACACTGAAATTTTTAGTTCTGACAGCTATACATTTTACATTAGCATGAAATTTCTTTGCAATGGCAACCACACGGTGCAATGCTTCGCTATCCAGATCATTAAAGGTCGTTGTAAACCCTATGTTTTGCAATCTGGTGAATTTTGCATTGTTCGGAACACTTAAAAGCGTTACCGGTACATTCACTATGGCATTTCCGGTATTGGATCCCAAGAAAACTTCCTGTAAACCGGAGGCTCCACTGGTTCCCATTACAATCATGTCTATCTTTTCTTCATGTGCCATTTCTTTCATGATGCGGACCAAATCGCCATGACGCAATACGTGGCTCATTTTTACATCCGAAAGCTGATGCTTGTCGGCTATTTCACGCAAAAGCGGAATCTGGTCTTTAAAATTCTCAAAGTTGTCCAATTCTATAGAATCGTATATCTCAACCAATGTCACCGGAACTTCCCCGAATGACACCGTAGGCAAATCATAAACGTGGAGTACAATTACCTCTGCATCGAACGATTTTGCCATTTCCAAAGCATACACAAACGCATTGTTCGCTGTTTCGGAAAAATCGGTAGGGAAAAGTATCTTTTTCATAACCATTGATTTTCAAATTCTTACATAAAGTTACTAAAAGAAACGCAAATAAAATCTGATTAATATCAGTTTTTCAATTATTTAACCGAGGAAAGAAAAAAGAGTATAGAGAATAGATAATAGACGAGGAGTAAAAGACAAGAAGCATGAAATAGAGATTAGTAATAGAAGACTTTGCCCCACATTCGCTCTTATATCTATATCTTATCTTCTATTCTCTACTTTCTATTTTCTATTTTCTATTTTCTCACTCCCCTTTCCTTCTTAAAAAACTTTGTACCTTTGCCCCTTTGTAACTCTGCAACTCAAAAAAATGATTTCAAACGACACAATTGTAGCTTTAGCAACGCCTTCCGGAGCAGGTGCGATTGCGGTTATCCGTATTTCGGGTAAGGATGCCATTGCCATTGCTTCTTTGGTATTTCAATCGGTTTCCGGTAAGGACATTAACCGACAGAAGAGCCATACGCTGCATTTAGGCCATATTGTGGACGGAAACAAAGTAGTGGATCAGGTACTGTTATCCCTTTTCATCGGAACAAATTCGTATACTGGGGAAAATACGGTGGAAATTTCATGTCACGGCTCAACGTATATCCAACAGCAGATTATCCAGTTATTGCTTCGTAAGGGATGCCGAATGGCTCAGCCGGGTGAATTCACCTTACGTTCGTTTTTAAACGGTAAAATGGACTTATCGCAAGCGGAAGCCGTAGCGGATCTGATTGCCTCGGATAATGAAGCATCCCATCAGATAGCCATGCAGCAGATGCGAGGCGGTTTCAGTACCGAAATTGCCAAGCTTCGTGAAGAGCTACTGAACTTCGCCTCTTTAATTGAACTGGAATTAGACTTTGCGGAAGAAGACGTAGAATTTGCAGACCGTACCCAGTTCCACGATTTGCTGAACCGAATTGAATTCGTATTAAAGCGACTAATTGATTCGTTTGCAGTGGGTAACGTAATTAAAAACGGTATTCCGGTAGCGATTGTGGGTGAACCGAATGTCGGGAAGTCTACCCTACTCAATGCTTTGCTGAATGAAGAACGTGCCATTGTATCCGACATAGCAGGAACAACCAGAGATACCATTGAAGATGAGCTGGTGATTGACGGTATCGGGTTCAGATTCATTGACACAGCAGGAATCCGTGAAACAAAAGACCATGTGGAGAGCATCGGAATCAAGAAAACATTTGAAAAAATCGAACAGGCTCAGGTAGTTTTATATTTAGTGGATGGTTCCCAGTTTACAGCCAACAGTCAACTGGACTTATTCATTAACGAAATAGGCAAAATTCAAAACCAATACCCGCTAAAATCGCTAATTGTTATTGTTAACAAGAAAGATGCAATCAGTCCTGACACGCTAACCCAAATCAACGACAGGTTAAACAAGTATAAGGAAGAACTGGCTACGGTTAACCGTCAATTGTCAACAATTTTCATTTCCGCCAAAAACAAAGAAGGCATAGATGATCTGCAAAATCAGTTACTTTCTTTCGTAAACACCGGAGCACTTCGCAACAACGAAACCATCGTAACCAATACACGCCATTATGATTCCCTATTGAAAGCCGTGGAAGAAATCCAAAAGGTACAATGGGGATTACAAAGCGGTATTTCTGCTGATTTAATGGCTATCGATATCCGTCAGGCATTGTACTACTTCGGAGAGATTACCGGACAGGTCACTAATGATGAGTTGCTTGGTAATATTTTTGCTAATTTCTGTATCGGAAAGTAACATTGCAATAAACATCAAGAATATACTTCATATAAAAAAAGGATCCTAATTGGTTCCTCTTTTTTTTTATTATTATAAGCATTGTATTGAAAACATAGATCTGCATTAAAAACGAAAACGTCTTTTTTAGGACTCCTCAAGGGGGACAATATTCAGACACCCCTAAAGTCCCCTCAAGGGGACAATTACAATAACAAATATCATCTTGAGAATCAACAATTTATTTTAAAAATAAAAACATCTTATGAGAACTCCCCCCTCGAGGGGGGCCTGGGGGGTGTATTATCAATAATCCAATAATATTCAAGCACTTCTATTTAACTATAAAATAACCATTTAACAAAATCCTGGTTAGAATTTGTTAAAATTCATAGTATAGTTTTGTCCAAACTAAAAAAACTATGAAAAAAACAAATTACTATTTAAGTATTGCAATGCTTTTCGCAACACTAAGCATTGCAGCGCAGACTACTTTAATCCCAACAGGTTCCAATTGGAAATATTTGGACAACGGGAGCAACCAGGGTACACTTTGGAAAGAAACAACATTCAATGATGCCGCTTGGAGCACTGGTAACGCACAACTTGGCTACGGAGACAGTGACGAAGCAACGGTTCTAAGTTACGGACCGAGTTCAAGCAACAAATACATCACGACGTACTTCCGAAAAACACTTACAATTGCTAATCCAACCGCTTACTCAAATTATACATTAAAAGTAAAGCGCGACGATGGCGTGATTATTTACATTAACGGAACAGAAGTATACCGTAACAATATGCCATCCGGATCAGTAACTTATACTACGGGCGCTTCAACAGCATGCAGTGACGACGGAGGCTCGTTCTTCTCTTCCACTCTTCCGCAAAGCGCTTTTGTGGCAGGAACAAATACCATCGCTGTCGAAATTCATCAAAACAACGGCACAAGTTCGGATATCAGTTTCGATCTTTCCCTGGAAGGAAATACAACAACTGCCACAACCATTAAGCACATCCGTTGGGGCAGTAACAAAAACCCTCTGGAAGGATTGACCATCAACTGGCGCAATACGGGAACAGCCGACAAGATTAAATGGGGTTATACTACTGCTTATGAACAAGGCCAGTTTAACGGAATCATGCGTACAGGTTATGCCGATAAATTCTTCAAATATACTTTCCCCACTGTTACAGCAAATGCGACTATTTATTACCAATTATACGATTCGCAATCCGGAGTTTGGACAGCACAAAAGACCTACCGTACCGCTCCTCCTGTAAATGCAACAAATTTCTCTTTTTTAGCGATTGGAGACAGCCGCTCCGGCATGAGTATCTGGAACCAGGTATCAAATTTAGCACATTCCAAAAATGCGGCTTTCACTATCTTTAATGGAGATATTGTCAATAATGGTGGTTCAGTGGCTGATTGGGACAGCTGGTTTGATAATGGTAAAAACTTTGTAGAAAACAACCTTGTTTACCATTCGTTGGGAAATCACGATGCAGCGAGTGTTCCGGATTATCAAAACAACTTTGAACTTCCTAAATCGGTTCCAAATACCGGAACCACATTATACTATGCTGTAGAATACGGAAATGCTGTTTTCATCTCATTAAACTCGGAAAGTCCGGGTGACACAACACAATACAACTGGCTGATAAGCACGTTACAGGCTAATGCTAATAAGCGCTGGAAAGTGGTTTTCTTCCACAAACCATTCTATACAATCGGAAGTCATGCAGGAGAAATGAACTCGTATTTTAATACGTGGTGGAAAGCTTTCGACGATTATGGTGTTGATTTAATTGTGAACGGGCACGATCATATGTACGAAAGAACCAAACCAATTAACCGAAACGTAAGTACTACTGCGGCAGTGGCCACATACGGAAGCGCAGCAACTGAAGGAAGATGCCAGATTGTTTGTGGCGGAGCCGGTGCGCCATTGTACACTGGAACGTCGACTTGGTTCATACAATCCTATCAAAGTAAATACAATTTCTGTAAGATGGATGTCACCGACAATGCGCTTTGTGTAACTTCTGTCGATAACAACGATGTGGTAATTGATTCGTTCTGCATCAACAAAACCACTGCTTTAGGGACTGCGAAAAGCGAGACTTTCAACCCTATTAAAGTTGTTCCGAACCCAATAACGGATATATTCACTTTAGAATACCAATCCGCCGATTTAGGAGAAGTCAGTATTAAGATTTATGATATGAACGGAAGAATGGTAGCAGAAGAAAAAGCCCATAAGTCGCAAAGCGACTTCAACTTCAAATACGATATGTCAAAATATCAGAAAGGCGTTTACAATTTGGAAGTAAGTATCGGAAAACAAAAAGACAACTGTCTTATTGTGGTAAAATAAGATAAAAGCACACTAACAAACCACTGATTTTTTACATCAGTGGTTTCTTCATTTTTAAAATTTATGATCATCCCAGCAAACAAATCAATAGCCAATACACTTGAATGGATTGCACGTGCCGGTGTTTTTGGCACTTTTTTCGGTCATGGTATTGTGGCCTATTTTGTTAATCCTAAATGGATTCCGTTATTAACCTGCGTTGGTTTTACAGAGGCTCAGGCCATTACTCTCATGCCCTACATAGGGATAATGGATATTATGGTGGCGTTTATTACTTTATTTTATCCGATAAGAAGCGTTTTGATGTGGGCAACCCTATGGGCTTTTTTAGCGGCCATGAGCCGACCCTTATCCGGCGAACCCATTGTTGAATTTGTAGAGCGTTCCGCCAATTGGTGCTTGCCTTTATTATTATTGGTTTTGATAAATAAACCTGCTGAAAAAGTAAAAACGGATAATTAATTTATCCGTTTTTAATTTTGTTTTTTGTTATTGTATTGTATCAAGGAAACTCTTGTGACCTCGACAGGATTCAAACCTGTAACCTTCATTTGCTAGCACAATACTATAGCTAATCATTAAATTACTTCGAACAAATTTTTAATTAATTATCTATTAGCACTAACCATTCGCTTCATAGTATCTAAAAATGCTTGATAAAAAGCTTCGTCTTTGGCATACATACGATAAAGGTCTAATTCGTTTTTTCTTTGTTTTGACATTACATCGTCTAAAATTTTTTTAAAAGCAAGTTCTCTATTCGATGCATCTTGATTATTAGCTACTTTATTTATATAATCTGGGTGTGCTTGAATTTGTTTTCCTAAAGAAACAAATTTTATTCTTTGTTCGTCAGGTGTGGCATCCCAACCTTGAAACCATCTCTCATTAAAGCTTTTTACAATCAATTCTAAATGGTCTTTTTCTTCTTCTTTATTGTGTGCACCTCTTGGGTTCGGATTCTGTGGGTCTAATTGTGTTTCAGAATCATCTAAACCGATTGTCGAGTTTAACTTCACACGTTCTAATCCGTAGGTAGACAAATCAACTGAATCTAATAAACCATCAATTTCATTCGTTTTATCAACAACAATTAATTTAGGAATTAAAAATTTTAAGAACCAATATAGTTTTTCCCAGGCAAGCATTTCAAATGGCAAAATAGCTGCCATTTGCCCATAAATCTTAACAAATTGTTTTGCTTTAATTTTAAAATCGGCTTTATTGGAATCTTCCAAACCTAACTCAATATTAAATCGCTCTGCGGCTACATCTATAATTGGACTTAATAATTGAGCATCTACTTTATCAAAATATTTCTTTACAAAATCCTCCACTTCATACCATTCGTAAACTCCAACATCATCAAGGGCTGATTTTAATTCATGTAAAACATTAACATCAGTAGCTCTACTAAGAGTAGTAGAAGTATAGAAAGGATCAAAGGCCTCTTTTATATCATCTGTAGAATTAAAAAAATCTAATACAAACAAATCTTCCGTTTTCTTACCATATTTATTGGCAGAACGGTTTAATCTCGATAAGGCTTGTACGGCTAAAACTCCTTGTAATTTTTTATCTAGATACATTGCAGTTAGCTTTGGTTGGTCAAATCCTGTCAAATATTTATTAGCTACAACCAGTAAGCGATAATTATCCTCATCAAATTTATCTTTGGTATCTTTTTCAGCAAAACCATTTAAAATTTCTTCAGAATACTCTATTCCATTTATGGTTTTCTTACCCGAGAAAGCGATAACCACATCAAACGGATTGCCTTTAGATTTTAAAATATCTTTAATAGCCAAATAGTAATTTATTGCCGATTCGATACTTTGCGTTACCACCATACCCTTGGCTTTTCCTTTCAAAAGTTTTTTATTTACAACCTGACTCATAAAATGGTCAAGCATAATCTCGGCTTTGGTGGCAATGGTTCTAGGGTCTCTTTCAACAAACGCTTTTAACTTTTTCTGTGCTTTAGCGGTATCGAATAATGGATTTTCTTCAATAGACTTACTAATTTCATAATAACTTTTATAGGTCGTATAATTTGCCAGTACATCCAGAATAAACCCTTCTTCAATAGCTTGTTTCATGGAATACAAATGAAACGGTTGAAAACTGCCATCAGCTTGTTTACTTCCAAATTTTTCCAGAGTAATATTTTTAGGAGTAGCCGTAAACGCAAAGTAGGAAGCATTCCCACGCATTTTTCTGGATCGCATGGCTTCCACAATTTTATCCTGTGCATCTTCGGGTTCTTCTTCTAAGCTATTTTTACCCATAGCCCGGTTCATATTATCAGCGGTAGAACCTCCTTGGCTACTGTGTGCTTCATCAATAATTACGGCAAAGTTCTTTTCACTTAAATCGGCTATACCATCAATAATAAAAGGGAATTTTTGAATGGTTGTAATGACAATTTTTTTACCATTTTCCAACGCTTCTTTTAATTCTCTTGACGAAAATGCAGGAGCTACAATATTTTTAACCTCTGAAAACTCCTTGATGTTATCACGTAATTGCTTATCAAGAATTCTTCTGTCCGTTACAACAATTACAGAATCAAATAATGGGTTTGTAATACCCTTGTTTCCAGAAACAGTTTCATTTTCAGGATAAGTCTCAATTAATTGATAAGCAGCCCAAGTAATCGAATTAGATTTACCCGAACCCGCCGAATGTTGAATCAAATAAGACTGGCCAGTACCATACTTACCTGCATGACTTACTAATTTGCGTACTACATCCATCTGGTGGTAACGTGGGAAATACAATGTCTTTTTATTTAACACATCACTATCCTTACCATCAAAACGCACAAAATGCTGAATGATATTGGCAATACTTTCCCTCGTAAACACCTCATCCCACAAATAAGTGGTTTTATGTCCGAAAGGATTAGGTGGATTTCCTTTTCCGTTATTGTTTCCTAAGTTAAAAGGGAGAAAGAACGTAGATGCACCGTCAAGTTTAGTGGTCATATAGGCTTCATCAGTATCAACAGCAAAATGTACAATACAACGTCCAAAGCTCAGTAGTGGCTGAGTAATATCACGTTTAAATTTATATTGATTAATACCATGAACTTTAGCATTTTGCCCTGTCCAATGGTTTTTCAGTTCCATAGTAGCAAAAGGAATCCCATTTATAAAGAAAACCATATCGATTTCCTCCAGCGGATTACTTAAAGAATAACGCAACTGTCGGGTTGCACTAAACTCATTTTTCTCAAAATTGTCTTTTATGGTTTGGCTACTACTCGCCAAAGGTGCCACATAAAATAAAGTAAAATGCGCATCATCTACATCCAAACCTTTTTTCAGCAAACGAAGAACACCATATTTTTTAATCAGCCTGTCAAAACGCTCAAGGATTTTTAATTTCCAATCTGATTGTTTCTGTAGTTTGGTTAATTCTTCTGCTTGAGTAGTTTCTAAAAAATGCCAAAACCGAACTTCATCAATTGCATATTTTGCATTGAACCCATTAGCTGCACCAATATAGTATCCATTACCGCTTCGATACATATTTGCGGTTTCTATAGTAATACCCTGTTCTTTGAAATCTTCAAGACAAGAACCGGTAAGTCTTTTTTCTATTGCAGCTTCAAGAGCTTGTTCGTTGGTTTGGCTAGGCATGGTTTCATTTAAATTTTATAATAATCGGTCGACCAAATATTTTCACAAAGCGATTTTACAACTTCAACTCTTTGTTCAATACTTTGCTTTTTTAAGTCAGTATGAGCTGTAAAAGGAATACTTGCAAGTTCGCTATTCCTAAAATTAGGATTTTTTAAATAAAAATCAGGGTGCAATGTTTGAGCATATGTATTTTCTTTTAAATAATGAGGTAATTTATCAACATAGTCATCACTATTAAAAGATTGATTTGTACCGTTTGGTAAAAGAATAAGGGCTCCAATTGAATTCCGTACTTCAGTAAATTCCCATTCTTGCTCAAATTCGTCTTTATGCTTATTAAAATGATTACTCCATAAATGCTCAACTTCAAATCTTTTGCCATTTGGAATTTGATATGATTCGTAAGTCATTCCTTTGCCAACACTTTGATCCACATGGGCTGTTAATCGACAAAGTAAATGTTTTACAAAAGAATAGTTCTGTTGATGTAATCTAAAGTTATTTATACCATCAAACGTTTGTTCCATTTGATCAATTTCATTAGATAATACAACATATAACTCCTCTAAACCAAGATTTCTAATATTTTTAGTGATATTAAAAAATGTATATTGAATAGAGGAAGCACCAAATTTCATAAAATTAACTGCTCTTCTAACTGTATAGGTTTCAATAAATCTGGCAACTGCGTCAATTTTCTTTTTCATAATATCCATTGAATCAGTTGATTTTAATGGAGCTAATAAGAGAGCATCAGACAACGAAGACGCTATACCCCAATAATTTGCATAAAATAAATGAGGACACGAATTATCATAGTCCGTACTTTTTTCCCATATATAGAAATAAGCTTTAACCATATAATCAAACTCTTTTTCAAAGAAAACTTTAAAATCATCAGATGAAATTAAATTGAATTTTTCTATATGATTATTTTTAAACCATTCATGTAGTCGTGTTCCTATTTGTTCATAATCCTGATTTTCGGAATCTACTTTTCTAGGTCTAACACTTATAGCAAATTTTGCTCTAAACCAAGCCTTGAAAAAATCTAAATCAGCATTTTCATCTAAATCATGAAGATTTTTAATGTGTGTTTTCCACATTTCATTCAATGAACTACGCTCTTTAGAATTGTTAATTCTGGATAACACATAACCTTTTAGCATTTCTGTTGCCGTAAGATTCATACCTCTATCATTCATTGTTTCAAAAATGGTATAGGCATTTTCATCAGAATAAGCAGTAATTTTAACTAATATTACATTTCCTATGAACCAATCAATAAAGTAAGGTAATGCTTCATCAGCTAAATCTTCTGGAAAAGATTGGTCAATATCGTTATATCGATTAACAATATTCACTACTGTTTCATCATCACTATCTTTTATTTTATATTCTCCATTCTCAAACAACCCTTTTAATACTTGCTGTCTATCTTCATCAGTCATATTAAATGACTTCTCACCATATTTTTCAGAGAAAACTAAGTTTTCAATATTAACCTGAGTTGTATTGTTTTTTTGTAAGTGATTAAGATATATCAAAAACAGTGTGATTGATGTAATTCGCTGTTGTCCATCAATTATTGAGTTCTTACCATCGGCAACACTAAAAACAACTGGTCCTAAATAATAACTCTGATAATTTGCAACATCAGAACGTTTGTCGCCTTTGTTATATGACTTTAAAAAAGCATTGGTTAAATCTTCTATTAAAGCAATCATATGCTTCTCTTGCCAACGATATTCTCTTTGAAAATAATCAATGAAAAACTTTTGATCTTTTAATAAATCATTAATACTTTTATCCGAGGCTTCTATTTTATTTTTTGTGTTGTTACTCATTAGTTATTTTTACTTTATAATTTACAGGCTCAATACACAATTTACTTATATCTCCTTTAATAATTTGAATATCTCCTTTTAGGGTTTTATCATCAAAATTATAAACACGATATAAGTAATAATTATCTTTTTCTATTTTACTTCTCTCCATTTCAGTTCTGGTAATATAAAATATTGCATCTGCATTACCTCTTGTTGTTTTTACCTCAATAAATTTTTTATTCCCTTTAATATCAAACGATAAAACATCATACCCTAACCCATCACCAAGATTTATAGCATCATGTCTTACATTTTTTATCAAATTGTACTTATCATGTTTTCTTAATTCTTCTTTTTCATATTCAAGTACAAATAATTCGCCTAACGTTCCTAATCTTTTATTTTCAATGTTGTTTTGTATATAGTTTGTCGAACTTGGACTGAAACTACTATTTGAAATCGAAACCTGAATATCGTTTGGAGAAAAAATATCTACATTAACTTGAGGATAATTCACTTCTGCAATTACATTGTCTTCAACAAACGGTATATGTTGAACAATAGCATAAATAAAGTCTTGTGTCAATATGTTTAAATTGGAATCAAAATAGCAATCTTCAGTAAGCCTTTGATTGTGTAATCTTAAAAGCTCTTGATCTTGTGAAACTTCATATTTAATAATGTCACATAAATGATGATATTGGCCTATGTTTTCTATTCTGCCCGCCACAGGGTTATAGTCATATTCAACTTTTTCAACGAAAGATTTGAACATTCGTTGTTTATAAAAATAGTATCGATCAGGGAATCGTAATGCTAAATAAACAATAATTGCTCTGTGATCTTGATAATCGTTGTCAGCATCTGGATATTCATCATTGAGATCTACTAAACTATTCCGAAAGTTCTCGATACGACTATTAATATCTAGCTCTTCGTTATACAGCTCTTTAAAATAACTTCTTATTAACTCGGGATTGTCTTCAGCATATCTCAACAACATGCCTTTAGGAAAGTATCGGCCAGAATCGAGCAAATTAGAAGTTAAATTCAATGATGTTGAAAGCATACTATAAAAATTTTCCGCTTCTATATCCCAATGTTCTTGAAACTGCTTTACAGCTTTCCACTTATAAAGCTCCTGATGATTTACAAAATCAAAATTATCTTTATATAACTCGATATAACTTTTTAATTTTTCAAAATTCATGAGCTTAAAATTATTAACAAACTTTTATCTTCCCTGTAACCACACTATCGATCAAAGTCACTTTATATTCCTTTAACTTCTCAATTTCCTGTTCTTTTATTGAAATGGCGTTGTCTATTTTGGCAGAATGCGTTTTTATAAATTCAATTATTTTTTTCTGTTCATCTATATTTGATGGAACAGGAAATCTTAGAGATTTTATTAAATCCTGACTTATGTTTGGTTGCCCCCCCCCATATCCTAATGAAATAATTTCTGTTCTGAAAGAGTATAACACATTAAAAAAATACTCTACTAAAATATTTTGGGGTTGGGTAAATACACAGCACGCTTGGTTAGTTGTAGAATCAATTTCTAGTATTCCTAATTTACCTATCGTTGCCCCATACATTGCCATGACTAGACTTCCTCTTGGATATATTTTTAAACTAGTAAAGTCTTTTAAAGCTTTGTTTTTCAAGGTTTTGTTAGTGTTTAAAATTCTCCCGTCATTTAAATCTCCTGTTTGTAAAAAATTAAACTCACCATCATAGTATCTCAAATCACCAGAAGTTGGAGTTGTTCCACTTCCTAATTTATTGAATAAATGAGTGACTTTCTTCACCTCCCAATGCTCTGGAATCTCCCCAATCCATTCCACACCGCTGTCTTTGAGTTTTACGTTTTTATCCAAACCTCTGGTTACAGCTTCCTGAATAATGATTTGTCTGCGTTCTTTGAGCAGGGCAATTTGTTTTTCTTTTATAGCAATGGCCTGTTCTATTTTGGCGGTTTTGTCGTCAAGGAAAGAAACAATTTGCTGTTGTTCTTCATAGTTGGGAAATGGAATTATGATGTCTCCAAATTTATCAAAGTATAGACGTAATCTCATATCCATTATTCCTCTCGAATGTTTTTTTAGCTCAGAAATACAAGGATCATTTCTAAATAAATAATGATAGAAATTACTTTCTATTTTAACTTTGGCTCTCAGAATGTCGTATGCAGGGCTTGTTACACCGTCATAATTGGAAACACCAATCGCCCCCATCCAAGCTAATAGCTTGTTAACCACAAGATCTCCTTTTTTAACAAGCCAGTAGCCATCTGTTGTAGATGCTTTATTTCCACGTTCCTCTAATTCCTTTCTGGGTTTAACACCGATATCCGTATATACAGACAATAATTCATAATCATTGTTTTTGGGAGCAGGTTCTGCAATTAGTCTAAATATATTTTTAACTCTTGTTGCTTCCCAATGTTCAGGGATCTCACCCAACCATTCAGATCCTGAATCTTTATAAACGTAGTAGGCATTTTTAATTTCTACCATCGCCTAAAAATTTAAAATTTCATGAATCAAACCGTCGCTTTGTCTTTCAAGTTCTAAGATATCGGCGGTTACAGCTTCTAAAGAACGCAATGGTTTGTGTTGGTAGAAATATTTGTTAAAACTTATTTCGTAACCAATTTTAGTAGCGTCAAGGTTTATCCAGGCTTCTGCAACATGTGGTTGTACTTCTTCTAAGAAATAGTCGTAAATATTGTTATTTAGGGGCACATTCTCCGTATCGCGCAAATCGCTTTCAGTTTCATAAACTAAATATTCCCCTTTTTTAGCAGTTGAATAATAGCCGTAATTAGGTAAGTCTTCCACTTTGCAATCTAAATGATGTAGCAATTGGTCTAGTTTGTCACCACTTAATTTTTGGATGCCTTTCACTACTTTTTCAGCGGTTTCATCATACCAGCTTACTGCATTTAAAATAGCATTTTTCTCAGTAGCACTTAGCTTAATACCTTGGGCTTTTAACAGGGTTTCAACTTCGTCTCTAAATACGTTAAAATCGGAATACTCTTTATTCCCCATTTTGCTCATTAAAGCATTTGAAGTATTAACAAGTGTCAATTGTTTTGTCCATGTTTCTTTTTTCAACAAGGCTTCTTCTTGTTTTTTATTCAAATCAAAACCTTCTTTATCAGCCCAGTCTAATATTTCTTTCTTATGAGGTTTCAAATCTTCATATACCTGTTCACCATACTGTTCGTAAACATGCTGCATAATATCTTTCAATCCTTTGTCAAAACGTAAATCTGCAATTCGCTCTGGTGTAAATTGGGCTTTTAAACGTTTTGGTCGTTCAATAGTTACTTTGTAATATCCAAAATCTGTATTATCAAAAACTTTAGAGGCAATGCTATTATCATCCAAACGTTCAACCGGAAGCAAACCGGAATATACTTTTAGTATTTCTGCAATATGCTCTGGTGATAATTCACAGTTTTTATTTCCTAAGTTCTTGCGGAGTTTCTTGTATAGTTGCCCCGCATCAATCAACTGCACTTTGCCTTTTCTGTTAGCAGCTTTGTTGTTAGACAAAATCCAGATGTAAGTGGTAATTCCTGTGTTGTAAAACAAGTTATTCGGTAACTGAACAATAGCTTCCAACCAATCGTTTTCAATAATGTAACGACGAATATTACTTTCACCACCACCAGCATCACCAGTAAACAAACTACTTCCGTTATGTACAGAGGCAATACGGGAACCTAAAGGGCTTTGGGAAAGGGGTTTCATTTTATTCACCATTTCCATCAAAAACAGCAATTGTCCGTCTGATGAACGCGGTACTGCATCTACAGCTTCTTCAATTTCCCAATAGTTTTTTAACTTAATCTGAAAACGGGAGTCGATAACCTCTTTACCGTCTTTAATGTATTTCTGCTCACTGGCCCACGATTTTCCGTAAGGCGGATTGGATAGCATAAAATCAAAAGTAGTTCCTGCAAATTCATCCGTCGAAAGTGTAGAACCAACACGAATATTTTCAGGATTATTCCCCTTAATCATCATATCCGATTTACAAATCGCATACGTTTCGTCATTGATTTCCTTTCCGTACAAATACACATCTGAGTTTACCGCCCTAATTTCTCCGTCAGGATCAACAATAAAGTTTTGTGACTCGGTTAACATACCACCACTACCACAAGCAGGGTCATAAATGGTCATTACGGCAGGAATTTTATCTTTAATAGGCTCAAAGATAATATGTGTCATTAAATCGATTACCTCACGAGGTGTAAAGTGTTCCCCAGCTTCTTCGTTATTTTCTTCGTTAAATTTTCTAATTAATTCTTCAAATACATAACCCATTCCCAGATTAGATAAGGCGGGCAATTTTTTTCCATTGCTGTCTAACTTTTCAAAAGGGGTTAAGTTAATATCGGGAGAAGTAAATTTGCCCAATACATCATACAAAACATCTTTGTTTGCCATATGACGTATTTGGCTTTTCAGATTAAATTTATCAACGATTTCTTTTACATTAGCACTGAAACCGTTTAGATAGTCCTCAAAATTCCCTAATAAAAGCTGCTGGCTATTCGTTGCTGTATTGTGCAAACGTTGTAATGTCCATTCACTGGTATTGTAAAAAACATAACCGGTTACATCTGTAAAACCTTTGTCATCCCACTCGGTAAATCCAGCTTCATCTCTTTGAAAAGCTAATTCTTCTAATACAGCTTCTTTTGTTGGCTCTAATAAAGCGTCTAAACGGCGCAAAACTACCATGGGTAAGATAACATCACGATATTTACCTCGAACGTAAACATCTCGCAAACAGTCATCTGCAATAGACCAAATAAAGGAAACTAATTTATTATGTACGGTGTGATTCATGTGGTTTGGAAAATTTCAATTTTTCCCAAACATAGCCATAAATAAACTCCTGTACAATCACTAAAATTGGTGATTTTAAAAAATTATTAAGAAGGTAGCTTCGAGAACCTCAGCCACAAACCGCACAAAAAAAGAAACCCCATGCCAAAAGCACAGGGTTTCCAAACCATAAACTACAAACCATCAAACAATCTCCAAAATATTCAGCGCATTATACTCCTCATTCTTCAACGAATACTGCACCCCGTTAACCTCCTGATAAAACGAAACCAATAACAGGAAAAACTGTTGCCCGGTTCCCGTGGGCACACTGGTAGGTGTTAAGGTAATGTTGGTTGGGGTAAGGTTAATCGGTACGGTAACGATGTTACTGTAAGCCACCTCAGAAGCCTCGGTAGCAAAATCCAATGCCAGTATCGCCCCCTGAAAACTCACATGCGTCGCCCCCTGAGGAAAATGGATCTGCTCGGCAGGAATCAGGTTGCTTAAAGAAATCACTCCGGTCGCAGTGTCCAGAGCGTAAGGGGCATACAACACACTGCTAAGCTCTGCATGATTGTTAAAATCAAACCCTTTTAAGGCCTGTTTTCCCTCCGGGGTGGAAATACCTACCGCTACATTCCGTTTTCCCCTGACCGATACCGTATCGAAACTCTTTACTTGCGACATCACCTGAGTCAGACGGCTGCTCAATCGGCTGTCTTTCGCCTTAAACACCATCGTACCCAAAGCGGTACGCAACAATTTACCGCTGCTGCCACTACCGCCAAATTCCGCGTTGTTCTCTCTCGTACGGATAAAGTTCGCATCCTTTGCAATCCGATCCTTGTCGATCCCACCCTTTTTACGCACATAATAAACACCTTCCTGTTTGTAAAACGTCAAATCTTCAACGGTTCCTTCAATCTTGATAATTCCTTTTGACTTTGCCATAATTTTAAAATTTAAAAAGTTACTAATTGTTTCATGCCAAAGTCAAAACAAAGCGCAGGCCAAAAAACCATGCCATTGCCGAAATTGCCGCCCTTTGCCGAAAAACACCAAAACCGCCCTTTTTAAACCATAATTTCCAAAACAATATATTTTCTTACAAAACTGGCATTGTTTTTGTATTTCAGATTTGAAAGAAAAATCATAAAAAATTACGTCATATTTACTCCGTACTTAAGCCGTACCAAAGCCGTATATAAGCCGTACATAGTCCGAGTGAAGCTGAGTAATAAAAAACAGTAAAAACAACCACAAAAAAACACCCATGAAAAGAATCTGCATCTACCCCAAAGATATTCAGCAAATCACAGGAAAAAGCGAGCGCCAGTCCCGCAACATCTACGCCAGGATCAAGGAACAAAACAACAAAGAAAAACATCAGCTGGTCACCATCGAAGAATTCTGCGCCTACATGGGCCTCAACCCAGAAACCCTTTTAATGAAATAATTGAATAAAGATTTGGCTTCGAGAACCTCAGCCACCAGGACGAACTATAAAGAGACAGATAATTTAACGCCAACAGGATGCCTGCGTACCCTGATCTCGAAGGGTCGAAGGCACATCAGTCACCACAAAAAAACATGAAAGGATACTTATACATTTTAGAATGCGCAGACGGAAGCTACTACACCGGAAGCACAATTGATCTAGAAAGAAGGCTCGAACAGCACCAGCAAGGAGAAGGCGCAAATCATACAAAGAAACGACTCCCTGTAGTGCTACGCTACTATGAAGAATACCAAAGAATTGATCAAGCCTTTTACAGGGAAAAACAAATACAGGGTTGGAGCAGAAAAAAGAAAGAAGCGCTAATCCTTGGCAATACGGAACTGCTATCAGAATTAGCCACTGCTTATAAGGATTTCAAATCATAAAGGTACTTTCGAGAGTCCAGCCCCAAGAATGTAGCAAGAAAAAGCCAATTTAATGACAGCACGGTGCCTGAGGCTCTCTTTACGACGGTGCCTGAGGCTCTCGAAGGCACACCCCTAATAATAAACCCTAAACCCCATAACGGAACACAATGCATACTGTTTCTCAAACAAAGCTTCTGTTAATTCCACCACGTCATCATACTCCTGACTGAGAGAAAAATACAGGTTATCTAAGACAGTACTAAGAATAGGGACTTGGTTAGCATAACCGGAAATGGCTCTGGCTCCTGTTACATCTAAAAAATACTGAAAAGTCTCCTCTTCCAGATCCAATTGGAGGGTATTAGCGAAGTGCACTATTTTGCCTTTCAGCTTTCCTTCAAAGAATTCGGCTATTTCTTCAAAACTGTAGTAGAAATTGTCAATTTTGAGTTCATTGGCCCTTCCCTCAAATACTAGATAAATAAAGGAATAATACTTGAAACCCTTGTCTTCGTAAAGCAAAGTACTGATACTTTCTTCAAAGCCTTCTATGCTATCGCAGGTCTTGTACACATTGGTAATGCCGTATTGCATCGCCAGTGCTTCCAGCGATGGGAGAATCGGACTCGTACCTGTAACCTCCGTATCCGGAACCGATTCCAGACAGTATATGTAATTGTGCTCAGACATAATAAATAATACTAAACGAAGGACTTTATATTTCAGCGCTTCTTATAGCAAATTTACCACAATCGGAGAAATTGGGAAGCTTATTTATGAAATAATAAAAACCACAATGACAGCTTCTGCGGTTGACTCATACACCTTCGGTAACCGTTATGATTTCTCTTTTGAACCAATATTTTTCAATAGCCAGTACGATGGTTATCCCAACGATGTATGTTAGTAAATCAATCCATGAGAAGGATGTTCCTATTACGGTTCTGGCTAGTTTTGAATGTTGGAGGTTTAGTTTTTCCACTATATTCAAAAACTGCATGAATTCAACAGTGAATGCGAACACCAATACTGCTATGGAAGCTGTTAAAACCGGTAATCTTACAAAGGACTTCAGAAAACAATAGATCAGGATTACGACCAAGACATCCCCAAGATACGGTCGGATGAAATCGTCATGGACATAGAGGGCAATTAATACTTCGGTAATGAATATCAGGACAGTGAAAGCGAAATAGTTTTTTTTGAATGTCAGCATAAACTTGATTTTGATGTGGAAAGTTTGGTTACATGTTCACTTTCTCCGGTTTCTTTTTACAAATGTAATAAACTTTGAAATACAAAGTACTTTTAAATAAATATATTTTTCTACCTTTACAAAAAGAATCATTTGCATATGAAAGACTTTGTAAAACATGACTCGGTTGTAAGGAGCATTTGGGGTAAGAGCGATACCATCCTGTTTATATTTGCGGGAGGCTCGGCGGAATTTGCTTTGAATAAGGCGGTGGACTGGCTGTATTTTACCGGTAAGCTTCCGTCGGATCCGTTGGGAAGACTATTTTCTACCGTTAGTTATGCGCGGAAGATTGTTTTTGCCACCGAGGAACAGGCCCACAAAGCCATTGATGCCATGGCCCATATCCACAAAGCAGTTGAGGAAAACCGTGGGGCGACCATACCCGACTGGGCTTACAGAGATGTGTTGTTTATGCTGATCCATTATTCGATTGCCGCTTATGAGCTGTTGGAACGAAAGCTTAGCCACGACGAAAAAGAGGAAGTGTACAATGTTTTTTACCGTGTGGGCGTTCGTATGGGATTGAACGAACTCCCTCCTACTTATATTGAGTGGCTGCCTGTGCGGGAGTCGCATTTAGAGGAGGACCTGCAAAAGAGCGCACTTACCGTTGATCTTTTCAAACAGTACAGGAAACATCTTGGACCGATGCGCTATATGGCTTTATTGGAAGCACAGAAATTAGTCGTGCCTGGCACCGTAAAAACCCAGGTGGGCTTTACAGATTATTCGCTGCTTGCCCCTATCGTTCCGGTGTATAAGATGAGCCGATTAGTGAAACTGGACTGGCTGATTAAGAACCTGCTGCTGCCTAAGGATTATATGGCACAGATCAAGGAGTTGGATGTGGTGGTAAAACTTAAGCCGCGATGTCCTGTACATAGTCTGGTACGATAGGAAACTTTCTTTGTTATTAGGCGATTTTTTTCTTTGGATTGTAGTCGTTGCTTATCCGGAAAAATGGAATTATGGTAATGATACACCCGTAGCCAATGTGTCCGCTTACAACTTAGACCATTTTCCCAAAGGAGCTAAATTTAGACTTTTCTCAAATATATTATGTAAGAAATTACATATAATTATAGATTTTATCTTACTTTTACATTCTGTATATACGAAGTATCCGTGCTATATCCGTGCTATATCCGTGCTATATCCGTGCTATATCCGTGCTATATCCGTGCTATATCCGTGCTATATCCGTGCTATATCCGTGCTATATCCGTGCTATATCCGTGCTATATATTTGTCATAGGTATTGAGTAACTATGGCATATCTATTGCTAATACTCTGAGAAAACATAACTATGGGAAAATTAAAAGGGATCGTGCAACTCACAGGGAATCTGGATGGGCTTTCTTTTTATGAACTGAACGGGAAGATCGTAGTGAGAAAAACAGGAGGTTTTAACGGTGAAAAAATAAAGAAAGAGGCCAACTATGAACGAACCCGGGAAAACAGTTCGGAGTTTGCGCAATGTGCCCGAGCCGGAAAATATTTCAGGGACAGTATTGCGAAGTATCTTAAACCTTTGCGGCTCACTTTTGGGCACAATGCCGTGTTGCAATTGTTTCAGGAGATCAGTAAACTGGATGCGGTAAGTGAACGCGGTAAGCGTACCGTTAGCAATGGTTTGAGTACTGCGGAAGCTAAGAAGCTTGTAACCCAATTTGAGTTTGATAAAACGGCTCCTTTTAGCCGTGTTTTTCCTTTTAAATTTGCGATGGATTGGGAACAGGAGCGATTAGTGGTACAACAATTTATTGCGAATGGCCTTACCCAGCCCAGTAGTGCTACGCATGTAGCGGTGACTTATTTTACGTTGGGTTTGGATTTTGAGCAACAAACCCGCCCCATCCTACAGGAAAGCCCCGAAATGCTCTTCGATTTGAATACCCCTGCCACTACTCCAACCGACTTACTATTGCCTTGCACCATCCCTGACGGCCCTACTGTTTTTGGGTTGCTTAGTGTTTGCTTTTTTCAGGAGGTTAATGGGGAGATGAATCGGCTTGTTGGGGGCGCCTTGAAGATTGTAGGGTGTTCATAAAAAGTCTATAAAAATCCTACAATTGTTGATAACTTAAATTGGGTTTTCTTGTTGGGTTTTGTAGCTTAGCGGGGTGTATACGTCAACATTATTTTAATGTGTTTTTAAGGCTTTTGTTTTTGGAATGTAATTAAACTTTGTTATGTATGTATTTATTCGTTAGGCACAAGTTAAAAAAACAGAACTAAAAAAAAATGAAATATAAAATACTTGAATTTAGCATAAAAAATTACAGATCAATTTCAAGTTTAAAAATAAATCCAACAGAGGATCATTTTTTGACAATATGTGGTTCAAATAATGTTGGAAAAACAAATTTCTTAAGAGCTCTAAATCTGTTTTTCAATCCAATTTTAGAAAATTTTGACCCAAATAATGATATCCCTTATCATATTGCTGAAGGTTCAAGGGGACAAGGATATTCTACAAACTTAAGAGGCAAAATAAAAGAAATTGAAAGTGGAGTAATTTATACTATCAGTCAAGAATTCACAGAAAAATTAGGCCAAAAAGAAATAATTTTAAAAGGGAAGAAAGGGAATGACAATATAACAGAAAAAGAAATTAGAACATTTTTAGAGAAAAATTTTAAATTGTTTTTTGTAGAAGCCAGTAATGTCAATATTCCGAAACTAGTTTCTGAAATCGTTAATGAAGAAATTCTTCCGCTAGGATTAGATCAAAGAAGAGGACAAGATCAAAAAAATTCATTAGAAAAACTTGATGAATTTATTACTCAATCAAAAAAGGCAGTTGGTAAAATTGAAAATCAATTAACTAAAATTTTTAAAAATTTATTGGAAAATGTTGATTCTATTGATTCAAATGATTGGAAATTAAAAATTAAATTTCCAGAATATTTGTATCTACGAGAAGCAATATCTAATATGATAGAATTTACACTTTATGATACAAATGAAAGAAAATTAGAAACTAAAGGAAGTGGTATTCAGCGTACAATTTTACTTTCTTTAATTCAATATGTCAATTCAAGAACAAAAAAAGATGTTATTTGGGCTATAGATGAGCCAGAAGCTTTTCTTCAAGCAGGTTTGCAAAAAAGTTTATATTCAAATTTATTAACTGAATCAAAAAACAATCAAATAATAATAACTACGCATTCACATTTCTTTATCAATGTTGATAATTTAGAAAACACATTTTTATTTGAAGGTTCAAAATAATTAAAAGAATATACACGAAAAAAAGGATTACTTTTTTATAAGCTAAATACAGAAATTTATAATGGATCAACTTTCGAAAAAGCTCAACGTATAAAAGAAAATTTTGGAATCGGAAGAAATGATTCATGGGAAATTATGCCTTACAATATTTTAGTTGAAGGACAAGAAGACAAAGATTTATTTATCAGTTTGATGAAAAAATTTCAAATTCCTGTTCCAAATATTTTAGTTGCTGGCGGTGTCGATAAATATCCAGGATTTCTTCAATTTGTAAGCGATTATTGTTCCGAATTAGAATATAAGCCAAAAATTTTAGCAATATTTGATAAGGATGGCGCTGGAAGGAGTCAATACAATTCCTTAAAGACAAAATCGATTAAAAATATTGAACTAAAATGTGAATATATAATTAGATATGATAATATAGCACATGATGGTATTGAACTTGAGGATCTAGTATATCCTGAATTAATTTATAAAGCCGTAAATAAATTATTAAGAAAAGAAAAATATTCTCAAATCAGAATGGCTGACAAAAAGAAAAGAACTTTGTTAGCATACGACCGAAAACCTATATTAGACTTTCTAACAGAAATTTGTAGATCAAATAATGAGAATTTGAGAGAAATTGATTTCAATAATTTATCAATGAAATTATTTTTATCAAGAACTATTTGTGATGAAATAAGTAAAATAGACCTTAGTAGTTATGATAAAGAATTCCCCGAAGTGAAAAAATTCATGGAAAAGATAACCTGTGTCCAACAGCGGTTTTAAGAAATTGGGGTTTTGGTGTTTAATGGAATGGTCTTTTTGTATATTTGGCTTCGAGATAAAGCAAACTAAAGTAATTAAAGCCCCCGACTTCTTACACCTGGCGGGAAGATAGCTGTCATTTAAATGAACATTACACCTACATTCGAAAATAGACAAATTGCAATTGAAAAAACACTTTTTGTTGAGTCATTAACTTCTAAGCTCATCAAACATATGATGGGTTTAGATTTACACGGGAATACAAAAACGCTAGACAATAAATCTTCATCGATAAGCTTACGTGCTAAGATTGATTTGCTTATGGATTGTGGTTAAATTGACAAACAGACTTACACCAATTTATTACATATAATTAGTATAAGAAATCAATTTGCACACAATTTTGAATGCAACAATTTTGAAGATTTACCTAAATTTATTGATGGTATTGATAAGCCGCTGCTTAAGTATTGTCCAAACTTAAATATTTCAATGGAAGAAAATTTAAAAACAGGATTTCTTAATATGTTGGATCAAGCTTTTAAATTTCTTTTAAATGAATTCAAAGGCGTTACAAAAGAATATCAAATTGATGCAGCGAAAGTAAAAATACGTGTGGAAGAGAATGAAGAAAAATTATTAGATCAATACGGAATCGAAGGACCGAGAAATAGGGCAATTGTTCTAAATAAAATAAGACAACATTTCAACGAAGAGGGAAGAGAAGAATTGAATTTGAAAATACATAATGAGCTTCTCAAATTTAAAAGGGAAAATCCTAATCCGCAATAAACCGCATCAGTAATAAAACCCCACCACTCCCTAAAACGGGCATACATACAAATAATATAAGTTGAATTGAATGAAAAACACTGGAAAAGACTTAGAATTACTGATTAATATGATTCAAAAAAGTATTGAACCTGATGCAGTAGTTCAACACAATGTTCATTTACCTGTAATTAGTTCGGCATCTGGCCGAACACGACAATGTGATATTGTTATTGAAAGTGGTCCTAAACACAGAAAAACAATAACAATTATAGAAGTCCAAGACAGAACTTCTCAAGTTGACATTAACACTTTTAACGGTTGGCTAGCTAAACTAGATGAAGTTGGAGCTCAACACTTAGTATGTGTTTCAAGACAAGAGTTTCCCGAAAGTATAAAGGAAAAAGCTATTAGCCAAGGTAATAAAGTAAAATTAATCAACATTAGAGATGTAAATCCTATCGACATTCCTTTAACTTTCAGTAAAACCGTTTTAAAATATTATAATTATCAACTTGAAGGGGATATTTCACCAAGGATTACTATTTCAAAGAATGAAGCGATTTCATTAGGTATCGATGAGTCACTTGATAATTTTATAAAAGAAAAAACTACTAATAAAGACTCTTTAATAGATTCTTTAATATTTTCTGTCAATAAAAAGGATTTAAAAAGTCTCTACACATTATGCAGAGATTCTCATGAGGATTTAAATTTTGAGGGATTTGGAAATAGCTCGATAGAATTTGATATGAAAAATGGAGAACCTTTGTTTTTAGTTGTTGACGAAATATTCATGCCTATAAGTTTTAAATTAGACTTTAATTGGAAAAATGAAATTATTGAATATCCAGTTTCGATTTTATCATATGAGCAGCAATCCGATGGTAGCTTAGCTTGGATATTTGAAGGGAAACATAACACACCTGGTGGATATATTTCTTTTAAAATGCCTATAATAAAAAAAGATAATAATTACGAAATCTCTGGAGTACTTCTCGATATGGATAGTAATAATGAATTTTCTATTCATATAATTAATGAAAGGGAATTAGAAAAATAAATTGCTATGGATAATAGCGATTTTAATAAATGATGGGTCGAGAAAGTCTGAGAATATTAGCGGTATTACCCCCCGCTAGCGCGAGCATCTTGCTCGTGCCCACAAAGAACTATATTACCCGATAGCGCGGTTTTTTTGCTGTTGATTGCGGTCACGGATTCCTTTGGCTATCGCTTTGCTCGAGTGCAAATCCGCACTATCGTGGAATCTCCTAAATTTAAATTTAAAGAATAATGCCAGCCGCTACCAGCAGTCACCAAGTATGAAACCACTGAACTACGTATTAATCGCTATAATTGTACTTACATCATGTTCCAAAAGAGAGCAAGAAAAGTTCAATATACACCTTCCTCACTACTCAAGTAAAATTGAAATTAACAGGCTGTATGATTTTGATACTTTACTAAGTTGGGATAGGCTTAACGATAACGTAATGAGCCATCGGAAATATTACAGAATTCAAAATTCAAGGTTAGGCATAATGATGGAAAAAGGCATGGCTTCTAAGATAAAGGAACCAGAATATTACGATCAAATGACTATTAAAACGCCCAGGACGCTAACCAACAGGTTTCCAAACAGAAATATAAAAGAATGGTTAACTGAAACTAAAGAAGTCTTCCTAGCTGAGAATCCAGGTGATAAAATATTTAAATTTGACTCACTAACTATAGATAATAATAAATTTGGGGTTCTTGGTGTTAAAACCATGTGGTTTGGCACTAAAGTTATCTATATGACTAACATCAACGATGAATCTATTGAATTTGAATTTTTCTCTAATATTCACGCACCTAATAAGTACTATTCGATGTCTTTAGAGATGATGAAAACGATTAAAATAATACCAACTGCTAACCGCGGTTTTAAGCAATAACGGAGCTTGGTGCATAATTGGAGTAGCTATTGCTTGCCCTCCCTATTTTTTCAACTTTTTCTTTTAATCATTTCGGTATATTTGTGAACATCAGTGACCAAAAACCGCTACTGCATAAAGCCTTCGCAAGGTTGTAACAAAACTTAAAGTAAAATGAATCGACTACTTCTAATACTATTTATTTTCTGTGCTGCCTGTAAACATACGGACGATAGAAAACTGCTTTATAAACAACTTGAGAACTATAATGCAGATTTGAAGATGACAATTAAAAATCAGGATATCTATTTATCTCAAAAATATAATAATGACGCGTATTTTAAGCACAGATTTGATAGTCTGAACAAGGTTAAAATTGCGTTTGAAAAGGAATTTGAAATCGTAAGGTATCGTGATAAAAATAAAGCTTTACTGCTTCGCGATAATTTTAATACGGATAATGATTTAAGATTGGAATTAAACCCAACTAGTTCTTATGAAAATATTCCTGATAGTACGTTCAATGATCTAATAGAAAACGATGTATTAAGGCTAAAAAAAGAATTCCAAAACAGATGGTTATTTATTCACACTGACAAATTTGAATAGCTATGGCATACAGCAGCGGTTTTAAGAAATGGCTGGCTTCGGTTCATAATGGAACGAACCGGAGTAAATCTAACTTTTCGATATATTTGTAGGCACCAGTAATAAAAAACCTCGCCTGATACAAAGCTAGCGGGATCATGAACCATTTTAAACAACACGACAAAAATACAAACATGAATAATAAAGCATTAGTTAAATTGAGTAACGTAATAGGAATTACTTCAATAATCCTGTTAGTCTATTGGGTGTTTATTTTTATTTCGATAACGGTATTTGGACTAAAGGTTTTTAGAGAAAACTTGACTGAAACATTTTATTTAAGCGTGGTTGGCATATTAGCGTTAATGTTAGGCGCTTTAATTATAAATGTAATGTTCAACTTAACACGAATTGCTGAAAAACATAATCAAGACGATATAAATAATACCAAAAAAACTTCTAAGAAATTAGGCCTACTGTTCGGATTAAGTTTTCCTTTAATTTTTGTACTTCTATATGGTGGTGATTACTTGACTTCAAGCAAAAAAGAGAAGATGTTAATATCATCCGCAAAATCAATAATTGAAGCTAACATTGAAAAATCAAATAAGCTTGTTAGTTATTCATTTAACGAAAAATGGATTACTGAAACAAGTGACATACTTGACATTTATTCGAAAACTGACAAAAATTTTCCATATGTATCTGTTATTGTTGCAGATAGCATAGACCAATCAAAAGTTTTTTTAGGTTTTAGGGATTACTACAAAGGGATTAATGATACTATTCTTCCGCCAAAAAAAGATTTTATTCAAGAAACGTCAAAAGATGACAGAGAATATTTAAAGAAAGTCTTTTATAAAAACTTAAATGAAATTCGATTTAGTGCAAATGATGGCCGATACGAATTATTTTATCCATATTTCAAGGAAGGAAAGAAAATAGTTTTATACTTTTCTGATTACCAACGATATGGAAAAATTGGAAGTTAAGAGTAAAAGAAAAATGGCATACAGCAGCAGTTTTAAGAAATTAAGGGTTGAGTGTTTAATGGAACGAGCTTTTTGTATATTTGACTTCAGTCTTAATAGAATACCCTCAACTTCTTAAAGCCGACGGGACGTTAGCAGCCATTAAAAATAAACGAAAAATGAAAAAAACAATCTTAACCCTTTTAGGTATCTTTTTGACAGGAATATCATTTGGACAAGCCAACAACAACGAAAAACTTATTGAACTTGCAAAAATTTACAAGGACTTTATGTTTCGTAATGAACCTACAAAAGATATTTTGAAAGACTTAAAAACCAATGTCCCTGAAAATTTAAAAGTAGCTAATGATTTCATTGCACAAACAATCACAACAAAAAACAAATTACTTTCTCAACCATTTATCTCGAGACCTGATAACATTACGTTAAAGCAGATTTACATAATCAGAGAGCTAAATTTAAATCTTAGGGAAGAGAATCAAATTGACAACAATAAGCTAATTGATAGTTTAACAACGAAAGATGTTCCTGTTTATGAATTAGTTGACAACTATTATGGAATGCTATTTACATCCGTTGGAAATAAAAATCAACCTTTTGATTTGTCAAGAATAGACCTTAAGGTTAAAGATTATAATCTGAAAGATGATACTGAAAAAGGAATTTTATTTTTGCGTTGTATGAGCCTTTGTGGAACTTCAATTTGGGGTTATATAAATGTAGCAAAACCAGCAAATACACAAAAAGCATTTGACTATATAAAAAAATATCCAAAATTCAATGGTCGCCCCTATTATCAATACAATGATTTTTATTTCACAGACTTTGAAATGAATATCATTAAAGACAAGGGAATGCAAAGTTACAAAGGCTATTATTTAGATAAATACTATGAAACTCTCTTATATCATCTTCTTTGCTTAAATAAAGAAAATGGAACTGAAGAAGAAAAAAACGATCTATTATTGGGTTCGATACTAAAAGAAAGAAATCTTTACAAATACACCAAACATAAAGATCTTCTGGAAGATATTTTCAAAGAACAAAAGAAAGATTAAAGGCTGATAACAGCGGTTTTGTGCAAGTTAGGTTTGCCTGTTTTGTGGAACAATCTTTTTGTATATTCAAGTCTTAATGGAAAGGTTTGGGGATTAAAATATCCGCCTGACCCAAAACCATAGGGACGTTAGCTTTTATATAGTACCTCTTAATGATGATGGATTTTATTTTAAAAATATGGATTTGGATTACTTTCGTTAGAAATAAGGAAACATTACCTGCAGAATCAAAAATAATTAATCCTAAAGTGGAATATGAAACGATGTACGGAGCATTTATTTGGGAAGACGAAGGGTTATGGGAACTTAGAAATCATCACCTGCAAGATGCTTTTAAATATGTCATTAACCATAGAATGAAATTAATTGTGGGACCCGACAGTGATGTGGGCGTTATGCGCTCTAAAAGTTTTGACAAAAGGATTTTTGAAATGGCAAAAAAACATTTCCCCAACTGGATTGGATTTGAAAAGACGAGATGTTCATACAATTCTGAGCTTGCAGATAGAATACTTAGGATTAAAAAAGTCGAAAATTGGAGATTTCAAAAACTGTTGAATGATTAATAATAAAAAATACAAAAGCTAAACGGTTTAAAACAATAGCTAATATTCGCCTGAAACAAAGACGATGGGACAATAGTTGCAAATTTTAAAGACAAAATACATACGGTGAATACATTACGACTAAGGGCATTTATTTTCTTCTTATGCTGCTTGACAAGTTTCGGGCAGACTGCCAATAAATACAAGGAAATTGACGCATTAATCAAGACAAACTCTATGATTGACGCAATGACTGCCGTTAAAAAATTAAAAGAAAACCATCAAAAGGACACCCTTAGTTCAGAATATTGGGTCAGGTATTCCAAAGCATCCTATATTTTTTATAAGTATGAAGAAGCAAAATCAAGTATAGACAAAGCCATTAAATTGAATCCTAAAAAGGCTGCCTATTATTATGAAAAGGGATTGCTTCATAATAGAATAGGAGAATTAGACCCTTCTTTGTCAGCATTAGAAAAAGCGGTTTCGATTGACCCTGCAGGAGAATATTTTTATTGGAAAGGAATTGTAAACCAGCAATTAAAAAATTTTGCAACCGCAGAAAGTGATTACGAAAAGGCTCTGGCGAATAAATTTGAAGCACCTGAGCTATATAACAACCTGGCAATTCTTTTAGCAGAAAACGGAAACTATGAGAGGGCCTTACAGATGATAAATAAAGCTATAGTGCTCAACGATAAATATCCGCAAGCCTATTCCGCAAGGTCTAAAATAAATTGTTCCCTCCTGAATATAGATGCTGCCTGTATTGACAAAGAAACCGCCATAAAAATGGGCAACTATAATGTTTTGGAAATTCCCGATTCAATATGCAAAGGAACGACTACTCAAAAACTACATTTCGGCGCCGATTTGTTGGCGGCAAGTAAATCTTATAAACGGGCTATTGCTGCGTATTCCAAATTAATCGAAAGCAATGGTTCAATATCCGATTGCTTTTTAAATCGGGGTTATTGCTATTTTCAACTTAAAGACTTTGAAAAGGCAGAAAGTGATTATCTCAAAGCATTAACTCTTGCTAATCCTACTCTGGATCTGCTTTATGATAATCTAAGCTTATTGTATTACCACCAGAATAATTTTCAAAAGGCCATAGAATATTCAACAAAACGAATTGAATTAAATCCTAAAAATCATGTTCCCTATATAGACAGGGGACTTTGTTACAGGAAATTAAAAAAATACAAAGAGGCCGAAAAGGACTTTAATAAATCGTTAGAAATAAAACCGGACTTTTTCAGAGCCTTTGGTTATCGGTCATTTTTATTTTTAGAACTGGGACAATATCAAAAATCGTTTGAAGACGCTTCTAAATCACTCGAAATAAATCCGAAGTATGGTTATGGTTATCTTGTTTTGGCGCAAGCAAAACAAAAACTTGGATATACGGACTTCTGCGCAGATTTGTATAACGCCAAAAAATACGGAGAACCGGAAGCTGACATCGGAATTAAAGAATTTTGTAAGTAGAAATCTGTAACTAATTATAAGGTCCTTCAAACATTTGAATAACAATTAACAATACAATAACATCAACAATACAAAACCATGAAAAAACACTTACTATCCCTCCTTTTCGTACTGTTTCTTACCCACTCCGCATTTTCTCAGGAAACAGAAAACCTGAAAATTGTCTGGCCGGAAGAATATAAATGGAAGGTCGGCTCCAACCAGGAAGACGGGCAAATACATATGATCGAATTAATTCCGGAAAAGGAATCACTTGAGAAATGGACCCTGATGGGCAATATGATGTTCATAAAAGGCGGGCAGAACCTTCCGGTGGAAAATGTCATGAATATGATCTATGCGAAAGCCAAAGAAAATTCCGATAATGCTAAGTTTACTGTTGTTGAAAAAAGTCCGGGTGATGCGAAAAATCCGTGGATCCTGTTTAAGATTGAGGCGGCTTCATTTCACGATGACAAAAATCCTGAATCACAACTTTATTATATTACCACCGGAAAAACAGCTTTGTATTCCAATTTCATTGCTGTAAAAGAAGCGAAACTTAAAGATAAATTCGTTGAGAAATGGGTAAAGGTTTTTAAGGCCAGTGAGTTTGTTTATCAATAGTAATATTTGCTTTTTAGCGCTTTGAAAAAGAGAATTGCGCATTACCTGAATGACAATGTTGATAGGAATCTTTTCCCGATTTTAGTGTGTTTTGAAAGAATTACCTGCCATCAATTATGCACTGTCATTACATGCGAAACCACGCCATCCATAATAGTGATCTTATACAAATTACCAAATTCTGTTTCCGCCATGTTCGGATAAATGGCCGCTCCTAAATAGGCATTGATCAATGGCGGAATGGTATTGCTGTGCCCTACTATAAATACATTTTTTCCTTTATGGTTTATTACCACGTCCGCCAGTGAAAAATTTGCGGGATCGTACAGTATCACTTCTTTTTCGTTAGCGGTTGCAGTGGGTTGTATGGTCTGAAGTGTTCTGTTATAATTAGTGCTGTAAAAGGCATCGAACGGCACATCCTGTAAAAGGGCAGCCCAGTTGTTTGCCCGTATCAAACCAGCAGCGGACAGATTCGTATTGGCACTGGAATCTTCTTTTTCAGCGTGGCGGATCAAATAGATAACTGTTTTAACGGGTTGCGACTGAACCTGCTGTGGATCATTGTCTGCAGAGCAACCCAACGTAGTTAACAACACTATTAATATAAGACACATTTTGTTTTTCATACTTATCAGGTAAAGGTTTGAGACAGTAGACGTTACTTAAGTTGTTTTGTTACATTTTAATTTTATTTTTTGGTGCCGAATTAAAAGACTTACTATTGATTTACTTCTTGTAATTTGGATTTATTCTTTGTAACTTTTTGTTACATTTGTCAGAACCGTCACTTACCATGTCGGCGAAAAAATAAATACCACTTTTAAAAACCAACGAAACCACATTATGAAAACACTATGCACTTTCATGTTTCTGCTAATTTTTAGTTTTACTAATGCCCAAATTGTGGAAACTTCTGCTTCTCCGGAAAAAATTACCGTTATTGGCGGTTTTACCAACGGTCAAAATTCACATGCTGCACTAAAATCGGAAATGGTTGACGGAACGAAAGTATATACCTTGGAGTACGGACTGTCGGGCACAAAAAACAATAAAATAAATTTTAAGGAAACGGGTAATGATTTAGAGGAACTGTATAAACTTTTTAATTCCTTTTTTACCAAAGAAAATAAAGCAAATAAAAATTACAAGAAGACTTTTAAATTAGGAGATGAAGATGTTACATGCACAAGTTTTCAGGGACCTCCATTTCAAATCTACTTTAAGACGAGTAAGGGAGAATTTTACATGTCCCAACAACAACTACTCAAATTGTTTGGAAAGAAAGTATAACGACCCGGCAACTGGGTTGTGATTTAAATAAGGAAGAGCAGCTATCTGCTCTTCCTTTATTTTTGCTCCTTTCGGGAGACATAAAAAAAACACAAATTACCAAACCACTGGTATTAATTCAAATTTATAACGCTTGGACCAAACTCCTCATAAAAGATATTTTCTTTATTTACACTGAGGTCAATCAAAGCGTTGTACTGCTTTTTAATAAACAGTTCCGGGCCACAAATATAGAAGTTGGCATCCTCCAGTAAAATGGCTTCTTTACATTTTTCCAGATCTACCTGGCCCGCAATTACCTGATTGCTGCTGTTATCAAAATCAGCAACCGAATCATAAAACGTATAGGTTTCTAACGGCAGATCATTTTTGAGCTGCTCCACTGCGGTTTGAAAGGCATGTACCGAATGATTACGGCATCCGTGAATCCAGACATTCTTGTTCTGCCCGCGATTGGCTTTATTGGTTTCCAGCATACTCAGCATTGGTGTCAGTCCGATACCACCGCTAATCAATACCAACGGCTTTCTATCATCCTGCTGCAAATGGAATAAACCTGCGGGCGCTGAAAGCATTACGGTATCCCCTATGTTTTTACCATGAAGTGTTTGTGAAACCATCCCGGACGGATTGCCTTCCATACCCGCTTCTTTTTTCACCGAAATGCGATAAAATTCCGGATCAAACGCGCTGGACAAACTGTATTGTCTTGGTTGTAACAGATCCAGTTCCGGTACATATACCTGTACGCTCACAAACTGGCCTGCTTTGTAGCCGGCGATTGGCTGACCGTCTTCCGGATACAGGTAGAATGATTTTACTTCTTCCGATTCGGTAACGATATTTCTGATGACAAATTTACGCCAGCCGTTCCAGGCCCCAGGTTTTGCATCGTTTTCCGCATACATTTCTTTTTCAATGGAAATCATGATCGCAGCGAGTTCATTGTAAGCTTCAGTCCATGCATCCAGTATTTCAGGAGTAGCTCCTTCACCTACTACTTCGGCAATCGAATGGATAAGATGGTTTCCCACAATCTGGTAGTGCTCCGGTTGTATGTTTAAACTTCGGTGTTTGGTTCCCATGCTTTTCAGTGCACCTACCAATACACTTGGGTTATCAATATGCTCCGCATAAGCCAATACTGCATTGGCCAAAGCTGTTTTCTGTCTTCCGTTGGCTTGATTTCCCATGTTAAAAACATTCTTCAATTCGGGATTATGGGTAAACATACGGTTATAAAAATGAGCAGTCAGTACTTCTCCACCCGCTTGCAAAATGGGAATTGTCGCTTTAATAAGTTCTTTTTGTTCTGTAGTCATTTGTTAATTTATTTCTATTGTCCCACAAAATTAGCTGTCGCTTAACCTTATAATTATGACTCAAATCATAAAGGGAAATTTTAAACCGATTCAGAAAGAAATGCACGGATATTCTAACTATGCGCTTTAGAGGACTTTATCAAATCGGACTATAGTTTCATACCTCTGTTCTGCTTTTTTAGCTTTATTCTGCAACGGTTTTTGATATATTTGTAGGAATCAATAAAGACATCCATAATCGCCAAAACTTTTTAAACAATGACTATTTTACGGAAACTTCTGGGCATAATTTTAATGATTGTAGGTATTATTCTGGCTCTGGGTAGTATAATGTCAGTAATTAATACGTTGGCGGAAGCTCCTAAAGAATCCGGCCCTGAAAAAGCAGGATATATTTTTGGGGTTATACTCTTTATAGCGCTTATGAGCTGGCTGATCTATTTCCTTATAAAAAAAGGGCGGCAATTAACGAAGGACAAACCTAAAAACCTGATCGAAGAAATCGGTCAGTCTTAATACATTATATCGGCAATTTTATAAAATCGGTTCCAATCGTAAATAACAGTGCAAAAATGAAATTACTTTTTAAAATTTTCTTACTTACAATGCTTGTTTCTAAAGCTTTCGGACAGGATAAGGAAAACCTTTATTCTATTATGAAGGGAGACCGTTGGGGATATATTGATAAGACCGGTAAGATGGTTATCAAGCCTAAGTTTCTTGAAGCGTTAAAATTTTCGGAAGGACTTGCCGCGGTTCGGGTAAACGGAACTTATGGATACATTGACAAAACCGGAACTTTTGCGATTCCGCCAAAATATGATATTGCCTATGTTTTTAAGAACGGACTTGCAAAAGTTTATATTGACGGTAAACCTTTCATAATCGACAAAAAAGGAACGATTCTTTTCCAACATAACTATAAAGAAATGCAACCTTTTGGCAACAAATCATTTACGCAGGTAACAACAGAAACTGATAAACAAGGTCTGATCGACAAATCGGGTAAATTAATTGTGGATACTGTGTTTGCAAGAATTAATACCTTCACCAATGGCGTTGCCGTCGTAAGAGGGCTAAAGGATAATAAACATTCCGACGAAGACAGTGAAACTAAAATTTATGAGCAGGGAGTCATTGATTCCCTTGGCCATTGGATCGTAAACTATGGGAAATATCAGAGAATAGACAATTTTAAAAACGGTTATGCAGAAGTAGTGTTAATAGAAGACGATCCAAACGGAGACGATCAAGGATTTATTGATCTGAAAGGAAATCACAGATTCACGGTTCCGTCAAAAAAATGGACCATGGAGCACGGCAATGACACTTTCCATCAGGACATTGCCAGTATAAGCATTTATTCCGTTAATCGCGATACGATTAAAACATGGTCTTCTGATAAGCGCTATGATTTTGCAGGCGCAATTAATTCAAAAGGAGAACTACTGTTTTCAAATCGGGACTGGGATAAAATCACACCTTTTACGTTTAACAGGGCATTTGCACAAGTATATAAGGGAAAGTGGTTTTTAATTGACACGCAAGGCAAAACCGTCACCTCGCAATCGTTTGATCAAATTCTGTATGAAACGTACAACGGTGAACCGGAATACTTGTTCCAAAACGGAATAGCTTTTGTAAAAACCGCAAATGGATGGGGAGCAATAGATATAAACGGAAAATTTGTTATTGAACCCAATTATTTAAAAAACTGGGACCACGGACGCTTAATAAGAAGGGGAAACATTATTTTCATGCAGGAAGATATCAGTGTTCAAAGTGATGACTATTCGTACCGCTACGGATTTTGGAACACAACAAACAATCTAATTGTAAAACCACAATTTCATGATATTGAATTTGGTTTTAAGAACGATCTTATTTACGTGATGCAGGACGGAATCACGGGTTACATCGATCAATCGGGAAAACAGGTTTGGAAAAACGATGATAAAAACTCCTCAAAACAATTAAACATCGACTTTATGAACCGAGGTTATTATTATGCTGCATCAGAACGCAAAAAAGAACTTGAAGGATATGGCGGATGGGGCGGCTCGAATAACAGTTCTAAGAAAGTCAATTCTGCGGTATCTTTTTCTCCAAATACCTTACAGATCATCCTTAATCCCAAACAAAAAACCAAATGGGCCGATAAATATGATGGAATTAAACTGGTCGTGGCTAATACTTCTAAAGACTCTTTGTTTTTTGACGCTCAGGACAGTCGACTGTATCTAAATATTCAGGCACAGGATAAAAACGGTAAATGGAAAGATATTGAGTATTTACCAAGCAGCTGGTGTGGCAACAGTTATCATATCCTATTCCTGGCATCTAACGAATTATGGGAATTTGCAACGCCGGTTTATCAGGGAGAATTTAAGACGAAACTGCGTGCTAAGCTTGCTTACAAAAAAAATATAGAGCAGGAAGAACCGGATTACATTTACAGCAATGAAATTGAAGGTTTTGTAAATCCGGGGCAGTTTTGGTATCAGAGGGACTATTCCTCGCGTGGTTTGATGGATCCTTATAATAATTAGCGATTGCAGATGGCAAGGGAAAAGGGAGAAGGGAAAAGCAGAAGGCAGATTGCAGAAGGCAGAAGCAAGAAGCAAGAGGCAAGAAACAAGAGTCAAGAGAACAAGAATGACTGAGAATAATTATTTACTTTGTCACTGTGCCAGGTCTTTCGACTTTGAACTATAAAAAACAAAAAGCTGCAGCATAATTGTTGCGGCTTTTGTTTAATATCCTGTTTTGATGTGGGTTACAGATGCCTAACTAACGATGTAAATCCACACTATTGCTGCGTTTTTTTGGTATATTTGCGGCCATTATTAATAAAAAACATTTGCTAAAATCCATCCTGATTTTAGCAGCAAACTTACAGAAACAATGAATAAGCCATTACTTTTTATTTTCCTATTTTGTACAGCAACGTTTTCTTATGCGCAGGAAAGTATTATTTTTAAATCTAAGTTCAGTCCGAATAAAAAATACAAGACAGAACTGAAGACCGGGTCGCAGACGGAACTTGATTTTATTGCCGACAAAGAAACAACCGAGCAACTTAAAAGTAAAGGCATCGAATTACCTATCCAACTTCAAACTACAATGAATCTGTCGACCGACATATTCACCTACGACCTAAAAAAGAATGGTGAATTTCCGGCAAAAATGGTTTACAATAAAATGACTTCCTCCAATACCATAAAAGGAGAAACCACAACGCAGGAAATGCCCTATGCCGGAATGACGATTTTGGGTAAATATAGTGCAGACAATAAATTCAAAGTAGAGTCTATAACCGGGAACCAAATATCAGAAGAAATGAAAAAAACGCTGATAACAATGCTTGAGAATGTTCAGGAGCAAATAACGTTTCCAAAAAAACCAATGAAAATTGGCGATACTTTTAAAAGTGAGATCCCAATGTCTATTCCTATTCAAAACATGAAGCCTATACAGATCAAAGTAACTATCGAATATCTTTTAAAGCAAATTAACGGAAACGTTGCCTACTTCGATTTAAAGCAATCACTGGGATTGGACATGGAGCAAGAGCAGTTCAATATGACCGCTACAGGAACAGGAACCGGAATAGCCGAATATAATATCAAAGAACAATATTTAACAAAATTCACTTCTGACTTGCCAATGAACATGACAATGAAGATGGATGAAAAAATGACAATGAGAATGAAAATGAAGGTTACTTCGGAGCAAACCGTGACTATTGAATAAAATATAGTTTGGATTCTCCCGACTTTTAGCTATAAAACAAAAGCTATAACTGAAATGTTGTAGCTTTTTTTGGTTAAAAAAAGTGATCTGCCATTTTAACCGCAGAATCAATTCTGTACTAGTTACAACGACAATCACATCCCAGCCAGATGATGGAAATGAAATATGATTTTAAAAATCTAACCGAAAGCGAAAAAAAGAACTTATGCAATCTGGACATGCTTCGGGATTAACAATATAAAATTGGGGAATCACCCTATGAAAAACCTGTCTTTTTTACTTGTCTTTATTTTATTGGTCTCGTGCTCTGAAAAGAAAACGTCGGATTTAAATTTTGAAGATCAGGTACTGGAACTGACAATCAAAAACGCAAACGGGCAACGGATTGAATTTCGGGACTTGTATGACTCGCTAACCACCTCTATTCCAGAAGACAATAATGAAAAACTAATACTCGTTGATAAACTGGAAAAGAAAGGTTTTAAAGTTACCAACCGCGGGCACGGAAATTATCCGCCGCTCGGACCAAGAATTGTACTTGTTACCTTGAAAAAAGAAAATTGTGAATGTGATGTCGCTAAAATATACTACGCAACAGTTGCGGATACAACCTACAGAATGGCCGAAAATATCAGTTGTAAAAAAACAGGTTTACAGTAAGGGTTTCAACCAACGTCTAAAGCTTCACTTCTCACCGTTTTTCAGGTTTTCCTTTTAGTCTTTTTGATATATTTGTAAGTAGCAATGGTTACGCCCCGCCACTACTCCAAAGAGACATGTCAAAAATTATAATTATGGCACTGAACAAAATTGTACTTTTTAGCTTTTTAACTTTTTTTGCAACCTGTAGCGGACAAGTAACTACACTCGGGCCTCAAAACGCAACTATTTCCGCTCCCAGTCCGGCCGTTATTCGAAATTCCGACTTCAAGGGTATCTATCCCGACTTTGACACTACGCTGGTGGGCCAATATATTTTGAGCATTTTTCAGGATTCGAAGGGAAATTTATGGTTCGGAACCGGTGGCGAAGGGACTGTTCGGTATGATAAGAAATCGTTACGATATTATACCAAAGAAGATGGTTTTACTGGCATGAGTGTTTTTTCAATTACGGAAGATAAAAAAGGTGACATGTGGTTTGGCACGGAACAGGGACTTTTTAAATATGACGGGAAAACGTTCAAAAATTATAAAGAGATAAGTGGGCTGACTAATATAAAGATTGGCCGAAGAAGTATTCTGGAAGATAAGAACGGTACCCTTTGGGTAGGCACCGGAAGTGGCGTTTTCAGATATGATCCTGCTGCTGATACGAACAACGGAATGCCTTTTTCGCAATTTCCTTTGCTTCCTTCCACTGTAAAAGTTAAAGGGATAATGGAAGATAAAACAGGAAATATCTGGTTTTCTACAGAAGATAGCGGCGTCTATCGCTTTGACGGAAAAACGGTTTCAAATATTTCAGAAAAAGAAGGTCTGAGCAGTAACTATTCCGGGGGCATGTTACAAGATAACGACGGAAATTTTTGGTTTACACTGAAAGACAGTATCTGTCGGTATGACGGAAAAACCTTTATGTATCTCAAAACGCAGGAAAACGGAAGTGACGTTTGGGGTATTTATCAGGAAAGGTCGGGTATCATCTGGATTTCAGCCCGAGGCAGCATGACCAGATTCGATCCTTCTCTCAGCAGAAAAGATCCAAAAGCGTTTACTGTATTTAAAGAAAAAGACGGAATCAACTGTTGTATCCAAAGTATGTACCAGGACCAATCGGGAACCATGTGGTGGGGCGGCGGCTCCGGACTTTACCGGTTTGACGGCAATCGCTTTTATCAGGTAAAACAGAAAGGACCTTGGTAGTTTCAGGGGATGTAGACTTTTAGAAGCGCCACTGTTTCTTTACATGATTTATACAATTTTTCTTGCAGTATTTTTGGTACCTTTGAGATCCGAAGTCGAAAACATAAAACCCCAAAATAGTATGAACAACAACTTAAATTCAAACGACATCTGGACTGACCGATGGAACGACCGATACAGCAACGAAGAATTCGCCTATGGTGAAGAACCAAACAACTATTTAAAAGAACAATTGACCAAACTAACTCCCGGAACGGTTCTTTTTCCGGCCGAAGGAGAAGGACGAAATGCTGTTTTTGCAGCCCGACTGGGATGGAGAGTTTCAGCATTTGACATTAGTTCTGAAGGCAAAAGAAAAGCAGTAAAACTTGCCGAAAAAAACGGAGTCGTAATTGATTATCAGGTTGGTGAATTGGACACTTTAAATCTCGAAAAAAATCAGTTTGACGTAATTGCATTGATCTACGCACACTTCCCGGCCGATATCAAGTCGCCTATCCACAAGACACTGGATCACTACTTAAAAAATGACGGAATCATTATTTTCGAAGCCTTCAGCAAAAAACACCTTGATTATGTGACTGCGAATGAAAAAGTGGGTGGCCCGAAAGACATTGAAAGCTTATTCTCAATAGACGAAATAAAATCCGATTTCCCGAATTACGAAATTATAGAATTGGAAGAAAAGGAAATTGAGCTTAATGAAGGTCTTTTTCACAATGGCAAAGGCTCTGTGATACGATTTGTCGGCCAAAAGAAAGCAATCAGCAGCTAGCGGGATTACTACTTCCTCTTCTCTCCTATTTTCAGTTTTTCTTTTAGCTTTTCGGTATCTTTGTAAGGCTCTGAAACTAAAATCCGCCGCTTCAAAAAGTGGTGAAAGGTTATCAAAAATAATAGTGTAAAATGATACGAAAATGATACGAGAAGATTTATTGAAGCAAATTGAGTTTATCAAAGAAATCGATAAGATAAAATACATCCAAAGGCGGACCAAACTTTTCAACAGCGACCGCAACGAAAATGACGCGGAACACAGTTGGCATTTAGCGGTGATGGCCATGGTCCTAAGTGGATATTCTGATGCAAAAATTGATCTGCTGAAGGTCATAAAAATGTTGCTGATACACGATATTGTGGAAATTGACGTCGGCGACACTTTCATCTACGATCAAAATAAGAATCATACCAATACGGAGGAAGAACTGAAATCGGCCAAACGGATCTTCGGAATGTTGCCCGAGAAACAGGCTGCTGAATTTATTGAAATATGGACCGAATTTGAAGATGGTATTTCAGATGAAGCTAAATTTGCAAAATCAATGGACCGCCTTGAACCTCTTTTGCAAAATACTTCCAATAACGGCGGAACGTGGAAAGAATTCGGCGTAAAATATCAAACGGTCTACGATAAGAAAAAAGTAATAAAAAATGGTTCAACAGAACTATGGAATTATGCGGAAAAACTCCTGGATGATAGTGTAGAGAAAGGTATTTTAGAGAAATAATTTGCATTCAAAAACGAGAGGAAACTTTACCCAAATCATTTCATAATTGAACTATGTTGAACCGACTTTTAAATTTTTTCAAATCAACGCGTTCTTTGAAATCGGCAACATGAACCATCGCAGAAAGTCATTGTAACAAACGCCTCATCGTAACCAAGCTATGAAAAAAACGGTATTTAAAATCCTAAAAATCGCTGCTGTAGTTTATCTGTTCTTATGTGTTCTGCTGTATTTTTTTCAGGAGAAATTGATTTTCTTTCCTCAAAAGTTAGATAAAAACTATCAGTTTGAATTTCCAGCAAAATTTGAAGAATTAAACATAAAATCGAAAGACGGAAAATCAATCAACGGACTTCTGTTCAAAGCCGACACATCAAAAGGTCTTATATTTTATCTGCATGGGAACGCCGGTTCTTTAAGTAATTGGGGAAACGTTGCGAAAACCTATACGGACTTAAATTATGATGTTTTTATAGTTGACTACAGAAGTTACGGGAAAAGTGAAGGCCAAATAAACGGACAAGATCAATTGTTCGAAGACAATCAGCAAGCGTATAACGAATTGAAAAAAAGGTATAAGGAAGACCAAATAATTGTATTAGGCTATTCAATCGGGACAGGTTTCGCAGCAAAACTCGCCTGCGCAAATAATCCCAAATTATTGATTTTACAAGCGCCCTACTACAATCTGACCGATATGATGAGACAGCGCTTTCCCTTTGTTCCTACCTTTATTTTAAAATACAAACTGGCTACAAACGACTATCTGAAAAAATGCAAAATGCCTGTAGTGATATTCCATGGAAATAAGGATGAAGTTATATATTATGGTTCTTCACTGAAACTGAAACAGGAATTTAAAAATAAGGACACGTTAATTACATTATACGGACAGGGACATGATGGCATAACAGACAATGAAGAATATAAAACAGAACTGGCGAAACTATTGGCAAAATAAATAAAAGGCTAAAATCCATACACAGTATGACCAACCTTGAACAATTTTATTATGAGGCATAGGGAAACAAATGGTTCCGCTATTTTACTGTTTTTTGCCGTATAACTTTGGAAGAATACGAGCAGGCAAAGGAGAATGAAAAAAAATGATCCTCAAAGCCAATAAATACGACGAGCTCGCTGATCTAAAATGGTAGATTTATAGGGTGTTTTTTATAAATTTGGCTCTCTTTTAACCTAAAAGAATGCCTGTCCCGAATAAAGATTATAAAGATTGTTAAACGACACAAAATAAAATATATGAATGAAACTGTAACCGTAGACGAAGCAATAGCAAAAGGACGCAGAATGGTAAATTATCCTGTAATGGTAATTATGTTTGGAACAATTGTAGCCTGTGTTTATTTAGGAACCCTAAAAATCTTTCCAGCTTGGATCTCGTTTGCAGGATTTATATTTGCTTTTGGTTTTGCCTGGCTTTACTGGAGCGTAATGATTACAAAATGGCGACTTTGGGCTTTTGAGAATGTTCGAAATGTGCACGAACTTAAAAAAAGAGCCGTTCAGGAAAAATTGATTTGGGCCGACAACAGTTTTTTTGAAAAAACAGAAATACGCAGTTCTGCAGACAAAGGGAAATGGAATTCCTTACAAAACAAATTTAAACAAGAGGACGTATTTCACGATGACGTGACGGTTCCAAATGAAACAATTATCTACTATTCAAAAGGAAAAAATTTCTTTGAAATGGTACTTATGTTAGTCTTTTTAGGATTTGGAATTTATTTACTTGCTGCAACCGACAATTATATATTTGGCTCAATAGTGGCAATTTTAGGTGCTTATATGGGTTTCAAAGAATATAAAGAAGCCACAAATACAGAACCTCAAATTATCATTAATAGCAAAGGAATCAAAACCATTTCAACACCGTTTTATGAATGGGCCGAAATCAGAAACGAAGAGGCAATCAGTCAAGGTTCCGGAAAACATACGCACTATTACTTAATTTATAACTATCCGGGAGGATCTGAGCATTTAAAAATTGATGACTACAATACAAATCAAAGAGCATTAAACAAATTGCTTATTCTTTACCGCGGCCGAAGTAAGAATCAGGCAAATTACCGTTAAAAGAGGTTTTGTAAAGATCAATTTTTTACATGAAGAAACTGTTATTCCTATCGCTTTTGCTATTTCTAAATTGTTCCAAAAACAGTTTGGAGCATTGTAATGATAAAGTACGAGAAACTGAATCAATAGCAATTTCACAGGCTATACTTCAGTTTGTCAGCAATGACACGCTTAATTTGCCATTTTGCAATAGTCTTGAACGACTTAATGTCAAAACAGATTTAGATACTATTTACAAAAAGATTACTTACCATAAAATAAATTCAGATTTTAACCGGGACCTATACGTCCAAAAACTATTAGTTGTGAAAATCGATGGGCATTCCTTTTTTGGAAAAAATGATTCTTTAAATTTTGTTCATCAAAATTGCGCAACATCGTTCAAGCTTCCTGAAACTATCTTACGAAATAGAAAAGCTATAGCAACGGGCACTATCCGAAAAAATCCAAATGCTGAATACATCAGGATTTCCTATCCGATATTTTCCGCTGATAATCAGAAAGTATACGTAGAAATAGATATCTACTCAAAGGAAACCAAATTTGGCAATGCTTTGTATCTGCAAAAAGTTGGTTCTAAATGGAAAATTATTGACATTCAGGGTCTTTGGGATATCTGATAAATGGCATTAAAAGGACAAAATTTTAGTCCGTATTGCAAAAATCGATCTTTCCACTTCCCTCCCATTTTTCAAATTTTTCTTCCTAATTTTTTGGTAACTTTGTAAGTAACCTAATAAAGCTATCCTATTATTTAAAACCTACGGAACATTAATGGTATTTGCTGCAATGCAACTTTAAATTATTTTAATAACCGGTTAAAAGTTTCTGATTATGTTTTTGAAAATAGATGTCGAGCACTCCGTACTTGTGCCGGTGCTTTCGGAAGTAATTGTCTCTTTATTGTTATTTGCCGGTGGTTATTTCATCGGGAAATATCGGGAAAAAGCCAAATCAAGAGGTAAAGATCTTGATGAATATGACTTTTATCCCTTTGAACCGGATCAGCATAATTTTCCGCAATTCAATCTCAAAGATTTCCGACTGGCCGTTCATTATTTTTTAAAGAATAAAGATTACACTGCGGCACGACAGTTAATTTTCATTGGTGAGCAGAACAATGTCAGAAACCAACTTGAGCACACCGAATTAAAACAATATGAAAAACTGTATCAGGTGTATCACGGTTCTAAAATTGAAGATGACAACAATGCTTTTCTGGAAAATTATAAAGTCATCGTGCGATTGCTTGGGCAGACATTTAAAAACATGGGGATTGAGATCCTCCTTCACAACCTTATGAATCCTTCCCGTTCCATTGTGGAAATTGAAAATGGCGAAGTGAGCGGAAGAAAAATCGGAATGGGAACCACGATGCTGGTGCTTGATCTGAAAAAACGAAAAGAACGTAAGGAAGATAAATTGAACTATGAGCTGAATATCGGCGAAAGAAAATTCAAATGCACCACCATACCGATTTATCGCAACGATTATGGTCTGATTGGCGCGATTTGCATTAACATCGACGTTAATTACATCAATGATGAAGTCCTGCAAAAAAGAGACAAACTAGAAGAGTTCTTCAAAAATTACTGCGCTACCGATATGGCTCTGGACGAGAATATTTTAGGGAAAGACGAATTTGAAAAGGCTAACAAAGGCAAACGAAACTGGAAACAAAAGGATACTTAGAAAATATACGAAAAAACCGTAATTTAGACCCAAAACCACCCATTGATGAAAAGTAAAGGCAAACTTCTATTTTGTTTTTTATTGACTGTACAAACAGTATTCGGACAACTAAGCCCGGATCTCAATTTAAAAGAATTAAGCAAACAGCATCAGTTTGTTAAAATGGACAGTCTGAACAATAAACAAAAAGGTTCGGACTACTACTTTTATAAAGGATTGTATGCCAATGTGTGCAATAACCCCGGATTATCGAACCGCTATTTAGACAGTCTGAAAAACAATCCGATTATCAATACTTTTGAATTCACTAAGCTGAAGAATGACAACTATATTAAGCAGTTTAATTATGATTTGGCCTACACAACCTCCAAAACCTTAACAACCAAATTTCAAAAGCATTTCACCAAGGAGGAATTGACGGACGAAATCAATGCACAGCGTATCTGGCAGGCGCTGCGAGGCAAACCGGCACAATCTATACAGATTTTTTCTTCGGTTACCTTTCCCACTATAAAAGATAAGGCCAATTTAATCACAACAAAGGTCAGCGCAAACGGAACGGAATCTGATTTTGTTTTTGACACCGGTGCGGGAATCAGCTGCATCACAGAAAGTCTGGCTAAGAAAATGGGCATGATTATTCTGCCGGATAATACTATTTCGGTCGGGAGTTTTTCAGGGCAAAGGAACAAAGTCCTTGTAGCCATTGCCCCCGAGTTTACTTTGGGAACATTAAAAATATGGAATGCGATGTTTTTAGTTTATCCTGATGACGCATTTACATTTCCTACTGCTGGGTATGTTATTAATGGAATCATTGGTTTTCCGATAACCAAAGAATTAGGGACAATTACCATCGAAAAAGATAAACTTACATTTTCAAAAAACCTGGAAACCGAAAAAATCGAAAAAAACCTGTTTACAGACCAGCTTCGGGCATTTGTTATGATAACCTACAAAGGCAAAACCTTGCCGTTTAATTTTGACAGCGGCGCACAGAACAGCCTATTTAATAAATCATTTTACGACACATTCAAATCTGATCTGGACCTTAACGGAAATTTGGAAACAATAAAATCCGCCGGTGCCGGTGCAAAAGAAGTTGCGACAGAAGTATTAGTTATGAAAGACCAGGAAATATACCTGGGCAACAAGGCCATAAAATTGCAACGAATGGAAATTGACCGAAATAACTATGGCGTTTATGGTAAAGTAAATTATGGAAATATCGGACAGGATGTAATAGGCCAGTTTAAAAAAGTGGTTTTCAGTTTTGAGCATAGTTACTTGAAATTGGAGAATTAACTCATTACTGACATGATGGTTTTGACAAAACTTTTTTAGGTTTGAATAGTGTCAGTTGTCTCTTGTAAGGTTTATCCTGAAAGCTTAGTTTTGGGGAATATAGCCCGCATTTATAAAGTCAGGGAACATTAATGAATTACACATAAGTATGCTTGGAATTTCAAAATACAAACCAAATTTCCACGACAATGCTGAGAGTTTCAGGATCGAATTCAATGAAACGCTGTCCGGGCTTATCGGAAAAAGAATCGAAAGATTTTGGATAATGTGGGACCTAAAACAAGATGCATGGTTAACCGATGGACCGATCGTTCTTGAAATCAACGGAAAAAGATTCGAATTTACAGCCTTCCAATTGGATGAATTCAGTTTAACAATTAACTCGTTTGAGCTTACGGAAAAATTGGATTGGTATGGAATGGGTGACGAAATGCCGCTAATGTGGAAAGAAAACGGCCATCCTGAATTGATCAAAAATCTTAACAAGCCAATCGTAGGAATTAATATTCTGACTTATAATTTCATTAGCGAATTTGTGGAAAGTGGTAATAAACACGAAACTGGAAATATGCTTACCGGTATCGAGTTCATACTGGAAAAAGAAACGGAATCCGATGTTGAAAATTTCTTCACGATCTTTAATGCACTAGACCAAAATGGAATGGATAAAGTTGAAATACAACAAGGAGAACAAATAGGAAGAATAAAAATCACAAACTACAACGATGGTTTTGAATAAACAGTTAACCCGACTTTATCAAACTTAGTCTAAAATGAAAAAAACAGCCTGCATCTTACTTGTATCGTTTTCAACATTCGCCTTTTCACAATCTGTAACCGGTGAAGACGAATTGTATAAAGATTATGAAAAAGCCGACGCCAAATTAAATTCTGTTTACAACCAACTAAAAAAGGGACTTGACCCTCAAGAAAAAAAAGCGCTGACCGAAGCTCAAAAAGCGTGGATAAAATTCAGAGATTTAAACTGCCAATTCAAAAGTGGCGATAATGGTACCGGTAGTGGTCCATATGAAAACAAGCTGAAATTAGACTGCCTGATTCAAACCACCATAGAGCGAACCAAAGAGCTGAAAGATCTGATTGATGAATTATAAAACCGAAAGTTAGCTCTAATCAAAAAATGAAGAAAATAGTCCTAATCGGAATCTTTGCAACGTTCATCAGCTGCAAGAAAAATGATGCCATTCATAATACAGACGAACAATTGGGTACTTCAACAGAAAAGAAGGTTAGTGAACAAAAGTCTGTTCAAACTGAAACAACGGTCTCTTCAAATACAGATTGTGGTCTGGAGAAATTCCTGAGCGATCCTAAAACACCTAAACTCGCAAAAGAATTATTCGAAAACAAAGCCAAAAATGACGATCAGGCACTTGAATTTTTTGAAATGCTGAAAAGTTCAGACGAAAACGAGCGAAATTTTTATTTCAGAGTCATTACGAACTCCTATAAAGTTGCAGACGGTGCTTTAGCAGAAGGCTTAGGATATAAAGGATTAGACTACCTTGAAAATAACACTGTAGCTTTTACAGATTATTTTGAAAATCAAAAATGTTTTACTGACAATGATATAAAAACCTGGACTTCGATAGTTATGCTCGAATTTTCTTTACTATATGAAAATGAAACAAGTACCAATATGGCAAACGATCTGATTTCAAAGATGAACCGGAATTGCAAAAACTGTACGCCCTCTCAAAAGGAAACCCTGGTTAAATTCAGCCACTATTTAACCGATAAATGGGAAAATTACATAAGTATCGAATAATGGCTTTTACTGCGATGGTTTTGAACGTTACTGGTTTTCATTTGGAAATTTGTGTAACTTCGCCCGAGCTTTTTAAAGCCAAAAAACGTTAAACCCTCAGTTCCAAACTAAACTTTAAAACCTAACTTATTTCAAATGGAAATTCAAGACCAAAAAACGGAAGCAGTAAATAATTTTGAAATTTTTGAGAAACCGAAGATCTATTCCGAAAAGGCAATTTGGGGTTTCTCTATGTTTTTTACATCCATATTTGGAGGCGTGCTTTTAATGCAAAATCTAAAAGATGTCGGTAAGAAGAAAGAAGCATACACAATTTTGGCTCTTTCGATAGCACTCACGATCGTTTCAGTGATAATTTTAAATATTCCTGAGAAACCGATGACATCTATGACTTTTGTCGTTAATATGGCCTGTGGTGGGATCTTATCTAAATACTTTTACCCGAAGTACTTTCCAAACGAATCTGATTTTCCAAAAAAGACAATCTGGAAACCACTTATCATTTCTGTACTCGTGATGCTACCTTTTCTTTTGGCGCTATTTTTTGCGCAATAACTCCTGAAGCATAATAATTACCTGAAAAAAGGTGACATCCGTGTATTGGCAATCATTAAAGATGAAGAAACTACTGTATTTAATTACACTGCTTACGCTATTTAGCTGTAATGAAAAATCGGAAACACCGATCACACAAAAAGCAGAGATCAACAAAGAGAGTAAATACTCCGGATTACTTAAAAAGTTTGAAGCTATTTCTTTTGATACGCTAAAAATATACTCCGAAGAAGATTTTAAAAAATTCAAAGGACATACACTTGACAGTCTGGACGTTATCCTGTTCCCAAAGGAAATTGCCGAGGCTCATTTTAGTGATCCGCCGGGCTTGTTTGCGTGTTATAAATTTCCAATTGATGAGATCAGAATCGGATTAATCGCAAGAACGCCTTCTGAATATTTACCCTCGTCAATCAAACTATTTATGTATGATTCCGAAAAAGATGAAATATCAAACTACATTGAATTGGCAGAAAGCTTTGGTGATGCCGGAGACGTTTCTATAAAAACTTCATGGCTGCTTAAAAATGATAAAAATAAAATCCGTTCACTGATCTGGGTTTATGAAGCTCATGATCATAGCGTTGAAGATGTAAACGACACCATTGTTGACAGCTGGAATAATCATTATCTTATTGATCTGTCAAAACCGAAATTTGATACTGTCAGTGAAGACTCGCGGTTGCTAACCAAAAAATTTGATAAATTGCTTAAAACTGGGCTTTAAGGCTGCAAATAATGAAAAAGTTAATTTCCCTGTTGACATTTGCTTTAGTCCTGCTTAGTTGTACGGAAAAAACGGAAAAAATTAATCCGGAATTAGATAATAAAACAGCAGCAGACACCTTTAAACTTCGCAAATTAGACAAATTGTTTGCAATTGGTGATTTTGATGGCAACGGGATAAAAGACACTCTTTTTGAACACAATTATTCCCGACTCACAAAAACTGAAATTGACAGTGCAGCCAGTCCGTACGAGCATGACTGGCAAACTACGGTTGTGGATTGGTTTTACAGACAAGATCCGGACCTATACTTAACTGTTAATAAAAAGAACGCGGATACTCTACATTTGGGAGCTGCCCAGGGTCTGTACTGCTTAATAAATATCGGCGACAACAATGCTGATCATAAGGACGAAATAGCATTGGTAATTGATAAGTTAGATTATAGTCCGGTAAACACTTGCAAAATATATGCGCTTTGTAATAGCAAATGGACGTTGCTAAAAGAGTTTGAAATTTATGAAGATGCATTTGCATTTATGGGCAAAAAATCGCCCGTTTTTACGGAAATCAAGTCGTTTTTAGAAAAAAAGAATGGTAAATGGGTTTATATTGATTATCATCAGGAATATGAAAGAGCAGAAGATGTTGGTAAAATGCTGGAACTAAAAACGGAAAAGTGCAAATAAAATAGGGTATCCGAGCAATCCGTTTCTTACTATCTGTTGACGAAGGTCTCTTTGCATATCTCTCCAAATTTTAAAATTTTTCTGTCAATATTTTCGATACATTTGTAATTATCAGTCTCTTAAAATTCATTGCTAAAACTTTAAACACACAACTATTATGGTAAATATCATACATAGAGTCGGCATAAAAGCTCCTATTAAAAAAGTATATGAAGCCTTGGCAACAACGGAAGGAATAGCAGGTTGGTGGACAAAAGAAACTTCCGGAATTTCCCAAACCGGAAAAACGATTACGGTCCGATTTACTACGCCGGAAGGCACAGAATTGGGAAGTATGGAAATGGAGGTGCAATCACTCGAACCTGACAAAAAAGTGCAGTGGAAATTTATTGCGGGCCCAGAAGAATGGATTGATACCGAAGTCACATTCGATTTGCATCAGGAAGAAGAGTATACCATAGTGTTGTTTGGCCACAGAAACTGGCGTGAAGAAGTAGAATTCAAAGCACATTGCAGCATGAAATGGGCTATTTTTATGCTAAGTCTCAAACAACTCGTTGAAACGGGAAAAGGAAAGCCTTCACCTGATGATATCAAAATAGATAATTGGAATTAGAATCTTAATTCACAAGAAAAGAAATCTCAAACCCAAAAATGACAGGAGGAAAAATAGCGCTACTTGGTATCATTATCACATTCCTTGTGCTAAGTTGGACTATCTATTCCTATTACAATCCCAACTTTGAAAAGATATTTAATGAAAACAACACTGTGTTTCAAACAAAAAAAGAAGCTTTCAATAAAGTCGTAGCTGAAATTGAAACGGATTATATTCGTACCCCAAAAAGTGAAAAAGAAATCGAATTAGCTGTTGAAAGTCTTCCCGATGATCTTAAAGAACAGCTGGAGGACCTTGGAATAAGTCGGGTTCTGATTAATTTTGACAATTTTGAAAACTGTGATAAAAACTATGAAATTTCATTGGTTGTAGATGAAGGATGGAATGTCAAAAACCTTAATAATGTAACGATTGTCTATTCTCCCTGTGACAGCACGACTTTAACAAACAATCACACTTTTGACGGTCATCATATTGATACGTGGGGACAAGGTGAAAATTGGTATATTTACTCCGATACGGACTCCATCTGATTAACAGGAGATCATAGCAAATGACGGTTTAAGAAAAATGAGTGATTTATACCGATTTTTATTGTTTACCTATTCAGTATTCTTAGTGGTCTCCTTTGTAGTATTCACTATGTTAACGCTCGGAATGAAGGAAAATGCAAGTCTGCTTTTAACGCATTACATCTTTTTATTCTTTACAGTTATTACGATCTCTTCTTTAATCCTACTGCCCTATCTGACAATGAAAAGAAAGAAATTTAAAAAGAGCATCAAAATTACCTGCTTAGTTTGCTTATTGTTTAATTTGTTCGTCGCGATAAAAGTTCTTTGGGAAATGGATAAAGGAATGATTACGTTGTTTCTTCTTTTATTAATAGTAATAATTATCTCTTTAAGTAATTTGATATTTAAAGATAAACTGATAAAGAACGGTCACTAACAAGACAGGGTTTTACACTCAATTCTAAAAAAATATGGCATCAGCATTTTGGACACTTGAAGACGGTCGCGGATTCGCAAGGAACTGGTCCCGGATGGCACATATGTTGCAACTGATAACCGATGAACTGAAAACAATTCCGCAAGCTGAGGAATTTCATCAGTACTTGGAACAATTCGTATATCGGGAAGAAAATGAGGATGAATTCAACGGATATGGAGGTTTTTTCAGAGAGAATGAAGATATCAGCTTCAATTTTGATTTAAGGACCTTTGCGCCAAAAAACAGGGATTTCTTTTGGGAAGCCGCTCAAAAAGCTTTGACCAAACTGAAAATAAGTAAAAATGAATCTGACGAAGGAATCTTATTACTGCTGACGGACTTACTGGATATGCACAAAAGAATCAAAAAAGGTGAAAACCCAATGGAATTAAACCATCTGACTGTCATTGAACCTGAGTCAAACGAAAAATTCGGCCCGGGCTGGGAAACGGAATAATGGTAAAAATGAACCGGCAAATGAAACCACATGCATTGATAGTAGCCGTAATTCTTTTACTCGTAACTGCCTGCGGGAAAAAAAGCAATACGGTAATTTCAAATGCCATTTTTCTAAAAGAAACAAACGATCCTAAAAAAACAACCAAACAGATTCTTGATCATTTTTTAGAGAGCGTGTCGGCATTAGCTCAGACTGACACTTCTGTCTACTATTACGGCAATGCTGTTATTGAAGAAGACAGTACGTTCAGACAGCTTCTTGTCGGCAAATTCATTGATAAAAAAGCCATAATCGCCACGGAAATAAACGTCAGGGACAGTGTCATAAACTTTTACCATTTGGATAACCGAAAATGGAAACTAATCGGCAGTGCGAAACCAAACATTCCCGTGTACAAAATCGATTTTGAGGATCTTGATGGAGACAACCGAAACGAAATTATTACGTCGACATTCAGAAATATGAATGGCAATACGTGGCAGGAAGTTTATTACTATTCAAACAGTACAAATACAATTCATTACGCCGGCTCCTACTCGACCGACTATAGTGTCAAAAAAGATAAAAAACAAATCGAGGAAACTTACGAAGGCAGCTCCTACATGGATCATTCCAAGACGCTTTATGAGTGGAGGGACGAGAAATTGGTACCAATCAGACAAATTATCTTACTTCAGAACCAGTCTGATACAGAAAACCAAACATCCACTTTTGAATATTATGAAAATTCCACTAACAAAGCATACGGACTGAAATTAAAACGCAAAGAACCGTTTGATAATACCAATAAAAAACAGCAGGAGCTTTGGGATACATTTTTCGACGCAAAATAAAACCTTCTGACAATATACATTTCGATAATATTCTGTTTTAAATACTTACTTTCCTTTACCACTTTTGGTATATTTGTAAACATCAGAAACAAAAACAACCGTTACTAAGTCCCACAGGATTTTAGCGTCAATATCATGAAAACGAAATCTATCCTTTCCTTTTTTCTTCTGTTAACCACCCCTTTATTTGCTCAGGACATACAATTTGTCAAAGATGAACTAATGAATGACTATATGAAAAGCGGTTACGCAAATAAAAATTTTATGCCAAGCGGAGAAACCGATAAGAATAATCTCAGACAGGGATTTTGGAAAGATTACGAGGTTTCCAAAGACTACGCCTACGTTTCCACAGACAACCAGTCAAAGCAGGTTTTCGGGCACTTTTTATTATATGGTGAAGGAAAATATCTTAACGGAAATCGCGTCGGGAAATGGCTTTTCTATACCATTGAAGACAAAACTTTTAAAAAGAATATCCAAAAAGAAATAAACTACGCGAAAGGTGAACGACAGGGAGAATTTAAGTACTTCTTCCCTAACGGCAACCTCAGTGAAATTGGAAATTATGAAAATGGCAAATTTGAAGGAATTGTAAAAAGCTACTATTCCGATGGCAAAATTCATGGCACCAGATTATATAAAAATGATTTAAGGAATGGTCATCATATCTATTTGTATCCAAACGGAAAAACGGAATTAGACCATAATTTCGTTAATGGTACAAAAGACGGGCTGTATCAGGCATTTTATCCTAACGGAAATCTTCAGGAAAAGTTCTATTACAAAATGGGGAAAGAAGATGGTGTCTACCAATACTATTATGAAAACGGCCAATTATGGGTTGAAAAAACATTTGATAACGGTTTGCTTGTAAATGTTAAGGGAAATTATACTAAAGAAGGAAAATCAAGAGATAAAGGTTCTGTAAAAAACGGCAACGGGACTGTTATTCATTATACTGAAGAAGGTAAAATATATTTAATAGTTACCTTTAAAGATGGTCTAAAAATAAGTGAGGAGAATTTCTAAAAACCGCTTATTCAATGGGATCAATAATATGTAAAATCCTTTAGAGTGAAACTACCTGTAAATCTTATAGCAGTCAGAAAAACGGACAGATCGAAATTTGATATATTCCTTTGGTGGGAATTACGACGATTTCTTTTCAATGGTCTGTTGATCTTATTCATCCTGTTGAGCTTAAAAATTATAGGGTCAAATCCTCTAACCATGGAAATGGGCGACGGCGAATATTTCCTCCTTATCGGAATGATATTGTTATTGATACTTCTGAATGTCATTTATACTTTTGGCTGGCTAATAGAAATCTTCAGAAAGGAACGAAGTCTGACCTTTGCACCCAATTTTTTCCGAAATCTGACACTATTGTCTTTTAGTTTTTACTGTTTTTACGCAGGAAGCATTTACCTTTTACTAAAGTATTTTTAGGCATGTTAAAGCGTAAGAAGGAAATTCTGTACTACATCTTTATTGTTTTATTCTATGCGGGATCTACAATTTTCATTTTTACTAAACCTAACGTAGTCGAAAGCAAAGACTTAATCGAGATTAAAGCCGAATTACTTGAAAAAGCTATCAATGAACCAACAGGTGATAACGTCCCAAACATCGTTTTCAAAATCGTTGACGATAATTCCATGCAGTACAGTATTGAATCCTGCGGTTTTGAGAAGACCAGACGAAAGGATCTGATGAACTTAAAATACAGGGATTCCATTAGTTTTACCGTAAGTAAAGAAACAAGTCTTTATGAAAGATTCCGAAGTGAAAAGAAAGTTTTTTCATTTAGATCACTGGAGAATAACGCAGACCTATTAACGCTGAAAGAATACAATTCATGTGAAAAATCGGTTTGGAAAGAACTCTTTTTAATAACTATTTTACTATTCTTTGTATTGGTTTTCGTAATCATAGAAAATCGAAAAAATTAACTGAGCCACCATCTTAAAACCAACAACAGTGATAAAAACAATAATTCAAAAACTGTTTACGACAGATCAGCCCAAGCCAAAGGCGGTTCAGTGTTTGTGGCATTCCGATTATGAATATATCGGGCTGACTATTGACTTGGTATTTAAAAACGGTTTTAGTTACAAAACAGAAAACATAACGGAATTAGAATACAAAAATTTTGAAACCGAAGAAGCTCTTGTTCAGGAAGCCCGAAAAATAGCAAAAGAATACACGGATCGGTATCAGATCGAACTTTACTTTCCGTCACCGGACGAATGGTCACGAGATTGTCCCAATTGGTGGGAATCACATACTGCACCAAAATGCGAAGACTGCCATACACCCATTATTCCTACCGACAGTAAATATCTTCCCAAAGAAGTCTGCTACCCTTGTCACCTGACCAGAGAAAGCAATGAAAAAATAAGAAATGATGAATCGGTCAGCGATGGAGTAACGATGTGTTTATCTAAAGGCGACGAGTATGAGCATATTGGATATTGCTCCGATTTCAACTCCTTTCCAATCGCGCCGTTCATTGCTGAAAAAGTGCAACTCAGAAAATATGACAAAGCAATAAGCGAGGTAATCCTTGATAAAGCAGACATTCTGGAATTGCAGGAGGATTTGCAAAATGCACTTCAACTGAATTTAATAGATTATAAAAAACCTGAAGAATACGAAGGACGCAGCAGTTTCAAGAAGACATATACCGTTGAATATAAAGGAATTGAATACGAACTATTCGAAAGATTAAATGCGGATCATGAAGCGATTTCAAATTTAATCCGAAGTTTAAAAAGAAATGAACGGGCTATCGAAAATGGTTATGTTTACAGAATCTTTTTCAAAAACGGAATTACCTACCGGGATGATTCTCTCTTACGTTTTGTAAATTATCCGTCCAAAGGTTCAGCGTATATTGCATCGATAAACGAGAATTACAAAAACATAATATCGGAAAGTGATATCATGAAGACAATTGAAAAGTTAATAAGCATAAACTGCCTTAAGAGAAATGAAAATAGTGTTGCTATAACTAAAATAGGAAAAAGCATCCTGTAAAAAATGACCGTTTTATAATGAAAATTTACCTGACAGAACAAAAAAATAAATTCAGACAACACCTTGACTTTTTGAAAACCAAAAAAGTCATGGACTACGACAGAACCAAACTGACAGAGAAAGTAACAACCATCAACATAAACTCAACCAAAAATTTAAAAGAATTAGATCTTGATTTTCTTTTCAACTATCAGATTTTCCCCGACAACATTATGATATTCAGAACACAATGGAACGAGGAACAAAGGCAGATGAAAACAGGTGACACCATTGTTCAGCAGGTCTATATCCCACCTGTAAAAACTATGTCGCAGAAAATAATTTTTGGCGTGCGGATAAATGAAATCATCAACGAAACAAACCGAAAAGGATACAGTTATGAAACCCTTGAAGGTCATGTTGAAAAAGGGATTTCAACTTTCACCGTCGAACAACTTGACAGCAAACTGCTGTTTAAGATCCATACCTACTCAACTCCGGGAAACATTTTGACGAAATTACTCGGACCCGTTTTTTCTGTTCCCTATCAGACCTTTTGTACCAAATCGGTTTTGAAAAATGTAAAGCAAAAATTGGAACAGCAGTAAGGTCTAAGAGAATATCGGCTTGGATTTGTACTGCTTGTCTTTAATCTTTAATTTTGGGTAAACTATTATAGAAACCGCACTAATGAATGAACTCGACAAAATAAGAACGAAATCAAAAAGCTTTACAAAGCTCATAATCATTGAATTTGCGTATTGCTCGATTCTTAATGTTGTCTATAAATTATCATCTATAGAATCCGTTTTACTTTATTGGTTTTACATTACATTATTAGTAGTAGTACCTTTAATTTTAAACACATACATTTACATAAACAGTAAAAAAAACTCCGATTCTGTCCAGACAAGTAATACCATCATAATTCAGATTCTGGTCTTCCTTTTCTGTTTTAAATTTTTAATGTAGCCTATGGAAAGCAATTTACTGTTTAAAAGCAGCCTTATTATTTATCGATTTGTATTAATTATAAGTATTCCGCTTTTTTTTATTGCCGAATTTATGGTCGGAATGGCCGGTCATAACAGTGATCCGAACAATACAAATTACATTTTGTATGTTTTCGCAATCATCACTTCTCTTCTTTTGATAATTTACAAGCGCCCCGCTCTTAAAATTACATTAAAAAACAGTATCAGGATAAGTCTGATAATTTTGGCATTGATAAGCATCATCTGCGAAATATATGGACTATTCGAATTTTCTCGAGAAAGTTACTTCGGCCTGGGAGAAACAGTTTTTGTGTTGCTATTTTCACTGTTTACGGCAGTAAGCATAACACTTTTTTACGGACTTTTAAGAGATAGAATATAATGATTGCCTTAGAACAATTCTACACGGAAGCAAGTTGGAAAGCATTCATAAAGGTGTTTAAAAAAGACCGGCAAACATCGCCTGAAGAATTAATTCTGAAAAATATGCTGCATGGAAACAAGCACCTTGCCCGGGTCATTTTTGAAATTTTACGTCATGAAAGTTTAAACTGGATTAATGAGAAAGTTCCCGCTTTGGATAATCTGAAACCTGTTGAATGCTTAACAAATGATGATCTTAAAAAAAGATTAAAGGTTTGTTTAATGCGAATGTATAAGTAACCGATATGACAAATCAAAATGATTATAAAAAGCTGGTAAACTTTACTTTTAATCGTTAGTTTTGAAGTAGCTTGCCATCACCAAAAAATCGGCGAACCGTTAATACAGTAATTCAAAATGACAAAAAAACTAACTATCCTGTTTTTAATCATCATTACGTCAATTTGTTTTGGCTTTCTGGCACAATCAAAAACTGATGATGAGCGTTTTGTCAGTTATACGGTTAATCCCAAAAAATTAAACGTCGATTTTTATTGGAAAAACACCTCCGGTGAAAACTATAAGAATGCTGAAAATCTCAGACTTTGGCTAAAAAAACAAAAGCGGGAACTGGTATTCGCCACAAACGGCGGAATGTATAAAAAAGACAATTCCCCTCAAGGTCTTTATATTGAAGATAAGATCAGAAAAATTGAAATTGATACAGCCGGCGGTAACGGTAATTTCTATCTGAAACCCAACGGAGTTTTCTACATAACCACCGACCGGGTTGCAAAAATCTGCCTCACTCAGGATTTTTCAGACAACGGTAAAATAAAATATGCGACGCAATCCGGACCAATGCTGGTGATCAACGGTAAAATCCATTCCGCTTTTAAGGAAAATTCGGCAAATTTAAACATCCGAAACGGCGTCGGAATTCTGCCAAACAACGAAGTTATATTCGCAATGTCTAAAAAAGAGATCAACTTTTACGAGTTTGCCGGGTACTTCAAAAAACTTGGTTGTAAAAATGCTTTGTATTTAGATGGTTTTGTTTCCCGAACGTATTTACCGGAAAAAAACTGGATACAGACCGATGGCGATTTTGGCGTAATAATCGGGGTTACGAAATAAAGAGGATAAAATGACCAGCACAGTAAAGACTTTTAATTTGTTTTCATTTAAGCGGCTGTCGATTGCTTTCATCACCGGCTTCGGAATTTATTTTGCCGCCTATTTACTTTTAACTCGCGGTGTAGGCGGGATTTTTGCTATGCTGCTATCCCCTTTTCTTTGCTTGTATAATACTGCAAAAGTCTTTGTATTTGTGCTGTTAGCCGGTTTAGGTCTATATAATGGCTTCTTATGTAAAATCTGGCTCAACAACGGGCAGCTTTACAAAATTTTAATGTTAGCAGGCTTCATTGGTTTCATTTCGGGGACTTTAATGGCAGAACACGCTTATTTTGATCTTAATAACCAGTATGCTGCGCAACTATATCACGATTATTTAACTACCCCAAGTTTCTTCATTCTATTATTTTCCCAGAGTTTTAAACCAGACAACTTACACAGCTAATTCATAACAGAACTATTGAAACAAAAAATGAAACTATTAAAATTCCTATTTGTATATATCGTCCTGTTAAGCTGCAAGACTAAAAAGGAAGAAACTGTAAATCTTCTTTCTCCGGCTGAAAATCTTCAGTCTGTAACTATTTCAAAATATATCTTTGAAAGCAATGCATCGGATTCAATATCCGGGATAAAAGCAAATCTGAGCGTTAAAAACCTAAGGATTATCGCATCAGATAACAGTATTTACATATTTGATACTGCAACCAAAAAGATTAGAAAAAAGTACAAATTAAAATTTGATGAACTTAAACTGGAATTTCTTTGGGCGGAACTTATTACCAATAAAACAAAATCCAAAGCTTTGGTTACTATAAGCACTGGGCAATCTTCAACGGCTCTTGTTTTTCAAATCGATCTTATCTCACTTAAAATCGACTGGTTAAATGAATATCCTATACAGATAACTTCAGTAAACTATTCAAACGATTCCAAAATGATTGTGTTGGGGACCGATTATTATCAGAGCAAAAAAAACAGTTCAGAATATTATGCTTCTTTATTTCTAATAAACAGTACAAATGGAAAGTTCATGGATTACTTTCAACAAGGAGAAAGTGTAGCGAAGGTTTTATTCAGCGATGATGATACTCTTATTTATGCAGTTTTAGGATGGCCCCATACGGATACATTTGCCTGGAATCTAAAGGACAATAACGACAAGACTGGAGCTTTTGGAAAAGATCATACCAGTTTTTATGATGTTTGCGATATCGACAGGAATTCCTTTGTAACGATCGGAAGCGACGGGATTTACAAATGGACTAAATCAAACCCTAAAGACTTTGAAATAGTCTACAAAAAATACATAAACGCACACGATAAAATCTTTAAAGCTGAAAACGAGTATATTTTAATTGACTATCCAAACGGTTTCGCAAATCCGCCAACGATCAGATATTTTGATTCTTCATTTAGAGAAACTGCTTCAGTGAAATTGCAAACAACCTTTGACGATGTAACTTTAGCAGATCTCAAATTGGAAGGAATTGGCGATAATAACAAAATCATTTGCTACGACCTGAAAAGCAAGTCAATTTCCGAAATGGCTGATATCAAATAAAGACTAAATCCGATTCGTTTCTTTTCAAATTTTTCTTTCATATTTTTCGATATATTTGTGTATGTCACACCTCTAAATTGGGGAAATTTTAACAACAACCAAACTTAAATACTATGAAAGCAGTCATAGGAATCTTCTTTTGTTTTTTAATCGCTCTTTTTTCTTCAGACATTTCGATGCTTAATGTGAAAATCGGTGATGAGGAAAATACGCTCAACAAGATTAGACTGAAAATCGAGGCACAAGAAAACGGAATGACAAAATATCTGACGAGCGACAACAATCATTTTTCAGTTACTGTTGAAAACGGAAAAGTGGTCTACATGGAAAATGACTGGCTTCAAAATCCAAAAAACAACAAACCGTTATTCTCCAATTTTATTTTTGGAAAAACTTCGCTGCGAGAAATCCGGAAAACCTATGGTATGAATGGTTTTGCATACAAACAGCAAAAAGGGTTTACAACGGATACCGATTTAATTCAGTTCAATTGTTATGAATCCGATTCGCCAAATAATGAAATTTTAGTATTGATTACCAAAGTTTCACTGAAAGAAGAAGTAACCGAAAAAAATGTGTCCGACAAATTAAAATTGGATGCCATCATTCTTGCTGATAAAAAATACTTAGACAAAATCTGGGGCGAGGAAAAACTATTTGATATGAGCTTTAAAAAGATTAAACTTTAGAAGAATATCTCAGAACAGAATAAAAAACAGATAAATGAAAATTCTAGTCAATTCACTCCTAATTATAGCAATATTGGCGGTTGCATTTTTTTGGATGCTCGTCATGGCTTCAAGTCATAATGTAAAAACGGAGATGAAATTAACGCCTTTATTCATAATCCTGATTTTAGCTGTCTTATTATTCCGCAATAGCATTTTTAAGAGTAAATAATGAGTTTAAAAATACGCGATAAAAAAAAATGTGACGAATGCAAAAGCGAATTTTATGCAGATCAGTCATCAATGGAAAATTTATGTCCGCAATGTTCAAGTATTCTATATGGTTACGAAAACTGTGAACACGAATTCGTGAATAATCGTTGCGTTAAATGCTATTGGAATGGTAATTCGAGTGATTTTTTGGATGGTCTAAAAGACAGAAACCAAACCTTCATTTAAGCATTTAGCACAGTAGAGGCCATCCCTCAAAAAGTTATGCATGAAACATGAAAACATTAAACGTTATTTTTTTAATTGCTTTTGCGCTGCTAACTTTTGCGTGCAGTAATTCTAATCAGAAAATTGAAAAATACGATCGCTATATTCCACCAAATAACAGAAAACCGGCGTTCGAAATTGATTATGATGCAGAACCGGAATCCAAATATGTTTACCAAACCCATGAATTCGGTTTTTTTAATGATTCGCTATATCCTGCAAAATTTTCTCTTTATTTGAGAGATAAAAAAATATTCGCCGAATTAAATAATCCAAAATCAGAACCTTTCATATTATTCGATTTAAATTCGAGAGTAAATTCAACCAATAAAATCGTCATTAGAAATTCTAAAATAATTAAAACTTTTGACTGCATTACGGAACGAAAAATAAAAACCAAACAGGGGTTTGAAGTGACCGTCTTCAGAATAAAAAAATGGGGAAAATTAATGGATTTTTTTGGTGGCGGTTATGTAGATTTAACAATTTTTGTAACGGAAAAATACGGCGCAATTGGCTCCTATTGCACTATAAAGGAAGCGAATGACAAGGAAGCTCGAATTGGCGTTGCAGGAAATATTTTGAGGGAATATATTGATTACACCGGCAGTCCTGAAGGTACACTTGAATAAAAAAATAGTACTATTTTAACGGTAAAAGCTACTAATATTTTCAAAATCAATTTATGAGTACAATTTTAAGTCAACTGGGAATAAGTTACCCAATTATCCAAGCTCCGATGTTTGGTGTAACAACTCCGGAAATGGTTGCTGCTGCGAATAGAGCCGGATGTCTGGGTTCTGCCGCTTTAGGCGATTTGGATTACGACAGCTCATTGGAGATTATCCGGAAATGTAAAAAACTAACTGACAGCACTTTTGCAGCCAATATTTTTGTAAACGAGATCCCTCCTATTACACCCGAACTGAAAACCAAATATGACCGCACCAAAGCCTATCTCTATGAACTGGCCGAAAATCTCAATCTTCCCGTTGACCTGCCCGAAATAGAAAACATCAGACCGGCAGGATATCAAGGCCAGATTGACGCTGTCTTAGAGGAAAATGTCAAAGTTATGAGTTTTACCTTTGGTAATCTTGATAAAGATTCGATTATAAAACTTAAAAACGCAGGAGTACTTCTGATTGGAACCTGCACCAGCGAAAAAGAAGCACAACTCTTGATTGATTCGGAAATTGATATTATTTGTGTCCAGGGCATTGAAGCAGGTGGCCACCGTGGCTCGTTTGAAAGTGAAAACATTCCGCAAATTGGCGGTCTTTCTCTGCTACAAAATGTTAGGGTAATGACCGAGACACCAATTGTATACGCTGGTGGTATTGTAAATAAAAAAACAATCGAGTCCGTACGTATTTTGGGTGCGGATGCTTTTCAAATCGGGACATTGCTCTTATGTTCAGAAGAAAGCGCATTGACCCCAGCGGAAAAGCAACGTATGCTTACCGTTGATGAAAAAGAAATCATACTTACACGCAGCTTTTCAGGCCGATACGCAAGAGGATTAAAAAATGCGTTTATTGAATTGTTCGAAAATTCCGATTACATATTGCCCTATCCTTATCAAAATAAACTGACCGGTCCATTTAGAAAAGCGGCCAGAAATGCGCAACTCACAGAATACGTAAATTTATGGACAGGTCAGACATTTCGGAATCTTAGTTTTGAATCTACAGAGAAAATTCTCAACAGGTTGAAATAGACACTATATTTTAATTTGCTTTTTGTAAATTGGCACCACTGCAACATAATAAACCATGATCAGCGAAAAAGAAGCAACACATATAAGTAAGTTTTTGAGTTTGGTATTACGACATCAACCGGAAACAATAGGAATACAACTTGATCAAAATGGTTGGACTGATGTTACTGAATTGCTTGAAAAGGTCAACAATCATGGCATAAAAATCAACAGAGAGATTCTAAATCACATCGTTGAAACGAACACGAAAAAAAGGTTTGCTTTCAATGAAAGTTTTGATAAGATCAGAGCGAATCAAGGACACTCCATTGACATAGATTTAGGTTACAAAGCACAAAACCCACCTGAAATCCTTTACCACGGAACTGCCGAAAAAGCAGTTGCATCCATTTTTGAAAATGGTATTGAAAAAAGAGACAGGCATCATGTTCATTTGAGCAGCGATATTGAAACCGCTGTTAAAGTCGGACAAAGACATGGAAAACCTCATGTGATTAAAGTACTTGCAGCACAAATGCATAAAGACAATTTCGAGTTTTTCATTTCTGATAACGGTGTTTGGTTAACAGACAATGTGCCTCCAAAATATTTAAAAGAAAATAATGAATAATCATAGGAAAACAAACAATAACCTTTGTATAATAAAAAAACCGAAACTTTCGTTTCGGTTTTTTTATTCAGAGACCTGATTATCTGTCTGTAGTGTTGCTGTTCTGTCCTGTAGCGGCAGGTTGTTTCTCTGTTTGCACATTGAGAAGGCTTTTTAACTGCATGATATCTTCTTCGGTTTGAGACAATCGTTTATTTGTTGCAGAATTATCTGCTTTAAGTTCACGAAGTTCTGCCTCCTGCTGATTGATGATTTTAATCAATTCCTGTGTAGCAGAAATAGTAAGTGTAGAAAGCGCTTCGTAATCCACAGTATGGAAATCGTTTACTTCGCGTCCGTAAACAAACACTTTTCCTTCGTCTTTCAAAGCAACAGTAAAACCATATTCGTCAGCCTGTAATACAGTAACCATTTCTGTTCTGCTGTCGAAAATCAAACGTATGCGATCATCTTTCTTTAAATTATTTTTTACGATAACTCTTCCGTCTTTGATTTTAGCAATTGCGTAAATATCAGGAATAACATCAGTAATGGTCGAAACCGCCTGAGGATATACATTCTTAACCTGTTGTGCAATTACTTTTTTGCTAAGTCCGGTTCCTTTTCCGACAGTATCTTTAAACTTATAATCGGTGATCTCGATTTTAGAAAGCGTTTCCAAATCTTTACGGCTGTTTGAAACACCCAAAATTTTCTTGATTCTAGCATCTGAGAAAGCGTTGAATTCTGTGGCAGCAATTCTTCCGGAAGCATAAACAGAGTATCCAACATTCCCACTTGAAGTCCCGACAGCTCCGCCGCTGTTTAGATAACCGTAACTTAGAGTTGAATTTTGAGTTCCGTTGATAACTACTTTAGCTTGGGTTACGGTATTGGTTCCTATCCCGATATTTCCACCACCAGTTACCATTTGCACATTACCGCTGTTATCGGAATTAAGTTCCAGGACTCCTGTTCCTTTACTTCGTAGCTGCATATTAAGGTTCGCCGGTGTATTAGCACCATTTGGATAAATCGTTGAACGGGCTGCGGTGTTGAATTCAAGATCAGCATTTGCCGCCGCACTGCTAAGACGTGCCGTACCAACCACTTCAAGAGGAGTTGCAGGTGTAGTTGTTCCGATACCAACCCGGCCATTTCCTTCACCATCAATAGTCATGACCGTTTTCGTTCCGATAGCTCCTGGAGCATCAGTCCCATAATCCCACAGCGTAAAATCTATTGCATTCCCCGTATCAGCACCTGACATATGGCGTGATTTGATGGAATGCTTATACCCGATGGTACCATTATAGCCAAATGTTATTTGGGAGGAATTGAATCCAGTACTATTGTTTCCGCTACGAAGTAGTAATGAATTTGTTCCAGAGTTAAGTCCGGTGATATCGAGATTCGCTTGAGGGGTCGTTGTCCCAATCCCCATAAATCCGGCACTTGTGAAACGGGCACGTTCGTTATTGTTTGTTTTGAAAACAAAATCCACTGCATCAGTGGTTCCTAAAAAATCTGTCCCTGCAGTGGTTCCTGTATTTCCGGCAAGGCTCCAACTTGAATTGCCCGGTACAGTGCCCCAAACTCCTGTTCCCAATAAAACCTGAGATGCGGTTCCTGGAGCTAATGATGTTAAAGTACCGTTTGCATCTGCTTGTACCACTCGCGTTCCCGTTCCTGCCAATGATGATGTTCGAATGTCTCCGACAACTTCTAACTCTTCAGCCGGAGTAGTTGTACCAATTCCAACATTTACTGCATTTGTTCCTGTTCCACCTAATACCAGGCTATTAGAAGCACTTACCTTGGCGCTATACCCGATGGCTGTTGCATTAGTAAGCGCTGCCGAAGTAACATCGGCATCAGTACCCAACCCCATATTATTCGAACCTGTAGTATTGGTACCTAAAGCATTGTTCCCAAAAGCCACATTGTTATTACCGGTTGTATTTCCTGATAATGCCTGGAAACCTAAGGCATTGTTATTGGCTCCTGTGCTGTTGGTAAACATGGAGCTTAGACCCACGGCCGTATTGTTAGTGGATGTTGTTGTATTCAATAAAGCATATTTACCAAACCCAGTGTTGCCACTACCTGTGGTAATGTTCAGCATTGTTTCGCTTCCCACCGCGGTATTGTTTCCTCCTGTGGTATTCCTGGAAAGGGCGTCATAACCTAGGGCAGTATTGCTTGATCCTGTAGTATTCGCTTTTAAAGCTCTATATCCAAAACCTGTAGTACGGATTCCAGTATTATTCTGAACAGCCTGATACCCAACACCTGTTATCCCGGAACCGGTATTGTTTTGTAGTGATTGGTATCCGACTGCAGTATTATTTGCCGCTGTTGTATTAGCTACCGACGATTGCATTCCCACAGCAGTATTACTGGTTCCCGAACTATTTCCGCGCATAGCAAAATAACCTATGGCAACGTTATCATTTGCAGTGTTATCGATCAAAGTCTCTGAACCTACTGAAGTGTTTTGCTGCCCGTTTACATTGTAACGCTGACTGTTGTTTCCTAAAGCAACGTTATTGGAAGCAGTTGTGGCACTGCTCAGGGCAAATCCCCCAATTCCTAGATTGTATTCTCCTGTTGTATTTGAAGTACCAGAATTAAAACCTATGAAATTGTTATAATTAGTAGATAAATCATCATTTGCACCGCTATTTTCACCCAAGAAAACCGAACGGCCCATATTTAAAGTTTCTATTTGCCCTTTGGTTGTAATTCTTGTATGAATAGTATTATTTGTTCTGAAATCTAAAGCCTGATTATTAGTTGTTCCGAGGAAATTTGTGCCGCTAACTGTTCCTGCGTTTCCTGTTATTGACCAGTTGTTTGCCATTCCCGGAACGCTTCCCCACACTCCGGTTCCAAGTAAAACCTGTGCTGCTGTACCTGCAGCGAGCGGTGTTAATGTCCCATTCGTATCTGCCTGAACCATACTTGTTCCCGTTCCGGCAAGGGATGAAGTTCGGATATTCCCAATTACATGTAATTTTTCTTGCGGACCTGTAGTCCCTATACCTACATTACCATTACTATTTATACGCATTCTCTCAACAGCTCCTATCCCCATAACTGATGTAAGGAACCTGTGGTTTCCATCTGTATCCCAGCCGTTACTACCAGCTATATAATCTATAGTAAAGTTATTCGAAGTGTTGATTTTCGACCCATTATCACCCCAGTCAGTCAGTAAGATTTTTTCAACATTATCACCGCTATTCATATATAATGTTCCGTTCTCAATTATTTGACCTCCCCGTACGTGTAATTTTGAAGCCGGTGCATTTGTTCCTATCCCCAAATTGCCGTTAGCCGAAATTCTTGCTGCTTCTGTTGAATTGGTTTTAAAAACCATATCAGTAGCATCTGTAGTACCAAGGAAATTTATAGTCGGATCAGTTCCTGCATCTCCTTCCTTATGCCATGAGTTAGCATCTGCTCCGGAAGGGACTGACCAACTTACATTTCCTGCCCCATCAGTAGTTAAAACATTTCCGGCTGTTCCATCAATTGTTGGAAAGCTGTAAGCATTGTTTACGTTCAAAGTTCCGTTCACTCGTAATAAGCCTGCACCGAAATCTCCGTAAATAAGCGGTGATGGTGTACTGCTATTAGCTATATAAAGTTTATTGTGACCTAATTCATTGGAACCTGCACGGTTACCTAAAAAGATATTTCCCGTTCCTGTAGCATTTTGACCTGCATAAAAACCAACAGCAGTGTTCATGCTTCCTGATATATTGTTGATCAAAGCACTGAATCCTATCCCCACATTATAATTACCCGTGGAATTAGAAAAAAGTGTTTGTGCCCCAAGCGCAGTATTCGCTGTTCCAGTTGAAGAGGCGACCAAAGCTTTATCGCCGACAGCAATATTGTAATTGCCATTGGTGGAAACAAGAGTGGAGCTTCCTATGGCAATATTTCGTGAACCAGTACTGTTGGAAGATAATGCATTCGTACCTAATGCTATATTATTATTTCCGCTGGTATTGTTTGTCATAGACGAAGTTCCAAGGGAAATATTGTCGCTCCCTGTTGAAGTGTTTGTCTGTGCCAGAGACCCTATCGCGACATTATTGCTTGAAGTGTTATTGGTCAAAGCCTGATGACCGACACTGACATTTCTCATACCGGTAAGATTGTTTTTCCCGGCCTGATATCCGATGCTTACGTTGAAATTGTTGGTAAGATCGTCGTTAGCTCCCGCTTCTTCCCCAATAAATACAGAATTTCCCGTATTTAAAGTTTCAATCTGGCCTTTAGTCGTGATTCTTGTTCGTAGAATGTTATTCGTTCTGAAATCTAATGCTTGCGCATCCGTAGTTCCTATGAAATCAGTTCCATTGACAGTTCCCGTATTACCTGCCAATGCCCAACCACTTGTGGCTGCGGCAATTCCCGTCCAGGAAGAAGTTGCATTGTTCCAATAATAAAAGCCTGGCGGATTGGCTCCGGCGGTAGTAGTCAGGAAAACCATCATACCATTTTGTGCCGCAGTTGGATTCGCTACCGGAAAGGCGTCTATTTTAGGAATCAATATACCATCGGTATTTGCAGGAGCAGCCTGATTACTGGATTTGATCTCAAGTTGTGCCTGCGGTGTTGTGGTGTTGATTCCGACTTGGGCAACTGCAGTTGATACTGATAGTAAAAAAATCAGCTGAAATAATTGTTTTTTCATAAGGGTCAGAGTAATGCGCGCGAAATTACTATTTAAAATTGTCAGAAACAAACTATTTATTTGATTGACAATTTATTATAAGACGGGGAGTTCCATAAGTTTCATTCTTTCACAAATGAAATTTCAAAAGTTATTCTGAAAACAGAAAAACATTTCAGAAAAATACTAAATTTGAAAACCTTGGTGCATTTAAGTATTGAAACCTTGGTAGTGCAACAATAAACTGAAAAACAAATGAAAAGACAAAAACCAATAATTCGTCAAAATCAAAAAAGAGTGAGCACAACCCAATAATCATCAGACAATTGTCGAACATCTGCATCAGTTTCAAAAATACATACACACCTCTCCACACACGATCAACAATAATTATTAATGACACTAAAAGACAAACTTCCTGTTAGCTATCTACTTTTTACAACGAGGGGACGAATCAATAGATTTACTTACTGGACGGCTTCAGTTTTTATTTGGACTGCCTTTTATGTGTTGTTTAATTTACTTGAAATTGCTTTTTCATCAGGTGCAACCTGGTTCTTATATCCGCTTTTGTTTTGGGCTTTGTTTGCTACGGCAACAAAACGACTGCACGACACCGACAAATCAGGAACTTGGCTTTGGCTTATTATGATTCCAGTAGCAGGACCATTATTTTTGATCTTTATTTTGGGTTTCAGACGAGGTAACATTCATTCCAATCGCTTTGGATCTGTTCCCAATTCGGCACCCGATTATTTCAAAAATCTCGATCCCGAAAAAATTCCGAACCTAAAAACAGAAGAACGAATTGTAAACGATGTGACCCAACTCAATCCGATTCTGGTTGCGAAAGTGGAAACACCAAAAACAGTTGAAGAACTGCAAAACATCATAAAGACTTCTGATAAACCGGTTTGCATAGGTGGTGGAAGATTCAGTATGGGCGGACAAACTGCAAGCTCAAACTGCATTCACATCGACATGCGCCAACTGAACAAAGTACTGGATTTCTCAGCTGAAACGAAAACGATTAAAGTACAGGCAGGCATCCGCTGGTGCGACATTCAGCATTATGTTGATCAGTACAACCTCAGCATTAAGATCATGCAGACTTACGCCAACTTTACTGTAGGAGGTTCCCTAAGTGTAAACTGTCATGGAAGATATATCGGATTAGGAGCCGTAATTCTTTCCGTCAAATCGCTGGATGTTTTATTGGCCAACGGAGAAATGGTTTATACTTCGCCAACTGTAAAACCGGAGCTGTTTTTTGCCTGCATAGGTTGTTACAATGCTGTAGCGGCTATTGTGAATGTTGAACTGGAATTGACTGAAAATGTCGCCGTAAAACGTAGCCATGTGACAATAAAACGCGACGGTTACAAGAAGTTCTTTGTTGAAAACATACGCGAAAACAAAGATGTAGTGTTTCATAACGGTGATATTTATCCTCCTCATTTTAAGAACATGAGAGCGGTTAGCTGGACCAAAACAGATGAGAAACCAACCGAAAAAACGCGATTGATGCCTCTTGCCGCTGCTTATCCGATTGAACGCTATTTTATCGGAGCCTTCAGTAAAAATACCTTCGGCAAATGGAGACGGGAATACATTATCGACCCACTTGTCTTCAGCAGAAAAAAAATCCACTGGAGAAATTATGAAGCCGGTTATGATGTTTTGGAATTGGAGCCCGAATCACGAAAAGAAAGTACTTACGTTTTACAGGAGTATTTCGTCCCTGTAGAAAAATTCGACGCATTTGCTTCACTTATGTCCGAAATTTTCAGCAGACATAAAGTGAATGTGATCAATGTTTCGGTTCGTCATGCCAAAGCCGACAGCGGTTCGCTATTGGCCTGGGCAAAAGAGGAAGTATTTGCTTTCGTGGTGTGGTACAAACAAGGCACCAGCGATACTGATAAAAATAAGGTTGCGATCTGGACAAGAGAACTGATCGACGCAGTGATTTCTCTGAACGGAAGTTACTATCTGCCTTATCAGCCGCATGCCACGCCGGAGCAGTTTCATCAGGCATATCCAAATGCTGAAAAATTATTTAAGCTAAAACAACAACTTGATCCCGATTATAAATTCAGAAATATAATTTGGGATACCTACTATAAAATGAACTAACATGAATTCAGAATTTAAAACAGTTTTCTCAGATACAAAATGGAGTGATGATTTCTATCGCTTCCTTCAGGTTATTTTTCACTTATACCCGGAAGATAAATTTCATCATCTGATTTTGTCAACCACAAAGGAGAATAATTCAGACGAAGAGATTTACAAAACCGTTCAACAAAACCTGCCTAAGATAAAACCATTTTTATCTGAAGTAACTTTTGCTTTGCCGGCATTGAAAAAGCAGAAAAAGGAAATGGCGAAACAGGTTTTGCAGTTATTGGGCAACCGAAAACAAATCAACGGTTATCTGGAAATCGGATCAACCGGGAGATACATTTCCGAATTGAAGAAACACATTTCACTTTCCGGAGAAATCTATCTTACTAATGATCTTGTACCCGGTAATTCACTCGCAGATATTTTTGAACGAGGACAACTGAGTAAAATAGGCCACTTTTTCCCGCTTACCTACCAGCCAATCAGTGAAACCGAAATCCCAAGTGAAAGTATCGATCTGGTTACCTGTCATATAGGTTTGCACCATTGTCCGCACGAACTTTTAGACGGTTATATAAAATCCATCCACCGTGTTTTGAGAAAAGGTGGATTATTTATTATAAGAGACCATGATGTAAAAACCCCGGAAATGGCAACTTTTGTCTCTTTGGTTCATACTGTTTTTAATTTAGGTCTGAATGTGAGTTGGGAAACAGATCATTCCGAATTTAAGTCATTCAAATCGATTGATGAATGGAGTAACATAATTTCTGCTTACGGTTTCCAGGATTCGGGAGCACGCATTTTACAGGACAAAGACCCATCTGATAATACTCTGATAGCATTCACAAAATTATAGTCTATGAAACGGCTTTATATACTTACGCTTTGTTCCATCGGATTAGCCGCGTGTGTTTTCTTTTTCAAGAAGAGAAACCCCACAACTATTGCTGCGGGTGACGGACTTGTCATTTCAAAAGAATGGCTGATTCCAAATAAAAATCCGAAAACACCAAAAACTGATATCCGACCGGCCGACCAGACTTTCCTCACTTTTCCTGAGTGGTTTTTGGTATTTAGCCCGGAAGAACAGGCGAATTATTTTAAGCAGCATACGGCAACAACTTTTCCGTTCATGAGCCACACTGCCCAAATTTGGCAGAGCTATAAAATTGTAAATGATCAGATAAAAGATAATTTCCCTACAAACACTGGTTATCATTTTATGATTTGGGTAATCGGGTCAAGTACTACGGTTGAGTATTCCATCAAATCATGGTACGAAACAATTATCGGAAGAATTACCGACACTGAAGAACCAACGACAGATGAAGATAAATTCAACGCAAAATTTACGAAGGACTATGTTGATTTCATTAAAGACAGGCCCTGGTATGAATTTGATTTCAAAAGCAGGGTAACCGAATTGTGGAGTTCTACATCATTTTTTGGAAGCAACTTTTTCAGAAAGGCGGAACGCAAATACATCCTTACTTCCGAATTACTTGTAAAATATGTCTACGGAAAATTAATCGGACTTGGAACCGAACAGGTTTATGATGTCGCACTTCCCACGACTGCCGTCATTCTTGATAATGACAGTTTACAAAACCTTCCACGCTACGACAAGTTTGCAAATGCAGCATTAACCGTAGCAAGGAGCGGACATTCATTTAAAGAAATTGCAGGAAACAATTCGGCTATTTTATTGACTGTTTTAGTTCCTTCCGATAGCGATACAAACTTTGAAAATGCACAGACCGTTTTTAAACAACCTATCGCATCTGACCTTTCAATGCAAAGAATTGCTTTAGCAACTCCGGTAACCAATTTAAGTTCGTTACTGAAGCAACTGGACAGCCAGAAAATTAAAGTCGAGCACGTATTTGACTATTAGATTATCAGGCTCCTATTGCAAACCTATCTCAATAAACCTGCACTAAAACAATAACCACAAACTGCATTGATTGCCGAAAATCCATCGGTACAATCTTTGCAATTTGTGGTTTAGTCGTTTATATTTACCTCATCCACATAAATGGCAAATGAAGCTATATTTTATACCAAAGTTGCAGTAAGGCTAATCGCCGCTTTTATTGATTTTGAAATCGGGCAGGATTCTTTCGCATCTGCAGCTACTTTCTGAAATACCTCATCACTAATACCGGCAATTTTGGCTTTTAAATTCAGATGGCTTTCCGTGATGGCGCCGTCTTCGAAAGTAACTTTTGCTTCTACATCCAAATCATCGGGAACAAAACCGGCATCGTTAAGCAAAAAGCTTAATTTCATTGCATAACAACTGCAATGTGCCGCAGCTACCAGTTCTTCCGGATTGGTTCCCACTCCTTCTTCAAATCGGGATTTATACGAATATTGCGTATTGTTTAATACTGTACTTTGGGTACTAACGGTTCCTTTACCTTCTAACCCGCTGCCTTTCCAGTGGGCATTTGCTCTTCTGTTGAATTTCATAACTTAATTATAATTGGTTAAACTTTATTTTTCTGTTCTTCTGCATTATGCTTTCTGTTATCTGCTTCCTGCCATCTACCAACTGCCTTCTGCCTTCTGCTATCTCCTTTCTGCTATCTCCCCTTCCGCCTTAACGCATTTAGCTCCTGTTGCATTTCTTCCATCTGAGCCAGTAAACGGGCAATAACTTCCAGTCCTTCGATATTGATACCTAAACCGTAATGCATGCGAATGTATTTCTCCAGCACATCAACCTGTTCATTGGTAATAAAATAACTTTCTTCCTGCAGTTGTAATTCCACCAGGCCGCTTTCTTGTAATTCATAAATAAAATCAGGAGCTATCTGATGGTATTCACAAAAGGTAATTACGGATATTTTGATTATCTGCTCACTCATGATGCGTGTTTTCTTATGGAACGTAATTGCTCGAAGAGTTCTTTCTCTTTCTCAGATAAATGTTTGGGAAGTTCTACTGAATATGTGATGTGCAAATCGCCGAACTCTCCTTCTTTTTTATAAACAGGAAGCCCTTTCCCTCTCAATTTTACTTTTTTGTTGTTTTCGGTTTCTGGGGCGATTGGTACTTTTACTTTTCCAGTCAGTGTTTCGACGATAACTTCACCGCCCAATATGGCATCATACATGCTGATTGATATCATTTTATACAGATCGTTTCCTTTAACATCAAAAGATGAATTGTTTACGATATCAAACGTAATATACAAATCGCCATTGGGCCCGTTATTATACCCTTTGCCTCCGTGTCCGGCAATTTTAATCGTTTGACCATTGGCTACTCCGGCTGGAATGGTAATCCTTATTTTTTTGCCATTGACTTCCAATACCTGCTTTTGGGTCGTAAGGATTTCGGTTAACTGCAGACGCAAAGTGGCTGACACATCCTGACCTTTAAAACCCGCTGTTTTGGTTCGTCCTTGTTTACCAAACATCGATCCGAAAAAATCCGAAAAAGCCTCATAATCCTCAAAGCCTTCTCCACCCTGATGGTACTCATAACCGCTTCCTCCGGAACTCTGTTGTTGACGTCGCGCTTCTTCATATTGTTCGGCATGCTCCCAATGTTCGCCATACTGATCATATTTCTTACGCTTTTCAGGATCGCTCAACACTTCATTGGCCTCGTTTATTTCTTTAAATTTACGGTTAGCTTCATCCTTGTTAGCATTGACATCGGGATGATACTTTCTGGCAAGCTTCCGGAAAGCCTTTTTGATTTCATCGGCGCTAGCGGTTTTCGGGACACCCAAAACGGCGTAATAGTCAATGTATGCCATATACCTGTTACTTAGACTTTAAATATACAATTTTAAGTTTTGTGATTCAAAGAGATACGATAAAAGACATGGTTTTGAAGTTATACGGTTTTTATGTACTGAAGATAATCCGTTTTTTCAAATTGCGAAAATATAAACTCCTGAGTTTGTACAATTTTTAGTATTTTTATAAGACCAACTGATTTTTGATTAACAACAAAACCAATCTGACTATGAAAAAAATCATTCTTACTTTAGCGGCAGCTGTAATAATCGTGAGTTGTGCGGTAAAACTGGTCACTCCAACGCAGACAGATGTTGACAGGATGCAGGCAAAATACCCAGGTTACACTTTAGAGGAAATGAATCAGGGTAAATCAATGGTTGAACAACATTGCGCCGAATGTCACAAACTGAAAAACCCGGCTAAATTCTCGGAAGAAAAATTGGAAAAAATTGTTCCGATAATGGCAAATAAAGTAAACAAAAAGCATCCTAACACCCTTGATGAAAAATCGAAGGACCTAATTTTGAAATACATGGTTACCATGAGCGGTCATAAAAAATAAGAAAGGTGCTGTCTGAAAAACAAAAACATCCTTATACCACCACTCGAACATCACAGGCGGTTTCTTAACCATTTAAAGAAGTGTTTCAGACAGCATTTTTATAAAACTATTCCGCACTTCTATTTACTTTTGCCTTATGGATTCTGTCACCCAAATAGTATTAGGTATCGCTGTAGCGGAGGTTTGTGCCGGAAAGGAACTACAAAACAGAACCTTTCTTTATGGTGCCATCTTGGGCACAATCCCTGATTTGGATGTAGCCGTGGGCAAATTATTCCTGGACCCGATCGACGCAGTGATGATACACCGTGGAATGAGCCATTCGCTCCTGTTCCACCTCTTTCTTGCTCCTATTTTGGGATGGTTCATCACTAAAATCGAAAAGAAACGAATATCATTTAAAACTGCTTCCTGGATGGCCTTTTGGTGCCTGTTTACTCATCCGTTGTTAGATATGTGTACTACCTGGGGTACTCAAGTACTTTGGCCATTACCGTATCGGTATTCCCTGAATTGTATCTTTGTCATCGATCCCCTCTATACCCTGCCGTTCCTGTCTTTTTTGATAATGGTGTGGCGAACCAAAAACAATGTACTTCGGGCAAAATATGTGCGTCGAGGCTTATACATAAGCACTGGCTATATGCTTTTAGCTTTAAGCATAAAGACGTTTGTACTCTATCGGTTTGAAAAAGCACTGGACAATCAAAACATTCCCTATGAAGATATTATGGTAAAACCAACACCGTTCAATCTCATTTTATGGAATGCCAACGTCGCCACCAAAGAAGCCTATTTCCTAGGTGATTATTCACTTTTCGACACCAAACCGATTTCGTTCATAAAATATTCCAAAAATCCAGATTTAGAAATTCCTTTAGCAGATAATATTGATTACAATAAACTGAAAATCGTCAGTGAAGGTTGGTATTTGGTGGATCAGATCAACGGAAAAACCTATTTCAATGATCTCCGCTTCGGAATTTTGAATGACGATCCGAAAGCGCCACAGTTTGTCTTCAGTTATCAGTTTGTTCCCTCTAAACATGGTTTAAAAGCCGTGGAAGTCCAAAAAAACAGGAAAGACGCGAAGCTCTTATTGCAAAGGCTTTTTAACCGGATAAAAGGGAATTAGCTTTCAGATTGCATACCTTGTCGGAAACGACACAACATATCAACACTGCTCACAATAATCTTACTGAATATCAGCAGCTTAAAATAAAACATATTAACAATATAATAAAAATACTACATGTTAATTTCACAAATTAAAGCGATATCCGCAAAAAATGTTAACTTTCGGATATTAATCCAACATCAATCAACTGTAAATGAAAAAACATCACAACATCATTATTGCCGGTGCCGGTGGAATTGCCGAAGCAGTAGGTTTATTGTTAGCGGAATGGAGCGAAGTACATCCGACACTTTTCATCGGAGATCGTATTCCTGAAAAAGCTAAGAGCGTGGCCCAATGGATTATGGACGGTACTACAAAACCATGTTCCGCTCAGCATTTTTATCTTCCCGAAGAAGGCATAACCGATGAAATGAAAGTATTGTTTGATGAAGGAGATATTATCCTTGATTGCCTACCCGGTAGTCAGGGTCCAAGAATAGCGCAGTTTGCCAAAGATTTCCATTTGCATTACGCCAACCTTACGGAATATGTAGCGGAAACCGATGCCATTATTGAATTGGCCAAAGATGCCAAAACAGGCTTTGTACTTCAAACCGGTCTGGCTCCCGGCTATATTGACTTACTAGCTCATGGGTTGTTTCAGCAGTTTTGCGAAGATTTTGGTGTGGATAAAGCCGACAAACTGGAATTTAAAGTTGGTGCACTGACAGACCATGCGGTAGCACCTCATTTTTACGGCTTCACTTGGAGTCCAGTGGGTGTTGCAACCGAATACCTGAAAGACACTATCGTATTACGGAATTATAAGAAAACAACATTACCTTCTTTATCAGAAAGAGCTACTATCATTATTGGTGGAATCACTTATGAAGAAGATCTGACTTCTGGAGGTGCTGCCGATTTACCGGACGCTTTATCCGGAAAGGTCGGTTCACTTGACTACAAAACCCTGCGTCATCCGGGACACTATTCATGGGTTGATCAACAACTCTCTGATTTGAGCAATTCTCCAGACCCAATCAAAGGTTTGCAGGATAAAATGGAAAAAGTAATTCCGCATATTGAAGATGATCAGATTGTTGTGTATGCTTCCGTCGAAGGAAAAGACGCTTCCGGTATTTTGAGAAGAAGAGAAATCGCTAAACATATTTTTCCGCAAAAAGTGGGCAAACATCAGTTAAGAGCGATTCAAACCACTACGGCGGCTCCCTTGGCACAAGCGGCTCAATTACTACTGGAAGGTTCACAAAGCGGTGTAATTCTGCAAAGCCATATCGATCCGACGGCGTTCTTAAACGGTGATTTTGTTGTGCCGGTATACGGAAACGTTTAGCAATTAACTACAGTTTGTTAGAACAATTCAACCGGCAGATAAGATTATCCACGGAGTAAATTTATACTTACCGTGGCATAATCCGTATTCGGGAATTTCCTGAAATATTGAGGATCGGGTTGTAAGCCTGCCTCGGCTGCTATTTTATGAAGCACATCAATTTCAACGATATACTGATCGGAAAAACCATGCGTGGTATCATAAGCCGTTGCAGCGGTTTTTCCGTTATTAGCTGCTGCTAATTCGGGCGCAATAGTATGCAGTTCGATGATCAACAGTCCGAATTTGTGTACGTAAGGCGCCCATTTGTTGAAATGATCCAGTAAATTATCTTCCACATCATTATTACTTAGTCGTTTCCCTCTATGAGCGAAGGCTCCCGTTGAAATACTTACTCGATTAGGTGTCTTAACCAGAGGTTCTTCCCAAATTCGGTTATGGTCTAAAAAGGTGCGCACATTCAACAAATCCTTCAAATCAATACTGTAGTTTTCCTGTAGATCCTGTGCCAGTAAATCCGGTCTTCCGATATCGCCCCAGATGACTTTTGCCCAGATATCGGCCTTAATTAAATTGGCTCTCGTAACTTTTAATGCTGCCTGATTATAATCTGCTCCCACTAAAAACAACGGATGTTCATCAAGCATTTTACCCCGTAGGGTCTGGCGCTCGATGATGTAAAAGATATGCTCCAGAAAAGCGCCGTTTCCGCAACCCATATCCAGAATACCTTTTGGCTGTTCCTGTATCGGTTTGTTGAAAAGTTCGATGATTATTTCGTCGATCACTTTAAAATAAGTGGCATGCGCTCCTCCACTGCCCCACACGTTCATTTCACGGTTTACATGGAGTTCATCTTCTTTAATGCTTATATCTCTCAGTAAGGACGGGTTTCCAAATAAATAATCGTCCATATGGCGGAACATCGGTAAATAAGAAACTGTTACGCCATAAGCAGTAGCACGTTTGGCGAAAAAGAGACCGGTTTCGGTAAACTGATAATTTCCGTTTTTTTCCTTAAACCAATCCAGATGGGTAAAGAAATCGAGTATTATTTTAAAAACTTCGGGTTCTTTGTGGAATTCTTCCGGACGGAAAGATGTCTCCATAAAATACTTATGAAACATTCCTGTCATTCCGAGGCTGACAATAATCGGTCCAACCAAAAAACCTTCGATATGATGTAGCACCTGTTCCTGTAATGCTCTTTCATTGGGATCTTCCGAAAAGACAATCCCGAAGCGGTTTTCATATTTGTTGAAAACTACTTCCAGCAAATGCAATGAAGCCGTTGCAATATGTACGGAAGTAAATAAATCCGTTTGCTGTAAAACACCTACGACGTCTTTGTATAAATGAAACAACGAAAAGGCATAAGCACTTTTATCATTGGTGCTGACCGTTACTTCAGCAGTACCATTGTCAACATTATAATCCATAAAACCCTGAGAAGCTAATGTCCGTAAAGCAACATTCAGATAACCTTCATTCGCTTTGAACTGTTCGGTCAATTCTTTTAAACTCATGGTCTTTGCCGACAACAAGGCATCAAGTACGTTATGCTGATATAAGGAATAAGCAACCGGCGCAGTTACAAGGCCGTCTAAATGACTAAAAATGGTACTACGTTGTTCTGTTTTTACGGTCATAGGATAGTGCTTTTCTCAAATATAAGAAAAATACTTAATACGTTCATTTTTAATTTACTGGACAATACGTTTTTATATCGAAGATTTCTAACCGCTGAAAAAACCATCTACTCCCTTGTCTCTTGTCTCTCTCCCCTTTTCTCTGTTTTTTTTACTAATTTTGGAATAAATCCAGACAACTATGGAAGGGCATTACTCAGTAGCAATAATCCCATCGGAAGAAGTACTTGCGTTGGTTAAAACGATGAAAGAAGATCTTGCTGCAAAAGTGGGCTGGTTCAACAGTAAGAATTCGGCTGGACACATCACAATTAATGAATTCAAAGCTTCGGATGCTGTTATTGAGAAAGTCAAACAACAATTGGTTCGGTTGTGTGATGGTTTTGAACCTGTCGAAGTATACTTGACAGGCTTTGGTTCTTACCCGAACGGTGCTTTTTTTATTAATCCGGATCAAGACACTAAAAAAAGATTGTTGCCGATAATGAAACGCATTAATGATACACTCATCATCAAAGATTTGCATACAAGCAATGATCCGCACCTTTCAATCGCCCGAAGATTGTCTCGTGAAAAGCTGGATATAGCCAAAAGCTATTTTACTACCATAAATGAACAATTCTTATGTAGCAGTGTAGTCCTGCGCACATTCGATGAAAACGTAAAACAGTATTATGTTTCAGATGTTTTTCCTTTCCATGGTAATCCGACTGAAGTACAGGGAATGCTTTTTTGATTACATCATTTCCATCTTTATAACTTCGATGCCTTTATTGGTATTGATTAATTCAGAAACAATTCTTTTTCGTAATTCTTCGATATCCTGATTGAAATGGGCTGCCCATTTTGTTAAGGTGAGAATGTTTCGAATATTTTTTAAACGTTTTCTTGTTTCTGAAGTGCTGCGTAAAATAGCTGTTCCGTTATAATCCGGACTATTCTTGTGATAGTAATTTGCCGTATGGTTTTCAAAATCGGCTTCGATGTAATATAATTTTTCCACGGCATTATCGGGATAGAAATCTTCCCATTTTGCGAAACCTAATTTAATTTTTGATGATGAAGGAGGATTCGTTTCCAATAACCGCCATTTACTGTTTGCTAGCCGCCCCCAATGATTTGAAAGTCGGTACATTCCTTTTACCGTATAATAATAAGCACTACCCGATTCGCTTTCAAACTGTTGTTCCAATTGTTCAATTTCCGAAAATGAAACTTCCGTGAAAATACAAAACGTGTTTTTAAAGGTGTCTCTCTTAGGCCTAAATGGAGTTTCAGAATTCATTACCGAATAGCTTCATTGAAAATACCATCAACATAAAACCAACTGTCACCTTCTTTTTTGAATGTCGATTTCTCGTGATGGATATGGTTTTGCAGACGATTGTCCATGAAATACGCTTTGAACTCGACTGCATTTTCGGTTGCGGCGATAACTTCCAGTTTTAGCCAATGGTTTTCTTTGGACCAGGCTAAAATATCACTTTTATTGTGATGACGACGTGTGGAACTGTGCGTAGTCGTCACCAGATAATCCGCATGGTGAGTACAATACGCTGAATAACGGGAACGCATCAACGCTTCCGCAGTTGGAGCTTTTTCTTTTCCTAAGATATAAGGCTGGCAGCAATTTTCAAATGGTCTTGTGGAACCGCAATAACAATTTTGCACAATGTTTTATTTATGAGTTATGAAAATAAAGGTGTCATTAGCAAAGATAATTTTCTTCTTCGCTATTTTTATCATTCATTCCATATTTCACATTCTTCACCTCATTTATCTTTTGATGCAATTGGTTTAGCAAAACCTGATAACGGCTTATTTCAATGATATCATCATCGGATTCAGCATGATCTATCAAATCAGTAATCATTTCGTCTGCATCAACTAATTTTAATGTTGCGGCATTGGTATCCTTATCAACAATCAAATAATCAATTGCCTGTTGAATAGTGGTTCTAATTAGGGTGTAATTGGTTTGCATTGTTTTGGCATTAGGTGTTTTTCTCCTTAAACTGCTGCACAATGGCTTTGAGTTTTTCTTTTCTAAGTTGTGCCGCTTCCTGTTCTCTGTTTTTCTTTTGGTCCACTTTCTTCTTGTGTGCCAAACGATTGGTTTCATTACGTCGTCCCATACAACTCTCCTATTTTGCGTTTAATTTCAAGAAACGATTGGTTGGTAGAAATCAACTGGCATATCACTTCTTTCCGCAACTCATTTATACTATTAAATTTAAGATATTTTGCCCAATTTTCGGCAGTTAACACCTCATTTATTTGTCGGATTACTTTAGCTGTTTCGGCTGCATTGCGAACCAGTGCTTTTCCATCATAACGCGGATTTGCTTTGTGCTGAAAACTAACTTCCCCGGTTTCAAAATCCACTTCAACGTAAAAAAGATTTTCATGTTCGTTGTTGGGATAAAAATCAGTCCAATCTGCATAGCCGACTTTCATTTTCGAAGCAGTTGTTTCGCTTAAAGGCAATAAGCGCCAGCGGCAATTCGCGGCGCGTCCCCAATGATTCGAAACCCTGTACAATCCTTTCTCTGTAAAATAATAAATACTCCCTGATTTGCTGGCATAACCAAGTTTTAGACCTTCGATTTCCGTCAAAGGTACTTCTCTGTAAATACAAAAAGTATGTTTGTGGAAGTTCGTTCTGTTGTAGGTTTTTTGCATGGCGGCAAAGATAGTCTTTTTCGGTTTTATGGAACGAGGATTAAAGGAATGCAAGCAACGCGGATTAAAACGGATTTTAAAACTAATAATTAAATCCGTGAAAATCTGCAAAATCTGTGTCATCTGCATTCCAAAAAACAACCGTTATTGATACTGTAATTCTCTATCTTTGAAAAAAAAACATCTATGAAAGAAACCGTTTTGGCATTTGGTGCTTTATATGGAGGATTGGCAGTTATTTTTGGTGCTTTTGGTGCCCATGCCTTAAAGAAACGAATGAGCGACGATCTGCTGAAAAGTTTTGAAACCGGAGTAAAATATCAAATGTATCATGCCATTGTATTACTGATTCTTCCGCAGCTATTGAGTTTTGATTCTACGTTACAGGAAAGCATTGGCTGGTGTCTTATCGCTGGTGTCATATTGTTTTCTTTCAGTATTTACGGTTTGTGTCTTACTTCGATGAACGGTAACAAATGGCGCTTTCTTGGCCCGGTTACGCCGCTCGGAGGTTTACTATTAGTTTCCGGATGGATTCTTTTACTTTTCAGCGTAATCAATAATTAATTTGTTGCATAATGAACAAGGATAACCGTAAAACGAAAAAAGAAAAAACTGTTTTACCGGAGGATCTGAAATCCGGAATTGAATATCTTTCCGGTCTTTCCATGGATGGAGTGAAAGTGCATTACAATCAGGAAAAGCCGGAACAACTTAACAATCGTGCCTACGAGCAGGGAACAAGCATCCATCTTGCTCCCGGTCAGGAAAAACATATACCTCGTGAAACCTGGCATGTTGTTCAACAAAAAGACGGGCGAATAAAACCAACTAAACAGATAAAAGAAGGAACAATTCTCGATGATAGTAAGGAATTGGAAAAAGAAGCGGATATCTTGGGTACTAAAATCAATAAGAAATAAAACAACTTCCGATTTACTTCAAAAAAAAACATCCCGACTTTTGTCGGGATGTTTTTTGTATCTGATAAAAGTATCAATTAAGGGAAGATACCTCTTTGTTTGTAAGCCATTTCAATACGCACAAGTGCCTGAATGTAAGCTGCAGTTCTCCAGTCTGTTTTGTACTGACCACCAGTAATAACAACACGATTGAATGCGTCTTCCATTTTCTTTCTTAATTTGATGATTACGTCATCCATGGTCCAGATTTCTCCGTTACGGTTTTGTAACCACTCAAAGTAAGAACCGATTACACCTCCTGAATTACATAAGATATCCGGGATGATTTCAATTCCTTTTGCTAATAAAATTTCTTCTCCTTCAGTATCTGTTGGTCCGTTAGCACCTTCAGCAATAACTCTTGCTTTTACAGACTCTGCATTTTCAGCTGTAATTTGGTTCCCCAAAGCTGCCGGAATGATAATATCGCAGTCAATTCCGAAGAATTCAGATGAAGTATAGTCTTGTGTATTTTTGAAACCTGAGATAGTTCCGTTATCCGCCTGGAAACGTAATAATGCCTCAGGATCGATTCCTTCAGGATTGTAAATAGTACCTGTAGCATCCTGAACTCCAACTAAGATCGCTCCGTTTTTGTTCATAAAGTGTGCTGCCCAGTATCCTACGTTACCGAATCCCTGAACGATATATTTTTTACCTTCCAAAGAAGTGTTTCTTAATTTTGCCCATGATTCCAAAGTAACTACTACTCCGAATCCTGTTGCACGGTCACGACCTTCCAAACCTCCTGATCCTACTGGTTTTCCAGTAACAACGTGTTGGTTTTTAGAACGCTCTGCAGGCGATTTTGTAGACATGTAAGTATCTGCAATCCACGCCATCATTTGTGCGTTTGTGTTAACGTCCGGTGCAGGAATATCGTGCTCAGGACCGATGTTATCACCTAGTGCATAAGTAAAACGACGAGTAATACGCTCTAATTCACCTTGAGAATATTTTTTAGGATCCAATTGGATTCCACCTTTACCACCTCCATAAGGAAGACCTGCTAAAGATGTTTTCCATGTCATCCATGTTGCCAATGCTCTTGCAGCATCAATATCAACTGTCGGGTGGTAACGTAATCCTCCTTTGTAAGGACCTAATACATTGTTATGTTGAACACGGTATCCTGTAAATACTTCTACAGTTCCGTTATCCATTTTCACAGGAAAGTTAACTATAATTTCATTGTTTGTAGAAGAAAGGATTTTTTTTACAGTATCATCCAATCCCATAACGTTAGCAGCTTTTTCAAACTGTATCTTAACGTTTTCATACATGCTCGGCTGGGGCTTTGCTGTTGTTGCCATAATTTTTATGATTTTCAACTTAAAGTTTTTTGTTTGTTTATTCCTTGCTCTGTAAAAAAGCAAGCAAATATATGTTTTTTAAAATTACATAAAGTGATTTTTATCATTAAAAATGTAACACAAACCAACAATTTAACAACGCCTTAAGGGTTATTTGTGAATTATCGCCAGATTAGTAACAAAAGTTGCTCACTTAAGTTTTTCAAAATCTTACATTTGCAAAAAATCAGGTCATGTATCAGCAATTAATTGAATCCTACTCCTATTTGTTTGAAGATGAATTACTAAAAGAAATTGCCGCTCTGGGAATTCATCGAAAATTCCGCCAGGACGAAATTCTTATCGAAATTGGCGAAGAGATAAAATTCATGCCGATACTATTAAACGGCGCTATAAAAATCCTTCGTGAAGATGAAAACGGCGATGAACTGCTGTTATATTTTTTAGAACGCGGCGACACCTGTGCGATGACCTTAACCTGTTGTTTAGGGAAAAACAAAAGCAAAATAATGGCGATTTCCGAAACGGAAGGCGATCTGATAATGATCCCGATCGAGAAAATGGAAGAATGGCTTGTGAAATACAAATCATGGCGCAATTTCGTTCTCGAAAGCTATAATTCCCGTTTGTTGGAAATGCTGGAAGCCATTGATACTTTAGCTTTTATGAAAACAGACGAACGTTTATACAAATACCTGACCGATAAGGCCAAAGTTTTGGGAACTTCAGAAATCGCGAATACACACCAGGAAATTGCAACCGATATGCATACTTCCCGTGTGGTGGTTTCCCGTTTATTAAAAAGTCTGGAACTGGAAGGAAAAATCAAACTCAACCGCAACAAAATAGAAATACTTCAATTTTAATGGAAATATTCGGATACATTGGCGCTTTACTTATTGGCTTGATTCTAGGACTGACCGGCGGTGGCGGTTCCATACTTACGGTGCCGATTCTGGTTTACATTCTAAGTTTTAATCCGGTAACGGCAACAGCTTATTCCTTATTTATTGTAGGAACTACTTCTGCTTTTGGTGCCACACAGAATTTCTTAAAAGGTTTTGTGGATGTTAAAAAAGGATTTCTTTTTGCCATTCCCTCTTTTACAGCTGTATACCTGACCCGACGCCTTTTAGTTCCTAAACTTCCCGATACTATTTTTACCATTTCAGGTTTTAGTCTGAGTAAAGAAGCATTTTTAATGGTGTTGTTTGCCGTGATTATGCTTTTTGCAGCTTCATCCATGTTGAAAAAAAAGAAAATAGAAGATTTTACACCAACAGAAAATAAAGAATCGAAACTCATTTTTATAGCACAGACTTTCGGAATAGGGATTTTGATTGGTTTGGTGGGAGCCGGCGGTGGTTTCCTGATTATTCCGTCATTGGTGTTTTTTGCCAAACTTCCGATGCGAAAAGCAGTAGCTACTTCCCTATTTATAATATCCCTAAATTCACTGATCGGGTTTGCCGGAGACATGCAGACCATGAAAATCGACTGGCTTTTCTTACTAGGATTTTCCTCCTTATCTGTTGTTGGGATTTTTATCGGAATTTATCTTAATAAGTTCTTAAATGAGGCGCAACTTAAGAAAGGGTTTGGTTACTTTGTACTGTTAATGGCAGTTTTTATTTTATCCAAAGAATTCCTCAAACTGTAACCAATGTTACTTTGATTTTTAAATAAAAAATTACCTTTACACAAAATTTGAATACAGATATGAAAATAGAACAAATTTATACCGGATGTATGGCTCACGCCGCCTATTATATTGAAAATAACGGCGAAGCGGCTATTTTTGACCCGTTACGTGAGGTGCAGTCCTACATCGATAAAGCAGCTAAAGACAACGCAAAAATAAAATACATTTTCGAAACGCATTTTCATGCAGATTTCGTTTCCGGACATTTGGATCTGTCCAAAAAAACAGGCGCCCAGATTGTTTACGGACCAACGGCGAACCCAAGTTTCGAAACCATTATAGCGGAAGACAATCAGGAGTTTAAAATTGGAAATTATACCATTAAAGCAATCCATACTCCCGGACATACATTAGAAAGCACTACGTACCTTTTGATCGACGAAAACGGAAAACAACACGGAATCATTACAGGCGATACTTTATTCATCGGTGATGTGGGACGACCTGATTTGGCGCAGAAAATGGTTACGGATCTGACTCAGGAAAAACTGGCAGGAATGCTTTTTGACTCGCTTCGCAACAAAATCATGCCGTTATCCGATGAGCTGATCGTATATCCGAATCACGGAGCCGGAAGCGCCTGCGGAAAGAATATGAGCAAAGAAACCACTGATACTTTAGGAAATCAGAAAAAGGTGAATTATGCCTTACGTGCCGATATGACCAAAGACGAATTCATCACAGAATTACTGGACGGTCTTAACGCTCCTCCGGCTTACTTCCCTCAAAATGTTATGATGAACATTCAAGGATATGACAGTCTGGAAACTATCATGAGTAAAGCCAATACCGCTTTAGAACCAAAAGCATTTGAAGCCATTGCAAATGAAGCAGAAGCTTTGATTTTAGATGTTCGCCATGAAAATGATTTTGTGAAAGAACATATTCCAAGTTCTATCTTTATTGGTTTACACGGAAATTTTGCGCCATGGGTTGGTGCGTTGATCATGGATGTTAAACACCCGATCTTATTAATTGCTCCGGAAGGAAAAGAAGAAGAAGCCATTACCCGCTTAGCACGTGTTGGATTCGATAATTGCCTTGGTTATCTGAAAGGCGGTATCGAAGCATGGAAGACAGCAGGTTTTGAAACTGAAAATATCGCATCGATTTCTCCGGAACAGTTTGCGACTGAAAAAGATCAAACTAAACTTGCTATTGTAGACTCAAGAAAACCAGGTGAATATAAAGCTGAACATGTTGAGAACGCTATAAATATTCCGTTGGATTTTGTAAACGCACAACTTTCGGAAGTTCCTAAGAATGAAGACTTCTACTTGCATTGTGCAGGTGGATATCGTTCCGTTATTATGGCTTCGATATTAAAAGCGCGCGGTTATCACAATATGATCAATGTTGAAAAGGGAATCAGCGGAATCCGTAACGCCGGAGTACCATTGACACAGTTTGTTTGTCCTTCAACTTTGAAATAGAAAAACAATAATAAAGAATAAGAAAATCAGGCTCAGGTCTGATTTTTTTATTTGCAGACTAACAAAAATTAGTTAATCAAATTACCAATCCTAAAAAAATAAATACTTTTGCATCACTAATAAATAAAATGCAAAAGAATCTTAAGATTCATAAATGCTAAAAAAATCAAATTATGACTAAAAAACTTCTTTTATTGGCCGGATTATCCCTTTTGGCTTCTTGCAGCAAAGTTGGAGATAACGAATACCTTATCACAGGAACAGCTGAAGGCATCGAAAACGGAAAAATGGCAATACTTCAGCTTCAGGATGATATGGGGCCGATAGCAAAAGACACTGTAAAAGTTGAGAACGGAAAATTCGAATTTAAAGGAAAAACGACTACAGGACCTGAAATTGCTTTTGTCATTATAGAAAGCGTAAACAACGGTATGGTTCCGCTTATTCTTGAAAACGGAGAAATAAACATCAAAGTTGATAAAGATACAATCCAAAAATCTAAAATCGGCGGTACCGGTAACAATGACAAATTCCAGGAGTACAATGACGGAGCCGGAATTATTTATAAAAAGATGGTAGTGTTCCGAAAAGCCAATCAGCAAAAATTCAAAGATGCGCGCAAAGCAAACGATACGGCTGTTATGAATTCGCTAACCAAACAGGACATGAGCTTTCAAAAAGACATGGATAAATTTTCTGAATCTTTCGTAGAGAAAAATCCAAAAGCATTCATTTCTTGTCTTTTATTGGAGAACTTTATAGGGAGACAAACGTTGGAATCTGATAAAATTGTAAAATTATACAATTCGCTATCTTCGGATATCAAGAAAACGGCGAGCGGAAAACGTGTAGGCGACTTCGCAAACAGTCAAAAAGCAGTAAAAACAGGTAATGCTGCGCCGGATTTTTCTGCCCCAACCCCGGAAGGAAAAACCGTTTCCTTGAAAGAATCATTAGGAAAAGTGACTATCGTTGATTTTTGGGCTTCATGGTGCGGACCGTGTCGTGCGGAAAATCCCAATGTAGTTGCGCTTTACAATGAGTTCCATGCAAAAGGATTAAACATCATCGGAGTTTCATTAGACAAAGATGCTGACAAATGGAAAGAGGCAATCGCTAAAGACAAATTAACCTGGACACAGGTTTCCAATTTAAAATACTGGCAGGAACCAATTGCAAAACAATATAACGTAGGTGTAATTCCAGCTACTTTTATTTTAGATGCATCAGGAAATATTGTTGCCAAAGACTTAAGAGGAGCGGAATTGAAGGCTAAAATCGCTGAATTATTAGCCAAATAAACCGCTTTTCAGGTTCAAAATAATAAAATCTCCTTCGGGGGATTTTTTTATTTTATTCACATCCAACACGTTAAAAAAAAGTTATGAATTATCTTTAAAATATGTTTGGATACTGAGAAAACAGTCCTATATTTGCATCGCAATAAACAATTATGCGTTGGGGAGATACTCAAGCGGCCAACGAGGGCAGACTGTAAATCTGCTGACTAAGTCTTCGCAGGTTCGAATCCTGCTCTCCCCACAAACTAAATGAAACAAAAAAGCAAGCTACACTAGCTTGCTTTTTTCGTTTAACACCTTTCCATAACAATCTCAATTCAGCCAATAAAAAAGCCACTCACTTCTGAATGGCTTTAACTCATTTATTTGAAACTTTACCTTATTATCAATTTTTGTATAGTCGATTTAGCATCGGAGGTCACTTTTACAAAATACACTCCTGATGACAAATTCAATTGTAAATATGCGGTATCAGTAAAATTCTCACTAAGTACCTTCTGGCCCGTATAAGAATAAATTCCTACAGCCGCTTCTCCCCTAATCCCTGAAATGGTAAGATGATCGTTTGCGGGATTAGGATACATCTGGAATTTCAAATCCGCCACGTCATTAGTACCTAAATTAAAATGCCAAGGTTCACCGGCATGCGATCCCCAAATGTAATCTGCCAAATCCGGATAATCAATGAACGGATTGCGGTTTACCTGCCATGTGTAAATGTAATTGTTTCGGTTCATCTCAAAATCATCGGCCGGATCGGAGTGATTCCATGTTAACAACGAAGCTAAATCTCCTATAAAACCATCCGGATTTTGTGACGGATTCCCATTTACGACATCTAAACCATTATAGCGAACACACATGTAAAAAATCGCTCTGGCTACATCACCGTGCCAGCTTCCAGCGTTTCCAGCCGGACCATTATAATCCACTCCGTAATTTCTTTCGTTTCGGGAACTGTTCTCCGAACCGTCTTCGGCGCGGATATGATGGGCATCCGCGTGACCGGCAAGGATATCATTTGGACCGGTTGGAAGCCAAACATTGATTCCGTCAGAAAAAGAAGATGTGCCATCAGCAAAACCACCTCTTGACTGACAATAGATATGTTCTCTGTTCCAGAAACCGGCGATGCTGTTTCCTGACTGGTAGTCAATTTTCGTCTGAGGCCTTTCCACATACATCAGCCAAACCTGATTATTGTTCAACGGATTTTGGTCTGCCGACTTTAAAATCTCCCATATATCACCATAATTATGCGCATGAACTACAGCCGGATTAGCGATAATATTTTGAATCGCCTGTTTTAGAGCTGCTCCCGACAATCCTTCCAGCAAACTGTAGTATCCGGCAGGAACAGTACTTGTAACCTGACCATATGTAGGATTAAGCGGTGTGCCCCAAGGTGATGTCACAAAATTGGCATCAATAATCCTTACTGAAATATTGTTTCTTAAGACAAGATATTGAGGAGGAACAGTACCGATGGTTATCTGGAGATTCTCATCACCGTCATTAACACCATCATTTAAAATCTGAATTACTTTCGAAACAGTATTAGAACCTGTCGGGATCGTAACGGTCGTACTTCCTGAAAAATCAGCCGTCGTAAAAGAGCCGTTATTCAACGTAAACGAAAAATTCAGGTCTGACGTTACGTTCGTATCTGTTGTAAAAGTGACAGTAAGGCTCTGCCCTTCTGTCAAAGGAGCTGCCGGTGAATATGTCGTAGTAATTCCGTTGAAAACTATTCCCGAGCCGTCGTTGTTTGCCCTTGGAGTCGGAGCTTTTACTTCGTAGGTTCCATCTACTTTTCTTTGGATCGACTGAGTATCTTTTAGACCATTTGCATTTTCATTATAACTGACTGTTTCACCCAATATGCTCATCAGATTGGCAGCACTTGTCGTATTTGTACTATAAGCCAATGCATCGATAAGATTTGTTGCTGTTGCCGGCGTGTTCAAAGGAAAATCATCTGCATTTCCAAGATAAACAGCCACTGCATCCGGGCCGTTTTGAATCATTGCCTGCGGTATAATGTATGACGGAGCCGGTGAAACCTGCAGATTTCCTAACAAGACATTCCCGTTACCATCCGTAATCAATCCATCAAGATCTATCGCATAATAACTCAATGTTCCTGAATATGGACTGGTGCTGGTAGCATTAAAAAAAACAACCACGTAGCCATCTAATGGAAAATTTGGCGTAGCAGATTTTAGTTCTATGAATTCCAATACATCCGTAGACGGGGTATCGGCATCAAGTTCGTTTATAACAATTTGTCCAAAACCTGCATTGTAAACAAAAACAATGAAAAGCAAAAGTATTTTTTTTACCATCTCTATATTTTTTGAGGGATTCAAAAATACACATTTATTAGATAATAACTTGCTGAAATTGAAAACTTTACAAAAATACAATCTTGTAAGAAAAGTAATAGGATTTTAATTTTTAATCATAAAATTAGGGCAATTCGATGTTTTTCCTAAATTTACGAAATTAATAACCCAAAGCACCTAATTCAACAGCCGTTTGAAAGCCATAATTAAATTTTTCCTTGCCCTGTTTTTGCTTTTGAATGTAGGTTTCATATCCGCACAGCACCGCAACCACCTTGTCGTAATAGCCGACCTGGATAACAAGACCTTAACCATTGATCAGGAAATCACACTTGTTAACAATACGAACAATCCTCTGAAGGAATATCTGTTCAACGACTGGACCAATGCCTATTCCGACAAGAATTCTCCGTTAGGGAAACGATTTTCAGATGAATTTATCCGCAGTTTTCATTTGGCGGACGATTCTGAAAGAGGCATGACCGCAATAATTTCTATTACAGACCAAAATGGAAAAATACTTGAATTTTCAAGACCTGAAAACCAGATCGACTTACTAAATATAAAGTTTGATTTTCCTATTTCTCCTAATCAGAACTATACATTGCATATACGATATAAAGTTCAGGTTCAAGATCAACGTTTTACCCGATTCGGAAATGATGAGAAATCAGGAAGCATGCACTTAAAAAACTGGTTTTTAGCGCCGGCAAGAATAGAAAATGGCGTCTTCGTTAAAAACAGTAATGAAAATCTAGACGATATTGCCAATGCTCCGTCCGATTATGATATCGAGATAAGCATTCCATACGGTGTTCATCTTTTTACAGATTTGCAAAGCGATAAATTATCGGATGATGACAATGGAAAAAAATACCGTCTTACAGGAAAAAACACAACCGATTTCAATCTTGTTCTTGAAAGAAATCCAACGTACGCCAATTACAAAAACAAAGACCAGGTAGTCGTAACCAATCTAAAAGACAGACGGCTAAACGACATAGAGAAAGCCATTGTCATTGACCGCGTTGTTACCTTCGTTTCCGAGCGGTTGGGCAAATTACCACAGGAGAAAATCATGGTTCCTCAGGTTGATTACGAGCGAAATCCTTTTTATGGCCTTAATCAGTTGCCTGCGTTTCTGAGTCCGTTTCCTGATGAATTCCTGTATGAACTGAAATTTCTTAAGACCTACGTCAACAACTATCTGAAAGCTTCTCTGCATGTTAATCCGAGACAGGAAACCTGGTTGATTGACGGAATTCAGACCTATGTTATGATGAAATACATAGAAGAAACCTATCCCAACATGAAAATGATGGGCCGCTTGTCCCAATTTAAACTTCTGAAAGGCTATAATCTTTTTTCTGCTGATTTTAACGAACAGTACAGTTATCTCTATCTTCTGATGGCCCGAAAGAATCTTGACCAACCTATTGGCGATTCAAAAAGTACATTTATTAAATTCAACGAACAGATCTCAGGACGATATAAGGCCGGGATAGGACTGGATTATTTAAATGATTATTTAGGCGATGACAAAGTATCACAGACCATTACCGATTTTGTTGCGCTGAATCAGACCAAACAGACCAATGAAGAGGATTTTAAAACCATTTTAAACCAGAAAACTGATAAAAACACCGATTGGTTTTTTAAAACCGTTGTTCATACGCGTGACTTGATTGACTTTAAATTCGGTGCCATCAAAAAAGAGAATGATTCCATTAAAGTGGTTCTTAAAAACAAAACCAAAACCAATGTCCCTGTTTCGGTTTACGGAGTTAACAAAGGCGCTGTCGTTTTTAAAAAATGGGTTGAAAACATTAGCACAGACAGTATTTTGACTTTACCGAAGGAAAATGTTGACAAGCTTGTTTTGAACTATGAAAACAAAATTCCGGAATACAATTCTCGAAACAACTGGAAAGCGACAAAAAGCTTTTTAGGAAACAATCGTCCAATAAAATTCACCTTTATCAAAGACCTTGAAGATTCCTCTGTAAATCAGATCTTTTACGTTCCGGAAGTATCTTATAACTACTATGACGGAATTTCGCCCGGATTAAGCTTTCATAATAAATCATTATTGGACAAGCCTTTTATTTTTGATGTAACCCCTATTTATTCCGTTAAAACAAAGTCACTTATAGGAGGCGCTTATTTTACGGTAAACCAGAATGTTCGTGAAGACCGGTTATATAACATTCGATACAGTCTCGGCGGATCCACATATCATTACGCACCGGATGCCGCATATACCAAAGTAACACCTTCTATCAATTTCAAATTCAGAGATTTGAATTATAGATCCAATGAAAAAGAAAATGTTCTGATCAGACACGTATTTGTAGAAAGAGAACACTCCGACATTGTAGTCAGCAAAGATGAAAATTATTCGGTTTTCAACTTACGTTACACCAGAGGCGCATCGGAAATTACTAAAGTATACAGCATGATGACCGATGTCCAGATTGATAAAAACTTTGGGAAATTAGCCGGTGAAGTCCAATACCGCAAACTTTTTGAAAACAACAGACAGATCAATTTACGTCTTTTTGCCGGAGCTTTCATGTATCGCGATACCAAGTCAGAATTTTTCAGTTTCGGATTGGACCGTCCTACTGATTATCTCTACGATTATGCTTTATTGGGACGTTCGGAAACCACCGGGATTTTCAGTCAGCAGTATATTATGGCCGAAGGAGGATTTAAATCGAAACTGGATACCCGATTGGCCAACCAATGGATGACGACCATTAACGCAAGTTTCAATATATGGAACTGGATCGAGGTTTATGGTGATGTCGGACTGGTTAAAAACGAAGGCATTAGCTCAGAATTTGTGTACGATAACGGTATCCGACTGAACTTTGTCCCGGATTATTTCGAATTGTACTTCCCTGTTTCATCTAACAACGGATGGGAAATAGCACAGCCTAATTATGCCGAAAAAATACGTTTTGTGATTACGTTGAGTCCGAAAACCCTGATATCATTATTCACCAGAAAGTGGCTATAATGCTCAAAATCAGAAAATCAACACTTGCTTTTATCATGTTTAATTGAAAAATTATCATTAAAAAACCAACTTATATAAAAATAATTCATAAAAAACACGGTATGAAACAATATTATTATCAAAAGTGAAATTATTATTTTACCACCCCATTGTTTTATATTGCAGAAATAATTAAATTTGTCACTTAACATATCATATAGCTATATGAACCAAACAGCCACTAAAGAAGTACTGTCATTTGAAGATTTCAAAACAGAAGTGCTTAACGATTACAAAATTGCAACCGTAAGCCGCGAATGTAGTTTATTAGGAAGACGTGAAGTTTTAACCGGTAAAGCAAAATTTGGGATTTTCGGTGATGGAAAAGAAGTGCCGCAGTTAGCCATGGCAAAGGCTTTCCGAAATGGTGACTTCCGTTCGGGATACTACCGCGATCAGACCTTCATGATGGCAATCGGACAAATGACGATCCAACAGTTCTTCGCAGGTTTGTACGGACATACAGATTTAGCTCATGATCCGATGAGTGCAGGACGCCAGATGGGTGGTCACTTTGCAACACATTCGCTTGACGAAAACGGAAACTGGAAGAATCTTACACAACAAAAAAATTCAAGCGCCGATATCTCTCCTACCGCAGGGCAAATGCCTCGTTTGTTAGGTTTGGCTCAGGCATCTAAAATATATAGAAACGTTGGCGGTATCGACCAGACTAATTTCTCTGAAAAAGGAAATGAAGTAGCTTGGGGGACTATCGGAAATGCGTCGACTTCTGAAGGTTTGTTCTTTGAAACCATCAATGCTGCCGGAGTATTACAGGTACCGATGGTTATGAGCGTTTGGGATGATGAATACGGAATTTCAGTACACGCAAGATACCAGACTACAAAAGAAAATATCTCGGAAATCCTGAAAGGTTTCCAACGTGATGAAAACCATAAAGGGTATGAAATCATCACGGTTAAAGGTTGGGATTATCCAACTTTAGTTGAAACGTACCAGAAAGCATCACAAATTGCCCGCGAAGAGCATGTTCCGGTTTTAGTTCACGTTAAGGAATTAACGCAGCCACAAGGACACTCAACTTCAGGTTCTCACGAGCGTTACAAAAATGCAGACCGCTTGGCTTGGGAAGTGGAATTTGACTGTTTGGCTCAAATGCGCATCTGGTTAATCGACAATAATTTGGCTACCGCTGAAGAAATTGAAGCGATTGACTCTCAGGCTAAAAAAGATGTCCTTGAAGGCAAAAAAGCAGCTTGGGCAGCATTTGTTGAACCGATTAAAGCAGAACAACAAGAGTTGGTTGCTGTATTGAACTCGATTGCGGCGGCAAGCGAAAACAAAGTTTTCATTGAAAAACACACTAACGACTTGGCTTCCATTAAAGAGCCGATCCGTAAAGATATTATCACTACAGCGCGTAAAGTTTTGCGTTTGATCGTAAAAGAAAGCGGAAAAGCGCAACTTGCTGCGTGGATTACGGCTTATACCGAAAAAATTCAGCCGAAATTCAGTTCTCACTTATTCTCTCAATCAGACAAAAACGTATTAGCTACCAAAGAAGTTTTACCTCATTATGACGAAACTTCTGAAGAAGTGGACGCTCGTTTAGTACTAAGAAACAACTTCGATGTAATTTTCGAAAAACACCCTGAGACTTTAATTTTTGGGGAAGATTCCGGAAATATCGGTGACGTAAACCAAGGTTTAGAAGGGATGCAGGAGAAATACGGTGAATTCCGCGTTTCGGATGCCGGTATCCGTGAGGCTACGATTTTAGGCCAGGGAATCGGTTTAGCAATGAGAGGTTTACGCCCTATTGCTGAAATTCAGTATTTGGATTACCTTTTGTATGCGATCCAGATCATGAGTGACGATTTAGCTACATTACAATACAGAACAGCAGGTCGCCAAAAAGCACCGCTAATCATAAGAACACGTGGTCACCGTTTGGAAGGAATCTGGCACTCAGGATCTCCAATGGGAATGATCATCAATGCAATTCGCGGTATTCACGTTTTGGTTCCCAGAAATATGACCAAAGCAGCAGGTTTCTACAATACTTTATTGGAAACTGACGAACCGGCTTTATTGGTGGAATGTTTGAACGGTTACCGTTTGAAAGAAAAAATGCCAACGAACTTAGGTGAATTCAAAACCCCTATCGGAGTTGTGGAGACTATCAAACAAGGAAGCGACATCACGTTAGTTTCTTACGGTTCTACATTGCGTTTGGTTGAGCAGGCTGCTAAAGAACTATTGGAAGTTGGCATCGATGCGGAAATCATTGATATTCAGTCTTTACTTCCTTTTGATGTTAATCACGATATCGTAAAATCAGTTGCTAAAACAAATCGTTTATTGGTAATTGACGAAGATGTACCGGGTGGAGCATCTGCTTTCATCTTACAGCAGATCGTTGATGAGCAAAAAGGATACAAACACTTAGACAGTAATCCGGAAACATTGGCTTCTAAAGCACACCGTCCTGCTTACGGAACAGATGGCGATTACTTCTCTAAACCTTCTGTAGAAGATATTTTTGAGAAAGTTTATGGTATTATGAATGAAGTTAATCCGGTGAAATACCCGAGCTTGTACTAAATTCAGATATACTTTTAAATACAAATTCCACTGATTTACACAGAATTGCTCTCGTAAATTAGTGGAATTTTTGTTTTTAGACAGGTCCGTCCTTATAAGCTACAACGATATTCGTTATTTCTGCTTATACTTTCCCTTTATATTTCGGATCAAAATCAATCATCCATTCAATACCGTATTTGTCTCTGAACATTCCAAAATAGGAGCCCCAAGGACTGTCAGCAATAGGCATTTCAACACTTCCGCCTGATGAAAGTTTGTTAAATAATCTGTCGGCTTCTTCACGACTTTCTGCGCTGACAGAAATTTTAGATCGGTTTTCATTTTCATTTACCCGTCCCATACTTTCCGGAACGTCATTGCCCATTAAAACATTTGGGCCAATAGGCAAAGCAATATGCATTATTTTATTAGCATCATTTTCATCTACCGGGAATTCGGCGCTTGCCAAATCTTTTAGACGCATGACCATTGCAAATTCTCCGCCAAATACGGATCTGTAAAAATTGAATGCTTCTTCGGCATTTCCGTTGAAGTTAATGTGAGGATTGATAAGTGCCATAGTTTTATAAGTTTATCTTCACATAAAGATACAAAAAAGGATTTGAGTTTCTATTTAAGTTCTTTTATCAGTTCCTTACAGATCTTCTCGCTGGAACGGTCTTTAGCAGAATAATAGATTTTAAAATTATTCTTTTTGGTAATTAAGATAATGGGTTTGTCAATTGAGTTTATCAGAAGTTTTACCTCTTCCCCTTTTTCGGTTCTAAAATAGCCTTTCTTTATTGTTTCAAGTGCTACCCCGTTTGTTCTGATTGACATTGCAGGCAATTCATTTACCAATTCGACCTTTTCAATATCGCTCTTATTGATCTCCTCTCCATAGCTTCCCGAAATTTCTATGCTGTCAGTTTTTATCAGAATTTCGTTTTCCTTAGTGTCATTGATAAATTGATATAAAATGAATCCTGTCACTGCAGGTAATATGATTATTGCAGAATAGGCCGGCATTCGGTTCTGATCGGTTGAAAATTTAAGTCCTTTCCAGATGAAAACGGTATAGGCAAGCGTCGGATACATGAATAAAAAAATACAGCTCCAATCCGGATCAAAAAAGAAGTAAAGAATCGAACCCATACTAGCTAAAGAGATTCCTAAAAAAATATGAAAGTTATGGAAATAAGAGATGTACGCTTTTATATCGACTTCCTTCCTTTCCTCTTCGGAAATGGTGTTATAACCTGAAAGAATGTATTTTGCGTTGTTTTCGGTTACAACAAATCCGATTACTATAAAAAGTATACTTAATCCTAGTATTACGTAAATCATATTAGAAAATTTATAGTACCCTTCATTCGGATGGTCGATTTTAACTTTACAAAACTTTCTTTTTATTTCTTAATGATAAGCAAAGAAGGCGTTTTGTTCAGCCATGAACTTTGGGCATCCAGAAGTTTTCTCCAGCTTTCAACGCTGATGATCATCAGATCCTGTTCGTCAAGTAAAGCCTTTTCGATCTTTCTTTCCGTAGCCAGTTTGATGTTTTTCGGATGTTTAATCTCTATTTTATGAATGCAGTCGGTAAATTCTTTATTGTCTTTAAAATTTCCGGCTTTATCCAAAACCGTCACTTCCGAATTCACATTATGGATAAGCTGTTTGGCATAATCCATCAAAAACAAATCGGATTCTTCCAAAAGCAGGACGAAAACGCGTTTAGCTTCCGTGAAATTTTTATCAACCAATATTCCTACCGGCACTTCCGTTCTTGCTAAAACATGACTGGTACGCTCGTCAAAAGGCGAATTTTCGAATAATTTTTCCTTACCGGTAAATTTGTTCAGTAAAGTTTCCGGGCTGATGATTCGGGTTGTAAATCCAAGTACTTTCCCCAATAGGGTTCCTTCAAAAATCGACTGACTTAAGCCCATCAGCACCAAATCGAAATCCCCGTGATTCGATACTTCGATAAGGTCCCATTCAACATCTATCGAACTTTTGAATAAAGTGGTTACTTTCTGATGTAATTCTTCCGAAGCCTGTAAAATTGGTTTAAAACTGTCTTCTTCGTACTCATCAATGTTGTATGGATTCAATTCGTTGATCGGTAAGATATGCATAGCTGTCACCAGCGAATTGTTGTGATTCTTTTTGACAAAGTTATTGGCAAGTCGAAGCAGTGACCTTCCCTCTTCTGCATTATGAAAGGAAAACAACACCTTAAAATTCTTATTCTGAACGATTTCCTTGGGAACGATTTCGGTTTTGGTCTTAAAGATATATTCAAACAAATCCAGAAACGGACCGGTCATAAAAGTAGTTACCAAAGCCATAATCACCATCATCGCAAAGATTTCCGGTTTCAGTACGCCCAAATCATATCCGATATTCAAAACCACCAGTTCCATCAGACCGCGGGTATTCATCAAAGCTCCGATCGTTAAACTGTCTTTCCAGGTCTGCCCGACAAATCTTGCCGTTAGCGCACTGCCGACGAATTTACCCAATACAGCCACTAAAACAATGTAACCGCATACTTCCCACAGATAAGCGTCGTTCAACAAACCGATCTGCGTACGAAGTCCGGTAAAAACGAAGAACAACGGTAAAAGCATGACCTGCGAAACATCTTCCACTTTCTCGATGAAGATATTTCTGAAACGCATACTTTCCGGCATGATTACACCAGCCATAAATGCGCCAAACAAAGCGTGAATACCAATAATTTCTGTGGCATACGAAGAAATCAGTAACGTGAGAAAGAATATCGCAATTACGGGTTTGGTGATAACTTCGGTATGGTCATACAAATCGCCTATACGCTTTAAAAACGGTTTTACCACTTTAAGCATCAGTAAAACATAGATCAAAGCAAGCGCGATGATGTAAAGCGAACTGATAAAAGAACCCGCCTTCACAATTGCAATAACCGCTGCCAAAATACACCAGGCAGTAATATCGTCTGCAGCAGCGCAGGTAATTACCATGGCGCCGAGTTTCGTTTTATGTAAGCCCCGCTCCTGCACTATTCGGGCTAAAACCGGGAAAGCCGTAATACTCATGGCAATTCCGGTAAAAAGTGCGAAGGAAATAAATTCAACGCCGTCCGGAGCAAATCGCTGGAATATAAAATACGCCAAAACGAGTCCGAGCGTAAACGGAATCACAATACTGGCATGACTGATAATAACTGCTTCTTTTGCTTTATTTTGAAGTACTTTCAAGTCAAGTTCCATTCCGACAACGAACATGAACAGGATCAACCCAATCTGACTTAAAAACTGAAGATTTCCAAGGGAAGCTTCGGGAAATAAAGCGTTGGAGAATTCCGGAAAATAATTACCAACCAAGGAAGGTCCGAGCACAATACCCGCAAGGATTTCCCCAATAACGGAAGGCTGTCCGATTTTCTTGAAAATAGCACCAAATAATCTTGCCACGAAAACAATCGTAACAATCTGGGCCAGCAAAATGGCTAAAGGATGCGTAAGGTTGTGTACAAGTGAATGAAGAAATTCTTCCCACTGACTTTTCCCGTTGTTTGGGACAACGACATTTCGCCCAGCTTCAAGGACTTTTCCGTTTTGGATGGTCCAGTACATAATTGCGGTAGTAACACCAACAATTCCGATATAAAAAAAGCTGTTTTTAAATTTTTTCATGCTTAAAATTAAGCGCTTTTTGCCCTTTCGCTTACGGACACCAATATTACTAATAAAAATAGAATTATTTAAGGCTGACACCATTTTTCTTGCTCTTGGGAAATATGACAATTATCATTTTAAATTAAACCTTCCCTAAGTAATTTTGGTTCTGTAAAATGATCAATTATGTCAACTTCATTAGTACAAAAATACAACGTCCCAGGCCCCAGATACACAAGTTATCCCACCGTTCCCTATTGGGAAGACGAGAACTTTACAAGTGAAACATGGGGAAAAACTTTCCTTCAGTCTTTTGCAGAAAGTAATAAAGCAGAAGGGATAAGTCTTTACATCCACCTTCCATTTTGTGAAAGTCTGTGCACGTTCTGTGGTTGCCATAAAAGAATCACCAAACGTCATGAAGTTGAAGATCCTTATATCCAGGCCGTTTTGCATGAATGGGATCTGTACTGCAACTTATTTCCTGAGAAACCTATAATTAAGGAAATTCACTTAGGAGGCGGAACCCCTACATTCTTTTCACCCGCAAATCTAAAAACTTTAATTGACGGGCTATTCAAAAGAGCTGTAAGAGCCGCCGAGCATGAATTCAGCTTTGAAGGCCATCCAAATAATACCACCAGAGAGCACTTGCAGCAGCTTTACGATTTGGGCTTCCGCCGTGTTAGTTTCGGCGTTCAGGATTACAGTGAAACGGTTCAAAAAGCCATCCACCGAATCCAACCCTTTCACAATGTCGCAAAAGTGTCCTTTTGGGCAAAAGAGATCGGATATACTTCAGTTTCCCACGATTTGATTTTTGGATTGCCGTTCCAAACGATGGAAAATGTCGTGGATACGATTGAAAAAACGAAATCACTTTCCCCTGATCGTCTGGCTTTTTACAGTTATGCACACGTTCCGTGGATCAAAGGAAACGGACAACGCGGCTTCAGAGATGAAGATGTGCCGAAGGACGATGAAAAAAGAAAACTTTACGAAATCGGAAAACAGCTCTTGGCAAAAAAAGGCTATCATGAAATCGGAATGGATCATTTTGCGCTGAAAAAAGACAGCATGTTCACCTCTTTTCAGGAAGGAAAACTGCATCGTAATTTTATGGGCTATACGTCTTCCAAAACCCAATTGATGATCGGTCTTGGCGCTTCTTCGATCAGCGACAGCTGGTACGGTTTTGCCCAAAACGAAAAAACAATTGAAGATTATTACGCCCGATTGGAAAAGAACGAATTACCTATTTCTAAAGGTCATTTATTAACCGATGAAGATTTGACCATTCGAAGACATATTCTAAATTTAATGTGTCAGTTTACCACCTCATGGGATGAAAAACATCTTTATTTTAAAGAACTTCCAGAAGTACTGGAGCATCTTGATGAAATGAAAAAAGACGGCTTAGTAGTGATCCAGAACAATGCGATCACCGTTACCGAAAAAGGCAAACCGTTTGTTCGAAATATCTGCATGGCGTTCGACTTACGATTGAAACGCAAGGCACCCCAAACACAGTTGTTCTCAATGACCGTGTAATTTTTCATAACTTTTTTACAGTAAATTCCTTCTTATTTATATATTTGAAGGAATTTTTTTTTTGAATGCAGCCAATAGATAAACTTCTTTTTTTGCCACCAATGCACACTTTTTCATCAGTAATAGTCTAACAACAATGTTTAAATATATTATACTTCTTTGTTTTTTTCATCTTACCAACCATGTTTACAGCAAAACAGAGTTTCAAATTATTGAAAATGAAATAAATCAACTTAATAATAAAAGCGACATTGAGAAATATTGGATAAAAGTTCATGAATCGGACCAAAAAAATAACGATGGTTCCGGCAATTATGATGAGAAAACAGATTTATTAAATTTTTACAAAGTCATAATATTAATAGATCATTTTGGATATCCAACAAAAGAATTCGAATATCCTGCTTATACGACACCTTGGGTGGTCTGGTCGCACTGTAAATCTACCACATTAAAAAAATATACATTTCAGATTCTTCTTGAAGGTGAAAAGCTAAATCTAATTCCACAGGAATTTTTTCCAAACTACTTTGTCGAAGGTTTTTTAATAGATACATATGGTTTTGACATGGAATTTGACAAGAGCTTTAACATAAATGATCGCAACGTTTTAACGTCCACTTTAGAATATCTAAGTAATTCAAATAATAAGATAAAACCAAACAAAGTAAAAAGAATCATTACAGAGTGTTTGGAAATTCGTAACCTAAGTACTAAAAACAATCTGGGAACCTGGAGTTTTACGCAACATAAAAACAAAAAAGACTTTACTATAAAGCAACTTAAAAATGGTAACTGGTATTTATCAACTAAACTCGAAAATGGTTTTGAAACCGTAAACCAATTAATAAAAAAGGCTGATAAATATGAAGTTAAGGATGGTTTTGAACTGTTTTATTTCAGGATAAACGCAAATAACAAATTGGAAATAATAGATCCAAACAATGAAATGATAAAATCATCAGACTAGCACTAACAATTGGCTAAATGACTTTGTGATTTTATTAACGCATTTTTTTTACAGTAAATTCCTTCTTATTTATATATTTGAAGGAATTTTTTCATTTATATCACTTTGCATTGTGCAAATGATAATCTGAATAATTAAATTTAAATCATCAAAATCAAAAACACAGTACAATAATGGTACGAATCGCAATCACCCTATTTTTTATTTTGCTCGGATATGTAATGACATTTGCGCAGAATGTAACAGCAAAAATCATTGATTCCAAAAACGGTGAAATCCTTCCCTACGCCAACATTATGGTAAACGAATCAACAAATCTGGTTTCAAACGCAGAGGGTTACTTCACTGTCTCTGAAAAAAACAGCGGTGACGCCTCCATTCTGACAGTTACACATCTTGGATACACTCCGCGTAAGATAACGGTTGGCGAACTTAAAAATCTCCAATACATCATAAAACTTGAGCCGGGCGTATTTGAACTTCAAAACGTAACTATTTCCAATGTAAAACCTGACCCTGACGCGATAATGCAGGAGGTTAAAAAGAAGCTTCCGATACATTACAAAAACGGGACACAGGCATCAAAGGACATGTTATTTTATAGATCAGGCAACAGTTTTAATCCATCCAAAATAGATCTCGAATTTACCAAATCAACCGGATTTGATAAAAAAGCGCTTGCATCTGCCAATGCCGAGTTGAATGCATTCACCTCTAAACTCATTTCTCATCCGCCAAAAGAATTCAAAGACGTACTTTGCAATTACTATACAACCACAAAAACAAAGGACAATAAACCGGTAACCAACACCAAACTTGATGTAGTAAAAGCTACAATACTTAAGGATGAAGATCGTTCGGTGAATTTTGACGAAATGCAAAAATCAGCAGAAAATATCTTCCTTAAACATCTGGATTCCACTAAATTTTACAGGGTTAAAAGCGGTATTTTCGGTTCTCATGATACGATTTCGCTGAGTAAAAACTTCAATGAGAAGAAAAATAAAAAGAAAGAAAAAGAGAAGACACCGGAACTGACTTCGTATAAATCAGGTATAACCGCATTTTTAAGCGCGAATAACTTTTCACAAAACAACAAACTTGATTTTGTTACCAATCCGGAGCTTTACAAGTATACTTATGAGGGAAGAATCTTTAATGATAAAGATGAGTCGATGTATGTATTAAAATTTAAACCGAGAAAAAGTAAAGCTAAATATGTGGGTAAATTATACATTTCTGAGTCGGATTATGCCGTAGTTAGATGTGATTATAATTTAGATGAAGGAGAAAAGCTGAGCGGCTTCAATATGAAATTGCTTTTAGGAATTAAATTTTCAGAAAACAGAAGCAAAGGAACACTTATCTACAAGAAAAACGTTGAGAGCTCAGGTTATTATTTGCACTATGCTTCCGTAGAAGAAGGTCAGTACATTTACCTAAACAGACCGTTTAAATTCATTGAGCTTACTGATGGTGAAAAGGATATGATCGCTTTCGACCTGAAAATGGAAATAAACACTATTGATAAAACCGAGTTTCTAAATATTTCCAAATCGGAAATCAATGATACAGCCTTTGACAACATTAAAGAAGAGGATTTTAATTATATAGTTCTTAAACGTTATGATCCTAAAATATGGAAAGATTACGTTTCCATAGAACCTTTGGAAGAAATGAAGCAATTCAGTGTTGCTGAAGAAGAAAAACCATAGCGCAAACCGAAACTTTTGTATATTTAAATCCATTAAAATGCAAAAAAATGAAATATACAACTGAAATAGAAATCAATCAACCGTTAGATAAAGTCATAGCTCTTTTTGATAATCCTGATAATCTGAAGTATTGGATGGAGGGACTTCAGAGTTTCGAGCACATAAGCGGGACTCCGGGACAACCGGGCGCGAAATCAAAACTTAAATTCAAAATGGGAAACCGTGAAATGGAAATGATTGAAACCGTGACCGTTCGCAATCTACCTGATGAATTTACAGGAACTTATGAAGTACACGGAAGCCTTTCCAAGGTGAAGAATTCCTTTGTAAAAATTTCGGATTCAAAAACCAAATACGTAACCCAACATGAATTTGAGGCTAAAGGATTTATGATGAAAATCATGGTCTTCCTTATGCCGGGCGCCTTTAAAAAACAATCCATGAAATACTTGACTGCTTTCAAAAATTTTGCTGAGAGTCAGGCATAACCATCAATAATTAAGTTAATACAACGATACCTTTCAAAAACCGATAAATCTTAGTTTATCGGTTTTTTTATTGACAAAATTTTAAGTTTTTTCTCCTTATTTAAGAAGTAAATCCTTAACTTTAAGACAGTTAACTACATTTTATCCTTCAACAACAAAATCTATTACATCCTATGAAAAAATTCAAACTACTTTTAACCGTTTTCTTCGCCGGTACACTTGCAAGTTATTGCCAAACTTCCGATGCAGAAGTAGAGGCCATGATTAACCTTCTTGGGGTTCAGAAAAGAGAAGCCATTGCCCATCTGGTACACGTTACCGGAAAAGATTCCATCGCCTTCTGGAAAATTTATGATGAATATCAAAAAGATAATAAAAAGACTGCCACCCAGAGGATGAAATTGTATGAGAAAACGGCAATGTCCTACAGTAATCTGACTCCGGCAAGAGCCGATTCTTTAGCAACTGTGTATTTTGCTAACCGAACAGATCAGGAAAAAAAGCTGGAAACCTATTACAAGAAGATCAAGACAGCTACAAATGCTACTGTTGCATTTCAATTCTACCAGTCTGAAATTTATCTGCTAACGCTTTTGAGAGCGCAAATCATGCAGCAGATACCAACCTATGGCGAATTACTGGCAAGAAGAAAAAAACCGTAAAACGGGATATAACTCAGATAGAATTTCGTTTCGGGAAGGAATTTGAAATAAGCAAAATCATTTACTATAAAACCTAAAAAACCGCAGATTCAGAAACTAATTTTATTCCTGAATCTGCGGTTTGATTTTTTTGTAACACACTACCCAAAATTGGATCTCCGATTACTTTTGCAGCCTTGAAAAGATTTCATCCTTTATAAAAAGGAGCTTTGCTTTCATTTCATGCATTGCCTCGTCAATAATAACATCCTCTCCCGTGTTGACTTTGTGGATTTGATGTTCCAAATCATCATACTGGTCGAAAAGTTCCTTAAAATGAGTATCAGATGTTTTCAAGGTTTGAATTTTGTCTTGATACTCAGGGAATTCGTGTAATAAATCATGTCTTTCCATAATGCTATACTATCAAGTTATTATCTTACTATAAAGGTACTTAATCTGTTTTACATATCGTTTCTGGTTGGACAAAAAGACTCATATTACCCGGAGAAACAAACGGAATATCCAATCCTAATCCTCTCATAATAAACAACATCCCTATAAAAACCGTAATAATCGGAATGACTTTCTGTATTTTATTCCGCACCGGAACGGTCAGATATCCTGAAACATACGATATCATACTCATCATTGGGATTGTCCCCAGTCCGTATAAAAACATGTAACCGACTCCCATACTCGCATTCTGCATGGCAATGGCTCCGAAAAGAGCGACATAAACCAATCCGCAAGGTAAAAAACCGTTTAGTAAACCAATTGTGTAGAGCGCTTTAAACGTTCTGTTTTTGAATTGACTTCCCAATTTAGCTTTCATAAGCGACAGGACTCTGTAAACCGGTTTTGAAAAATTATATTGTGCGAAGACTTTTTCAGGGATCAGAACAAAAGCAATCATCAGAATGCCGATAATTATTGACAATTGCTGCTGCATTCCTGCCAGAAAAAGCCCTTTACCCAACAGTCCAAAAACCAACCCCAAAGTCATATAAGCGGTTATTCTTCCGAAGTGATAGGTGAAAAGTTGTATTGTTTTCTTTACCGGATTTTTATGATCCACAGGCAGCATCAGCGCTATGGGACCACACATACCAATGCAATGCAGACTGCTGATTAACCCTAGTATGAATCCTGAGTACAACATATTTTTTAATTTTTAGAAAATAGAAGCAAGAGACAAGAGCAAAGAATTTAAAATAAAGCAAAAGAACATACGGGAGATTAAAGAAATTCTCTATTCTCGGTTTTCATTTCTTGTCTCTTGGTTCTTGCTTCTTTATTCCTGCTTACAAACTAACTCCCTTTTTATTCAGATACTCCTTCCCATCATACTCCCATTCCACGGAAATATCCCAACGACCGCCAACCAAATTTGTTTTAGGTATGAGCAAATTTGATGTAGACAACGAAATCGGAATTTCGAAATCTAATTTCTGGTTGGACGGTCGGTATAAGGATACTTTTCCTTTTATTTTGGCAATATCAAAGGTTTTCGGAAAAGCAATCGTCAAGCCTTCTTCATTAGGTTCGATCGTTACTCTTTCCGCAAGATTGTTAGCATTTTGTTCCTTGTCTAATTCTTTCTGAAAGTCAAGTTCTTTCTTGTAATATTCTTCAGTAACCATTTCGTGGTCGTACTGTGAGTCGTATTGCACTTTGAAAACGAAATATAAAATAAACGTCATAAACAAAGCAAAAGCGATTACGATACCTGTTCCCCAATTTATTTTCATACTTTCTTATTTTTTTGTTTATATCTTTTCACTTGCTACTTTCTCCTAATTAAAACTTCTCGGTCCGAGGAAATTGGTGGTTGTGGTCTCCAGAAGCAAATCACCGTCGTATACCTCAATTTTCAGTTTTGTTTTATCGCCTTTTAAAAGCGCCGGATTAATTTCCACAAACAACGTTCCCTGAGCCATTCCCTCTTTTTTGATCGCGAACTCAGGCTTCCCGACTACCTTAATCTCACCTTTGATGTTTGACAGTTTGAAATGTACGTGATTAAAATCCTTAACAGTTTTATTTACAATTTTATAGGTAAACACGTTACTTATATTTTCCCCTTTGTGCTCAAATAATTGTCCCGGCAGACGTAAAACCGTAGCCTGTACATCATTTCTTAAGAACAACAGTCCGATGAAAATACCAGTGAGAATGACCAAAACTGCTGCATACCCTTTCATACGGGTCGTGAAAACAAATTTTTCCTTCTTAACGATTTCATCTTCCGAAGCATAACGGATCAATCCTTTTGGTAAGTTAACGCTTTCCATGATAAAGTCGCAGGCATCAATACACGCGGTACAGTTTACACATTCCAATTGCGTTCCGTTGCGAATATCGATTCCGGTCGGACAAACATTTACACATAGACGATCATCGATACAATCCCCTTTACCCGATGCGGCTCGGTCTTCATTCTTATTGAATTTCGCGCGCCCCTTTTCAGCTTCTCCCCTTTTATGATCATAAGCAACAACTACTGATTTATTGTCCAGTAAAACGCCTTGCAAACGACCATACGGACAGGCGATAATGCAAACCTGTTCACGAAACCAGGCATAGATAAAATAAAACACCGCTGTAAACACCAATAAAGCAATCAGTGTTGTTGTGTTATGCATTGGTCCCTCTGTTACCATTTTCAAGAGTTCATCACTTCCGATTATATAAGCCAAAAAGATATTGGCAATCAGAAAGGAAATTATGAAAAAGATGGTCCATTTCGCACTTCTTTTTCTGATTTTCTCGCCGTCCCATTTCTGTTTGGCAAGTCGCATCTGAGTGCCTCGATCGCCGTCGATCCAGAATTCAATCCGTCTGAAAACCATCTCCATAAAAATGGTCTGCGGACAGATCCAACCACAAAAGATACGACCAAAAGCAACCGTAAAAAGAGCCAGCCCGACCACTCCGATGATCATTGTCAAAACGAACAGATAAAAATCCTGAGGCCAGAACGGAAATCCGAAAATATTGAACTTCCTGTCGATCACATTAAACAATAAGAACTGATTTCCTCCAATTTTGACAAAAGGTGCGGCAAACAAAAAGAGCAGTAAAAAATAGCTGACCCATTTTCGCCTCTCATACCATTTCCCTTTAGGAATTTTAGGAAAAACCCAGGCGCGCTTGCCTTCATCGGTTATTGTTCCAATGGTGTCTCTAAAACTTTCGTCGGGTAAACTGGACATGTTTTTATTATTTAGTAAAACTGCTATTACTAACAGTTGATTCTATAGATTCCTTTATTTTGCGGCAGGTGTTGCAGGAGCCGCTCCTTCTTCTGTCCAAACATCACCTTCCGGCGCTTTTGCATCTTTAGGATTAGAGCCTTGCAAACTCAGCACATAACTAGCCACTTTTTGAATATCCGATGGTTTGATGGTTGCCTTCCAGGACACCATTCCTTTTCCGTCGCGACCACCTTCCATAATCGTATTGAAAACATTTTTGATTCCGCCTCCCAAAATCCAGTGGTCATCGGTCAGGTTTGGCCCGATCGCTCCTCCCGCGTCCGGTCTGTGACAAGCCACGCAGTTGGTTTCGAAAATAGTTTTACCGGCTGCAATACTTTCAGCATCTGTTAACAGAGTAACTTTTTCTTTATCCATGATGTCAGGAGCCGTTTTTTTGTACTCTTCCACGGCTATTTTTGCCTCGGCCATCTCTTTTTCGAATTCATCTATCTGATTTTCGTGTCCTAAAACATGATAACGAATCAGGTAAATAAAAGCGAAAGCAATACAGGAATAGAACAAATACACCCACCATGGCGGTAATACATTGTCAAGTTCTTTGATTCCGTCATAATCATGATGCAACAATAATTCCTTCTCCTCTTCTATTTTGTTGGAACGCGTTAATTTGTGCATCATTTTTTTATAGAATGATGATTCCATAAATGGAAGATTCTCTTCTTCTTCCTTCGCTTTGCGCTGTTCCTCGGTAAGCAAGCTGTTTAAAACATTGTTTGAAGCTTTTGCAACGATTTCAAATGCAATCAGGACAAACAGAAATAGTAAAAGCAGTATGGAAACAATGGGATATTTTATAAATGCCGGTTGGTTCCCGGAATCAATAAAGAACTCCATTGCCAGGAAAAACAGGCCAAACAACACCGGAATTCTAACGTATATTGGAAAAAACTTTTTCATCTTTTAACTGTTTAAAGTATCATTGGTTTCTGCATCCGTAAAAGGGATGTTACTCATTTCATTAATTTTCTCCTTTTTATAGGTAAACACCCAAGTGTATAGTCCGACAAAGAAGATAAAGAAAATCAGAAGTGATATGATCGGATAGATCTCAACCCCTGAGATCGTTTCCAAATTGTGTTTAATAAACTTCAGCATAACATTTATTTTTGAAGTTGCGCTACATCCTTAATTTTAATATCGGTACCTAATCGTTGCAAGTATGCGATTAAAGCAACGATTTCACGATCTTTCATCGGTATAAAGCGTTCGCCTTTAGCCTGCGCATTTTTCTTGCTTTCCTCGTAACTCTTCACAAAATCCGGATCGTTGGTAAGGTTCTTTTCAATCTGCTCCGACTGTTTTGCGATACTTTGCTTAGCATTCGCGATTTCCTGATCGGTATAAGGAACCCCTAATTTTACCATTACACGCATTTTTTCTTCTATGTTGGCATAATCCATCGGTTCATTGTCATACAACCATTTGTATCCCGGCATAATCGATCCTGAAGATGTACTTTGCGGATCCCACATATGGTTGAAATGCCAGTTGTCTGAATATTTTCCACCCACTCGGAACAAATCAGGTCCTGTACGTTTCGATCCCCAAAGGAACGGGTGATCATAAACATATTCTCCGGATTTGGAATACTCACCGTAACGCTCCACTTCCGAACGGAACGGACGTACCATCTGCGAGTGACATCCCACACATCCTTCTCTGATATACAGGTCACGGCCTTCCAATTCTAACGGAGTATAAGGTTTCACGCTCGAAATCGTCGGAATATTTGATTTTACGACCAAAGTCGGAATGATTTGAATGATCCCTCCGATCAGAATCGCAATCGTAGCCAAAACAGTTAGCTGGATTGGTTTTCTTTCTAACCAGGTATGGAATTTTTCGCCTTTTAATCGGTGAGCGGCAATTCGTTGTAATTCCGGTGCTTCAGCCAACTCATCTTCTACACCCTGACCTTGTCTGATTGTCATCACAACATTATATACCAGAACGAACATTCCGATAAGATATAAAGTTCCTCCAACCGCACGCATTGCATACATTGGCATGATCGCCGTAACTGTTTCAAGGAAGTTTCCGTAAACCAAAGAACCGTCCGGGTTAAACTGTTTCCACATTTGAGCCTGCGTAAATCCGGCAACATAAAGTGGTAAAGCATACAAAATGATACCTAAAGTACCAACCCAGAAATGGAAATTGGCCAATTTAACAGAGTGAAGTTTTGTTTTTGTCATTCTCGGAATCAACCAGTAGATCAGACCAAACGTCATGAATCCGTTCCAAGCCAATGCGCCAACGTGAACATGAGCCACGATCCAATCGGTAAAGTGGGCAATTGCATTCACATTTTTAAGTGATAACATAGGACCTTCAAAAGTAGCCATACCATATCCGGTAATGGCAACCACGAAGAACTTCAGGATTGGTTCGGTACGTACTTTATCCCAAGCACCCCGTAAGGTCAACAATCCGTTGATCATACCACCCCAAGAAGGTGCAATCAACATTACAGAGAACACTACTCCAAGATTTTGTGCCCAATCCGGTAATGCAGTATAAAGTAAGTGGTGCGGACCAGCCCAGATATATAAGAAAATCAGAGACCAAAAGTGAATGATAGATAATCGATAAGAATATACCGGACGGTTAGCGGCTTTCGGAATGAAATAATACATCAATCCTAAGAAAGGTGTTGTAAGGAAGAATGCTACAGCATTGTGACCATACCACCATTGTACCAAGGCATCCTGAACACCAGCGTAAACCGAATAACTCTTCATTCCGCTTACCGGTAAAGCCAAACTGTTGAAAATATGCAGAACCGCAACGGTTACGAAAGTGGCAATGTAAAACCAGATGGCTACGTATAAATGTCGCTCTCTTCGTCTTAAAATGGTCATAATCATATTGATACCGAAGACCACCCAAACAATGGCTATTGCGATGTCGATTGGCCATTCCAATTCGGCATACTCTTTTGAAGTTGTATAACCCAGCGGTAATGTAATCGCCGCTGCCACAATAATCAATTGCCATCCCCAAAAGTTAATGTTACTTAAAACATCACTGAACATTCTTGTTTTCAGAAGACGCTGCAAAGAATAATAAACTCCTGCGAAAATAGCATTCCCGATGAACGCAAAAATTACTGCGTTCGTGTGTAATGGTCTCAAACGACCATAGCTCAACCAGGAAATCCCATCGGTCAGACCGGGAAAAAGATACAATACTGCTACCAGTAACCCGACCAGCATCCCTACCACACCAAAGACAATAGTGGCATACAGGAATTTTTTTACAATTTTGTTGTCATAGTAAAATTGTTGCACTTCCATAATTATTTTTGTTTTTCTGATTTACTTGGATTTTTTTTTAATTCGTCGTCAAAAAGCATTCTTACTGACGGGGTGTAATCGTCGTCAAACTGGCCACTCTTTACTGCTCTAATGAAGATGTATAGAAACACAGCGGCTACGACGATACTAATGGAGATTAACAGATAAATAACACTCATACCTATTTAGTTTTAACAAAGTTACTTTAGCGATATGGTATAAAATATGACAATTGTCATATCGGAAATTAACTTAAAAATTAATCATATTTTTCTGAATAACAAAACATTATGTTATCTTTTCGAGAAAAGGTTACTCATTATCGTCACAAAGCTGATTATGGTTACCGTACTTAACGGCATAATTATGGCTGCCACTATAGGGGAAAGATTTCCTGTGACGGCAAAACTCAGTCCAACGACATTATAAAGTAATGACAATCCGAAACTCATCATAATGGTTCTCATTGCATTTTTGGAGAATTTCAGGAAAAAGCTGATTTTAGAAAACTGCGTAGCATCGAGAATCCCATCGCACGCCGGTGAAAACACATTAACATTTTCCGAGATTGAAATCCCAACGTTACTTTGTGCCAAAGCTCCCGCATCGTTAAGTCCGTCTCCGATCATCAGAACGTTTTTCCCCTGTTCCTGAAGGTTTTCTATGAAGGTTAATTTTTGTTCTGGTTTCTGATTAAAAACCAGTTCCGTATTTTTTGGAAGTAATTGCTCTAAAGCTTCTTTTTCCCCTTCGTTATCCCCTGAAAGCACTTTCAACTCGTAGGTTTTGCTTAAATCGGAAAACAGTTTCTCTAATCCGTCGCGATATTGGTTTCCAAACACGTAATTACCTAAATAAGTATCATCTATGCTTATGTGGACGGATGTCTGCCTGATCTGATCTTCTTCAGATTTCCCAATGAAGGAAGCCGAACCGATTTTCAGTCTTTTTCCATCTATGGTTCCCTGAATACCTTTTCCGGTGATTTCTTCGAAATGCAGTGCTTTTTTAATTTCTACCTGAGGAAGAAAATCATACAATCTGCGGCTCAACGGATGGTTTGAACCTCGAAGCATATTTTTTACAAGAACGGAATCAGATTCTGAAATTGGAGCACCAACATACTCGATGGCCGATTTTTTATTTGATGTAATGGTTCCCGTTTTATCAAAAACAATGGTATCTACTTTAGCAAGCTGTTCGATAACCGTTGCGTTCTTCAAATATAATTTTCGGTAACCGATAATCCTCAGCACATTTCCTAAAGTAAAAGGAGCCGTTAAAGCCAAAGCACACGGACATGCCACAATCAAAATGGCCGTAAAAACATTAAATGCAGTGGTTGTATCGATAAAAATCCAATATCCAAAGGATACAAAAGCCAATAGCAATAAAGCCGGCGTAAAATAACGACTAAGCGTATCGGTAATGGTTTTGTATTTTTGGTCGACTCTCTTCTGAAAAACATCATTGCTCCATAATTGGGTCAGATAACTTTGAGAAACCGAATGCAAAACTTCCATCTCGATGACTTTACCCAATTGTTTTCCCCCGGCAAAGATCTTATCTCCCGATTTTTTTTCTATTGGTTCTGCTTCACCAGTTACAAAGCTATAGTCGATTAACGTACTTTCTGTTATCAATATCCCGTCAACCGGAATCAGTTCCTGATTTCGGATCAGTAATCGGTCGCCTTTTTCAACATCATAGACCTGAATTGCTTCTTCGGTACCATTCGCAAGTATTTTGGTGACAGCTATAGGGAAATACGATTTGTAATCACGTTCAAAAGATAGGAAATTATACGTTTTCTGCTGAAATAACTTCCCAAGAAGCATGAAAAAAATCAATCCGCACATGCTGTCAAAAAAACCCTGACCGTAATTGAAAACGATATCGACGGTACTTCTTATAAACATCACCACAATTCCCAGTGCGATTGGGATGTCGATATTCAGCATTTTGGATTTGATACTCTTCCAGGCAGAAACATAATATCCCCAAGCCGAATAAAAAAAGGCCGGCAGGGATAATCCGAAAATCAACCAACGGAAAAATCCTTTGTATTGCTCGATCCAGAATTCGCCTACTTCAAAATATTCGGGGAACGATAAAAGCATGATATTTCCAAAACAGAAAAACGCAACTCCGATTTTATAATGCAAACTTCTGTCGACTGTCTCCTTTTTAGCATCATAATTTTCAAGACTGATGTAGGGTTCATAGCCGATAGAATTCAGCAATACAACAATATCTTTCAGGTTGGTTTCTTTCGGATCGTAGGTAACCCGGACCGTTTTGGCGTGAAAATTTACCTGAGATGTGGAAATTCCGTTTTGAAGTTTGTGTAGATTTTCTAAAATCCATATACAAGAGCTACAGTGGACATGCGGAATATAAAGTGAGACGATATGGATTCCCTCTTCTTCGAATTCAAGGAGTTTTGAAACAATGGTCTCATTCTCCAGAAAATCATATTTACCTTTTATATCCTGAGGTGTTGCTCCCGGAGCATTCTCAAAATCATAGTAACAGGTCAGGTCATTCAGACTGAAAATTTCGTATACCGTTTTACAACCGTTACAACAAAATGCTTTCTCATCAAAAACAATTTCGTCTGCTTTGACAACATCGTTACCGCAATGGAAACAATTTTGTTCATTCATAATTTGCTCATTTACCTGATACAAAGTTTACAATTTACGAATTTTTAAAACATGATATTTATCATACGCTTTAAATAGTATCTTTGCAAAAAATAACAGTTACAATGAGTAAATGTGAGCAATGCATTGTGAGGGAGTTCAGCGCCTTAAAAGCCCTGAATAAAGATGAATTACTAAAGCTTGCGGATTGTAAAAGTTCCTTCACTGTAAAAAAAGGCGAAATTATTTTTGAAGAAGGTGACACCCTCGACGGAATTTTTTGCGTTAAAGACGGCGTTTGTAAACTTACCAAATTAAGTTCCAACGGTAAAGATCAGATTGTTAAACTGGTGACTAAAGGCGAGCTTTTAGGACAACGTTCCCTGATTAGCGAAGAGCCTGCCAATTTAGGTGCGGTTGCTTTGGAAGACATGCAGGTATGTTTTATACCTAAAAACCAGGTAATGGAATTTTTCAATGCAAACAACAAATTCTCTCTTAACATGATGAAAAATGTTTGCCACGATTTGAAAGAAGCCGATAACGTTTTGGTAAACCTGGCACAGAAAAGTGTTAAAGAAAGACTTGCTTCAGCCCTTTTATATCTTGAAGACAACTTTGGGTCAGACGAAGATCATTCTTTGAAAATACAACTGTCCAGAGAGGAAATTTCAAGCATCATTGGTACCGCCACGGAAAGTTGCATCCGATTACTTTCCGAATTCAACAAAAGTGGCCTGATCGAACTTCAAGGGAAGAAAATCGTATTGAAAGACAAAAAAGGGCTTAGAAAATTAGCCGAGTAATAAAAAAAGGAGCTGTTATAAGCTCCTTTTTATTTTTATTCCGGTGAAACAACAGGTCCTTCCCACTCCATTATACCTCCTGAAAGGTTAAATGCGTTTGCAAAACCCATTTGTTGCATTATGTTACATGCCTGACCACTACGTGCTCCGGAGCGGCAATACACATAGTATTTTTTTGTTTTATCAAGTTCATCCAATTTGTAGATAAATCCTTGTCCTTTATAAATATCAATGTTGATCGCACCCGGAATAATACCCTCGTTCCATTCTCCTTCCGTTCTTACATCAAGGATTACGGCATTCTCATCATCCTGAGCACCCTCCCACCATTGTTCTTGTGAAATATTCATAGTTGTGTTTTTTGCAAAAATACTATGCTTTGATGGAACATCCAATAGCTTTAGTTGTTTTTACGGGAACCTCTTGGTTTTTCAAAAGCGCATCCACAGCATTTTCAACATATTTGGTCTTAACTTCTGCTTCGTCTGCGTAATTATCATCAATAGCTCCGATGTATCGCACCACATTGCCTCCTTTGGTTTTTTCCAGAATGTATACATGAGGTGTTTTGGTCGCACCATATTGCGGATAGATTTTCTGTCCTTCATCAAATAAATACGGGAAAGCATAGTTTTTTTCTTTGGCACGTTTCTGCATCAAATCAAAACTATCATCCGGCTGAACGGCAGGATTGTTCGGATTGATCGCAATCACGGGATATCCCATTGATTTGTATTTCTTATCTAAAGCAATAATTCGGTCTTCATAAGCTTTTGCATATGGACAGTGATTACACGTAAATACAACTATAAATCCTTTCGCATCCTTGAAATCGCTTAAGGACACTTTTTTCCCATTTACATTTTTCAGGCTGAAATCGGTAGCAACATCGCCAACCTGGTAACCGCCCGATTCTGATTTAACCAAGGTAAAAGCACTCATGATGCTCACCAATAATACCAATACTGCAAATTTGACTGTTTTCATAATTTAGTTATTAATAATTGTTAGTAACTCTTTTTCAAGCTCTTCATACGTAAAAGAACGCTCGTAGAACTTTCTGGCTTTATTGTTGTAGATGATCGTAGCAGGAATAGCTCCACTCCAGTTTTTATCTACTTTTTCTATCCATGCATTAGCATCCGGATCATCTAAATGCATGACTGAAGATTCCAGTTTCTTTTTCTTCACAAAGGGAATCAAGGAGGTTTCCACCTTCTTCGGCATATCCATGCTAACTAATATGACTTTTACATTTTTTCCTTTGTATACCTTATTTATCTGCTCAAAATAAGGCAATTCTTTTACGCAGGGCACACACCAGGTCGCCCAGAAGTTAATCACATAGGTGGTTTCAGTATTTTTATTCAGAATGGGTTCTAGTGACTTAAAGTCGTAGGAATGAATTTTCACTCCTTCCTTTTCGTAAGTCTTGATTGGCTTTAGTTCTTCATCCTGAACATTATTGTTTTGCGCAAAAGATAATAAACCGGTAAATAATAAAAGAATGGCCAAACTTTTCATGGAATTACTTTTTATTTTGCTTAAAGATAAAAAATCTTACTTTTTTCATCCTTTTAATTAACATAAAATTATATCGTCTTTGGACATAAAAAAAGCGGATAAAATTACTTTTATCCGCTCTCTCCCATTTATAACCAATTTAGTTGATAATTAACTTTTTAGTTGCTTTCTTACCTTCTGATTCTACATTTAAAAGATACATCCCTTTCTGTAAAGAATTGAAATTGATTTCCTGATTAAACATAACTCCCGAAGAATTAAATACTTTATTGTAAACATTTCTTCCGCGGATGTCAAACAAAGTAATATTTACTTTATCCGAAGTAGTCAATTGAATGTTAACATTCCCGTTTGATGGATTTGGCCATACATTGAACGTTTCAAAATTATTGTCCTGCGTTGAAAGTGTTCCGTTCACAACAAAATTATCGATAATTGCACCTTCCTGAGTTACTGCCTCATCAGAAACAAATTTAAATCTGAAAATGATATTTGATGCAGGTGTTGCTCCTCCATTTCCAAACGGAGCTAAAGTATGACTGTAATTTCTCTTGTTTCCGTTAACTCCTGTACCTCCTAGCGGAGCTGTTGCGTAATCCCCTGTCCATTGCTTACCGATACAATTGAAACAGTCTGTTCCGTTAGGTGTTCTGCTGCTGTTATACCAGTTTGGATCCGCTGAAGTACCTAATACGTTCCAGTTTGTTCCACCATCTGTAGAATATTCAAAATAAATGATATCCCAGTTCGACTCTAAATCGAAAGCCATATCAAAACTAACGGAAGGATTCGAGAAACTGGTTAAGTTGTAACATTGAGACACTAAATAAGATGTAGTGTTATCAAGATAATTTCCTGCTAATTTTGTAGCATACACTTGAGATCCGGCAACTGTATTGCTCAACAACGTTTTTGTTGATGTACCTCTTTCCCAGATTGTATTTGTCTTTCCTGATTCATCGATAGAAACTAAAGCATCAGTTGTAGCGTTGAAAGTGTTAACAACACCTACAGTTCCGTTGTCATTAACTGTTAACACAACTGATTTTGTATTATTTGATGCATTCCCATCACTTGTAATCGTGGTAGTTACGTTTAATGAGTGTGACCCGCGGGTTAATCCGCTTACCGGAATAGGATAGGTAATAGAAGAACAGTTAGGTAAGTTTCCTGTCCATGTACTTGTTGTATTAGTACCTCCGTCAACATTGTATGAAACTGTTACAGAAGAAATCGCAGCAGAACCTGCATTTTCAAACAAGATCGATGCCGAATAAGGAGCACCACATGTGATACTTGATGAACCTGTAATAGATTTAAGAGCAACATCATTTGTTTGTCCCACATAAGCATTACCTACGTTTACAGCCATCCATGCATCCGTTACAGCGATAACTTCAGGACTGCTTGAACAATACAAAGAAGTAGCTACCGCAAGCGTTGCGTTTCTCGCATCTGTAAAAGTAGAGTTTGGTGTTAAATAATCTCTTTCCGCATAATAAGCAATCTGAGAAGATTTTGTCATACCGATACCGGTCACATTGTAAGTATCACGAGTAACTACAGGTGCATTATTTGTACCTGCTTTTCCTGCCGTTAAAATATAGAACCAGTGATTGAAAACCCCACTGTTGTTATGTACTCCACAATTGTCATTACCTGAACCCGGCGTACAGTTTCCATCATCAGCTGTTGTAGTATAATAAGTTCCTTTAAAGGTGTCCGGATTACTTCTTGTATTCGGGTAGCTCATGGAACGCAATGGAGAAGCAGATAATTCCTCACCAATTTTCCATATTCCCAAAGTACCGGGTGAAGCAGTATCCTGACCTGCATTTAAGTTACCATATTTTGCATATTGCTCTATACAAGCTCCCCAAATATCCGAGAAACCTTCATTCATTGCTCCTGATTGGTTTTGGTAAGCTAAATTAGCAGTATATGAACAAACACCGTGACCAATTTCGTGACCGATTACGTCAATTGATGTTAACGGGTTTCCTGATCCGTCTCCGTATCGCATCTCGCTTCCGGTCCATTGTGCATTGTACCAGCCGGCACCTCCGGGAACATCATCGTAGTGTACATAACTTCTGATTCTTCCGTTGTTGTCATCAAAACTGTTTCTGTTAAAAGTATTTTTCCAGAAATCATAAGTTTTCATGGCGCCCCAATGCGCATCCAATGCAGCATTGTCTTTGTTGGCATTATTGTACTCTGCTGTAGTCCAGTTATTGTCATTATCCTCAAAATGAGTTGACGGCATCGTATTGGTTCTTGCACTGTTATAAGTTACAACACCATTACCTCGCGTCATATCCTCAAGATTATATTTGTTGGAAGTCGAATTAAATGTCGTTTCAATTGTTCGGTTTCCACTATATCTGGTATCTGCAGAAGCTGAAACCAGCATCGATTTTTTACCTACAGTAATCGCCTCAACCTGTTCTGAATATGCTTTCATATCCTGACTTGAAATCAGACCATGCGCATGTTTAATGATAGGATTTCGGAATAAAATCAATCCGGTAACCGCATCAACAAAAACCTCTTCTCTCGAAATAGGTTCCATGGCGTAGATGTCATATTTATAGGCTAATCTTACAACGCCTGTTTTAACGATTGGAAAAAGTACTAATTCTCCTTTAGGCATTGAATAGTCGATCAGATTAGCTTGCTGCTGATCTTCCCATACATATTTTGTCGCGCCGGTTGCTTCAATTGCTCTTTGTAATCCGCGTTCCGCAGAAATAGATGCAACTAAAGAAGCTTGTGACGCATTATACAACTCCCCGTTCACAGAAACAGCCTGTCCGTCGCGGGAATGTATGATCAGCGTACCAAACTCGATCTTTATACCTTTATAATATTGTTGGATTCTCTCGTGAGTCATTCCCGTTACATCAGAAGTTGTTCTGATCGTCTGATAGGAATTTCCTTTTTCCAGTTTGTACAATTTCCCGAACTGGGCTATTGCATACTCTCTTGTGGATGGAGCCGCGAGGGTCAGACTCTTTTGATAAGCTGTGTCCTCGTCGTATTTATTTACGACTTGGGCAGAAGCTCCCTCTAAAGACAATGCTGTCAGACAGATTGCTAAAAAGTAATTAATTTTCATGCGTTAAGTTGGTTTTAGTTAAGTCAGGTTTTTATGGTACGCAATATTAATAAAAATTTAACATTTCACATACGTTTCTTTATTTTTTTTTAAATAAGCAATTTAATATCACAAGATTAGCACATCATTACTGGACTTTTTTATTATTAACAAAAATTTAGCATGACATTTGTATATACAATTAAAAACATTACTACATTTGTATCGACAAATTAATCATCGTATGAAAATCGAAGAAATCATAAAATCGACAAAAGAATTATCAACGGCCAAGAAAACCGTTCTTAATATCTTGTATACGCAGAATACTGTTTCCGACAAATTTTCAGAAGTACTTAAACCTTATGATTTGTCAGGAGAACAATATAATGTACTACGAATTCTCAGAGGTCAGAACGGAAAGGCTACCAATATGTGCGATATTCAGGAACGAATGCTGGCCAAAACAAGTAACACTACCCGCCTGGTCGACAAACTTTTACTAAAAGATCTGGTAACCCGTGAAGTATGCCCTGAGAACCGCAGAAAGATGGAAGTAACCATTACCGAAAAAGGAATGGACCTGTTAACCGAACTGGATCCAAAAGTAGAAAACCATGAACAACTCTTTTCCAAAAACCTTAGCAAGGATGAATTGGAGCAATTAAATAATTTATTAGAAAAATACAGAACAATTTAAACATGAGCAATTTCATAAAACATCAAAACTGGCGCTATGCCACCAAAAAATTCGACGCTTCCAAAAAAATATCGGAACACGATCTGGAAATCTTAAAAGAAGCGATTCGTTTGAGCTCGTCTTCATACGGACTTCAGCCATACAAAGTAATCATCGTTGAAAACCCGGAATTAAGAGCAAAATTACAACCGGTTGCCTGGGGCCAAACCCAAATTACGGAAGCTTCCCACCTATTTATTTTTGCCAACATGATCAACATGGGCGAAAAAGAAATCGACAAGTATATTGCGAACATCGCTGAGACAAGAGGAATTCCGGCTGAAAACCTTGCGGGTTACGGTGATTTCATGAAATCCAAAATTATTTCTTTACCTGAAGATGTAAAAAACAATTGGACGTCAAAACAAACGTATCTTGCGCTTGGAAATTTACTGAATGCCGCTGCCGAACTTCAGATTGATGCTACGCCGATGGAAGGCTTCGAAGCAGAAAAAGTAAACGAAATTCTCGGACTAAATGCGTTAGGATTAAACGCGTCATTAATTGCGACCGTGGGTTATCGTCATGAAGAAGATGCAACGCAGCATAATGTGAAAGTCCGTAAATCAAAAAAAGAATTATTTATCAATTTGTAATAATACACCCTAATCAAATAAATTTAAAACAATTAACACAAATCAATTAAAATCATGAAACAATTAAAATCAATTGCTTTAGCATTAGTAGTAGCTTTAGGAACGTTATCAGCTACAGCGCAAACAACAAAAAAAGTAGATGTAACTAAAAGTAACGTTGCATGGGTTGGTAAAAAAGTAACCGGTCAGCACGAAGGAACTATCGCTCTTAAAGACGGTGCTTTAGTTTTCAAAGGAAAAAAATTAGCTGGTGGAAACTTCACAGTTGATATGACTTCTATCAACGTAACTGACTTAAAAGCAGGTCAAGGAAAAGAGAAATTGGAAGGTCACTTAAAAGCGGACGATTTCTTCGGATCTGAAAAATTCGCAACTTCTAAATTAGTTTTCAAAACTATTGCTGCTAAAGGTAATAACACTTACACAGTTACTGCAGACTTAACAATCAAAGGAATCACAAACCCAATTACTTTTGACATGGTTGTTGCTAATGGTACTGCTACGACTAAATTGATGGTAGACAGAACTAAATACGACATCAAATACGGTTCTAAATCGTTCTTCGAAGGTATTGGAGACAAAGCGATCTATGATGAATTCGAATTGAATGTTACTTTAGCAATCTAATTGCCGATACATTATAAAAAAAGCCGCTTACTTTTAAGCGGCTTTTTTATTTAAAAAATTTTAATCAGCATACGGATACTGAAAACAATCACCAAAAAAGCAACGGCAAGTATTGCTGTCTTTTGCGGAAGCTTTCCGGCTGCCTTAGCTGCCAATGGAGCCGCCAATGAACCACCAAGAATCAGTCCCACTACAATGTACCAGTGACTTACGCCTATAGACACAAAGAAAGTCAGCGAAGCGGCAAGGGTAACAAAAAACTCAGCCAAACTCACGGTTCCCACAACATAACTCGATTTTCTGCCTTTAGCTAAAAGTGTCGAAGTAACGATCGGGCCCCAGCCTCCGCCACCGAAAGCATCCAAAAGACCGCCGGAAAACCCTAAGATTCCGGTGTTTTTAATTTTCTTCTTCACGATTTTCTTTCGAAAGGCGATGATAATCAGCCGAATTCCGATAATCATGGTATAAGAAGCTAATAGTACATAGGTAATCGTTTCGTATCTATTCCCAAGATAGATCAGCAGCAAAGCGCCACTTACTGCTCCCACTACTCCGGGAATCGCCAACCACAACAACAACTTCTTATTAACGTTTCCGAATTTATAATGCGAAAACCCGCTGATGCCGCTGGAAAACATTTCAGCCGTATGGATACTCCCGCTAATAGCCGGTAACTTAACTCCGAATAACATCATGCTCGTGGCACAGGTAACACCATACCCCAAACCTACCGCCCCATCTACCATCTGGGCAAAAAAACCAACCGCTATCATCGCGAAAAAGGCGGGCGGAATAGCGCTGGCGAACGAATTCAGGTCCTCAACCGAAATCACCGTCGACAATCCATAACCAAAGAAAAGCGCCAAAAAAACCACGGCGATCTCAAAAGTAAGTTTCTTATATTTTTTGCCTTGTTTTTTTGGCGTTTCTTCAGCTACTAGTAAAGACGTCACCTCATTTAACGAAGCCAATTTCGCCTGAAAATCACCTTTGTGTTTTTCCCTGAACTGATTCAGGTTTTCAATACTGTCATTGATATCATCCGGAATGGCTTCTTCCAGATGTTCCCGTAACCGTCTGGATAAAACAGGTGATTTTCCATTAGTGGAAATCGCAATTTTCAGATTCCCTTTCTTTACGATTGAACCCAGATAAAAATCACACAGATCAGGCTGATCGGCGGCGTTCACCAATAGTTTCCTTTCGTTGGCTTTTTGTTTTATTTCCGCATTGATGACTTTATCGTTTGTGGCGGTGATCACAAAATCGGTTCCCGTCAAATCGGATTCTTCAAAAGGCCGTTCGTGAAAATCAATATGGGGATGTTTCCTCAGCACTTCTTTCAATGCCAATGAAATCTCACTGGCCACCAATTTAATGCTGATATCCGGATTCTGTTTTAATAATGTCTCCGTTTTTTCCAAACCTACATTGCCGCCTCCCACGATTAAAAATCGGGCCGTTTCGGTTTTCAGGAATACAGGGAATAATGTACTACTCATGGTTTTTCTTTTTTATTGTGATGTTATGAAATAATGAAAACCGGATAATGTCCCGATCGTAATAATCCACGCCTGATTTCTGTTGCTGAAACCAGTCCATATATCCAGCTTCCACTGCAAACGAAGGGCTCAACACATAATTCAGTCCGACATAAATTCGGTTCTGATCGAAGGTGTTCTTGACGATTTTATTTCCGACGTTCAGCATAACCTCATCTTTCAGTTTTAAAATAACTTTCTCTTGTTTTTCTTCTTTCAACAGCGGAATATCAAATCCCAACTGATATCGAAACCGGAAATTCGAAAACCGATACCCGCCCACCAGTTCACCTTTTTCAACATCATGAAAAAAACGGGCTTCGAATTTATACCGATGACTAACCGATAAGAAAGCATACTTCTGTTTGTTATTAAAACCGATGTTGGGACGCAATTCGGGTACCATCAAATCGCTTTCGGAATAGGGATCATTCGGACTTTGCAGAAAAAAGGCACCTCCAAAGAGAACATTCCAGTTTTCAACAAACTTATATTCCAAATCCGCACGGAAAAGCAACTGATGCTGTGCCGAAGGATTGATGAAATGCCGTTCCTGGATTTCACTTTTCAGAGTCCACTTCTCGTTAAACGTGAGCGAATTGTAATAACCATACCAAAGTTGTTGTTGGTGCGTTACTTTTTTCTGGGCTTGTCCAGGTGCCTGAACCAATAAAGCCAGCAGAAGGAATTTAATTGGTGCTGATAATCGTTCGGAAGGCGAAATCGCCAAAGGTTTCGTTTTCATGTTTCTCTTTTGTGTAGCGTTCCAGCAAGTGGTCGACTTCGGTTAAAATTTCTGCTTCGGTTTGTTTCTCTTTGTACAGCTTGTTCAGCCTTTCGCCAAACCGGTCGCCGCCTAACATAAAATTGTACTGCCCCGGCCCGGTTCCGATAAAACCTAACTCGGCCACATAAGGTCGTCCGCAACCGTTAGGACAACCCGTCATACGAATGGATATTTCTTCGTTATGAAGCTGGTACTTCTCCAAAATCGGTTCAATTTTCGTAACCAATTCGGGCAGATAACGCTGCGCTTCCGCCAAGGCAAGCGGACAGGTTGGCAAAGCCACACAAGCCATAGAACTCTTACGCAAAGCGCTGTCATGTTTTTCTACTTCGAATTGCGTAATGAGACTTTCCACTTTTGCTTTATCCGCAGCCGAAATGTTCCCTAAAATCAGGTTTTGGTTTCCGCTGAAAATGAAGTTCGACACCTGCAACTGTGCGACTTCAAACAGAAACTGCTTCTGATACGGTCGGATTACGCCATGTTCCACAAACAAGGTGTAAAACCAGTTTCCCTCATGGTTCTGTTGCCAGCCGAAGCGGTCGTTTCGCTCCGTAAACTCATACGGTTGTTCCGGTAACAACTCAAAACCAATGCGGCTTTCCAATTCTTTTTTGAAACCTTCCACCGTCATTTTATCGACCGTATACTTCAATCGGGAGAACTTACGGTCGGAACGGTTTCCGAAGTCACGCTGTACGGTCAGAATTTCATAAACGGCTTTCAGGGTCTTTTCTTCTGTATCCGTAAAACCTACAATGCTTCCCAAACGCGCATAGGTATTTGGGTTGCCGTGCGTGGTTGCCAATCCGCCTCCTACTGCAATATTGAATCCTTTTAACTGGTTGTTTTCGATAACGGCAATCAATCCAATGTCGTTGGCAAATACATCCACATCATTGCTTGGTGGAATCGCGATGGCAATTTTGAATTTCCTTGGCAAATAACGGTCTTCATACAAAGGATCGGCTTCCGCGGAACGTTCGTAGATCTTTTCGCCATCGACGAAAACCTCATAATACGACTGTGTTTTCGGTAAAAGCAAAGTCGAAATTGTATCGGCATACGCATGGATTTCCTTGTGCAAAGGCGACAACTGCGGATGCGAACTGGCAATTACGTTTCGGTTCACGTCGCCACAAGCGGCAATCGAATCCAGTTCGGCCAGATTAAACGCCTGGATTGTCGGTCGCAACTGATGTTTCAGCAAACCGTGCAACTGTAAGGTCTGTCGGGTTGTGATTTTCAAGGTTCCCGTTCCGTATTGTTCGGAAATAGCGTGGGTCGCCAACCATTGTTCGGCATTAATAACCCCGCCCGGGATGCGCAGACGGATCATGAAGGAATACAGTTTGTCCAGCTTCTTTGCCGCTCTTTCTGCCCTGCGGTCACGGTCGTCCTGTACATACATCCCGTGGAATTTCACAAGGGTCTCATCATCAGGCCGGACATTCCCGGTAAAATTGTCTAAATCTATACTCTCTTTTAAGGTGCCGCGCAAACCATCGCTTTTGGTTTTTATGGCTTCTATGGGTGATAATTTTTCGTTCATTGTGTTTAGTTTATGGCTTACAGTTTATGGTAATCCACTGTTACCTGATAATTGTCAACTATTAATAATCCTCTTTACTATGTACCTGACGTATTTTTATACGTTCCGAACCACTTTTAATACGGTACCCGACGTGTTTTAATACGTTCCGAACCACTTTTAATACGTTACCCGACGTGTTTTAATACGCTCCAAACCACTTTTAATACGGTACCTGACGTATTTTAATACGTTCCGAACCACTTTTAATACGTTATCCGACGTATTTTAATACGCTCCGAACCACTTTTAATACGTTATCCGACGTATTTTAATACGCTCCGAACCACTTTTAATACGGTACCCGACGTATTTTAATACGTTCCGAACCACTTTTAATACGTTAACTGACGTATTTTAATACGTTCCGAACCACTTTTAATACGGTACCTGACGTATTTTAATACGCTCCGAACCACTTTTAATACGTTAACCGACGTGTTTTTATACGTTCCGAACCCTATTTACCACGTTACCCAATGTGGTTGACTATATTTCGAACGTCATTTACCACGTTACCCAACGCGGTTGTATACGTTCCGAACCACTTAATACACGTCTTTTTGATATTTTCCGGCGGTTTCTAATGCTTCCAGTACTTCTTTGGCTGCTTCATTACTGATATTTCTTTCGGAAGCAATGACCTCAACAATAGTCTGTTCCACATCGGTACTCATTGGATTTTTTTGCCCGCAGATGTAAAGTGACGCACCGTTTTGCAGCCATTGATTGAATTCCTTACCTTTCTCGCGGATTCGGTCCTGCACATAGATCTTTCGTTCCTGATCTCTTGAAAAAGCAGCATCGAAGCGGGTCAGCAACCCCGAAGCGATCCATTGTTGGATTTCCGTCTGATAATAAAAATCCAAGGCAAAGTGCTGCTCTCCAAAGAATAACCAGTTTTGACCTTCAACGCCTTCAGCATCACGATGCGCCAGAAAACTTCTGAAAGGCGCAATTCCGGTTCCGGGGCCAATCAAAATGATATCCGTTTCATCCGAAGGCAATTTGAAGTTGTTGTTCTTATGGATGTAGAATTCAATTTCACCCTCCGTTGGGAAATCTGCAAGAAACTGCGAACATAAGCCCGTTTTATTATTACCGTCAATGGAAAAAGTATTCTTGTTCACGGTTATATGTACTTCGCCATCATGCGCGTTAACCGCCGATGAAATGGAATACAAACGAGGGGCAATTGGGTGAAGTACGGCAAGAACATCTTCAAAGGAAACGGTTTTCGGCTTCTCAAATTTTTTCAGAATGTCGATCAAATCAGATTTATCTTCAGCAATGGTAATTCCAAACAATACAGAAATCGTTTCAAGTGATTTTTTACCCAATCCGCGTATGTTTTTATCAAAAAGCATCCCTTTTTTGGCATTTTCATCAAAAAAAGATAGTATTTCATCAATTTCCTGTTCGTTGTTTTTCGGATAAAATCCGATAGCATCACCCGGTTCGTAAATCACTTCTTCGTTTGGGGTAATTTCGATGTGATAGGTTTCCTTGTTGGATCCTCTGTCATTTAAAATGATTTTATGCGATACGATTCCTCTGAAATTTTTCTTGTGATTTGCTGAAGCAACAGTGTTTTTTATAGTCGTTTCGGAGGGTGCACCACTTTTTAAGAACGCCTGCTCTAAATCGGATTCCCAATTCGTAACTGCTTCGGCATAATCGACATCTGCTTTTACTAATGGCAGAAATCGTTGTGCCTTTTTCTGCTCCAAAACCTCGTCCAATAAAACGCCCGCGTTACAGAACAACGGATAGGACGAATCGCCTAAACCTAAAACGGCGTACTTTAGTTGATTAAAACTTGTATCAGCTGCTTTCAATTTCTCATAAAAACCTACAGCATTTTGAGGAAACTCGCCTTCTCCCTGCGTACTTACAATGAAAAGCACCAACGTCTCTTTCTCCAGTTTAGCCGCATCAAACTGAAAAATATCGGTCGACTTCGCCTGGATCTTCTTCTTTTTGAAATTTCCCAATAGCTGTGTTGCTATCTTTTTGGCGTTACCGGTTTCGGTTCCGTAAACAATCAGCGGTTTTACAGTAACAGCAGTTTCAGATTCCTGATTGGGAACAATATTGCCTTGTCCTGCCAGAAAACCAGCCAAATAGCCTTTGGTCCATAGGATTTCATCCTTGGTAGATTGTTGCACTAATTGCTGCAGCAATGTTAGTTTGGTATCAGATAACATGTTGAAAAATCGTTTTATGGTTATCAAAATAGGATTCGGAACCGCTTTGCTCCTTTATCCAGTTAAATTGGTCGTGAAGCTGAACGACGTTACCTATAATAATTAGGGTTGGCACGTATTCAAAGTCGGGAAACTCTTTGGTTTGCAAATCTTCAAAAGAGAAAACTGTGGTTTTCTGATTTGGTGTAGTTGCCTGCTGTATTACTGCGATTCCTTTTGAAGTACTGATGCCGTTCTCAAGTAAAACTTCCGTTAAAGTATTCAAACGTTGTCCGCTCATGTAAAACACCAAGGTATCGGAAGTGGTTGCCCAATCCTTCCACTGACTTGGCAATACATTCTTCAGATCATAAAGCGTCAGAAAGCGCACGCCTCGTGAAAAGCCTCTTGCCGTTAACGGAATTCCGGTATACGAAGCCGCACCAAAAGCCGCGGATATTCCCGGAATAATTTCATACTCTATTTCGTTAGCTTTCAGCACCTGCAGTTCATCCAAAATATTGGAAAACAGCATGGAATCACCGCCTTTTAAACGTAGAACCAGTTTCCCCAGTCGGGCGAATTCTACCATCAGTTCGTTAATGTCTTCCTGGGGCGTGTGAATCCCTTTGGAACATTGCTTACCTACATATATTACAGTCGCGTCTTTGTTGGCATATTCTTCAATAAGTTCCGGTGAAACTAAACGGTCGGTCAGTACCACATCAGCTTTTTGGAGATACTTAAGGGCTTTGAGGCTTATCAGTTCGGGATCACCCGGTCCGGCGCCGGCCAGAATTACTTTTCCTATGTTTCTTATTTTCATCTTTTCTTGATTTTAGGCATGAGAATTCCAGGCTCACTTGTAAAAGCAAGGAAAAATCACACAATATGTATTAGGTTTTTAGAACAGCCCTTCTATGGAAAGGTAGCGTTCTCCGGTGTCGTAATTGAAGGTTAGCACAGTCGCGCCGTCGGGAATTTCATTGATTTTCTTGGCAACCGCGGATAAAGAAGCACCTGTGGAAATTCCAACCAGAATGCCTTCTTCTTTGGCAATGTTTCGGGCATTTTCAAAAGCTTCATCCCTTCCTACCTGAATTACTTCGTCAATTAAATCATTCCCGTAAATGGTCGGAACAAAACCAGCTCCGATACCTTGCAACGGGTGTGGTGACGGTGCCCCTCCGCTTAATACCGGTGACAATTCCGGTTCTACCGCAATTACTTTAAGCTTTGGGAATTTCTTTTTCAAAACCTTTGCCGTTCCGGTTATGTGTCCGCCGGTTCCTACTCCGGTTATCAGATAATCCAACCCTTCCGGAAAATCGGCTATGATTTCCTGTGCTGTTGTCTGTTCATGTACTTCCACGTTCGCAGGATTATCGAACTGTTGCGGTGACCAGGCATTCGGGATTTGGCTTACCAACTCGTTGGCTTTTTCAATAGCGCCTTTCATTCCTTTTTCGCGTGGAGTCAGTTCGAATTGTGCGCCGTAGATTTCCATTAGCTTTCGACGCTCCACACTCATCGATTCCGGCATTACCAAAATGACTTTATAACCTTTAACAGCGGCTACCAAAGCCAATCCGATTCCCGTGTTTCCAGAGGTTGGTTCAATTATTACACTATCCGGATTGAGGATTCCCTTACGCTCGGCATCCTCAATCATTGCCAATGCAATACGATCCTTTATACTGTTTCCCGGATTACTTCTTTCCAGTTTAATCCATACATTTTTGTTCGCTCCGAAAAGCTTGTTGATTTTCACCACCGGCGTATTTCCTATGGTTTCTAAGATGTTGCTCTTTTTCATAATTTATTATTTGTGTTGTTGGTTTTATTTTTCTTTTTTCCCGCAGACTTGGCAGACGACGCAGATTTTCCCTTTTCTCTTTTCCCTTATCCCTTTTCTCTTGTCTCTTGTCTCTTGTCTCTCTCCCTCCTCTATATCACAAAATTCAAAGGCTCTGGAAACGGGTTCTTGTTCTTAATAACGATCTCGCTCTTATGATACACTAAGGACTTTGGCGGAATTGAGTTCGTAATCCAGACATTTCCCCCTATTACCGAGTCATCGCCTATCACCGTTTGTCCGCCCAAAATAGTTGCGTTGGCATAAATCGTTACATTATTTCCGATGGTCGGATGGCGTTTGGTTTCGGCTTTGTCCTTGCTTACGGTCAACGCTCCCAGGGTTACGCCCTGATACACTTTTACATCGTTCCCGATTATTGAAGTTTCCCCGATTACGATACCTGTACCATGATCGATAAAAAAACGTTTCCCGATTTTCGCTCCCGGATGAATGTCGATTCCCGTTTTGCTGTGTACATATTCCGAAATTAATCGGGGTAGAATCGGCACTTTGTGTTTCCACAGTTCATGCGCGATTCTGTATATGGCAATCGCGAAGAATCCCGGATAAGCAAGAAGTACTTCTTCCTCAGAATTGGCGGCCGGATCAAATTCCAGCACCGCTTCCAGATCTTTTTCCAGATTTTCGTGGATGACTTCCAGATTTTCAAAAAACGAGTAAACAATTGCTTCAATAGCTTCCGGTTCCGTTAGTACGTTCTTCAGTAATTCTTTTAATTGTTCTTGCAGTTCATCTTCTTTGCTGAAAAAGAAATGGTAACCTTCATATAATTCTCCGAAATAGAATAACCAGTTAAAAACAGCTTCCGTCCAGACTTCCACCTCGCGTTTATCCAGTAGTTTTTTAAGCTGTTTCCGATTCTTTTGAAATATAAAATCTCCCATTACAAAAACATTAAGGCTCCAACGGTGTTAAAAGTGGTTTCATCAACTAAAATCGCATTCCCGTTTTTCGAATTTTCCGCAAAAGCATCAAAAAACAAGGGTTGATTGGTTCGTATGGAAATCTGACCGATATCATTTAGCTTAATATTTTCGGCACTATTGAACTGCCATTGATTAACATCCCAAGTCTGATCAACCGACTGGATTTTAACCCGAACCGTCCTGAATCGATGTTGTAACAGATACGTTTTCCCGATTTGCAGCGGCTGATTGTCCAACCAACAAATCCAGGTTTTCAGGTTGTTGTCCGCACTTGGAACGTTCTCCGATTTTACAATACTGTCACCACGGCTGATGTCTATATTATCCGCTAAATGCAAAACGATGTTATCTCCGGCAATGGCTTTTACGATGGATTGCTGATGTTTTTCGATTTTAGCGATTGTTGTTTCAATTCCGGATGGCAGTATTTTTACCGCATCACCTACCTGATAACTTCCGCTCAGCACCTGACCGGCATAACCTCTGTAATCGTGATGGTCCTCATCTTTTGGACGAATTACCCATTGTACCTGAAAGCGCGCGGATAAATTTTCTTTGGTCTGAATTTCGATGTGTTCCAAAGTACTTAACAGCGTATCGCCTTCAAACCAAGGTGTGTTTTCTGATTTCGCCACGATGTTATCGCCGACCAAGGCACTGACAGGTATATAGGCGATTTCCTCATACTTCAGATTTTGTTTTAAGTTCTCGAAATCCGATTTAATCGTATTGAAAACGTCTTCCGAATAATCAACCAAATCGATCTTATTGACAGCCAATATCGCTTTTTTGATGCCCATTAAAGAACCTACACTTGCATGTCTTTTGGTTTGGGTTGTGATTCCTTTTCGCGCATCCACCAAAATGATGATCAAATCCGAATTGGAAGCTCCCGTAATCATGTTGCGCGTGTATTGTTCATGTCCGGGTGCATCGGCGATTATGAACTTTCTCTTTTTGGTGGAAAAATATTTGTACGCGACATCGATGGTAATCCCTTGTTCGCGTTCAGCACGCAATCCGTCAGTAATCAAGGACAAGTCGATTGCCACACCTTCCTGTTTGGTATGTTTTTGCAAAATTCCCAGCTGATCAGTATGTATGCTGTCGGAATCATAGAGTAAACGACCTATTAGCGTGCTTTTGCCGTCGTCTACATTTCCTGCGGTTATGAATTTTAATGTGTTCATTTTTTATAGTTTTTTATTTTGCCACGAAGGCAGTAGGACTCTAAGTTTTTTTTTTTATTTGTTTCTCCACAAAGACACTCAGTCTCCACGTTTTCTATTATTTTTTTTCTCGCAGACTGGGCAGATTACGCAGATTTTTTCTCTTGTTTCTTGCTTCTTGTCTCTCTTCTTTTCTCTTTTCCCTTTTCCTAAAAATACCCCTGCTTCTTTCGATCCTCCATCGCGGCTTCCGAAAGCTGATCGTCCAGTCGCGTTTGCCCTCTTTCACTGATTCTTGTCTGAATAATATCCTCAATAATATCCTGAATTGTAGTGGCTTCGGAGGGAACGGCGGCGGTACAGGTCATATCTCCCACGGTTCGGTATCGTACTTTTTCCACAACTACTTCATCGGTTGGTAAAGGTTGGATGAAGTTGGAAGTAGCAACTAATTTGTCCTGATGCACGATGCATTCCCTTTCGTGGGCGAAGTACAGGCTCGGCAATTCGATGTTGTTCTGTTGGATGTAATTCCACACGTCCAATTCGGTCCAGTTGCTGATTGGAAAAACGCGAACGTTATGACCTTTCTCGATTTTACCGTTTAAAATATCCCATAATTCCGGGCGTTGCAGTTTTGGATCCCATTGACCGAAATCGTCCCGAACGGAGAAAATACGCTCTTTGGCTCGGGCTTTTTCTTCATCACGACGCGCTCCGCCGATGCAGGCATCGAATTCATTTTCCTGAATGGCATCCAATAAAGCATAAGTTTGCAGTGCATTTCGGGAAGGGAAACGGCCTTGGGTTTCTTTCAGATTGTATTTTCTGATGCTTTCTTCCACTGAAGCCACAATTAGTTTTTCTCCGATCTTATCGGCTAAATAATCTCTGAAAGCAATCGCTTCCGGAAAATTGTGTCCCGTATCGACATGGACTAACGGAAATGGAAACTTCCCAGGTCGGAAGGCTTTTAAAGCCAAGTGCACCAAGACAATCGAATCTTTTCCGCCGGAAAAAAGCAAAGCCGGTTTCTCGAACTGCGCTGCCGTTTCCCTGAGGATGTAGATCGCTTCGTCTTCCAATTGATTTAAATAATTTGTTACGCTCATATCTTTATCTATTTTCTATGTTCTATATTCTATCATCTTAAGACTAACTATGCAACCCACATTCCTTCTTGGACACGTCTTCCCACCACCAACGGCCGGCCCTGAAGTCTTCGCCTTCTTTTACGGCCCGTGTACAAGGGGCACATCCGATACTGATAAAGCCTTTGTCGTGAAGCGGGTTGTATGGAATTCCCTCCTGAATAACTGCCGCTTTGACTTCTTCCGTCGTCCAATGCAAAAGCGGGTTGTATTTGTACAGTTGATTTTGCTCGTCCCACTGAACAACTTCTAAAGCATTTCGATTGGGAGAATGTTCAGCCCGTAAACCGGTAATCCAGATCGTTGCGCCCTTCAATGCCCGTTGCAAAGGTTCCACTTTTCGGATATGACAACATTGTTTCCTTAGTTCCTGACTTTCATAAAAGGGATTGATTCCGCTAGCATCAATAAAATTTTCCAAAGCCCGATTGTCGGGAAAATAGCTTTTAATTTTCTGTTTGTAGCGTAATTCCGTTTTATACCAGGTGTCATACGTTTCAAAAAACAATCGGCCGGTATCCAATGTAAAAACCTCAATATTTGCAAGCTTTTGGGCGAATATTGCATCAGTGATCAATTGGTCTTCAATCCCGAAACTGGTTGAAAACACAATCTTCCCCGGTACGTTTTCAGAAAGTATTTTCAGGTTTTCAGCCAGATCTTGGCTTTCGGTTAAATGGTTGATAATTTCTGTATTCATTGGTTATGGTTTGATATTCGGATATAAAAAAAGCCCCTTGAGATCAAGAGGCTTACGTTTTTAAATACTATTCTTTACAGCAAATAATACGACAGACGGCCTCTTGCGAAGTTTCGCATACAACACATCATCATCATACAAACTGCAGATGCTAAAATTGTCGTTATGGCCGTAAGTGTGTTCATTTTCTATTTTCTATTTTCTATTTTCTATTTTCTATTTTATAAAATTTTGCAAAAAAAAAAACTCCCCAATTGCTTGAGGAGTTTTTGCTGAATATTTATGATTTTAAATATTAACGAATAGCAAAGCCCTCCTCATTGTCTGAGCAGCACATACACATCATCATATTTAAAACTTGGTTTTTCATTTTGTTATATATTTTTACAACAGTGCAAACTTATGTTATTTTTTTAATACGCTCCAAATTATTTTTTTTCTTAATCACTGATTTTTCATCAAAAAACAAGCAAAAACACTCGTTTTTAATCATGAAACGCCTTAAAAATAAAGGTTTTTATGCAATTTCAATAATTTGGAAAATTTTATTCTTTTTTTGAAATTTCTTTTGAATTATCCTCCAAAAAAGTATCCATAATTTTCAGATTAGGATCGATTTCGAGTAATTCCGGTTCGACTGAAAGCGTCATTTTACCATTTACTTTATTGTTTTGTATCGGATAACTTTGAATATGCAACTTTCCGTTTATATCATAAATTCCGATATCTATAGTACTGTCATTTGGGATAAAAGTTTGCTTTCCTTTACCGTCTTCCCGGAATTTTTTAGTGCTGATCTCAAAAATTACCTCATATTTCCCGTTAGCCGCTTTTTTGGATGAAACGGAATCTACTTTAGCCGAATAAGTGACAATCTGCTTGAATAATTCATCAATTTTTCCGTGTAAGTCCGAAGGGGAAACTTTATAAATTTCATTCAGAAAATCACGGGTATCGGCTGGTTTATTCGGAAATGCATATTTCGTCATCAAACTTCGCAAAGCCTTGTTTATATTGGTTTCCCCGATTAACATTCGTAACTGATGCATAACCACAGCTCCTTTATTATAAGGCAAATGTGGCGTGTCATAGTGCGTTTTGTATAATGACATTTCAGTTTCAAAACTTCTACTGCTCAAATACAAATCCTGGTGCATTCGTAACGTTTCCAAAGCGCGATCCCAGCCGTGACGTCTTTCATAAAGCATGATTTCGGTGTATTGTGCCAAAGTCTCCGTTAAAATCCAACCACCTTCCTTTTCTTCCGGATTGAACTGACCGTTCCCCCACCACTGATGTGAAAGTTCGTGACCGGCCAACTGATTGATAACGTCTTCCTTATCGCCTTTTGTAATATCACTATAAAACCCAAAATTCTCTTTCATGTATAATGTGGATGGGTAAGCGGTAGCCGCAAAACCTTCCGCGAAAGCTGAAATTTCCGCATAACGAATCGTTTTATACGGATAAGGTCCGAAATTCATCTGGCAATAATCCAGAGTTCTCTTTGTAGCTGAAATCAGTTCATTGATATTCCTACTATGACGTTTATCGTAATACACTTCAATAGAAATTCCTTTATACTGTTCTTTTTTCACCTCATATCGAGCAGATGAAAACGCAAAACGAAAAGGAATTTTACCGCTGGTTTTGTATTGAAAATAATTTCTGCCATTCGATTCCCACTCTTTAACCAAGTCGCCTACCCCAATGGCCTTCTGGTCCTTTGATGTGGAAACAACGACTTCCAAATCAATAAAATCATACGGCTGGATTTCTTGGTCTTCTAATTTACGGATTGGAGTTTCAGCCTTCATTTTTCGCGATTTCCGTTCTTTGGAATTGGTTATCTCATTACCCGACTGATAACCAAAACCCGGATAATACCTGCTGATACGCATAAAGGAACCATTGTCAATAATAGAATTGAATCCTGTATGCCCTGTAAATGATGACCATGAAGAAACAAAGGAAAAAGTCATTGCGATACGTTCTTTTGGTCGCAAAGGTGATGTCATTCTGTACCAAAAATGACCGTATTCTGCATCAGTGGTAATTCTTTTTGCCCGTTCAATGGCAACGGATTGCAACTGAATATTTTCATCTACATACAAAAGAAGGCTGTCAATGGGTTTGTCGGAATTGTTTATCAGCTGATACGTTCCTTTTACTTCATAACGATTTTCTGATGGAAACAAATCAACCTTTGTTTTTACTGAAGTGATGGTCGGCTGATCAAAATTCTGAAATGGGCGATACTTTTCTTCGTAGTGCTGCTGCCAGTCGAATTGCTCGTTCGCAGTTAGATATCGATTTTTGATGTTGATTTCATAAAAGGTATAACTTCCAAAACCCATCAGCAGCAAACTTCCCGTAATCAAAACCGTTTTTTGAAAAAATGTTATCTGCTGATTTTTAAAAACGGTTCTTATCGATCCGTTTCGCTTCCAAAAAATGCTGCTCAAAAAGAGTAAAACCAAAGACAAACCGGTTGCATAGAGGATTTTAATAAGAAACGAAAAAGTGTATTGCCCGAAACCGTTCATATCGAAATATTCCACTTTCAAAGTATCGGCAAAACGGAATAACGGATACGTCACACCAACCATCTGCCCAATACTAGTCGATACTAAGATTATTGTAATTGAAGCTATTACCAAACCAACATACCTGCTTTGAATCATTGTTTGCACCGATAAAACCAATACCGCAATTAACACCATCGGCAATCCCAAAAAATAGAACAACGACAAATACAAGGTGATTTCAACAGGTGCATTTCCTTTTAGTAACTGAAATGAAACGCCAATACAAATTCCCAGTAAAATTAATAGAAAAGGTACAATCGATAAAGTAATCCATTTCGAGAAAAATGTCATAATCGGATAGTGAGGCGTAACATTTTCCAATTGCGAAAACCGAACGGACTCACTTCGCCATAATAATTCGCTACTATAGAAAAGCATAATGAGAATCAGGATAATTGGCGATCGGTCCATTAAAGTCGTAATCATTAATCCGGTTGTGGCAATGCTTTCGGCCATACGTCTCCCGCCGTCAATTTCATCAGATATTTCGACAGCCAGCAATCCCGTCAACATAATGACGATCAACACAAACGGAATGCCTTTTATAATCTGGCGTAAATCGATAATGACAAAACTCTTCAGTACTTCAAAATTATGTCTGAACGTTTGAAATTCGACGTTTGCAGAAAGGAACACACCCGGCACCCAAATTTCTTTTTGATTTTTAGAAGTTGATTTGCCTGGCTTCTCCCTCAGATTTCGGAAGGAAAACAACCGATAAGAAACAGACATGATAATCAGCGAAATTCCCATCCACAGACTTCGGTTAAACAAAAAGTTACCACTCAGGGAAAACAGTTGATCATTCTTCTGAAAAACAGTCCAATAACGGGTCTGTTCAAAAAAAGCTGCCAAACCAAAAGGATCGAGTTTTGCCATTAGGCTCATCGCTTCGGGAGTGGCCGGTGAAGCTCCTGCAAAAATGGGCGAATTAGAAAAAACCGAACCCATCACATACAAAATGTAAATAAAAAGTCCGCCAACATAAATCATGAGTTTACTTCTTGTAAGCCAGGCTAAAGCCATCAGTATTGAGGCAATCAAAAACACGTTTGGGACAACAAACAGCAAGGTCGGAACAATATAATTTACTATTGAAAAAGGCCCCATCTGTTGTACTTCTGAAGGAAAAAGATGTCCTATGAGAACCCCTAAAACAAGCATCAGAAACGATAAGAAACTAATCGCATAAATGACTGAAAAACGAGCCGATAGGTACATAAATTTCGATACCGGTGTAGCATAAACAATAGAATCAAACTTGGTTTCTGAGTCTTTCAACTGCGTTTGTGCGACCAAAACCGTCATTGAAAAAATAAGGATCAGCGACATCATGCCAATAAGATAACTGATGATATAAGGCGAATTGTGATTCGTATTGGCAAATGAAAAATTACCTTTCGTCACCATAAATCCCAACAAAAAAAGCGAAACCAACGTTGCATAAAATAAAAGGGTTCGCGTGTGGCAATGCCATTCGAACTGCAATAACTTCTTAAACATGGCTTTTCTTTTTTGAGTGATTAGCAAATAACTCTGAGAAATAAACGTCTTCCAGTTCCGGTCTTATCGGAGTAAAATTATGGTTCAATGGAAGATCGGAATAAACATTGACGCGCATTTTACCTGCATATAATCGTGTCGAAATCACATTGTGTTCTGCTTTAAATGTTTCGAGTTCCGATTTCTTGATGTTTCGTGACCAGATCTTTCCTTCCAAAGTCTGAATTGCCTCAAACGGATTGCCTTCCAACACAATCTGACCATTAATCAGGATTGCCATCCTGGTACATAAATCGCGCACATCGTCAACAATATGTGTTGAAAAAATTACTATTTTATCTTCTCCGATTTCACTTAACAAATTATTGAAACGATTGCGTTCTTCGGGATCCAAACCCGCTGTAGGTTCGTCTACAATAATGATCTTCGGATTACCTAAAAGCGCCTGGGCAATTCCGAAACGTTGACGCATTCCCCCGGAAAACGAATGCACCGCTTTGTCTTTGTGGGGCAGCAGATTGGTTTGATTCAATAAGAAAAGGATCTGCTCATGACGTTCTTTTTTACTAACAATTCCTTTAAGGACAGCTACATGCTCCAGCAATTGATATGCTGAAATTTTAGGGTAAACGCCAAACTCCTGCGGCAGATAGCCTAAGTGCTGACGAATGTGGTTCGGGTTTTCCAGAATATTTTTCCCATTGAATTCAATGCTGCCATTATCTGGTTGCTGTAGCCCCGCAATTGTTCGCATCAGTGACGATTTTCCGGCTCCGTTTGGTCCTAACAAGCCGAACATTCCATTGTTAATTTCAAGCGAAATACCATCGATCGCTTTTACTCCGTTCTCATACGTTTTTTGGAGATTTTGAATAATTAAACTGTTCATTTTTGATTGATTTTTATGATTATTGATGATTATTGATTGAATTTTGAGAATTCCGTTTGAAAAAATTTGGGCAAAAAAATCCCTGTCGGTCAAAAAACCGATACTATTTTATTTAACTGAAATGGTATTTACTCGCTGATGTATTCTAAAATGTCTCCCGGCTGACAATCCAAAGCTTTACAAATCGCCTCGAGCGTTTCAAACCGGATACCTTTGGCTTTGCCCGTTTTGAGAATTGACAGATTGGCCGGGGTAATACCCAGAATTTCCGCCAATTCTTTTGACTGCATTTTGCGCTTGGCCAGCATTACATCAACATTTACGATAATTGGCATGGTTCTAAATATATAAATCCTGTTCGTTTTGCAACCCGACACCTTCTTTGAAAATTGCCATTAGGAAATAGGCAAATACCCCAATGATTGCATGTGCAACAATCATGGGAAAAAAGGGCATATCCTCGACCGAAAAAATACTTAAAAAACCAAACAGCACAGGTGACACTACTAAATTAACAATACAGAAGGCGGTCAGATTCCAGATTCCGTTTTTAGTAAATAAAGGTGTTTGTCTGAACGTTTTAAAAACACTCCCCAAAAGCCAGAAAAACAAGCCGTAAAACCCTACTATTAAAACCATTTCCGCTACATAAGCAAAAGAATATTCGCTGCCTAGCAAAAAACTTTTTTCAGTAAATGGATATTGAATTACAAAACGATTGTTCTCGGTCAGCTCAAATGTTGGTAATTTAAAAACGACCGAAAAGAACAAATGAAGCGCCGTTAAAATATAAGCGACTGCCAATACTCTGGACAGATAAAATAAGATTGTCGATATAATCCGTACTAATTTCATGATTTAAATTTAAAATTCTATAGAACGAAATTAATAATTAATTATCATAAAACAATAATTATTTATCATTTTTATATAAAAAATCAAAAATACAGATTTGAGAGTGAAAATTTATTTTAAAAAAAACTTGTGTAACCCAAAAACAATTCTATAACTTTGTGCCATACAAAAATCAAAATGAACAACATTTTAAACAATACTTGGTGGTGGAACAACTTACGTCGAAAATCGTGAGCGAATCCTCCTATCTGTATTTTTAAAACCAAAATAGATATAAAGGCTTGTCAATCACGACAAGCCTTTTTTTATTTCCAAAATTTAAGCATCATGAGAAAATATAAATTACATACACATTACAAACAAATCCTTGCCGACACTATTACACCGGTGAGCATTTATCTGAAAATCCGCGACAAATTCCCGAACAGTCTTTTGCTGGAAAGCAGTGATTATCGCGGAAATGAAAACAGTTTTTCATACATCTGCTGCAACCCAATTGCAAGTATAAAAGTGGAAAATGAAATCATTACCGCTACGCTTCCTGACGGAACTTCAACCAATAAAGCAGTTGAAAATAAAAAGTATGTATCCGATTGTATTTATGAATTTTCGTCGCAATTTGAGTCGGAAAAACATGAGTTTAAATTCATCAACAACGGGTTATTTGGTTATATCGCTTATGATTCCGTTCGCTATTTTGAAAAAGTGACTATTGAAAAGAGAACCGATGATTTAAAGATTCCCGATATTTTTTATGCTGTTTATCAGAACATTATCGCTATCAATCATTTCAAAAATGAAGCTCATATTTTCTGCCACAGCACTGACAATCAAAACAATATTGCCGAAATCGAACAGGTGATTCAGTCGAAAAACTTTGCTTCCTATTCGTTTTCAAAAGAAGGTACTTCGGTTTCCAATTTATCCGACGATGATTTTAAAGCCAATGTTACTTTAGCAAAAAAGCACTGTCATCGTGGCGATGTGTTTCAGATGGTTTTATCCCGAAGATTTTCACAAGGATTCAAAGGTGATGAATTCAATGTTTACAGAGCTTTACGAAGCATTAATCCTTCTCCTTACCTGTTCTTTTTTGATTACGGGAATTTCAAAATAATGGGTTCTTCGCCTGAAGCACAACTGGTAATCAGAAATGGAAAAGCCGAAATTCATCCTATTGCAGGAACATTCAGACGTACCGGAAACGATGAGAAGGACGCCGTTTTAGCCAAACAATTAGCTGAAGATCAGAAAGAAAACAGTGAACATGTGATGTTAGTGGATTTGGCCAGAAATGATTTGAGTCGGAACTCCAATGAAGTGAAAGTCGAAAAATACAGAGAAGTTCAGTTTTTCTCACACGTCATTCATTTGGTTTCAAAAGTAACAGGAAAAATGCATTCAAGCGCTGCTACCATGGAGGTTGTTGCCAGTACCTTTCCGGCCGGAACTTTGTCGGGAGCACCGAAACATAAGGCAATGCAATTGATTGAATCCATTGAAAACACTAACCGAAATTTCTACGGAGGCGCCATTGGATTTATGGATTTTGATGGTAATTTTAACCACGCCATTATGATCCGTACCTTTTTGAGTAAAAATCATCAGTTGTATTATCAGGCAGGAGCCGGAATTACGGTCAATTCCAGCGAAGAAAACGAATTACAGGAAGTATACAATAAATTAGGAGCGTTAAACAAAGCATTAGATTTAGCCGAAACAATTTAAAATCAAAACCATGAAAAAGATAGTAGTCATAGACAATTACGATAGTTTCACTTACAATTTGGTTCATTATCTTGAAGATTTGAATTGCGAAGTAACCGTTTACCGCAACGATGAATTTTACATTGATGAACTTAAGGACTTCGATAAAATCCTGCTTTCTCCCGGACCGGGAATTCCCGATGAAGCCGGATTACTGAAAGAAGTGATCAAAACCTATGCTCCCACTAAAAGTATTCTTGGTGTTTGTCTTGGCCAGCAGGCGATTGGAGAAGTTTTTGGCGGAAGTCTGACTAATCTTGAAAAAGTCTATCACGGTGTGGCAACAAAAGTCAAAATCACTGTTCCGGATGATGTTCTTTTTAAAGGTTTGGATGGTGAAATTGAAGTCGGACGCTACCATTCCTGGGTAGTAAATACAAATGATTTTCCGGATACATTGGAAATCACTTCCATTGATGAAAACGGCGAAATCATGTCACTCCGACATAAAACCTATGATGTTCGTGGCGTTCAATACCACCCGGAAAGCGTTCTTACACCCGACGGAAAGAAAATCCTGGAAAACTGGGTAAATAGCTAATTAACAACTCTTTTATCGAAAATCTAAATCGGTTTTAAGTCGAAAAAACTTAAGACCCGGCACAACTCATCTCTAATTCAGACATTATGAAAACAATATTAAACCGATTGATCCGACACGAAACGCTTACCAAAGAGGAAGCCAAATCGATATTGAAAAACATTTCCAACGGACTTTACAATCCAAGTCAGATTGCAAGTTTCCTCACCGTATTTATGATGCGAAACATTACCATTGAAGAACTTGCCGGTTTTCGGGAAGCCCTATTGGAACTATGCATAGCCATTGATTTATCCGATTATCAAACCATAGATTTATGCGGAACCGGCGGTGATGGAAAGGACACTTTCAACATTTCGACTTTGGCTTCTTTTGTAGCTGCCGGAGCAGGGATTCAAGTGGCAAAACACGGAAATTACGGCGTTTCCTCGATTTCGGGTTCGAGTAATGTGATGGAAACTCTAGGCATACGATTCAGTAATGAAGAAGAATTTTTGAAAAGATCAATTGAGGAAGCAGGAATTTGCGTCTTGCATGCGCCACTCTTCCACCCAGCTATGAAAAATGTTGCTCCGATCCGAAAAGAACTGGCGGTAAAAACCTTCTTTAATATGTTGGGACCGATGGTAAATCCGAGTTTTCCGAAACATCAGTTGGTAGGTGTTTTCAGCCTGGAACTGGCGCGAATGTATGCCTATCTGTATCAGAATACCGAAACGAATTTCACGATTCTGCACAGTTTAGACGGCTATGACGAAATCTCATTGACCGGGAATACCAAGATCATTTCCAAAAACTATGAGCAAATTCTAAAACCGGAGGATTTTAAAGTAAAAAAAGTAAACGAAACCGAAATTTTAGGGGGAATCACCGTTGAAAAATCCGCAGAAATCTTCCTGAACATCTTAAAAGGAAACGGGACGGAATCACAGAATAACGTCGTTTTTGCCAACGCCGGAATGGCTATTGCAACGGTAAAAAACTGTTCGGTTACAGACGGATTTGAAATGGCTAAAGAAAGTTTATTAAGTGGAAAAGCACTACAAAAATTAACAAAGTTACAAGGGATAAGTAATGTAGCTCGTAAATCCAACTTCTTCCCTTTTCCCTTTTAACTCAAAAAAATAAAAAAATGACAATTTTAGATAAAATAATAATCGATAAAAAAAGAGAAGTTGAACTCAAAAAGAGATTAATTCCTATATCACAACTTGAAAACACAGCACTTTTCGGAAGCCGCACCTATTCACTCAGCAAGAATTTACGAAACAATTTGGTGGGAATCATCGCCGAGTACAAACGACGTTCTCCTTCAAAATCCGTGATTAATAACGATTTTTCTGTGGAAGAAGTAACAATTAGCTACCAAAACGCAGGAGTTTCTGGTATTTCTGTTTTGACGGATGGTAAATATTTCGGAGGTTCATTGGATGATTTGTTGTTGGCCAAAGCTTCTGTAAACATTCCTTTGCTCCGAAAAGAATTCATCATCGACGAATACCAAATTCTGGAAGCAAAAGCCCACGGAGCTGATGTTATCTTACTGATTGCCGCCATTTTAACCCGCCAGGAAATCAAACAACTTTCCGAATTCACACATTCTTTAGGATTGGAAGTCTTATTGGAAGTTCATAATAAAGAAGAATTGGACAAAGCTATTATGCCAAGTCTGGACATGATCGGTGTGAACAATCGTAATTTAAAAACCTTCGAAGTAAATCTTGATTACAGTAAACAAATAGCTTCTCATATTCCGAACGAATTCGTAAAGGTTTCCGAAAGTGGCATCAGAACACCAAAAGACATAACCGAATTACAATCCTTTGGTTACCAGGGATTTTTGATCGGTGAAAACTTTATGAAAACCGAAAATCCGGGTCAATCGGCAGCAAAATTTATCAACTCAATACTCAAGAAATCATGAAATCGCCACTAAAACTATTTTGCTACAAACAAACATCAATAAATGAAAGGCGATAACATATATAACTACTAAAAAATAAATTTCATATATGAAACTGAAAATCTGCGGTTTGAAACACAAAGAAAACATTCAGGAAATAGCGCAATTACAACCTGATTATATGGGATTTATCTTCTACGAAAAATCGCCGCGTTTTTTCAATGGTGTGATTCCGATAGTACCAAAATCAACACAAAAAGTTGGAGTCTTTGTAGATGCGTATTTAGATGATATTCAAAAAAAAATATACCAATTCAATTTGCAGGTCATTCAGTTGCACGGCAATGAAACACCGGAATTCTGCAGATTATTCCAACGGATGGACATTAAAGTCATCAAGGTGTTTTCAGTCGATGATACATTTGATTTTGAATCACTTGCACCCTACGAAAACGTTTGCGATTACTTCCTTTTCGATACCAAAGGACAAAATCCAGGCGGCAACGGAACTACTTTCAATTGGGAAATTTTAAAAAACTATTCTTCCAAAAAGCCATTCTTTTTAAGTGGAGGCATTGGTTTACAAGAGATTAACAAAATAAAGCAATTGAATTTACCGATACATGCTATAGACGTAAACAGCAAATTCGAAATCGAACCCGGACTGAAGAACATTACCGAGTGTAAAAAATTGATTGAGAAGTTAAATTCCAAATTCCAATCACAAAATTCCAAAAATTAAATTCTGCTCAATCAAAATCTTTTAATCATTCAATTTTTCAATCTTTAAATCTCAAACACATGAAATATCAAGTTAACGAAAACGGATTTTACGGCGAATTCGGCGGTGCTTTCATCCCGGAAATGCTCTACCCGAATGTGGAAGAATTACGCCAAAACTATCTGAAAATCATACAAACCGATGAATTTCAAAACGAGTTCCAGCAACTCCTGAAAGACTACGTCGGAAGGCCGACTCCGCTATATTTCGCAGAACGTTTATCCACAAAGTACAACACTAAAATCTATTTAAAAAGGGAAGATCTCTGCCATACAGGTGCCCATAAAATCAACAATACTATTGGTCAGATTTTATTAGCCAAACGTCTTGGAAAAAGCAGAATTATCGCCGAAACCGGAGCAGGACAACACGGAGTCGCTACCGCAACTGTCTGTGCTTTAATGGGTTTGGCGTGTATCGTTTATATGGGCGAAATCGATATTCAGCGACAGGCTCCGAATGTTGCACGAATGAAAATGCTCGGAGCAGAAGTTCGTCCGGCCAAATCCGGCTCCAAAACGTTGAAAGATGCTACCAATGAAGCGATTAGGGATTGGATCAACAACCCGATAGATACCTTTTACATCATCGGATCGGTAGTTGGCCCGCATCCTTATCCGGATATGGTGGCGAAATTCCAAAGTATTATCTCCGAGGAAATTAAAACCCAATTAGTAAAAAAAGAAGGCCGTGAAACCCCGGATTATGTGATTGCCTGTGTAGGCGGCGGAAGCAATGCGGCCGGGGCTTTTTACCACTTTTTAAACGATGAAAATGTGAAACTGATTGCCGTGGAAGCAGCCGGAAAAGGCGTTGATTCGGGTGAAAGTGCCGCTACATCTGTCTTGGGAAAGATTGGGATTATTCACGGGAGCAAAACGCTTTTAATGCAGTCAGAAGACGGACAAATTACAGAACCCTACTCAATTTCCGCTGGTTTGGATTATCCGGGTGTCGGTCCGTTGCACGCGCATTTACACAGAAGTAAACGAGCTGATTTTGTTGCAATTACGGACGATCAGGCTATGACGGCCGGACTGAATTTATGTAAAACAGAAGGTATTATTCCGGCCATCGAAAGTTCGCATGCTTTAGCAGTATTGGAAACTCGAAAATTTAAGAAAAATGATGTAGTTGTGATCAATTTATCAGGTCGTGGTGACAAAGATCTGAACACTTATATCGACTATTTTAAGCAGTAAGCAGTAAGCAGTAAGCAGTAAGCAGTAAGCAGTAAGCAGTAAGCAGTAAGCAGTAAGCAGTAAGCAAAATTAAAATTTATCCGTAATACGATTATTTTGAAACTTTGAAACTTTGAAACTCGAATAAAAATGAACAGAATAAACAGCAAATTACAGGAAGAAAAAAAGCTTCTTTCCATCTATTTCACAGCAGGATTTCCCAACCTCAACGACACAGTTTCCATCATTGAAGAGCTCGAAAAAAGCGGTGTGGATATGATCGAAATCGGTCTTCCTTTTAGCGATCCGATGGCTGACGGACCAACTATTCAGGAGAGTTCAACCATAGCTTTAGCGAACGGAATGACCACAAAATTGCTTTTTGAACAGCTCAAAAACATCCGAAAAACAGTAAAAATTCCGCTCTTGATTATGGGCTATTTTAACCCGATTTTGCAATATGGAGTAGCTGAATTTTGTCAAAAATGTGCCGAAATAGGTATCGACGGACTCATCATTCCGGATCTTCCGATGGCCGTTTTTGAAGCTGATTTTTCATCAATTTTCAGACAAAATAATCTCAAAAATATCTTCTTGATTACGCCGCAAACTTCGGAAGAGCGCATACAGAAAATTGATAATTTCTCCGATAGTTTTATCTATATGGTAAGCAGTTCAAGTACAACAGGCAGTCAAAATTCGTTCGGAGAAATGCAGCAAAACTACTTCGAAAGAATAGCAAAAACGGAGCTTAAAAACCCGCAAATTGTTGGTTTCGGCATCTCAAATAAAACAACATTTCAAGAGGCAACAAAGCACCAAAAAGGAGCAATTATCGGAAGCTCGTTCGTAAATTACCTCAAAAACAACGAAATAAACAGCATTCGGAATTATATTAAACATTTTATTTAATCAAACACAATTAAAATACTGGTTTTTAATAATTTAAACAACAACTATAGATTTTATTTATGCACAAAAAAACCACTTTTTAAGGTCTTAAAAAGTGGTTTTTCGTTTGCTGCCTTCCTATTTAAGTGGGCAAATTTCGCTTCGATAAAAGTAAACAAAAAAAGATATAAGCAACCTATATTATCATCTGTTTTTCACTCACCTACTCCACCGGACCAGCAAGAAAAAAATCATAAAACGTCACTGTTAAAAAAAAGTTAAAAACAATTTAAACAAACGTTTAATTTAAACAAGTGTTTAATTTTGTATCCGAATTTAAAATCAAAATAAAATGACCGATTTTAATGATAAACAAATTGAGATTTTACACGTAGCGGAAAAGCTGTTTTCGGAAGATGGTTTTGACGGAACTTCCGTTCGTGATATCGCGAAAGAGGCCGACATAAACATCGCCATGATTTCGTATTATTTCGGTTCGAAGGAAAAGTTGCTTGAGGCACTTATCCTCTACCGCATTTCCGATCTGAAACTGGAAATGGAAAACATCTTTAAAGAGAATGTATCTCCTCTTGAAAAAATTGACCGACTGGTTGAGTTATACATCAAACGCATCAACAAAAACCGAGGCATGTATCAGATCATTCATTCTGAAATCGCTAGCAAAAAAAGAGAGATCAATTGCGAGGCTTTTAACGAGGTAAAAAAGTATAATCTTCAGGTCCTGAAAAATATTATCGAAGAAGGTCAGATAAAAGGTTTTTTCGGAAAAGACATCAACGTTACTTTGATTCCCCCAACGATCATGGGAACGTATTTTCATTTTCACATGAACAAACCTTTTTATTCTGATCTGTTTAATCTGAACACTCAGGAAGATTACGATAACTACATCAGTAGCCAATTAACCAGTCACATTCAAAAAACAATTAAAGCCCTACTAACCTATGAAAAGTAATTCCCTAAAACTGGGCCTCTTTTTACTATTTGGAGTTTTCTCCGTAAAAGCGCAGGAGAAAAAAATCACACTCGAAGAAGCAATTCAACTGGCGGCTACGCAAAGTCACGAAGCCAAATTGGCGGATACCAAGGTAGCCACAAAAGAATTCGAAATGCAGACCGTTAAAAACAAGCAATACCCTGATGCTAAAATCAACGGTCAATTCCAACGACTGACTAATGCGGATGTAGATGTTAAAATTGGAAACAGCTCCCAAGGCGGAGAAACACCTAAAGTGCACCAGCTAATTCTGGGCAATGCTATGGCTACCGTTCCGGTATTTGCAGGATTTAAGATCCAAAACAGCATTAAAGCATCACAAAGTTTATATGAAGCAGAACAATTCTACGCCAAAAGCAGCAAAGAGCAAATCGCACTGGAAGTAGTAAAACTTTACGTGGCCCTGTACAAGGCGCAGGAAAATGAAAAACTGATTCAGGAAAATATTAAAAGAGCTGAAGTGCGCGTAAAAGATTTCAAAGCGATGGAGGAAAACGGACTCATAGCCCGAAATGATTTACTTAGATCTCAATTACAGGTTTCTAATTATCAAATTGCATTGGAAGAAGCTAAGAAAAACATCAAGACGGTAAATTTTCAACTGGTAACGCTTTTGCAATTACCGGAAGGTACGCAAATAAATCCCGATTCTGACATTTTTAAACAAGAATCATCTTTTGCCTCACCTTCTAATGATATTTCCGGCAGAAACGATTTAAATGCCATTCGTATGCAACATAAAGCAGCCGAAACCAATGTGAAAGTCGCAAAAGGCAACTACTACCCTGCTTTAACTTTAATGGGCGGTTATATTGGTTTTGATTTGCAAAACCTGGTAACGGTGACCAATGCCATGAATTTTGGTGTCGGACTTTCCTATGACCTGAGTTCTGTTTTCAAAAACGGAAAAGATGTTAAAGCTGCAAAAAGCAGAGCAAAAGAAACGGAACAGACCATGGATATAATGACAGACCAGGCTAAAATGCAGATACAACAGGCCTACGAAAATTACCTTTTGGCGCAAAAACAGAATATCGTTTACAAAGAAGCCGTGGTTCAGGCTGCAGAAAATTTCAGAATCGTAAAAGACAAACACGATAATGGTCTGTCCGACACCGACGAATTATTAGAAGCGGATGTACAGCAATTACTGTCCAAAATCAATGAATCTTCCTCTAAAGCGGATATCATCGAAAAATACTATGAAGTTCTGGCAGCTTCCGGAAAATTAATCACCTCATCAACTATCAAAAACTAATCCCATTTATTCAACATGGAAAAGAAACCAGCAAATAAAAAATTCATCATCATAATCAGCGCATTAGTAATTCTTGGAGGCGTTTACGGCACGTTCAAATACATGCACGGACAGGCACACGAAGAAACCGATGACGCTCAAATTGAACAGAATATGAACCCGATCATCCCTCGTGTGGCGGGTTATGTGTCAAAAGTGTATATCAAAGACAATGATTTCGTTAAAAAAGGTGATACGCTTTTAGTGATCGACAACAAAGACTTCTTGGTTAAAGTGGAAGAAGCTAAAGCCGCTTTGACCGTAGCCGAAACCTCTCTGGAAGTTTCAAAAGCCGATGTTGGAGCAGCAGCAGCAAACATTTCCATTTCTGATGCAACGATCCAATCCAATTCGGGAAGCATTGAAGCGGCAAAAATCCGGGCAGGAAGAGCTTCAAACGATTTTGAACGTTATTCTAATCTTTATAAAAATCATTCCATTACAAAACAACAATACGAGCAGGCGTTAGCAGCGAAACAGGAAGCTGAAAAACAGGTTGAAATCTTACAACAACAACGAAATGCCAGCGCACATCAACGTGAGGCAGTTGTTTCCAAAACGAATGTTGCCAACAAACAGACCGGAGTGGCAGCCGCAAACGTAAAACGCGCACAGTCGGTATTGGATGCCGCGGAACTTAATTTGAGTTATACCGTAATTACAGCTTCTGTGGACGGTCAGGTTTCAAGCGTGGATGTTCAGGCCGGACAAATGATTCAGCCGGGTCAGTCGTTGTTTTATATAGTAAACAATAAAGATACTTGGGTAATTGCCAATTTTAAAGAAACCCAATTGAACAAAATGCGCATCGGACAAAAAGTTACACTTAAAGTAGACGCTTATCCCGGAACCGAATTTGACGGGGAGGTAAACTCGTTTTCGCCGGCAACAGGATCACGTTTCTCAATCCTGCCTCCTGATAATGCTACGGGTAACTTCGTTAAAACAATTCAGCGCTTACCGGTAAAAATAAAATTATCGGCAAACAACGATGCAGAAAAAATAAAATTACTACGTCCCGGAATGAACGTGGAAGTGGACGTTCACGTAAAATAATATGGCAACAACTCAACCTGATGATTTAGTAGAATATGGCTTTCGCAGAGTCATTATAACAATCACAGCAGTTCTTTGTGCACTGTTGGAGATTGTCGATACTACTATCGTAAACGTAGCGCTGAATGACATGCGCGGAAGTTTGGGAGCAACTTTAACTGATGTTGCCTGGGTAATTACCGCTTATGCGATTGCCAACGTAATCATCATCCCGATGACCAGCTGGCTATCCCAGCAATTCGGAAGAAGAAATTACTTTGCCGCTTCCATCATCATCTTTACCGTTTCCTCTTTCCTTTGCGGAAATGCATCCAACATATGGGAGCTGGTTTTTTTCCGTTTCATTCAGGGAATGGGTGGTGGTGCACTTTTGGTAACGGCACAAACCATCATTACCGAAAGTTATCCGACAGCAAAACGCGGAATGGCGCAGGCGATTTACGGAATGGGTGTAATTGTGGGACCAACTTTAGGTCCGCCTCTTGGTGGATATCTGGTACATAATTTTTCATGGCCTTATATTTTCTACATCAACATTCCGTTAGGGATTATAGCGACGATTTTGACGCTTTCTTTTGTTAAAAGTCCGAAATACGGAGAAAAACTAAAAGCAAATCAGGTAGATTGGTGGGGAATCGTATTTCTGGCCTCATTCATCGGATCGCTGCAGTTCGTTCTCGAACACGGACAGCAGGACGACTGGTTTGAAAACACAACCATTATCATTCTAACATTGATTTCCTTATTTGGATTGGTGTTCTTTATCTGGCGTCAGCTGACTTATAAGTATCCGATTGTCAACCTTCGGGTTTTGCAGGATCAAAATCTGCGTATCGGAACCATAATGTGTTTTATTTTAGGTTTCGGATTATATGGTTCTACTTTTATTATCCCGATCTATACGCAGTCGATATTAGGCTGGACCGCTTTGGATGCCGGTTTATTGTTAATTCCGAGTTCGATAATGACAGGTATCATGATGCCTTTTATCGGTAAGTTGATCCAACGCGGCGTTCCTCAGGCATACATGGTTTCGATTGGTTTCGCAGTGTTCTTCGGATTTACTTTTTGGATGCACAGCATTATGACTCCGGATACCGGCGGGGAATACATGTTCTGGCCTTTAATTCTTCGCGGTATAGGTTTGGGATTATTATTCGTACCGATTACGACTTTAGCATTATCCACTCTAAGCGGAAGACAGATTGGTGAAGGTGCTGCTTTTACAGGGATGATGCGGCAATTGGGAGGTTCCTTCGGAATTGCCATCATCACAACCTTCATTTCCAGATTCACACAAGAACACCGTGTAAATCTGATCGCACACCTGGATGCTACAAAGTTTGAAGTACAGCAAAGAATCCATCAGCTGCAAATGAGTTTCATGTCGAAAGGTTTCAGTGCGAGTGAAGCTTTGGATAAAGCACATAAAGCACTTGAAATGTCGGTTATGAAACAAAGCACCGTATTATCCTATATGGATGTCTTTTTGTATTTGGGAATTATGTTCCTTATCTGTATCCCTTTTATGCTGTTAATCAAGAGAGGAAGCGGAAAAGTAGATATGTCGAATGTTCATTAATTTAAACATAGTTATTTGATTTTTTAAGAAGCTCTGAATAGTTGATATTCAGAGTTTTTTTATTAAAATTTCGTTTGGTCGTGTTTTTTTTCACTTAGTCGATTTTAGAAAAAATGATTATAATTTAACCTAAAATTAAAATACATTTGATTGATACATAGATAGTTACTCATTATTAACCAAAACTTCTTCACCATGGGCATTTTTACAAACGGGGACCGACGAATTCTAAAGGAATTTTTAACGAAAAGTGAACATAATTGTCACGACATCGAAAAGGAAATTGATGAGTTTTTAGTAGACTTACAAGCAGAGTATGAAGAAAACAGTTATGTTATGAGTGAATTTTCTGAGTTTGTAAACGAACTTCGTGAAAAACTTCCTCCTTCCGATGCAAGTAAGCTTATGGAATTCTCATCAAGATTGGCAAGAGTGAAACGTTGTGCGCGCAAAGGTGTGGAAGCACTGCGTGAAATTGCGAGAGATCAACGTAAAATGACACGAGAAACATTCCGCGACTATGAAGAATATTTACATTTAGGATAATTATCGAGTAAATACCAGCGTATTACCTTTACTTAGATTTTCATCAAACTTATACCCTTCATAATTGAATCCTTTCAAGTCCTGAAGGGTTTCTGCATTTGTATCGATAATGTAGCGCACCATCATTCCTCTGGCTTTTTTAGCAAAGAAACTTATCATTTTCAGCTTTCCGTCTTTATAATCTTTAAACTCCGGAGTAATAACGGGTACTTTCAAAGCTTTTGCATCAACGGCCGAGAAATATTCGTTACTGGCAAGGTTCAGGAACAAATCACCTTTTTTAAGTTCCTTGTTCAGTTCTTTGGTGATTTTCGTTTTCCAAAATTCGTAAAGGTTTTTGTTCTTCCCGATTGGCAATGAGGTACCCATTTCAAGCCGGTACGGCTGAATCAGATCCAAAGGTTTCAAAAGTCCGTACAATCCTGAAAGGATGCGAAGTTTGTCCTGCAAAACGTCTAATTTTTCAACAGGCAGATTATAAACATCCAAACCATGGTAAACATCGCCGTTAAAGGCATAAACCGCAGGGCGGGCATTCTCAGGGGTAAAAGGTGTCGCCCACTCCTGATTGCGCTGCCAGTTCAGATCAGCTAACTTATCAGAAATATCCATTAATTCCATCAGCTGTTTCGGTTTCTTTTTCTTCAGCACCTTATGCACCGAATTGGCTTCCTTCGGAAAGGAGAATTCGCTGTGCTGCGCAGTTGGTAATTCTTTTTCAAAATCCAATGATTTAGCCGGAGAAATAACGATTTTCATGCTTTGCGTATTAATGGTTTTCAAAAATACAAATTACAATCATTAAATCCACCCTCTGCAAAATTGATTTTACAGATTTAAAAATGACACCATCAGGTCTTGAAATCAGTCACACACCAGCAGACACAAGTAATTCATTTACAACTTATTGTTTGCTTAATTTCTTCAAAAAAGAATTCATTTATGCCAACATTAATCGTAAATTTATACAAGAATTCCTTACTAAAAATCAAACACAAAGAATTGAAAACAGTTCAATAATAACTCAAAAAATATGACAGCAATTCAAATCATCGGAATTATCATTGTGATTCTTCTTTCCGGGTTTCGCATAGCACAGGAATACCAACGCGGAGTAGTTTTCAGGCTCGGACGGTTCCATGCCGTAAAAGGTCCCGGATTGTATTGGATCATTCCATTAATTGACCGCCAGCAAAAAGTAGACATCCGAACCAAGACCGTAGATCTTGAACAACAGGAAACCATTACAAAAGACAGTGTTACCATTAAAGTTAATGCGGTACTATGGTTTAAGATTACCAACCCGGAAGCTGCCATCATTAAAGTGGCGGACTATAACAAAGCGGTGTATCAGTTTTCAGTAACGGCCTTGCGAAACATTATCGGACAACATTCGTTGGATGAAGTATTAAGAGAAAGAGAGAAAATAAACGGAACCCTTCAGCGAATTGTTGATACCGCCACAGAACCTTGGGGCATCAAAATTGAAATGGTCGAAATGAAAGATGTTGAAATCCCTGAAGGTATGCAAAGAGCCATGGCCCGTGAAGCTGAAGCCATACGAGAAAAAAGAGCCCGCATCGTAAAAGCCGAAGCGGAACTAGAAGCCTCTATTAAATTAACACAAGGCGCTCTAAAAATGGAAGAAAGTCCGATGGCGCTTGAGTTGCGAAGAATGCAGATGCTGTCCGAAATCGGTATCGATAACAACACTACCACGATTGTATTGATTCCGTCTGATTTTACAAATGCCGCTAAAAATCTTCTTCAACCTATTAACAAAAAGAAATCCGGAGGAAAAAAATCATAAGACTTAGTTAACACCATTACTAAAGTTTTATGCTTAACTTTATTGATTGCAAAATCAACTATATCAACAAGTTGAATTCATTACCAATCCCCATTTTCTTTAACCGTTTCTTGCCTTCAGAATGCTGAAAGTTATATCAATTGTAGAAAAAGAACGAAGCTCTTAAAACTAAAAATGGAATAATGAAAACGACAAAAACAATTGCTGCTTTGATATTGTTTTGTATCTGCAGCGTAGTAATGAATATTCAGGCACAGGTCCATCATGACGAAGGCCATATTATGGTACTCCCGAAAGACATTAAATGGGTTGACGGACCTTCGGGTTTACCACCTGGAAGTCAGGTTACGGTTTTGGAAGGTGATCCTGCCGCCGCCGGAATGTTTACCATCCGAGTAAAAATGCCTGCTAATTACAAAATCAAACCACATACTCATCCCGCTGACGAACACGTTACAGTGATCAAAGGCGCTTTAAATATGGGCTTGGGTGCGACTTATGATGAAAAATCAGCAACATCAATTCCTGTTGGCGGATTTGCCGTAATGAAAGTGGGTACTGTTCACTATGCGTTTACCAAAGGCGAAACCATCGTACAGATTCATGGAATGGGTCCATGGGGAATTACTTATGTATATCCGGCAGATGATCCCCGAGCTAAGAAATAGATTAAAAAAATAACCCTGAGCCAGAACTCAGGGTTTGTTTTTTTTATATTCCGGCAATCTGTTTCAGTTCACTAACAAAACGTTCCGCTAAAACATCGGCCTCTGCTTGTGTTGGAGCTTCAGTATAAATTCGGATAATCGGCTCCGTATTTGATTTTCTCAAGTGTACCCACTCAGTTGGGAAATCGATTTTCACTCCGTCGATTGTGGAAATATTTTCAGAAGCGTATTTCTCCGTCATAGTTTTCAAAACGGCATCCACATCGATTTGCGGCGTAAGTTCGATTTTGTTCTTACTCATGAAATACTGTGGATATGATGCTCTCAATTCAGCCACTGTCATGTCCATATTCGATAAATGCGTCAGGAACAACGCCACTCCTACCAAACTATCTCGTCCGTAATGACTCTCCGGATAAATGATTCCGCCATTTCCTTCACCGCCGATGATTGCATTGGTTGATTTCATTAATTCCACCACATTCACCTCTCCTACTGCGCTTGCCTGATAACTTCCGTTGTGTTTTTCTGTGATATCTCGTAAAGCACGGGAAGACGACATGTTGGACACCGTATTTCCAGGCGTTTTGCTCAACACATAATCGGCAACGGCTACCAAAGTATATTCTTCACCAAACATTTCTCCGTCATTGGAAATAAATGCCAAACGGTCTACGTCCGGATCAACAACAATTCCGAAATCAGCTTTTTCTTCCACAACCAATTTACAGATATCTCCTAAATGTTCTTTTAAAGGCTCCGGATTGTGAGGGAAATGTCCGTTTGGTTCGCAGTAAAGTTTTACCACTTCCACGCCCATTTGCTCTAATAATTTCGGGATGATGATTCCGCCCGAAGAATTCACTCCGTCAACAACCACTTTGAATTTTCTCTTCGCAACCGCATCAGCGTCCACCAAAGGCAAATTCAATACCTCATCGATGTGAATGTCCATGTAAGCACCATTTTCGGTTACTTCTCCTAAATTGTCAACATCCGAAAAATCAAAAGCTTCTGCTTCGGCGATTTCAAGAATTTTAGCGCCATCGGCACCGTTTAAAAATTCGCCTTTTGCATTCAATAACTTCAAGGCATTCCATTGTTTCGGATTGTGAGAAGCGGTCAGAATAATTCCGCCATCTGCTTGCTCCAGAGGCACTGCAACTTCAACAGTTGGTGTTGTTGACAGACCTAAGTCGATTACATCAATTCCCAGTCCGACAAGTGTATTTACCACCAGATTGTGGATCATCGGTCCTGAAATACGGGCATCGCGACCGATTACAACCGTTAACTTATCTTTCTTTATATTTTGTTTTAAAAAGGTTCCGTAAGCTGAAGCGAATTTCACCGCATCAACCGGCGTAAGGTTATCTCCCACTTTTCCGCCGATGGTTCCGCGGATTCCTGAGATGGATTTTATTAAAGTCATAATTAAATCTTTTTTTGGAAGTACAAATATAATAAGGTACTAAGGTACTGAGATACTGAGGGGCGAAGTTTTTTTTAAATAAACCCGTTTCTCATAACAATAAATTTCAATAAAACAATCAGAATCCCATTATGAATTGTAAATATTTACTTATTTCCACCCTTAATCTAAAATAGATTATCAGTACTATATCAGTACTATATCAGTACTATATCAGTACTATATCAGTACTATATCAGTACTATATCAGTACTATATCAGTACTATATCAGTACTATATCAGTACTGTATCAGTATTATATCTGTATTATATCTGTATTATATCTGTATTATATCTGTATTATATCTGTATTATATCTGTATTATATCTGTATTATATCTGTATTATATCTGTATTATATCTGTATTATATCTGTGCTATATCAATAGCGCACCAGTCACACATCAGTGATACATCAGTGATACATTCATAAGTTAATGCTATAGCAATGCTATATATTACAACGCAAACCTTGGGTTCAATTAATGAAAAACCCATATTCTTAAAAAAACAACGCAAAATATTACCCCCTCAGAACCTGTGAATCTAACTTTTTCAACAAAATGCGACCAATAATTACAGAAGTTTCTTTATATTTACAAAAGCCCTCAGGAACCTTAGCCTCTCAGAACCTTAGTACCTTGTTAAATGAACTTCTTAGCACACATCTATCTTTCGGGCGAAAATGATCTGATAAAAATCGGAAACTTTATCGCGGACGGTATTCGGGGTCACGACTACGAACAATTTCCATTGGATGTACAGAAAGGCATTTTACTCCATCGCGCCATTGATACTTTTACGGATGCGCATCCTGTTTTCCGTCAGAGCAAACACCGACTTCATGAGGCATATGGCCACTATTCCGGGGTAATCATGGATATCTTCTATGATCATTTTCTGGCTAAGAACTGGGCAAACTATTCAAATGAAAATCTGGAATCGTATGCTGAACGTTTTTATGAATCGCTTCGGGTCAATTATGACTGGCTCAACGTAAAAACCCAAAAAATGATGCCCTATATGATTGCCCGAAACTGGCTGGCAAGTTATGCCACGGTTGAAGGGATAGGGATGATTTTATTTCAGATGGACCATCGCACTAAAAATAGAGTTTCCATGCAAAATGCGGTAGTGGAACTGGAACAATACTACACGGAATTCGAATCGGAATTCACCACTTTTTTTGAAGAACTACGTGCTCACGTACAACAAAAACTGGCCATCTTATAATGACTTTCATACCTGAACTGGAAAAAGCGTTCCGTGAAAAGGCCTCTGCCGAAATGGCTGCACCAATGGAAGCTTACATGAAAAACCATTTCCCTTTTTTGGGAATTAAAACCTCGCCACGACGAGAAATTCTGAAGGAACTCTGGAACACCTACAAAGAAGAAATCAGGCAAAACAGCAGAACAATTGCTCACGAACTGTTTTCAAGAAAAGAACGCGAATTCCACTATTGTGCCATCGAAATCCTGATTAAAGAACTCGAAAAGAAATATACCAAAGACCATATAACTTTGATTGAAAAAATGCTTGTAACCCATTCCTGGTGGGACAGTGTGGATACTGTTGCTAAATTTCTTCTTGGAAATTATCTTGCTCAGTTTCCGGAAGAAAGACAAAAGATCGTATCGAAATTTTCCGAGTCTGATAACATGTGGCTCAACCGATCCGCAATACTCTTCCAATTGGATTACAAAGCGAATACCGATGCAGAATTACTGTTTTCCCTCTGCGAAAAACATAAGGATTCCAAGGAATTTTTCATCCAAAAAGCCATTGGATGGGCCTTACGCGATTATAGCCGGTTCAACCCGAAAGGTGTAACGGAATTTGTAATAAAAACCGACCTAAAACCACTCAGCAAAAAAGAAGCTCTTCGAAATTTATAATTTTCTCAATGCAATATTCTGACGAAAACGCCGTATTTTAGCGGATAGCACATCGAAAATCGAAAGAAAGAACAATGACCGAAAAAAAAGTTTCCCCTTTTATTTTGCTGATTCGCAAACTATTAAAACGGTTTGAAGCTTTTCTGTTTTTACTGAAAAGGGTCTTGAGCAGCCGGCAGTTTTTGTATTTTTCCTGTGTCTTGGTCGGAATTTCATCCGCTTTGGCTGTAATTGTTCTGAAAACATTTGCTCATGCCGTTTTCCGTTTTGCAAATTACATCGATGGCATACTTCATTTGCCTTATTCAAACAGTATTCTTCCCATCGCAGGAATTCTTCTGACCGCTTTTGTAGTTAAAAAATTCCTGGACGGAAGCATCGAAAAAGGAACTTCTCAAATCATGATCGCGGTTGCTAACAAATCGGGAATCATGCCCAAAAAGCAAATGTATGCGCAGATCATAACCAGTTCCCTGACTGTTGGCATGGGTGGTTCGGCCGGACTTGAGTCGCCGATTACCATTACTGGCGCGGCTTTCGGATCGAATTACGCGCAAAAATACCGGCTGAATTACAAAGACCGCACACTCCTGTTAGCCTGCGGAGTGGCAGCTGGAATTGCAGCCGCTTTTAACGCGCCGATTGCGGGCGTGTTGTTTTCCATTGAAGTTATTTTGGCCGACATTAGCGTTACGGCTTTTATTCCAATCATGATTTCGGCAGCAACTGGTGCTTTGATTTCAAAAGTTGTTTTAAAAGAAGGTATTCTGATAACTTTTAAAACCCAACTCGCTTTCGATTATCATAACATTCCGTATTATATCATCCTTGGAATTTTAGCCGGACTGGTCTCGGTTTATCATGCCCGGAGTTTTAGAAAAGTGGAGCATTTTTTCGGCAAATCCAAATCGCCCGTCTATAAAAAAGCATTGTTTGGTGCTTCCATTTTAGCCGTACTCATCTTCTTTTTCCCGACACTTTTCGGTGAAGGTTACGAGAGTATTAAAACGCTTTCGTCAGCCGATCCGGGAGTTTTACTGGAAAACACAATCTTAGACGAGCACAAATCAAACGAATGGATTCTATTGTGTTTCATCGGTGTGACCTTAATGATAAAATCAGTCGCAACCGGACTGACATTGGGCAGTGGCGGAAATGGCGGTAACTTTGCTCCTTCCCTTTTTGTGGGCTCCTATCTTGGTTTTTTTGTTTCCAAATTTTTCCAGCTGACCGGAATCGACCGGGATCTGCCGATAAGTAATTTTTCCGTTGTGGGAATGGCAGGAGTGCTGAGCGGATTATTTCATTCGCCTTTAACAGCCATCTTCCTGATTGCCGAAATTACCGGCGGTTATGGTTTGATGGTTCCGCTTTTAATTGTTTCTTCCATCAGCTTCATCATCTCCAAAAAACTGGAAGTACATTCCATGGACATTAAAACCCTTGCCGATACAGGAACCGTTTTTACCAGCGATAAAGACAAAAACATCCTCTCTTCCATCGATCTGTCAAAAATGATGCAAACAAATTTTGCCACGATTTCCTCTTCTGCAAAAATTGAAGATGTGGTGAATCTGCTTTCCGAAACAAAACAGTCGGTTTTCCCGGTGGTTAACGAACAGGATTCTTTTGTCGGCGTCATCCATTTTGACAGCATTCGCCCTATGATTTTTAATGCTTTTCAGGTAAAATACAGTCTGTTAAGCGATATCATCCAAAGACCGGAAGCCGTTATTTCCTACGACGAAGTTATGGAAACGGTCATGGAAAAATTCGAAACTACCAATGCCCCTCTTTTGTTTGTATTAAAAGACAACAAATGCCTTGGTTATGTTACCAAATTGGACATCTTGGATACTTATCGCGAAAAGCTGAAATCCTTCCGAATCGAATAGCTTTATATCTAAAACTGTTTATTATTTTTTAAATGAAATAGCCCGTCACAAATTGACAGGCTATTCATAAATGTTATTGTGGTGAAATACAGGAAGCTATTTCCCGACAAATCGCAATTTTACTATTCTTAAACCCTCATCGTTATAGCGCTCCCAATAATGATTTTCGAAACGATTATCAAAAACCGGATACTTCCCAGATGTCAATGTAATGTTCCCAGAACTTCCTTCCAGATTTATAGTTCTGCCTCTTGGTACAACTATATTAAGTAATTGTTCGCTCGCGCTTACAAACCTCGGATTCCCACCTACACGAAAGGTTAATGACCCGGCAGAACATATTTCATAATAGCCATCACTATTTGGTGCGCTATTACCACTGCAGGTAAAAATTCCTCCATTTGCTCCCACTAATTTTGCAAAAATGCTATAGGACGAAGTTCCGTCTCCATCAATATCCGAAGATGGCAGTACAAACTTTGATGAACCATCAACGGCAAAATCATCCAATATACTATATGGACCTGGATCAGCTTTAGCTACCAAGAGTTTTGGCCTTCCTCCCAGTGGAACAAAAATAGTATTGGGTAGGTTCGGCCACGTTCCCTGATAATTTTGTGGAACTCCGATAATGTTTAAATCGTAAGATTGACTTACAACTAAATTTTCACTAGCTCTGGTTGTTGAATTTTCATCAGTTTCTGATGATACAGCATCTTCTTTTGCACAGCTAATCACACCCAGCAATGTTGCCAGGGCAACAATTGTTAACAATTTAATGTTTCTCATAAATATCTTAGTTTTGGTTAATAATTCGAAAAAAGCGAATAGGTAGTTGGAGAAAATACAACCTGATTTGTTTTTCGTGGATTAGTTAAGACAAATTTGAACACAAAAATTTGAAGCAAAAAAAAAATATGACTAACTGTATAAAAAATCGTTAATAAGTGATTATCAAGAAATTAAAGTAGAACAAAAACTAAAAAAGATATATTATTAATTGCTTTTTTCGATAATCACAATAATTTATCATTAGAAACATTATTGGTGTTGCATCAATACAAAACCTTTTGAGTTCCATTCTGTAATGTCGGTCTAAAACTGTACCTTTGCGTTTTGCACATCTACTCAACAAATTATGCTAAATACTGAGGATACAATTGAAGTTATTGGCGCTCGTGCCCATAATCTTAAAAACATTGATGTTGTCATTCCGCGTGAAAAACTTGTGGTAATCACCGGGCTTTCGGGTTCGGGAAAATCGTCATTAGCATTTGACACCATTTACGCAGAAGGACAGCGCCGTTATATTGAAACATTTTCCGCTTATGCCCGCCAGTTTTTGGGTGGTTTGGAGCGACCTGATGTGGACAAAATAGACGGACTTTCCCCGGTAATCGCGATTGAGCAGAAAACTACCAGTAAGAGTCCACGTTCGACCGTTGGGACCATTACCGAGATTTATGATTTTCTTAGACTATTGTTCGCAAGAGCCGGAGAAGCATATAGTTACAACACCGGTGAGAAAATGGTGTCCTATTCTGACGATCAGATCAAGGAATTGATTTTTGAGAATTTCGACGGAAAACGCATCAACATATTAGCGCCGATCATCCGTTCCCGTAAAGGACATTACCGTGAATTGTTTGAGCAGATTTCAAAACAGGGGTTTGTAAAAGTACGCGTAGACGGTGAAATCCGTGATTTGGAATTCGGAATGAAAGTCGACCGATACAAAACCCACGATATTGAAACAGTTATCGACAGAATGGCGATTGATTCGACAGAAGATGTTGATAAGCGTCTGACCGAAAGCATCAAAACGGCCATGTATCACGGCGACGGGATTATGATGATTATTGAGCAGGAAAGTCAGGAAGTACGTTATTTTAGTCGAAATCTAATGTGTCCGACTACAGGAATCTCTTATCCGAATCCGGAACCTAACAATTTTTCATTCAACTCACCGAAAGGCGCCTGTCCGCACTGTAATGGCTTGGGAACCGTTAATGAAATCAATCTGTACAAAATTATTCCTAATCCGAAACTATCCATTAAACAAGGTGGATTTGCACCATTAGGTGAACAAAAAAGCACTTGGATTTTCAAACAGCTGGAAATTATTGGCGAGAAATTCGGATTCAAATTAACCGATCCCATTGAATCCATTCCGGAAACGGCTATGGATATGATCCTAAACGGAGGAAACGAGAAATTCTCTGTGGTTTCTAAGGTGATGGGAATTACGAAAGATTATAAAATCGATTTTGAAGGAATATCCAATTTTATCAAAAACCAATACGATGAAAGCGGTTCGGCTTCCATAAAGCGCTGGGCTAAAGAATTCATGGATGAAATCGAATGTCCGGAATGCCATGGGACCCGTCTTCGAAAAGAATCCTTATATTTTAAAATCAACCAAAAGAACATTGGTGAATTATCTTCGATGGATGTTGATGAACTGAGCGAATGGTTTAAGAATCTAGATACGCATTTATCTGAAAAACAAAAAGCCATTGCTGTGGAGGTAGTTAAGGAAATCAAAGCCCGTCTCCAGTTTTTGGTGGATGTGGGACTGAATTATCTTGCCTTGCACCGAAGTTCAAAATCACTTTCGGGTGGTGAAGCACAACGTATACGATTGGCTACACAGATTGGTTCTCAATTAGTGGGAGTTCTTTATATTCTGGATGAACCGAGTATTGGATTACATCAGCGTGATAACGAAAAACTGATTCATTCGCTGGAGCAATTGCGTGACATCGGAAACTCCGTTATTGTGGTGGAGCATGATAAAGACATGATCGAACGGGCGGATTATGTGATTGATATCGGTCCGAAAGCAGGTCGTTTTGGCGGGGAAATCATAAGCATCGGAACTCCGGCCGAATTACTTAAAGAATCAACCATTACGGCACAATTCCTGAATGGTCAGATGGAGATCGCCGTTCCGAAAACACGTCGTGAAGGCAACGGAAAGTTTTTGAAATTATCGGGAGCGACCGGAAACAACTTAAAAAATGTTTCGGTGGAATTTCCTTTAGGTCAGTTGATTTGTGTTACCGGAGTTTCTGGAAGCGGAAAATCGACCTTGATCAATGAAACGCTTTACCCTATTCTGAACACCCATTTCTTTAATGCCGTTAAAAAACCACAGCCTTTTAAAACGATTGAGGGACTGGAATATATCGACAAAGTAATTGACATTGACCAAAGTCCGATCGGGCGTACACCGCGCTCCAATCCGGCGACTTATACCGATGTTTTCTCTGAAATCAGAAGTTTGTATACGCAGACGCCTGAGGCCATGATTCGCGGATATAAACCGGGACGTTTCAGTTTTAATGTTTCGGGCGGACGTTGCGAAACCTGCGAAGGATCAGGTGTAAGAACCATTGAAATGAGTTTCCTTCCGGATGTTTATGTGGAATGTGAAACCTGTCAGGGAAAACGCTTTAACCGGGAAACGCTTGAAATCCGATATAAAGGAAAATCGATTTCTGATGTATTGGAAATGACTGTGGATGAAGCCGTTCCGTTCTTTGAAAACATTCCGAAGATCTATCGTAAAATCAAAACCATACAGGATGTAGGATTAGGCTATATTACTCTAGGACAACAAAGTACAACACTTTCCGGTGGTGAAGCACAACGAATTAAACTGGCGACTGAGTTGTCTAAAAAAGATACCGGAAACACGTTTTATATTCTTGATGAGCCTACAACCGGATTGCATTTTGAAGATATCCGCGTATTAATGGATGTAATCAACAAATTGGTTGACAAAGGAAATACTGTTTTGATCATTGAACACAACATGGATGTGATCAAGCTAGCCGATTACATTATCGACATTGGTTATGAAGGTGGAAAAGGCGGCGGCGAACTGATTGCCAAAGGAACTCCGGAGGAAATCATCAAAAATAAGCGAAGTTATACCGCACAATTCCTCAAAAAAGAGTTATCTTAGTAGACTAACTTTTACACAATGGAAAAAGATGATGAAAGACGATTATTTAAATGATGACGACAGAATCCAGGATAAATTCAAACAAAAAACCTGGAATGAGATTCGTGCCAACGATTCATGGGCTATTTTTAAAATTATGTCGGAATTCGTTAACGGTTATGAATCAATGGGGCGAATCGGTCCCTGTGTTACCATATTTGGTTCCGCAAGAACGCAGCCCGACACCAAATATTACATTTTAGCAGAAAAGATTGCTTATAAGATCAGTCAGGCCGGTTATGGCGTCATCACGGGCGGAGGTCCCGGAATCATGGAAGCCGGAAACAAAGGAGCCCATTTAGGCAATGGAACTTCGGTAGGTTTAAATATTGATTTACCTTTTGAACAGCATCATAACCCCTACATTGACAAGGACAAGAACCTTAATTTTGATTATTTCTTTGTTCGTAAAGTAATGTTCGTAAAATATTCCCAGGGATTCGTAGTAATGCCGGGTGGTTTTGGAACTTTAGATGAATTTTTTGAGGCGGTTACCCTTATCCAAACCAAAAAAATAGGCAAATTCCCTATTATCCTTGTGGGAAGAAGCTTTTGGTCCGGACTGTTGGAATGGATCAAAAACGTCTTGATCGACGAAGAACACAATGCCAGTGTTGAAGATATGGACTTAATAAAAGTCGTAGATACCGAAGATGAAGTTCTTGAAGTACTGGATAGTTTCTATAAAAAATACAACCTCAGTCCGAACTTTTAAAACATCAACAGCCTTCATTTTGAAGGCTTTTTTATTTAAAATCAGACAGATACATCAGAATTGAAAAGATAAGAAAAGTACTTCTTTCAAAAAAAATTCATAACTTTATTTACGGTAAACCATTTTCTGCCATGAGTAAAGGAACACTTCGTGAAGACAAAACCTGTTTGAACTGCGGCACTTACGTTGAAGATCGTTTTTGTCCGCAGTGTGGCCAGGAAAATACGGAAACGAGAAAATCATTTCACTTCTTATTTACTCATTTTGCCGAAGATCTTGTTCATTATGACAGCGGTTTTTGGAATACCATGAAATACCTCCTCTTCAACCCTGCCCGTCTCACCCGGGAATATCTTTCGGGGAGAAGAAAAAGTTTCGTCGTTCCCATCAAACTTTATATTTTCATAAGTTTCATTACCTTCTTTATCACCGGATTTCTGGTAAATCTGGACGATATGGATGTTAATGACAATGACGGACCCATATCTGTAAAAGAAAGACCAAAAAAAGAAGGGCTCAATATTAATTATACCACAGATGGCCCCATTAGTGATAAAGTGATTTCAAACAGTGGTGAAAAAGTGGTTTCCAACAGTACCGAAAAAATAATTTCAAAAAGTGATAAATACGGTTGGATGCCTGGGTATAAATCGGTGCACGAACTTGATTCTGTTCAGAAATCACGTCCGGAAAAAGATAAATTATCAGCAGTGCAATATTGGTTTACCAAAAGATGTGTTTCCGTTGCAGAACATAATACAATGCAGCAGGCTTTCAAGAAATCAGCAGAACTTTTTATCCGAAATCTGCCAAAACTGCTCTTTTTTTACATGCCGTTCTTCGCCTTCTGGCTATGGCTGTTCCACGGAAAGAAACGTTGGTATTATTTTGACCACGGAATTTTTACGCTTCATTATTTCTCCTTCCTTCTTCTGCTGACAAGCCTTGTCATGCTCTTACAATTACTTTTGAGCCTGGGTAATGCAATTGTTTTGGATATCCTTCAGGCCCTTTTGTATACTATTTTGATGTTCTGGCCTATCATTTATTTTTACAAGGCCCATAAACGACTTTATGGCGAAAGGAAAATCGTTTCTTTCCTGAAGAGTTCCGCCTTATTTTTAATGAATTTCATCACATTTTGGACCATACTCGCATTATATGGTTTATATACTTTTATGAGTATCCATTAAAAATTACTTTTATATTGAAACAAAATCCGCCTTTTTGGTACTAATAAGCAAATACATCGTCTATGAAAAAGATATTGATTCTAAGTTTAGCACTTACGCTTAGTTTTTTGAGCTGTACTTCACAGCAAAAACTTACGGAGGATAAGAAAACAGAAGCTAAAGACTACATGAACTTAATAAGTTCTGAAAACTTAAAGAAAAACCTGTTTGTTATCGCTTCTGATGAAATGGAAGGCAGAAATACCGGAGAACCGGGTCAGAAAAAAGCCGGGGAATATATCATTAATCAGTACAAACAAATGGGCGTTCCCTATCCTAAAGGAGCGGACAGTTACTATCAAAAAGTGCCGTCTGAATTCATGAAAAAAGGATTCGGACCCAAATTGAACGATTCTGAAAACATCTGGGCATATATCGAAGGTTCTGAAAAACCTAATGAAGTATTGATTATTTCTGCGCATTATGACCACGTGGGAATGAAAAACGGTGATGTTTACAATGGCGCGGATGATGACGGATCCGGAACAGTAGCTTTAATTGAAATTGCAAAAGCGTTTATGGAAGCTAAAAAAGCCGGCCACGGACCAAAACGTTCCATCTTATTCCTTCACGTAACGGGCGAAGAGCACGGACTTCATGGTTCAAGATATTATTCCGAGAATCCTTTGTTCCCGATTGCCAATACTATTACTGATATCAATATCGACATGATTGGTCGTCGCGACAACTTGAATCCGAACGACAACAATTATATTTACGTAATTGGTTCTGACCGTTTAAGTTCTGATTTGCACCGTATGAATGAAGAAGCAAACAAAGAATCCGTAAATCTGCGTTTGGATTACAAATACAACGACAGAAACGATCCGGAACAGATCTATTATCGTTCCGACCACTACAATTTTGCTAAAAAAGGAATTCCTGCGATCTTCTTTTTCAACGGTATCCATGATGATTACCATAAATCCACAGATACTCCGGATAAGATCGAATATGATTTGTTAGCTAAACGTGCTAAACTGGCTTTTACCTTAGCCTGGAAGCTGACCAACAGCGAAAAGCGACCGGTAGTTGACAAAGACGGTAAATAAATAAAAAAAGCTCCAATTTACTTTGGAGCTTTTTTTATTTTTATGTTGCTTCGGTTACAAATCTTCTTTCACTAATGCATCAGGAGCATTTTTCTTTACCGATTCGATTCCGTTTTCACGGGCAGCAACCGATTCGTACATTTCACTGGTTCCAATGGTTTGTCCGTTAGTGGCCTTTAAATTGAAATAAGGTTTTCCGTTTTTCGACTCCAATCGATCAAATCTTGCATCATCCTGCGAATTTTTCCTGACCGATTCTATTCCGTTATCGCAGGCCGCTTTTGTAGTATACCATTCACTAACTAAAATAATCTGTCCGTTCCCTGCTTTCAAAACAAACTGAAATTCACCGTTTGCTCTCTTTGTAATTAAAAATGATCCCATGAATATGATGTTATTGATTAATAATAGTTTACTACTAAAATAATCAGATTTTATTTAAAAATAAAGAAATTCGGAATTTAATTTAAGAAATAAATTACACTTTAAGCTCATCCAATTCAATAATTTCTTTAGCAGGATTATCAAGTTCCTCCATTCGAAATCTGATTATCAGTGCAGAAATAACAGTTATCCCTCCAATCAGGAAAATAGCATATTCTATCCCGAAAACATCAGCAGTGATTCCGGAAATAAAAGCGCCAAACGCGTAGCCCAAATCCCTCCACAAACGAAAAGTTCCAATACTTTCCGCACGTTGCTTCGGACTCGTAGCCTGTGCTACTGTCGCCAGAAAGGTTGGATAAACCAAAGCCGTTCCCAATCCTAAAAGTGCTGAAATAACAGCAAACTGAAAAAAACTTTCACTGAACGGAATGGCTAAAACGCCTACTCCCTGTAACAACATTCCCCAAAACAGCATTGCTTTTTTTGAATATAAATCAGCCATTTTTCCGGTGAAAAGTTGCCCTATTCCCCAAATGGTGGGATAAATTGCGGTTAAGATTCCGATATTTTCCGTGTTATAATTCAATGAGAGTAAGACGATCGGGAGCAGTCCCCAAACCATTCCGTCGTTCAGATTGTTTACCAAACCCGCTTGTGTTACCGCACTCAGCGTCTTATTTTTAAAGGTAGTTTCAAAAAACACATTATCTAAATGTTCTTTAGTATCCGAAACACTTTCCTTATGTACAAACAATCGCGTATCTTCCACACAAAAGAACGTGAGTAAAAAGCCTGTAATTGAGATGAAAATCCCTATGTAAAAAGGATAAGGTGTGACGCCATATAAATTTGCTATGTACCCTGAAAGAAAAGCAATAACTCCAACGGCTAAGTAACCGGCAAACTCATTCAATCCCATCGCAAAACCGCGGTCTTTTTCACCTACAAGATCAATTTTCATTACCACCGTGCTGCTCCAGGTAAGTCCCTGACTTGCGCCCAACAATACGTTGGCAAAAATAACCCAACTCCAACTTGGAGCATAAATAAGTAAAAAAGGAATCGGAAGTGCTAAAAACCAACCGAAAAGCAACAAATTCTTTCTTCCGAATCTGTTCGCCAATCTGCCGGTAAAATAATTTGTAAAGGCTTTGGTTATCCCAAAGGCCGTAATGAAAGAAAGTATGGCTGTTTTGGATGCTACTCCGAATTCAAGATTGGCAAATTGCGGAAAGATGGTGCGCTCCATCCCGATCATTCCTCCTACGAAGGCATTGACGACGACTAAGATCGAAAACTGCTTCCAATTCTCCTTTAACCCAAGTTTTATGTGCTCCATAATTTATCAGAAGATACACTGCATCAACACAAATTACTTAATTATTTACCTGATTGACCGTAACTTTTGTTACATGATTCAATCGCAAATTAAGAAGCCTTACAGCATCCGTCCAAATTTTCGTAGGCCTGCGGGTCCGCTTTAACTTCATCGGCATCATATCCTAACTTACTTATAGCCAATTTTATAGTCTGTAAATCGGTTTTCTTCGGATTATAATAAATGGTGAATGTCATTGCTTTATCATCCAACTCATACATTTTCAAACCTTTTATTTTAAGCATTTCCGTTTTGAACTTCAAGCCGCAGGTTTCGCATTCTTTGCAATGATCGCAGTATAAAACGGTTTTAATAACCGCCTTTTCATTGCTTTTTTGCTGCGCCATTACCGTATTGGAAGCAAAAATCAAAGTGATAAATAACAGAAGTGATTTTATTAAAGATTTCATATTCAATGGATTGTTTTCGATTTTTTTAATTTTTTCTCTCTCTCATTACAGACAGTAACTTGTAGTGCCGTAGATTTCATTCAGGGTTTAAAAATACTTTTTTAATTTCAAAAACAATGCTTTATGTTATAATTCTGATGAATTATATAATCTATTTGATAAGTTTATAGAGGAGTAATGTCGGAACTAAACCTGCCGCTTCATTTGTAATGATCATGGTTCCGTCTTTGAGAAACGTTATTCCTTCTGGTTTTGCAAATAAGTTCTCATTGAGCTTTTCCATACTTATTATTTTCCCTTTTTCATCAATCACCAGAAGTAACCTGTCGGCCGCGGAGATGATATAAATATTGAAAGTGTACGGGTGAATCGCCAGACTTGAAGGTCTGAAATTAAAGGGTTTGAGTTTCCCCGTTGCTGTTCGGCTTTGTTGAATAATTTTGAATTTTTTGGCAGCAGCTTCTAAATCAACGGTATTAATACTGTACACGGGATTGCGGTTCAGCTTATTTTGGGACAGATCATATTCATAAATGAATCGTTCCGACTTATAATTGGGGTTCACAGGTTTATTCTTTGCGGCAATCAGCAGACGATTATTTCTGCTGTCAAAGCAAAGTCCTTCATTATTTGTGGTTTGAAGTGGTAAAGCCAAATGAAAAATGTCACCTGCACCTGTTTTAGGATCAAAATTTCTCCATTCTGTTAAACGCCCGTCGCTTCTCAGTATAAAAAGGGATTTACCAGTGAAAGTTAATCCTTCAAAATCACCCAGACTGTCAAATTTATGTTTGGCTATGATGGTGTTTTTCTGAAAATTATAAATAAAAACGGTTCCGATCTCATCCTGTACACAGGCAATGTGAGTCGAATCAATATCCGTAAGTCCCGAAACTTCTTCCAGAATAGCAGGCAACTCGTATTTTTTGTCCGGCTGATTCAGATTGTATGGAATCCCGGAATGAATACTGTCGGTTCTTTCGGATACTCGGTTCTGAATCTTTAAACCGGTAGTAGGCTTTTTCGCGGTTTGCGATTCACAACTGGAAACCAAAAAACAGCACAGCAGTATGATGTTGATTCTATTCATAATCTTCTGATTAATAGCACTAAAACAAATATACGAAAGAAGTTTCGGTTCTGTGTGAGCGGATAATTGCCTTGTTCTCCCAATCAAAAAAGGAAAAGAACAATATTGGGAAATACGAAACTATAACTTTTTGTTTATTTCGGAAGATAATCTTGCCATAAATCACTAATTTTATATTCTTCCTGTCATATAAACCACTGATTTTTAACCAACAAACATCAGCTTATGACGATTAACGACAAATCAATTACACAAAAATTACTACTGTTCATTTTAGTGGTTACCGGTTTGTATTTCGCAAAAGCTTTTCTGATGCCACTACTTATCGGAGGTCTTTTGGCTACTCTTTTTTTACCTGTCTGTAAATGGATGGAAAAGAAAAAAGTATCCAAGGGATTAGCTGTTTTTTTCTGTCTGATGTTGTTGTTACTAATCATTGCGGGATTTGTGGTGCTTTTATCCTGGAAGGTTTCAGAAGTAATCATTGATATTGATATGGTAAAACAGAAAATCATTGAGGCCAGAGATTACACACAGCAAAATATCTTAAATCACCTAGGCATTACCATTGAAGATCAGAATGTAATCCTGAAAAAAGAACAACAATCCTTCGCCCACATTATACCGTTCATTATCGGTTCATTAGCTCAATTACTTGCCCATTTTGTTCTTACATTAGTTTACTTTCTTCTTTTACTCTATTACCGTTCTCACCTTAAAAATTTCATCCTTCAACTCTCAAGTCCTTCGCAACAAAGTGAAATCGAAAAAATCATTTACAGTTCTTCAAACATCGCTCAGCAATACTTGGTCGGATTGTCCAAAATGATTATGTGTTTATGGGTAATGTACAGCATTGGATTTAGCCTTTTGGGTGTAAAAAACGCAATTTTGTTTGCCATCCTTTGTGGATTATTGGAAATTATTCCATGGATCGGAAATATAATCGGCACTACACTTACAGTACTAGTCTCGGCATTGCATGGCGCGAGTTTTCCATTATTAGGCGGAATTGTGCTTGTGTATGGTACGATCCAGTTCGTTCAGGGATTCGTATTACAACCGATAATTGTAGGGCCACAAATACGAATCAATTCACTCTTCACTATAATAGCGCTTGTAATAGGAGAATTGCTATGGGGAATTCCGGGGATCATTCTTGCCATACCAATGACTGCCATATTGAAAATCCTCTGTGATCATATTAACCCTCTTAAACCGTATGGTTTTTTGATTGGCGATACTGTAAAAAAACGTACCAGCCTCATCACAACAATAAAAAACCGTTTAAAAAAATAAATCCGTCAAGACGATTATTGTTTTTAATACGTCAAAATATCACAGAAAGACTATCTTAAGCATATATTTAGAAAATACAATGCATTAATAATCAATAATATAACTAACTTTACACTTTATTTCAATATAGCACTACTTGCACACACGTAAAAGTGTAGAATGAACTATAAACACAGATTTTAAATAATTATGATTTGTGTTAAGGAAGATGGATGAGGAAATGACGGACTACCCCCAAAACGCATGGAATCGATATAATTTTGATGTTTTTTCCCAAAAAAACTAAACAACAAAAATATAATGAGAAAATCAATATTAATACTGACCATATCCTTTTTTATGGTTGGATTACTGGGAATAAGTTGCAGATCAGACGCAGATAGTGAAGCAAATGCAGATGATGTTACATTAAGTCCTGCAGCAATTCAAGATGCAAAAGAAGAGGAAATGTTAGACGAAATGCATGAAAAGAATATCGCCTACCATGACAGTTCTGAATGGAACCAATATAAAAAAGAAGCCGAAGCAAAACTCAAAGCCAATGAAAAGCGAATCGACCTTTTGAAAATGGAAATCCAAAAAACAGCAAAGAAAACAGATGATGCCAATTTGAAAAATATAAGTCAGATTGAAAAAAGAAATGCCGAATTGAACTCTAAAGTGGAGAGTTACACCGTTAGTCATGATAGTGACTGGGAAGACTTTAAAAAAGAGATCAACTTTGAGTTGGATAAAATTGAAAAATCGCTCAAAGAAGTTGCGGCAAACAAGAAGTAAAATAAGTTTTTAGATATTCAAAAATACTTAAATAAAAAAGCTCCGAATTTCTTCGGAGCTTTTTCTGTGTTAAGGGTGAATGAGGGGTCTCGAACCCCCGACCTTCGGAACCACAATTTTATATTTGAAAAATCACAACGTGTTTGCTAGGATTACAAGATGTTATTTTCTAATTTTTAATGTAAATCGTGTTCAGTTTTTGTGTTCTACAATTCTAATATTCCTAAAGCGAATTTCAGGTCTTATTTGACGGTAAATGTTTTTTACTGCACGGTAAATTCAATTTTCCCCTCACTATTCCAACCTTCAATGTTTGTGTCAAGTCTATAACGATTACATTTACTACTACCTTGAAAATGTAGCGACCCACCAGAGTAGAAAGAATAGTCACCAACTTTATTCAATTTAACCTTAATTTCTAATTCATAATTTGATGTAGAAACATTATAAAAAGCATTAAACCAATTTCTTTCCTGTCCTTGAGACCCTGAAATAAAAGTTACTGAATTTCCATCAAAAAGATAAGTAGATTCAAATTCTAAATTTGCGGCCATGTCATTCGTTAACTGAAATAGATTTTTCTCTTCTCCAAAATAAACATTCGTAGAAGGAATAACCATCTTAAATATAACTTCATCTCCAATATTGTAACTTGTTTGTGATGGAGTTAACGTAATTAAATTATCAACTCTTGTTGAGCTACCATAATCATAACAATCTTCCTCTCCTTCCAGTGGGCAACCAGTTAAGAGTGTTAACAGAAAAAATAATCCTAAAAATTTTATTATTTTAATATTCATCCAAATAATTCATTTAATTGTTTGATAGTAAAAATTTACTGTACGATAAATTCGATCTTACCATCACTATTCCAACCTTCTATATTAGTTTCGATTGAATAACGATTACACTTTGAATCTCCCTGAAATTCCATATATTCTCCCGAAATCATAGAATACAGACCCCTTCTTAAAAGTTTAATCTTGATTTCCAATTCATAATTTTTTGTAACACTGTTGTACGAAACATTTAACCAACCTCCGTTATGTCCTTCTACTGAACCTTTAATAAAAGTAACCTCATTGTCATTAAGAAAAATTGGATTTGCGTATAGTCTTGCATTATAATCTCTCGTTTCTTCAAACAAATTTACTGGATTTCCAAAAAAAGAATTTGTTGACGGGATTTCTACTTTATAAGTAATAATATCTCCTACAGTATATGTTGGTTGTAATGGTGATATAGTTACTAAATCATTTACTCTTGTCCCACCTCCATAATCATAACACTCTTCTTCCACTCCAGGACAGCCGGTTAGTGTCATCATTAAGATAAACAATCCTAAAAATTTTATTATTTTAATATTCGAAATCATATACAATTTTTAAAAAACACGGTAATTTTAGGCATAAAAAAAGCTCCTAGTTTCCTAGAAGCTTTTATGTAGTAAGGGTGAATGAGGGGTCTCGAACCCCCGACCTTCGGAACCACAATCCGACGCTCTAACCAACTGAGCTACAATCACCATTTGATTACGGGTGCAAATATAGGGGTTTTATCAGTTTTCGCAAATAATTTTTTAAAAAAATTATCGCAAATCTCCTAAACTATTGACAGCCAAATATCTTTCAACCGTAAAACCTTCCGCAAAATCAGTACCAATAAGCCTTCCGAGGTCCTGTGCACGGTAAATCAGACTGTCTTTAAAGTTTTTGGTGGCTATTGGCGTGATTGGTTCATTGGAATTCGGTTCATAAAACTGCGAACTGTAAGCCATAATTGCTTCCACTTTTTTCTCTATAAATCCGGTCACATCGACTACGAAGTCCGGCTCAATATTCTTCCATTGGATGTAATGATATACTAATTTCGGACGGTAGGCTTCCTGTGGTGCACCATCCATTTCCGTTTCGATTCGGCGCAAACCCGAAAGAAAACAGGCATCAGAAACCAGTTTACTTCCCTTTGCGTGATCGATATGACGATCGTCTATGGCATTGCACAAAACGATTTCCGGTTGGTATTTTCGGATCATTTTGATGACTTCCAACTGATGCTGTTCATCATTTACGAAAAATCCATCGCGGAATCTCAGGTTTTCACGAACAGCCACGCCCATGATTTCAGCCGCATCAGCCGCTTCTTTATCGCGTATTTCTGCCGAACCGCGCGTACCCAGTTCTCCCCGAGTCAAATCAACAATTCCGACTTTTTTACCGAGCGAAATTTCTTTGGCAATTGTAGCGCCACAGCCTAATTCAACATCATCGGGATGTGCCCCGAAAGCAAGTATATCAAGTTTCATATTTAATTCAGGATTTTTTTCATGGTCATTGATTTATTAACGGTTTCCAGGAATTCCTTCTGCGGATCACTGTCTTTGGTAATACCACAACCTATAAACAAATGCGCCTTATTATCTTTTATTTTCATACATCGTAAATTGACGAACAAATCGGAATTTTCACTTCGTCCGGTAACAAAATCCATATTCAGTTCCCCTAAAAAACCGGCGTAATATTCGCGGTCATGTTGTTCATTCTGCAAAATGAAATCTTTGGCCAATAACTTCGGATAACCGCAAACGGCCGGCGTCGGATGCAAAATTTTCAACACCTGTTTCAGACTGTTGGCATCATTCATTTTAGCGGAAATATCGGTTTTAATGTGCAAAAGATTCCCTGCATAAGCTGTATACGGACTGGAAACCACCTGTTCCGAAACATGATCCTTAAGATTTTCAAGTATGAAATCAGTTACCAGTTGCTGTTCGTCTTTTTCTTTCTGCTTCCAGATTACTTCTTCTTTACCTTTATTAACTTTGGTTCCCGCTAAGGCAACCGTGTGTATTTCAAAGTCTTTCACTTTTAAAAGCTGTTCCGGAGTTGCTCCCATCCACATGCCTATTTTCGGATGAAAAAAACAGTATTTAAAGGCCTGCGGGTAATTATTCAACAGCTTCTGAAAAAAATCGGTTACTTCAAAATGATCCAGATTTACGATCTCTTCTCTGGAAAGCACTACTTTTTTGAAGTATCCGGAATTGATTTCATCTACAGCCTTTTCAACCAGATGTTCAAAATCATGTTTTGCCTTTTCATCCATTTCATAAAAAACAGCTGGAGTATCAACAACAGGATGGTTTTCAAAAGGCTCGACCATCACATTCAGATGAATTTCCGGTAAAAGCACATAATTTTCTCCGTCGAAAGGCGCAAATACAAAACCGTTCTCCTCAAACGATTCCAAGAAATACAAATGATCGTTGCGTTGAAACAACCCCACAATTTCTTTGGAATTCGGCTTAGAGTACAAAACAAAAGGAAGCTGCTGCTCCTGATGTGTTTTTACTTTCAGAAATATATCAGTCATGTTTCTTTTTTCTTGGTAGCACCATAGTGGTGAGTTTGCAAAGTGAAACCAGTTTGTTCTCTTCATCAACAATTCTGATTTCCCATAAATGGATACTGGCGCCTTTATGAATGATTTTTGCCGTAGCGGTCACCATTCCTTCACGTTTGCTTCGTAAATGATTGGCTGATATTTCAATGCCTCGCACTTCCTGTTTTTCACCATTAACAAACATCATGGACGCTGCACTTCCGACACTTTCGGCCAGGGCTACAGAAGCACCTCCATGCAAAAGTCCCATTGGCTGATGTACTCGTGGATTTACCGGCATGGTGGCAGTCAGAAAATCTTCACCGGCATCGGTAAAATGAATTTCCAGCGTTTCCATCAATGTGTTTTTACCATAAGAATTACAACGCTGAAGTGTTTTATCTTTATCAAATGACATATTTTTCTCTTTAGAAGTGTAAATTTATGAAATGTCCCGTCAAATTAACCACATCCTTATAAACTAATTTGTTTTAAAAAACGTTCTAAAGCATAAGATAATCTGTATCAAAATTTAAAAAAAATCAATACTTTTACCAAAATAAGCTTTTTTATGCGTCATTACATTTATATACTTTTTATTGCTTTTGGACTTTCCCTTACCTCCTGTCGTCAGGATTTCGACTTTGAGCCCAGTACGGGCGGTCTGGAATTTTCAAAACAAACCGTATATCTCGATACAGTTTTCACCAATATCGGTTCGAGTACCTATACGCTTAAAGTGTATAACAATAGTGACAAAGACATCGAAATTCCGACACTTAAATTAGCACAGGGAGAAAACTCCAAGTATCGCCTAATGGTGGACGGAATTCCCGGAAAAGTATTTAACAATGTGGAACTGCTGGCCAAGGACAGTATGTTCATTTTCATAGAAACGACTATCGATTACAGTGAATATGCCAATCCGGATTCGCAATACTTATACACGGATAAAATCGAATTTCATAACATCAGTGGCGCTCCGCAAACCGTTGATTTGGTTACGCTGGTGAGAGATGCTTATTTCCTTTACCCAAAAAGAGACAGTGAAGGAACTTATGAAACCATTCCAATTGATGGACAACAGGTTTACGGATTCTTTTTAGACCACAATGACCCCGCAAACGGTGACGAATACCATTGGAACAATACAAAACCCTATGTAATATACGGCTTGGCCGCAGTCCCCACCGGAGAGACGCTAAATATTGACCCAGGCGCAAAAATTCATTTTCATGCGGATGCCGGTTTGATCATAGGAAGTAACGCTACAATAAATTCTATCGGAGGCATTTCAACTTACGATTCCGAAGGAAATATTATAGATGATAACGAAATCGTTTTTGAAAGCGACCGTCTTGAACCCAGTTTTTCTGATGTTCCAGGGCAATGGTTAACCGTTTGGATGACCCAGGACAGTAACGGTACTTTCCAGAACACAACCATTAAAAATGCTACGGTTGGCTTACTGATCGATAAAAATTTAGGAACCGTGAACATGAGAGATGTTCAGATTTATAATTGTTCCAATGTCGGCATCTTAGCCCGTACCGGCACCATTGACGGAAAAAATGTAGTAATCAACAACTGCGGTCAGGCAGGATTAGCCTGTTCTTATGGCGGTAATTACAATTTCACACATTGTACGTTTGCGAATTTCTGGCCAAGACCAAATCAGGTTCCCGTTGCCATTGACAACGGAACAGATGAACTTCAAATCGATCTTACCAATGCCAATTTCACTAATTGCATTATTTACGGATCGAGCAGTTACGGCATTTCACTGACACCAAAAGGCACAGCCGCTTTTAATTATAATTTCAAAAACTGTCTGATCAAATTTATCGATTTCGGACAATTCGAAGAGGATCCATTATATCCGATCGCCAATACAGCGAATTACCCTAACTGTATTATAGCCAGAAATTCGTCCACTAACCTGCCACATTTTCTTAATCCGCAAAATAACAAGTTAAACATCGGGGATAACTCTGCCGCCAATGGAACCGCGGATCCTGCATTTTCAACATTTAATGATATCTTAAACCAGCCGAGAACAGATCTGACGACAGATATGGGCGCCTATAATTCTATTGTTTTTCCAAATTAATTATTAACCAAAACCAAAAATAATTATGAACAAAACAATTTTAACCTTAGCAGTTGCATCACTGACACTGATCTCCTGTAAAAAAGAAGAAGAGAAAAAAGCAGAAACCCCTGCAGCTACAGAACCAGCAGCTGCGGAAGCTCCGATGGCTGCTCCGGATTCAGCCGCTATTTCCAAAGCATTCACAGAATATGCCGCCGTTGGTGAGGCACACAAAATGATGGCCATGGAAGACGGAAAATGGACAGGCGACATGACCATGTGGATGTTTGCCAATGATCCCAAACCGATGAAAAGCACCACCACCGCCGAGTACAAAATGGTGTTAGGCGGCCGTTATCAGGAAGGTATTTATAAAGGAAATTTCATGGGCATGCCATTTGAAGGAAAAGGTACCCTAGCTTATGATAACGCAAGCCAGGAATACATTTCTACCTGGATCGACAACATGGGAACAGGAGTTATGATCATGAAAGGAAAATACGATCCTGCCGCAAAAATGCTGAGTTTTGAAGGCGACATCGTAGATCCGGTTACAAAAAAGACCAAAAAAATGAGAGAAACGATTACTGTGGTTGATGAAAACACCCGTAAAATGGAAATGTATGATACCGGTTATGACGGAAAAGAATACAAAAACATGGAAATCATTTCGACCAGAAAGAAATAATACATGTATGAATAATACTGTAAAAGCACAAGGTAAATCTTGTGCTTTTTTTATGAAAACAAACTTTGTCAACTGACTTTTTTAGAATAAATTTGCACTTTAAAAACAACAACACATCCGACACGGGCCAAACTGTTTGGAACGCAGCGGAATAAAACAACTCACACAATGATTCATTTCTTCGGAAACCAAACGAACACTGTTTTTGCTGTTCAAACGCAAAACGAATTATCGACTGAAGACATCAACAAATTAAACTGGCTTTTCGGCAACGCACATAAAATAGAAAAATCCGTCCTTGCGGATTTTTTTGTTGGGCCCCGCGCCGCCATGATCACGCCATGGAGTACCAATGCTGTTGAAATCACCCAGAATATGGGCATTTCAGGAATTATCCGAATCGAGGAATTTGAAAAAACAACTTCAGATTTCCATGCGTTCGATCCGATGATTTCTCAAAAATATGCTGAATTAAACCAAGATATTTTTACGATCAACATTCAGCCGGAAGCTATTCTGGATATTGATGATATCGCTGCTTACAACAAACAGGAGGGTTTGGCGTTGAGCGATGAAGAAGTAGATTATTTAGATAATTTAGCTGTTAAACTTGGAAGAAAACTAACGGATTCAGAGGTTTTTGCTTTCTCTCAGGCGAATTCGGAACACTGTCGTCACAAAATTTTCAACGGAACTTTTGTAGTGGATGGTGAAGAAAAACCAACTTCCTTATTCAAATTAATCAAGAAAACTTCAGAGACAAATCCTAACGATATTGTTTCTGCCTATAAAGATAACGTTGCTTTCGTTAAAGGACCGAAAGTGACACAATTCGCACCAAAAAGTGCTGACAAACCTGATTTTTACCAGGAAAAAGAATTCGACTCGGTTCTTTCCCTAAAAGCAGAAACCCACAACTTCCCTACTACGGTTGAACCGTTCAGTGGTGCTGCAACAGGTTCAGGCGGAGAAATCCGTGACCGTTTAGCAGGTGGACAAGGTTCGTTACCATTAGCCGGAACAGCGGTTTACATGACTTCTTATTCAAGATTAGAAGAAGACCGTCCTTGGGAAGATGCGATGAACGCAAGACCTTGGTTGTACCAAACACCAATGAATATCTTAATCAAAGCATCAAACGGAGCTTCGGATTTCGGTAACAAATTTGGTCAGCCGCTAATTACAGGTTCAATCTTAACTTTCGAACACGAGGAAAACAACCGCAAAATCGGTTACGACAAAGTAATCATGCAAGCAGGTGGAATCGGATACGGAAAATTAGATCAGGCAATTAAAAAGAAACCACAGGAAGGCGATAAAATCGTAATTCTTGGTGGAGAAAATTATAGAATCGGAATGGGTGGTGCTGCGGTTTCTTCTGCAGATACCGGAGCGTTCGGTTCAGGAATCGAATTGAATGCAATCCAACGTTCAAATCCGGAAATGCAAAAACGTGCTGCCAATGCCATTCGTGGTTTGGTGGAAAGTGACAACAACCCAATCGTGTCTATTCATGATCACGGTGCGGGCGGACACTTAAACTGCCTTTCTGAATTAGTGGAAGATACAGGAGGTTTAATCGATTTGGATAAATTACCGGTTGGTGACCCTACCCTTTCTGCTAAAGAAATCATTGGAAACGAATCTCAGGAAAGAATGGGATTGGTTATCGGGGAAGAAAATATCGATATCCTTCAAAAAATTGCAGACCGTGAGCGTTCGCCAATGTACCAGGTGGGTGATGTGACTGCGGATCATCGTTTTACGTTTGAATCCAAAACAACTGGTGCAAAACCAATGGACTATGCTTTGGAAGATTTCTTCGGAAGTTCGCCTAAAACCATCATGAATGACAAATCGGTTCCTGCTAATTATGCGGACTTACAATATTCAAGTGAAAATATTCCAACCTACTTAAACCAAGTACTTCAATTAGAAGCAGTAGCTTGTAAAGACTGGTTAACCAACAAAGTAGACCGTTGTGTGGGCGGACGCGTAGCAAAACAGCAATGTGCCGGACCATTACAATTGCCATTGAACAACGTTGGAGTTATGGCGTTGGATTTCAAAGGAAAAGAAGGTATTGCAACTACTATCGGTCACTCCCCTGTTTCAGCTTTGGTTGACCCTGTTGCTGGATCCAGAACGGCAATCGCAGAAGCGTTATCAAACATTGTTTGGGCTCCGTTAAAAGACGGATTGAAATCAGTTTCTCTTTCTGCCAACTGGATGTGGGCCTGTAAAAATGAAGGTGAAGATGCAAGATTATACGAAGCCGTAAAAGGATGTTCGGATTTTGCTATCGAATTGGGAATCAATATTCCAACCGGAAAAGATTCACTTTCCATGAAACAGAAATATCCGAATGATGAAGTAATCGCGCCGGGAACGGTTATTATTTCCGCAGCCGGAAACTGTTCTAACATTACTAAAGTTGTGGAACCTGTTTTGAAAAGAAACGGCGGAAACATCTACTATATTAATTTGTCTCAGGATAACTTCAAATTAGGAGGTTCGTCTTTTGCACAGATCACAAACAAAATCGGTTCGGAAGTTCCTACAATTACAAATGCAGAATTCTTCAAAAAAGCGTTCAATGTATTACAGGATTTGATCAAAGACCGTAAAATCAATGCCGGACACGATGTTGGAAGCGGTGGTTTAATCACTACGCTATTGGAAATGTGTTTTGCAGATGTGAATTTAGGTGCTTCTTATGATCTGTCTTCAATAGGTGAAAAAGATACTGTAAAGGCGTTGTTCAATGAGAATATCGGAGTGGTTTTCCAGGCAAATGCTGAAGTGGAAGCTGTTTTTGCTCAGAACAATATTGAAATTTTCAACATCGGTTCCGTAGTAGAAGGTGATGTGGTAACTTTCATCAATAACAACGATGCTTATACTTTAAGTGTTTCAAAATTAAGAGACACTTGGTACAAAACGTCTTTCCTTTTGGATTCAAAACAATCTAAAAACGGAATGGCGGCAGCGCGTTACGAAAATTATAAAAACCAGCCGTTAACCTATGCTTTCCCTTCTCATTTTGATGGAAAAGCACCGGTTATCGACAATACAAAACCAAGACCAAAAGCGGCTATCATCCGTGAAAAAGGAAGTAATTCCGAACGTGAAATGGCTAACTCAATGTATTTGGCAGGATTTGATGTAAAAGACGTTCACATGACGGATTTGATCTCAGGTCGTGAAACGTTGGAAGATATCCAATTTATCGGAGCTGTAGGTGGTTTCTCAAATTCAGACGTTTTAGGTTCGGCTAAAGGTTGGGCCGGAGCATTCCTTTACAACGAAAAAGCAAAAACCGCTTTAGAGAACTTCTTCAAACGTGAGGATACTTTATCAGTAGGGATTTGCAATGGTTGTCAGTTGTTCATGGAATTGGAATTGGTAAATCCGGAACATGAAGTACACGGGAAAATGCTTCACAACAACTCCCACAAACACGAAAGTGGCTTTACTTCCGTAACGGTACAGAAAAATAATTCGGTAATGCTTTCTTCTCTGGAAGGTGCTACTTTGGGAGTTTGGATTTCTCATGGAGAAGGTAAATTCAACTTACCCTATTCAGAAGAGAAATACAACATCGTTGGAAAATACGGTTATGAAGGATATCCTGCAAATCCAAACGGTTCTGCATTCAACACCGCTATGATGTGCGACAAAACAGGTCGCCACTTAGTAACTATGCCACACATTGAGCGTTCTACTTTCCCTTGGAATTGGGCACATTACCCGGACAACGGACAGAAAGATGAAGTAACACCATGGCATGAAGCGTTTGTGAATGCACGTAAATGGATTGAAGCAAAGAACAAATAAGATTTTTATAAATTCTGAAAGAAAGCACTCTAATTTTAGGGTGCTTTTTTGTATTATTGTAAGAAATTATTCTGTTTCAACATGAACCACGCCAATTGCTTAAACTGTGATACTTCTTTATCGGGTAAATTTTGTTCTAATTGCGGACAAAAGGCAGATACCCACAGAATCACTTTCAAACATTTCATCATGCATGATGTTTTGCATGGTGTATGGCATTTTGAAAAAGGCATGCTTTTCACGGCTAAAGAAGCACTCACCCGTCCCGGCAAGGCTGCTTTGGATTACATAAGCGGAAAACGCATCCGATATTACAATGTATTCTACCTCATCTTATTACTCATCGGTTTAAATATATTTATCAACCACTATTACGACCACTTCCAGGAAGTATACAACGGACTTCATGAAGGCGTTAAAAACAGTAACGGCAAAAAGATTGCCGCTTTTATGAGTAAGTATGCCAAGTTGATAATTTTTTCCTTTGTCCCTTTTTTTGCTTGGAATGGCTATTTGGTATTCCGAAGAAAAAAACTGAATTTAAGTGAACATTTTATCGTTGCCGGAATTATATTTTTGGGAATACTTATAATACAAACGATTGGTAGTCTGTCTACTTTCTTTGATTTCACAAAACACTTTGGTATTTTATCCGATATTGTCAGTACAGCCGCGGTCCTAATTATTTTTCTATTTGTTTTATACAGCTATTACAGTGCCTTTAAGGAAAATTACAGCAAAGTTGGTTTTTCGCTCCGAATGATCTTATTTCTTTTATTATTGTTTTTTGAGTTAATCTTCATGCTGATCTGCATTGTTGGATTTGCAACGGATTGGAAGTTTGGAGATATCACATATCTACCATAAAAACGAAACCGTCTTTTTTACTGCTTTTTGCAATAGTAAAGAATCGTATTATACAGTTCCTCGACATTCACAGGTTTACTGAGGACCTTTCTGATTTTTGAAGCGGTGAACAATTCTTTATTGACATCTTCGGAAATGGCGGTCAAAGCAACGATGGGAATATCGGGTTTAAATTTTGAGATATAATCCGATGCTTCAAAACCATCCATGATAGGCATCATTATATCCATTAAAATCAAGGAATAATCGGCTTGCCCCACCATATTGCAGGCTTCAAAACCGTTATTGGCCACATCACAAACATAGCCTTTTTTGGTAATGATCTTTTTAGTGATTAGCTGATTGGTCTTATTATCTTCCACCAGTAAGATTCTCACGCTGGACGGATCTTCTATTTCATCAGATATCGGAATTGATTCAGATCCTTCAGTTTCATTCGGAATTTCAAAATCCAATGAAAATGAAATCGTTGTTCCGAAATTAGGTTCCGACTCAATGTTTATTGTTTTACCGAAAAGATCCAGTGTCTTTTTTACTAAAGTCAGTCCCAAACCACTTCCTCCATATTCATAATTAATCTTATCCGACCCCTGAAAGAACAAATCATAAATTCTGTCCTTGATTTCAGGTGCTATTCCGATACCCGTGTCTTTGATTGCGAATTGGATTTCCGCCTTTTCATCCTTTTCGGATATCTTTTTGGCTTCTACAAGAATGCTGCCGTTTTTTGAGAATTTAAAAGCATTATCGATCAGACTGAATAAAACCTGTCTTAGTTTAGCTTCATCAAAGATCAGTTTATGCGGTATTTTAGAATCAAACTGTAACGAACTGCTGTTACCGTTATTTCTGTTTTTTTTCACGGAATCAATCATTTTTGACAGCAATGGTTCCAATAAAACAACATCATTTTTAGGAATATAGTCGTTGTCAAAACTATCAATTACATTGATTTCAATGATATTACCCGATAAATTATACAGATTTTGAACAGAAGACTCCAATTCGTCGAGGTTTTTCTCATAATGGGTTGTATCCTCCCTCATTAAATGCAGGAGTCCGTTTAAAGTGTAAATAGGCGTTCGCAATTCATGTGAAATGGTATCAAGAAGCTTTTTCCGGATATTCAATGCAGCTTCCAGTTCTGAATTTGCCTTATGAAGCAATTCATTTTTTTCATTCAATAACTGGTTTGTAGAGCTCTTGAATCGGGCATTCCTATATTGAATATACAACAGTATCAAGAGACTGATAATCGTAATCAAACAGAGAATAAGCAAATAGTTTTTGTATTTAATGTTCTCCGTTTTAAGTTCATTTTGTTTGATTATCGACTGGAACTTAATGTTTTTTACCTGCAGTTCCCTTTTTTGGTTCAGCGACTGATTCAATTTTACCACCCGGTACACCAATCGTTTCTTAAAATAATTGTTGGCTATTTTTAAATTGGCTGCCGCTTCCTGGAATTTAGTCTGTTTTTCGTACAACTCTCCCAATATTAGATAGTAACGGGATTTTAATACGAAATCATTATCATGGTTCTGAAAAAAATCGGATTTCTTTACAGCGTCTAAATATTGAAAAGCTTTGTCGAACTGACCTAAATTAAAATAGCTTTCCGCAATAAATAAATTGATTTCAGGCTGATCGGGACTGCCTCCGGTTTCCTGATTGATTTTCAGGAATTTCATTGAATTCTCTAATGTTCTGTTCCAGTCTTCCCGTCGAAAATACAGCAGCGTAAGATTATAATACAAATCCACCTGCTTATTTTTAGGGGCATATTTCGTCAGGTATTTTTCGGATAAAAGCGTATATTTTTCATCCAAAACGGTTTTCCCCTGAGAATTATAAAATACCGCCAGATGTTCATAATATTCACCTCGTATGCAATTGTTATTGTGAGTCTCCAATATCTTACCAACTTTATCCAGTGATTTTTTGCTGGTAGCATAATCGTATTCCGTCAAATAGAAATAGGAAATCTCTAAATAAAGATATAACAACTGATCATAATTTTTATCAGCAACCAATCGTTTCTCTAAATTGTTTATGATAGTGGTTCCCTGCTGATAGGCTTCATATTCATTTTTTGAAATAAGCGCTTTGGCTCGTTCAAATTCTCTTAATACGGTGCTGTCGATTACAGTTTGTTGGGAAAAAGCTAAAGAAGGAAGGAAGAAAAAAAAGAACAAATATCCCAATGATCGCAACGAAGATTTGAAATCTTTGTTTTTAAGAAAACCACGGACCAATGTTTTTAAATGTTCCACCGTTCTGAAATTTAGCTGATATTGAAGTTACGACAATATTCACTTGTAATAAAATATTTTCGATTAACGTCAAGCCATCTTGTTAAATTTCAACATTTTATATGCATAATGTTACGATTTCGAGCCAGAAACAACATTTATCTCAGCAATGGGCATAAAAAAACCATTTTTAATCAAAAATGGCTTTTTTAATACTGTAAGCAATAACTTATTTTTTTTCAGCTTTGTCTTTTCTGCTTTCGTATTGATGAAGGTAATCACCTTTCGGTTTTCCTAAATCAAACGAACTCCATTTGGTTAAAAAGCGGGTATTTTCTCTCGCCTGATCTCTGTCCATATCTTCATATTCAATGCGGTACAAAGCAGAATACATTTCGGCGCGCCCTGTTCCGTGATAACAATGGATCAAAACCGGGTAATTGTCCTTATTATCCATAATCTTTAAGAAGGAATCCACTTTATCCTGCGTCGGAACCTGATCCGAAGGATTACTGTAGTAATTAACACCTTTGATTTTTGAAACCGCCACACGCTCCTGCTCTAATTCTCCAGGTTGCTCCGGATTCAGAACCAAATCATTAGTTCCCGGCATTCTCAAATCCACAATCGACTTGATATGGTATTTTTTCACATAACTTTCGATTTCATTTGGCGGAATTACCCCACTTTTATAGACTTTCCCTTCCGTAATGGTCTCGAAATTATGATTGATGTTCATATCATAAACATACTTACCAACTCCGATAACCACAATTAAAAGGACCAATAATCCTATTTTCTTTTTCATATCTGTATAATTTATTTTTTAGCGGTCATATTTGGTATCGCCTTATTTTTATCGGTGTTTGCTTGGGCAAACTTGTTGTTAATGGCGATTTCATAACTTATTTTTTATAATATAATTTCTGATCAATGATTCGTTCGAAATAATCCTGAAGAATAGCTTTACAAGCCTCCCCGTTTTCGAGCATTTCTTTATTCGGTTTAGAAATCAGGTTGCGTTCCAAAGCTTTGTCGTTTATGTCATAATAACCGACAACTTCTTTTCCGTCAAAAGTACAGATATAATTGCCGCGTTGGAACTGGTACAGATTTCCGTTAAAATTAATCGTATATGGTTTGATCTTTTTATCGCCGATTAAACTTCTTCCCCAACTTCTGAACGGCTTATCATAACCTACCATATCCAGAATCGTCGGATAAATATCGATTTGTTGCGCCAATTCTTTACTTTCGCCTTTCAGACTTCCATCAGGTTTATAAATTAAGATCGGAGTGGCTGTTCGGTTAACTACTTTTTCATATTCTCCGTAATATGTCTGATTTCCGTGATCTGCAGTAATGATGAAAATAGTGTTCTTAAACCAAGGCTGCTTTCTGGCTTCCTCGAAGAATTTCTTAAATGAATAATCGGTATATCCTACACATTGGTGCATCGGCACGTGACCTTTCGGAAACTTATTCTTATACTTTTCAGGCACAATATAAGGTTCGTGAGACGAAACTGTGAATACTGTACTGAAGAATGGTTTTTGCTTTTTATCCAAGGTCTGCTTCATGAACTGAAGGAATGACTCATCCCATATTCCCCAAACACCGTCAAATTCAGCATCGTTATTGAATTCGGTTTTACCATAATAATGATCGAAACCAAGAATGTTACCAAAGCCTAAAAAGCCCATCGAACCATTTGGAGCGCCGTGAAAGAAAGAAGTATCATAGCCCATTTCTTTAAGACAGGAAACTAATGACTGGATCTTCTGTTTTGGGAATGGTGATGAAGTAAATGCATCTCTAAACGAAGGTATTCCTGCTATTATTGAAGACATTCCGTGAATGGACTTACTTCCGTTAGCAAAACCGTTAGTATAAATCATACTGTGTTGTGCTAATGAATCCAAAAATGGCGTATATCCTTCATAATTAAGGATTTTCATGTCTTTATTATAAGAACCCCAGTATTCGCGTCCGAAACTTTCTGTAATGATCAGTACGATATTCGGCGTAGATTTCGGATTGTTCGCATATTGCTTGATCGGTTGGAAATTAGCTTCAACAACGCTTTCATCCACCAGATTAATTTTCTTAAAGCTGGTTGTCCCCATAGTTCTGATGATCGCAAATGGCGTGTTTAAAACAACATCTGCGTGCTGGGGTTTTGTCACATATCGGTTGGCGTCAATTAAATTGATAGGTCGGGTACTTTTTTTAAAATCACCTCTTATTCCACCAACAGTCAACAAAGCAACCAACAAAACACCAATAATAGAAAAAGGGAAATATTTCGCTTTCGTGTGCTTAATCGGTCCATGAGTAACGCGCACTTTTCTGTACAGATAAATCCAAAGTGCCGCCATTAGGAAGAACAGCAGATACACATGCCAGTAGCTGATCAGGAAACGGAACATCATCGATCCTTTATCCTTTTCATGTTCCAAAGAATCCCATACCGCAATTGTGGTTCGGGCGTAAATGAATTTATAGTAAATTAAATCGATGAAATTTGTCGCATAAGCAATCAGATTGGTAACGAAATAAAGGTAAAACAAAAACTTCTGATAACCTTGCTTTGTATTGATCCATAAAGGTAACACCGATAGCAAAATAAAAAGACCATTTATGTACAGAATCGCTGTTGTATCAAAGGTTAATCCGTGATAAGCCAATCTGAAAAATTCGCTAATTGAATCTATTTTCAATAAACTGTAGTTATAGACAAAGAACAGGACGCGGGCAATAAAATAAAAAACATATACCAGCAACAACCTGTAAAACAAAGCCTTATACTCACCTATCCGAAAGAAATTCTTCATAATTTGTTTTGAAAATCGAAATTTTTTGCGTCCAAAACTACGAAATATGGACCTGAAAACCGCTTCATTATGAAAAGATTAATAATTTTTTAAGTTTCAAAACAACCTTTCGTTCTCAAAAAAATACTATGCTTTCATACTATTTTACCTTTTGTTGCCGAACAAGAGCTTACTCGTTCAAAATTTACAGATGAAAAAGAGCTAAAATTCTTTCAAAACAAACTCCAATTGCAAAAAGCATAGTGGATAATAACCAAACTCAAAGTTATAATTACCAACGTATTACAGTTTCGACTTTGAAAATAAAACAATGAGATATAGCTAATACCCATGCTTTTCCCTTTTTTTTTGCAATAAAATTTAATTTTTCATAATTTGCAGAAATAAAATCTGCGAAAATGATTCAAATTACACGTCTTTTTGATTTCCCTTATTATCAGCTGGAAAAATATAATTTATCTGATGCTCTGGTAACGAAACAAAATGGAGAATGGATTAAAACTTCTACAAAGGAATACTTAGATAGAGCAAATGCCATTTCAAGGGGATTGCTTCGCATGGGAGTTCAGAAAAATGATAAAATAGCTATTATCTCTTCCAATAACAGAACCGAATGGAATATCACTGACATTGGTGTGTTACAAACGGGAGCGCAAACTGTACCTATTTATCCGACGATTTCAGCAGAAGATTATGAATACATCTTAAATCATTCGGAATCAAAATACTGTTTCATTTCAGACATCGAAGTTTTCACCAAAATAAACTCCATAAAGCAAAATGTTCCGACGTTAAAGGAAATCTACTCTTATAATGATATACCAGGATGTAAAAACTGGAAAGAAGTATTGCAATTAGGCGAAGACACTTCTAATCAGACTGAAGTTGAAGAAAGAAAAAACAGCATTACAACAACTGATCTCGCTACAATAATCTATACCTCCGGAACTACCGGACGCCCGAAAGGTGTTATGTTAAGCCATCAGAATATTGTTTCCGACGTACTGATGAGTGCACCAAGAGTACCGCTAAGAGCCGGAAATTGCCGCGGCTTGAGCTTTTTACCGGTCTGCCACATTTTTGAAAGAATGATTCTGTACCTCTACCAATATTATGGCATTTCAATCTACTTTGCGGAAAGTATTGAGAAAATGAGTGACAACCTGAAAGAAGTGAAACCAAACGTAATGACAGCGGTACCACGTCTTTTGGAAAAAGTTTACGACAAGATATACGCCAAAGGCACCGATTTAACCGGAATTAAAAAGAAGTTATTCTTTTGGGCCATTGATTTAGGATTAAAATACCAACCCTATGAAGCAAACGGCTGGTGGTATGAATTCCAATTAAAAATTGCGCGAAAATTAATTTTCAGTAAATGGAAAGAAGGTTTGGGTGGTGAGCTTGAACTTATGGTTTCAGGAAGTGCCGCTTTACAACCAAGACTGACCCGCGTATTTGCTGCGTCGGGAATCCCAATCATGGAAGGATACGGTTTGACCGAAACATCACCCGTAATATCGGTTAACGAACAAAAAAACCGAGGTTTTAAAGTCGGAACCGTAGGTCGCGTTTTAGATGGGGTTGAAGTAAAGATTGCCGAAGACGGAGAAATCCTTTGCAAAGGCCCGAACATTATGATGGGTTATTACAAAGATGAAACCCAAACGAATGAAGCCTTGAAAGGTGGCTATTTCCATACCGGAGACATCGGCGAGATCGATTCGGAAGGATTTTTAAAAATCACCGATCGCAAAAAAGAGATGTTCAAAACTTCCGGCGGAAAATATGTAGCTCCTCAGGTTTTGGAAAACACTTTCAAACAATCCCGTTTCATAGAACAGATCATGGTAGTTGGTGATGGTGAAAAAATGCCGGGCGCTTTCATTCAGCCGAATTTTGATTTCGTAAAAGAATGGGCCAAATTAAAAGGACTGAACATTGGTACAACTGAAGCGGAAATCTCCTCAAATCCGGAAGTTAAACAACGTATTCTGGAAGAAGTCGAAGAATTGAACAAAAAATTCGGAAACTGGGAGCAGGTCAAAAAAATCGAACTTACTCCGGACATCTGGTCCATAGATGGTGGTCATTTAACACCTACGATGAAGTTAAAACGTAAAATCATAAAAGAGAAATATCAGAATCTTTATGATAAAATTTACAATAATGCTTAAAAACACGCATACTCCTCTCAATTGAGGAGTTTTTTTTTAATTACCTTAAAAATATTACAATTTTTATTATGCATGCATAGTATTTATTTGTATATTTGAATTCCTTTAGAAAAAGTATGAAAGATAAAACAATTGATTATGTCCTAAGAGCGACCTGGCAGGCAGTAGCCAGAATGTACAATGAAGAGGCTACAAAATATGGAGCTACCATGGCTACGGGATTTGCTTTGCTAAGTATCGACAAGGAAAAAGGAACGCCTTCCACAGCAATTGGAACCCGAATGGGAATGGAAGCTACAAGTCTGACAAGAACATTGAAATCAATGGAAGAAAAAGGTCTGATTATCCGCAAGAAAAATCCAACCGACGGACGCGGAGTCATAATCCATCTTACCAAACTGGGAAAAGAAAAAAGAGAATTATCAAAATCGACCGTTTTGAAATTCAATGAAACAGTAAGAACGAATGTCACTGAAGAACAGCTGAACAGTTTTATGGAAGTAGCAGAAATCATTAACGAACTGATTGCCGATAAAAACATATTCAATCTCGAAGACAAAGAATAAACAAAAACATTACAGGAACGAGTCAAACCTTCTGATTGTATTTATAAGATTTGAAACGTTAGCATAACCATCAAAAAAAAACAAACCTTACAAATGAAACGACTTATCAAAAAAGTAGCGGTGATCGGATCCGGAATTATGGGCTCCGGAATTGCTTGTCACTTTGCCAATATAGGTGTCGAAGTACTGCTTCTCGATATTGTTCCGAGAGAACTGACTGAAGCAGAAGCCAAAAAAGGACTTACGCTGGAAAATAAGGCCGTCCGAAACCGATTGGTGAATGACCATTTATCAAATGCATTAAAATCGAAGCCCTCTCCTATTTACGATCAGAAATTTGCAAGTCGTATCGCAACGGGAAACACAACTGATGATTTAGCAAAGATCAAAGACTGCGATTGGATCATCGAAGTTGTTGTTGAACGATTGGATATCAAAAAAGCTGTTTTCGAACAGATTGAAAAATACAGAAGACCGGGAACATTAATCACTTCCAACACTTCCGGTATTCCGATCCACTTTATGAGCGAAGGAAGAAGCGAAGATTTCCAGAGACATTTCTGTGGAACCCACTTCTTTAACCCAGCTCGTTATTTAAAATTATTTGAAATCATACCGGGTCCACAAACTTCAGCCGAGGTATTGGACTTCTTAAATGAATACGGTGAAAAATTCTTAGGCAAAACTTCAGTTATAGCCAAAGACACACCTGCATTCATCGGAAATCGAATCGGAATCTTCGGAATCATGAGTCTGTTCCATTTGGTAAAAGATATGGGACTAACCATTGAAGAAGTTGACAAACTGACAGGCCCTGTGATCGGAAGACCTAAATCAGCAACTTTCCGTACGGTCGATGTAGTTGGTTTGGACACTTTGGTTCACGTTGCCAACGGTTTATACGAAAACTGCCCGGACGATGAAGCCCACGAATTGTTCAAACTACCGGATTTCATCAACAAAATGATGGAAAACAACTGGTTTGGAAGCAAAACAGGTCAGGGTTTTTATAAAAAAGTAGACAAAGACATTCTTTCTTTAGATTTAGATACTTTAGAATACCGCGCGGCTAAAAAAGCTTCATTCGCGACTTTGGAAATGACCAAAACGATTGACAAGCCAATAGACCGTTTCAAAGTATTGGTCAAAGGAACCGACAAAGCCGGAGAATTCTACAGAAAGAACTTCAGCGCCATGTTTGCATACGTTTCTAACCGTGTTCCTGAAATTACAGACGATTTCTATAAAATTGATGATGCCATGAAAGCCGGTTTCGGCTGGGAAAATGGTCCGTTCGAAATCTGGGATGCTATCGGCGTGGAAAAAGGAATCGAATTAATGAAATCGGAAGGACTTAGTCCCGCTGCCTGGGTAACTGACATGCTGGCATCAGGAAATTCATCGTTCTATACTGTAAAAGAAGGTGCAACTTATTATTATGACATCGCCTCAAAATCACAGCTAAAAATTTCTGGACAAGATTCATTCATTATCTTAAATAACATCCGCGAAAGCAAAAAAGTATGGAGCAATCCAGAAGCAGTAATTCAGGATTTGGGCGACGGTATTCTGAATCTGGAATTCCAGTCAAAAATGAATTCCATCGGTGGTGGGGTGATTCAGGGAATCAATAAAGCCATCGACCTTGCAGAAAAAGAATACCAAGGCTTAGTGATTGGAAATCAGGCCGCAAACTTCTCTGTTGGCGCGAATATTGCAATGATATTTATGATGGCTGTTGAACAGGAGTATGACGAATTAAATATGGCCATCAAAACGTTCCAGGACACCATGATGCGTCTGCGTTATTCGGGAATTCCGGTAATTGCAGCGCCTCACGGGATGACATTGGGTGGTGGTTGCGAATTGACCATGCACGCGGACAGAGCCGTAGCTGCAGCGGAAACCTACATCGGATTGGTTGAATTTGGTGTCGGTGTAATTCCGGGCGGCGGTGGTTCTAAGGAAATGGCGCTTCGTGCTTCGGATCTATTCCGTAAAAACGATGTGGAACTGAATGTTTTACAAGAATATTTCCTTACAATCGGTATGGCAAAAGTGGCTACTTCCGCTTATGAAGCTTTTGATACCGGCGTTCTTCAGAAAGGAAGAGATATAGTTGTGGTAAATAAAGACCGCCAGATTGCAGAAGCTAAAAAACAGGCTCTTTTAATGGCTGAAGCGGGTTACACGCAACCGGCGAAACGAAAAGACATCAAGGTATTAGGAAAACAGGCTTTAGGAATGTTTTTGGTAGGAACAGATCAGATGAAAGCCGGACAGTACATCTCGGAGCACGACCGTAAAATCGCTAACAAACTGGCTTATGTAATGGCCGGCGGTGATTTATCGGAACCGACATTAGTCAGCGAACAATATTTACTGGATCTGGAAAGAGAAGCTTTCTTATCGCTTTGTACCGAAAGAAAAACCCTGGAAAGAATTCAGTTCATGTTAACCAAAGGAAAACCGTTGCGTAATTAGAAAATAGATACAAGAAGCAAGAAACAAGAATACAAGTCGATTTTGTCTCTTGTCTCTTTCCTCTCAAAAAAACAATAAAATGAAAACAGCATATATCGTAAAAGCATACCGAACCGCCGTTGGTAAAGCACCAAAGGGAGTATTTCGTTTTAAAAGACCTGATGAACTGGCGGCTGAGACCATCGAATATCTGATGAAAGAGTTGCCGGACTTCGATAAAACCCGAATTGACGACGTAATGGTAGGAAATGCCATGCCGGAAGCTGAACAGGGTTTGAACATGGCCCGTCTGATTTCCTTAATGGGATTGAAAATAAATGATGTTCCGGGCGTGACCGTAAACCGCTATTGTGCTTCGGGAATTGAGACTATCGGGATGGCCACAGCTAAAATCCAGTCGGGAATGGCACATTGTATCATTGCCGGCGGTGCAGAAAGTATGAGTTATATTCCGATGGGTGGCTACAAACCTACTCCGGATTATAAAGCGGCCGCAGCAGGTCACGAAGATTACTACTGGGGAATGGGATTAACTGCTGAAGCGGTTGCAAAGCAATTCAACGTTTCACGCGAGGATCAGGATGAATTCGCTTATAATTCACATATGAAAGCCTTAAAAGCTCAGGGAGAAGGCAAATTCGACACACAAATCGTTCCTATTACAGTTGAACAAACTTATATTGATGAGAATGGTAAAAAAGCGACCAAATCTTATGTCGTTACTAAAGATGAAGGTCCGAGAGCCGATACCAACAAAGACGCTTTATCCAAATTAAAACCCGTTTTCGCAGCGGATGGTTCGGTTACCGCCGGAAACTCTTCGCAAATGAGTGACGGAGCAGCATTTGTAATGGTTATGTCGGAAGAACTGGTAAAGGAACTAAACCTTGAACCGATTGCGCGATTAGTAAACTTCGCTTCTTCAGGTGTTGAACCTCGAATTATGGGAATCGGTCCGGTAAAAGCAATTCCGAAAGTTATAAAACAAGCCGGAATGCAACTGAAAGACATCGAATTAATCGAATTAAATGAAGCTTTTGCGTCGCAATCCCTGGCTGTTATCCGTGAATTAGGATTAAATCCGGATATCGTAAACGTAAACGGTGGCGCCATTGCTTTAGGTCACCCATTAGGCTGTACCGGTGCGAAACTTTCGGTTCAGTTATTCGACGAAATGAAACGTCGCGGAAACAAATACGGAATGGTAACCATGTGCGTGGGAACCGGGCAGGGAACTGCGGGGATTTATGAACTTTTATAGAACAAAGAACATAGATTATAGAGAATAGATATTAGCCAAAATGACATGAGTAAACGCCACAATTACAAAAATTTAAAGATTTGGACAATAGGAATCGATATTGCAAATGAAGTTTCAGATATTTTGTTAGAATTTCCCAAGCATGAGAGATATGATTTGTGCTCTCAGTTAAGCCGATGTTCGGTTTCAATACCAAGTAACATCGCTGAAGGATCTTCCAGGACAGATAAATCTTTCAATCATTTTATTGATATTTCTTTAGGTTCATCATTTGAATTGATTACACAACTTGTAATTGCTAAACATAGAAATTATATAAACGAAAAAACTTTTAACCAATTAGAAATGAAGATAGAAGAATTCCAAAGAATGACTATGTCATTTCAGAATAGTCTTTAAGTCTATATTCTATCATCTATTTTCTATAATCAATTAAAAAACTAAAACTATGGAAAATATCACAACTAAAACTATGGAAGATATCACTAGAGGTGGTCAGTTCCTGGTAAAAGAAACCAACTGTGAAACGGTTTTCACACCTGAAGATTTTAACGAAGACCAAATTATGATGCGTGATTCTGTTAAGGAATTCGTCGATAAAGAGCTTTGGGCACATAAAGATAAATTTGAGAAAAAGGATTATGCATATACGGAAGAATGCATGAAAAAAGCCGGAGAGCTTGGCTTTCTTGGCGTAGCTGTTCCGGAAGAATATGGCGGATTAGGTATGGGATTCGTAAATACGGTGTTGGTTTGTGATTATATCTCAGGTGCTACAGGCTCGTTTTCGACTGCTTTTGGAGCACATACCGGAATCGGGACAATGCCAATCACATTATATGGTACCGAAGAACAAAAACAAAAATACGTTCCAAAATTAGCGTCTGGCGAGTGGTTTGGATCTTATTGCCTGACGGAACCGGATGCCGGTTCGGATGCGAATTCCGGAAAAACGAGAGCAGAACTTTCAGCTGATGGAAAAAGCTATAAAATCAACGGACAGAAAATGTGGATTTCCAATGCCGGTTTCTGTCACCTGATGATTGTTTTTGCAAGAATCGAACATGATAAAAACCTAACCGGTTTCATTGTCGAATACGATGCTGCCAATCCTAACGGAATTACCCTTGGTGAGGAAGAACATAAACTAGGGATTCGCGCCTCTTCTACCCGTCAGGTTTTCTTCAGTGACACAGTCGTTCCTATTGAAAACATGTTGGCTGGTCGAGGTGACGGTTTCAAAATTGCGATGAACGCCTTAAATATTGGTCGTATCAAATTGGCCGCTGCCTGTCTGGATGCGCAACGCCGCACTATTTCAGGAGCTGTAAAATATGCAAACGAAAGAATACAATTCAATACGCCTATTGCTAATTTCGGTGCCATTCGTTCTAAAATTGCTGAGATGTCCGCGTCATGTTATGCAGGCGAAAGTGCAACTTACCGCGCCACCGGTAGTATAGAAGAAAGAATCAATGCTCGTGAAGCCGAGGGAAATTCACATCAGGAAGCAGAATTGAAAGGTGTTGAAGAATTCGCCATTGAATGCTCTATTTTGAAAGTTGCCGTTTCTGAAGATATACAGAACGCTACGGACGAAGGAATTCAAATTTTCGGAGGTATGGGATTCTCTGAAGACACTCCCATGGAATCAGCATGGAGAGATGCCCGTATAGCCCGTATTTACGAAGGTACGAACGAAATCAACCGTATGCTTTCCGTTGGAATGTTGATTAAGAAAGCAATGAAAGGACATGTGGATTTATTAGGTCCGGCCACGAAAGTTGCTGAAGAACTAATGGGAATCCCTTCTTTCGATGTTCCTGATTATTCCGAATTATTCGCTGAAGAAAAAGAAATGATCGGAAAACTGAAAAAAGCTTTCTTAATGGTGGCCGGTTCGGCAGTTCAGAAATATGGTCCGGATTTAGAAGCACACCAACAGTTACTGATGGCTGCAGCCGATATGCTGATTGAAATCTACATGGCGGAAAGTACTATTCTGAGAACTGAAAAATTGGCAAAATCAAAAGGAGCCGAAAACGTAAAAGAACAAATCGCCATGGCACAATTGTATTTATATCATGCAGTGGATACCATCAATCAGAAAGGTAAAGAAGGTATCGTTTCTTTTGCTGAAGGTGACGAACAACGTATGATGTTAATGGGATTACGCCGTTTTACAAAATATACAAATATGCCAAACGTAGCGGCTCTGAGAGAAACTATTGCTGCTAAAGTTGTGGCTGAGAACACTTACTGCTTTTAATCGGAAAGATTAACTGACTTGAAAATTGGTTTAGTTTGTTTAAAAAACCGTTTTTGCTTCCTGCAGGGCGGTTTTTTTTATGTCTTTTCTTTCCTGAATAATATCCGCCTTGTAATCAACGGAATAAAATGCATGTCATCGTCTAAAAGAAAGAGAGCAGCTGAAAAAAAGTATCTTTAAGTAGCATTTCAGAATTCCCCTACTTACATTTTTTCACTCTCATTTAAACTATTTAGATTATGAAACAAGTTAAAATTATTCTTTTTATTGGTTTTGCTTTGATGAGTCTGACCAATATGGCTCAAAAAAAACAATTACCGCCCATCATTGACAGAGAATTGTTTTTTGGAGATCCCGAAATTACCGGAGCACAATTGTCACCAGACGGTAAATTCATTTCCTTCATCAAAACTTACAAGGGAACCAGAAACATCTGGGTAAAAAAAACTAATGAGGATTTCAAAAAAGCCAAACCGATTTCCGGTGATACTTTGCGCCCGATTTCTAATTATTTCTGGTCGAGAAACGGTAAATATATTCTGTACTCTCAGGACAAAGGAGGTGATGAGAATTTCAATCTTTATGCGATTGACCCAAATGAAACCTTAAAAAAAGGACAGGATATACCAACAAGCAAAGACTTAACAAACTTAAAAGGAGTCAGGGTTTATATTTATGAACTTCCCTTAAATGATCCTGACATCATCTACATCGGACTAAACGACCGTGATAAAGCATGGCACGATCTTTATAAGCTAAAAATTTCCACCGGCGAAAAAACATTAGTATATAAAAACCTCGAAACCGACCGAATTACTGGCTGGATTTTCGATTGGGACGGCAATTTACGATTGGCCACGCGTTCCAATCAGGATGGAAGCAATGACATATTAAGAGTCGATAAAAACAGCTTCGAAAAAATATACAGTACCAACTCCTTTGAGTCGGCCGATCCGTACATTTTTGACAAAGACAACAAGAAAATCTATATCGTAACTAATAAAGGTAGTGATATTAACTTTTCACAATTAATGCTTTTAGATCCCAAAACCCAAATAGCAGAGTTTGTGGAAAAAGATCCGCAAAACAAAGTGGATTTAAACGGACTAAATTTTTCCGAAAAAACAAAATCAATTGTTTCGACAATCTACAACGACAGCAAACGAAGAATGTACTGGAAAGATAAGGGCTTTGAAAATGATTATAAATTGGTACAAAAATCATTTCCTAACGATGATATCTCATTCTTTTCTTCCAATCTTGACGAAAATCTCTGGCTATTGAGTGTTTCCAGTGATATCAATCCGGGCAGTGTATATCTATTCGATCGAAAAACAAAAAAAACAACTTTTCAATATTCTCCAAGACCAAAAATTCCAACCAAGGATTTAGCAAAAATGACTTCCATTACTTATAAATCGTCGGACGGAATGGAAATCCCGGCCTATTTGATTTTACCTAAAGGGGTTGACAGTAAAAATCTTCCTGTAGTAGTAGTCCCTCATGGCGGACCTTGGTCGAGAATTTATTGGGGTTACAGCGGACTGCCACAATTTCTGGCCAACAGAGGTTATGCCGTATTAATGCCGAATTTCAGAGGTTCTACTGGTTACGGAAAAAAATTCATCGATGCGGGAAATAATGAATGGGGACAAAAAATGCAGGACGATATTACGTGGGGCGTCAAATATCTGGTTAACCAGGGAATTGCCGATCCAAAAAGAGTTGGAATAATGGGCGGTTCTTACGGCGGTTATGCGACATTAGCAGGAGTAACATTTACACCGGACACTTATGCTGCCGCTGTTTCTATTGTCGGACCTTCAAATCTGAACACTTTGCTTAATTCCATCCCTCCGTATTGGGAATCGATTCGGAAAATGTTCTATCTGAGAATGGGAGATCCAAATACTCCGGAAGGTAAAGAACAGTTAGTAAGACAATCGCCTTTGACATATGCTAACAAAATCAAAACTCCGCTCATGGTTGTCCAGGGCGCAAATGATCCAAGGGTTAACAAAGCGGAATCGGACCAAATAGTAGTTGCACTGCGCGACCGAGGATTCCCAGTTTCTTATATTTTAGCACCGGACGAGGGACATGGTTTTCAAAGACCGGTTAATAATATGGCGATGTACGCCGAAGCCGAAAAATTCCTCGCCAAACACCTTAACGGCCGCTACCAGTCCAGCATGACCCCGGAAGTGGAAAAACGACTGAAAGAAATAACGGTTGATGTCAGCACCGTTACCTTGAAATAGAATTATTCAATCAATAAAAAAGCCTGAAAGTTGAACGACTTTCAGGCTTTGTTTTTTTAATTTGAAGCATTCTGCTGTCTGCCTTCTTAATTATTCGTTGTGCAAGAACGATTGTCTGTTTAACAATGTTTCTTCGTCTTCCACATGATTATCATCGGGAACACAACAGTCTACCGGACAAACAGCAGCACATTGCGGCTCTTCGTGGAATCCTTTACATTCCGTACATTTTCCGGGAACAATATAATAGATATCATCTGAAATAGGAGTTTGAGGAGCCTCTGCATCCACTTCTGTTCCGTCAGGAAGTACTACTTTACCTCTTAAACTTGTTCCATCTTTGTATCTCCAATCGTCTGCTCCTTCATAAATTGCAGTATTCGGACACTCCGGTTCACAAGCCCCGCAGTTGATACATTCGTCTGTTATTATGATTGCCATAGCGTATATTAATTATTAAGCGTAAATTTGCACAAAATTACAATCAAAACCTATCATAAGCAAATTATATGAACCTTAATCAGAAAAAATCAGCTTTCGTAGAATTAGGCAAATTTTTAAGTCAGTTTTCATTGGATAATTCCTCCCGAAAAGAAGGTGTCTTGCACAATGATTTGTTCTTTGATAAGTTTATCGATCTGATTGCATTATCTCAAAGTCACAATGGCTGGTTTACGCCTGAGCAGGTGCATTACGCCATCGATTCTTGGGCAGAAGCTTTAACTGAAGAGAATCTTACTGAATGGCTTTCAGCTTATGATTTTTCGAATGTTCAGCCAAAATCGGTCGGACTGATACTTGCCGGTAACATTCCGCTGGTTGGTTTCCACGATTTTTTATCGGTTTTGATTTCCGGAAACAATGTTGTTGTAAAAATGTCTTCGAATGATCAGAAGTTACTTCCTTTCCTTGCCGATTACCTTATTACAGTGGCTCCGGAATTAGCAGAAAATATTAAGTTCACCGAAGGAAAACTGGAAAATTATGATGCGGTAATCGCAACCGGCAGCAACAATACAGCACGTTATTTTGATTATTACTTTAAAGACGTACCGAATATCATCCGCAAAAACAGAAATTCTGTCGCCGTTCTTGATGGAAATGAATCCAAAGAAGATTTAGAAGCCTTGGGAGAAGATATCTTCCGCTATTTTGGTTTGGGATGCCGAAGTGTTTCCAAGCTTTTTGTACCCAGAGGATACGATTTCAAAATGTTTTTTGAATCTATATACAAATACGGAGACATTATTCATTATGAAAAGTATGCCAACAATTACGATTACAACAAAGCGGTATTCTTGATGAGTCTTTTTAAACTTTTGGATAACGAATTTTTAACTTTAAAAGAAGATTCAAGCTACGCTTCCCCTATTTCATCTGTATTTTACGAATATTACGATGATTTGGAAGCGGTAAAAAGCAAACTGTTAGAAGATTCGGAAAAAATCCAATGTATTGTGTCAAATAATTTGATAAATCGCAGTATTTTGTTCGGAAAATCACAAAAACCGAAATTATGTGATTATGCTGATAATATCGATACTGTTCAATTTTTATTAAAATTATAGCATTTTACCCCCGAAAATGATAATAATAGCGCAGATTGTGTTTTTTCATCAATAAATTCGGTTTTTTTTTTGAAATTTGCTTGCATTAAACACACAACCTAATGCAACTACAACACAAAGACAACCTTAGTCCTGTTTTACCAGACGGGATTAAGAACTACCTCATTGACATTGACGGTACAATTACGGAAGATGTTCCGAACGAACAACCCGAAAGAATGGCAACCTGTGAACCCTTCCCGGATGCCTTGGAAACAATCAACAAATGGTACAGCGAAGGCCATCGGATTTGTTTCTTTACCTCAAGAACCGAAGAACATCGTGAAGTGACCACTCAGTGGCTCAACAAGCACGGATTTCAATTCCATAGCATCTTATTTGGTAAACCGAGAGGCGGAAATTATCATTGGATTGATAACCACCTTGTAAAAGCAACCCGCTTTAATGGTAAATTTACCGATCTGATTGAAAAAGAAGCAGTAATCCAGGTTTTTAACGATTAACATCAATGAAAAAACATAATTTCAGCGCAGGACCTTGCATTCTGCCACAGGAAGTATTTGAAAAAGCAGCACAGGCAGTTTTGGATTTCAACGGAATGGGATTGTCCATTTTAGAAATCTCCCACAGAGACAAAGCGTTCGTTGCGGTAATGGAAGATGCCAGAGCACTGGCTTTAGAACTTTTGGGTTTAAAAGGTAAAGGTTATCAGGCATTGTTTTTACAAGGCGGTGCCAGTATGGAATTTTTACGAATTCCTTATAACCTAATGAAAGTTAACGGAAAAGCAGCCTATCTTGATACAGGAACCTGGGCGAGCGGCGCCATCAAAGAAGCAAAACCATTTGGTGAAACCGTGGTGGTTGCTTCCTCGAAACCGGACAATTATACTTATATTCCGAAAGAATATTCTATTCCGACAGATGCTGATTATTTCCACTGCACCAGCAACAACACGATTTTCGGAACGCAAATGAAAAATTTTCCGGAAATTACTGTTCCAATGGTTTGCGATATGAGTTCGGATATTTTTTCAAGAACTTTAGATTTTTCAAAATTCGATCTGATATATGCCGGAGCTCAGAAAAACATGGGGCCAGCCGGGGTAACTCTGATTGTTGTAAAAGAAGAAATTCTTGGAAAAACAGGAAGAGCCATTCCGAATATCATGAACTATCAGCAGCATATCGAAAAGGAAAGTATGTATAATACACCAGCTGTTTTTGCAGTATATACGTCACTTCTTACTTTACAATGGCTGAAAAACCTTGGCGGAATCCCAGCAATTGAAAAACTTAACGAGGCTAAAGCAGCATTATTGTACGCAGAAATCGACAGAAATCCGCTATTCAAAGGTACGACTGTGAAAGAAGACCGTTCGCTCATGAATGCTACTTTCGTTTTAACGGATGAAAATCACAAAGAACTATTTGATTCGATGTGGAAAGCAGCAGGTATTTCGGGAATCACCGGACACCGTTCTGTTGGCGGGTACAGAGCTTCGATGTACAATGCATTGCCAATTGAAAGCGTTCAGGCTTTAGTTGACGTAATGAAAGAGTTGGAAAAAAGTATTCAATAATAAGATAGCAGAAGGCAGATAACAGAAGGCAGATAACAGAAAGCAGATACCAGAAGGCAGAAAGCAGATAGCAGAAAGAAGAAACTGTATTTAAAAGCTTTCTTTTCCTTTATCCCTTTTCTCTTCTCCCTTGTCCCTACCATAATTAATAAAATAATAAAATGAAAATATTAGCAAACGACGGACTTTCAGAAAGCGGAATCAACGCTCTTGAGAAAGCCGGATTTGAAGTAATAACAACCAAAGTGGCTCAGGAACAGGTAGCCAATTATATCAATAACAACAACATCGATGTAGTGTTAGTCCGCAGTGCGACGAAAGTGCGCAAGGATATCATCGACAGTTGTCCGTCCTTAAAAATTATAGGTCGTGGCGGAGTTGGAATGGACAACATCGACGTAGATTATGCAATAGCAAAAGGAATTCACGTAATCAATACGCCGGCTTCTTCATCCGAATCAGTGGCGGAATTAGTTTTCGCTCATTTATTCTCAGGCGCGCGTTTTTTACATGATTCCAACAGAAATATGCCGTTGGAAGGTGATTCACAATTCAATAGCCTTAAAAAAGCATATTCGAACGGAATCGAACTTCGCGGAAAAACAATAGGAATCATTGGTTTTGGCCGTATTGGTCGTGAAGTGGCACGAATGGCACTTGGTTTAGGCATGAAAGTTCTGGCAACAGACAAACATGTGGACGAAGCAGTAATCAAGGTCGATTTCTATAACGGACAGTTCATCAATGTAAACATAGAAACGGAACCATTGGAAGATATTTTCAGACATTCTGATTTCATTACCGTTCATACGCCAGCCGTGGGTGATCATTTAATCGGAGAGAAAGAATTTGCAATGATGAAAAACGGTGTAGGAATTGTTAATTGTGCCAGAGGTGGGGTGATTGATGAAGTAGCACTGATCGATGCGCTTGATGATGAAAAAGTTCTTTTTGCAGGATTGGATGTTTTTGAAGAAGAACCAACCCCGGCCATCCAGGTTTTGATGCATCCGAAGATTTCGCTGACGCCACACATTGGTGCCGCTACACTGGAAGCCCAAGATCGAATCGGAACAGAACTGGCAACGCAGATTATCAGTCTGTTAAAGAACGATTAACTCAAATTTGTAACTGTTTTTTCACTAAATTTGATATCCAACCTTTAAAATTTATTTCAATGTTAGATCAGATATCAGAATTAGTAAAACAATTTGGTGGTGATGCCATTGTAAACAATCCATCAGTTCCAAACGAGCACAACGAGGCTGTGATGAGCGAAACCGGAAACAGTATTTTGTCCGGACTCCAAAGCATAGTAGCGCAAGGAAATGTAAACGATGTCGCCGCATTATTAAAAGGCGGAAATATTGATGCTTCAAATCCTGTTGTACAACAGTTGACCAATCAGCTTTCGGGTAATCTGGGACAGAAATTTGGTTTGAGTTCTGATGCTGCTTCAGGTGTTGCCGGAAATATGATTCCAAACGTCTTAAATTCATTAGTAGGCAAAGCCAATGATCCTAATCAGCCCGGATTCAATGTTTCGGATATAGTTAACTCTATTGGCGGTGGATCAGGATTAATGGATGCCATCTCAAAATACGGGGGACAGTTCGGATTGGATCAAAACAGGGACGGGAAAGTAGATATCAATGACGCTGCCGCAGCCGTTTCTGGAAAAAGTGGCGGTTTTTTAAGTGGTATTCTCGGAAAACTGTTCGGAAAATAAAACCTATAAACCTATAAAAGCCAGACTTTAACGTCTGGCTTTTTTGTTAATTAGATATTTCTTTTGTTCAAGTTTTAGTAACTTTATAGTAAATTAGAAAGCAATGAAAACCTTACTTTACATATGCGTTGTAACATTGGTAACTGTTATGTTCGGATGTAATTCCACAGCAAAACCTGTTGCTGAAAACAATCCAAATACGAAGACTCTTGCTGAAAATAAACCTGAGGAAGTCAATGACACAGTTCGCATTTCCAACCTTGATATGGGCTATGAGGTAATCATTTTAGATGTAGGATTCAGACCATGGTTACAAACTACTGCAAAACCAAGAAATTTTTACAGTCAGAATTATCTTGAAAGCAGAAATGTACCTTGGGTAGTGGAATGGAACAACAGAGTCCGTTCACCAAAATCCAAATATGATTCCGACTTATATCTACTCCAAATAGATTATCAAAACGGCACAGATTATGGTTATGAAGTAAACTATTTACTTTATAATTATCTGGTTTATTTTCAATTAAAAAATAATATTCGTTTGGGAGGTTTTGCGCCTCGACCATAATTTGTATTTTTGGGCATATTTCTGAAAAATGTCAAATTTAAAACAGCGTTGGGGTATTAAAAGTAATTGGCAGATGGCGGTCATCATAATCGTTTTCGCCATTACCGGAACTACGGCTTCCTATCTTTCGAAGCCCATCTTGGCGTTATTAGGCATTACCAAAGATAACTTACATCCTGTTTTGTACTGGACACTTTATATCCTGATCATATTACCGGTTTATAAAGTACTGTTGGTTTTGATCGGAACCCTATTCGGACAACACACATTCTTTAAAAATTTCGTTTACAAAATGTTGCGAGGCATGAAACTTGGTTTTATCGCCGACGCCTTCGAAAACAAAAAAGGAGACCAATAAGCCTCCTCTATTCTCTATTCCTCTTTCTTTATAAGATAAGTATAAATCCATGTCAACGTAAAAGTTGGTATGAAATCGGTAAATGGAATTATTTCCTCCAAAAATTCCAAAATACCTCCTACTCTTCCCACTGTTCCTTTATACATCCGCGCTAACATAAAACCTGCGATTGGTGCCCAAACCACATCAGTACTTTCAGCAACCCAAGGAACGCTATAGGACGCATAACCAACCAAATCGAAAATAATTCCGAGAATGAGGTTACGATTTTTATTGCTCTTTCGTGCCTTTATTACTTCTGCTTCTGTCATTAAAAAATCGTGTTTCAATTTTCAAAAAAATCGCAAATTACCAGTTAACCCAATTACTAAATAACCAAACCGCTGTTTATTTCAACTTTGATTTATAATTCTTTTTCAGTTTATCTAATTTCGGACTGATAACGGCCATGCAATAGCCCTGATTTTTATTGCGGTTGTAATAATCCTGATGGTAATCTTCCGCGGCATAAAATTCTTTTGCGGAAGAAACTTTGGTTACCACTTTTTTACCGTAGATGTTCTGGTCATTTAACAACTGAATGAAATTCTCCGCCGCTTTTTTCTGTGCTTCCGAATGGTAGAAAATTTCGCTTCGGTATTGGGTTCCGACATCGGCTCCCTGACGGTTTAACGTTGTGGGGTCGTGGGTTCCGAAAAAAACCTCCAGTAAATCTTCATAAGAAACTAAATCCGGATTATAAATGATTTCGATAGCTTCGGCATGGCCTGTGGTTCCTGTACATACTTCGGAATACGACGGATTCTTAACTGTTCCGCCGGTATATCCTGAAACGACTTTCTCTACTCCTTTCAATTCTAAAAAAAGTGCTTCCGTACACCAGAAACATCCGCCAGCAAATGTGGCTTTTTCAACCTTTTGACTATTCATAACTTCAAATTCTTTTTCCTGACCGACATTACTCGCCTTGTTTTTGTCTTTAGCCTCGCAAGACATTATTACAAGCGCAAAACAACTAAAAAATAAACTTTTCATAGTGTCAATTTTTTGTTTATCAAATATACCTAATAACTAAACATCAAAATTTCTTTAACGAAACTTTATAAATACACTTACGATTTTTATGAACGGTTGGATTTAAAGTTGATCAAATCTTCGTTTCTTTGTACAAATTGAGCATAATGATCAAAGTAAATAACATTCATAAATATTTCGACAAATTGCACGTCCTTAAAGGCGTTAATCTTCACATCAAGAAAGGCGAAGTTGTATCTATCGTAGGCGCTTCGGGAGCAGGAAAAACCACTTTACTGCAAATTATGGGAACGCTCGACAAACCAACGGCAGAAAAAGGAACCGAATTATTCATCAATGGGGAAAATCTTTTGAAGATGAGCGACAGAGCCATCTCCAAATTCCGAAATTTAAAATTGGGATTCATTTTCCAGTTTCATCAGCTTTTACCTGAGTTTACAGCTCTTGAAAACGTTTGCATTCCCGCCTTCATTGCCGGAAAAGACAAAAAAGAAATTGAAGAAGAAGCCAAACGTTTATTGGATTATTTAGGATTATCCCACCGCTATAACCACAAACCTGGCGAGCTTTCCGGCGGAGAACAACAGCGCGTGGCGGTTGCAAGAGCTTTGATCAACAAACCGGCCGTTATTTTTGCCGATGAACCTTCCGGGAATCTGGACACACATTCTGCGGAAAATTTACATCAGTTGTTTTTTAAACTGAGAGATGAATTCGGGCAGACATTTGTAATCGTAACACATAACGAAGAATTGGCAAATATGGCCGACCGAAAACTGATCATGGTAGATGGCGACATCCGAAGCGAAGTGCTTAGACCAGTACATTAGTTATGAGTTATTCTATTTGTTCTTGACTCTTGATTCTTGACTCCTGATTCTATTTTCTATCATCCATCTTCTATTCTCTAAACTTTGAACCACTCCGAGCTAAAATCCTTCCTCGACCAAAAAGTTGAACTTTACAATAATCCGAATTTTATCGAAAGTGATCCGATACAGATTCCGCACGCCTATACTTTGAAAGAAGACATCGAAATCGCAGGTTTTCTTGCTTCGGTGATTGCTTGGGGAAACCGTAAGATGATCATCAGAAATGCGCAGAAGAAAATGGATCTGATGGGAAATTCACCTTACGATTTTGTGATGAACCATTCCGAAAAAGATCTTGAGCGCCTGGCGGATTTTGTACATCGTACATTTAATGGTCAGGATTTTATCGGGTTTATTAAAAGTCTGCATCACATTTACAAAAACCATGGTGGATTGGAAGCAGTTTTTGCAATGCATCAGGAAGAAAACTCAATGCAAAAGAGCATTTCCGAATTCAAAAAAATCTTCTTTGAAATTGATCATTTAGCCCGAACCGAAAAACATTTACCAGATCCCCTAGGTGGTTCCGCGGCCAAACGAATCAACATGTTAGTACGTATAAATAGTGTAGCTAAATCTTAAACGATTATGTAGTACTTTTGTATGTATATAATAACTAACCAATGATATTAAATCATTCAGAATTAAAGGAGTTTCTTGATGAAAAAGTTGAATTGTATAACAATCCAAACTTTATTGAAAGTGACCCGATTCAAATACCCCATGCTTTTTCTCTAAAAGAAGATATTGAAATTTCTGGATTTCTAGCTGCAACAATTGCTTGGGGTAATCGTAAAATGATTATTACCAATGCAAAAAAAATGATTTCCTTAATGGGGAACTCACCGTATGACTTTATAATGTCATATAATGAAAGTGATTTGGAACGATTAGAAAGTTTTGTACATAGAACTTTTAACAGTCAGGATTTTGTCGTTTTCATCAAATGTCTTCAAAACATTTATAAGAATCACTATGGACTTGAATCAATTTTTACTAATCATCAAGAGACTGATTCAATGCAAAAAAGCATTTCTGAATTTAAGAAAATATTCTTCGAGATAGACCATCTTAACAGAACAGAAAAACATATATCTGACCCAAGTAAAAACTCTGCTTGTAAAAGGGTTAATATGTGGTTGAGGTGGAATTGTAGACAAGACATTAAAGGCGTCGACTTCGGAATTTGGAAAAGTATTGCTCCATCCAAACTTTCTTGTCCGCTGGATGTACATTCGGGTAATGTAGCCCGTAAATTAGGATTGCTTACTCGCAAACAGAACGATGGTAAAGCCTTAGTAGAATTAGATACAAATCTTCGTCTATTAGACCCAATAGACCCCGTAAAGTATGACTTTGCTTTGTTTGGATTGGGTGTGTTTGAAAAATTCTAAATCCTATATAATTTATATGTTGTTTGATGGCATGTAACTGATTTTGCGTAAGTTATTTTAATTGATTTAGAAATTAAAAATTTAACTCAAAATTCATTATCATGAAAACACAATCCGATTACCAGTTTGATTTTACATTATCTTTTAATGATAAAATTATTTGCCAAAGATTTTTCAAGTGTAATAACTACCATAAAAATCACATTGACTTCAACAACTCTGTTGAAATTATCACTTCAGTGACAGATTTAATTAGGGACCTTTTGAAATCTGAATCAATTGATTTGCTTTGGAAAAATTATGATTCCAACAGTGAAAAAATAATGTTCTATAAACCTCTTAAAAATGAATTACTTAAAATAAACATAAGCTACAATTCTAAACTTATTGCTTCAAGTTGTATCCAAACAAATATTTACCCTCCTAAAGTGAAATACAATGTAAATATTCGACCAATTATTCCAGCTATAATCAATAATACTAGACTTTACTTGGAAAATAGATAAAATAATATGACCTCGCTTAACTTAAGGGAGGTTAATTTTTGTTAACGAAAGTATTGCTCTTTTATAATTTGGTTCGCATCACATTCGATTATTTGAAGTCCATTTTTGATTTGTTCGGCTATGTAGTAAACTAGTTCTCCTTTTTCATCATCATCTTCACAAGAATTGGAAGAAATTTCAGTGATTAGTCCAAAACCTGGACATATATTAATAGTTTGCATTGCAGTATCAAAAAAACGTTCATTGAGTTGATTGATTTTTTTGTCATCAATTACTATTATATTTTCATTTTCAAGCGTGTCAATGAGATTTTGGACTTGATTTCTTGGATGCTGATGAATCAGTGATTTGTTATTTTTCCAAAATTCCAAATATTTTTTATTATACTCTTTTTTTGTTGAGAACCAAACAAGATTGGAGGTTACAAAGGCCAAATGGAAATTAGGATAATGATAAGACCAATTACTGTTGAGTTTAGTAAGGTCAGGATTACTACTATAAAAGGTTTTGGCTTGACTTTGGGTATCACCAAAATATAGGCTTAATTCTAACCACCATACATTATCCTTTTGACCCAATATCAATCCAATTTTTTTGATTGCATCGAATGGTGTTTTGATATAAAACCCCCAACCGCGATGATATTCAACAATATTCTCATCAACTACAATTTCTTTTAAAATATTGCTTATTCTACGGTATAAAAGTTCACTATTTGATTTGCAAAGCTTAAAATTATCAAATGGATTTAAAAATGGGAAGTCTTGGTCAATATAATTCAAAAAATCTTCAATCATAATTTTTTCAAAACCGTTAATTGATTCTAATGTTTTTATAAGATTTAAATGTTTAATTATAGTTTTCCATTCTAATATTATTGGTGACTTAACAATTTCTGTTTCTTCTGATAAATTATTCCTTGATGGATTTAGCTGGTCAAACCAAACGTTATATGACCTTGGTTTATTCTCTATAACAAAAGTTAATTTTGCACCAAATGTTATTATCCCATCATAACGAGCATTTCTTTCACTAAAATTTATTTGAAAGTTATTTTCAAAACTATTGTCTGTGATTAGGATTGATGCTAGTAAACTTGTTTCTATATATGGGTTACTTCTTTGGGTTTCAAAACTCCAGCCTTCATCTAGGTAATCAATAAATTCAAATTTTTGCTTATTACTGTTCTGTTTATTGATATAACTTAAAAAGGATGTAAAAGCATGAAATGAATGTTTTATTAAAACTAAAAAAGCTCTTGTTAATTGGTCTTCATGATTAGAGTTCTTGCTGGTGTAGGGATTGAAATAGTTTAATCGTTCCATTTATTTAGTAAAAGGGAATTAATATTACTGCTAATTGCAATTAAGATAAGCAAAACTAAGTAAAAGTATCGAAATCGAATCAGTATAAATACGTATTGCTTTATATATTAGAATTCGTTTTCTTGTTACGGTTTTCCGTAATGAAATAATGAATTTATTGATGTTATTTACTATCGAGAATCTAAATATATCACCTATTTCAGTTAGATTAAATATCACCGAAATCAGGGATTGTTTGGTGTTCATTAATTGTTATACATTGCTCTCCAAAAGTTATAAAAATGAAAAAATATCTATACTACCCGAACTTAGAACCACCCGATACTGAATGGTTAAAATTTTCAATTTTATATCTCGAAAAATTTGAAAGTATAGTGCCTTATGGTCGTCAACATCTGATTACTGATGATTATAGAAAACTATCTAATGAAACAGATTTAGTAGAAATGTATTCTCCAGAATACCATCAAGGGGAAAGAGCTTCTATAAAATCAATTGAAGAAACTGAAAAATTTCTTCTAGAAACTGATAGGAGAAGTACACTTTTCAATAGGATTAATGTCTCTAGAAATTGGAGAGATAGGAATAAATGGAATTACCAGATATATTCTGAAAAATTTTCATTCCAATGGGGTGACTATTGTGTGCAAAATAATTTAGGAGAAATAAACAATGATGGGTTATTGTTGTCAAAAGATTTAGCGTTTCTATTTATGACACATCTTGCAAAGGAAATATCCCACCAAAGGAATGGTTCTATTATTACGGACAATGTAGATTTTGATAATTACATGAATTTTGCCCGAATTGGGAATAATGGTTTTCCAACAAGAAGAAAATTTATGAAGGGAATTATAAGTTTATTAGTCCCTGCTAATATAGCAGACATAAGTATTGATAAATTAATTAAGTTTAGGAATGCCAATAGGGATAAAATAACAGCATTTAATAATCAAATTGATAAAATTGAAGAATCAATAGGAAATGGAGTTACTGAAAGAGATTTTATTGAAAGTTTCAATAGTATTTACTCTGAGCTTACAAGAGAAATAGTTCTTATGGGAATTGGTTTAGCATCTATCCCATTTTCAACATATATGCTAATTAATAATCAAGAGGCTTTATCTGCTGAGTATACCAAAGAAATATTGGGGGCTTTAGGAATAGGAATGGGTGGAATGTATTCGGTGCATAAGGCTTTAAATGGTACACATGAAGAACGATTATGCAAAAAATATTTAACTAATCTTCAAAGATTAAGATAACATAAATAAATGATTGATACCTCAATAAATCTAGTTCTTTACAGAAAAGAAGATTTGGTAGTAGTAGAAAAAGCTATAAAAAAAACACAAATTCAATCTCCTGTTTTTATAGTAGAATTAGAAAATATTTTTCAAATAAATTTTGCTTCTGACTATGCTCATTATGAAGTTAAGTCTGAAATTTTAGATATGCTAACTGAGTATGAATTTACTCAAGACCTAGGAAATGGTAAAAAGGAAATAAGAATGTCTTTTTCAATTAATCAATCCCCATTGAGTACAGACGATTGGGGAAGACCTTTAGAGAATCCAATTAACGAAACTCTATACTTAATAAAAAAAGCAAAAAAAAATGAAGTTGTTAGATTTAGTCCTAAAATAAAAGTATTGTTTGAAACTGATGAGAAAGAATATTTTATAAATATTTCGCGAGGTGAGGTTAAATCCACCAATGAGCAAGGATTTCTTTTAATAAATGAATTTCGCAAATTGGATACAAATAAAGAATGTAAAGAAATTTTAGTTAACAAACTTTTCGTAACACCAATAGATGCTTTTTGGCACGGATATAGGGAACTGAGCCAAATTGCCGAAGATGATTTTTCAGAATATTTGAATTCCAAGAAATATAAACGAAAAAAGAAGTATGAATAATAGTCGAAAATATGGTTTTTTAACAACAATTAATTGATTATCTATATCTTACATTACATTGTAAGATTTTTTAATAATGAACAGGATTAAAATTCTTTTATCTATTTTTGAAGCAGAACAATAATGTAAATTCCTGATACTTTTTACAATGAGAACAGGTTTTTCATAAGAATAATTATCTAAAACTAATAAATGAAATTTATTGATTTATTCGCGGGACTTGGAGGCTTTCATAAAGCTTTGCATGAACTTGGCCATGAGTGTGTATTTGCCAGCGAACTTGATGCGAACTTACGTAAAGTTTATAATGATAATTGGAAAATTGAAGCATACGGAGATATAAGAAAAGTGGAATTAGAATCAATTCCAGAACATGATATTTTATGCGCTGGTTTTCCATGCCAGCCATTTTCAAAAGCAGGAAAACAACTTGGACGAGAAGATGACAGAGGAACTTTATTTGATGAGATAGTTAAAATATTAGAGTTTCGTAAACCTACATATTTTATCCTTGAAAACGTTCCTTTTATCGCAAAACATGACAATGAAGAAACTTGGCGTGTTATGAAAGAAGACCTTGAAAATTTAGGATATGCAGTTGACCATGAAATATATTCGCCACAAGATTTTGGAATCCCACAACATAGAAAAAGAATCTTCATTGTGGGGTCTAAAATAGGTTTATCACATTTTAGTTTTAAAGAAATCGACGATTTAAAATCGGATTATATTGACGTGAAAAGATTTATTGATTCTAAACCAAAGAACGCTAAGCTACTTCCACAAGTAAATCAAGATTGTTTAGAACTTTGGCAAGAATTTATAAGTAGTGTTCCAAAAAACGTGAAACTGCCTGGTTTCCCAATTTGGGGAATGGAATTCGGAGCAACATATCCTTATGAAGATGAGTATCCGCATAATCTTTCTGAGACTGAACTATCAAAATATAAAGGAAATTTTGGAAAGAGTTTAAAAGGAATGACTAAAGAGGAACAACTTGCAAATTTGCCAAGCTATGCAAGGGTTGAAGATGAATTTCCTGATTGGAAGAAAAGATATATAAAATACAACAGGCTTTTTTATAAAGAAAATAAGGAGTATATAGAAAGTGTAGTTAAGAAAATTGGGCAGCTACCTTCTCAAAGTTGGCAAAAACTTGAATGGAATGTTGGCGAGAATGAGCGTAAAATAACTAATTACATTCTTCAATTTAGAGCTTCTGGTATTAGGGTTAAAAAAGTTGACTTCTTCCCTTCTCTAGTTTGTACAACAACTCAAATTCCGATTATTGGTTGGCAAAAAAGATACATTTCGAAAAATGAAGGATTGAAACTCCAATCATTAGAAGGTATTAAGTTGCCAGATAATGACAATGCCGCTTTTAAAGCTTTAGGAAATGCAGTAAACTCTCATATTATTGGGCTTATTGCAAATCAATTAATTCGAGGACCAATTGATAGGAATACACATGATGAAATACCTGAAACAAAATTAAGTGGTAATAAAATCTCAAAAAGTGTAGCATTATGAGTAACAAAGTAAATATAAGACCAAATGTTTCAATGCTTTCAGTTTTAAAGTATTTGGAATATGAAACATGGTTTGCACTTGCTGAATTTGTAGATAATGCAATTCAAAGTTATCAAAATAATGCAAAGAGATTAAAAGACCTTCATGGAGATGACTTTCAACTTGAAGTGATAATTGAAATCAATGACCCTGAAAGTAAAATAACTATTCGTGATAATGCAGGAGGAATTGAAGAATCAAATTATGCAAGAGCTTTTAGAGCGGCTGAAATTCCTAGTGACACTAATGGGCTTTCTGAATTTGGAATGGGTATGAAATCGGCGTCTTGTTGGTTTTCTGACTTATGGAGCGTAAGAACTACTGCGCTAGGTGAAACTTACGAAAAAACCGTAAAGTTTGACATGAATGAGATATTTGAAGATAAAATAGAAGAATTAGAATACACCTCAAAACCCGTAAATGAAAATTTGCATTATACTATTATAGAACTTCATAATGTAAATAAAATGCCGAGAAGGAAAGGTCTTGGTAAAGTTAAGTCACATTTAGCAAGTATTTATAGAGAATTTATTAGACAAGGGATTTTAAAATTGATTGTAGATAATGTTGAATTAAAATTTTCAGAGCCAAAAGTTTTAGTTGCTCCAAAGTATGATGATACAGATGGAGAAGCAATTGTATGGAATAAAGCAATTGATTTTGATGTAGAAGAAGGACTTAGCGTTAGAGGATTTGTTGCAATTCGTGAAACTGGTTCGACTGCCGAAGCAGGTTTCGCTCTTTTCAGAAGAGGCCGTGTAATAGAAGGAAGTTTTGACAATGGCTTTAGACCTGAATTTATTTTTGGCGCCCCTAATAGTTTTAGATTTCAAAGAGTTTTTGGAGAACTTCATTTAGAAGGTTTTGATGTTTCATTTACAAAGAAAGGTATCCAATGGGATGATAATCTTGATGTTTTTCTTAAATGTTTACGGGAGGAACTTTCAACAGATAACTTCCCACTGTTAACCCAAGCTGAAAGATATAGGGCGAGAGCAAATGAAAAGGATTATAAGGATTCGGGGGCAAAGGCTTTAGCCCAAACAGTTTCTGATTTTGAAGATAAAGCACCAAAAGCTATTCAAGAAACATTTGAAAAACCTATTGTAGAAGAGGAATCGGAGACACCACTGGTTCAAACAGAAAAAGCTATTCATAAGGATTTTAGAGTAAATTTTAATAAAACCGATTGGTGTATTTCAATTGAATTATCATATGACCCTTCGCTTAACGAATTGTTTGAAGTTGGCCCCCACTTGATTAAAAATCCCTCATTATTCAAAAGCGAAAGACAGATAGGTATTCGTCTTTCCTTAACTCATCCGTTTATGGTTGAATATGCAGGTACTGACAATGCTAAAATTGAGCCAATTTTAAAAATGGTAGCCGCCATGGGTTTGGCAGAAATAATTGCTAAAGAAAGTGGCGCAAAGACACAAGGCGAAATTCGTAGAAATTTCAATGAACTTATTACTAAAATCTCACACAAATAACATGGCTGAAATAATAGAAATAACAGGCTCAAATAATTCCAATAATTCGAAATGGCAACCTTATCAGGGAGAAGAAATTACTACATTGATAAAAAATAAAGGATTTGTTGATGCCTCAGGAACGATTAATTCTACAGGTGAAAAAGTAATCGATGAAACTTTCAAAATATTTGAAATGTGTGGGGACCCAAACCAATTATCAAATATTGAAACGGGTTTAGTTATAGGATATGTTCAGAGTGGTAAGACACTATCTTTTACGTCTTTAACAGCATTAGCAAACGATAATCAATATCAAATAGTAATCATTATTGCAGGTACTTCTATACCACTTTCAGAGCAATCCTACGAAAGAATGAGAAAAGACCTACAAGTTGAAACAAGGTTTGACCGCAAATGGACAATTTTGAAAAATGCTGGTTCGATTGAGGATAGGGATACAATTGATATGAAATTAGAGCAATGGGCTGACCCAACATATCCAAGAGAAAATTGTTCGACCCTCTTGATAACTGTAATGAAAAATGGCACAAGGTTGAACAATCTAACAAACATCTTTAGAGGATTGAATCTTGAGGGAGTCCCAACTTTAATAATAGATGACGAGAGCGACCAAGCTAGCTTAAATACAAGAGGGCGTGCAAACGCCCAAGCTGGAAATGATGTAAATGAAGGTGAAGCTTCAACTATTTATAGAAGAATAAATGAATTAAGAAGTGCTTTTCCTCATCACACATTTTTACAATATACCGCAACACCACAAGCAAATCTGTTCATTAATATTATGGATAGACTTTCTCCTAACTTTATAAAACTATTAACACCAGGGAATGGTTATACAGGAGGAAATGCTTTTTTTATTCAGAACCCACATTTAGTTAAAGTAATTCTCCCGAATGAAATACCAACAAATCACAATATACTGAGTGAACCACCAGAAAGTTTACTTTATTCTTTGAGAATTTTTTTCTTGGGAGTGGTAGCTGGTGAAATAAAAAAAGACCAGAGGAACCGTTCAATGATGGTTCATCCATCACGACTTACAAACGCTCAAAACATCTTTTTTAATTGGATAAGAAGTGTTTGTGAGAGTTGGAAGCGACTTTTGCAAAGGACAGACCCTTCTGATGAAGTTGAGAAACAAGAATTATTAAGGGAATTTAAAGAAGCTTACAACGATTTAAAACTTACAGTTGATGATTTGCCAACATTTGAAGAACTTACAGTAAATAGGCTTCTTCATGCTATAAAAAACACAAGAATAATGGAAGTGAATGCCAGCAGAGGTAGAACACCTGAAATTCGTTGGAGTGATTTTTATTCTCATATTTTAGTAGGAGGTCAAGCAATGGATAGAGGATTTACTGTTGAAGGCTTAACAGTAACTTATATGCCGAGACCTTTGGCAACTGGTCAAGTTGATACAACTTTGCAGAGAGCGAGATTTTTTGGATATAAAGGAAGTTATATAGGTTTTTGTAGAGTATGGCTTGACCAAGCAAATATTGATGCTTTTCGTTCAATAATTGAGCATGAGGAAGATGTAAGAAGAAGACTTGAAGAATTTGATGTAAATAATAAACATTTGAATGAATGGGATAGAGAAACCGTTTTAGACCAAATGTTAAACCTTACTCGTCCTAATATTTTGTTTAATGATATTGACAGAGATTATTTTGGTGAAGAATGGTTTATTGTTCGAGCTCCTCACGATACAGATAATTTAATTCCATATAATCAGAAAATAGTTGCAGATTTTACAGCAAATCATTTAGCCACTTTTTTAGCAGATACAGGACATAGCGAGAGAACAGACTTACAGAAACATTTAGTTGCAGAAGTTTCTCTTGCCGAGTGTATAAAACAACTTCTTAATAAATTGAAATTCACTCGTGAAAGTGATAGTCAAACTTATTCGAGTTTGAGAGGAGTTATTAATGGATATGTGGAGGAAAATCCAAACGAAAATTGTTTAGTATACTTAATGAGTTCTAAAATTCAGAGCAATCAGGTTTTTCAAGTAATTAGAAAACGTAGGCTAAATCAAAATGATGCTATACAGCAATTATTTCAAGGAGAGCAGCCAACAACAAATGGGAGATTAAGAAAAGGTGAAGTTTACCCTGGAGATAGAAATATTAAGAATCAGAATATGGTTACAATTCAAATTCACCGACTTAATCTTACAGACACAAATGGAAATGAAATCATTGATGAAAATGGTTCACCACATTATGAAGATTTAGTAAGTATAGCTGTTTGGATACCTGAAACTATAGGTAAAGATATCATCAGACAACCTGATAACATATGAATTTATTAGATGCTTTTTTAGAATTAATTATTCCAGATTCAGATAGCCCAAAACTTTTCAATGCTTTAACATTGGATGAATTTTCATTTGCAAAAATTGGAGTAAATAATGAAGGATTTCCTGTAATTCTGATTTCATCAGTTACAGATAGAACATTTTTTTCTCAAAAAAATGTTCGTTTAAAATATATTGAACTAACACATAATCTTGAGTGTAAAGTTTCAGAAAACGGAAATTCGAAATTTGATAATTTTACAGTCATTATATTTAGGAGTGAGCAACTTAATCTTCAATCCTATTTTTTAGGTATTGCAGAAACATTACTTCAATCATTATCCAAGAATCCAACACAGAAAGAAATTTTTGAGACATTCAAAAGTTTTATTGAAATCTTTCGTTCACTTTCCGATTCACCTTCAAAAACTCTTCAAGGTTTATGGGCTGAACTTTTTCTAATAGATAAAGCCGAAAACCCCGAATGTTTATTGAATTACTGGCATAACATTCCTGAAGAAAAATTTGACTTTAACGCTGATATAGAAAAAATAGAGGTCAAAAGCAGTAGCAGTTTAAATAGGGTACACATTTTTTCATCAGAACAACTGGACCCGCCACAAGATAAACAAGTATTAATTGCTTCTATTTTTACAAAACAAACAGCAAACGGAAAGAGTGTAACTGATTTAATGCAATCAATTCAAAGTAAAATTTCTGAAACATCTTTGATTACAAAACTTTTTTCAATTGTCTCAAAAACACTTGGGTGCTCTGTTGAACAGTCGATTCGGATTAAATATGATTATGATTTAGCAACAAACTCTTTGAGATTCTATCGTCATCAAGATATATCAAAAATTGAGAGACTAAACATTCCTGAAAGAGTTTCTGAAGTTAAATATAAATCTGATTTGACAGAGGTAGCATATGTAAATCCTAATGGAATTGATAGTGATGGTATACTATTTGAATCAATTTATAAAGACTAATCATAATTATTCAAAAAACTCTCTGGCAAAATATATTCATCATCAATAAACTCAAATTCCCCTTCATTTCCATTTTCCCCTAATAAATCCTTCTCATGCAATTGCGGTGAAATTCCATACATTTCCATACAGACATTAATCAAGGTTTCTTTAACAATCAATAATTCACTTTCATTAACTAAAAACGAATCGTGAATCGTAAAAGGATTGATTTCCTTCTCCTGAAGTCTGACCATCACCATATCCAAAACCGTCAATGATTCCCTTTCCTGAAGTAGCACTGCAAGCGTATTGTTCTTTTTGAAATTAACTTGATTGATATACTTCATAATCGTTGGGAACTTATTCGAAAATGCCTCCTTGATACCTATGTAAGATGACACTTTCGAATAGAAAATCCTGAACAGGTTTATTTTAGATTTCTCTCTGTAAATCACCTTGTCATCATCGTGCAATGAATCAAAATCAATTCTGAAGAAATGATTGGCTAAGTATTCATAAAGTACTCCGTTAACCACCAATTCACCGTACAATTTCAATTCCTTTTTATCAATTCCATTTTCATTCAAGAGCTTGGTGTATAAAAAGAACGGCTGGCTGTTTTTGATATCCAAATTGAACAGTTTTTCATCGCTTTTAAGGAACTTTCTAAGATATGACGGCAATGATGTTAGGTTGGTATCCAAACGCTTGTTAGTTTTGTTTCTTTTGAAGAACAAATAACCGTCATGAATGGCGTATACCTGCTGTTGATGGACCATCAATCGATGTAATATATCATGCAGTACAAAACCGCAACGTTGGGTAATGATTATCCTATCCATTGAGTTATTGGCTTTGCATTCTATTAAATCCAATATCCTTTTGTCACTGATATCATAATTGATTTTTTTGCATAACTCGTTGATTTCAGATATCGCTTTTTCAGTAATGGCAGACATAGCACTATCAAAATCAATCTTGAAATTCTTGTAATATTTGGATTTGAAGAATTCAAGATTCTTCACCTTTTTCTTCCTAGCACTTAGCTTGATTTCTTTTATGCGTTTGTTTATTTTGGAATCAGTTATCTCAACTGGAACCTTAGACCCAAGATATTCCGTCATTATCTTATATTCTTTAGCTTTTCCGATGGTGCCATAGGTATAGAAATCATTTCTTTTAATCACACCGTTATCCACTAAGAAGTCCAATGCTTCTGTTATGTTATTTGGACTTGGTATCAGTTTTTGGAACGAAGACCTAGGAATTTCAATATAGCCGTAACGTCTTTGCAGTTCGGTCTTGAAGTAGATTTGTCTTCTGTATATTAGGTCAATGATGCAGTATAAATCATCTTTTCTTTTGTAGTCTGTTTTTGTTATGTAATCCAGTACTGGTTTTGTAACATACCTGTACTCATTTTTTGCAATTTTCATTAATATTTATGCTCTTATTCTTCCATTCTGTTAGGAATGGTTATGCTCTTGATTTGGCCTGCTAAGAGCAGCTGACAGTTGCGACCTGCCAGCAAGCAAGAATTTTAGAGAGTTTATTCTCTTATGTTCTGATTTTCATAAAATATAAGAAAAAATAAAGACATAGTCAATAGCAATGGATTAGAAACTGATATAAAGTTTTTGCCCATGGCATTTATCAATAAGTATCTGTAGAAACTGAAAACACCCAGAAATAATCCTTTTTTAATGAGAAAATCAATAATGCGAAATTTATGATTCTCTATACCCCCTTTATTCATAAGGCTTGTAGAGGATATTTTTAAAAAATGATACACATAAGGACCGCCTGCGGTTGGAATTTCCAAAAGCGTGCCGCCCTTATGTGTATCAAAAAGGTATAAAATCGTTGTGAATACCAATAAAATCAATGCTTCACAAAATTCATAAATATCGCAAAAAACATTATTAAAGGATGTTTTACTTGCTTGAGGTGTTGAAGATGCTTTTCAAGATGCCAAATGAGAAGATGATTAACCCGATAGCTATTTGGAATATTCCTCCAATGATTCCAAAAAGAAATGTAGTGGATTGGGCATTATGGTATTGTCTTCTTTGATGATTTTCAAATCCAGTCATAAATTTACTGGCTACTAAATCATACTTTAGGTTTGTGCTTGATGAATTATCTGTTGGGAAGAAATCATTGAAATTTTGTTTATTACTCATGTTTACAGGTTTTTATACTCCGTGAATGTATCAAAACCACGTGAATAAACCAACAAAAGTCCATAAAACCTGGTATTTTATGTGCTTCATTGACAACTCATTGCTGATGAGAAGTAAATTAGACTTTTTAAAGTTAATGTACTCCCTACCTGTTTGTAACTTCAAGACATATAAGGCTTTAATCTAGTTCAATCTGCGGTGACCGCCCTCTTCAAGGGAAATTCATATTCCCATTTTTTGAAGCACTTTGATTGGTTTTGAAAATTTCTAAAAATTTTTTTCTAAAAATTTTAGCGAAATCCTATGGGGAAAGTATTTATTATAAAAGGAAATCATGAAAAGAAAATTGAAAATCAAATTCTCACAATTAAGAGAAATATTAAGGACGGAAGAGCCTAAATTCCCATTAATATTAATAATGGATGGAATAACCGATAAGGAATTGGATGAGTTATATAGGCTATTAAAAAGGAAAAAGAAGAGTTAGTTTTTCTTCTTGGGTTTCAAATCGTCAAGTAATTCACTAGTTGAAACATTTAAAGCCGATGCAATTCTGATGAGAGTTGTAACCTTCATTTCTTGGGAACCACGAATATACTTTCTAAGATTAGTAGCATCAAGATTAGCATCGTGTGCTACATTCATAACAGTTAAGTTTTTCTCGACTATTAATGCTTTTATCTTTTTACCAAGAAGTATTACTTCATTTTTTTGTTTTGTTTCCATGAGTGGAAATTAGATTAAAGAAGTCGCAAACAACTAATTCATTACGACAGGTTGCTTATAACCTATTTTTCGTATATATTTGCTCTGTAACCATAAAATTGAAGCGATGAAAAAAATATTTACTCTCTCATTATTAGCTGTTTTGTTCTCGTGTAGCAGTGATGATTCTTCTGCAAACGATAATACAAACCCTGACCCAAATCCAACACCGACAACTTATACATTAGGAGGTATTGGTCCAGGGGGAGGTCGTATATTTTCTCTAGATGTCACTGGTCAACATGGACTTGAAGTAACTGGAGTATTAGGTCTTGTAGAATGGGGAGAATTACCCCGTAATCCACAAACTCAATTGCTTGTTCCAGTACCACAATTAGGTGTTGATATCGGAACTGGAAAAGAAAACACCACTAAAATTGTCAATCATATTGGCAATAATAATGGTGAAACTTATGCGGCTAAAATATGCTATGATTTGGTTCAAAATGGTAAAGATGATTGGTACTTGCCATCAAGGGAAGAATTGTACTTGGTACTTTATTTTTTCAAGTATCAGCATCCTATACCTGACTTTTTTAGCATAAATGAAAATACTTGGAGTTCATCACATGATATCAACGATTCCGCGGACCCCAATCCGTATAATTCAAGTCCAATGACAAACGTTTGGAGTGTGGATTGGCATTCAAATAACAATTATTGGCGACAACATTTATATATACAATCTCCAGCTTTGGCAATAAATGTTAGAGCAATCCGAAGTTTCTAATTCAATTATTAATAGTTATAATTCTAAATTATCAAAAATGAAAAATAATTTACTGTACATTTTAGGATTCGCATTTATCATTTTCATGTGGGCTGTGAAATGTGATTCAAACATCAACAAGGATTCAGAATCTGAAAATTCAGAAGTGAATCTCAAGAACGAAAGCGATGTTCTAAATTACGTGCAAGGGAAGTGGCATCTAGCTTATTACCCATCAGGAGGCTTAACCATTCACGTTCGCCTACTTATAGAAGGAAATACGATTAAGACGTGGTCAACTGTTAATGACCATAATAATGAGAATGATTACAACTGGGATATGACACAGCCATCAAATGAAACTTATAATTTTAAAGTTGGTGAGTTGACCGCAAAAGACACTAAAAGATATTTGGAATGGGACAATAATGGAGATTTAACAATGGAGCAAAGAGCTATTGGTGATTTATTTGTGGCTAAAAGTGGGTTCCACTATGGAGTTTCCTATTGGGTAGTCGAAAAAGGTTGGGAATAAATATTCAGAGACGAATACTAAGAAAATAAAAAAGAGCCGTCTCCGGCTCTTTTTCTTTTTTACTATTCTAACTCTTTTAAAAGATGTGCAACTACATCAACTGAAAACGCCAATCCCAAAACTTTTAATTTATCAGTTTTGCTGATTTTAGGAACACCTTCCACATAATTATCTGGAACAGTCATTAAGCGAGAATACTCTTTAATAGAAGGATGACGATAGCACCCATTTGGAAAATCCAATTCATCGGGGTTACTACCCGATTTTCCAATGTACCCCGACGATTCCAAAATTGCTGGATATTTCAAAAGCTTCTCATCAATTGGCAGTTTTGCGAATGATTCATTTTTGTAAATGATATTACCAATGTTCATTTTAAAATGCCTGAATATCCCATTGGTCAAGGTGACATTACCTGATAATAAAACATTGGCCTTATCTCTATCTACAAATCCATTTTCAAGAATATCCGAATACTTTATATCAATTGACTTAGGAACTGAAACATTAGGAATGTTAGTCCAATACAAACGTCTTCTATGTGCTGGTGTTATCAATGCTGAATCGATTTTCAATAGCTCTACATCATAAAATATCTTTGATAGTTCTTCGGTTATTTTATCCCTGTCAATGGCCTTCATGCTCGCTACATTTTCCATTAAAAAATAAAGTTTTTTGCTTGCTGGTTTTGAAACCCTGATTTCGGTTAATATCCTTAGAGCTTCATAGAATAGCTTCGATTCATCACCTTCCAAACCACGCCTATCAACAGGGTTTATGCTGCTTAAATTGGTACAAGGTGAACCAAATATCACCAAATCAATCTCATCGTTTAAATCAATTCCATTAATATCTTTTACATCACCCAGCTGAATGAAATTCTTATCTTTTCCGTAATGATGCTTTTGGATTGCTAAAGCTGATTTATCTATTTCGGAACTGTAATATTTACTGATTTTTATTCCTGCTCTTTCCAGAGCTAATTTGGCACAAGAGATGCCGTCAAATAGGGAAAGTACATTAATCCCTTCTGTCTTTTCTTTTATCATATTTATCCTTTATTGATAAATATTTCGCCCTGGAGGAAAAGACATATTTTGCTATGGGGAAAAGTGAAATATTTCTACAATCTCCCTATTCACGGGTCTTTACAGCTGAAAGTTTTTTAAAAATAGTTGTGAAAAAGCTGGCACGGGAATAATATTCCTTGTACACTCGTGGTGTACAAGGAATATTAAAATATACAAACATGGAAACATCAGAAAGAACAATGGAAATCGCCCAAACAATCATGGACCAAATCAAATATGCAGACCGTTCGGCATTAATGGCTTGGGGAGCTAGACATTTCGCAGCAATTAGTGAATCGAAAGAATTTCAAGGAGGTTTGGCTTTTCAAGTAAAAGGATTAACCCATAAAGGCTGGGTAAAAGTTTGTTTAAGATGGGTGGATGATTATACAATTATATTCATCAATAAAAATCGTGAAGTAGTTAAAACCGTTGAAGGGTGCTACTGTGACATGCTGGTTCCTGTTATCGACTTCATAGAGGGCAAATAATTCTATCGATATAAAATATAAGAAGATGCCCTGCTTTGCGCAGGGTTTTCTTTTTGGAAGAAAATCAAAAAAATATCCCAAAAAGCTGGCGCGGGAAAATATTTCCTCTTACACTCGTGGAAATTACAAATCATAAACGAACGTTTAACATCCGTAAAATATATACCATGACAAAATTTATTGCTTATTATCGCACATCAACGCAAAAACAGAATTTGGGGATTGAGGCACAAAAGACCGCTGTTCAAAATTATATCAAAAGTATTGGAGGCGAATTAATAGGTGAAGTGGCAGAACAAGAAAGCGGGAAAAATGACAAACGTGAAGGATTGGAAAAAGCAATTAAATTATGCGAACAACGAGAATGCACTTTAATTATAGCAAAGCTTGATAGACTTTCGAGATGCATTTCATTTTTATTTCAGCTGCGTGACCGTGTTGCAAAAAACAATATTGAAATAAAAGCTTTAGATATGCCTAGCTTTAATACAATGAGTTTGGGAATTTATGCGACAGTTGCTCAAGCAGAAAGGGAGGCTATATCAAGTCGTACTTGCCTTGCTTTAGCTGAAAGAAAGAGGCAAGGTATAAAACTTGGCTCTCCACAAAATTTAACCTCTGAAGCTCAGAAAAAAGGGGTAGAAAGTATTAAACAAAAAGCACTTAGTAACAAATCGAATGTGCAATCAACAGCTCTAATTGTTGAATATAGAGCAAAAGGATTCAGCTACGATAAGATAGCTAATTTGTTAAATCAACTGAATTTTGGTACTGCAAAAGGAAAACTTCATAATCCAACAAGTGTCTATAGATTACATAAAAGATATCAAGCGTCAAACAACGTATAAAAGTAATTGCAACAAAGTAATTATATTTGAGTTTGTAATTTCAATCTCAATTACAATGACTAAAAAACAAAAACTAGAATATTTTAAGACGGTCGAATCTAAACTCAAGGAATTGTTTGTAAACAATAATGGGAATTTATCAGATAGCGATTATGAATCATTTAATATTAAAGGCGATGATGTTATTCTTTTTGAAGAGAATTTTAGAAATGAATGGTTTGAGTATCATGCCTTTAATTTTGATAATATGCCTGAAGCAGCAGAAGAAGAAAGACTATATTTATCAGATGGTGACCAAGATTTTTTAGCTTTATCACAAGAGCACAACTCTATTGATGATGAAGATGATATTTATTTGGAGTTTGAAACTTTTTCAAGAGCTATTCAACAAGGTGTCTCCTTATCAATTAATTTGAAAAAGAAAATTAAACGTACGACAAAGGCGCATCAATATTTAAATTCATTTGAGAAAGCTATAGTTGACAATGAAATAATTGGTTTGAGTAAAGAACTCATATTATCAAATAAAATGATTAATCAGTTTATTATTAAAATGTTTAACTTCTGCGATGATAATCTCATTTTTTGGCATAATTGCACAGTAGATGTGTATAGAAATTTTTACCATCAGATAAAAGAAAATTACTTAAAGGAGTTTCCTAATTCAAATGAGTTAGATTTTTTGAAAAATGAATACAAACATTTTTTTGTTGAAGAGATTAATAGTGTCAATGTTAATTATAATTTTTTAGATACAGATTTTAAGGATTCACTATTAATGTTTGACTACGTTTCATTATTAGATAATAAAAACAAAGAGTTTCTTAATCTAGTAAGGCAAAGAAAACTTGATTTTATAACTGATGAAATTTTCAAAAAAGGTTATACCCCTGAAGTTCTTCAAAAGAAAAAAGAAATTAAAATTAATCTAATACCATTACCTGAAGATTCTACTGAGACAGATGATGATATTACACTTAACCTTTCTCAGCTACCTAATTATAATTTAGCTGAAAGATATGAGATATTGATTCAATTGGGCATTGAAAATATTATATCGAAATTAGATACTTCTAAAAAAAGCAAGAACATGGTATTAGGGTTAATAATGGGGGTCAGTGTTGAAAATGCAAAAAAATTAATTGACAAAACATACAAAGTAAATCCTGATAAAGAAAAAGAGAAAATTAGAAAAGCTGAAATCACTAGAGAAATAGAGGATTTCTTCGAAAGAAATAAAATAAATTTAAATAACAAATAAAAAAAGGGTCTATTTCGGTAGACCCTCTTTTTTGACCCCACATACCTTTGTCATGTTAATCATTAAAACCTAATAACATGAAAAATTCAAACAAAAAATCAATGACACAATCAATGTTAAATGAAATGAAAAATGCTTCTTATACTAAAAAAGAAGGAATCTATGCTCGCTTAATTATCCAAGTTATGGAAGAAGCCAATAAACTTGATAATAAACTTGATAACGTTTTTGTCAACCATAATATCATTGAAAGCATTTTATTGACTAACTCTGTTAGCAGTTATCTTCATGATAGTTTTGGTAGAAGCAAAGAAGAATTTTCATCAGAATTCCTTAAAGCTTGTGATGAATTAAAAAAACAGTTTGATTCAGACTATTCAAATGCAAGTAAACGCAATGAAAAATATGTAAAATTATATTATACTTCAATATGTTTCGGAGTTAGGATTTTTATGAGAAAAATTATTTCAAGAATTGTTTTCCCATTAAACATCCAAGTAAAAGTCCAACCAATTTTTGTTTCATTAAGCATTTTTGGCGAAAGTATGAATATTGCTTGGTACAGTGGGAAAAAGCGTGGACATTATTTTTTACAGAATGATTTTCCAATATCAAGAAAACCAAGCAAATCAGAATTAAGATTGTTGGAAAATCAAATCAATGAAGCATTAAAATTGCACGTTAATCAAGTAGATGAGTTTGAAGAACTTATGGATATTGTTGACTTGCTTATTGATAAAGCAACATTTATTGGTTATGCTGCCTAAGATTTAAAAGCCCATTTCCAATACAACGGAGAGGAAAAAACCAAAAAAGGTGGCGAGAATCAAAATTTCCTTCTATCCTCGCAGTATTAAGCAATTGAATGGCTTAAAAATTAAAGTTCAAAAATGTGAAAGAAAGGTAATCTTTCACGAAAATCAAAAAAAAACAAATAACTGATTTTCAGTATAAAATATTCGGTAAAATATCCGAACAGGGACTCCTTTGTCCTGACTTAAATAAATTATTAATTAAAAAATTTAAAATTATGAGTAAAGTAAAAATATTCGGTTTAACCGTAAACGAAATGAATTTAATCTGTGATTCAACACATCATTTAAAACATGATTTATCATGTGTCAATTGGAAAGACGTATTTATTGCGGACTTAGAAGTTGCTAATGACTTAAAGAACTTCGAAGAAAAATGGGGAGTTAAATTAAAATCAATAACTCGAAAACTCAAAAAATTATCAGAAGTTGAAGTACTGTTGTTAATTCTTGAAGTCATGTATACTGTTGATGATTGTGGTAGTGGTTATAAGTTACTAAATATAATGCCCCCACATCAAAAAATAATGGAAATCTTAAATCAATCCAAAAGTTGATTTTATGAGAATGTTGTCAAAAATGGAAAGCCTTTGCCTACACAAATATTGAAGTGTAGGCAGATTTTCCAAAAAATGAATATACTAATCTTTAAAGACTTTAACTTATGCTAGCAATCTATTGTAGAACTTCAAATCTAAAATCTGGAAAACAAGATTATTCAATTGAAACGCAAAAGGAAGGCGGTTTAGAATTAGCGACAAAACTGGGGATGAATTATGAGTTTTTTGTTGATGAAGGAGTATCTGGAACTAAAAAAATTCGCCCCGCTTTTGGTGAAATGATGAAACTTATTTCCAAGAAAAAAATTACTCATGTTTATTGTTATGACCAATCAAGAATTGAAAGAGACTCTAATATTTGGATATACTTCTCGGCTGAATGCCTTAACAATAATGTTGGATATTATCCAGCTGGCAATGAATACAATTTGAATGACGCTACTAATATGTTGATGGCTTCAATGCTATCATTGATTAATAGTTATCATGTTTCAATGACAAGCATGAAAGTGAAAAGTGCAAATGAAAAAAAATTCATTAATGGTAAAACTCATGGTCTAAAAGCATATGGATTCACTAGAGATAATGACAATAATTTTGCTATAGCTGAAGATGAGATTGAGGTTGTGAAGCAAATTTTTAAATGGAAGCTTGAAGGGCTCGGAAACTATCATATAGCTAATAAACTCAATGATATGAAAATTCCAACACGTAAGAATTCTAAATGGCGTGGCGTTACGATTGATGGTATAATTAAAAATAAGATATACATAGGAAAAAGAATTTGGTCAAAACATGATAAGGAAAATAGAGTTGAAACTGAAATACCAATCAAAATATTTGAGGAAGATTATTTCAATAAAGTAAATGATTTATACACAAGTAAAAGAATAAAAGTTGGCAAAAAGAAAGAATTCAAATATCTATTAGATGAGGTTCTATTTTGTTCCAAGTGTGGACAGAAATATTATGGAAAAAAACGACAGGAAAGCACTAATTCGCAATATAAATGCTGGGGACGCTCTCTTTCTACAAAACATATATGTCACGAAAATCGAGGTATAAATATTGAAAAAATGGATACGTTTATTATAAAACATCTCTTTGAAAGTAAAACCCTAAAAGAAATGCTTATAAACGCTCCAAAAAATGAAGGAGAAGTTGTTCTGCTAAATGATGAATTAAATAAAAAGAAGCTTGAGAAAGAAAAAGAAACTAGACAATTCAATAAACTATACAACCTTATTACAAATCCTAATCTTTCAGATGATGAAAAAATTCAAACAGATTATCTAAAATCAAAGAGAAAATTGGATAAAATTAAAAAGGAGGTTGATATTCTTATTGAGAAATTGTCTGTAGCTTCCAATGAGGAAAGGAATTCGAAGACGAAAGAAACAATCGAAAGTTATATTAAAGAAATTGATTTTGAGTCTCTTAAAAAAATGGTCAATTCTCTTATTGAAAAGGTTGAAATTGATTACGACAGAATTCCAACATCACATGGCGGAAATTTTACATTTAAGATAAAATATAGAAATTACGATGAGGTATCTACATTCATCGCAAAATCAACATTATATAATTTTCATTGGCTAATAAACTATAGAAAACAGGCTACGAGTCCTGAACAATTAGAAAAGGATAGAGCAAGAGTTCTTAAAAGAATCAATTTCAAAGGCAAAGAAGAATATGAATCCTATAGAAGTAGGTTTAATAATCTAATTGAACTTGGATTGGTTAAAAGAGTTAAGAATGGAAAATATTATAATACAGATGTAATCCATGATGATGATTTGAGAAATCCATTTAGCGATGCTTTTATTGGCGATGAGAAATTAACTTATGTAAACGAGAATTTATATTTTACAAAAGAAGAACTTATAGTCGTTAATTGAGGATTTGTTTTTAGAAATTTCTTACAACTGATTTTAATCATTATATTTGATTATAAACGCTTTTTATGAACGATTTCTTCGATTCTGATAATAAATATGAAATTAAGATATTTCAAGTTGATAAAACTTTCTATGAATTTAGAGATTACAATACATCGACACAAATTATTCAACATATTGTAGATGCGCATAGACGTAAAATTGATGATGAAGAGAACATTGGAACTCCAATACCTTTTAGAATTCACGATGGTGTAAAATACTCCACATATGTTTATAATGAAGAACAAAAAGATTCATATTGGGCATCATTTTTACCATCTGAATTAGTTTCAGAACATAATTTTACTATTCAGCAATTATCACTTGTATTATTTGCGGAAGTTGATGACCATATCTTTTTATTCATTGGAGGCACAGGTATTAGAGCAATACTAAGATTTATTAATCATCGTTTTGGATTAGAACTATACGAATACTTATCGGACCCCAATGAAGATATTATTAATTTCATTGTTACCAGAGGTATTTCAGGAAACTTAAGTGAAGAAAAGATTACTTTTAAATATGGACAAAAGTTAAGTGATACGTTAAACTTCACGAACATTCCAACATCTATTAACATTGTTTTAAGACAAGATTTAAAAGATACGTTGTTTGATTTCCTTGACCTTACTGCTGATAAAATTAATTTAGAAGTAGCTTCATATTTTTGCATAAAAATTAGAGTAACATTCAGAGAACTTCATCAAGTTTTTAAAGTCATTGCAAGTGTTTTGGAAAATGAAGTTCATCACTCACTGACTTCATTTATCCATATAAAAGATAAATATATTACTGAGGGTGATTTTAGAAGAGAATTAAACTTTAGAATTAGACAAGATATGTTTGATAGATTAGTACCTACTTCTGCTGTAAATCCACCGAGATTTGATATTGATTTTGTTCACCCTTCAAGACTGCAAGAATTTTATCAATGTGATAAATATGAACTTTATGAGAGAGGAGCTCAAAATCCTTTTGCTACTGTAAATGATAAGGATAAAATTTATTTTGAAGGATTAAAATGGTTATTTAACAATCATGCAGGATTAGATTTTAATTATACATTATCAGGTATAAAAGTAAAAGGTTTTAGAGGTGCTATCCAAAAAACAGTTGCAATGTTTGCAATGCATCTTACATGTGAAATTTCAGTTAATGCAAGGCCTATATTTTTAATAGATAATAATTGGTATAAAGTCGAAAATAACTTCATTGATACAATTAATCAAACATGTACTACGATTCTTTCTAAAAATTATTTGAGAGATAATATTTTGACAGTTAACTGGCCTAGTTCTATGACTGAAACAAATTATAACAGTGAATATTCAGCATTTCCAAATTATAGAAATTTTGACACTATTTTAAATCAAGGCATTGAACTTTGTGACATCTTTTTTGAAGACGAAAGTTCAATTTATTTTATTCATGTTAAGGATGGCTTTGATGGAAAAATTAGGGATTTAACAAATCAAGTAGTAATATCAGCAACAAGGTTTTGGAATGATAAAAGTTCTGGGGGTTATGAATTCGTTAATGGAATTATTGATGGATATAATACTAAACCTGAAAACGTAAATAGGCAAATAATAAAAATTGATTTCTTGAACACTTTAAATACTAAGGATATTTACTTTGTAATGGCATTTAAATCAAAAATAAGTACTCATCTAGATATAAGAACAGATGTAGCGTCACTTCGCTCAAATATTGCAAAATATGCCTTAATTCAATGCGTAAGAGATATGAATACTAATTCATATCCAATAAAAATATTTGATTTGGCTAATAATTAATTTATATTCCAGGTGTGTTTGTTTAGTTCTTGCAACTTAACCTTAAATTGGTACATTTGGACTTAATCTACTTTTTCAAAATCACTTACAGAACTTAGCATCATTATTAATAACAAAAAAAATGAACATTAATAAAAAAATATCGACTAATTCAATTTTAGCACTAAAGGATGCTTTAGTTGCAATATATTATCGAAAAAAAGATTTAAGGCAGTTTATTGAATTGACTATTGAGAATAAGGCAATTGTCTCTACTATTGATTGGAATGATAATGTAAAATACGAAAGTGTATCTCAGTTAATCGACCGAATGGTAAAGAGACAAGATTTATATCAAACAGACCTCTTAAAATTAGTTCAAGAAGTGGGCAATATTAATGATTTTTCACATTTGGAGTATTGGGAAAAAGAAAATAAAGGTTTAATAAAAAAAGCTAAAGTAGCTGTTGAAAAGTTAAGAAATCAAGCAAAAGGGCATTTTGAAACAATTGAAGAATTAAAAAAAGCAGAAGAAAGAAGAGAAATAAATAAAGAAAAACTTAAAAACAGTATTGCATATCAGCAGAAACTAGATGAGCTAAAAATGGAATTTTACGAAATAGCTTCGAATACTAATTCTCAACAAAAAGGATTTCAGTTTGAAAAGTTTTTAAATAAACTGTTTACCTTTTTTGATTTAGACCCAAAAGCGGCTTTTAAAGTTATTGGTGAACAAATTGATGGAGCTTTTACCTTTGATAACACTGATTATCTTTTAGAAGCAAAATGGCAAGAAAAATCAATAGTTGCTGCCGACTTGTATTCCTTTGGAGGAAAAATACAAGGTAAACTAAAAAACACATTAGGCTTATTTATTTCACTTGGTCCATTCTCTTCAGAATGTACCGAAACGGGTAGTCCTATTCTAAAATCAATGATTTTAATGGATGGAATGGACTTAATGCAAGTTTTAGAAGGCAGAATTCGATTAAATGATATGATATTGATAAAAAGAAGACATGCATCTCAAACTGGAGACATTTACTATCAAATGAAATAAAAATAAAATGCTATTAAGACAAGATTACATTCAAAAAATAACAGACACATTCGCATTACTTGAGACAAGTTTTAGAAATAGAATATTGCTAAATTTTTATGACAGTAATATAATTTCAGAAGACTTTTTTGCAGGACTTCTAAATATTATTTATGACTTAAATTTACAAAACATAAACAATACAAAAAGAAACGCAGCTAGTGTAGACCTTGTTGATGAAACTAAAAAAATGCTTATCAAGTTACTTCGACAAATACTCAAGTTAAAGTTCAAAAGACTATTGATAGTTTCGTAAAGCATAAATTAAAAAAACAATTTGACACACTCAAAATTTTGTTATTAAGAAGTAAGCTACCTAAATATTCTCCATTTTCTAATGTAAGTCAAATAAATTTTACCGAAAAAGACATCATTGACTTTCAAAGTTTAATTGTAGATATTAAAATTCTTGACACAGCAAAACTTCAAAGAATTTGCGACTTTTTATCAAATGAAGTGAAATATTACAATGAACTTAATAGCTTAACTTCACAAAATGATGACAAAGCAATTAAAAATTATAAAAGTCTGATAAAGCGAAAAGCTTTATTAGATACATTTTACCTTGAAGGAAGTATGAATGACTTTGAAGAAGCAATTATTGAAATAAACAAGGCATTCTCTATTGGACTAATTAAGCAAGGTCTTGAAGTTAAGCCAATTCACTTATTCAAAGATGTTAACACTAAAGATAGCTTAGAAAACTTACAATATAAGTTTCAAGAGTTACATAGACTTTATAAACTTTATGTAAAGACAGGAGAAATAAACCCCAATAGTAAAAGATTTTTTCCTAAAAATCAAATACAAACAATTTCAGTATTTGATAATTTTCGAGAAGACATTCTACTGGATTTTAATATTATACTTAGACATTATAACGAAAAGGAAATAATGATTGATTTTAAAAAGCATATGAGATAAATAATATTTGAAGACTGAGCCATACAATTTATACTTATCAACATGTTTTTGCGATGGATGTGCCGAAAAGATAACAAGGGCGTCGATTTCGGAATCTGGAAAAGCATCTCTCCTTCCAAACTTTCATGCCCTTTGGATGTGCATTCCGGGAATGTAGCCAGAAAACTGGAATTACTTACACGTAAACAAAACGATGCCAAAGCTTTACAGGAACTGGACACCAATTTACGTCTGCTGGACCCTACCGATCCCGCAAAATATGATTTTGCCCTCTTTGGATTAGGTGTTTTTGAAGAATTTTAGCAAAACATAACATTTTACCAACATTCAATTAATTTTATCTTTATCTTTGCCGCTTATTTTGATTTTTATTCAAACATTTCTCCCAAATCTGTTTCATAAAAAACCTAAGTAACCTTGATTTTGTAATAAATTTTTATGTTTAATACTATTTTGCTCTTTCTTAAAGACAAAAGTCAAAACTTAGTCCCAGAAATAGGGAATTTAGATTCGGAGGCCCTGACAGAATTTTTTAACAAGCTAAATCTTAACGATTTAGAACCTTGTTATACCTTTGACTGTTTCTATTCAATTTTGAAATTCTTCCTCATTCCTTTTTTTATTCTGATTGTAGGCACATTGATTTTTTCATTAATTATCAATCGATTTAAATCGGAAAAACTAACCGCAAAGAAAAAGGAAATAGATACGTTGGTGAATGATTTTCTGACTGAAATTATTTTTTCGACTTACGATTCAAAAGAGCTGAAGAAAAAGATCGCCGATTTCAAAACCACGATTCCTTATGAGGAAAATTGGTGCAGGTACATGATTCTTAACAAACTGATCCATTTCAAACAAAACATCCACGGATTAGACCAGAATAGGATATTATTAATCTACAAATATTTCGGACTTCAAAATTATAGCCGTAAATTGTTTAACGACCGTAGATGGTATTTCAAATCATTGGGTATTTACCATTTTCAGGTTTTGGATTATAAAATTAAAAAAGGACAGCTTACATCACTTTTAGAATCTAAAAACAAATACCTGCGTTCCAATGCTTTGATTGCAACTATAGCGTTATCCGATGAAAAATTCGGAGTTTTAGACGACTATACGGAAAAAATTTCACGAGCGGATGAACTTAAGATTTTAGATATCATCTATCAGAAAAAATCAAAACTTCCGAAGAACATTGTCAAATGGATTTCCCACAGCAATGATTCCATTGTAATTCTGGCGCTGAAATTAATGATCCGTTATAAAGAAGCATTAGATATTCCGCAGATAAAGCAACTACTTCATAATGAAGATGTTTTAGTGCGAAAAGAAACTTTATTGGCGATACGTGAATTAAAAATCGCTGATGCTAATGATATTCTGATCAGCCATTATCCAACAGAAACCAATAAGCGAAATAAGATTTCCTGTCTGAAAACATTAGGGATTATCGGGAATCAAAAGACACTGGAATTCGCTTCTGGGATTTTAACTCAGGAAAACGACCTGGAAATCAAGTTTGAAATCGTAAGCTGTATCAATAAAATTGATCCGTCCTACTTTAAAAATTTCACGACCGGTAATAAAACAGAAGACGAGATCGTCAGTAAAATTGTATTACACGCTATTAATCCATATCTGAATTGAAAACGCTAGAATTCTTCATAAAATACTACGAAATATTCGCAGCTTATTATTCCGTAAGCTATGTAATACTGTACCTTTTATTGGCACTAATGTCGTATTTAGCCATTAAAAAATACTATAATTCAAAGTATTATTTACACAAAGACGTATTGGTTAAATCCAATCATACTGTTGGAGTTTCTATAATTGCACCTGCGTTCAACGAATCTGCAACTATTGTATACAACGTTAAATCATTACTTTCCCAGGAATATCCTAAATTTGAGGTAATCATCGTTAATGACGGAAGTACGGACAATTCACTGGAATTACTTATCTCCGAATTCAGTTTGGTGAAAGTTGACTTTTTCTATCAGGAAAAAATAGTTACGCAGCCCGTAAAAGCACATTACAAATCGACCAATCCGATCTATTCGAAATTATTGGTAGTTGATAAATTTAACGGAAACAGTAAGGCGGATGCTACTAATGCCGGAATTAATTCTGCTAGGTATTCTCTTTTCCTTTGTACTGATGTAGATTGTATTTTAAGAAAAGACACCGTAGCTATTTTAGCGAAACCTTTCATTGAAAACACCGAGAAAGTAATTGCCACCGGAGCAACGATCCGTACGTCTAACTCATGTGAATTTAAAGACGGTGAACTTTACAAATCGCATTATCCTAAAAATTTCTTTGCAGGATTCCAGGAACTGGAGTACATCAGAGCCTTCATATTTGGAAGAATGGCCTGGAGTAAAATGAACAGTTTGCTTTTAGTTTCCGGAGGACTGGGAATGTTTGATAAAGAAACGGTTATTAAAGTCGGTGGTTATTGGCATAAATCATTAGGTGAAGATTTTGAACTGATTACCCGCATACGAAAGTACATGCACGACCGAAAGGAAAAGTTCCTGATAAAATATATTCCGGAGACACTTTGCTGGACTGAAGTGCCGAGCACCATGGAAGTATTTGTAAAACAGCGTACAAGATGGTCAAGAGGTTTACTTCAGACCTTATTTTTACACAAAAAAGTATTTCTGAACCCGAAATACGGAAAAACCGGAATGCTGGCCTTCCCTTATTTTGTCTTTTTTGAATTTGTGGTTCCAATATTGGAAGTCATAGGACTAGCGGTTTTAGTACTCGATTTTTTCTATTTTGACATCAATTATGATTTTCTGCTGATCGTCAGTGTTTTCATTTATCTGTTCTACACTACGGTAACCCTGTTGTCGGTTCTTTTGGATCAGCTGATATACCAGCATTATTCAGGTATCAAAGAAATTCTCAGATTAATCGTATTGGCATTTTTAGAGCCTTTCATTTATCATCCTTTAAATGTTTATGCTTCATTAAGAGGGTATTTCAATTACGTGATAAGAAAGAAACAGAAATGGGGAGTAATGTCCCGAAAAGGATTTACTAATTCAACGCAGTTACAGTGAAAAAAATAGTTCTTATAATCATTTTGAATCTGATTGGTATGCTTGCGCTACAAGCACAAAAAGTAAATACCGACAGTCTTTTGGTAAAAGCTGCGTTTGAGTTAAATACAAATAAAAACTACGTAAAAGCCAAGGAATTAGCGCATCTCGGAATCAAAAATGCTCCTAATTATCTGGATTTCCATCTTCTTTTGGGAAGAGCTCATTGGCTTACCCAACAAAAGGACAGTGCCCGTTATTATTTTAATCATGTGATCGCTCAAAATCCAAAATACAAAGAGGCTTTCAGCTATCTTGCTAAATTGGAAATTGAGGAAAAAAACAGTAAAAATGCAGTTGTTGCATTGGATAAAGGCCTTTCGTTTTATCCGGAAGAAAAAGAATTCTACCTTCTTAAAGCAGATGCAATTGCATTGGAAAAAGATGATGAAAAGACGATTGAATACTTGAATTCTGTATCCGAAAAATACCCGGATGATAAAGAATTGCAAAATCAAATAACAGAGTTAAAACTGAAATCAGTTTCAGACCGTATCGGTTTAGGTTATAATTATACCACTTTTAGCCGTGACGGTGTTGGCCCCTGGCATTTGGTCGGATTACAATATGTCCGTGAGCGTAAAAAATTAACCCTGATCGGGCGCATCAATTATGCGGATCGACGTTATAACGGCAACAGTGTAAATTCAGGATTCCAATATGAATTTGAAACCTATTTCACTACCGGAAAGAAAAGCTATTCTTTTGCCAATGTAGCCATCAGTGATGAAGTTATCTTTCCAAAACTACGCCTCTCCTATTCTTATTACAGAAATCTGGGCAAAGGCTGGGAAGGTGATTTAGGCGGACGTTACATTAACACTGCAGATGCTGATATATATGCAGCAGTTGTGGGAATCGGGAAATATACAGGACCTTATTGGTTCAATTTGAAATCATACTGGCAATGGGAGGATGATAAAATGTATCCGGCATTTACAGCTACCGCAAGATATTACTTTGACACAAAATTCGATTATGCAACCGTACTTGCAGGTTACGGAACCTCGCCGGACGAAAGAGTAACTTTAGGACAGATACAGCAGAGGGTTGCTTTAAACTCGTTCAGAGTCGGAGCAGGCTATTATAAACTTTTGTGGGAACACTATTGTTTGGGATTACAGGGAGTTTTAAACCGTCAGGAATATACTCCAAATAATTACCAGAACGAATTCGATTTGTTTTTTTCTATTCAGTATAAATTCTAATCCAAAATTCAGTTGCGTATGAAAAAAATAGTAATTATTGAGGATGATAAGATCATTATCAACATCTTGGATTTTCTTCTTAAGAAAGAAGGATATGAAACGCATGTCGCAAAAGACGGTATTGAAGGTATCGAAAAAATCAGTTCCGTTCGTCCGGATTTAGTAATTTCAGATATCATGATGCCATTCAAATCGGGTCGTGAAATAACTTTGTTTTCAAAAACCAATTATCCGGAAATACCAATAATCATGATTTCGGCATTGGGAAAAGAAGACCAGACGGTAATCGATGTTAGGAATTTGGGTGTCGATGAATTTATCGCCAAACCTTTTAATCCTGCCGAACTGATAGCAAAAGTCAAAAATTTGATTTAAACCGAAGTATTTACCAAAACTTCCCCTATAAAAATGATTGTCAATCGAACGGATTGATAATCAAATGTTTTTACATCCGCACAACCGATTCGCTTACTGAGTCAGAAAATCGTATCTTTGCAGAAAATATACGTTTTTATGAGTACTTTTGAGCAATTCAATCTTCCAAAATCCCTACAGAAAGCCATTGACGAGTTGGGCATAACAACCCCAACACCGATTCAGGTGAAATCTTTTCCGGTTATCATGTCGGGACGCGATGTTATGGGAATTGCCCAAACCGGTACGGGTAAAACTTATGCATATTTACTTCCCATCTTAAAACAGTGGAAATTTACTCCAACGCATACACCAAAAGTGGTGATTATAGTCCCTACCCGTGAATTGGTTGTTCAGGTAGCCGAAGAAGTGGAAAAACTGACCAAATATATGTCGGTTCGCGTTTTAGGAGTTTATGGAGGTGTAAACATTAATACACAAAAAACATCTGTATATCAAGGAGTTGATGTTTTAGTCGGAACACCGGGCCGTATGATGGATTTGGCTTTAGATAATGTTGTTCGTTTTGATGAAACCCAGAAATTAGTAATTGACGAATTTGACGAAATCCTGAATTTAGGTTTCCGTTTCCAGATTACTTCCATACTCTCGATGATGCGTCCTAAGCGTCAGAACATTTTGTTTTCGGCAACGATGACGGATGAAGTTGATGAGATTTTGGAAGAGTTTTTCGATTTTCCTGAAGAAGTGTCCCTGGCACAATCGGGAACTCCTTTAGAAAAAATACAACAATTGGCTTACCATGTTCCTAATTTCCTTACTAAAGTCAATTTACTGAAGCATTTACTTGCAGAAGATGAAAGCATGGAGCGTCTTTTGGTATTTGTCAATAATAAAAAAGTAGCGGATATTCTGATGGATCTTTTGGAAGAAGATTTCTCCGGACAATTCGGTGTTATCCACTCCAATAAATCTCAGAATTACCGTTTGAATACAATGGCCAGTTTCCAGGCTGGGGAAATCCGAGGAATTGTAACTACCGATATCATGGCCCGCGGTTTGGATATTTCCGACATTACACACGTTATCAATATGCAGTTTTCGGAAGTGCCGGAGCAGTACATTCACCGTATTGGGCGTACCGGTCGTGCGGACAAAGACGGTATCGCCATCAGTTTGATTTCTCCTGCGGAAGAAGAATTCCAGATGGAAGCTGAACTTTTAATGGAAAAAGAATTGGAGATCCTTGCAATTCCGGAGGAAATAACCATCGAGGAAAAACGATTGGAATTTGAAAAAGACAAGAAAAAAGTCAAATTCCTTATGAAAAAGGTGAAACTTGAAGGTGGAGCTGCTTTTCATGAAAAATCGGATAAAAACAAAAAAGTAAATCTTGGAGGTCCGGGTAAAACAAAACCAAGAAAAACGGCACCAAGAAACAGAGGCGTTGAGAAAAAACGTGCACAGAAGAGAAAGAAGAAATAGTTGGCAATGTTCAGTTATCAGTAATCAATAAAAAAAAACTGAATACTGAATACTGAACACTAAAAACTAATAGTTATCTTTGAAAAATCTTAAAAAATAAATGCAATTCAAACATCCCGAAATTCTGTATTTCCTTTTTTTATTGGTGATACCAATTTTGGTGCATTTATTTCAATTACGCCGCTTTAAGACCGAATATTTCACCAATGTTCGCTTCCTGAAAGAGCTCAGTATTCAAACCCGAAAGAGTTCCAAAATCAAAAAATGGTTATTGCTTGCAATCCGTTTGCTTTTATTAGCGTGTCTGATTATAGCTTTTGCGCAGCCTTTTTTTAAAGCCAAAGACAGTCAGAATTCCGGAAACGAAATGGTTATCATTCTCGATAATTCTTTTTCAATGCAGGCAAAAGGCAGCCGTGGGGAATTATTAAAAAGATCCATTCAGGAACTTTTGGAAGACACTCCGGGAAACCAGCGTTTTTCATTGGTTACCAATACCGAGACTTTTTGGGACACTGATATCAAATCGATTCAGAAGGATCTGCAAAACCTGCAATACAGTGCGACTCCGTTTCAGTTGGATTTTCTGCTGACAAAAATAGAAACCAAAAAACACAACATCCCTAAAGATATTTTCATCATAACCGATGCCGTTAATGTGCAGTCGAAAAACATTGAAAAAATCAGTGAAAGTTCTCCGGTTTATTATTGGATCCCAACGGCGGAAAACAAAAACAATGTCAGTATTGGTGCGGTTTCCATAACAGGACAATCAGAGACGTTTTATGAAATAAAAGTCGACGTAAAAGGATTTGGTGATCACGAAAAAGAAATCCCGATGTCAGTTTACAACGGAAAAAATCTTATTGCCAAAACGGTTGCAAAGCTTGAAGACAACAAAAAATCGGTGCAGTTCAATTTGCCGAAAAAGGATTTTCACGGTTATGTTTCCATCGAAGACAATAGTCTGAGTTATGATAATACTTATTATTTCAGTATTTCAAAACCGCAAAAATCTAATGTCATTGCCATCGGCGAAAGCCAGAAAAACAATTTCCTTTCCCGAATTTATACAACAGACGAGTTCAACTTCACATCAACAGAACTTAGCGGATTGGATTACAATGCCATTGAAAGACAGGACGCGGTTGTACTGAACGAGATCACAGACATTCCGCAGGCGCTAACCACAACACTGAAAGCCTTTTACGAAAAAGGAGGCAACGTAGTATTGATTCCTTCTGCGGAAAGTACTCCTCAAAATATCAATTCATTTTTGAGTAATTTCAGCGGTATTCAGTTCGGAGCACTTCAAAATCAGGAAAAACAGATTACCAAAATCGCTTTCAGCCATCCGTTATACAAAACTGTATTCGAAAGAAAAACCGATAATTTTCAATATCCTAAAGTAAATGCGGCATTCAGCACCAACAATAGCGGTTCTCCCGTTTTAAGTTATGCCGATCAGTCCTTCTTTTTAGGTTCGGCCACCAACAAGATAGGAAATCTGTATGTTTTCTCAGCTCCGATCAACAAAGCCAACAGTAATTTCCAAAATTCACCGCTGATTGTACCGACGTTTTTCAACATGGCTCAGAACAATCAGAAAACTGGAATTACGGCGTTTACTATCGGTGATAACCAAAACCTGATCTTAGACGCTTTACTTTCTAAAGATGAAGTGGTTACCATTGCAAACGATCACTCGGACTTCATTCCGATGCAACAGATCCTGAACAACAAAATCAAATTAACCTTTGGTGATTATCCGGAACAATCGGGTAATTTCTCGGTAATGAAGAACAAGGAAGTCCTGAAAAACATCAGCTTTAATCATCCCAGAACTGAAAGCGACCTAAGTCTGATCAACGACAATATATTTGATAATTTTACCTCCGTAACTTCTGTGGAAGCTGTTTTCAACGACATCCATTCTGCCCGAACCGGCAACGAAGTATGGAACTATTTTATACTGGCAACACTACTATTTTTAGTACTCGAACTACTGATACAAAAATTCGTAAAATGAACGTAATTTTAAAAAACACAACTATTATTGATAATGAAAGTGCTTTTCACAATCAAAAAGCCGACATTAAAATTATCGACGGAATCATAACAAAAATCGGTCAGAACCTTTCCAATGATGAAAGTCTTGAAGTGATCGAATTAGAAGACCTTCACGTTTCACAAGGTTGGTTTGACGCATCGGTTTCTTTTGGTGAGCCTGGTTTTGAAGATCGTGAGACCATTGCAAACGGACTTTCAACTGCGGCAAAAAGCGGATTTACCAATGTAGCTCTGCAGCCTAATTCGCTCCCGGTTATCGACAATCAATCTCAAGTGAGCTTCGTACTTAATAAATCTAACGGATTTGCTACACAATTGCACCCGATCGGAGCATTCACCAAAAACAGCGAAGGCAACGATTTGGCTGAAATGTTTGATATGAAAAATGCCGGAGCGGTTGCTTTTGGAGATTATAACAAGAATTCCGATAATGCCAATATTTTGAAAATCGGATTGCAATATGTTCAGGATTTTGACGGATTGGTTCTTGCTTACTGCCAGGACAAAACCATCAAAGGAAACGGAGTGGTTCACGAAGGGTTGGTAAGCACACGCATGGGATTAAAAGCTATTCCGGCTTTGGCAGAAGAACTTGAAATTGCCCGAAACCTGTTTTTATTGGAATATACAGGCGGAAAAATGCATATCCCGACGATCTCATCTGCAAAATCAGTTGAATTAATTAAATCAGCGAAAGCAAAAGGGTTGAATGTAACCTGTAGTGTTGCCGTTCATAATTTAGTGTTAACTGACGATGTTTTAACCGGATTTGACACCAGATACAAAGTAAGTCCGCCTTTACGTGACGAAAATCACAGAAAAGCTTTAATTGCAGGCGTTTTGGATGGAACTATCGATTTGATTACTTCTGATCATAACCCATTGGATATCGAACACAAGAAAATGGAATTCGATAATGCCAAAAACGGAACCATCGGATTGGAAAGTGCTTTCGGCGCGTTACAAACGGTATTACCTCTGGAAGTTATCATCGATAAACTAACAAATGGAAAACGAGTTTTCGGTATTGAAAAACACGGTGTTCAAGAAGGAAACAAAGCTTCTCTTACTTTGTTTACTCCTGAAGGAAACTGGGAATTCAGCAAAGAAAACATCCTTTCAAAATCAAAAAACTCTGCCTTTCTGGGACAACCGATGAAAGGTAAAGCATACGGAATTTATAATAACGGAAAATTGATTTTAAACTAACCGGACATGGAAAACAACACGGTAGAAGAAGGTAAAACAACAGCGATAACCAGCTACATTCTGGGAATTGGTGTTCTTATTGCAATGTCCATGAATGCGGAAAGCAAAAACAGTTTTGCTTCTTTTCATATTCGGCAGGCATTAGGGTTAACCATTACTTTCATAGGATTAGGATTGATTGTCAATAATTTCAACAACCCGATGATTACTATTTCCGCGTGGATTGGAGTTTCTGTTCTTTGGGCATTTGGCATCATGTCAGCCGTAAAAGGCGAAACAAAACCGGTTCCGTTGCTGGGAACTTATTTTCAGAGTTGGTTTAAAAGCATTTCATAAACATGAGTTTTTCATTATATCATTTGGTCAGAGAACCAAAAATCAAAAAAGATAAGAACCCTTTATTGCTGCTGTTGCACGGTTATGGTAGTAATGAAGAAGATTTATTCTCTTTCGCACAGGAATTACCTGATGACTATTTTGTGATTTCGGCACGTGCTCCCTACCCGCTTCCACCTTATGGAAATGCCTGGTACGCTATTCATTTTGATGCCGATGAAAACAAATTCTCCGATAATGACGAGGCAAGAGCTTCCCGCGATTTAATTGTGACATTTATTGACGAATTAGTGGCTAATTATCCGATCGATCCGAAAGATGTAACCTTGGTTGGATTTAGTCAGGGTACGATTTTAAGTTATGCAGTGGCACTTTCCTATCCGGAAAAAGTACGCCGTGTGGTAGCTTTGAGCGGTTACCTGAACTTCGACATTCTAAAAGAAAATTTCCAAAACAATGATATCAGTAAACTGAAATTTTTCATTTCTCACGGCACTGTCGATCAGGTTATTCCGGTGGATTGGGCACGAAAAGCTCCTGAAGTTTTAAGAGATCTGGCACTGGATGTTGTTTATAAAGAATATCCGGTTGGTCATGGTGTCGCTCCTCAGAATTTCTTCGACTTTAAAAACTGGTTAGAACAATAATAAAAAAAGCTCCAAAAAAGGAGCTTTTTTTATTCACCGGTATCACTGCCGGTTATTTTCTTTTCTATGGCCAAGGCCGAAACATATTCTATCTGACTGCCTTTTTTAAGAACATAGCCTTTCTTTGCTTCCAGTTTCCAATCATCTTTTACATAGGGTTCTTCGTCACTTTCTCTTTTTAATAAAAGGGAATTTTTAGTATCCGGTAAAAATAATTCGGCTACGGATTTTTCTTCATTAAAAATGACATAAGCGTTTAAAGTTGCCTGTTCTCCGTCCACATCAATGGTGTCAGCAGGTGAATGATAGGGCGTCAGGCGAAAACCTTCTTCAAAAATACGAATACAATTCTTCTTAGTCTGCGACCAGACATACCCTGCAGAAGTAACACAACCTTTATCATCTCTATCAGTACCAAGAACCACAGGCTTTGTTTCCATTTGAATCTCATCATCTTTGGAATGATCCTTTAAAATGAGATCGCAGGAAGTAAAGAGTACGGCTGCTATGATTATTGCGAAAACTGATTTCATGTCATGAAAAGGTTTAAATACTAAATATCCGGACTAATTTACTACAAATTTATCGACCTGGCGCATTTTTCGAATGCAAAATCGTTTCTATGGTTTCAAAATCGGTCGGTTTATTTTCGTTTACAAAGTATTTGATTAAAATTTCGCCCCGCATCTGTCCGCTATATATATCAGCAATAATCCAACGATGATTTAGCAACTTGATCTTATTGATAATCCATTTGTTTCCGTCGATCGGATCATATGGAACCAACGGGTTACCATTCGGTTTATTGTTTAGTTCCAATAATTCGTTTTTAATGATATTGGTCAGTTCCGGAATGCTGTAATTTTCAAGATAATTTATCGATTCATCATCCTGTTCCAGCGAAAAATAATTGGCATCCACCATCTGATTGTACAGAATATTGGCCGAATCCCTTACTACTTTAGTTTTTGCCTTGGCATTTTCAATTTCCTTAATTTGTGTTTTAAGGATTTTTGTTGAATTCATGTACTGAAACACGTTAAACAACAGGGAAAGAATAAATAAATATAAAACTGCTTTTTTCATTTTAAATACTGATTTCTAAATTATCGTAAGCCAAAAATACATTTTTGGGCAAGTTTTTTTCTACTTCTGCATGGAAACCCAATAAGTGGCTTATATGCGTTAAATAAGCGCGCTCCGGCTTTATCAAATCTATGAAATCCAACGCTTCCTGCAAATTAAAATGCGTGGCATGCAACTCTTCTCTAAGCGCATTGACTACCAGAACCTTAACTCCTTTCAGCTTTTCAATCTCGGCTTCGTCTATGGTTTTTACATCCGTCAAATAGGCAAAATCATCAATTCTGAAACCAAAAACCTGCAAACTTCCATGCCATACTGAAACCGGAACTACTGTTTTGTTTCCGATTGCAAAAGGCTTATTGTTTTCTATCTCATTTACAATCACTGACGGTGCTCCCGGATAACGGTTTTCCGTTTCAAAAATATAACCGAACCTCGTTACCAAACTTTCAACCACCCTGTCCTGGGCATAAATCGGCAAAGCTCCCTTGCGGAAATTAAAAGGGCGGATATCATCAAGACCAGCCGTATGATCAGCATGTTCATGGGTAAACAGTATCCCGTCCAATGTTTGGCATTTTGAAGCCAGCATCTGCTGTCGGAAATCAGGGCCACAATCGATTACATATGAGTGATCTTCCCAGTGAATCCACACCGATACACGCAATCGCTTGTCTTTTATATCATCACTCAGGCACACCGAATGATGGCTGCCGATTACGGGAATACCTTGTGAAGTTCCGGTTCCTAAAAAATATACTTTCAAAATTGTAGTGTTTTTTACAAAAATAGGATTATTTCTCTTTTTTAAAAATAGCTATTTTGTTAACTTTGTCATTATATCATTGAACTATGAAGAATTTAGGAGGCGAAATCAAATTAAAAGGAGATCGCGAAATTGAAGTTATACCTGCTGTTGCAGACAAAGCACTTCGAATAAATCTCAATAAGAACATTTACGGGACATTTGCCGAGATTGGTGCCGGTCAGGAAACAGTAAGACACTTTTTCCGTGCGGGTGGTTCTTCAGGTACGATCGCAAAAGCAATGTCTGCCTATGATAAAGACTTCAGTGATGCTATTTATGGTGTTGAAGATGACGGTCGTTATGTTACGGAAAGCCGTCTTCGAAAAATGTTAACCCATGAAACCCGTCTGATTGAAGAGCGTTTGGACCGTGCAAAACACCCGGACAAAATGTTCTTCAGTTATGCAAATACTGTTGCAACCATTGACTTTGCAAAACAATTTAAAGGCCATGGTTGGGTAGGAATCAAATTCCAGGTTGAGCCTAATGAGGACTACAACGAAATCATTCTGCATATTCGTTTCAAAGAAAACGATGCTAAATTACAACAGGAAACACTTGGAATTCTGGGAGTAAATTTGATTTACGGCGCATTTTACAAATACAACGATCCCCGAAAGTTATTACGTTACCTGTACGACCATTTGGACAAAGACCAGCTGGAAATTGACACGATCAACTTTGCAGGTCCGCGTTTTGAAGATGTAGATAACCGATTAATGAGTTTGCAGTTAGTTAAAAACGGAATGACCGACGCAGTAATGTTTGGTCCTGACGGAAACAATGTACTGCCGGCTGCCGTTTTATACAAGAAAAATATATTAGCACTTCGCGGAAGTTTCAGACCGGTTACGAAGGTAAACATGGACATGTATGAGAAATCACTGGAAATGTTCCTTCAGGAAAAGAAAGTAGAAAAAGAAAATGCTTTAGTAGTTTTTGAAATCACACTTTCCAACTTACGTTCCGAAGGAGAAATTGACGAACTTGACTTCATCGACAGAGCGGAATTGCTTTGCTCACTGGGAAAAACCGTTATGATTTCCAATTTCCAGGAATATTATAAAGTGGTGGAATATTTCTCAGAATACACCAAAGCCCGCATGGGATTAGCCATGGGAGTTAGTAACCTGATCGATATTTTCGACGAGAAATATTACCGTCACTTAAGCGGAGGCATCCTGGAAGCTTTCGGTAAATTGTTCTATCGTGATTTAAAAGTGTTTTTATATCCGATGGAAGATGAAGACCATCAGATTATTACCTCGCAAAACCTGAAAGTTCATCCGCGAATGAAAGAATTGTACAAATTCTTCGCTTACAATGGGAAAGTAATGGATATCACAGATTTTGATAAAGATCACCTTAAGATTTTCTCCCGTGAAGTATTGAAAATGATCAGTAAAGGAAAAAAAGGCTGGGAAGAAATGTTGCCTGAAGGTATTGCGGAACTCATCAAGAAAAACCATCTTTTTGGTTATAATGAGGAAACCATTTTACAAGAAGAGAATACAACAAAATAAAAAAGAGGAAGCTAATTGCTTCCTCTTTTCTTTTATCATCTGAATTAACTATCCAAAATCTGGGCAGCATGTGCTTTGGTTTTAACTTTGGTAATAACATCTTCTATTATTCCGTTTTCGTCAATTACAAAGGTGGTTCGGTGGATTCCGTCAAATTCCCTTCCCATAAACTTCTTTGGTCCCCAAACCCCGAAGGCTTCAATTACTTTTTTATCCTCATCGGCTAAAAGCGGAAAAGGAAAATCGAATTTATTCTTAAATTTTCCCTGAGCTTTTTGGCTATCAGCACTCACTCCTAAAAGCGCATAGTTACCGGCTTTAAAACGTTCGTAATTATCTCTCAAGTCACAGGCTTCTGTTATACAACCTGGTGTATTAGCCTTTGGATAGAAGAAAACCACTAATTTTTTCCCGGCATAATCTGCCAAGGAATGTAATTTTCCATCTTGGTCCACTGCCGAAAAATTAGGTGCTTTATCTCCCTTTTGTAATGTTGTCATTTCTATAGTTTCAAAGTTGTAAAGCAGCAAAGTTACAAAGTTTATCGGAGGTTCTAAGGTTCTAAGGTTCTAAGATCAAATTTAGCAGTTTCCTGGAACCTCTGTGTTTTATTGCTGAAGAAAACTTATTTTCGCAATTCGTAATTCGTAATTATTAATTCGTAATTCCAAATGACCAAAGACGAAAAAATTCAGTTTGTAATTGATAAGCTGAATGAGTTTTATCCCGAAATTCCTATTCCGCTAGATCATAAAGATCCTTATACACTGTTAATAGCCGTTCTTCTTTCGGCTCAATGTACGGATGTCAGGGTAAATCAAATCACTCCAATTTTATTTGCCAAGGCGGATAATCCTTATGATATGGTAAAACTTTCGGTTGAAGAAATCAAAGAAATCATAAAGCCCTGCGGACTTTCGCCAATGAAATCAAAAGGAATTCACGGCCTATCCCAAATATTGATTGAAAAACACAATGGAGAAGTACCACAGAGTTTTGAAGAACTGGAAGCTTTGCCGGCTGTAGGACATAAAACAGCAAGTGTGGTAATGAGTCAGGCTTTTGGAATTCCTGCTTTTCCGGTTGACACACATATTCACCGACTAATGTATCGCTGGAACCTAACCAATGGAAAGAACGTTCAACAAACGGAAAAAGATGCAAAACGTATTTTTCCACGCGAATTGTGGAACGACCTGCATCTTCAGATTATCTGGTATGGAAGGGAATATTCTCCGGCTCGCGGCTGGAACATCGAGAAAGACATAATCACAAAAACCATTGGTAGAAAATCGGTTTTGGATGAGTACTACAAGGGTAAATAAAAAATGTCCCGAAACTCCTGTTTCGGGACATTTTCCTAATTAGCAATATTCTCAAAAGTTAAGTCACCCACCTTTGTAATGTTCAACGCTTTAGAATAGTTGAGCAAAAAATTTACGGTTTCCTTTTTAGGTAACATTTTTGGAGTTGCTTTTTTCTTTTTAGAGTAGAGTTTTGCCATTGCTTCTGTATTAATTATAAAACAATAACGCAACCCGACCAATAATATTGTTTAATTGGTTAAAATAATTTGATTTTTCTCGATCACTTTTCTCAAGTTCATCAAAGCGTAACGCATTCTGCCTAAGGCTGTATTGATACTAACCCCAGTCAAATCTGCAATTTCTTTGAAGCTTAAATCATCATAAATTCGCATAACCAATACCTCACGCTGATCGTCCGGTAATTCATTGATAAGACGCTGTAAATCTACCTCCACCTGTTCCGTGATTATTCTGCTTTCGATATTCGGACTGTTATCCGTCATCAGTGAAAAAACAGAATATTCTTCAGTATCTCTGTTAAATGGCATTTTTTTGGTCTTTCTGAAATAATCAACAATCAGATTATGAGAAATACGCATCACCCAAGGTAAAAATTTACCTTCTTCGCTATAATTTTTAGTCTTTAAAGTTTTGATAACTTTAATAAAAGTGTCCTGAAAGATATCCTCGGTGACATCTCTGTCCATTACCTTGGAATAAATAAATCCGTAAATTTTAGATTGGTGTCTCTCAATTAATGTAGCTAAAGCATTTTCATCTCCGCCTACATAATTTTTTACTAGGACTGCGTCCGGAAGTACAACATTAGCCATAATAATACCTTTTAGTTTTGGTTTGGGATTAATTCTAAAAAGTATTTTTATACAATAGGCTGTTGTTTTTTTTTTGAATTATTGTTAACCAAATATAAGAATAAATGTTTTTATCCTACAAATAATATTCTAAAATTTAACATTTGACAATACAATATACCTGAAAATGAATTAAATAAAATTATGAAATCAATACTTTAAAGTCTGTTAATAAAGAATCTACCCTCCTTATTTTGACACTAATAATACCGAAACAAATTCTTTAAAATTTGGTTTTTCGCTATCTTTGCAGTTCATCGACTTTCTATGAAAACTGACATTACAACATTAGAGCCAAAGAAAAACATCATCATAAAGGGAGCGCAACTTCACAATCTTAAGAATGTGGATGTCGCGATTCCGCGAAACAAACTTGTGGTTATCACCGGACTTTCAGGTTCGGGAAAATCCAGTTTGGCATTCGATACGCTGTATGCGGAAGGGCAACGTCGCTATGTTGAGAGTCTATCTTCTTATGCACGTCAGTTTTTAGGCCGATTGGACAAACCGAAAGTCGATTACATAAAAGGAATAGCACCGGCCATTGCCATTGAACAGAAAGTAAACACGACCAACGCACGTTCGACTGTGGGAACTTCAACAGAAATCTATGATTATCTGAAATTACTGTATGCCCGAGTTGGAAGAACTTTTTCACCGATTTCAGGAAAAGAAGTGAAAAAACAAACCGTGAGCGATGTCATTGCCGAAGTTCAGCGTTTTGAATTGGAAAGCAAATGGCTTCTCCTCGCCCCTATTCATTTAGAACAGGGAAGAGCGCTTGAGGACAAATTGAAAGTCTTGCTGCAGCAAGGTTTTGCCCGTATTCTGGTTGACAATGAAATGGTTCGTTTAGACGAAATCGATCAGCATTCCTTAGATAACAAAGACGTGCTTTTAATCATCGACCGAATCATTGTAAAAGAAGAGGAAGAGTTCTATAATCGTCTTGCCGATGCCGTTCAGACCGCTTTTTATGAAGGAAAAGGCGAATGCTATCTTCAGGAGTTGAATTCCGACAAACGTTTTGTTTTCAGCAATAACTTTGAATTGGACGGAATCACATTTTTAGAGCCGAACGTTCATCTATTCAGTTTTAACAATCCTTATGGCGCCTGTCCGAAATGCGAAGGCTACGGAAATGTTATCGGTATTGATGAGGAATTAGTAATCCCAAATACGGCCCTTTCGGTTTATGAAAATGCCATTTACCCTTGGCGTGGTGAAAGCATGGGCTGGTACCGCGATCAGTTGGTCAACAACAGCCATCATTTCGATTTTCCGATCCATAAACCTTTTTTCGAACTGTCAAACGAACAAAAAGCGTTGATCTGGAACGGCAACCGCTATTTTGTAGGATTGGATGCCTTCTTTCAAGAACTGGAAGAGAAAAATTATAAAATCCAAAACCGCGTAATGCTGTCACGCTACCGCGGAAAAACGAAGTGCAATGCCTGTAAAGGAAAGCGATTACGCCCTGAAGCCAATTACATTCAGGTTGGTGGGAAAACCATCTCTGATTTAGTGGATTTGCCTATTAAAAACCTGATCGAGTTCTTTAAAGCGCTGACTTTATCCGAATATGACGAGAAAGTGGCCAAACGTCTTTTGATCGAAATCAATAACCGTTTGCGCTTTTTGGATGAAGTCGGATTAAATTATCTGACCTTAAACCGAAATTCAGCCACACTTTCAGGAGGAGAATCACAACGAATCAACCTGGCTACATCCTTGGGAAGCAGTTTGGTGGGATCCATGTATATTTTGGACGAACCAAGTATCGGTTTACATCCGAAAGATACCGAAAGACTGATAAAAGTTCTGGAAGACTTGCGCAATTTAGGAAATACTGTAATTGTAGTGGAACATGATGAAGACATCATGAAAGCGGCAGATATGATCATCGATATAGGTCCGGAAGCAGGAACTTTAGGAGGTGAACTGGTTGCTCAGGGAACCTACGATGAAATCCTTAAAGCTGACTCGCTGACTGCAAAATACCTAAATGGTAAAATGCAGATCGAAGTTCCTAAAAAACGTCGAAAATTCAAAAATCATATTGATGTTATCGGCGCACGTGAAAATAATTTAAAAAATATCAATGTTACTTTTCCTTTGGAATGCCTGACGGTAATTACCGGTGTTTCAGGAAGTGGAAAAAGTACTTTGGTCAAAAAAATATTGTTCCCGGCGATCCAGAAAAAACTGGAAGGCGTGGGAGAAAAAGCGGGTCAGTTTACTGAATTAGCAGGAAGCTATTCTCATATAAAACACATTGAATACGTAGACCAGAATCCGATCGGAAGAAGTTCACGTTCGAATCCCGTAACTTATATCAAAGCCTACGATGAGATCCGTGATTTGTTTGCCAAACAGCAATTGTCGAAAATGCGTGGTTATCAGCCCAAACATTTCTCTTTCAATGTGGAAGGAGGCCGTTGCGAAACCTGTAAAGGAGATGGTGAAGTGACGATTGAAATGCAGTTCATGGCCGATGTGCATCTGGAATGTGAAACCTGTGGCGGTAAACGCTTCAAAAAAGAGATTCTGGAAGTTAATTATGAAAACAAAAACATCGATGATGTCTTGACGATGACCATTGATGATGCCATTGCATTTTTCAACGAACATAAGCAGACTAAAATCACCCAGAAACTGCAGCCGCTTCAGGATGTTGGCTTGGGCTATGTTCAGTTGGGGCAGTCCTCTTCTACTCTTTCCGGCGGAGAGGCACAGCGTATCAAACTGGCTTCATTCTTAGTGAAAGGGGCAACAAAAGAAAAAGCTTTATTCGTATTCGATGAACCGACAACCGGATTGCACTTCCACGATATCAAAAAACTGTTGGCTTCGTTTGATGCATTGCTTGAAAAAGGACATTCCATTATCGTAATCGAACACAATCTTGATTTGATCAAATGTGCCGATTACATTATCGATATTGGTCCGGAAGGTGGTGAAAACGGAGGAAAACTGATTGCTTTTGGTACTCCGGAAGAAATCGTCAAGAATAAGCAGTCCGCTACAGGTAAATACCTGAAAGAGAAACTGTAAAAAGTACGATACAAATATTTTCCCAAAACGAGTGGACTTTTTGAAGGAAAAAAAGATTTAAAAAAAGAATTTAAACCAGTCTTTAGAAAAGAGATTGATATTGTTTGGCTTACAATTTTATCCTATGTCTTAATTGAAATTTTTAAGATCTTTTTCTTACAATTTTAAAAACACAAAATATTGCATCGTTAAATATATAACGTGATTTTCCTTATTTTTGCGAAAAATTAATTACAAAATGAGAAAAATTGCATTATCTGCAGTAGCATTATTAGCATTTGGTTTTGCTAATGCACAGGAAACAACAAAAACGAATTCAAAAACTTCAGAAGTAAGCTATGGAGCCAAAGCGGGTCTGAATTTAGCTAACATAGTTGGTGATGATGCCGGCGATGCAAATATGTTTGTCGGATTTAATGCCGGTTTATTTGTTGAAATTCCTTTAACTGATAAATTATCGATCCAACCGGAAGTAGTGTATTCGGCTCAAGGTTCTAAAAGTGAAGGAAATTATCTTGGATATAATTATGATGCTACTTTAAAATTAAACTACATTAATGTTCCTGTGATGTTTAAATATGAAGTCGTAAAAGATTTTTCATTAGAAGGAGGTCCATATGTAGGGTTTTTGACAACTGCTAAAGTAAAGGTTGAAATAGAAGGTTTAGGCTCGGATACATCTGATCAGAAAGACCTATTTAAATCAACAGATTTTGGTTTAGGCTTTGGTATGAACTATGACTTTTCCGATGTTGTTTTTGCTAATGCAAGATATCAGTTTGGTTTAACTCAAATTGGAGATGCCGGAGAAGGTGATAACATTAAAAATTCTGTATTTCAAATTGGTTTAGGATTCAGATTCCAATAAATAATCAAAACCTTTTTGCAAACGCATTTAACGTCATAACAAAAGGTCTTATAATCTAACAAGCGATTGAGAATAGCATTTATACACTATTCAACAATCGCTTGTTTTTTTTTAAGGTCAACACGCCTTTGAAGTCAGTTTCGACCCTATAATTTATTCGATAACTATCTTTTTGGTGACTCTTGTTTCGCCGCTTTCGAGAACTCCCATATAAATTCCGCTATTAAAACGGGAAACATCAATTGTTTCAATTTGTCTGGCATTGGCTATGGTATCCCTGTAAACCTCTTTCCCCTGGATATCAATCAACGAAAACGTATAATTGTTTTTCGGCAAGGTTCCCAAATTAATATTTAATTTTCCTTTTGTCGGATTGGGAAAGAAACTAATCTGAAAATCGGCATTGAATTCACTATTTGTTAAGGTTGTACTGGCTCGCGCAAAGTGCAGTAAAGCCCCTGTAGCCGCTTTAGACACTTTATAATTATATACCGGATCCATATTTACCAGCAAATCATTTACCGTATGTGCATAAGCCGTTTCATTGGTTTCGAAAAATCCGGTGATTACTTCATTATTATCTTCAAAAGGCATATAATCAGAAGCATAGGCATACGACAAAGTTGTACTTAACGGAGAATACAGACCAACACAAGTAATCAGTTCATTAGTAATTGTATTTGACGCTGCATTATTAGTGGTCGGGCTTCCGGTATCTCTTTCACATGTAATATTATTGTTAGTCATTCCGGCCACACCTCCTACTTCATCAATGTTAAACACCAGTCTGATATCCATTTTCGGAGTAGTTCCGTTTACCACTGAAGACACATAATGCTGACTACCGTACAATCCGTCCTCTTCACCACTGAAATTGATGAATTTGATTGAATACTCGGTAGGTACATTTTGCAGCAAACGTGCAGCTTCAAGTAGTACTGCTGTTCCGCTGCCATTGTCGTTTGTTCCCGAACCGGTGATAGAATCATAATGGCCGCAAATGATTACATAGGTGTTGGGATAAAGAGTTCCGATTTTTGTCAGCACCAGATTTTTACAGGTAAAACCGGAATAAGAATAGGAATCTTCGACCATCTGTCCTGCGGTGTAACCATAACTCAGGTATTTGTTCTTTAACCAATCTAAGGTATTTTGCAGTGCGGTGGTTCCCCTTCTTTTTACACCAAAAGCTTCAAATTGGGTTAAATTGTTGGTGATGTTAGTTTGAGAAGTCTGATTGACAATATCTGCGTATCTTTGGATGAATGTCTGCGCTGTGGTGGTTTGCAGACCAAAGATTGCCAATAAAAACACTACTGTGTTCCGGGTAAAAACCTTCATTTTCTTGTTAGTTTTAGTTAAGTCAGTTAGTTTTGGTTTACGAATTTAAAAAAATTTAACTAATCGATTGCATTTTTTTATATTTTTTCATCACAATACTATTAAAGCAAAAATGAAACATATCCTTTCGTCAGAATTTATCCTTTACGTTAGCAATCAGCAAACAAGTTCCCGGTTTTATGAAATACTTTTCAGAACCAAACCCATATTAGAGGTTCCCGGCATGACAGAATTTATGCTCTCCGAAAATTTAAAAATAGGGTTGATGCCAAACGATGGAATTGCAAAAATACTGGCTGACAAAACTCCACATCCTAAAACGGGAAATGGAATTCCGCGGTGTGAATTGTATTTTCAGGTTCAAAATATTCATTTTGAATTTGAAAATGCCGTAAAAGCAGGAGCGAAAATTATCAGCGAAATTGAAGAACGCAACTGGGGTGACCGGGCTTGTTATTTTTCTGATCCGGATGGTCATGTTATCGCCTTCGCCGAAAAAATATAATTAAAATCAACATTCAGTCTTCGCAGAAATCCCGTTTCAAAAAAGAATCGGGATTTTTTTTTGTAAATTATCTTTTTGAAAATCAAGTAATTACAATCATTTTAATTCACACCGAAAATATCTTTTCATTTTTTGGCACGCAAATTGGATATCACTTACCAAATGAAACTCTGAATAAAATCAGAAACGTGAAAACCGAAAAACGTTACGAGTAGGTAAACTATTAAATTATTGTATTATGAAGAAAATTACTCTTTTAGTAGCCAGTATACTTCTGGTAGGAAGTATGGCTTATGCGTCAGAAAATCCTGTTTTTTCTGACAATAATGACAAAGGTCCGCGTTATGCTGCAGATTACAGAAATGCCGAACCAATTGTTTTCATGGAACGTGGCATCGAGTTTTATGTTTTCCCTGACGGACAGTTTGATTTCAACACCCGCCCATCAGGTCCAAGACGTGCAACTGTGAACACAACCTACGGAGCGCCCGGAGTTCACACATCAGCTTATTATGGTCCGGCTAACTACGGTGTACGTGTTGAACATGATAACTTCGGCAGAGTGCGACGCATCGGAAATGTATTTATCAACTATGACGGATACAACAGGGTGAAACGTGTGGGTTCAGTTTATATGCGATACAACAGCTTTGCACTTACACAGGTGGGTGGTTTACGAATACTGTACAACAGAAGAGGTCACATCATCGATGTAGTTGGTTATGTAAACGGATGGAGTCACGGTTATAGCTACAACCCTTATACTTATGGCGGAAACAGTTATGACAACCAGGATTATGGAAACGATTACGGATACGAAAACGGCTCAGGATATAACGAAGAAGATTACTATTACTACAAAGCCGACGGAACAAAAGCCAAAATGACTTCAGAAGAAATCGATGCCGTTAAAAAAGATGAACAAACAGTAATAGAGAAAAACAAGAGAACATAATAAATTGGTTGGTAAGTTTGGTTAATTAAAGTCCCGCGGAACAGCAATGTGAACCGGGATTTTTTATTGCATTTTAACCGATCCTAAAGTATACTTCCAGACTTCCTTTGTTTTGCCTCCGAATTGCTTTTGCGTCGGGTAAAAAAACACCTCCTGCTGAACTGTTTTCTTCTCGGAATCCACCAGAATTGTATAGGTAAACAGAAAACTATTTTCAAGAACCGTCTTTTTTTCAATTCCCAAAAACTGAATATTGTGTTTTGAAGTTTTTAGTTTCTGTAAAAAAATGTCAAGGTTGATTTTGGATCCGGAAGCCAATAAAATATTATCCATCACTATCGAAGAACTTCCGAAAAGATCATTGATATTCTGAACAACCTGCAGTTTAAAATCGTCCGCTTCATTTCCTGAAAGCATTTGAAAATAACTGTACAAATCTTTTATTTTTTCTTCCGCATTCTCCTGATAAACGCCAATTGCCGCAACATTGAAGTTGGCCTGAATCGCTTGCTTGGGCATTTTTTTATTAACACCAGCCGCTTCGGTACTCGTTTCCTTATTCGAAACATTTTGCCCGAAACAAAAAACAGAACTCAGCACCAGCAATAAATTTAGGTATTGTTTCATCTTACTTCTGAATTAATCGGATTAGTGAAATTTTGTTATCACTGTCTTTTTCCAAAACCACTATTTTAAGTTGCTTAAGCGATGGCGTCGGTACTACTAATTGTTGTGTGAACTCTTTTTTATCAAAATACTCAATTCCCAGATTATCTTTCAGCATTATCATTACTTCAAGTTCATCCGATAAGATCATCTCTAATTGTTTTTTTCGGATTTCCCAATCTTTAACATCGGATTGCATGAACGCTTTCAACATCATTCCGTAGTCGTCCGGTTTCAGTTCAATTACCTGAGGTTCCTCATTGGGGTTTACCGTAATTAGCTTGGATTCATAAAACGGACTTTTCAAAACCACATTTTCTTTCTCCCGAACTTCCAAAACACCATTTTTTACCGGAATTGCTTTCTCCACAGAGTCCTCCACAACAAAAGCACTTACTTCATCTGTCGTTATTTTCTCTTTGGTAAAAGTGTCTTTCAATTCTATTGTTTGTTTTTGTTGAACAAACATATTCTTTATAAGGAAAGTGACAAGGACTAAAACTAAACCTGCGACCGCAACATACAACATTCTGTTTTTCTTGTTTTTGGGAACAATGACTGCTTTCTCATCATTTAATTCCGTTTTCTGATACTGAAATTTAAATTCGTCCCAACCCGAAAAACCAACATACTGACTCAAAATATCAAGCATGTCTTTTCGGGGCAGCTTTTCATTGTGTTCCGGTTTCAGATGGGTGTAAATCCACTTCTCACTTACCGACTGCTTTGTACTCAACTGAATTGCATCGATCAGATTAAAAATATCCTGGGAACTGAATGTCTTCCAACTTCCGGAAAAATACGGATGCTGATTTTGATACGTTTCCAAAACACTTTGTTTTAAATGAAAAAACACTTGCAATTCGGTCATAAATAACTGCTGTAAAAGTAGTTCCCGCTTAATTTTTCTTACTGTAAAAGCACTGTAAATGTACTGAAAAAACATTACAGAAAGTCGAAACCGGTTTTACAGTAAACAATCCGCTACCCAAAAATACATTTGCCCTATAAACTTTAAAAACCAACATTATGAAATCAAAATGGCTAACCATCGTATGCATTGCAACTTCTTTTGTAACTGTTCATGCACAACATTCGGGCAATGTGAATTCCGAAACCGCTCAGAAAGAAATGGGAAATTACAATTACAACAACCAGTATCAGAATCGCGAAGTGAACAGCATTCAGACCACCTACTCCAACGATTATGAAATGATAATTAACATCAAGGGGATTTACAATGAAAAAGCTACTGCGCAACGAGCCGTATTCAGTGTACTTCAAATTGGCAAATCGGCGGAAGAAGTAACAAATCTTATTGATGAACGTATCGGCAAAGTGGTAAAGGAACTTCAGGAGTTCAACAAAGATATTGATGTAGTATCCGACATTATAACCTTCATCCCAACTTACGAATACCAAGTCGAGAAAAAAATCTTTAATCCAAAAACCTACAATGAAAAACCATCAGGATTTGAGCTGAAGAAAAACCTGATTATCAAATACAAAAATACCAACGACCTGAACAAAATCATGAACATTTGTGCCAAACAGGAAATCTACGATATGGCAAAGGTAGATTATGTTACCAATAATCTTGACCAGATCCGAGATGTGCTTCAGGCAAAAGCGCTTGAAGAATACAAGCAGATGCTCACCAATTATTCTTCAATAATGAATACTGATTTGTTCAAAAAAGAAAAAACGCTGACAGAAGGTTACAATACAGTCTATCCGATGGAAAGCTATAAATCATATACCGCTTACAGTCAGGCTTCCATCAATTTTGATCCGAAAAGCCAAGTGAATCAAGTGAAGAAAAACAGCACACAATTTTACGATGCGGCTTTGTCCAAATCTCACACTTTCGTTGTCAATCCTGAAATTACCGAACCAACTATTCAGCTTTTTTATGATATGACCATCAAGATAAAACTCAAAGAAGATCAGCTACCTAAAAATACGATCATCAGAAACAACCGATATTACATCATCACTCCTGCCGGTGATATCAAACCATTGAATTTATAGAGAAATTAAGAAGAATCCCGTGAAGCGACAATGTGACGCGGGATTTTTTATTGCAATAACGTCGCCAATTCCTTTGTCAGGTTCTTGCGACTGTATTGCTGTAAACCAACCGGATGAACTTTCAGATTGTTTTCCTGGTATAAATTGAAGTAGTTCAAAATTGCTTCTTTCACCTTTTCCTTTTCATCGTATAAAGCAAAAATCCCGGTATTTGTTTGTTTTAGGATTATTGCGAAGTCGGCATCTTTCGGTCCAATCGCTAAAATCGGTCGTTCGGAAACCATATATTCAAACAGTTTTCCGGGAATGATACTTTTAGTCTCTTCCGAATCGATTTCGATAAGCAACAAAACCTGCGATTTACGTTGGTGTTCCAAAGCTTCCTGATGCGACACATATCCGAGATTATTGAGATAGTCATCCAACTCAAATTCGGTTATGGTATCTAAAACTTCCTGACTGATGGCGCCAATCAACTTCAGCTCGAAGACATCCCTAAACTTCCCATTTTCATGAATCAATTCCTGAAGTGCTTCCCATAAAATCCTGGGATTTCTTTCGGATAAAAACGAACCGATATGCGCCAGAGTGAATTTCTCATCCAAAGGCTGTCGGCTCACATTTTCCACATCATAACCATTGGTAATAACGTGAATCGGCTTTATCGTGATTGCCTCAAACTCTTTCTTTGTTGTTGGACTTGTGACCAGAAGAAAATCTGCAGTATTCATCACTTCAGATTCCATCATTTTATGCTTTGCAGCCGATGAAGCTGATAACTTTAATGCCTTATGATAACCAATGGTTGTCCACGGGTCACGAAAATCCGCTACCCATTTTACATTGAGTTTTGCTTTTAATTCTAAACCGATCAAATGCAGACTGTGCGGCGGACCGGTAGTAATTATGGTGTCAATTCCGTGTTCCTGAATGTATTTCGATAAATAGGCAACTGATGGTTTTACCCATAGAACCCTTGCGTCAGGAATAAAAATATTTCCTCTTATCCAAAGCATCATTTTCTGAACGAACGATTGCTTTTTCTGGTTGGGAATGATTCCGGAACTGATCTTTTTTGTGCTCTTTTTTGAAAAAACCGACGCCCAGGCATACGGCTCAATAATCTTATTTTTAAGAATAGTTACGTTAGAAGATACCTCCGAAAGTAATTTTTCATCCAGTAAGGGATAGGTCGGATTTTCAGGAATGTAAACTATTGGTTCGATTCCGAAATCAGGCAGATACTTCACAAACTTTAACCAACGCTGAACGCCGGGACCACCTGCCGGTGGCCAATAATAGGTTATGATAAGTACTTTTTTCATTTACAATTTTGAAACCGTTAGTCCAGCCAAAGTTGCGGCTAATCCTAAAACCACACTCAATCCGATATACAAAAACGCCGTTCCGGTCTGATTAGCATTGAACAACTGTATGTTCTCGTTGGAAAATGTTGAAAAAGTTGTGTATCCTCCACAAAAACCTGTTACCAGAAAGAATTTTAGATCAGGATTAGTGACATTATTTTTTTCCATCCAACCCAAAAACAACCCAATAAGAAAACATCCTAAGACATTGGTTATAAAAGTTGCATATGGAAAAAACAGTTGAGTATATTTATTAACCCATTGCGCTGTCAGGTAACGAAAAACACTACCTAAACCACCACCCAATGCTATTAATAAAATAGTTCTCAATTTAATTACGAATTACAAAGTGCAACCTTGTTTCTTATTCCTTATTCTCTTTTCTCTTAATTTCAGTAAAAATTCCGAAACCTGTTAACATCAACATTCCGATGAAACTGAATAACGAAATCATGCCTCCGGTTTTCACCACCTGAGGTTCAAATTTGAATTCTATAGTGTGTTTTCCTGCCGGAACATTGATGGCTCTCAACACATAATCAGCACAGAAAATATTGGTTTCCTTACCATCGATAGTAGCAATCCAACCTTTTGGATAATAGATTTCCGAGAAAACGGCCACACCTGCATTGGTATTATTTGAAACGTATTTTATATGATTCGGTTTGTAAAGTTTCAGTTCGATCGTTGCCAGACTGTCTTTTACCAATGAAGTAGCTTTCACCGCACCTGCAAACTCTTTTTGGTTTACAATTGCCGTTTTCTTTGTATCCAGTTTGTCCAGCCCTTTCATTTCCTCATCGGCTGAATTTACCAGTTTAACTTCACTAACGAACCAAGCATTTCCATTGACATTCGGATTGGTCATTGGCATGTCCTGCCCTTGCTCGTCTTTCTGAATAATGTATTTCACATTCAGCATGTTCAGCACACCGATATTGTTTTTTGCAATCTGGTAATCGAACAACTGCTGCATTTTTCTAGGTTTTGCTGCGTGATATCCACCAATTGATTTATGGAAATAAGATGCTCTTGCACTCGCCATATTACCTTCTACCTCAAACACGCGGTAATTAGTTGTATCGGCCAAAATGTGTTGATCCGCCGGTGTCGCTTCAAAAGGAATGTCTGCCTGACGTGCCGAAACAAAACTGTCGTTATTCACATAATTCTTATCTACGAAGAACAAATCACCCACCATCAAAACCCCAACAATAATGATAGCTGCAAGTTCTGATAGTTTGTTTTTGATATAGAACCAAAGCACCACTGCCACCAAGATCATTAAAATTGCGGAACGCATTAGATCGGAAGAATACATTTCCTGGCGTTGTTCTTTCAGTGCACTGATGAAAGGAGGTCCCATTTCACCATACATCTGCAGGTACATACTGTCGGAACCACCAGTAAAACTGAACATCCCTTTAAACAGGAACAGTACAACAATGATTCCCAAAGTGGTTGCAGCTGTCATCCATAATGCCTTGAAACGCTCTTTTTCTTCGGCATTGAAGAAAGCCTGCATTCCTAATATTGCCATTACCGGCATACACAATTCCAAAATTACCTGAATAGAAGAAACGGCTCTGAATTTGTTGTACATCGGTACGAAATCGATGAAAAAATCCGTCAAAAGTGGGAAATATTTACCCCAAGACAGCAGTAACGAAAATACAGCTCCCGCTAAAAAGGCATATTTGATTTTACGTTTGTCGATGAACATTCCCAGAACGAAAAGGAAGAACACGATTGCTCCGATATAGGCTGGTGCTGCCACAATTGGCTGAGCTCCCCAGTATGTTGGCACCGCTGATGCAAAATCTTTAGCTTCTGTCGGAGATGCGCCCTGACCCAGAACGAATTCGTACATTGGAGATCCTTCGCCTACGTTCTCATGGTTGGAACCACCAAACAAACGCGGTGCGATCAAATTTAAACTTTCCCCTATACCATAACTGTATTCCGTGATATATTCATAGGACATTGCATTATTATTCTCTGCTTTCTTTCCGTCTGCTGAAAACGTTAATTCACTGTCGCTACGTGTCGAATTCTTAGCATATTCTGATGTAGCCATTAAGTTCGTTGCGTTAGCTCCGACAGCCAGGATTCCGGCAATAATAAAAACACCAAAAGCCTTCCACAGTCCCTTGAAATCCTTTTCTTTAATGTATTGGATTTTAAAATAAACCGCAATTACCAGTAAAAATAAAAGCAGGTAAAAGGTCATTTGGAAGTGGTTTGCATTGATTTCGAAAGCAGCGGCAATCATCGTCAATAATCCGCCCGCCAAATAGCGCCTCTGATAAACCATAATTACACCGGCCACGACCATTGGCATATAGGCAATCGCATGCGCTTTAGCATTGTGTCCTACGCCGAGAATAATAATCATATAGGTGGAAAAACCGAAAGCGAGTGCCCCGAAAAAGGCTTTAAGATTGTCTACTTTTAAAGCTTTCAGCAAAATGAAAAATCCAATAAAATAAAGGAAAAGATAATCCGCAGGACGTGGTAAAAAACGAATCACATCATCCAATTGCTTGATATAGTTGTGCGGATAATTGGCTCCCAACTGATAGGTCGGCATCCCTCCGAAAGCACTGTTTGTCCAATAAGGTTCTTCACCGGTTTCCTTTCTGAAGTCGTTTTGCTCTTTCGCCATTCCGGTGTACTGAGCGATGTCACTCTGAAACACTTTTTTACCCTGCATTACCGGATAAAAATATAGAATGGAAATTACTGTAAAGCCGATTACGACTAATAAATAAGGATAAATCTTGTTCAGGTTTTTCATGTTTTTTCTGCTTCAATTGGCTTAAAAATCAGGCTAAAGTAACAATAAAAACCCTTTAAAAAAAGAAAACGAATAACTCGGCTGTTATTCGTTTTAATTTAAACTATTCAATTTCTTCAAAATCAATATACTCACCGACTTTCTTCTTCTCTTTCGGCATTTCGGCCTGAGCAGACGAATGGGTATTGGATTGTGATTGCTGCTGTTGGTAATTTTGTTGTTGATGTCTGAAATTTTCTTCCGCTTTTTTAACTACCTGCTGTAGAAAATACGGTGCCATGAGACGCATAATGAATTTCAGTGCGTAGTATATGAAAAAGATCCAAAGTAATACTCTTATCAAACCTGTAAATGATGCTGTTTCCATCCTGAATCAAAATTTTATCAAATTTAAGCAAAGCTACATTTAAAAATAAGATGACTTTCTTAAAATAATAATAAAATAACTATTTTTGGACAACTGATACCTTTAAAATTTAAACAAATTATAACCCTATGCTCCAATTAAAATCGAAACTCCTTGGTTTTTTACTTATTACGTCAGGAATTGCAATCGCTCAACATACCGATGAAATTAATTCGAACCGTCCGGGAAAATCCTTTGGCGCGTTCTCAATAGGAAAAAAAGTAATTCAGGCCGAAACCGGCATTTATTACACCAAAGAAGAACATGATCTTCAGGAATGGGAGTCAAAAGGTTTCGGACTGGAATTAGTGGCGCGATACGGAGCATTTTTTGAGCAGCTGGAGTTCATTGCCGAGATGCAATATCAAAAAGACACGTACACCGCTCCCGGGGGCTTTCAGGAAGATCGAAATGGATTCCGACAATTGACGGTGGGTGCCAAATATTTATTTTATGATCCGTGGAAAAACTATGTGGAAAAAGTAAACGTTTACAGTTGGAAAGCCGAACATAAATTCAAATGGAGAAAATTAAGACCTGCTATCGGCGGTTATATCGGCGCTAATTTTAATCCGGGCGATAATCCATATACTTTCCCAACGGATCCGAGCGTCAGTCCGAAAGTAATGTTATTGCTTCAGAACCACTTCGGCAGCCGAACCGTATTGACCACAAACCTTATTGCCGACAAATTCACCACCGATTATCCGACTTACGGCTACATTTTAACACTGAGCCGCGGAATTAATGAAAATTGGTCTGTGTTTTTAGAAAATCAGGGCTATAAAAGTGATTGGTATGCCGACTGTATTTTTAGAGGAGGTGCAGCATACCTGCTAAAGAAAAATATGCAAATTGATGCTTCCGTCGGAACAAGTATCAAAAACACACCATCTATCTTTACCGGTGCGGTAGGATTCTCATGGCGTTTTGACAAGAGCTACAAACCAATCGAGATCAAAGGCGGTAAAGAAGTAAAAGGCGATTCACAAGGCAAAAAAATAGAAGAAGAAAAGAAAAAACGTTCAGACGAAGTAAAATAATTATGATTACCATTAAAGAAGTCGGCTCCAAAAAAGAACTCAGAGAGTTTGTATTGTTTTCTTTTGAAATTTTCAAGGACAACCCCTATTGGATCCCCCCTATAATTTCAGACGAATTGGAATCGTTTGACGCTGCCAAAAATCCGGCGTTCAAGAGTGCCGAAGCTCATTTTTATCTGGCGTACAAGGACAACAAAATTGTCGGGAAAATTGCGACCATGATCAATTGGGATGAAGTAAATCTGCTGGGCAAAAAGAAAGTACGCTTTGGCTGGTTTGATGTTATTGACGACATTGAAGTTACTAAAGCTTTACTCGATAAAGCTGTTGAATTAGGTCATAAACATCAGATGGATCACATCGAAGGTCCTATGGGTTTTTCTAATTTGGATAAAGTCGGTGTTTTAACTGAGGGTTTTGATCAGATGGGAACCATGATTTCCTGGTACAGCATGCCTTACTACAAAGAACATTTCGAAAAACTGGGAATGGTTCCTGAAAAAGAATTTTACGAGAGTTGGTTTACCATGGATGCCATCAACCCGGCACCTTTCCAGCGGGCCAGCAAAATGATCAGGGAACGTTACGGTTTAAGGACACTGGAATTTAAGAAGAACTCCGAGGTAATGCCTTATGTGGATCAGATGTTTGATTTATTCAATGCAGCCTATACCGGTTTGCAGTCGTTTGTTCCCCTAAGTAAGGAAATGCAGGACTATTTCAAGAAAAAGTACATCAGCTTTGTTAACCCGGAATATATTAAATTCGTCGTTGACGGTAACGATAAAATCATTGCTTTCACCATTGTAATGCCTTCCTACGAAGCTGCTTTACAAAAAGCTAAAGGAAAATTATTCCCGTTTGGTTTCCTTCATTTGCTGCATGCAAAAAAGAAATCCAGAGAAGTGGTTTTTTATCTGATAGGTGTGCATCCCGAATACCACAATAAAGGAATAACGGCTGTAATCTTTGATGATTTCTACAAAGTATTCCAGGAGAAAAAAATCAAAAAATTCATTCGAACTCCTGAATTAGAAGAGAATCACGCTATGCACAATCTTTGGAAAAACTTTGATCCGAAAATCCATAAAAGAAGAAGGACCTACAGGAAAGACATTTAAATATCCGCCGAAAATCTGAAGAAATTACGTTACACTAATGAAAACAATACAGATGCAATCACTATTGCATACATTATAAGTAACATGGTTTCGGTACGGTCTTTTTTGAATAATGTTTTCATGGGGTCGGGGGCTTTAATTTTCATCAAAGATAGCGGGAAAACGTAGTGCCATTTTTCCCTATCTTCTGAATGTCATTTTTTAGTTTGTAAAACCCCACACTCAGTTAACGAAGAAAATCACTATTTGTTAAAAAAAATAAAAAAAACCATCCGGTAAAACGAATGGTTTTTTTATTTGTAAGAATTAATTTTCTTTATGAAACATCTACTGTAGTTTCCTGTGCAATCTGCTTATAGGTACCATTTACAAGCTTTTCACGGATCGCCTCAAAAGCAGTTAAAGTTTCGTTGATATCTTGTAAAGTATGCGATGCTGTAGGAATCATACGCAATAAGATAATGCCTTTAGGAATAACCGGATATACTACGATCGAAAGGAAAATCCCATAGTTCTCACGTAAATCATTCACCATTACCATCGCTTCCGGAATAGAACCTTCCAGATAAACCGGTGTGATACAAGTATTGGTATCTCCGATATTGAATCCTCTTGATTTTAAACCGTTTTGTAACGTGTTTACATTCTCCCAAAGTTTATCTTTGATTTCAGAAGAATTACGCAACAGCTCCAAACGTTTCAATGAACCGATAGTCTGGATCATCGGTAATGCTTTTGCGAACATTTGTGAACGCAGGTTATATTTTAAATAGTCAATAACGTCTTTATCAGCCGCAACGAATGCTCCGATGTTAGCCATCGATTTTGCGAATGTTGAAAAATAAACATCAATTCCGTCCTGACAACCTTGCTCCTCACCTGCTCCAGCACCTGTTTTACCAAGTGTTCCGAAACCGTGTGCATCGTCAACCAACAAACGGAAGTTGTATCTTTCTTTCATGGCTACGATTTCTTTCAGCTTACCTTGCTGACCACGCATACCAAAAACACCTTCTGTAATGAAAAGGATTCCTCCGCCGGTTTCATCAGCCATTTTAGTAGCACGCTGAAGATTTTTCTCCATGCTCTCCAAATCATTGTGTTTGTAAGTAAAACGTTTACCCATATGCAAACGAACACCGTCAATGATACAAGCGTGTGAATCCACGTCGTATACGATAATATCGTTTTTAGTTACCAAAGCATCAATAATAGATACCATTCCCTGGTAACCGAAATTCAATAAATAAGCTGATTCCTTCATTACAAAAGCAGCCAATTCATTTTCCAACTGCTCATGGTATGTTGTATGTCCTGACATCATTCTCGCTCCCATCGGATAAGCTGCACCGTATCTCTGTGCTGCTTCAATATCCGCTTTGCGAACTTCAGGATGGTTTGCCAATCCTAAATAATCATTGATAGACCAGTTCAAAATTTCTTTTCCGTGGAACTGCATTCTCGGTCCTAATTCTCCTTCCAATTTCGGAAACACATAGTATCCTTCTGCTTGTGAAGCCCATTTTCCTAAAGGACCTTTATTGTTCTGTATTCTTTCAAATAAATCTTTAGCCATAATTCAAATAGGTATAAATCTGATTTTTAATCGCTCCAAAAGTAATTATTTCTATTCTTCTATCATAATAAATTACAATTTTTAAAAACTAAAATTCGTGCCCAAAATTTAACGGATAAATCAGTTGGATAAACCGCATTTTAAGTACTTAATTTAGTTCTGATTTCTACTGAAAACTCCTAAGCGGCCTTTCCATTTCTTTGCAAAAACGTTAATTTATTTTAACAATAATTTATTCCTATTAAATTTCCGCAACAAAAAAGTTTAATTACTTTTGCGCTTCTGTTATGAAAAAACTGTTAAGTTACATACTGATTCTTTCGACGGCTTTAATGATTAGCAACCAATCGTTCGCTAATACATTTAAGTCCACGGCTCCTTTTTCGGAATCACAGACCACTTTTCAGGATCCGACAGAATTGGTTGTGGAATTCGAATCGGTTTCCGTTCTCAGACAACCTTACTTTGTTCAGAAGACAGATAAAGATAAGATCGAGCTTTCGGAAAATGAAAATGAAACCGAAGATTCTCATGCTTTATACGTTCCCGGTAATTTCAACTTCTTTGAAAATTACTTCTACACACACTCATCAGGAAATTTCAGTACACAAATACAAAATGGCTTAGCACCCTGCAAGCATATTTTATATTTAGAAAAGATGCAATCCCTTCGCATTATTTTCTGCGTCTTCAGGATATGATTTTATAAGTCTGCCTTGTATCGACACCATAAACCTTATTAAGTAAGCAAAACTTTCTTTTTTCCGAAAGAAGGCGGTGTCCCTCTATTTCTATTTACTTATATAATCATTCCATTTTTATAATTATGGCTAAAAGACTTTTGTTGCTTATTAGCTTGTGTGGTCTTATCTTAAACACAAGCTGCAACACCGACAAAGAAAAAAAAGAAGAAAAAAATAATTTCCTGGTTACTAATCCAATAAAGAAAGACACCTTAGTTACCAAGTCTTATGTGTGTCAGATTCATTCTATCAACCACATTGAATTAAGAGCTCAGGAAAGAGGTTATTTACAGAAAATTTATGTTGATGAAGGACAATTCGTAAGAAAGGGACAATTACTGTTCCAGATCATGCCGAACCTTTATCAGGCTGAAGTTCAAAAAACGCAGGCTGAAGTTAATTTTACTGAGATCGAATATCAGAACACTAAACGATTGGCAGAGAAAAACGTTGTTGCTCCTAGTGAATTAGCAATGGCTAAAGCAAAATTAGACAAAGCTAAAGCCGAGTTAGCCCTGACCAAAGTACATTTGCAGTTTACCGAGATCAGAGCGCCTTTTGATGGATTTATCGATAAATTCCATGTACGATTAGGTAGTTTGTTGGAAGAAGGAGATCTATTAACAGAATTGTCCGACAACAGTAAAATGTGGGTATATTACAATGTTCCTGAAGCAGAATATTTAGATTATAAGGCAAAAGTAAAAGGCAACGAGAAAACCGTTGTAAAATTATTAATGGCTAATAATCAATATTTTGATTACAACGGAGTTGTGGAAACCATCGAAGCAGATTTCAATAACGAAACCGGAAATATATCGTTCAGAGCTACCTTCCCTAACCCGAAAGCCTTATTAAGACACGGAGAAACAGGAAGTGTTCAAACTACCATTCCGTTAAAAAATGCTTTATTGGTACCACAGAAATCAACTTTCGAAGTACTTGACAAAAAATATGTTTACGTAGTAGACAAAAACAATGTGATACACTCACGACCTATTACGATTGCTGCTGAATTACCGCATCTTTTTGCTATTAGCAGCGGTTTGGCAGAAGGTGATAAAATTCTTCTTGAAGGATTAGGTCTTGTGAAAGAGAACGAAAAAATCGAGTATAAAAAAGTTGATGCGGCATCTGTAATGTCAAATCTAGGCTTATACGCTGAATAATTTCATGCATCTTAAAAAGAAGAAAAAATGTTCAGCAAATTTATACACAGACCGGTATTTGCGATAGTAATTTCTATCGTAATACTTTTTATGGGGTCGCTTGCAATCAAGCAACTACCTATATCTCAGTTCCCCCAAATTGCGCCAACAACAGTAAATATATTTATTGCTTATCCGGGTGCAAGTGCCGATGTATTGGTGAAGTCCACACTTATCACCCTTGAAAACGCTATTAATGGTGTTGAAGGTATGCGTTATATCGCTACCGACGCCACCAGTGCCGGAGAAGCGACGTTAAGAATCATTTTCGAACCAGGAACCGATCCCAATCAGGCGGTCGTCCGTGTAAAAACCAGGGTCGACCAGGTAATGCCGCTCTTACCGGAACTTGTTCAGCGTGAAGGGGTTGTTATTACCCCGATCCAACCGAGTATGTTGATGTATGTGAATCTTTACTCTAAGGATAAAGGTATGGATGAAAAATTCCTGTACAATTATGCCAACGTAAAAATGATTCCGGAAATCAATCGTCTTAAAGGGGTTGCCCGTTCCCAGATCTTAGGAAGTAGAACCTACGCGATGCGAGTATGGTTAAATCCGGATCGTATGCGTTCGTACAACATCTCTGTGGATGAAGTAATGACTGCTTTGGGAGAACAAAGTATTATCGGACGTCCCGGTCGTATCGGACAGAGTTCGGGTATTTCTGCGCAGTCCTTGGAATATGTTTTAACCTATAAAGGACGATACAGCGAACCAAAAGAATACGAAAACGTAATTATCCGGGCTAATGCTTCCGGTGAAAGCATCCGTTTAAAAGATATCGGTAAGGTGGAATTAGGAAGTGAATTCTTCGATATCTATTCGAATTTGGATGGCAGCCCGTCAGCCGCTATCGTATTAAAACAGAACTATGGCAGTAACGCGAGTGATGTAATCGAAGAGATCAAAGGAAAACTGGAAGAAATGAAAGAATCGTTCCCTCCGGGAATGGATTACAAGATCAGTTATGACGTTTCTCAGTTCCTTGACGCTTCGATCGAGCAGGTAATTGACACTTTGAGAGATGCGTTCATACTTGTTGCATTGGTAGTGTTTATTTTCTTGGGAGACTGGCGTTCGACCTTAATCCCGATCTTGGCCGTACCGGTATCGTTAATCGGTGCCTTCTTCGTGATTCAGTTCTTCGGACTCTCCATTAACTTAGTAACCCTTTTTGCCCTTGTACTAGCTATTGGTATTGTGGTGGATGACGCGATTGTCGTCGTCGAGGCCGTCCACGCGAAATTTGAAGAAGATCCGCACATTACGCCTTACATGGCTGTTAAAAAAGTATTGGGTGAAATCAGTGGTGCGATTATCGCAATTACCGCAGTAATGGTTTCGGTATTCTTACCGATTTCATTCATGTCCGGTCCGGTGGGAACATTCTACCGTCAGTTCTCTATTACCATGGCAAGTTCCATTGTGATTTCAGCAATTATTGCACTTACCCTTACCCCGGTATTGTGTGCGATGATGCTTAAGAACAATCACGGAAAAGAAAAGAAAAGCAATGCATTTACAAGAGCTCTTGATACATTCAACCGCGGATTTGACAAACTAACCGGAAAATATGTAACCTTATTAAGATCGATTGCCAGCAGAAGATGGGTAACTTTCGGTATCTTATTGATTTTCGGTGCTGGAATATTTATAGAGAATCAGGTGCTACCGGCGGGATTCATCCCAAGTGAGGATCAGGGTACGATTTATGCCATCATCCAGACACCTCCGGGTTCAACTTTAGAGCGAACTAATCAGGTTTCCCAGAAACTTTCGAAAATCTGTAAACAGGTTGAAGGTGTGGAATCCGTTTCTTCCCTTGCGGGTTATGAAATTATGACAGAAGGTCGTGGTTCTAATGCCGGAACCTGTCTGATCAACTTAAAATCATGGCACGACCGTAAACATACGGTAAAAGAGATCATGGAAGAATTGGAAGAGAAATCCAAAGGTCTTGGAGCCGTTGTGGAATATTTCGAGCCGCCGGCCATCCCTGGATTCGGTTCTTCGGGAGGTTTCTCCATGCGTTTATTGGATAAAAACACCACTACGGATTACCGTGCATTTGATAAAATCAACAAAAAATTCATGGCTGATCTGGCGAAACGCAAAGAACTTACAGGATTGTTCACCTTCTTTGCTGCCAATTATCCTCAGTATGAGCTGGAAATCAATAATGATCTCGCCATGCAGAAAGGAGTTTCTATCGGTAAAGCCATGGAAAACCTCAACATTATGGTTGGTAGTACCTACGAACAAGGTTTCATTAAGTTTGGACGTTTCTTTAAAGTATATGTACAATCGGATCCTAAATTCAGAAGATTACCATCAGACATCCTGAACATGTTTGTTAAAAACGAACACGGGGAAATGGTACCTTATTCGGCCTTTATGACACTTAAGAAATCACAAGGTCCAAATGAGATTACGCGATATAACATGTATAATTCGTCTGCTATTCAAGGACTTCCTGCACAAGGTTATACTACTGCAGACGCAATCCAAGCGATCCGCGAAACAGCTGAAGTATCCTTACCTAAAGGTTATGACATTGCATGGGAAGGTCTTTCGTATGACGAATCCAACAGAGGAAATGAGTCGATCATTATTTTCGGAATTGTATTGATATTCGTTTACCTGGTATTAGCGGCCCAATACGAGAGTTTCATTATCCCGCTATCGGTAATTTTCTCGTTGCCTGCCGGTATTTTCGGTTCTTTCTTCTTCCTTCAGTTAATGGGACTTGAGAACAATATTTATGCGCAAATCGGACTGATCATGCTCGTCGGACTCCTCGGTAAGAATGCGGTACTTATCGTTGAATTTGCCATACAGAAGCGCAACGAAGGTCTGACCATTCTGGAAGCCGCCATTGAAGGGGCTAAAGTACGTTTCCGACCAATTTTGATGACTTCCTTCGCGTTTATCGCCGGATTGATCCCGTTGATTATTGCGACCGGAGCGGGAGCTATCGGTAATAAAACCATTGGTGGTGCCGCTTTAGGAGGTATGCTGTTGGGAACCGTTTTCGGAGTAATTGTTGTTCCCGGCTTGTATTACATCTTTGCGAGTTTAGCAGATGGCCGTAAACTTATCAAAAATGAAGAGGAAAGCTCCTTAAGTGAAGATTTCGTACATAGTATGGATGCTTTTAAAATCAACCCTGAAACAGACGAAAACAATGAAAATCATTAAGAATTGGAATTATAAATTTGTTGCCGGTGCCCTTATTTTACTGAGCATCGCCAGTTGCAAAACGTCGGGTGTGGCTGAAAAAGCAGCTAACACCAAAGTCCCTGAACAGTATGCAACTACTGTTCAGGATACGGTTAATTCGGGAAAAATAACCTGGAAGAATTACTTTAAGGATACGAATTTACAAAGCCTGATCGATGAAGCCCTGAAAAACAACCAGGAGCTGAACATCACCATGCAGGAAATCGAGATCTCCAAAAACGAAATAAAAGCCCGTAAAGGAGAATATCTTCCGTTTGTTGGAGCTCAGGCTGGTGCTGGCGTTGATAAAGTGGCCCGTTACACCAACATCGGAGCAATGGAAGCTAATACTGAAATTCGACCGGGAGAAGAAATGCCGGAACCTTTGCAGGATTATAAATTAGGTCTTTATGCCAACTGGGAAGTAGATATTTGGGGTAAACTGCGCAATGCTAAAAAAGCAGCTGTGAGCCGTTATCTTTCAACTGTTGAGGGTAAAAACTTTATGGTAACCAATCTGATTGCGGAAATTGCCAATTCTTATTATGAATTATTGGCTTTAGATAATCAGCTGGAAATCGTAAACCAGAACATTACCATTCAGAGTAATGCATTGGATATTGTAAAATTACAGAAAGAATCAGCACGTGTGACTGAATTGGCAGTTAAGAAATTTGAAGCGGAAGTTTTTAAAACGAAAAGTCTTCAATTTGACATTCAGCAGAAAATCGTAGAAACGGAAAACAAGATCAATTTCCTTGTTGGCCGATTCCCGCAGCATGTTGAACGTAATTCAGGTTCTTTCAATGAAAGTATTCCAAACAGTATCCATACAGGTTTGCCAGCAGATTTGTTAGCTAATCGTCCGGATATCAAACAGGCTGAATTTGAATTGGCCGCTTCAAAACTTGATATTAAATCGGCTAAAGCGCGCTTTTACCCTCAGTTAGGGATTACAGCAGGTATCGGTTATCAGGCTTTCAATCCGGAATTTATTTTTAAACCGCAGTCTTTATTGTACTCATTGGCAGGAGATTTAGTAGCGCCATTGGTTAACCGAAATGCGATCAAAGCCAGCTACAACACAGCAAATGCTAAACAAATTCAAGCCGTTTACAATTATGAGCAGACTATTTTAAAAGCTTATGTTGAAGTTAGCAATCAGGTTTCTAAAATCAGTAATCTGGAAAAAAGCTATACTTTAAGAAACCAGCAGGTGGAAGCCTTGAACAGTTCGGTAAACATTTCCACCGATTTGTTCCGTTCGGCTCATGCTGATTATATGGAAGTATTATTGACGCAACGCGATGCTTTGGAATCAAAGTTCGATTTAGTGGAAACCAAAATGCAGCAGTTAAATGCAATGGTGAACATTTACAGAGCTTTGGGGGGCGGATGGAACTAAAATTAATTTAAGTTAGTTACAATAGATTGATTAAATGAAGAAAGAGCCATTATACAAAGTTGTATAATGGCTCTTTTACTTTAGTATTTTCAAAATCCTCTGCATGTATATTCAGATATTTTAATTATAAATAGAATAGTTATGCTTGGTTTAATTAAAAAGATGTATATTTGCCCCTGAACACACAGTAATGTGGTTACATGTTCATCTTAAAAGTCGGGGGCTCCACCTCGGCTTTTTTCTTTTTACAGCCTTTTTTGATTATCGGATGTTTTTATCCGCCTATTTAATCACGCTCCGGAAAACACGCTATTTTTTCTTTCTGTAAATCAATTTCAATAATCTTTCTTTTCGCCAAATCAAACTTTGCTGCTTTTAGGATTTGATATTTTCAGCACTTTATCAAAATTCAGATTGGTATTTTCCCAAAAATATAAAAATTCTTCCATCTGCTTTTGATTTGTTTATTGGATTGATATATTTGAATAGTGATGAAATAATACCCAGCAAACTACTGAAATCGGAACAAAAAATGACACCACTGGAAAATAGGAAAACATTATACGACGGGGTGGAAAACAACGAATTGCATACCGGAATTTTTATCGTTAACAATCACAATTTCAAACTTTCCGAAATAATTACCAGCGAAATTGCGAATTTAAAAAAGCATATTTCCGAAGAAGATTTTTCAAAAATCACACAGGAACTAAAATTTCAGACTCTTGAAAATTCAGAATTCGTCAAACAGTTTAAAGATTTAACCTTCCTTGAAGATTTTTACCGATCGGACGATGGACTTTCGCTTTATTTTTTAATCAAGGAAAATTACCTGTACATATTTTCCTTTGGCGAGAAACAGCCGGGAAGATACATTTTAAATTTAGAAGCAGTTTATGCAACAAATTAGGTATCAAATGCAAAAAACAATCGGAAAAAATAGCAGCAGAATCCTTACCAAAATTAACTTATGACAGCAAGAATCCTATTAGAAAAAAAAGAACTGAAATATTACATTTATGAAGTCGAAGATACTATTGAATTATCCATTCCGATTTCAATCCCGGCTCCCGGTTTTGATATTATTTATGTTTTAAGTGATTTTGAAAAGACAGAATATTTCAGCAAAGGTGCCAAGATTCTTGAAGACAGAATAAATGATATGGAAACAAATTTTTCAAATTACAAAATGATTTCATGGAGATAGTAACTAGTTCTTCGAAAAGTAACAAAACAAATCAAAGAAACAACCAACAAAAAACAATAAAAACAAAAGCTGCACCAATAAACGTTGCAGCTTTTTAGTATTTTTAAATGAATAGCAGGGACATTAATTGTCCTGAAAAACTATTTACTCTCAAGAACATCTCCAACTTTCACAAGACCTTTTTTGACTCCCTGCTGTTTCTGTCCTAGTACCTTGGTGTAATTACTGAAATACGACGGTAATCCTTCCACGGTATTGGCACCGTCGCCATTGCGCAACTCGTAATGCAAATGCGGGAATAAAGAACTACCGGACGCTCCCATTTTACCAATTACTGCTCCTTGCTTTACCTTATCTCCTTTTTTGACTTTTACGCTTCCTTTTTGCAGATGTCCGAACCAACTGAATTCTCCATTCAAATGGTCGATGATGATGTAGTTTCCTCCATAAGCTTTTTCGTTTTTATCCAAATCGGCCTGGCTGTAAGTTCGGTTATCTTCCGCACCGTCCTGAGCGTCTACCACTACTCCGTCCCCGGCTGCATAAATGTCTGTCCCAAAACCGTAATAGTCAGTATTTGCGTCAGGTTTATCATCGTAGTAGTTAATATGCACTTTTGGTTCTCCTTTGTAGATTGAGCCTTTATCATCCACCACCACAAAATCGTAACCATAGCGCTGGAAATTCGTTTTTGAACCTCGCTTCACAAAATACGGATCGGTATAATCAAAACGTCGGTGGTGTGAGGCATAATCGTGTCCGTCCCAAATCAACAATCTTCCTTTTACGGGTAAGATCAGATTGGTTTTGGTTTGATAAAATTTCGGAAAAACGCTGACTTCGGTAATGAAATTCTGACTACCGTCTTCGGTTTGGAAACCCAACTCAAATTTCAACTGATGCAGCGGAATGTTTATATCCAATACGCTAAACGGATTGTAAATCATGCGTATGCCTTTCGATTCGATTGGTTTTGCTTTCGTGAGTTCCAGGCTTTCTCGGCTATAAAGATTGATAAAATCGCGATGTGCCAACTTTCCTTTTTCGTCCAAAACCGATACTTCGATGGTGGTCGGGATGATACCGGTTTTCCCTGTATTGGTAATGATGAAGTCGAAATTTAGGTACTGATTGTGTTCGTCTTTTTCAAAATAGACGACATCCGGTTTTACTTCGACGGGAACTGTGTTCATAATGGCTTTCTGATCTTGCGCCATAAGTGAGAATCCTGCAAAAACTAAAAAAAATGCACTGATGATTGATTGTTTTTTGATTGATTGATTCATTGATGATTTAAATTTGATTAATGATTGAACCAAATTTATACTTTTTTCAATAGAACTGTTATTTTATTTTGAATTAGACCTGAAAATGTTGTAAAAATAAAAACAGTGGCCTGGAGAACCTCAGCCACTGTTTACAAAAATTTTAGTTTATTTATGAGTGTTTCTGCTATTCACATGGATAATAGTTTCCCCAATTATTTTAAAGTTCATTTATTTTCCGCATCACATTTTCGGTTATGGCATCACAATAGATCAAATTAAATTCAAAGAGTTCACTGGTCGAATAGGATTTTTCCAATTGTTCTCTCAGCATCACTTTTGCCCTATTGAGCCGCGTTTTTACATTTGCCTGACTGATATTAAGCAAATCAGCGGTTTCCGCCACATTCAATCCTGTAATTTCCCTCAAAGAAAAAACCATTCGGTAATCTTCGGGTATTTTATGGAGTGATTCTTCTATGATACGTCCTAATTCACGGTTGTGAATCTGTTTATTGGCATCGGTATTTGAATTGGTAAACATCGGTATTACATTTTCGTTTACATCTGCTTTCGCAAACTCGTTTTTGAAACTGGATTTTTCTCTTTTCCGGTAGCAGTTGTTCAGCATGATCCGGATCAGCCATGTTTTAAAACTGGAGCGGTTTTCAAATTGTTTCAGACTTTTATAAGCATCAACATAAGTATCCTGCATCAAATCCTGTGTGTCTTCATGGTTGTAATTGTAAGATCTTCCGATTTTGTATAAAAAGGAGTTAAACCGCCTTACTATAAGTTCATAAAGTAGTTTCTCTCCGTTTAAAACCCGGTCAATTATTTCCGTTTCAGAAAGTTGATCAAACTGACGCATACTGTTAATTTACAATTTTTGAAATTCTGGCCATTGAAAAAGCGGCTATAGCCATCACAAGATCCCTTACTGCCACATCTAAATAATGTAAACTGAGAATCAGTGTCAATGCAATGGATGTCAGCCAAGCTCCGACAATATAACCTCCAATTTCGGCTTTTTTCAGAACAATCAGTCCTGCAACAATCTCAATAACTCCCACAATCATCATAAAGGTATCTGTCGAAAAAGGCAACATCCCTGCAATTGTAGGATTAAGATACTGATCCCAATCTGTAAGCAAGTTAGTGAATTTGTCTGCTCCTGCTACGATGGGTACAATTACGAATGTGTATTTTAACAAATTGTATGTTTGTACTAACACAAGCTGCTCTGATCTGTTATTTTCCATTTTATTTTTTGTTAAGGTATTTGGTGTTTGGTTTTAAAATTTATCGGGGAACTGTTTAACGATTCCTTCAGATAAAGTATCGGCAAGCATCATCATATGTTGGAGTGCTTCTTCAAACTCGTCGATTGAAGATTTAACTTCCCCCTTAAGTATATGAACAGAATAAGCTGTTGTTTGATCAATATGGCTTTTCATCATTGGCTCGGTAGCTGATGTAGGCCAGTTTTTAGGATTAGCTGCAGAAAGAAAGTCGGCGATTTCCTTAGCGTTTTTATGCCAGGCCGCAAGTGCCTTATCTAAAGCAATTTTATCGTTTGCCTGCGCCGCTTTTAATACCGGAACAGATCCTTCAATATGCTCTTTTAAAAGTTTTGCCAATTGGTCTCCGGCCGCTTTTCCGTAATACGGTACAATGGCAGCGCCAATTTGTTTTTGATTCTCCAACAGGCGGGTCAGTTTAGCATCGAATTGCTTTGGCTCATTGTAGAAGGCATCAACGGTAGCCAATGTCCAATGCATGTGATCCGACCATAACTTACGCATATCCTGATTAAGTTTCAGGTATTTCGGGCTACTCATGATTTTAGCCATTTCTTTGGAATCAGTGCTTTTCATACCGGAATGATCCATGTTTTGCGCACTGACAGTCGCACTTACCATAAAAAAGGTAAGAATAAAGATTATTGTTTTCATGCTTTTAATTTTTAGTGATTGTTAAAAGATTAGAGTAAATGAAAAATAAAAAGGTTACAAAAAATCGGAGAAAGTTTTGTGCTTTCTCTTTTCATGACAGGTGGCTTCCATAGCCTCAGCCACCGACCAAATCAACCTAAATTACCAAACACATTTAGGTTACGACTTCGGATTAAATTGTAAGGAGTACAGATCGGTTCTTTTGTCGAGCAGATTTTTTACGCTTCCGTGAAAATGGAGGTCTTCCAAGAGACTTAAATCGACATCCGAAATAAGGATCATTTCGGTATTGGCAGTGGCTTCGCTTTTAATTCCGTTAAATGGGAAAGCGAAATCACAGGGGGTAAAAACAACGGCTTGGGAATAGTGCAAGTCCATCGCTTCCACTTGTGGCAGGTTACCGACACTTCCCGTTATAGCAACAAAACATTCATTTTCTATGGCACGGGCAGCAGAACAGTGCCGTACTCTCATATAAGCATTATGGGTGTCAGTCAGATAAGGAACAAACAAAATCTGGATTCGTTCTTCAGAAAGCAATCGGGCTAATTCGGGGAATTCGACGTCATAACAAATTAATATACCTATTTTACCGGCATCGGTATCATAGGCCTGAATAGTGTCCCCGCCTTTCAATCCCCAGTATTTTTCTTCATCGGGTGTGATGTGAATCTTTTCGTAGATATCTATTTTACCGCTGCGATGGCATAAGAAACCTACATTTTTAAGTCGGTTATCCTCTACAAACGGCATACTTCCGGTAATAATGTTCACATTGTATTTAATGGCCCACTCATGGAATTTATCGCGGATCTGTTCCGTGTAATTCGACAGTTGCCGCATTGCATCGGCTTCATCTTTACTCTCCAACAAAGCCATCATCGGTGCATTAAAGAATTCGGGGAAAACAGCAAAATCCGATTTATATCCCGAAACCGAGTCAATAAAATACTCCGCCTGCATAAACACCTGATCCAAGGTAGTGTAATAACGCATTTCCCATTGCACCAATCCCAGACGGACGCTGCGAATTACTCTTTTGACTTCAATAGCTTCTTTATCGTCGTAATACACGTTGTCCCATTGTAACAATGTCGCAAATTCCTGGCTTTGCTTGTCTCCGGGCATGTAATTATAAAGTACTTTTTTTACGTGAAAATCGTTGCTTAACTGAAACGTTAACACCGGATCATAAATCTCTTTATTTTTGACTTTGGTGATATATTCCTTCGGTTTCATCTCCGAAACATATTTGTGATAGTTCGGAATTCTTCCGCCGAAAACCACTGCTTTTAAGTTCATTTTTTCGCACAGCTCTTTACGAACATCATAAAGTCTTCGTCCCAGACGCTTGCCTCTGTAATCAGGATGGATGAATATTTCAATTCCGTACAGCACATCGCCTTTCTTATTATGCGTGGAAAAAGAATAATTGCCTGTAATTTCCTCGTAGGTATGCCTGTCGCCAAAATCGTCGTAATTCACAATGATGGATAATGCGCAACCGACGATTTTCTCATTAAAACAGACCACCAACTGACCTTCAGGAAATTTATTAATAAGCGTATCGATGGAATCGAATGCCCACACGTTTCCGCGCCAGTTTCTGTAGGCGGCTTCCATCGTTTCAATCAACTGTTTGTAGTCGTCGAGCTTTAGTTCCCGCACTTCAACAATATCATTCATGATTATACTGTTTTTCGGATTCCGAAAGACTGATAGGATGGTGTGTATTGAGAATCGCATTGCAAACCAGAGGCTGCAGCTTCATTGTTATGGCATTATGCCTTTACCGAGTGGGGTATAACAAAATTACTAAAACTTTGCGGTTTAACAAAGAATTTCCGAGGTTTTGATAAACGCAAATCACTGTGCATCAACTATTTACATTAATTATTTAATTCAATTAGAGTACCATAAACTATTTTCCCTCTTCAAGAATTCGCTCAATCTGCGACATAAGCGATACAATGCTTTGAACATCGCCCTCACCGGTAACGTTGGTCAATAAAACAATGGATTCTTTTCTTGAAACATTTCTGGTTATAATTGAAAGGTACCCAGTAAACTGTCCGGCATGTCGCATTACGAAATCACCATTGTCCCTATGGTATAGATTCCAGCCGAAACCATACCTGCTTTTATTACCATCATTGAAGGTATACTGGGTGAAAATGTCGTTCAGATCACTTGTACTTACAAGTTTATTGGTGTATAATGCCTGGTCCCATTTATATAAATCTTCTAAATCGCAGAAGATTCCTCCACCGCCAATAATTCCGTAGGTAGGACTTCCAAACAGACCGTTTAATTTGTCGGGCAATTCTATTTTGTTCAGCGAATCGTTTTTAATGTACCCTTTCACCGATTTATCTGCAGCCTGTTTTTCTGTTTTTATAAAACTATGCTTCATTTTAAGTCGCCTGAAAATATTTTTATGGATAAACTTTGCGTAACTGTCTTTTGACAAGTTTTCAATAATGGTAACCAATAGCGAATAATTACTATTGCTGTAAAGGAATTTCTCCCCTGGCTGAAAATCAAGCTTACCGAAATTTTCAAGGATAATCTTTACAATATCCTTGTCAGTTGCCTTGGGAAATTTTTGCCATTGCTCCAGTGTCATGTTGATATAATCAGGAATACCAGAACTGTGTGTCAGCAAATGACGAATGGTAACATTAGGAAACGGAAAATCTTTAATATACTTGTTGACAGGATCATCATACTGCAATTGTCCTTTGGATTTCAAAATAACAATGCACATGGCCGTAAACTGCTTGGACAAAGACCCTAAATAAAAAACAGAATTTTCATTTAGCTTTACCTTCTTATCAAAGTCGGCATAACCCAAACTTTTTCTGATGATGATTTTACCTTCTTTAATAACCTCAGCATTGCCATTAAATTTACCCCCATTATGAAAGCTGATTAACAGCGAGTCAATTTTAGAAATAGTTACTTGTCCTGTAGCAGTGGCGTAGCAGAACATCTGAAAAAATATAAAGTACAGGATTCTATTGATTTTCATCACGTTTATATTCTTCTTGTATCGATTGTAAAGTGAGTGCTTCCGCTTTATTTATAATGCTCATAAAATTTATTATTGAACAGTTCTGTCGGGTCGTACTTTCTTTTCAATTCAAAAAAAGATTCCGCCTGCGGATAAGATTTACGCATTTTTTCCCTGTCAATGTGCAGACGGTACGGCAGATAGAACGTACCTTGGTTTTTTAAGGCCGCATCTACTAACAGGTTGGTCAGTTTCTTCATTTCGTTTTCTTCTTTTTCTGTCTTCTTCTGATTGAACAGGAATACAAAACCAAAGGTGTTTTCTCTGGCATAATTCAGGTAACTGTCGTTGTCCTTATGAACGCCGCGAATCGTTATGTTCAGCAAATCAATTTTTGACGCGAGTAAAATCGGTTTTATGTCTTTGATAAATTGATTGAAATTGTTTTCCGGTATAAAATACTCCTGAAGCAGATCTGTCGATTTCGGATCTTTGTTTTCGATCAGGGAAACATGGTCATTCAGTAATTCGTTGCGCGAGAAAACACTGTTTCTGGATACTTTATTCATACCGGTTTCCAAATCCCATCGCAGCCGCTTTCCGTATTCGCTATTTACCGTGCTTCTGAAAACCAATCGTTTTGTTTCGTCGTTTTTCTCAGTTTGCTGTTGTAAGGGCAATGGTTTTTCATCAACTTTTTCAAAGAAATTGATGGTCGCTTCTTCTAAGAATTTTTTATTTGAAATGCGTAACCTTCCAAAAACGAGATTCACCTTGCCATTGTCGGAAATATATTTTTTATAATTAGCAACATAATTTTCCGGACTCAGTCGAAGGTATTTGTATTGTAGTGCGATATTGTCAACCACTTTTAACTTCACGTCAAGGATAATCCCAAATAAGCCATAACCGCCGATTGCCAGTTTGAACAGTTCTGCATTTTGTTCTCTGCTGCACTCGAGTATTTCACCTTCGGCGGTCATTAAAGTAAAGGAAACTACACTGGACGAAATTGGCGGCAAATCCTTTTGCCATCCGTGACCGTTCACGCTCATCGAACCTCCAACCGAAAAAGAACTAAAAGCCTGCATTACAGCAATCGATTTCCCATAACCATCCAGATATTCAATCGCATCTTCCCAAAGCGCACCTGAGCCGATGGTCAGGATGTTATTCACAGTATCCAATTTCATTTGCTTGTACGGAAGCATGTTCAGAACAATCCCATTCGGATAAATGGTATGACCGCCCATACTGTGCTGAGCGCCGGCAATTGAAATTTTCAACTTGTTTTCTTTAGCGTATTTTAAAATAAGACGAAGCTGATTTTCAATTTCCGCTTTATCGTTGGGAACTTTTATGATGGTATCAACCTTAGTGAGGTTCAGCTGACTTGCGTCGTTGGAATAACCGTTTGGAATTTCTGTTTTATGGTCGTTTTCATTCCATTTTGTTTTAAGGATATGAACAACCGGAATCGCTACAAAAATCAGAATAATGAGTGTTGCTCCTAAAAGCCAATAGTGTTTCTTTTTCATTGTTTTTTACCGGAATTTCCGATGATGTGCAACCATGGGCTGCTTTAAAAATTGGTTATTTCTTCTTACAAATATACCAAAAAGACTAAAAGAAAATTTTGAACTGAGCAATCACCTATAGACCGGAAATAATCCGGATCGCTTCATATGCACTACTCTTGTAGGGGTGTTTATTTAAACTTGAATCCCATTGGAGCCTTAAGTTTTGCTTTGTCATACATATTAATATATAAACTTACCGTATCTTTTTTATTTTCATAGGTAACTTTATAAATATCCAGCATGCCCATACCAAACGGACTGTTTTTAGTATCAAAACCGCAACAGCTACCCGTACGGTAATAACTTACTGCTTCCCCGTTGGGACCGGACAATGAATTTAAAAAATTCCTTTCATTACCTGGACCTTCCGAAACACCGCCAACTTTGATCGGATTTTTCTCCGAATACCCATAAGTCGCATCAGTTGTAGCGGTTTGGGTTCCTGATCCTGTTGACGAACAGGAAAACAATGCTGATAATGAAATGAGGACAATTATTTTTTTCATTCTGTATACAGTTATTAAAATTAGGATCGTTGTTTTTTAATATTTTCTGTTCAGACTCAGTTTCTCATTCTGATACTTTGAAAAAGCTTTGAAGCTTTTTGAAAATCCAAAATGGTATACCGATGCGGAATAAACAATTATCATCACCAAAAAAGGAATTTTCGCAGGTAACGGGGATGAAAGAGAAAACAAAGAGAAAACAGCTCCAAAAGACGCAATTGAAAATAATACTATTGATAGTATTCGGGCCCAGTTCTTTCCATTATATGCAAACACCAACAAACCACCTGTCAAAATAAACCTGATCATCTGTTGGCTAAGTTTCCCGGTTCCGGCATTTGGTACAAGTAAATTATAAAAATATATAGTGTACAGCGACACTAATAAAATACTGATTGAAATCAGTATAGTGTTTTTCTTCCCTATTCTTTGCAGCTGATTCATCCCCATTTTTTACAGAATTTCGGATTAGTTTAAAGTACTAAAACAGCAAATATGCGGTCTGTTTTAGATTTCCCAAACATAACCATTTCAATCCATTCGCGCCCTCACCAATTTTGGTGATTTTTCGAAAATTTTCACAACAGTTTCCATTAAAAAACCGGCTATTTCTAACAATCCGTGACAAAAAAAACCGCAACTTTTTTGTTTTCTTCTCTTTGTGGGAATGGATTGTAAATCCGTGCTATCGGGTGATGTTGTTTGCCAAAGATCTATTTCAAATATTCGATTTTCCTTTCTTTATCATCATTGACATTACTCCAATCTACGCTCGGCTGTAATTTTTTAAGCCCCCTTATATCTCTTTCGAAATTATTTTCAAGTTTCACAATTGTATCATTGTCTTTGGCATAATCGTTAAACATTAGGTTCCCCACATAAGTAATTTCACCATTTTTAACTTCAAAAGGTATGGAAAAACCGGAAATATAGCTTTCTTTCCCACCATAACCATAATTTGAATATAATCTAATCCCGGACATTGTATATTTCCCTTCAGGTCTTTCTATCGCAAACAAATATGTTCTGCCATTTGTGTATTGCCCACGATGTTTTGGCCTAACCGGTTCGGGTGTAATGGATATTTCTGTACTATTTTTTTTTGAGATTTTTGGGTCGTCATTCAAACAATCGACTTTAAAGAAATATCTGTCAAAATTTGGTTTTTCTTGGGGGAAAGTTATTGAGCCTACCATCATACCCTTTTCCGTATTTCCTTTTTTGAAATACATAGGTTGACTTGGTAGCGACGGAATAGCGCAACTATGATAAATTGTGCAAGTAATTATTAACCCTATCATCAGGAGTATGTTTTTTAGAAAATGGTTTTTCATTATTTGAATTTATTAAATAGTCACTTTTTTTTAGAATTTCTGCTGATTTCAAAAAACAAGGAGTCCTAAAACGGGAATCAGTTTATTTTTTTGCAAATTTAACCATTTTCTACACATTGTTACTACACAAACACAACCCCAATGGCATTCATTTTTTTACCAGATAGCACGGATTTGTAATCTGCGTCTACAATGAGAGCAAATAAACAAATACAACCTGTAAAGTTGTGGTTTTTGTTCGTTAATAAAGTAAATTAGAGTTATACGTTTTAATGTTGGTTTGCTATAGTTTGAAAAGGAAGTGACCGCTGTTTCAAATTGAAAACCAAATTTCATTTTGACACACACAAAACAAGAAAGCTTATTTAATACTGAAACAATTCCGCTTCAAATTCTATCTTTGTTCCTCACTTATATAATTGATATCAAATGCAACTCGTTTTCGCCTCCAACAATGCCAATAAAATAAAGGAAATCCAACAATTGGTTCCTGCCGATATTCAGATCTTAAGTTTAAATGATATCGGTTGTGATGTTGATATTCCCGAAACGGCAGATACTATTGAAGGTAATGCCATGCTGAAAGCCAATTACGTGACCGAACATTACGGCTACAACTGCTTCGCCGATGACAGTGGTCTGGAAATCGATGCTTTGAACGGTGAACCGGGTGTGTATTCCGCACGTTATGCAGGTTCGCAACGCAATGACAATGATAATATCAATAAAGTGTTGGATCTTCTGAAAAACGAAGCTAACCGAAAAGCCAACTTCAAAACCGTTATCGCCCTCAATTTAGACGGGAAACAACACCTTTTTACCGGAATCATCAATGGAGAAATAACAAATGCCCCACTTGGAACCAATGGTTTCGGTTACGATCCGATTTTTATTGCCGAAGGTTTTTCTGATACTTTTGCACAAATTTCACTCGCAGAAAAGTCCGCCATAAGCCATCGCGGCAGGGCTGTTGCTCAGTTAATCGCTTTTTTAAAACAGTAACTTATTGATTTTCAATTCATAATAAAATTTTAATATTGGATTTTGCATTAGTTTATTCCATTAATAAACAATACCTTTGCACCCAATTTAAAATATTTTATGAATAAATTTGAACAATTAGGATTGAATGAGTCGCTACTGCTGGCGATTAAAGATCTAGGATTTGAGAATCCGTCAGAAGTGCAAGAAAAAGCGATTCCAGTACTATTGGAACAAAACACAGATTTAGTTGCCCTAGCGCAAACAGGAACAGGGAAAACCGCCGCTTTTGGTTTCCCTCTAATTCAAAAAATCGACGCTGAGAACAAAAATACTCAGGCATTGATTTTGTCGCCAACGCGTGAATTATGCTTACAGATCACCAACGAGATAAAATTATACTCAAAGTACATAAAGGGGTTACATACTGTGGCTGTTTATGGTGGTGCAAGCATTACAGAACAAGCTAGAGAGGTAAAACGTGGCGCACAGATTATTGTGGCTACACCAGGTAGAATGCAAGATATGATCAATAGAGGTCTTGTAAACATTAAAAACATCGATTTCTGTATCTTGGATGAGGCAGATGAGATGTTGAACATGGGATTCTACGACGACATTTGTTCCATTTTATCGGACACACCGGAGGAAAAAAACACTTGGTTATTCTCCGCAACCATGCCTGCTGAAGTAGCACGCATCGGAAAACAATTCATGTCAAACCCGGAAGAAATTACGGTAGGACATAAAAACTCAGGTTCGGCGACTGTATCGCACGAATTTTATTTAGTTAACGCACGTGACCGTTATGAGGCTTTAAAACGTTTGGCGGATGCTAACCCGGATATTTTCTCGGTAGTTTTCTGTCGTACAAAAAGAGACACTCAGGCCATCGCGGAAAAATTAATCGAAGACGGATACAACGCTGCAGCTTTACACGGTGATTTATCTCAGGCACAACGTGACGGGGTAATGAAATCGTTCCGTGGCCGTCAGATCCAGATGTTGGTTGCTACAGACGTAGCGGCTCGTGGAATCGACGTAGACAACGTAACGCACGTAGTAAACTATCAGTTACCGGATGAAATCGAAACTTACAACCACCGTTCTGGCCGTACAGGTCGTGCAGGTAAATTAGGTACTTCGATCGTAATCATCACGAAAAGTGAATTGCGTAAAATTTCTGCTATCGAAAGAATCATCAAACAGAAATTTGAAGAGAAAACAATTCCAAACGGAATTGAAATCTGCGAAATTCAGTTATTACACTTAGCTAACAAGATTAAAGACACGGAAGTTGATCACGAAATCGACAACTACCTTCCTGCAATCAACGAAGTGTTAGACGGTTTATCAAAAGAAGATCTTATCAAGAAAATGGTATCTGTAGAATTCAACCGATTCATCAGCTACTACAAAAAGAAAAGAGATTTATCAAGCCAGTCTGGCAGCGAAAGAAGTTCTGAAGGAAGAACTCCTCAAGCAGGTGACGCGGTTCGTTATTTCATCAACATCGGTTCGAGAGACAACTTCGATTGGATGTCATTGAAAGATTACTTAAAAGAAACATTAGACTTAGGTCGTGATGACGTATTTAAAGTAGACGTTAAAGAAGGATTCTCTTTCTTTAATACAGACGCAGAACACTCTGATAAAGTAATGGAGATCTTAAACAACGTCCAATTGGAAGGAAGACGTATCAACGTTGAAATTTCTAAAAACGACGGTGGCGGAAGACGTGACCATAACGGAAGAAATTCAGGCGGAGAAAGAAGAGGCGGCTTTGGCGGTGAACGCAGAGGTGGTTTCGGAGGAGAACGCAAGAGTTTCGGAGGCGATCGTGACAGAGCTCCAAGAGGAGAAAGAAGCGACCGTGGAGGTTTTGGTGGTGAAAGACGTTCAGAAAGAAGAAGCGGTTCTGATGACAGAGCACCAAGAAACGAAAGACGTTCAGGAGGCTCAGCACCAAGACGTTCGGACAGTCCGGCTCCAAGAAGAGGAAGAAGAAGTTAATCACTTTTTGTTAATTTTCTTTAAATAAAAATCAAAAACTACAAAATAACGAGTACATTTAGACCTTTCTAAATTCAGTATGAAGTATTTTGTAGTTTTTTTATTGTTTTTCCTTACCTCTCTTTCCTCATTTGCACAGGACGGAGAATATACCAAAATATCGGGCGTAGTGGTCAATGAGGCTAATTTGCTGCCTAAAAGCGACGTAAACGTTATCAACCTCAATACCGTAAAAGGAACTACAACCAACGGTCGCGGGGAATTTGAAATTGAAGCAAAAGTCAACGATACCCTTCACTTTTCTTATATCGGTTTCCAATCGATTAAAATCCGTGTTTCTGCCGACTGGGTTAAAAACAAAACCGGTTTCAAAGTAAAACTGACCGAGAAAGCCTATGCGCTTGAAGAAATGTTTATTCCAAGATACTTACTTACAGGATACATAGAAGTAGACACCAAACTTATTGCACTTAACGACGCACAGCGTTACAGCATTTCCGGGTTAAATTACGGATATGAATCCGGGGGAAGTGCCGCATCACAGATCAACAAAGTAATGGGTTCGCTTTCCAATCCGGCCGACGCGCTTTATAATGTATTCGGTAAAAAATCTAAAGAGATGAAAAAACTCCGCGAGTTCAAAAAAGACGAAACCATCCGTAACGTGCTGGCTTCAAAGTACGATCGCGAAACCGTTTCCGCTATTCTAGGTATCGAGAAAAAAGAAATCAAGGAAATCCTGAAAGGCTGTAATTATTCAGATGCATTTATCGAAACAGCAAACGACCTTCAGATCATGGACGCTATCAAAGGCTGTTACGAAGATTACAAGTTGTTGAAGAAAAAACAGTAGCCATTTATTACAATTACTATTGATCTCTTGGCTATTCCGACATAAAACTCTTTGGTGGCAACTGATTTTTGGCATTTTCTTCCTTCTGATGATCGAGATAACGCTGAAATATATTCCCGCAAATTCAGCAGCAGGTTTTCTAAACATCAAGCAGACAGAAGTAAATCAGGTTGAAGCCTATTTGCCTATTTTTTACATTCATGTTTTCTCCTCCATTTTTGCTCTAGTATCAGGATTCACGCAGTTTAATGATCGGATTCTGAAAAGAAACAAACAACTGCATCGCAAAATCGGAAGTCTTTATGTCGCAATTATTCTTTTGTTTGCAGCACCCTCAGGGCTTTTCATTGCTTGTTTTGCGAATGGTGGGCTGTATTCCAAAATAGCATTCATAACACTTTCCCTTCTCTGGTTTTGGTTTACATTCAAAGCGTTTACCTCCATTAAAAACAAAAATATTCCGGAACACCAGAAATACATGAATCGGAGTTTTGCTTTGACATTCTCTGCCATAACCCTGCGTTTTTGGAAGGTAATTCTTGTATATTTGTTCCACCCCGCTCCTATGGACACCTATCAGATCATAGCTTGGCTGGGTTGGATTCCCAATATCATTATCATTGAATTATATCTGTACAAAAAATTCAAATCATGAAAAAAATCATCGTACTTACCCTTACTCTTCTCTTTTTGGTTTCCTGCAAAAATGAAGGAGCTAAATTTACCGCTTCGAATGAAAAAATAGAAAAAGAACCCTACAAATTTCTTTACGGAAACTGGGTGGGTGATTTTATTGTTTCGGAACACCGTGATAATACGGAAAACGACGATTATGTTTATTCAAACAAAATCAATATCATCATCAAAAGAATACAGGGTGAAGCTGTCACCGGTATAAATATCGTGGCCGGAAATATGAGACCGATTTCAGGAACTATGACCATTGATAGCTACGGCGACCGTCATTTCGTTTTAAAAGAACCGGGAGACCAAAAAGGTGATGGCATTTTCACCTTTAACATCAAAAGCGATACACTTTCGGGGGAATGGGCAGCTTATGACAAAAATGCCGTTGTCACAAAACGCACTTTCAAACTCGTAAAACAGAACTTCGAATACAAACCCGAAGCTATGCTTCCCGAGGACAATATGTATTTTGATATGTACAGCAGGAAAGTGGACAGTACTGCAGCAGACACATTGGAAATTGAGGGAGAAGAAGTAGTGGAATACACCGAATTATACAGAGCCGCTTCCGATGTTATTTTCACCATTAATTCTTCCACAAAATTACTGGCTGAAGAAGACGTCAAAAACCTGAAAAAATTAGAACTTGAAATACTGCGAAACACCATCTTTGCACGACATGGCTATTCTTTCAAAAAGAAAAGTTACCGCCAGTTTTTCGATCCTGTCGATTGGTATATCCCTGTTTCTGATAATGTTTCAGGCAAACTTACAGCTATTGAAAAGAAAAACATAGTGCTGTTAGAACGGTTTGAAAAATATGCTGAAGACAATTATGATTCATTCGGGCGTTAATTTCTTTTTTTAAAAATTTTACCAAAATGGCGGGAATACAAAACTACTTCTGTCTTATTCTATTTGCCTTTATATCTTTTTCTTTTATCAACATTAAAGAAAATAATAAGATTTCTTTGGAAAAAATTTGGGTTTTAGAAAGCAGAATAAATGACACATTGATTTATAAAGCTCAAAAAAAGTTACCGGAAAATTGTGAATGCTTTGAATTTTCAAAAGATGGAACCTATTCAGAAACCATAAAATATGAAACCTCTGCAAGCGAATTTAAATACGAAACGTCAAAAGGAACCTGGGAGATCAAATCGGATTCAATTCTAATTTTAAAAACTCAATATTTCCTTCAGAGCAAGAGAATCATAAAACTTACAAAAAATAGATTGGTGTTGAAAAGAACAAGTTTATTCTCTAAACCAAAACCAAAATTGTAAAAACCCTTTTTGCACTGCCTTTGAGCAAACGGATCACTGAACACTGCCAGCTAAACCCGCTCCAAATACTTTTGCGTAATAAAATCAATATCCTTAATCGATTTTCGAGTCCAATCGATGCGCTTTTCCAGCAATTCTGCATCTGTTAACTGCCATTCAACATCTGAATGACGAAGGCGCGTGGAAATATGCTGCAGAATAATCGCTGCTGAAACCGATATGTTCAGACTCTCGGTAAAACCTACCATCGGAATTTTCAGAAAACCGTCAGCCTGTTGCAGCACTTCTTCGGATAATCCAAGTCGTTCCGTACCGAAAAAAATCGCAGAAGGTTTCCTAATATCAAATTCTTCCAGCATACAGTCGTTTTCGTGTGGCGTGGTGGCAATAAGCTGGTAACCCCTCGCCTTTAGGTTATCAATACAATCCTGATTATTACTGAAACGATGAATGTCTACCCATTTTTCAGCACCCATTGCGATTTCCTTATCAATTTTTTTCCCGTAACGTTGCTCTACGACATTCAGCTCCTGTATTCCGAAAACTTCACAACTTCGCATTACTGCACTCGTATTGTGTAACTGATAAACATCTTCCAAAGCAACCGTAAAATGTTTGGTTCGGTTTTGTAAGACTTTCAAAAAGCCTTCTTTCCGGTTTGGCGTGATAAATTCTTCCAGATAATTCAGATAATCGGGGTCTGATAAAAGGTTTTCCATTAAAAACACTGAATTTTGAATATTGTTTAGTAAATTAGTCGGAGTTAATTCTTACGTATGACTCAAGACGAATTATTGCCGCTAATTTATAAAAAAGACAATAAAGCTTTTACCCTTTTGTACGATATGTACGCCAGGAGTCTTTTTGGCGTAATATTCAGTCTGATAAGAGATAAGGAAGAAGCGGAAGACGTATTGCAGGAGACATTTGTGAAAATCTGGAAAAATATCGATAGCTACAACGAAAGCAAAGGTCGTTTTTACACCTGGATTCTCAATATCGCACGCAATAATGCCATCGATAAATTACGCTCCAAAGATTTTAACAATCAGCAGAAAAACCTGTCGGCTGATAATTTCGTACATATACTTGACGATCCGGCCAAAGTAACCAATAAGATTGATGCGATTGGTGTTCATGAATTTGTCAAAAAATTAAAACCTAAATGCATACAGTTGATTGATCTGTTGTTTTTTAAAGGGTATACCCAACAGGAAGCTTCCGATGAACTTGAAATTCCACTGGGCACCGTGAAAACACAAAACCGAAACTGCATAAACGAATTAAGAAATCTTTTGAAAGCCTAATGAACAGTAAAGAATATATAGAGAGCGGCATTTTGGAGCTTTATGTTTTTGGAAAACTTTCAGAAGAAGAAGCCCGTGACGTACAGCAAATGGCCGCAGACAATCCCGCGATGCGAACTGAGATCGCAGCCATTGAACACGCGGTGGTCAATCTTTCGCAAAGTGTTGCACCTAACATCTCCTCCGAAACCTACGATAAAATCCGTCATGAGTTATTAGGTGATAGCACGGAAGAAGTTCAGACGAAATCAAAAACCAACTGGTCGCAGTATATAGGCTGGGCTGCCGCAGTAGTAATTCTCTTGGGCGCTGCTTTCATGTACCTGCAGATGAACGACCAGATGAACGGAATTATCAATACGGAAATTGAAAAAAACAATTCCGAGTTCAAGGGGATGCAAAAGACCATCACAACGCTGGAAAGCAAAAACAAAACCACCGAAAACCTTTTAAAGATCATCCGCGATAAAAACAACAGGGTAGTAACCTTAGAAGGGCAACCCGCGATGCCAGGAGCAATGGCAAAAATCTATTGGAACAAAGCCACACAAGCTGTTTACGTCGACGTGCAGGGATTACCCAGACCTCCTCAGGGAATGGTTTATCAGGTTTGGTCCCTAAAAATGGATCCGTTAACACCGACCAGCATCGGCATACTAAATCAAATGACCGCTGACACCACAAAAATATACCAGGTGGAAAGCACGGTTGATGCTGAGGCCTTTGGAATCACTCTGGAACCGGAAGGCGGAAGCGCAATGCCAACCATGGAACAACTGTACGCTTTAGGAAAAATGTAATATTTAGAGCGTCTTCCCCTACAGCTATCGAAACGGAACTATTCAACCGCTTTTTGTACCTTAAACTTTTAGAGATGAAGAAGAAACTTGTAATCCTGTCCGGCGCCGGCATGAGTGCCGAAAGCGGCATTAAAACCTTTCGTGATGCCGACGGACTTTGGGAAGGCCACGACATTATGGAAGTAGCCTCTCCCATAGGATGGAACAAGAATCCGGAACTGGTTTTGGACTTCTATAACAAACGCCGCGCACAACTTTTCGAAGTGCGACCGAACCGCGGACATGAAATCATCGCCGAACTGGAAAACTTGTTCGACGTTCACGTTATCACTCAAAACGTAGACGATCTCCATGAACGCGCCGGAAGCACCAAGGTGCTCCACCTTCACGGTGAGTTGCTAAAAGTGCGCAGTATCCACAACGAAAACCACCTCCTCGACTGGAAAACCGATTTAAATTTAGGCGATACTGACCAATTCGGACATCAGCTCCGTCCCCACATCGTATGGTTTGGAGAAGCAGTGAACGCGATGGACGAAGCCATTGATATTGTAGAAACCGCCGACGTTCTTATAGTCATCGGAACCTCATTACAGGTATACCCTGCCGCCGGATTAATGAATTTCGCCAAACAATATGTTCCGGTTTACTATATCGATTTAAAACCTGCCACGATTTACGATCTTCCGAATCCGTTGGAGATATTACCAATGACTGCGAGTGAGGGAATGAATTTTATAAAAAATCAGTTGAGATAGGGAGAAGAACCAAGGATTGCGGATAATGCGGAAGAAAACCAAACAGTTGTAATCCTAACGACCTACCTCTCTTATTTCTTGTCTCTTATTTCTTGTCTCTTACTTCTCGTCTCTTTCTTCTTACTCTTGGTCCAAACCTATTTTCTTTCTTCGTCTTTTTACCCTGATAACTTTTCCCCTCTCCCTTTTGCCTTGTGCCTTAAAAAAATTATCTTTGCCCTTTCGTAAAAACAACATACAAAAAGATGCAACTAACTGAATTGAACGCTATTTCACCAATTGATGGTCGTTATAGAAATAAAACCGTTTCGTTATCCCAATATTTTTCTGAAGAAGCTTTAATCCGCTACCGTGTTTTGGTGGAGGTGGAATATTTTATTGCGCTTTGTGAATTGCCTTTACCGCAACTTTCAGGCGTGGATAAAAACTTGTATCCTGAGTTACGTAAAATGTATGAAAACTTCTCAACAGAAGATGCGCTTTGGATCAAAGAAACTGAAAAGACCACCAATCACGATGTGAAAGCTGTTGAATATTTCATCAAAGCGGCGTTTGACAAGTTAGGATTACAGCAATACAAAGAGTTCATCCACTTCGGATTGACTTCTCAGGACATAAACAATACAGCGATTCCTCTTTCTACTAAAGAAGCGTTCGAAAAAGTATACATGCCAAGCTTAATCAGCGTAATTTCAAAACTGAAAGAATTAAGCATCGAATGGAAAGATATTCCGATGTTAGCCCGTACGCACGGACAGCCGGCTTCCCCTACCCGTTTAGGTAAAGAAATCAACGTTTTCGTAGAGCGTTTGGAAGAGCAGATGCGTTTGTTGTTCAACGTACCGTTTGCTGCTAAGTTCGGTGGCGCTACCGGAAATTACAATGCGCATGCTGTGGCTTATCCAAACAACGACTGGAAAAAATTCGGAAATGAATTTGTGGAAGATATTTTAGGATTACACCATTCTTTCCCTACAACACAAATTGAACATTATGACCATTTCGCTGCGTTTTTTGATGCATTGAAACGTATCAATACGATCTTGATTGATTTGGACAGAGATATCTGGACGTATGTTTCCATGGATTATTTCAAACAGAAAATCAAAGCAGGTGAAATCGGTTCATCAGCTATGCCTCATAAAGTAAACCCGATTGATTTTGAAAACTCGGAAGGTAACTTAGGAATTGCCAATGCTATTTTCGAACATTTATCGGCAAAACTACCTGTTTCCAGATTACAGCGTGACTTAACCGACAGTACCGTTTTACGTAATATCGGCGTACCGATGGGACACACTATCATCGCTTTTGAAGCTACTTTGAAAGGTTTGAACAAATTACTTTTAAACGAAGATAAATTCGCAGAAGATTTAGAGAAAAACTGGGCAGTTGTAGCAGAAGCGATCCAAACGATTTTACGTCGTGAAGCGTATCCGAATCCGTACGAAGCTTTGAAAGAACTAACCAGAACAAACACGGTAATCAATAAAGAAGCGATTCATAATTTCATCGGAACTTTAAATGTTTCTGAGGATATTAAATCGGAATTGATGAGGATTACACCTAGTAATTACTTAGGAATCTAAAAGTGCAACATACAGACCGAAAGGTTTTAAAAGTCCGTAACTAAAATCAGTTACGGATTTTTTTTTGGCCGATTTCCAAAGTTCATAATTTTCAAAACATTGTATCCGCAATTTCAAAGTTCAAAAACCACAAAAATCATTTTAACGAGATTTTCATATCGTTCAAAGATTAAAATGATGGCGAAAAACAAAAGGTTCTATCTTTATTCTCCCGCTAAAAATTTTTAAACTAATTTTTTAAATAATAACCTAAAAACCTAAGATCATGTTGAGAAAAAATTTACTCTTTCTTTACCTTCTTTTACTTGCGACCCTTGTGGTTATCATAGGTTGTGACAAAATGAAGGACAAATCACCGGAAGAAGCTCCTAAAGCAGAAGCTTCCTTTAATCCGGAATCGGCTCGTGCCGCGATAGACGCCAGTAATGCCGAATTCTGCAAGGCTATGATGGCAAACGACAGTATCGGTCTAATGGCGCGGTATGATGACAATTCGAAAGTATTTCCTCCGAACATGGAAGCTAAATCCGGAACAGCGGAAATCAAAAAATTCATGATGCATCCGATGGACATGAAAATGACCGATTTCAAAATTGAGGCCGTATCACTTTCCGGCACGGAAGACAATCTGGTTGAAATCGGAAAATATTCGATTGGAGACGGAAAAGGAAATGTTGCGGACAAAGGGAAATTCGTTTGTACCTGGAGAAAAGTTGGCGATTCATGGAAAATTGTGACTGAAATTTGGAACAGCGATATGCCACCAATGCCGCCACCGCCTGCTGCAGCCAAAAAATAACGTTTTTAAAATATTCGCAGAAATGCTTCTAAAAAGCCCTATTTCAATAAAAAAAATTGAAAATATGGGCTTTTTTTATTATTTTACACTTCTTTTCATTCAAACCATAAAATAATTATACGCCCATGCTCTTAACCCTTGCCGCGCCATCCGCCACCTCTCATATTCCACCCTTAATCAGTGATTTGGGGTTAATACTTATGACTGCGGGTATTGCGGTTCTTTTGTTTAAAAAAATAAAACAGCCTTTGGTTTTGGGCTACCTTATCGCCGGTTTTCTGGCGGGTAATCATTTTGATTTTTTCCCTTCTGTAAAAGACACCCACAGCGTCGAGATTTGGGCGCAGATCGGTGTGATTTTTTTACTGTTCGGTTTAGGTTTGGAATTTAGTTTTAAGAAGCTGGTCAAAGTTGGCGGCACCGCTTCAATTACTGCAATTACTCAAATTGTAACCATGGTCATTCTGGGCTTTATTGCCGGACAATTAATGGGATGGAAAAATATGGATTGTCTTTTTCTCGGCGTTATATTATCGATTTCATCAACAACTATCATCCTTAAAGCCTTCGATGAATTGGGTGTAAAAGCGCAGAAATTTGCAGGAAATGTAATCGGAGCGCTCATCGTACAGGACATTCTGGCTATTTTAATGATGGTATTACTATCAACCATTGCCGTTAGTCAGCAGGTATCCGGATCGGAATTATTCTACTCGGTTACAAAATTGGTTTTTTTTCTGACTATCTGGTTTGTGGGCGGAATTTTCTTTGTTCCGACCTTGCTTAAACACGCCAAAAAACTGTTAACCGATGAAATGCTTCTGATACTTTCCATTGCCCTATGTCTGGTTATGGTAACTTTAGCTGCCAATGTAGGTTTTTCACCGGCCTTGGGTGCTTTCATCATGGGTTCCATCATTGCCGAAACTACGCAGGCCGAACATATCGAACATTTGGTTAAACCGGTAAAAGATTTATTCGGCGCGGTTTTCTTTGTATCGGTTGGTATGATGATCAATCCGACAGCGCTGATGAATTATGCACTACCGGTTGCGATTCTCACCTTAGTAGTGCTTTTAGGACAATCGATAAGTTCCACTGCAGGCTCTCTGTTATCGGGGCAACCGTTAAAACAGGCGGTTCAGTCGGGTGTCAGTTTTTCGCAAATTGGGGAATTCTCATTCATCATTGCCACTTTAGGAATGTCTCTGAAGGTAACCAGTGATTTCCTGTATCCGACCATAGTCGCCGTTTCAGCCATTACCACTTTCACCACACCGTACATGGTTAAATTGGGAACGCCTTTGGCACTGTTATTGGAAAAAAAGCTACCTCGTAAATGGATCAAAAACATACAAAATTACAGCGCAAACGCAGAAGCAATCAAGACAGTTAGCACTTGGCAGATCGTTTTACGGGCTTTCCTTTTTCAGATTGTTCTACACTCCATAATAATTATAGGTATCATTGTAGTCTCAACACGTTATATATTACCGTTGATTGAGGGGTCTAAATTTGGCCACGCGGCCGGTGCATTGATTACACTTGTTATAGTATCCCCTTTCTTATGGGCGCTTTCTTTGCGAAAAATTGCCGTTAAAGAAGTAACCGAATTATTTGAAACGCGAAAACAACGCGGACCGATTGTGCTGATAATTTTTTTCAGAATGATTCTTGGTCTGTTTTTCGTGGGATTCATTCTGAATAACTTCTTTTCACCCGGGATTGCTTTCGTTGCCCTGATTGTCGCACTGGTGACGTATTTTATTTTCCCGAAACAACTTCACGCCCGATATCATAAAATAGAGCGACACTTTTTGAGTAATCTGAACGACCGCGAGATTGCCAAAGAAAAGAAAAACCGTCGTGATCTGACGCCTTGGGACGGACACATGGCAACCTTTGAAGTGGCAGCATCGTCCAATATAGTTGCAAAAACGCTGAAAGAACTGCAAATGCGCGAAAAGATCGGGATCAACATTGCTTTTATTAAGCGAGGGGAAATCACGATCAATGTTCCAAGTCGAAATGAACGGTTATTTCCGGGTGACGAAATTTGTGTCATTGGAACCGACTTTCAGGTAAAGAAATTCAAGAAGTATCTCGAACAGAACGAAATTGAAGCGCCGGAACGTGTTGAAGAAAGTGATATTGTATTACAACATCTGGAACTTAAAAACGAATCATTCATTGGCAAAAGCATCCGTGAATCTCAAATACGGGAAAAAACCAGCGGTCTGGTAGTAGGAATCGAACGTGACGGACGGCGTATGCTAAATCCGGATTCCCATCTCATTTTGGAACAGGGTGATATCCTTTGGGTTGTAGGCGATAAAAAACTATTGTCAAGTTTGGCTAAAGGACAGATTCGAAAAACTTCATAGTCACCTACAAATCAATACGTTATTAAAAAAATTAAGGTGTTCTCAATTTGGGAACACCTTTTTTAATATTATCTGATATGGATTAGCAATATTTTTAGATATCAAGCCGATAAAATTAAATATTGTAATAAAAAACCTATTTTTTAAACATTTCACAATTTCTTTAATGTCAACAAAATGCTTATTTTACGTCAATTTTGTCAACATACCCTCATTGTTTTTTTAATTTTTTACACAAAAACAACAAAAAAATAAAAAAAAACACAAGTACCTTGATTTTTGTGAATGTTAATCGGTTTCAGAATGTTGGCAGGTAAATTAACATAAATTTGGGAACATTACAGATAATATACCAAACAACCAATTATTCATTATGAAAAAAATTACATTGTTATTTTTGATGTCAATGTTTTCTTTGGCGGGTTATTCCCGATTATTAGGAAACTTTGATTCTTCAAGAAACGTCATTTTGGGATTGCCTGAAAGTGAACGTAACTTGACGGATATTCGGATACCGAACAATGTTAATGCTGCGCGTGTCAGTGCAGATGCAACAAGTTATAAAGCTTTACCGGTTTGTCCTCCGCCAACTGCTTTAACAGTAGTTAGCGTAACGGGAACCACCGCTACCTTGCAGTGGACTCCGGGCTCAACCGAAACACAATGGGAAATCGTGGTTCAGGATGTCGGTTATGGGACTCCTACAGGATCGAGTACCATTATCGCCGCGGGAACTAATCCTTTTACTGTAACCGGATTGGACCCAGTCTCTAATTATGAGTTTTATGTAAGAGCTGTTTGCTCTGCAAGTGAATCAAGTCCCTGGGCGGGGCCAGGATATATTGACACTAGCTGTGATATGTTTCCGGTACCTTATATAGAAGGTTTCAACTCCTCGTCCATCACCCAGCAATGTTGGACAGTGGTGAATAGTAACGCAGATGCGGATTCATGGAATATGGACTATGCTACAACGCCATACGAAGGAAATCAGGTAGCGATGTTATTCACTGATCTTAACGCAGGAAACAATGATGACTGGTTGATTTCACCAAAGATCAATTTGAACTCTACAACCCGTCCTAAAAGATTAAAATTCCACTATAAGGTTCAGTCGGCTACAGAGCCAAATGATTTTAGAGTGATGCTTTCAACAACCGGAAATGCTGTTGCTAACTTCACGCAAACCATTCTACCATTGGCCTCCTATACCAATATTGCTTATGTAGAACGCATCATTAACTTAGTTGACGCGTCAAACAACCCATTAACAGGTGCTGTAAACATTGCATTTCATGTACCCAACGGCGGTGTCGATGGCAACAGATTATATATCGACAATGTAATTATTGAAGACATTCCGACATGTCCAAACCCAACAAACCTAACCGCAGGTTCTATGGGATATACAAGCGCTACCTTAAATTGGACTCCCGGTTATAATGAAACACAATGGGAAGTTATTGCATTACCAACAGGATCACCTGCGCCTTTTGTCGGGATGGTTGGGACAGCGGTTTCAAGTCCGCCGCCATTTGTTTTAAATGGTTTAAATGCATCTACTACGTATGATTTTTATGTAAGAGCTATTTGTTCTCCTACAGATTCAAGTACATGGTTTGGACCAGCTACAGCAGCTACCTTGATTGGATATGATCAGTGTTCAATGCCGTTAGATATTCCTGTAAACAATACAAATGCGTGTACTCAGGTACGAAACGTATCCTTTGTGGGATCAACAGTTTCGGCACAAGGTGGTACATCTTGCGGAACCAGTAATTCAGGCGACATCTGGTTCTCATTTAGAGCTATTAATTCAGCGCAGACTATAGATATTAACGATTTTACCGGAACGCCCCAACCAATTGCATTAACACTGTATTCGGGGACGTGTGCAAGTTTAAATCAGATTGCCTGCAGTTTCAACAACTCTATAACAGTAACAGGATTACAGGTTAATACAGTTTATTTAGTAAGAGCGTCAATCAATGCAGTAACAACAAACTTGAATCTTCAGTTTAACGTATGCGTTAAAACACCGACACCTCCAACGAATGGAAGTAGCTTAAACTGTATGATTAATACTGTAAATTATGATTTTGAAAATCCTGTAATTACCGGTACTTCTCCAAATTTTAGTATTATTGACTATACGGTTTTGGGATGGAGAACAACCGCTACGGATCATAAGTTAGAATTTTGGCCGGCACCAAATTATGAAGGACATACCGCTTATTCCGGAAGACAGTTCGTTGAATTAAATGCAAATCAGGTTTCCGGAATTTATCAGGATTACGCGACACCGGTTACTACCGTGTTTAATTACGGATTTGCTCACAAAGGAAGACAAGGTGTTGACACTGTTGCTCTTTTGGCAGGACCTCCGGGCGGACCCTATGTTGAGATCAGAAGAGTTAGTACGGGTTCAGCACCATCAGCTTGGAGTTATAATACCGGTTCCTACACGGTTCCTTCAGGCCAGCCAATTACCCGATTTATTTTCCAATCCATATCAAGTGTGGGAGGTGCCACTATCGGTAACTTCTTGGATGCTATCAACTTCACAGCAGACAACAGTATCATTTCTGCTTCTCCTTATACTTTGGATTGTAACACAAATGTAACAACTGTTACGGCTGCCGGAATGGGAACATGGTCTGCCAGTGCTTCCAATCCTTCACCTACCGTTATTGGAAATACGACGGCAAATATGACTACTATAAGTGGTTTCTCAGTACCGGGTACTTATACCTATAGTTGGACAACTTTATATTGTACCACAACGATACAGGTTACCTATGTGAATAATGGAAACGTAGTACCTACGTTTACTCAGGTTCCGGCGGTTTGTGCTTCGGCAGCTATCCCAGCGTTACCAACAACATCTAACAATGGTGTAACAGGAACTTGGTCACCTGCAATTAATAATGTTGCTACCACTACTTATACATTTACACCAAATGCAGGACAATGTGCTAATACAGCAACAATGACTATCACGATAACTCCTGGAGCTACACCTACATTCACTCAGGTTCCGGCAATTTGTTCAGGAGGATCATTAGCGGCATTACCGACAACATCTGCTGAAGGTATAACAGGAACCTGGTCACCTGCATTGAATAATACGGCTACCACAACCTATACGTTTACACCAACTACGGGACAATGCGCAAGTCCGACCACAATGACAATTACGGTTACACCTAATACAACTCCTACGTTTACACAGGTTCCCCCTATTTGTTCAGGCGGAACATTGGCAGCGTTACCGACAACTTCTATCGAAGGAATTGCGGGAACATGGGCACCGGCTTTGAACAATACAAATACAACTACGTATACCTTTACGCCAAATGCAGGACCATGTGCGGTACCAACGACAATGACCATTACGGTAACACCTAATACCGCACCTACATTTACTCAGGTTGCAGCAATATGTTCAGGACAAACATTAGCTGCTTTACCAGCAACATCCAACAATGGAATCACTGGGGTTTGGTCACCGGCTTTAAACAATACAGCAACTACGACCTACACATTTACACCTAATGCTGGGCAATGTTCAGGTCCGGTAACTATGACTATTACAGTGAATCCGATTGTGACTTCTACGTTCACTCAGGTTCCGGCAATATGTTCAGGAGGAACGTTAGCAGCATTACCAACAACTTCCAATGAAGGCATAACAGGAACCTGGTCACCTGCGTTGAACAATACAGCTACTACTACCTATACATTTACACCAACTGTAGGTCAGTGTGCAAGTACTGCTACAATGACTATTACAGTTACCCCTAATACCACGCCTACCTTTACACAGGTTCCGGCAATTTGCGCAGGAGGAACATTGACAGCATTGCCAACAACTTCCAACGAAGGTATTTCGGGAACATGGTCACCGGCTTTGAACAATACGACTACCACGACGTATACCTTTACACCGAACCCTGGCCTATGTGCAGTTACAACTACGATGACTATCACCGTAAACCCGATAGTAACACCAACATTTACACAGGTTACGCCAATTTGTTCCGGTGCGACATTAGCAGCATTGCCAACTACCTCTGCTGAAGGTATATCAGGAACTTGGTCACCTGCTATGAATAATACAACTACAACCACGTACACATTTACTCCAAATGCAGGTCAATGTGCAACTACTGCGACAATGACCATTACTGTAAACCCTGTGGTTACACCTACATTTACTCAAATTGCGGCAATTTGTTCCGGGACGACGTTATCCGCCTTGCCAACAACTTCAAACAATGGAATTACAGGAACCTGGTCACCGGCATTGAACAACACTGCTACGACTATATACACATTTACGCCAACTACCGGTCAATGTGCAAGTCAGACTACAATGACGATTACAGTAACTCCTAATACAACACCTACCTTCACACAGGTATCCCCTATTTGTGCAGGCGGAACATTGGCACCTTTACCTACGACTTCCAACGAAGGAATATCGGGAGCATGGTCACCGGCTATAAACAATACAGCTACAACTACGTATACCTTTACACCAAGTACTGGAACATGCGTTCTTCCAACTACAATGACCATTACGGTAACGCCTAATACTGCACCTATATTTACTCAGGTTGCAGCAATTTGTTCGGGACAAACATTAGCGGCATTACCAACGACATCCAACAATGGAATAACAGGAGTTTGGTCGCCGGCTTTGAACAATACAGCAACAACTACCTATACATTTACGCCGAATGCTGGTCAGTGTTCAAGTACGGTTACTATGACAATTACAGTGAATCCGGTTGTAAACCCTACGTTTACTCAGGTTGCTCCTATTTGTGCAGGCGGATCATTAGCAGCTTTAGCGACAACTTCAAATGAAGGCATAACAGGAACTTGGTCACCAGCGATAAACAATACGGCTACCACAACGTACACCTTCACACCGACTGCCGGACAATGTGCAAACACAGGTACAATGACCATTACGGTGAACTCATTACCAACAATCGGGGGAACATTATCTTTATGTAATGGTTCAACAACGCAGTTGACGGGTTCAGTATCACCTGCAGCAACAAATGCATGGCAATCATCCAATACAACGGTGGCAACTATTAATGGCAGCGGACTGGTTACAGCTCTATCAGCCGGAACAACAACAATTACTTATACAAACAGTAACGGATGTTCGGTTAGTGCTACGGTTACTGTTAATCCATTACCAACAATCTCAGGTAACCTGACAGTTTGCATTGGGTCAACTTCGCAGTTAACAGGTTCAGGAACACCGGCGTCTTCAAATGCTTGGTCGTCTTCAAATACTTCAGTGGCAACTGTAAGTACTACAGGAGTAATCACGGGTGTTGCGGCAGGAAATGCAACGATTACTTATATCGACATCAACGGATGTTCCACAACTGCTGTTGTAAACGTGCTTTCTACGCCAACGGCTACAATAGCTATTTCAGGACCATCTACTATTTGCGCAGGATCATCCACAACCATAACTATAACAGGATCTTCCAGTTCTACAGTTAATTACACTATTAATGGAACGCCTGCTTCTGTTAATTTACCAGTTTCGGGAACGACCACTTTCGCTACAGCAAATTTATCAGCTCAGACAACTTATCAATTGGTAAGTGTATCTGCAGGTTCCGGATGTACATCATCATTATCACAATCAGTGGTAGTAAATATTGCACCTCAGCCAACAGCTTCAATTTCAGGAACTACATCAATTTGTTTTAATTCATCAGCCAATATAACGTTTACAGGTACACCTGGAGCAACAGTTCAATACACGGTGAACGGAGGAACAAATCAGTCGGTTATCCTTGGCGCTGGTGGAACAACTACAATAAACACAGGCAATTTAGCAGTAACTACAACATATGCTTTGGTCGATGTAACCGCAGGAACTACACCTAATTGCGTCCAAGCATTATCAGGATCGGTAACAGTAACTGTGGTGCAGACACCTACAGTAGCAGCGACTCCTACATCTCAGACATTATGTTCAGGACAATCTACCGGAATCCAATTGCAAGGTACTGTTCCAAATACTACTTTTTCATGGACTTATACCCAAACAGGTGGTGTAACAGGTGCCTCTAACGGAAGCGGAAATATTATTTCGCAGGTACTTACAGCGGGAATTTCACCGGGAACGGTTACCTACACCATCACCCCTGCTGTTGGAAGCTGTACAGGAACTCCGATTACGGTAACAGTAACAGTGACTCCGGTACCATTAGTAAATGTTAATGTTACGGATCAATCTATCTGTACTGGTGGTACAACAAATATTACCATGACTAGTAACGTAGCGACTACGACTTTTAACTGGAATGTTATTCAGACCAATGGCGTAGCTGGAGCATCAAGCGGAACGGGTTCTTCAATCAATCAGGTTCTTACGGCTTCAGGTACTACAATCGGTCAGGCGGTTTATACCATCACACCAATCAATAACGGATGTCCTGGAACACCAAAAACAGTGACGGTTACGGTTTATCCTAATCCGAATGTTACGGCAAGTCCGACTTCTCAAACATTATGTTCGGGGGAGACTACCAATATCACATTGAACAGCAATGTTCCGGGAACTGTATTCACGTGGACTGTTGTACAATCGAACTTATTCGGAGCGGCACCGGGAACTGGTACTACAATCAGTCAGACCTTAACTACAGTTGGTCTAACGCAAGGTACTGTGACTTATACCATTACGCCAACAGTTAACGGATGTACCGGGTCACCAATCACAGTTACTGTAACGGTTAACCCGACACCGGAGGTATTCAGTCCTTCTGCGCCGCAGCCTATCTGTAGCAATAGTTCATCAGGTATTACGGTTACTCCAAATATGCCTGGAACATCGATTTCATGGACTGTTGTTGAAAATGGTGTAACCGGTGCTTTTGACGGAAGTGGTTCTGAGACCGTTCCTGGAGCGGGAATCGCCATTGATCAGATTTTAACGGCTACGGGAACTCAGCCTGGAACTGCTACTTATACCATCATACCGATGAATAATGGCTGTGCAGGAGCCCCTATCACTGTAGTTGTTGTGGTGAACCCATTGCCGAAAATCAGCATTCCTGACGGATTGATTTGTGTGGACGGCACAACCGGAGCACTGATCTATGGCTATACTATGGATACAGGTTTAAGTGCAACGGATTATGATTTCCAATGGTATTTCAACAATGATATGAATACCGTAATCTCTACAAGCAGTTCTTACATGGCTACGGAAGCCGGTCAGTACACTGTTTCCATCATGAATGCGACTACAGGTTGTACGGATGTATTCATGATCGTTGTTAACGCTACTAACCCGGCTACAAGCGCTACTGCTGTAGTTACAAATTACTTTGAGGATACTCAGGCTATCACTGTAACTGTAGCAGGAACCGGATCTTACTTATACAGTTTGGACGGAGGAGCGTTCCAGACCAGTAATATCTTCACCCATGTTTTACCGGGTGAACATACGGTAACGATTCAGGATGCTAATGGATGTACGAATATCACCCTTGAGCATATCTTTACCATTGGTTATCCGCACTTCTTTACACCGAACGGTGACGGGTATAACGATACCTGGAACATCTGGTCGTTAAGTGAGAATCAGCCGAATGCAGAAATCTTTATCTACGATCGTTATGGAAAACTGATCAAACAGATTGTTCCTAGCGGCAACGGATGGGACGGAACGTATAACGGACAGGTTTTACCATCTACGGATTACTGGTTTACTGTTAAGTACAAAGAGAACGGAGCTGAGAAATTATTCAAAGCGCACTTCTCGATGAAACGATAAACATCAAAAGATTTGCAATAAAAAACCACTCGCTTAGCGAATGGTTTTTTTTGCACTTCGATTCGCCTGTAACAATAAGTTAGTTTCCAAACAATAAATTGTTTTTTACAACATATCTTAAATAATAATTATCCCCTAAAAAAAGAACACAACTAATATCTGAATATTGAATATGGAATTGAAAATTTTAAAAGTCAAAATCTCAAAAATCCTCTCTATTACGGCCTTTGCACTGACAGGATTTAGTGCTTTTGCCCAATCCCCAGGAGGAGTATCAACCAATTTAACATTATGGTTAAAGGCTGACAATCCAACAACAATCACCGGAAGTCCCGTACAAACATGGTCTACGAGTGGTGGTAGTGCCGCAGGCTATAGTGTTACACAGGCAACAGCAGGTAACCGACCTACCTTTGTAAGTGGAGCAACCAATTCCTTTAAATACAATTACAACCCAACAATAAAATTCAATACAAGTTCAAGCACAAAATTGACTAAAACAACCGGTTCTCCTGATTTACTTGGAAACAATGGAACCGCTATTATAGTTACCACGCAGGAAGTTCCTAACGGTAGTGGATTTACCTACTACTCTGGTACAACGGGACGTTATCAGTTAAAACCGAATTTCCGGTTCCAGACCGGGCTTTCCGGTACAGGTTATACTTTTGATTGGGGAGCGCCAACGGAGTATCCCGCCACTAGTGCTTCTATGATTGCCAGTTACGGCTGTGGCACAAATGCATCCATGAGAAAGAATTCTGTACAAGCTTCTACGCCCAATAATTCGGCACCTTTGTACAATCCTGCAGTTTCAACAGGTTTATATTTAGGAGCTAACAATACTTCCGAATACAGTAACAGTGCCATAGCCGAAGTAATTCTATTCAATGCAAAACCTACCCTTGCAGAAATGGATAAAATTGAAAGTTATCTTTCTATAAAATATGGTATCACCCGTGGCGGAAATACCAATACTACAGGAACATACAATTATATTGCTTCCGATGGATTCACAATCTTATGGAATAAAGCTTCGAATGTAGGATTTAACAATGATATTGCTGTTATCGGAAGAGATGATAATAGTGGATTAACTCAAAAACAATCCATAAGCGTAAATAATGGTGAAGCTATAACCATTTCATTAGGTAATGGGGCGATACCGACGGAAAATGCAACAAACACTGCGGTTTTTGTCAGCAACCTTTCTTTCTTAGGATGGGGAAATAACGGATTAACAAAAGTATTTAATCCCGGAGCCACTAAACCTACTGGTGTATTGGAACGATTAAACCGAGTTTGGAAAACACAGGCAACTAATTTTACCCAGCAAACCACTTTCGGATTCGAGAATGCCCAAATTACAGGTTTGGGAACTACCGGCAATTTATGTTTATTGTTTGATGATGACGGTACCGATTTTTCAAATGCTGTCGTTGTTGCGGCCTGTTCAGCGGTTAATACAGGAACCCGTACAGAATTCAGAGGAATTAATATTCCGGCAGGGATGCCTTATTTTACTTTAGCAAGAATGGCAACGCCGACGCTAATTACAAATAACGGTCCGATTTGTGAAGGAACCACCCTGAATTTGACAGCTGAAACCATGACTCCGACAACCACTTATTCATGGACCGGACCTAACGGTTTTACTTCTACTGCTCAAAACCCTTCAATCCCTTCAATTACTGCAGCCGGAAGTGGTACTTATTCCGTAACGATAACAACACAAAGCTGTACCCCAACTGTTTTAAATACCACGGTAACCATCAACCCAGGCCCCACCCCAACCTTTACATCTGTAGCTCCTATTTGTTCCGGAGATACATTAGCGGCATTGCCTACGACATCCAATGAAGGCGTAACTGGAACCTGGTCGCCGGCTTTGGACAATACAACTACAACGACCTATACTTTTACTCCAACGGCAGGCCTTTGCTCAAGTCCGACTACGATGACTATTACTGTGAATCCTGTTGTGACACCTACATTTGCTTCCGTAGCTCCTATTTGTTCCGGAAACACCATAGCAGCACTGCCAACCAGTTCCAACGAAGGTGTTACTGGAACATGGTCACCTGCCTTGGACAATACAACTACAACGACTTATACTTTTACTCCAAATGCAGGACAGTGCGCTAATACCTCAAACATGACCATTACAGTTAATTCATTGCCTACAATCGGAGGAACATTATCGGTATGTAGCACTTCAACTACCCAATTGACAGGATCGGGAACACCGGCCACTTCAAACGCATGGCAGTCATCTGATCTTACAGTGGCTACTGTTGACGGCACTGGATTGGTTACCAGCTTATCAGCAGGAAGCACAACAATTACCTATACAGATAACAACGGATGTTCAACCACGGCATCTGTGACAGTTAACGCTTTGCCTACTATATCCGGAACTCTGGCGATTTGTATGGGAACAACCACCCAACTAACAGGTTCAGGAACACCGGCAACTACAAACCCATGGCAGTCTTCTGATACGAACGTGGCAACTGTTGACGGTACAGGATTGGTTACAAGTGTATCTCCGGGATCAGCCACCATTACTTATACTGATAGCAACGGATGTTCAACAACCACGTCTGTGGCAGTTAATCCTTTACCGACGATATCTGGGACGCTGACAATCTGTATGGGAGCTACCTCGCAATTAACAGGTTCGGGGACACCGGCAACAACAAATGCGTGGACTTCATCTGATACTGCTGTAGCGACTATTGATAACCTTGGACTTGTTACCAGTGTATCACCGGGAACAGCAACAATTACTTATACAGATACCAACGGATGTTCGGCAACGGCATTAGTAACAACAAATGCTTTACCTACGATATCCGGGACATCTACAATTTGTATGGGTGCAACCACTCAATTGACAGGATCAGGAACGCCGGCTGCAACAAACGCATGGCAATCATCCGATACTACTGTAGCTACTGTTGACAACACAGGATTAGTTACAGGCATAGCTGCTGGAACAACGACAATTACTTATACAGACAGTAACGGATGTCAAATAACGGCTACAGTTGATGTATTACCTACTCCAACTTCCACTATTGCAATTTCCGGAGCGTCTTTAATCTGCGGAGGAACTTCGACAAATATTACAATTACAGGGACTCCTAATGCTACCGTAAATTATACAATCAATGGAACAGCCGCAAGTGTTGTTTTACCGGCATCAGGCTCTGTGACTTTCACAACCGGAAATTTAACAGTACAAACTACTTATCAGTTGACAAATGTTACATCTACTTCAGGATGTACCGGAATAGTATCTCAATCGGTTGTTATTAACATTGCTCCGCAGCCGACTGCTTCTATTTCAGGATCTACTTCTGTATGTAGCAACACTTCAGCTACGATAACATTCTCGGGAACTGCAAATGCGACTGTTGAATATACGGTTAATGGAGGAGCAGTTCAAACCATTATCCTTGATGCATCAGGTAACGCAAGTGTAAATACAGGTAACCTTACATCGGACGCAACTTATACTCTGGTTAGTGCAACTGCGGGAACAACACCAAATTGCGTGCAGTCTCTAAACGGTTCCGCAACGGTAACTGTGGTACCAACGCCTAATGTGACAGCTACACCAACTTCTGAAACATTATGTTCAGGACAATCTACCGGAATCCAGTTGCAAGGTACTGTTACGAATACTACATTCTCATGGACTTATACCCAAACAGGTGGTGTAACAGGAGCCTCTAATGGAAGTGGAAACATAATTTCGCAGGTACTTACAGCAGGAACCTCAACAGGAACGGTTACTTATACCATTACACCATCATCGTCCAGCACTTGCGCAGGTACGCCGATCACCGTAACGGTTACTGTTACTCCGGTACCTGTTGCGAATGTTAATGTAACTGACCAATATATCTGTACAGGAGGTACAACAAATATTACTATGACAAGTAACGTTGCGACTACGACTTTCAATTGGAATGTTATTCAGACCAGCGGCGTAAGCGGAGCCTCCAGCGGAACCGGCTCTTCAATCAATCAGGTTCTGACAGTTTCAGGCACTACTATCGGTCAGGCTATTTATACGATCATACCGATCAATAACGGATGTCCGGGTACGCCAAAAACAGTTACTGTGACGATTTATCCTAACCCGACGGTTACGGCAAGTCCGACTTCACAGACTTTATGTTCCGGTGGAACTACTAATATCTCGTTGAACAGCAATGTTCCTGGAACGGTATTCAATTGGACTGTTTTACAATCCAATTTATTTGGAGCAGTTCCCGGATCTGGTAACTCGATCAGTCAGACCTTAACTACGGTTGGTCTAACGCAAGGTACTGTGACTTATACCATTACGCCAACGGTTAACGGATGTACGGGAACACCAATTACAGTTACTGTAACGGTTAATCCGACACCGGAGGTATTTAGCCCTTCTACGCCAAGTCCGATCTGTAGCGGCAACTCATCAGGAATCACCGTTACTCCAAATATGCCGGGAACATCGATCTCATGGACTGTTGTTGAAAATGGTGTAACAGGTGCTTTTGACGGAAGCGGTTCTGAGATCGTTCCGGGAGCGGGAATCGCTATTGATCAGATTTTAACGGCTACAGGAACTCAGCCTGGAACTGCTACTTATACCATCATACCGATGAATAATGGCTGTGCCGGCAATCCTATTACAGTAGTTGTGACAGTTCTTCCATTACCGAAAATCAGTATTCCTGACGGATTGATTTGTGTGGACAGTGCAACAGGAGCAGTAATCTATGGCTATAACATGGATACGGGTTTAAGTGCAACGGATTACGATTTCCAATGGTATTTCAACAATAATATGAACACCGTGATCTCTACAAGCAGTTCTTATATGGCTATGGAGGCAGGTCAGTATACCGTTTCAATCATGAATTCGACCACAGGTTGTACGGATGTGTTCATGATCATTGTTAACGCTACTAACCCGGCTACAAGCGCTACTGCAGTAGTTACTAATTATTTTGAGGATACTCAGGCGATTACAGTAACTGTAGCAGGAACCGGATCTTACTTATACAGTTTGGACGGAGGTGCCTTCCAGACCAGTAATATCTTCATCAATGTATTACCGGGTGAGCATACGGTGACGATTCAGGATGCCAACGGATGTACGAACATCACACTTGAGCATATCTTCACCATCGGTTATCCGCATTTCTTCACGCCGAATGCTGACGGATATAACGATACCTGGAACATCTGGTCGTTAAGTGAGAATCAGCCGAATGCAGAAATCTTTATCTACGATCGTTATGGAAAACTGATCAAACAGATTGTTCCTAGCGGCAACGGATGGGACGGAACGTATAACGGACAGGTTTTACCATCTACGGATTACTGGTTTACTGTTAAGTACAAAGAGAACGGAGCTGAGAAATTATTCAAAGCCCACTTCTCGATGAAACGATAATCATTCGATAAATTAATACTAAAAAACCACTCGCAAAACGAGTGGTTTTTTTATACCTTAAATTAAGATTGCAAAAGGAAAAATGACCAACTCCATAGCCCTGATGGGAGCGGTATCTTTTTTCCGGTGGCTGAGGCTCTCGAAGCCACCGGAAAAAAATATAGCGGACAGCAGGAACAAGGATCACAAAAAAGCCCAAGCCTTTTGCTTCCAAAAAAAAACCTCCAGTCAGACTGAAGGCTTTCTCTTTTACTTTTATATTATCTCGAATAATTCGGAGCTTCTTTAGTAATCGTTACATTGTGTGGGTGGCTTTCCCCTATTCCACTGGTCGTAATTCTAACGAAACGCCCTGTTTCCTGCAACGTTTGGATGTCTTTGGCACCACAATACCCCATTCCGGCGCGAAGGCCTCCAATGAACTGTAACATGCTTTCGTTTAATTCCCCTTTATAAGGCACGCGACCCACAATTCCTTCCGGAACCAGTTTCTTCACGTCGTCTTCCACATCCTGGAAATAACGGTCTTTAGAACCTTCCTTCATAGCTTCCACAGAACCCATTCCTCGGTAGGATTTGAATTTTCTTCCTTCGAAAATGATTGTCTCACCCGGAGATTCCATTGTTCCTGCTAACAATGAACCTAACATTACACAATCAGCACCGGCAGCGATAGCCTTAGGAATATCTCCTGTGTAACGGATTCCACCATCAGCAATTACAGGAACACCAGTTCCGCGTAAAGCAGCAGCTACTTCCAATACCGCAGAGAACTGAGGGAAACCAACACCGGCAACAACTCGGGTTGTACAGATAGAACCAGGTCCGATTCCGACTTTCACCGCATCAGCACCATTTTCTGCTAAGTACAAAGCTGCTTCCGGAGTAGCGATGTTACCAACCACTACATCCAAGTCAGGGAATTTAGCTTTTACCGCTTTTAAAACATCTACAACACCTTTAGTGTGACCGTGAGCCGTATCGATGATAACAGCGTCTACTCCGGCATTAACTAAAGCAGTTGCTCTTTCTACCGCATCGGCTGTAACTCCAAGAGCAGCAGCTACGCGTAAACGTCCGAATTTATCTTTGTTTGCGTTAGGTTTCTGAGTAAGTTTAGTAATATCTCTGAAAGTAATTAAACCGATCAATTTGTTGTCGGCATTAACTACCGGTAATTTTTCGATTTTATTTTCCTGTAGAATTTCTTCGGCAGTCGCTAAAGTTGTCCCTTCCGGAGCAGTAACCAATCTTTCTGAAGTCATTATTTCAGTGATGGGACGTGTATTGTTTTTCTCGAAACGCAAGTCACGGTTGGTAACGATTCCTTTTAAAGTCTGATCGTTATCTACTACAGGAATACCTCCAATACCGAATTCACGCATCGCTAATTTTGCATCACCAACTGTAGCTGTTAAAGGTAAAGTAACCGGATCGATGATCATTCCGCTTTCTGCACGTTTTACTTTGCGTACTTTAGCAGCCTGCTGTTCGATCGTCATATTTTTATGTAAAACACCGATACCGCCTTCTCTAGCCATTGCAATAGCCATAGAACTTTCGGTAACTGTATCCATTGCAGCGGAGACAATTGGAACGTTAAGTGTGATGTTTTTTGAAAACTTTGTTTTGATACTTACTTCGCGTGGAAGTATTTCGGAATAGTTTGGAACCAGAAGAACATCATCGTAGGTTAGACCTTCACCGATAATTTTAGCTGTATGTGCTTTCATGTTGCAATTTGTAGTTAAATTGCATGCAAATATAGTACATTTTACCTTCTTAAAAAAACCGTTTTAACTTAACTTTAAAAAACAAATTCTAAAGTGGTATAAAACACTCTCGGTTCTGAAGGAATAATCCCAGGTCCCGGATATCCGGTAGCCCTTCTTGTGAAGTACCAGTTATCTGTTATGTTGTTTATTCCCGCTTCCAATTTGAATCGTTTCCATTTGTATGCCGCAGAAAAGTCCATCACATAGTAAGAAGGAATTTCTCCGAAAATACCATAAACATTATCGTTTGGATCTGTTGGATGGTTTTCCGCATCGGTAAACTGAGAGGATACATAAGTTAACTGAAGACTTGATACAAAGTTCTTATAACCCATCCCCATACCGGTTTTTAAATTGTACAAAGGAACGAATTCTACTTTATTGCCTTTGATGTTTGGCTGATCGGATTCCAGATATTCCGATTCCGTAACCGAAAGATTCGAGAACATATTCCACACAAAATTCTCATTCTCTTTAAAGAAGGTTTTGCCAATATTCCAGTCAAACATGGTTTCAAATCCATAAGTAATGGCAGTTCCCACATTATCACGTAAACGCACTACTGCACCGCCTCCATTCGGATTCGGAGCCTCATACTCGCCTATCTTGTGGTCATAATACAACGCAAAACCGCTGACATCGAAAGTTACTTTATCGAACAGTTTTCCTCTGGTTCCGACATCTACCGTATACCCTTTTTCGTCGGTGATATCTTCAGCCACTGCCTGACTCGGGCTTGCGGTACGGATATCATTGAAAGTTACGGAGCGGTAGTTTTGAGAAATATTACCGTAGAATTCGATTTTGTTCACCGGTTTGTAACTCAGTCCAAGCCCTAACAAAACAAAACTTCTTTCCTTTACGGTATTTTCATATTCCGTTTTGTCAAAAATTATGTTTCCGGCCAGATCTTTAGTAATTCTTCTGTAATAACCATCAGCCTGGGTTTTAATATATTCATATCGGAAACCAGGTGTTATGGAAAAAGACGGTGATAATCTGAAAATATTTTCTCCGAAAAGAGAGACATTCAGGTTAGGGTAAACATAGGATGACTGATTGGCATAATAAGGGAATTCATCGGTTGCAAGGTTGAAATCCGCATCCGATCCCGAACTGCCCGGCCCTTGAATTCCGGTATTTCTTGACTGATAGTATTTTCCTCCAATCAAAAATGCATTGGAATTATTGAATAATGTATATTTTTTCAGATAACGGGCTTCCGCTCCCCAGTTCACAAAATCTCCCAAAATCAAATCCCTTTCCGTTCCCGGCGTGTCCGGATTTGAAACGCGGTTGGAACGATATCCCAATGCTTTTCTTGACGCATCCAATCCGAACAGTTGCAATGAGAAATCGGCATTATGCTGGAATTTGTGTTTGAACCGAAGGGCGTATAAGTTCCAGTCGACTGCAAACCAGTTACGATCGCGATTACTTTGCCTCGGGTCCTGATTGAACATATAATCCGTTAAACCGCCGGGCTGTTTCGCCAGATATTCAAAATGAGTGTAATCAAAATGCAGCGATGTATTGGCCGTAAACTGATAATTCAGATTAGCAAAGAAGTTTTTCGCATCAAATTGTGAATTCGGACGGAAACCTTTCCCTTGTTTGTAGTTATAAAACGTATAGTAGCTGAACTTTCCTTTAGTACCGCTCAGACTTGTGAAATTGGTAAACAAGTCATACGAACCGCCTGTCATTCTGTTGGTAAATTCAATTTCTTTTTTGCTCGGGCTTTTGATCTTAAAATTGATCATCCCTCCAAACTGGGTTCCGTATTGTAAAGAAGCGGCACCACGTACCAGTTGAATTTCTTCCAAAGCTTCAGTCGGTGTTGCGTAATAACTTTCCGGATAACCTAAAACATCGGCGCTGATATCGTAACCGTTTTGTCGCGTATTGAAATTGGAAGTACGGTTGGGATCTAAACCACGTCCTCCGATGGAAAGCTGCAGACCTCCGTCATTGCTTTCGTTAATCGTTAAACCTACTACCTGAGAGTAAATCTGACGCGTGTTATTGGTTGCTTTGTTCGCCGTAATTTTATCCAAAACAACCACTTCTGTTTTTTTTCCGGCATAGATAGCAGTCTCCTCAATATCTTTCAGCTTGCGGATCGCTGCGATATTCTCACGCTGTTTATTTACAATTACCTCTGAAAGTGTTTTATTCAAAGGATACAGCATCACTTTAAGATAGGTTTCTTTGTTGTCAATTTTCACTGATTTTTCAACCATGGCATAATTCTCAGCAAAAAACACGAATACGAAATCGCTGGGTTTTGCGATCTGAATTGAAAATTCCCCATTTTTATCGGTAAAGATGCTTCGCCCGTTACTTTTATTGACGATCTCTACATTCGAAAGTGCATGACCGGTATTATCAACTACAGTTCCGGAGAATTTGTATTGTGAAAAAGCGTTTAGTGTTACAAATAACAGTAACAAGTATTTATAATCCCTTAATTTCATCGTTAAACGGAAGTATCCAGGTTTTATGTTTGAATGATTCATTTTCTTTTGCAAGATTTGTATTGGGGTCAATGTATTTTTGGCTTAAACGACCGTTGAGAGCGACATAACTTTCGACTCTCACTTCAGGGTCATTGTATCCTGTTTTTTTATAATGGTCGTGTAAAAAATGAGCATATTCCAGAATAAAATCGGGTTGAAACGACATTTGCTTCTCCTGAAAAGGCGTAAGAAAGTCGCTGTTGTTCACGTAAGTTATTTTTTTTGTAACTGCATCAGTAACAGTAAATTGAGCATAACCCGATTTTTCCATCAGCATTACGCGCCAGGAAAAACGAAAACCTTCTTCCGTCCAGAAAAGTTCTCCCGGATACATCAGATAACGAAACGGAAAAAGCAATTGAAATACCATGAAAGCAGTTATGAACCCAACTTTCAATTTTCCTGAAACTGTAAAATCCTGACTTTTTACACGTCCGTTATCGAACAAACTCCAGTTTACTTTAAATAATCCGAAGATTTTTTGAAGTACTTTTTTATGGAAACCTGATTCGAAAAATATCAGTGTACTTATTATCATCACATAAGGAAAAACACCTATAGGGAACAACATTTTTGTAAAGACGTGAAAAACGATAACCAGCGCAAAAGCCACTAGTCTGGTTCGCTTGTAAAGCAGTAAGAACGGAATGGCTAAATCATAGATGGCTCCGCACCAACTGAAGGCATAATGCGCCCAGTTTTCATTCAGGAATTTACCTACTACAGGCATTCCGGCACTCATCGGTAACCACATTTTTAGTGGCATGGCTTCGAATAACCAGTCGGAATTGAGCTTTGCCAGTCCCGCGTAAAAATATACGATTGCCAGCATCAGTTTAATAACATCGACAGTCCAGGAAGGAATTCGCTGAAAGGACTTTTCCGAATTTTTAAATGCATCGACCGAATAAGCGGCATTTGCAGGTAAAAATATCAGCAGAAAGCTTACGAGTGAAATAAAATAATAGTGGTTAAGATAGGTGGTCTTATCCATCAGTTCGATGTATGTAAAACCTATAAAGAACACTGTAATGGCTATTCTGTATTTGTAGCCGATCGTAACCATCAGTGCCGACAGACCACAAATAAAGAACAACAAATACGTAAAATTCCCAAAAGGCTTGACCCACTCGAAACCGTAAAAGGTAAAATGGAACTGAGGTTTGATGTACATCTTCTCGACCCAGCCATAACTTACAAACCGGATGATACTAAAGAGCATCATTAAACCAAACGCCAGCCTGAAAAAGGCCAGCGTTGCGGTTTCTGTTGTTTTATTAAGATATATTTTAAAACTGTCAATCATGATTAATCACCGTCAGCATCCACATAATCTACTGTTATGTTTAGTGCCGGCATCATATCGGTTTTGAAGTAAATCACATTCTTTTGCATTTCCTGATAAGCAAGAACCATTTTATTGTTATCATTGAAAATCTGTTCCGAGAAACTATTGCTCAGGATCGCGTTTGCATTGGTAATAGTTCCGAACTGATTATTGATAGTAGTACTTAGCGACTGACCGCTTTTCACAACATTCAAATAATCCAGATAAGCTTTCAAGCCCGGACCTGTTTGAGCCGAATTGAAATATTTTCCGTTAAAAAAGTCCTGAGAAGCTTTCACAGCCTCATCCAACAAGACTTTTGAAATATCATTTTTGTAGTAAGCCTCCACTTTATTAGCGTAAGTTGTGCCTGTTGAAAAAATTCCGGCAGGGATACCTACTTTTCCGGCGCGAACATTCTTTTCGTAATTCTTCACATAAATATTAACCATGCGGTTCACAGAACTGCTTACTGAGTAACCGTTGCTTCCAATGAAAGTTGACCTGTAACTTCCGTTCCAGTCGTTAACGATCAAGTCGGCATTGGTTTTAAGTCTTGCCGCCAAATCCGTTAAATACTGTTTATATTTTACAGCATTAGCATTGGTTGAATAAAACGTTACAATAGTTGCATCATCAGCTCCTAAACCATTTACCATATAATCAAGCGCAGGGAAACCTTGCTTGTCGAATTGCGAAAGAAGCGCAAAATTATAGGTTCCGGAAGCTATATTCGCATCGATACCTGTAGTGTTCGTCGGATAAATATTGGTACAGCTAACAAAATTTATGGTTTCCGCTTTACCGATTTCATACAATGATACATATTGAAATGCTTTATAAGCGTCAATCCAGGCCGTTCTCACATCCTGTAGATCTGTTTCAGACGGAGCTGCCGTGAAAGCCGCTACTTCAGTCTGTAACGTATTTACTTTTGCCTGATAATTTTCAAAAGCAGGGATAATCAAATTATCAGCCCAATTCGTTAAAAGCGCCGTTCTGTTGTAACCGTCCCCGGAAGAATCCGGCGTACCGCTGTCACTCGAAGAACAAGCTGCAAAGAATGCAGTAAAACCGATTAAAAGAAGTATTTTTTTCATTTTTTGAAAATTTTTGCAAAAGTACAAAAAAACAGAAGAGTTTCCTCCTCTGTTTTTTCCAATTTTTATATTAGTTAACCGTTTCAGCCTCAGCTACTGTAAATCCGAATTTAGTGGCAATTTGTTCTGCCAATCCGTCTATGTGAGCATTCAGATAATCAACATCCCAAAGTCCGAAGTGACCTGCTGTCAATTCGCCCAAGATAGCATCAACTTCCGCCTTTGTCATATATGGCATGTTTGTTCCGGGTTTGTTAGTATAACGTAAACTCATGATAAACCCATATCCTTCAGAAAGTGCGTGGAATGCTTTCGCTCCGTTGTCTGTGGCCAATTTAGCTTTACCTTCCTTTAAATAGAATACCGCTCTAACCGCAGGAACCAATGCTAATTTTTTCTTGATGATATCGATTTGTTTATCACGAGTTGCATAATCACCCGTTGTAATTGCTGCTCTACCTTTTCTGAAAGCCAATTCGATATCTTCTTTTAAAGTTCCGAAATCAGAATCCGCATCAACCTGATTGATGTAGCTGCTCCAGAATTTGAAAACCGGACTTGGAGTAGCCGTTGGATTATCACCTCCGTAGATGTAACCATAAGCTTCATCCCAAAGATGCTCCATTTTAGTGTAATTTTGACCTTGCTCTAAAACCTTATTCTTATTGTTTGCTCTGTTTGAACCCTGATCCAAAACATTTTTACTCAAATAGTTGTTCACAATCTGGTCTAAGAAACAAGCTCCCATCATACCTTTTAAAAGTACTTGTTGAGGCTCTAATCCATTAAGAGCAAATAAACGCTTTGAAGAACCATCTAAATAAGTTCCTGCAGTTCCCGCTGAAGCCTCTTGTCCACCACTAGCCATGTTAGCATTAGAGAACTGATTTTCAAAAAACAATCTTACGCTAAGCGGCTCTATTGCAGTACCCCCTCCGCCGAAGTTCACGAAGAAATCAGTTGAAGCGGCAGTTTTATTTTTTAATTGTTTATCGGTAGCTGCATTCAAATCAGCGTTAGTAAATTGACCATTTACGTTGCTGAACATGTCAGATAATTTTGAAGCATCAATAACAGCCCCCGCGTTTCCTTGGTTCTTGATATAAGCTCCCATTTCATCCAACATAAGAATTCTGTTAGTCTCACCTGTAAAATCAACTGTTGACGCACCAGATCTTTCAAATGTATAAGTTTCCGGAGTTGTATAATTGAACTCTTGATACTGAACACCATCTTCTGAGCACGAAACAGCAAAGAAAACCATAACTGGTAATGAAGTTAAAAGAAGTGTTTTTTTCATAATTTTTTTTTGCAATAGTACAAAAAAACAGAAAAGTTACCCCTTCCGTTTTTCCATTTATTAGTTAACCGTTTCGGCCTGAGCAACTGTAAACCCGAATTTAGCAGCAATTTGTTCAGCCAATCCGTCGATACTTGCATTAAGATGATCTACATCCCAAAGACCGTTTGTACCAGCAGTTAATTCAGCCAAGATCGTATCAACTTCCGCTTTTGTCATGTAAGGAGAATTTGTACCCGGCTTGTTAGTATAACGTAAGCTCATGATAAATCCATAACCTTCCGAAAGTGCGTGGAATGCTTTTGCACCAGAATCTGTAGTCAATTTCGCTTTACCTTCTTTTAAATAGAATACCGCTCTAACCGCAGGAACCAATGCGATTTTTTTCTTGATGATTGCAATTTGTGCATCACGAGTTGCATAATCACCAGCCGTAATTGCTGCTCTACCTTTTCTGAAAGCCAATTCGATATCTTCTTTTAACGTTCCGAAATCAGAATCAGCATCAACCTGATTGATATAGCTGCTCCAGAATTTATATACCGGATTTGGAGTTGCTGTTGGGTTGTCTCCTCCGTAGATGTAACCATATGCCTCATCCCAAAGGTGTTCCATTTTAGTATAGTTTTTATCTTCTTCGAAAACTTTATTTGTGTTGTTTTCTCTGTTTGCACCTTCGTCCAAAACATTTTTACTCAAATAATTGTTCACGATCTGATCTAAGAAACAAGCTCCCATCATACCTTTCAAAAGTACTTGTTGAGGCTCTAATCCGTTAGCAGCAAATAAACGCTTAGAAGAACCATCCAAATAAGTTCCTGCAGTTCCCGCAGCTGCTACCTGGCCACCACTTGCCGCATTTGCATTTGTAAACTGAGATTCGAAGAAAGATCTAACGTTAGTCTGCTCTACTGTAGAACCACCTCCGTTGAAATTCACGAAGAAATCTTTTGAAGCAGCCGTTTTGTTTTTCAATTGCTTATCTGTAGCTGCGTTTAATGCAGTATTTGCAAACTGATTGTTTACGTTATTAAACATATCTGACATCTTTGAAGCATCGATCACTGTACCTGCATTACCTTGATTTTTGATGTAATTCCCCATTTCGTCCAACATAAGAACGCGGTTTGTCTGACCTGCATAATCAACTGTTGTTACACCGGATCTTTCAAATGTATAAGTTGTCGGAACTGTATAATCAAAAGTTTGTTGTTGAGTGTTATTATCATCGTTTGAACAAGAAACAGCAAACAAAGCTGTAACTGGTAGTGAAGCTAAAAGAAGATTTTTGAATCTCATATGTTTGTTTATTTAGATTGAGTTAAAATAATTTTCTGGTGCAAATATATATACTCATTCTAAATAAGGCAAAATTTATTTAGACTTTTTTTAAATAATTTTAACAGGAAAATTTAATGATAAACCGTAAAAACCTTAATCGCTTCATTATAAGCGCTTTCGAAACTCATCGGACTTAAATTCGAATCTGCTTTCACGGAAGTAAAATAAGAAAGCATCTTTTCTGTCGGCATATTTCCGGTCAGATCGTCTTTGGCCATTGGACAGCCTCCGAAGCCTTGAATAGCTCCGTCAAAACGACGACAGCCCGCTTTGTAAGCCGAATCTACCTTTTCAAACCATTTATCCGGTGTAGTATGTAAATGGGCTCCGAACTCGATATTCGGGTATTTCGGAATTAAGTTGGAAAACAAATAATCGATAACTTCAGGAGTAGAACTCCCAACGGTATCGGAAAGCGAAAGGATCTTCACTCCCATATTCGCTAATTTCTTGGTCCATTCCCCTACTATCTCCACATTCCACGGATCGCCATACGGATTTCCGAATCCCATTGAAATATAAGTGACAACCTCTTTATTGGTCTTATCGGCGATATTTAGAATCTCCTGAAGAGTCACTAATGATTCGGCAATGGTTTTATGGGTATTACGCATCTGGAAGTTCTCCGAAATCGAAAAAGGGAAACCTAAATATTGAATTTCAGGATGAATGGAAGCGTTCTCTGCCCCTTGCGTATTGGCAATAATCGCCAACAACTTGCTTTGTGTATTCGACAAATCCAGTTTTGCCAAAACCTCGGCGGTATCCTGCATTTGCGGTATCGCTTTCGCCGAAACAAAACTTCCGAAATCAATGGTATCAAATCCAACACGCAATAGCGACTGGATGTACTGCACTTTTTTATCGGTCGGGATAAATTCTTTAATGCCTTGCATGGCATCGCGCGGACATTCGATGATTTTGACTTTTTCCATTGAAGAATCTGAAATTCTGAGTCGCTAAGGTACTACCTTTTATGTATTTTCTAAAATCTTTTTGTTGATGGCTTTCACCAATGCTGGTCCTTCATAGATAAAACCGGTGTACAACTGAACCAGACTTGCGCCGGCTTCCAGTTTTTCGATGGCATCTTCAGCAGTATGAATTCCTCCTACACCTATAATAGGAAAAGCTTTGTTGCTTTTTTCGGAAAGAAAACGAATTACTTCAGTAGAACGTTTCGTCAACGGTTTTCCGGAAAGACCGCCCATTTCGATTTTATTAATCGATTTCAATCCGTCACGTGAAATGGTGGTATTCGTAGCAATTACACCTGCAATTTGAGTTTCTTTTACAATATCGATGATATCCAGCAATTGCTCATCCGTTAAATCCGGAGCAATTTTTAAAAGGATCGGTTTCTGCTTTGGCTTGGCTGTATTTTTATTCTGAAGCGTCTGCAACAACTGTGTAAGCGGTTCTTTATCCTGCAAAGCTCTTAAATTAGGTGTATTTGGCGAACTCACATTCACAACAAAATAATCCACGTAATCATATAAGGCATCAAAACAGATCTCATAATCCTTCACCGCCTCTTCGTTCGGAGTAACTTTGTTTTTTCCGATGTTTCCGCCGATTAAAACGCCATTATTTGCTTTCAGACGTTTTACCGCATCTGCTACTCCGCCATTATTAAATCCCATTCGGTTAACAATCGCCGAATCTTCTCTCAAACGGAATAAACGCGTCTTTGGATTTCCCTCCTGGCCTTTTGGCGTCAGCGTACCAATTTCTATAAAACCAAAACCAAAATTGGAAAGTTCTTTGTACAGTTTGGCATCTTTATCGAAACCAGCAGCCAATCCAACCGGATTTTTGAATTTCAGTCCGAAAACTTCACGCTCCAAACGTTTGTCGTTCACGCCATAACAAGAATTAATTATAGCGGAAATGCCCGGTATTTTATGAGCGATGCGAACTGCCGAAAAGGTAAAATGGTGTACTGCCTCTGGATCGAAACAGAAAAGTATAGGACGGATAATCTGTTTGTACATGATATTATTGTGTTGTTGAGCAAAAATAGAAATTTGAATTCAGAATTCAGAGATTATGATACAGAATGTTTTTTTCAGAATCTTTTCCAAGTCAGAAAAATTTGTTTTAAAATAGTAAAAATCAACATCTTACAATTTCAATAATTCGTAACTTTATCAGTCAATTTTTGTTTAATTTAATTTTTCGCATTATGTACATCGTCAGAGAAATATTTTATCTTCAGTTTGGCCGATTCAAAGAAGCCAAAGCATTGGTTGATGAAGCCCACAATCTGGGTTTAATGAAAATGCCAGAAGGCGGAAGAATTCTAACCGACTTCACGGGGGAAGGATATCGCTTTATATTTGAAGGGCCTTATAAAACACTGGCCGATTTTGAAGCCGACTTAGCCAGAGAAATGAATGCCGATACCTGGAAAGTATGGTACGAAAAATTTAAACCGCTGGTACGACATTCGGAACGGGAGATTTTGAAACAGATTTCGTAAAAAATTGTCGAATTCCGGTTTATGATGATGTGTTTTTGTCTAAAAAATAATTCGAATTAGTAAATTTACGATTGACTATTTACAAAAACTTATCATTTTACGCACGATGAATTTTGAACTACTGGAAACACAGCATCTTATTTTAAGAAAAATCACCCCTGAAACGTACGATTACATATTTGAGCATTATGATGATAATGCTTTGATGCAGTTTTTGGGGATTTCAACCACGGAAGAACTTGATAAGGAAAAATCGAAATACAAAAAAGGGTTAAGTACTTATAACAGGTCGTTTGTGAATTTTCAGATTCTTGACAAAGGAACCGGAGCTATTATCGGGGCTTGCGGCTATCACACTTGGTCTTTTGAGCATAGTCGTGCTGAAATCGGGTATGCTTTAAACAATGATGCACATAAAGGCAAAGGAGTTATGTCGGAAGCCTTAAAAGCCGTTATCGATTATGGTTTTACAAAGATGAACCTAAACCGAATCGAAGCCCTGGTGGGACCAACAAATGAGGCATCGCTGCGTTTGATTCAGAAAATGAATTTTACCAAAGAAGGTCAGTTGCGACAGCATTACTTCAAAAATAATTCCATGGAAGATTCTGTCATTTATTCTCTATTACGAGAAGAATACTACCGATAATGATTAGCTGATTTTCTGCAGGCGGTTAAGACAGGAGCTAATTATAAATTCAAATCAATTATCAAAAAACCTGTGTTATGAAACATTCCGCTAAAATAATAGGACTGCTCTCGGTTTCAATATTATTGTCTTTTTGCAGACAACAGGAAATCTCAAAAGAGTTAAGCGTGACATCAGCTATTCAAAAAGACAGTTGCGACGATCCGGATGCTTCCATAGAGTGCTGCTTTGTGAACATGCCGAAACAATTAACATCAACCATGGTCATCCCCGATGAAAAAAACGACGGTGAAAAAATGACTATCAGCGGAACGATCTATAAAAAGGATAAAACTCCATATGCGAATGTGATCCTGTATGCATATCACACTGATTCCAAAGGGATTTATTCAAAAAAAGGAAACGAGCAAGGCTTTCAGAAATGGCATGGTTCACATCACGGCTGGTGCAAAACTGATAAAAACGGTAACTACAAAATTGAAACTATCCGTCCCGGCTCCTATCCCGGCGGCAAAAATCCTGCGCACATCCATTCGGCCATAAAACTCCCGGACAACAGCAAACCGTTCTATATTGATGATTTCATGTTTAAAGACGATCCTTTATTGAAAAAAATACATTCCACAACGCCACGTGAAAAAGGCGGGTTAGGAATAATGGAAATGACGAAAGTCAACAATGTCTGGATTGGTAAACGCGACATCGTTTTGGACTAACAATAAAAAAAGCCTCCGAAAATCAGAGGCTTTTTATTTATGATTTAGTTTCCTTCTTCAGCATTATGTGATTTGGAATACACGCGCCATTTTTCAATACATTCCTTTATATCTTGCGGCATTTCGCTATCAAAACGCATGAATTCTTTCGTGGTTGGGTGCTCAAAACCTAATGTTTTCGCATGTAAAGCCTGTCTCGGCAAAGTTTTGAAACAGTTATCGATAAACTGTTTGTATTTCGTAAAGGTGGTTCCTTTTAATATCAGATCACCTCCGTAACGTTCATCATTGAATAACGTATGTCCGATGTGTTTCATGTGCACACGAATCTGGTGCGTACGGCCGGTTTCCAATTTACAGGATACCAAAGTCACATAACCAAAACGCTCTAAAACCTTATAATGCGTTACCGCCCATTTTCCGTATTCTTCGTTGTCATAGCAAGCCATTTGCATACGGTCTTTCATATGACGGCCAATATATCCGGTTACGGTCCCTTCTTCTTCCACAACATTACCCCAAACCAGAGCAAAATATTCTCTTTCCGAAGTTTTTTCCTCAAATTGTTTCGCCAGGAGTGCCATGGCATTATCCGTTTTGGCGACCACCAGTAAACCGGAAGTGTCCTTATCGATTCGGTGAACCAGACCGGGACGCTCGCTGCTGTTCATCGGAAGGTTTTCAAAATGATATGCCAACGCATTCACCAATGTTCCGGTATAATTTCCGTGTCCGGGATGTACTACCAATCCGGCTGGCTTGTTTATCACCAAAAGTTGATCGTCTTCATAAACGATATCCAAAGGAATATTCTCCGGGATGATGATATTTTCAAACGGCGGATGCTCCAATAAAACACGCACCACGTCATTTGCTTTTACCTTATAATTGGACTTAACAGGAATGTTATTTACGAAAATATTTCCGTTAGACGCTGCCTGCTGAATTTTATTGCGGGTAGCGTTTTCGATCAGATTCATTAAAAATTTATCCACACGCAAAGGTGCCTGACCTTTCCCTGCCTCAAAACGATAATGTTCGTATAATTCTTCGTCCAGTTCTTCCTGGTCTGAGATATGATTATTCTGCATTTTCTTCTGCCGGTGGCGGCGCTAATTGTTCACTCGCATTAATACTGTCCATTTCCTGGTCTTGGTATCCTGTTTTACCGTCACCTAAAACAAAATCAATTTTTGAGGATTTCAATATTTTGTCTCCTGCTTTGATGGTTTTACCGTTTTGTTTTACTTCAAGAACTACGTCTTTCGCCATGTATTCCACATACTTCACATCACCTTCCTGTAAACCTAAAGCTCTCAAAGTCGATAATGCCTGACGGTATGTTTTCTGAACCAATTCCGGCATCACTACTTTCGCGTAACCTCCCGAATTGATTTTCACATATACTTTACGACCGTCTTTAACGGTTACAGCCGGAAGCGGATCCTGCTCCACAATGGAATATGGCGGAAACGCGGGATTATAATCTACTGTATCTAACAGATGTAATTCCAAATCGATGTCGTTCAGACGTTCTTCTGCTTTTTCAAGCGACATTTTTGCAAGATTCGGAACCGGAATTTCTTCTCCGTGATTGGTCGCCACGCTTAAAAATTTCATCACTCCAAAAATGGATATGGCAACGATAACTAATGCTATTGCTAAATTTTTGAAAAATGCGGGGCTAGTTAAAAATTTCTTCCAACTCATAGTTTTGGTTTTGGGCAAAGATATAAAATACTAAAGATTTTTTGTTTCTTCCGAAAAAGTAATTATTTGCCTAAGGTCGTCAGGAACCCACTTTTTCATTTTTATCGGAAGAAAAATATTTTTTGCTGTGGGTTTCAACAAATAGTGATAATTTTGTAAGTACTAGTACACATCAAATAACGACTAAAATATGAAATCGCCACTAACAAAATTTTGTGCAAACAAACACCGAAAAATAGCGATACCATATATGACCTCTATAAAATAAATTTTACATATATGAAAAATGTTGCCATCATCATGGGAGGCTATTCCAGTGAATATCAAATTTCTTTAAAAAGCGGAAACGTAGTCTATAACTTCTTGGACAAAACAAAATACAATGCCTACCGAATTCATATTTTTAAGGAAAAATGGGTAATGGTGGATGAAAACGAAAGTGAATTCCCGGTAAACCGTCATGATTTCTCCGTAAATTATGCCGGACTCAAACTTAATTTCGATGTGGTTTTCAACGCGATTCACGGTACACCCGGAGAAGACGGACTAATGCAGGCGTATTTTGAACTGTTGGGTATTCCGCAAACTTCATGTGATTATTATCAGGCGGCATTAACCTTCAATAAACGTGATATGCTTTCGGTTTTAAAACCTTATGGAATCAAAACCGCAACTTCCTTCTATTTAGATAAAGGCGATAGTATCAACGAGGACGAAATCATCAAAACAATAGGTTTGCCAATGTTCGTCAAACCAAATAAATCAGGATCCAGCTTCGGAATTTCAAAAGTAAAAACCAAAGAAGAATTACTTCCGGCGATTGAAAACGCTTATAAAGAAGATAGCGAAATCATCATTGAAAGTTTCCTTGACGGAACTGAAGTTTCTGTTGGGGTAATTAACTACAAAGGAGCGACAACGGTTTTACCGATCACGGAAATTGTTTCTGAAAACGATTTCTTCGATTATGAAGCAAAATATTTAGGAAAATCGCAGGAAATCACTCCGGCCCGAATTTCGGACGATATCCGCCAGAAAGTGGAAGCGGTTTCCAAAAAAGCATACGAAGTATTAAAAATGAAAGGTTTCTCACGAAGTGAATTCATCATCGTAAACGGAGAACCTTTTATGCTTGAAATGAATACAATTCCGGGATTAACTACCGAAAGTATTTTACCGCAACAGGCCAAAGAAGCGGGAATTTCATTAACCGAATTGTTTGATAATGCGATTGAATTGGCATTACTGTAACACTTAACATTTATGAGAAAAGCAATATTTCCGGGATCCTTTGACCCGATTACACTAGGCCATTATGACATCATTAAAAGAGCATTGCCGTTATTTGATGAAATCGTGATTGCCATTGGTGTCAATGCTGAAAAAAAATACATGTTTTCGCTGGAAGAGCGCAAAAAATTCATCGAAGAATCGTTTAAAAATGAGTCAAAAGTAACGGTGGTAACTTATGAAGGTCTGACTATTGATCTTTGCCACAAACTTAATGCGCAGTTCATTCTCCGCGGACTTCGAAACCCCGCCGATTTCGAATTTGAAAAAGCCATCGCCCATACCAACCGCCAGCTGTCGGACATAGAAACCGTGTTTTTACTAACCGCTATCGATACGTCCCACATCAGTTCAAGTATTGTCCGCGATGTAATCCGAAATGGCGGGGATTATACTATTTTAGTACCCGAATCTGTTAAAACCAAATAACATTTATGAAAAAAATAATCGGCCTGTTCTTTTTAGGCACTTCTCTCCTTTTGGCACAACAGCCTGATTTTAAAACGCCTTTTGAAAAAGGAAACGGTAATCAGTCGGCCACATATAAGGAGGCTATGAATTATTATTACAATCTGGATAAAAGCTTCGAAACCATAGCCGTAAAAACCATGGGAAGTACCGATAATGGTGAACCGCTTCACATCGTAACTTTCAATCCGGAGAAAAACTTCGATTTTAAAGTCATAAATGCTCAAAACAAAGCGATAATCCTGATCAACAACGGAATCCATCCCGGAGAAACGGACGGAATCGACGCCACCATGCTTTTCATGAAAGATCTGGCTACCGGAAAAATTGCCGTGCCTAAAAACACCATTGTCGTTGCCATTCCTGTCTACAACATTGGCGGCGCAATGAACCGAAACAACACTTCCCGTGTTAACCAGAACGGACCGGAGTCTTACGGTTTCAGAGGGAATTCAAGGAATTTCGACCTTAATCGTGATTTTATCAAATCGGATACAAGAAATTCCAGAAGTTTTCAGGTGATCTTCAACATCGTAAATCCGGATGTTTTCATTGACAATCATGTGAGTAATGGTGCGGATTACCAATACACTTTAACCTACATCGATACCCATTACCAGAAACTGGGCGGCGAATTAGGAAAGTTCTTCAACGAACAAATGATGCCATCCATCTTAAAAGATCTGAAGAATAAAAAAATCGAATCGGTTCCTTATGTAAATATCCATAACGACGTTCCCGAAAAAGGTTTCGCCAAAAACATGGAAACACCTCGATTTTCTACAGGATATGCTTCGATGTTCAACACTTTAGGCACAATGGTGGAAACCCATATGCTTAAAAAATATGCAGACCGAGTAAAGGTAACTTACGAATATATGTTATCCACTTTAAACTATACGGATAAGAATGCGGCGCAGATCAAAAAACTGCGTCAGGCTAACCTGGCTAATTATTCTGTTCACGGAAAATATACCGTGTTATGGGAAATTGATTCGGCGCAGGTAAAACAGATTCCGTTTTTAGGTTATGAAGCAAAGTACAAACCTAGCGATGTTTCCGGAAAACAACGTTTGTATTACGACCGAACAAAACCATTCAAAAAAATGATTCCTTTTTACGAAGTGTATAAACCCAAAAAAGAAATCACGATTCCGGAATCTTATATTGTACCGAAACAATACTGGGAAGTACTTGAATTGCTTCGCCAGAACAGAATCGAAATGCAACCTTTGAAAAAAGATACGGTACTTAATGTCGAAAGCTACAAAATTGCCGATTATAAAACCAGCAAAGAAGCTTTCGAAGGTCATTACGGACACTATAATACTTCGGTTACGGCAAGTCGCGAAAATGTAAAATTCAGCGAAGGGGATTTTGTGGTGAAGACTAATCAGAAGAACGTAAAATATCTTTTGGAAACGCTGGAGCCTGAAGCTGCGGACTCGTTCTTCAACTGGAATTTCTTCGATACTATATTACAGCAGAAAGAGTACTTTTCAGCTTATGTCTTTGAAGATTTGGCTAAACAGATTTTAGATGAAAATCCGAAATTAAAGGAAGAATTGGAAAAGAAACGTCAGGAAGACAAGAAATTTGCCGATAGTGGCGATGCGCAGTTGGATTGGGTTTACAAACATTCCAAATACTACGAAAAAGAACACCTTCAATACCCTATTTATAAAGTAATGCGTTATTAATAAGATTAATTGAAAAAAGGTCACACGAAAACTTCATGTGACCTTTTTTATTTTAATGTGCAAACCTATTTTTCTTCTTCCTTCTTAATTACATTGCGGGCTACTTCAATTTTGAATTTCTTACCCTTCATTTTTTCGTCCTTAATGTTACGCAGTAATTCATTCACTTTCTTGAATTTTACGGCGGCAAACGAAACAAAATCTTTGACTTCAATCAGTCCCAAATCGCCTTTTTCCAATTTCCCTTTTTGCGAAAAGAACCCTACTATATCAATTTTATTCAGCTTATTTTTCTTTCCGCCGCTGATATAAATCGTTTGGAATTCAGGTGGTTTCGGTAAAGATTTAGCATTATCAACATTCAAAACGGGCATCTGGTAATTGATGTAGTCCAGCTTTTTTTCGCTTTCGTGAACGATAATATAAGCGGTACCAGAGGCTAACATTCGGGCTGTTCTTCCGTTTCTGTGGGTAAACTCATCTTCCTTGGAAGGCAAATGATAATGGATAACGTGATTCATTTCGGGGATATCCAATCCACGCGCTGCCAAATCGGTCGTAACCAAATAACTCACACTCCCGTTTCTAAACTGAATCAAAGCACGCTCGCGCTCCTCCTGATCCATTCCGCCGTGATAATAGGTGGCATAAATTCCTTTTTCGTTTAATGTGTCGCTTATGCGTTCCGCCGCATCACGGTGATTGCAGAATATAATCGCCGGTTCCGATTTTAACGAACAAAGCAATTGGAACAGACTTCCGATTTTGTCTTTCTCATTGGAAATCAACATCTTCATCGAAAGATTCTCGTTTTCTTTTTCAGTTGGAACAAAATCCAGAATAGTCGGATTCACGACTCTTGTATATTTCGGAATTTCAATACCCGAAGTCGCCGAAACCAAAACACGTTTATTGAGTTTTGGCAGTCTGCCAATGATATACGACATCTGCTCGTGGAAACCCAATTGGAGGGATTTGTCGAATTCATCCAAAACCAATGTTTCAATGGTGTCGGTCTTGAATGTTTCCCGGTCGATATGATCAGCAATACGTCCTGGCGTTCCGATTAAAATCGCCGGAGGATTGCTTAAATTTTTGATTTCGGTCTCTATATTATGTCCGCCATAACAAACGTTTACCTTATAATCGGTAGTCATTTTTTTCCAAACCTGCTGAATCTGCAAGCCCAATTCCCTTGATGGTACAATAATCAAACATTGCACGGCATTCACTTCAGGCTGAAGCATTTCAAAAATGGGCAGCAAAAAAGCAATGGTTTTTCCGGAACCTGTAGGCGAAAGCAGTAAAACATTCGAATCATTCAAAATAGCATCCTGTGCCATTTCCTGCATTTCGTTAAGACTTTCAATTCCTAAATTGAGAAGAATATTATTGGAACGTGGATTTTTATACATGCTGCAAAGGTAAGGGAAAAGTTTTCAGTGTTCGGCGCAGTGTTCAGTCGCAGATTGCAATTAAGTATTTCGGAAAACAATTTTTTACAACAGCTTTCTTTTTTAAAGCGACCCGAGCGATAGCGAATTGGCGAAGCAATGGTTCGGGCTTATTTGGAAACCGTGTTCCTGCTGTACGCTATCTCATCCCAAAAGACGACCACTCCCATCAGGGCTATGGAACCGGCTTTAAAACCTTTTGAAAATGGAGCACAAATAAAACTGATATAATCAACGTGATTTTTCGATTATTCCCAACTCGTCCCTTCCCTTTTCACTTGATCTCCTTTAAATCACCTTTTCTTCTTCAAAAAGCAACTTGATGTTCTCATAGGAATTTCCAAGAGCTTCTTTGATTTCTTCCGGTTTTAACCAAACCACCTTTTCAATTCCTTCATCTTCCTGTCCTTGTAATTCACCTTCAAAATCCGTTTTCATTTCAAACCAATGCGTAATTTTTAATTTGTATTTGCCATTTCGTTTAAAAACATGATAGGTTTTTTGAAGTTTCTGCGTAATTTTTAAACCGGTAACCCCTGTTTCTTCTTCCACTTCCCGGATTGCGGTTTCCTCGATCACCTCTCCTTTTTCGGTTCCACCTTTAGGCAAATCCCATTTTCCGTTTCTGAAAATGAACAGCACTTCTCCGTTTTTATTAAAAACTAATCCGCCACCCGCTTTGACTGCAGGAATTTTTTCCTTTAATTTTGTTAAAATTTCTTTTTCATCCGGGTGATATAAAAATGCTTTATTAATTTTATTTTGAAACATTTTTATTATAACTTGCTTAATATCAACAGTTTCCAATAGGAAAAGTTGAAAATCGGTTTCTTTAACAACTTGATTTGTTAAGAAAAGAGGTTTATCGTTGACAAAAACTTTATACATTTGTAGTATGATTTTTAACACAGACACAGCTAAGAAAACTGCCGAATTGCTTTTACAAATAAACGCAATTAAATTAAATCCAAAAAATCCTTTTACATGGGCTTCTGGATGGAAATCGCCTATTTATTGCGATAATCGTATAACCCTCTCATTTCCACCGATAAGAAATTATCTGCGTGAAGAATTTGCGAAAAACATTGAAAAACAATTTGGTAAACCTGACGTGATTGCCGGTGTAGCCACTGGTGCGATCGGAATCGGTATGCTTGTCGCTGAAATCATGGGACTTCCTTTTGTATATGTTCGTCCTGAACCCAAAAAACACGGAAGAGAAAATCAGGTTGAAGGTTTCCTGCAGAAAGGACAAAACGTATTGGTGGTTGAAGATTTGATCAGTACCGGAAAAAGCAGTTTACAGGCAGTAGAAGCCTTAAAAGCTGCAGGTGCTAACGTTAAAGGAATGGTTGCAATCTTCACTTACGGATTTGAAATTGCAGAAGAAAATTTCAAAAAAGCCAATGTTGAACTTTTCACGCTTGGAAATTACGACATGCTATTAAAAGAAGCCGTGACAAAAAAATACATTACGGAAGACGAATATGACACTCTGAAAGAATGGCGTAAAAGCCCGTCTACCTGGGGCGTAGAAGTCTAAAATCGTTTTTCTGTTCATTTAGATTTTTCAGATTTTCAAAATGAACCGGCAAATTGCCAGTAAATCAATTTATGCATTAATCTAACACTATTTAAATAATGAATTTAGAAAGTCCAAAAGTCAACGTAGAAAAGTCAGCAGAATACTTGTTTGATTCATTGACCAATGTTAAGAATTTTGAGAAATTAATGCCGGAAAGCATTGCGAAATTTGAAGTTTTAGACGAAAATGCGTTTATCTTCGGACTAAAAGGCATGCCGGAAATAAAATTAAAAATGAAAGACAAGGTCGCTCCGAACAAAGTTGTTTTGGGTGCAGCCAGCGACAAATTACCGTTCACATTAACTGCCAACATCAATTCACTGACACCAAACACTTCGGAAGTTCAGTTGCTTTTTGAAGGCGAGTTCAACCCTATGATGGCGATGATGGTTAAAGGTCCGATCACGAAATTTATCGAAACACTGGCCGGAAACATGAACAAACTGTAATAATAATCACAACCAGATATTAAAAATCCCTATTTGTTTCAAACAGGGATTTTTTTTTAATACAACATTAGAATTTCTTTAATTTCAAATGTTTTAACACTATCGTCTTCAAGCAGCACTTCTAACTTTCCATTAGTGGTGACGCCTTGAATGATGCCCATAAAACGAAGTCCGTCTTTATCCTCAAATGGCATAGGAACTCCTTTTTTAAACAACTTTTCATTGTACTTTAACCAAAATGAATCATATTCCTTGCTTTGAAGCAGGGCAATGTTACGTTTTAATGTTTCAACAATGGAAATCAGGATCGCCTCTTTGTCTAATTCCTGATTCAGCATATTGGATAATGAACTTGCTTTTGGCAGATCACTGAAGTTTTTCTGATTCACATTCAATCCGATACCGACCACAGAAACAATTTCCCCATTGCTCTTCAGACTGTTTTCAATTAAAATTCCGCCAATTTTCATATTATCTGCCAAAATGTCGTTCGGCCACTTAATTGCTAAATTAGAAATCTTCAACTGTTCCAATACCTGAACGATACATACGGCAACAAGAACATTTAAATGAAAAATAGCGTGAATATCTGCCAATAAATCTTTGACAAGCACACTAAACGTCAGGTTTTTACCGGATTCTACTTCCCACACAGCTCCCATTTGTCCGCGCCCGGAAGTCTGGTTTTCAGCACTAATGACAGTGAAATTTTCAACAAACTGTTTTGTCAGTAATGTTTTTAAATAGTCATTAGTTGAAGATGTGGCATCGAGTTTGATGATGTTCATATAAATAAATTGCCTTTATGAAGTTTAATCTTATGTTAAGGTTCAAAAATAAAGACAAAAATTGGTAACTTTGCGAAAAACATATTAAAAATAGATGGCGAAAAAGGAGATTAACAATGATGCATTATTAGCTAACATCATTAAAGGAATTGAAGAAGTAAAAGGTAACAATATTGACATTCTGGATTTAAGAGCAATCGAAAATACTGTGTGCGATTATTTCGTAATCTGCAACGGTAACTCCAATACACAGGTTAACGCTATCGTCAACTCAATTCAAAAAGTAGTTTCAAAAGATTTAAAAGACAAGCCTTGGCACGTTGAAGGTGCTGAAAATGGCGAGTGGGTTTTAATGGATTATGTGAGCATTGTGGTTCACGTTTTCCAAAAACACATTCGTGATTACTACAACATAGAAGGTTTGTGGGGTGATGCTAAAATCACTTCGATCGAAAACAAATTCTAACATTAACATTACATGTCAAAAGATAAAAAAAACAATCCTACCAAAATTAAAGTAAGTCCATGGGTCATCTATGGTGCCATACTATTGATTTTAGTTACGATTCAATTAGTTTCCAGCGGATCCAGTTTTCAGGAAGTCCGCCCTACCTCTTTATCTAAATTTTATCAGTTTTTAGATTCCAACCAGGTAAACAAAGTGGTTTTCAACAAAACGACGGCACAGGTTTATCTTAAAAAAGAAGCTTTAAACAGTAAAACACACAGTAAAGTCGAGAAGAAAACCTTCTTAGGCAAAGAGAATACAGGCCCTCATTATACTTTGGACATCGGAAACCCTGAATTATTCCAAAAGAAACTGGATGAAGCAAGGACGGCCGGGAAATTAAACGATTATTCCTCTGAACCGGAAAGCAATTGGGGCGATGTTCTGATTAACTTCCTTCCGTTAATCATCATTATCGGATTCTGGATCTTTATGATGCGCAGGATGTCAGGTGGTGGTACCGGTGGCGGTGGCGGACAGATATTTTCTATCGGAAAATCGAAAGCTAAACTGTTTGACGAAAAAACCGATGTAAAAACCACTTTTAAAGATGTTGCCGGTTTAGAAGGCGCTAAGGAAGAAATTCAGGAAATCGTTGAATTCCTGAAAAACCCTGAAAAATACACGGAAATTGGAGGTAAAATTCCGAAAGGAGCATTATTAGTAGGACCTCCGGGAACAGGTAAGACCTTATTGGCAAAAGCTGTTGCGGGTGAAGCACAAGTACCTTTCTTTTCGCTTTCAGGATCAGATTTCGTAGAGATGTTCGTAGGAGTCGGAGCTTCCCGTGTACGTGATTTATTCAAACAGGCAAAAGAAAAATCTCCTGCTATCATTTTCATTGATGAGATCGACGCTGTGGGACGTGCCCGTGGAAAAAACAATATTTCAGGTTCAAACGATGAGCGTGAAAACACATTAAATCAGCTTTTAACGGAAATGGACGGTTTCGGCACCAATACACACGTAATTGTATTAGCCGCTACTAACCGCGCAGATGTATTAGACAAAGCATTAATGCGTGCCGGACGTTTTGACAGACAGATTTATGTAGACTTACCGGATATCCGTGAGCGTAAAGAAATCTTCGAAGTGCACTTAAAACCTTTGAAAAAATCAGAAGAACTGGATACCGAATTTTTAGCAAAACAGACACCGGGCTTCTCGGGTGCTGATATTGCGAATGTTTGTAACGAGTCTGCCTTAATTGCAGCACGAAAAGGAAAGAAAGCAGTAGACAAACAAGATTTCCTTGATGCGGTTGACCGAATTGTCGGCGGATTGGAAAAGAAAAATAAAATTGTTACTCCTGCGGAAAAACGTGCCATTGCCATTCATGAAGCCGGTCACGCTACTGTGAGCTGGATGCTTGAACATGCTGCACCACTGGTAAAAGTTACCATCGTACCGCGTGGACAAAGCTTAGGAGCTGCTTGGTATTTACCGGAGGAACGCTTAATTGTTCATCCTGAGCAAATGCTTGATGAAATGTGTGCCACTATGGGCGGTAGAGCTGCCGAAAAGGTAATTTTTGATAAAATTTCAACCGGTGCATTAAGCGACTTGGAAAAAGTGACAAAACAAGCCCGTGCTATGGTTACCGTGTATGGTCTGAATGACAAATTAGGAAACGTGACCTATTACGATTCATCAGGACAGAGCGATTACAACTTCTCAAAACCGTATTCGGAAGAAACAGCAAGAGTAATCGATAAGGAGATTTCCGAGTTAATCGAAAAACAGTACGCAAGAGCTATTCAGATCCTGCAGGAAAACCGCGACAAACTGGTTCAGTTGGCCGATATTCTGATTGAAAAAGAAGTTATTTTCAAAGATGACCTTGAAACAATCTTCGGTAAACGTCCTTTCGAAAAAACAGAGACTGAACCAATTACGGAATTGCAGTAAGTTATTTTAATAAAATATTATAAAAATCTTAATTCGATTGCGAGATTGAATTAAGATTTTTTTATCTTTGAGTGTTTTCAAACACAAAATTTCGAGATTTTTATGAATCTTTTCAGAAAATTTTTTGGTGCCGCTTCAGAAGGATCCAATGAGGATAAGGAAGACAATATGAGTCCTTATCATCCGGAGCCTAAAATGCCCGTGGACGAACTTTTTACCTATAACTTCAAAAAAAACGGAGGCAAATTTCTCTATTGTGAAAACTTGCCTGAAGTTCACGATAATTTCGAAAGTATCTTAGAAGAAAATGACTGGTTTGAAAAAGAGGCCATGTGTTTGGAACCGAAGCTTTTCAGCCTTCTTGATGAAAACAAGCTAAATTACGCACATCCTAAAAACCCGACATTCTTATTGGCTTCGTGTGAAAATCTGATTGCAGACGAAGGTTCCATATTGTTTTCCTCTAATCAAATTAAGCAGTTCAAACCTAATGATTTGCCTTCCCACATCGTAATTCTTGCTACTACCAGTCAAATCATTGGAAACAAAAGCGATGGCTTACGTGAAATCAAAAAAAGATACGATAAGGAATACCCTACCAACATTACCACTTTTAAATATTTTGAAAAAGCAAAAGAAGAAGACTTCCTGCAGTATGGCAGTTGTCCAAAAAACTTATATTTATTGCTTTTAGAAGACTTATAGCATGCATGAAAATATAACACGGACCCTATCCGGCTTACTTTATATTTTGCTTCTCGTTTCAGCAACTTTATACTCAGAATACAGTTTTTTTCTGCTTTTTGGCATGTTCATGATTGTTACGGTTTCTGAATTCAGCAAACTGATTCATCTGAAGCAAAATCTGCCTATCCTGCTTGCTCTTATAAGTTTTATACTGTTTTATGGCGCACCTAAAAACAACTTCAACACAGACATTTTGCTTTGTCTTGCAGCACTTTTTGTTTCGGTAAACTTGATTACCGATCTGTTTATTGAAAAAAGAAAACCGAAAAATGACCAAATGTCCAAATACGTCAATCTTTTTGGATATATCATAATACCTTTCATTTTATTGATGAAAACACCTTTTCTTGGTGTAACATTTAACCCGCAAATAATTATCGGTATATTTATTCTGATCTGGACCAACGATACTTTTGCCTACATCACCGGAAAAATGTTTGGAAAACACAAACTTTTTGAGCGCATTTCACCTAAAAAAACCATTGAAGGTTTTGTGGGAGGGCTAGTATTTACAATGATCGGAAGTTATATATTAAGTTATTTCTTCACATTTTTAACACCTGTACTTTGGATTTTTACCGGCTTAATCGTTGGCTTTTTCGGAACAATAGGTGATCTAATCGAGTCACGATTCAAACGTTTAGCCGGAGTTAAAGACAGCGGAAAGATAATGCCGGGTCACGGAGGCATCTTAGATCGGTTAGATAGTGTTATATTTGCAATTCCATTTCTTTATTTATTTTATCAAATTTTAAATTATGTTCATCAAGTTTCATAAAGAGGGCGCCCAAATTATTTTAGGAACAACTATAGCAGTAGTTGCAGTTGTATTTTTAGCAGATGCTTTCATCCCGGTTTTCTGGCTGCAGAAAGCTGTTCAGGTAGTTGCATTATTCATGATGGTGATGGTGCTGCAGTTTTTTAGAAATCCGACCCGTGTCACCTTAATTAACGACAATCATGTTATTGCTCCGGTAGATGGAAAAGTGGTAGTTATCGAAGAAGTTTTCGAACCCGAATATTTTAAAGACAAGCGTTTGATGATTTCCATTTTCATGTCTCCCATAAATGTTCACGTAACACGTTATGCCGTTAACGGTGTGGTGAAATACAGCAAATATCACCCTGGAAAATATCTTGTAGCATGGCATCCGAAAGCGAGCGAAGAAAATGAAAGAACCTCCGTAGTGGTAGAAAACCGTGTTTTTGGAGAAATCCTTTACCGTCAGGTTGCAGGTGCGTTAGCAAAACGTATTGTAAACTATGCAAAAGAAGGCATGCAGGTTGTTCAAGGGACCGATGCCGGTTTCATTAAATTTGGTTCGAGAGTAGATTTATACTTACCTTTAGGTACACAAGTTAATGTAAAGCTTAACGATAAGGCAGTTGGTGGAAAAACAATCATTGCCATTAAACAATAAATGGGAAAAGATTTAGACATCTTATTTGATGAGGCATTCAAAAATGCCCAATTAATCCCGCAAGCTTCTGTTCCGATAGATTTGCAGTTAATCCTTTATGGATTGTACAAACAAGCCACAGCGGATGAAACTGATAGTTTTTATTTCCGTCAGGACTCCCAAAACCTGCGAAGCGCTTTCAAACTTAACGCATGGATGCAGGTCAACCATCTCACGTCGGACCAAGCAAAAGAACGATATATCCAGATTATCAATAAACTAATGAAAGAACGAAATTTGTAAACAGATTTCGTTTTTTCTTTTAAGACCTATCATTCATGAGAACACAAAAAATAGCCTTTCTGAGTCTGGCCTTTCTGGCCCTTTTCTCTTGCCGACAAAAAAGCAATCTTGAAGAGGTAATTCAGATTCCGGAACCTGAAGCACAGGAAACGCAATCCATGTACGGAAATCCGGCCGAAGTAAAAGCTGAGAAGGGAAAATTCAAAATGCGCGGTCTAACTTATGCTTACAACGCGTTAGAGCCTTATATCGACGGAAAAACGATGGAAATCCATTATTCCCGTCATCATTTAAGCTACTGCAATAATCTAAACAAGGCCATCGCGGGAACCGATTATGAAAAATGGAAGCTGGAAGAAATCCTCAAAGGATCGGATCCTAACAACATGGCTATTCGAAATAATGCCGGAGGCTATTACAACCATAATCTGTATTGGGAAGTCATGAGTCCTAAAGCGGGCGGACAACCAAAAGACAGTTTGGCAGCTGCCATTATCAGAGATTTTGGTTCATACGACACTTTTAAAGCACAATTTGTGGATGCGGCCAGCAAGCAATTTGGCTCAGGATGGGCGTGGCTTGTGGTCAACAAAGCCGGAAAATTGGTAGTTGGAAGTACTCAAAACCAAGACAATCCAATAATGCCCGATATGCCTATTTCAGGAACACCAATTCTCGCTTTAGACGTTTGGGAACATGCTTATTATCTTAAATACCAAAGCAGACGCGGCGAATACATTTCGGCTTTCTTTAACGTGGTCAATTGGAACGTGGTAGAGCAAAAGTATCTGGACGCAATGAAAAGAGTTATAAAGGAATAAATCCTTCTACTCATCCGCGAATCAAACGCAGATTTACAAATATTTTTACAGAACGGCACAAAGAAGAATTCTTTTTTGTGCCGTTTTCTTTTTATCGAATTTCATCAAACCTTCTGTAAGCGATAAAATCAACTATTAGCCGACACCGATTTACAAAATCCAAAAATATTCTACAAACGGATAAAAAAAACCGACAAAACATTCATCGCAACACAATACAAATCAGTCCTTTGAATATAATTTTAGTAAATTTACTACATGTTGGGACTGTAAAAAAACGATCTGTAAAATGCATTATACAACATATGATTTGTTTAAAATCGATATATTTTTAATTAACTAAAAAAGAAACAATCATGAAAAAATTATTTTTGATCGCAACGTTTGTAATTTCTTCAGTTGCTTTTGCTCAATCTACTGTAAAAGAAGACATTGAAATCATTCAGGCAAAATACGGGAAATCCAAAAAAGAATTAGTCAATTCTTATATGGAGCTAAAAGAATCCCAGGCGGCTGGCTTTTGGAAAGTTTATGATGCTTATGAGCAGGAACGAAAACTGCTTGGAAAAAAAAGAATCGAATTAATTAATGATTACATCAATAATTATGAGTCGTTATCTAATGAGAAAGCCGATCAACTTCTCAAAGCAACGCTGAAAAACGAAATGGCTTATGATAAGCTGTACTCAAAATATTATGAGAAAATGAAAAAGGCCGTTGGAGCAATAGATGCAGCCAAATTCATTCAACTGGAAAACGGATTACAAACAGCAATCATGGCTGAGACCCAGAACGCAATACCTTTTATCGGCGATATGGACCGTAAAAAATAAATTGCAAAAATAAATTGCACATATATAAAAATCCCAAGGTAAAGCTTGGGGTTTTTTGATTGCATTTTTTGCCATGTAAATCCTATTTAAAACATTCAATATTAAATAGTTATTAAATAATATTAACAAAAATTTTCGTAAATTTGATAGGCATGGTTTCCATATCAAACCACTTTGAATCAACATAAATCAAAACTATTTTACATATGAAAAATCTTACTTTTAAGGGACTGGTCCTACTACTGCTACTCTTTGGTAGTGTTTTGTACGGACAAAAAGATGAAATAGCGCAGAATGTAGAAGTAGTACTCCCCGTAGTTCAGGATACTGTTCAGAACAGCAGTCTTCGTGATGTGCCGTGGTATGTTGAAAGATACAGAGTTTCGGCAGGTTTTTACGAAATGCTAAACAATACTACCATCAGTATTTCAGGTACTTCCGGCAGAGGAACCAGTGTTGATTTTGAGAGAGACTTAGGATTTGATAAGAAAAACTCAACTTTTTTAGCTGAATTTGAATGGAGATCTTCCAGCCGTTCCCGTTTTAATCTAAATTATTTCAATTCCCGAAGAGACAGCGACAGAACTCTGGACCGGGAACTTACAATAGGAGATGAAACGTATGATATAAATACTAGTTTGAGTACAAGTGTTAAAACCGATTTCTTTCGTTTTTCTTATGGATACGCTATTTTAAGCAAACCAAAGTACGAGGTTGGATTATTAATTGGTACCCATACAATTTCTACAAAAATTGGAATAGAGGTTAATGGTGAAACCGCCAATTTTGAAAAAAACAAAACCTATAATGCAGTAGCTCCATTAGTTGATTTTGGGATATGGGGAGGATATGCTTTTACCGATAGGTTTGCCTTGCGAGGAGAGATCAATTATTTTCAATTGAAAATTGACACTTTTGATGGAAAAACTTTTGGTTACAGTGTGTCGGGTGTCTACAGAGTCTGGAAAAAACTCGATGTGGCCCTCGGTTATTCCGGTTTGGATATAAATGTGAATTTTAATGAAAATCACGCCGATTATGATATAGATTGGGGGTATAATGGTTTACTTGTGTACCTAAGTTATTCCTTCGGTAATAAAAAATGGAGATAGACTTATCATTCGCTTTATAAATAAAAAATCCCGAGTGTTCACCTGGGATTTTTTTTTGAATTATAAATAAGCTCTTATTTCAAACTAACCAGACTATACTCAAGTCTACCGCAATTTAAAATTATACCATTTGATAACCTTCTTTTTAACATCAGTAATAATATTATTGATAAAAAATTGTACATTTAGAAACGTGAAGAAACTGATAATCATATCTTTATTACTGTATTACACCATTGGTACTTTTTGCCTGCCAATGGGTGATTTCTCCATATTGCCATCGCTTCCGAAAATGTACCAACACTGTAAAGTAACGGAAGATCGTGACATGACACTATTAGATTTTGTAACCGATCATTTAATTCCTATTGACGGAATACTCGACAGCCATGAAAACGGGGATGATCAGAAACCACACCAGCCTTTTCACTATACCGATTTAACAATTCAACTTTTTACTCCAACGATTCTGGAGTTTAAAATTACAGCCCGTCTTTTAGGCATTTCAAATAAGAAAACAGTTATTATTACGACAGATGACAATTTTACTTCCGATTACATAGCAAGAAAATTTCGACCTCCTATTTTTTGATTTCCAAACCATTAGTTGTAAAAATTAAAATCAATTAAAAAATAAAAAAATGAAGTCAATATTAATATTGCTAGGCTCAATAATGCTTGGCACCACATCTTTTGCTCAAAAAATTGCGAATGATAAAGTCCCTTCAGAAGTTATGGCTGGTTTTAAAGCTAAATTCACTTCAGTAACAAAGTCGGCATGGGAAATGGAAAGTGCCAATGAATATGAAGCCGAATTTGACATAAAAGGCAAGAAACATTCGGCTAAATTTGACAAATCCGGTAACTGGCTGGAAACCGAAACCGAGATTAAAATAACGGAGTTACCAAAATCCGTGAGTCAGACCATAGCCAAAGAATTTGCCGGTTATAAAGTTGAAGAAGCCGAAAAAGCCGAAACTTCAGATAGCGGAACCGTTTATGAAGTAAAAGTCACAAAAGCCAAGCAAACGTACGATGTGACAGTCGCCGCTTCCGGTAAAATGCTTAAAAAAACTACTGAAAATGACGACAACGAGAAAGACTAATTCTCTAAATGACAAAAAAGCCCCCGCTTTGGCGGGGGCTTTTTACATTTATGAAGTATTTGTTATTTCAAACTAACCAGACTCTGCTCAAGCGTAGCAATCTTCGCCAAAGCATCGGCTTCTTTTTTGCGTTCGCTTTCAACAACTTCTAATTTAGCATTCGCCACAAACTTCTCGTTCGATAATTTAACCTGAACCGATTTTAGAAAACCTTTCATATAGTTAAGTTCTTCTGTGATTTTACTGATTTCAGCATCAATATCAATATTACCTGTAACTGGAATAAAATATTCATTCGATTTCACACGATAAGATAAAGCTCCGTCTACTTTTTCAGAAACGTACTCCAAAGTGGAAATGTTTCCTAATTTTGCAATTACCGAATCAAAAAATGTCGAAGCATTTTCGCTGTTGACCACTTTCAATTCGATCGTATCTTTCATCGGAATGTTTTTATCTTTTCTGATGGTTCTGATACCGGAAATTACTTCTGTAGCGAAATCGAAATCAGCAATCAGTTTTTCATTTGCCGAAGTCATTTTTGGCCACTCAGCAACGATCAATGCCTGTTCCGGAGTTCTTTCCTCGATGCGCTGCCAAATTTCTTCTGTTAAGAACGGCATGAACGGATGAAGTAACTTTAAATTCGTTTCCAGCATTTCAATAGCCTTGTCGAAAGTCGCTCGGTCGATCGGCTGCTGGTAACCCGGTTTGATCATTTCGAGGAAGAAAGAACAGAAATCGTCCCAAACCAATTTATAGGTAGCCATCAAAGCATCTGAAATTCTGTATTTACCGAAATTATCTTCGATTTCCGCTACTGTTTTCTGCAATTTGGCCTCGTACCATTCGATAGCTACTTTTGAAGATTCAGGTTGAGCAATATCAGCTACCTCCCACCCTTTTATCAATCGGAATGCATTCCATATTTTATTAGCAAAAGCTTTCCCCTGATTGCACAATTCTTCGTCAAACAAAATATCATTTCCTGCCGCAGCACTCAACAACAATCCGCAACGAACACCATCGGCACCGAATTTTTCAATTAATCCAAGTGGTTCAGGTGAATTCCCAAGTGATTTTGACATTTTACGGCCTTGTTTATCACGAACCAAACCAGTCAAATATACATTACTGAACGGTTTAGCATCGGCATATTCATAACCTGCAATAATCATTCGGGCAACCCAGAAGAATAAAATATCCGGACCGGTAACCAAATCGTTCGTCGGATAATAATATTTAAAATCTTCATTTTCAGGATTCATGATTCCGCCAAAAACAGCCATAGGCCATAACCATGACGAGAACCACGTATCCAATGCATCGGCGTCCTGTTTTAAATCTGAAACCTGCAATGAAGCGTTTCCTGTTTTTTGTTTAGCTAATTCCAATGCTGCTTCCGGAGTTTCCGCTACCACGAAATCCTCTTTACCTTCCGCATAGAAATAAGCCGGAATCTGTTGTCCCCACCATAACTGACGGGAAATGTTCCAGTCGCGGATGTTTTCCATCCAGTGACGGTATGTATTATTGAAACGTGAAGGATACAATTTCACTTCGTCGGACTCCAAAACTGCTTTGATAGCCGGTTTTACCAAATCTTCCATTTTAAGGAACCATTGGTCTGATAATCTTGGTTCAATTACAGCTTTCGTTCTTTCTGACGTTCCAACCTTATTTAAATGGTTTTCCACCTTTGCCATGGCTCCGATGGATTCCAGTTCTTTAGAAATTTCTTCACGAACTACGAAACGGTCTTTTCCGGCATAATGCAATCCGAAAGAATTCAGCGTCGCATCTTCATTGAAAATATCGATGATTTCCAGATTGTGTCGTTCTCCTAATTCCTTGTCATTTACATCATGCGCAGGCGTCACTTTCAGACATCCGGTTCCGAATTCCATATCCACATACTCATCAAAAATGATCGGTATCACTCGGTTACAGATCGGAACAATGGCTTTTTTACCTTTCAGATGCTGGTAACGTTCGTCTTCCGGGTGGATACAGATAGCACTATCACCCAAAATCGTTTCCGGACGCGTCGTTGCGATCGTTACGAATTCGTTAGTACCTTCAATCTGGTATTTTAAATGATATAATTTTCCTTGTCTCTCTTCGTAGATCACCTCTTCGTCAGACAGCGTTGTTTTTGCTTCCGGATCCCAGTTTACCATTCGATACCCTCTGTAAATCAATCCTTTATTATACAAATCAACAAACGAACGGATTACGGAAGCCGACATGTCCGGATCCATGGTAAATTTCGTTCTGTCCCAATCACAAGAACATCCCAATTGCTTTAACTGCTCAAGAATGGTTCCTCCGTATTTATCGGTCCACTCCCATGCATGTTTAAGGAATTCTTCTCGGGTAAGGTCGTTTTTATTGATTCCTTCCGCTTTTAATTTGGCTACAACTTTTGCTTCTGTTGCAATTGAAGCGTGATCCGTTCCAGGTACCCAACAAGCGTTGAACCCCTTCAGACGGGCACGACGGATCAACACATCCTGAATCGTATTGTTAAGCATATGTCCCATGTGCAAGACTCCTGTCACGTTTGGTGGCGGAATTACTATGGTGTATGGGGTTCTGTGGTCTGGTTTTGAATGAAAATAATTGTTTTTCATCCAGTAATCGTACCATTTCTGCTCAGCAGCTTTTGCTTCAAATTGTGCCGGAATTGTCATATTCGTTGATCGGTTATTTGTTATACGATGCCATTCTTTGCACCGCAATGTTTTTCATCACTTATCTCTCTAATAGCCCTGAAAGCAGTAGATCCCGACTTTTTATCGGCAGCAACTTACAGTGGCAAGGCGCCTTGTGAAAGAGCCTAAACAATAGGGCCAAAAATAATTGGTATGCTTTTTGTAAATATAACTGCAAAAATAGCTATAACTGAGCAAATAAAAAAAGTGAGTTAAAATATTTGTTCGTTTATTAAAACAATGTAATTTTACAATAACAATTAAAACTTAAAAAGATGAAAAAATTATTAGGATTAGTTGCAGTTTTAGCGTTTAGCGTTGCGTCTTATGCTCAGCAAGGACCTAAAATCGAATTCAAAGCAAAAGACAATACTATTGATTACGGAACCGTTACTAAAGATTCTGATAACGGAATAAGAACTTTTGAGTTCACTAACACGGGCGATGCTCCGTTAATCATCACTAATGTACAATCCACTTGCGGTTGTACCGTTCCGACTAAACCAACTGAACCGATTATGCCTGGAAAAACAGGAAAAATCGATGTAAAATACAACATGAATCCCGGCAGGATATCTAAAACTATCACCGTGGAATCCAATGCTGTAAATTACGAAGGCGGTAAAGTAGCGTTACGCATCAAAGGAGAAGTAATCGTGAAAGAAGAGAAAAATGTTCTTCAAAAAGAGAAAGTCGGTCCACAATCGTAAATTGTGTAACAGATAAAATAAAAATCCCTGCAGTAGCGGGGATTTTTTTATAGTATCTTTTTAAGTCGGAATTCGAATTTCTTTACAATTCCTTTGCGGTCTATTACTATTTCAATGGTTTTTCCATCTTCTTCCTGCAACATCTCGTCTATTTTCTGTTTGGAAAGATTGCTTACATTTTTATTATTGATCTTCAATACCTTATCTCCGATTTTTAATCCGGCTGTCTCAGCAGGTGAATTCTTCCTCACAGATGCTATTTCATAAACCGGCTTTAAAGTGAATTTATACTTCAGTGTACTGTTATCTAAAGCAATTTCATTGACATTTAACACATTTGTAGACTTATCATCCCGTATTTTATCTACTTCCTGAAGCCATTGTACCCCACCATGCTGCACTTCGATCCCACTCATGTTGTAGTTAAAAGGATCGTCGTAATAACCACTTTTCTTGAGATAAAGATGCCCTCCGTGATAATCCATAATCATCGTAAAACGTTTAAGCATTCCTCCTCCAAGCGAACCGTTTCGGTCTTTGACCAATCGCAACTGTTTATAAGAAGAAGTATCAGGATACGAAACCAAAGGGGAATTGAATTTAAATTCCGAAAACTGTAATTGATCCAATCTGGATTTTTTTCCAAAAACGGTCCCGCCAATCCCTTCACCCAGTACATCTTCAAAATAATTATCATTAGTTTTGATCACATCATTTTCAAACAGCCACAATCCGTCACCCAAACCTGTATCGACCAAGAGTTTTAAATCGATTTCCTTTTTATCCAATTTTGCTTTAACAGTAAGGTACGCCCGGTCATTAACAACTGTTATAGGCAAATCCGTAAATGATTTCATCTTTTTCTTTTTGGAAAGAATTTCCCGATCCCTGTACACTATTACCTTCTTCTTTTGATAATCGATCTCAATGATATGATTCTTAAAAAAGGAATACCCCAAAATACCATTAACAGGAATTCCGATTCGGGAAGAAAAATTGAGGTTCTCATCAAGAATCACGAGCAAGTCAAATTTATTATTCTTATAATCGCTGACACTGGCAAAATTGGTATCCGAGTATATCCCCTCAGCCATTTCCTCATTTCCCATTCCCGAAATCTTAATTTTTTTGGTATTGTAAAGATGAATGGTGTCATTTTCAGGAAAACTAAATATAATAGAAGGTTCTGAACCGGAATCCAGAAGCATATTTAATTTCGTACCATTGATTTCGACCGGAATAATAATTAGGTTATCAACAAACGTAAAGGGAATAACAATTTTATCCTTATCGGATTCAAACTGAAAACCATTTTGTCCGAAAACGCTATTAAAAAGCATTAAAAAAAAGACAAAAACAATTGAGCGCATATTCGGGCTTTTTCTGAAAATTACTACATAAATACTTAATTTCCTAAAACTTTAAAAAATTAATAACAATTCATTTTTCATTGTTTCTGAAAAATGTCGCAAATTTGTACCTCAAAATAAACGACACATGCCTAAAATTTCAACAAAAGGCCAGCAAATGCCTGAATCACCAATTCGTAAATTGGTTCCTTACGCAGAAATTGCGAAAAAAAAAGGTCATAAAGTATACCATTTGAATATCGGACAACCTGATATCAAAACACCTGAAGTAGCTTTAAATGCTGTTAAAAATGCTGACATCACCGTTTTGGAATACAGCCACTCCGCAGGTTTTGAAAGTTACAGAACCAAACTTGCTGCATACTACCAAAAGCAAGGTTTACCAATAAACACAGAAGATATCATTATTACGACCGGTGGCTCTGAAGCATTGCTTTTTGCCATGGGAAGTACTATGGACGCTGGTGATGAGATCATCATTCCGGAACCGTTCTATGCAAATTACAACGGATTTTCCACAGCTTCAGGCGTAAACGTAGTTCCTGTAATCTCCACTATCGATACAGGTTTTGCCTTACCTCCTATTGCTGATTTCGAAAAATTGATCACTCCTAAAACAAAAGCGATCTTGATTTGTAATCCGGGCAACCCAACAGGATACTTATATTCAAAAGAAGAAATCATGCAATTGGCCGAACTGGTTAAAAAACACGATTTATTCCTAATCGCGGATGAAGTATACCGCGAGTTTGCATACGATGGTTATACGCACCATTCGGTAATGAATGTTCCGGGCTTAGAAGAGCACGCTATCATGATTGACTCGGTTTCAAAACGTTTCAGTATGTGTGGCGCCCGTATCGGCTGCATCGTTTCCAAAAACAAAGAAGTAATGGCAACGGCTATGAAATTCGCTCAGGCGAGATTGAGCCCACCGACTTATGCTCAGATTGCCAGTGAAGCTGCATTAGAAACGCCGCAAAGTTATTTTGATGATGTGATCACCGAATACAAAGACCGTCGCGACACGTTAATTGCCGAGTTAAACAAAATTGAAGGTGTCAAAGTAGCTACTCCAAAAGGAGCATTTTACTGCATCGCAAAATTACCAATTAAAAACGCCGATGATTTCGCACAATGGTTACTGGAATCGTACGACTTTAATGGTGAAACAGTTATGGTGGCTCCGGCTGCAGGTTTCTACTCTACCAAAGGAGTTGGCCTTGACGAAGTACGTATCGCTTACGTTCTTAAAAAAGAAGATTTGATAAAATCAGTTCAGATATTAAACGAAGCTTTAAAGGTTTATAAGAACTAAATAAAAATTTCAATCGATGTAGAAAGCCTTCAGTTTAACTGGAGGCTTTTTTATTTTGGAGCGGAAGTCCAATAGCTATCGGTATGAGCATTTTTCCAGTCCTGATCTCTAATATCCTCTGCATCATGCTGAACTTTGCTTCAGCATCTTCTCCATTTAAAATTTATATCCTAAAACATGTTATTAAGGATGACTAGCGAAAACATTCCAAATAACATCAAACAAAAAAGGCTGCCCTTATCAGGCAGCCTTTTTTTATTTAAATCAATTACTTATCGTTTCATCGAGAAGTGCGCTTTGAATAATTTCTCAGCACCGTTCTCTTTGTACTTAACGGTAAACCAGTAATCCGTAGATGGTAAAAGCTGTCCGTTATAAGTTCCGTCCCATCCGTTGCCGCTAGGAACAAGCTGTTTGATCAGTTTTCCATAACGGTCATAGATATGGATTTCCGAATTCGGCTGGCTTTCACTTAATGACCAGATGTTCCAGGTATCGTTATATCCGTCAGCATTCGGTGTGAAGAAATGTGGATAACCGATTGTAAAGATATGCTCAAGTGTGATGTTCGTACATCCGTTGGCATCCTGAATCGTTATCGTATGCTCACCCGGTAATACATTGATGAAGATATTGCTGGTCTGGAATGCACCTCCGTCCAAACTGTATAAGTAAGATCCGGTTCCTGCTACAGTTACTGTAATCGCCTGAGTATCCTCAAAGTAATTAGTAACTACTGCAGTAGCGCTTGTAGCCGGGTTAGTAGCGTTAACAATGATCATAAACACATCCGTACAACCTGTGGTCGAATTCATGATTGAAACGGTATACTGACCTGCCTCCATAGCCATATAAGAACTGCTTGTAGAGATCACGGTATTCATATCATTGTTGAAATACCATTGGAAATCGTAATCCGTTGCACTTAAACCAGTGTCCATATTATAGCCATAGATTACTGCTCCGGTTGCACTGTCCACACAGATCAATCCATCAGGAATGCTGATTTTTGGCAATGGGTTCACCAGAACAACTACAGTAATCGGACTTCCTGCACAGCCATTATTCATCGGTATGATGGTATAAGTAGCAGTTCCAGGCTGAGTTCCTGTAGCCGTTAAAATCTGATCGATGGCAATTCCTGCTCCCGGAACGATTTCAGAGCCACTTCCGTCAAATGCACCGGTTACACCATTTTCAACAACAGTCCACGAAATCGATGTTCCAGGCATGTTCGGAGTAACTGTAATACCTGATGAGCTATTGCTACAGATAGGCTGCGGCGCAGAAGGACTGAATACCTCCGGTGTCGGATTAACCGTTACAGTAACTGTAATTGGTGTTCCCGTACATCCGTTAACTGTTGGCGTAATGGTATAAGTCACAGTACCTTGCGTTAGACCAACTGTAGTTAAGGTCTGACTGATTGTATTACCAGTTCCCGGTGCCGCTCCGAATAAGTTCGATTGTACAACAGTCCACGTGAATACAGTTCCCGGAACATTGCTGTTCAATGTGATATTGGTAGTCTCCCCCGAACATAATGTTTGAGAAGTCGGACTTGCCGTAACATTCGGATTAGGATAAACCGTAACCGTCACTGTTTTTGGTGTTCCAGGACATCCGTTATTGATTGGTGTGATGGTATAAACCGCCTGACCGATTGTAGTACCTGAAGCCGTAAGAACCTGATTGATTGAAGAACCCGTTCCGCTTGATGCTCCAGCTACGCCATTGGTCTGAATAACATTCCAGTTAAAAGTCGTCGTCGCAACGTTACTAGTCATGGTAATGTTTGTTGTACCACCAGTACAGATAGATTGATCCGTTACATTAACATTTACTAATGGTACCGGAGTCACTGTTACTGTTACAGTGGTTGGAATTCCTGTGCAGCTTCCCGCCGCAGTTGGTGTAATGGTATAGGTTACAGTACCTGCACCAGTTCCCACAGTAAGCACTTGTGAAATAATATTTCCGCTTCCATTAGAGGCTCCTGTTACACCACCTGTTTGAGTATAAGTCCAAGTGAAAGTCGTGTTAGGAACATTACTTTGCAGTTGGATTCCGCTAGATTGTCCTGAACATAATGTCTGCGAAGTTGGAGTCGCGGTTACTGTAGGTGTTTGATTTAATATCACATTTCCGGTAGCAATCGCACTTGAACAACCAGTTACCATATTCGTAATGACAACACTATAAGCTCCCGGAGTCGAAGTTACGAAACTTGGAACATCTCCTGGATTAGTAGCACCTGCAGGTACTGTCCATGCATAAGAATATGATCCGCCTGAACCTGGTGAAGCTATCACCGTTGCCGAAGCTCCTGAACAAATAGACGGACTATTAACCGTCACTGTTGGCAGAGGATTATTAGATATTGTTCCTGATGCACTAGCACTACTACAAGTTGTCGCACTATTAGTAATAACTACACTATATGTACCAGGTGTTGTCGATGAGAAACTAGGAACACTACCTGGGTTTGTTGCTCCCGCAGGAACAGTCCACACATAAGTATATGTTCCGGCTGATCCAGGTGTAGCAGTTAATGTAGCAGGTGATCCCGCACAGACTGTTGCACTATTCACAGTTACAGTTGGCAACGCATTCACTGTTACTGTTCCGGATGCACTTGCACTGATACATCCTGTTGTATTATCTGTAATAATTACACTATAAGTACCCGCTGTTGAAGTAGCGAAACTAGGAACATTTCCTGGATTAGTCACTCCTGCAGGAACCGTCCACGCATAAGAATAAGTAGCGGCGGCATTGCCTGGAGTAGCAGTCACGTTAGTAGAAATTCCCGAACAAGTCACAGGACTGTTAACAGTTACAGTAGGTAATGGATTTACAGTAACCGTACCTGAAGCACTAGCACTTGAACACGTTGTTGTTGTATTAGTAATTATTACACTATAAATACCAGCAGTTGTCGTAGTAAAACTCGCAACGTTTCCAGGGTTCGTAACTCCTCCAGGGACAGTCCATACATACGAATACGTCGCCGCTGTACCAGGAGTAGCAGTTACAGTTGCCGCATTTCCAGCACAAACTGACGGACTGTTTACTGTTACTGTTGGTGTTGCATAATTAGAAACTGTTCCCGATGCACTAGGGCTAGAACAATTTGTTGCTGTATCTGTTATCACTACGCTATACGTACCCACTGTTGTAGTTGAGAAACTTGCAACGTTACCAGGATTTGTTGCTCCCGCAGGAACTGTCCATACGTAAGAATACGTTCCTGCTGCACCAGGCGTCGCTGTAACTGTTGCTGTCGCGCCCACACACACAGTTGAACTATTTACTGTAGCACTAGGAAGAGCATTAACAGTTACAGTTCCGGAAGCACTTGCGCTCACACAGCTTGTTGCTGTATTAGTAATGATAACACTATAAGTACCCGCTGTCGCAGTTGCAAAACTTGCAACGTTTCCTGGATTTGTAAATCCTGCAGGAACTGTCCACACATATGAATAAGTTCCGGCAGCTCCAGGAGTAGCTGTTACCGTAGTATTAGTTCCGGCACAAGTTACCGGACTATTAACCGTTACTGTAGGTAATGGATTTATAGTAATCGTAAATGTTCTTGGCGGACCAGCACAGCCAAACTTCGTTAAAACAACCGTAATTGTAGCTGTCTGAGGCGTAGTTATTGTTGCAGCTGTAAACGAAGGTATGAAGTTTGTGGTGCCACTCGCCGCTAAACCAATTGCAGGGTTGCTATTGGTCCAGCTAACAGTATCATAAGCATCACTTGTAGTGAAATTGATTTGATTAACCGTTTGTGCCGAACATGCATTCACATTAGTAACAGCGTTAATTTGCGGTGTTGGACAACCACATGTAATTGTTTCAGGCGTTACACATACAGTTCCGGACCCATTTAAAGTAAATGTGATTGGCTGACCATTTGTTAGAATATAAATAGAACTTGGAGCCGCTTGACTTCCCGTTATTGTAGGTCCTCCATTAATAGAATAGCTATAAGTAAAAAGGGTTATCCCCGGTACATTTGACCAGTCAATATATATTTCGCCAGGGTGTCCCGGTGAGCCATAAGCACCACACTGAAGATTCATACTTCCTGCTGCAGGGTTTGCCGTCACATTTCCGGAAGCACTTGCACTACTACAGTTTGTCGCAGTATCAGTGATAATTACACTATAAGTACCAGTCGTAGTAGTAGTAAAACTTGCTACGTTACCTGGGTTAGCGAAACCTGCCGGCACAGTCCACACATAATTATATGAGCCTGCAGTTCCCGGTGTTGCAGTCACTGTCGCTGATGCACCTGAACAAATTCCTGAACTGTTTACTGTTACAGTAGGCAGCGGATTAACAGTTAAAGTACCTGAAGCACTAGCACTTGAACACGTTGTTGTTGTGTTAGTGATAATTACACTATAAGTACCTGCTACTGAAGTTGAAAAACTTGCAACGTTTCCTGGATTAGTAAATCCTGCAGGAACTGTCCATGCATATGAATATGTAGCAGCCGAACCAGGCGTTGCCGTTATAGTAGCCGAAGCTCCTGAACAAACCACTGCACTGTTCACGGTTACGGTCGGTAAAGCATTAATTGTAACTGTCCCTGAAGCACTAGTGCTAGAACAAGTTGTAACCGGATCAGTTATGATTACGCTGTATGCACCAGACGTTGTTGTAGCAAAAGTAGGTACGTTACCTGGGTTTGCAAAACCTGCCGGTACAGTCCAACTGTAGTTATAAGTACCTGGAATACCAGGAGTAGCGGTTACTGTTGCTGAAGCTCCTGAACAAACTGCAGGACTGTTTACAGTAACAGTCGGTAGTGGATTTATTGTAACTGTTCCTGCACCTGTTGCACTTGAACAGTTTGTAGTTGTATTAGTAATTACAACACCGTAAGCACCTCCAACATTAGTTGTGAAAGTTGCAACGTTGCCCGGATTAGTAGCTCCGGAAGGAACTGTCCACGCATAATTATACGTTCCTGCTGCGCCCGGTGTAGCTGTTAACGTTACAGTCCCTCCTTGACAAGTCGTTGGGCTGTTAACAGTTACCGTAGGCAATGCATTGATAGTTACAGTTGCAGTGTTAAAACAACCGTTATTGTTTGTATAAGTAATAATTGCTGTTCCAGGTGCAACTCCCGTTACTAAACCGGAAGCGTTAACGGTAGCAATACTTGTATCCGATGATGACCACGCGTTTGAAGCAGCCGGAGTTCCAGCTCCTGTCAATTGAGTAGTTGAACCAACACACGCAGATAGTGTTCCTGTAATTGCAGGACGTGGATTTACAATCAATTGGAAAGTTGTATTCCCGAAAACTCCAGGAGTGGCCACGCTTTCCATTCTTACGTATATTGTTTGTCCCGCACTTACGAAGTTCTGAGTCTGACCAACAGCAGCACCCGCAGGAATTAGCGCACTATTTAAAGCAGTACCGTCAGCACTGGCTAGTGTTGTATGATAAGTGATAGTATAATCAGCCGCATTTTGCCCACCCAAGATCGTTGTGTTTTGCTGAGTTAAATCGAACGATTCTGTTCCATTTCCATCATTATCACAGGCAACTAAATTTGGCGGTTGAACCGGAGTCGCAGTACATGATCTTACAACTAAATCAAAAGGCTGCACTTTTCTACAACCGGTATTTAAATCTTCCACACAAGTCCAAATCGTCGTCGTAGTAGCCGTACCCGGTGTAGTGTAATTTGTTGTACTTCCTGTTATGATATTAGCATCTGTTCCTTGGGCACTGACCTGAGTAGTATGATAACTAAGTACATAATTTGCCGGATTCAGTGGTGCCATTATGGTATTTCCATTAGGCGTAAAATCCCAACTATAAGTAGCTGGTGTCGGTGTTACCTGACAATTATACAAAGTTGAAGGTACACCCGCAGGGATATTGGGCAAATCAACAGTTGTCTGATCCGTCACCTGATAATTTACCGACGGGATACATGAAGGATAAGTTGCCGTTACTGTATAGGTAGTCGTTGCATTAGGGGAAACCGAAACTGTTTGTCCAGTTCCAACAACGTTACCTAAATTATCTGTCCAAACAAATGTTGGGGGCAACTGAACGCCGTTTGGAGTAAAACGCCAAGATTCGTTATTGGTGATCCAAGTACCTTGATTTCTTCCCGGTGCCGCTGTCGCAACCGTTCCGGCTTCATTTTGAACACCAATCAGTCCGTGACCATTTGCCCAGGAAACACAAGGATATCTTCTCTTAACGTGAACCTCAATAATATTCGTTGCCTCATAAAGCACGATCTGACTTGTCTGAGGTCCTACTACCGCATCACTCGAACAACCAAACTGAGCTACTTCAGAAAAATTAACAACAAAGGCTCGATCAGGATAATTCCCTACCGTATAGTAATTAATATTCGGGTGCGCAAAGGCATTGTTCACATTCGGGTTAATATCTTGGAAAACACCATTTATTGAACTTCTGAAAGGAGCAGCTCCAGGCGCACTGGCATAAGGAATAGCACCCGAATTTACCCAAGTACTACCGGAGCTAGGAGTATAAAATCCTCCTGGCGTAACACCGGCTATACTAAAAGTCATTACCCCATTTGTAGAAATCAGGGTTTGCAAATAATTGGTATTATAAAAACAGAAGTTGAAGTTCTGAGGTGTTAAACCTTTTAAATCAATTATCGAAGACCATCTGTCATCGATCGTAAGATTCGTCGCCGATCCAGCCGTTGCTCCAAAAGGAGGATTATAAGGAATTGACGATACCGTATAGCCCGTAGTTTGATAGATTGGGACATAAGTACATGAAAGTGTTGTACTCTCTCCCGGATTACAAATAACAACAGACGAGGAAGCTGTGACTTCTATACCTGGAGGTTGAGTTCCCTGTGCATTCACAAGCAACGATAAAAATCCAAAAAGGATTAATAGGTATTTTTTTTTCATAATTTGGTTGGAATTTGGCTGTAAAAAAGCAAAAATAAAACATATAACGATAAAAAGTGAAATTTTATTCACTTTAACATAACACAAAACTCAACTATTTTGTTAGTATTTTAAAAAAAACTCGGCAAACGGTATAAAAAATGCGCTTTTGTTACTATTATTAATATACAAAAAAAGCCGCCCAAAGGCGACTTTTTTTGCAAAATAACAAATCATTTCTATCGTTTCATAGAGAAGTGAGCTTTAAAAATACGCTCCGTTTTATTCACTCCATCTCTAAATTTAACCGTAAACCAGTAATCCGTTGATGGTAATGGTTGTCCATTATAGGTTCCATCCCAACCTTCCCCAACCGGAGTAATCTGCTTAATTAATTTCCCGTATCGGTCAAAAATCAAGATTTCTGCATCCGGCTGATCCTGTAGATCCCAGATGTTCCAAGTATCGTTGTAACCATCTCCGTTTGGAGTGAAGAAATGAGGATAACCAATAACGAAAATCGTCTGGGTTAAATCTGTACATCCATTCACATCAATAACATGAACCTCATGTAAGCCTGGAAGAATTCCTGTGAATACATTGGAAGTCTGATATGCACCACCATCCAATTGGTATTCAAAATTACCTGAACCTCCAACTACCACAGCGGTAATATTTGGATTATCGCTAAAGGCTTCGTTCACATACAGATTTAATGAACTTGCAGACAATGACTCTGTTACTGTGGCATCTACTGCATGTGAAACACAACCCGTAACCGAGTTGGTAACAATTACAGAATAAACTCCTGACTGATCAGCTACATAAATAGCATTTGTTGCACCTGATATCTCTACACCATCCAAGAACCATACAAAATCATAGTTTGCATTGTTTAATCCTGTATCCAAAGTATGCGTTGATAACACAGAACCTGTACCGGAATCAATACATATGTAACCATCCTGAATTTGCGGTTGTGGTAACGGATTCACTGTAAAGGTAATAGTAATAGGATTACCGCTACATCCGTTTGCCATTGGAATTATAGTATAAGTAACCGTTCCGGCAACATTACCTGTTGTTTCCACCATCTGACTAACATTTACAGGATTAGTATTTCCGCTTCCGTCGAAAGCTCCGGTAACTCCGTTTTGAACTACTGTCCAAGTAAACGTAGTACCTGGGATATTTGGTATTAAAGAAAACTCAGCATTGTCACCACTACAGATTACAGTATTCCCTGGATTTCCAAATACTTCCGGTGTTGGATTTACCGTAACCGTAACCGTAATAGGCGCTCCGGCACATCCGTTGGTATGCGGAGTAATAATATAATCTACTGTGCCCGGTGTTAAAGATACTGTTGATAACGTTTGCGCTATAACGTTTCCGCTTCCTGAAGATGCTCCATATACACCTGTTTGGATAACATTCCAAGTAAAGGTTGTATTAGGCAAATTACCTATCAACGTGATATTGGTCGCTGTTCCCGAACAAACTGTCTGGTTTGACGGACTTGCTGTAACAGTCGGAATAGGATTTACGTTGATAGCAACCGTTACCGGTGTTCCAGGACATCCATTTGTAATCGGAGTTATAGTATAAACTGCTTGTCCCGTAGTATTACCGGTAGCTGTCAGCACTTGAGAAATATTCGTTCCTGTTCCGTTAGTAGCTCCGGTCACCGTTGTCTGAACAACATTCCAATTATAAATAGTTCCCGGTAAACTGCTTGCAAAAACAACTGATGCAGTACCTCCCGAACAAATATTCGTTGCTGTAGCCGTTGCCGTCATTGTCGCTCTCGGTGTTACACTTACAGTAACATTCAATGGCGAACCAGGACATCCGTTTAACGTTGGAGTTATTGTATAGATAACAGTTCCCATCGCAGATCCGGTAGCTGTTAACGTCTGAGAAATTACATTTCCGCTTCCGCTGGAAGCTCCTGTTGCTCCAACCTGTGTTACTGTCCATGAATATGTTGTTCCGGTAATATTACTATTTAAAGTAATTCCTGTGGACTGTCCCGAACAAATTGTTTCTGATGCCGGTGTAGCACTAACAACTGGTGTAGGATTTACATTGATTGTTACCATGATTGGTGTTCCGATACATCCATTCGCAGTTGGTGTAATTGTGTAAACCACAGTTCCGGATGTGGTTCCAACAGTTGTCAATATTTGTGCAATTGTAGCTCCATTTCCATTCGATGCTCCTGTAACCCCTGTTTGAACTACAGTCCAGACATAGGTTGTTCCTGCAACAGCACCTGATAAAGAAATGTTGGTCGCTGATCCTGAGCAGATAGTTTGTAATGAAGGAGTTGCGATTGCATTCGGAATCGGATTCACCGTAATCGTACCCGTAGCCGTAACTGCCGGAGTACATCCTCCTGTAGTGGTTACCGTATAGTTGAACGTACCTGATGCTGTTGGAGTTCCGCTGATGGTGAACACCCCAGCAGCATAACTACCTGTTACACCTGCCGGTAAACCGGATACCGTAGCTCCTGTAGCATTGGTAACAGTATAAGTAATCGCCGTGATTCCAACATTCTGACATACCGTCTGAGCACTTGTAGCTGCTGCTGAACTAAGAGCGATCGCCGGTAGTGGTGTTACCGTAATCGTACCTGTAGCTGTAGCCGCCGGAGTACATCCTCCTGTAGTGGTTACCGTATAGTTGAACGTACCTGATGCTGTTGGAGTTCCGCTGATGGTGAACACCCCTGCAGCATAACTGCCTGTTACACCTGCCGGCAAACCGGATACCGTAGCTCCTGTGGCATTGGTAACAGTATAAGTAATCGCCGTGATTCCAACATTCTGACATACCGTCTGAGCACTTGTAGCTGCTGCTGAACTAAGAGCGATTGCAGGTAGTGGTGTTACCGTAATCGTACCTGTAGCTGTAGCTGCCGGAGTACATCCTCCTGTAGTGGTTACCGTATAGTTGAACGTACCTGATGCTGTTGGTGTACCGCTGATGGTCAACACCCCTGCAGCATAACTGCCTGTTACACCTGCCGGTAAACCGGATACCGTAGCTCCTGTAGCATTGGTAACAGTATAAGTAATCGCCGTGATTCCAACATTCTGACATACCGTCTGAGTAGTGGTCGCTGCTGCTGAACTAAGAGCGATCGCCGGTAGTGGTGTTACCGTAATCGTACCCGTAGCCGTAGCTGCCGGAGTACATCCTCCTGTAGTGGTTACCGTATAGTTGAACGCACCTGATGCTGTTGGATTTCCGCTGATGGTAAACACCCCTGCAGCATAACTGCCTGTTACACCTGCCGGCAAACCGGATACCGTAGCTCCTGTAGCATTGGTAACAGTATAAGTAATAGCTGTAATTCCAACATTCTGACATACCGTCTGAGTAGTGGTCGCTGCCGCTGAACTAAGAGCGATAGCTGGTAGTGGTGTCACCGTAATCGTACCTGTAGCTGTAGCCGCCGGAGTACATCCTCCTGTAGTGGTTACCGTATAGTTGAACGTACCTGATGCTGTTGGAGTTCCGCTGATAGTGAACACCCCTGCAGCATAACTACCTGTTACACCTGCCGGTAAACCGGATACCGTAGCTCCTGTAGCATTGGTAACAGTGTATGTAATAGCCGTGATTCCAACATTCTGACATACCGTCTGAGTAGTGGTCGTTGCTGCTGAACTAAGAGCGATCGCCGGTAGTGGTGTCACCGTAATCGTACCTGTAGCTGTAGCCGCCGGAGTACATCCTCCTGTAGTGGTTACCGTATAGTTGAACGTACCTGATGCTGTTGGTGTACCGCTGATGGTGAACACCCCTGCAGCATAAATACCTGTTACACCTGCCGGTAAACCGGATACCGTAGCTCCTGTAGCATTGGTAACAGTGTATGTAATAGCCGTGATTCCAACATTCTGACATACCGTCTGAGTAGTGGTCGCTGCCGCTGAACTAAGAGCGATTGCAGGTAGTGGCGTTACCGTAATCGTACCTGTAGCCGTAGCCGCCGGAGTACATCCTCCTGTGGTGGTTACCGTATAGTTGAACGTACCTGATGCTGTTGGAGTTCCACTGATAGTGAACACCCCTGCTGAATAACTGCCTGTTACACCTGCCGGTAAACCGGATACCGTAGCTCCTGTAGCATTGGTAATTGTATAAGTGATAGCCGTGATTCCAACATTCTGACATACCGTCTGAGTAGTGGTCGCTGCCGCTGAACTAAGAGCGATTGCTGGTAGCGGTGTTACCGTAATCGTACCTGTAGCCGTAGCCGCCGGAGTACATCCTCCTGTAGTGGTTACCGTATAGTTGAACGTACCTGATGCTGTTGGTGTACCGCTGATGGTCAACACCCCTGCAGCATAACTACCTGTTACACCTGCCGGTAAACCGGATACCGTAGCTCCTGTGGCATTGGTAACTGTATAAATGATAGCCGTGATTCCAAAATTCTGACATACCGTCTGAGTAGTGGTCGCTGCCGCTGAACTAAGAGCGATAGCTGGTAGTGGTGTCACCGTAATCGTACCTGTAGCCGTAGCCGCCGGAGTACATCCTCCTGTAGTGGTTACCGTATAGTTGAACGTACCTGATGCTGTTGGTGTTCCACTGATGGTGAACACCCCTGCAGCATAATTTCCGGTCAATCCAGAAGGCAAACCTGATATAACAACCCCAGTAGCTCCTCCACCAACAGTATAAGTAATAGACGAGATACCTGCATTTTGACATACCGTCTGAGTATCGGTTGCTGGAGCAGAAGTCAAGACAACCGTCGGCAATGGAGAAATAGTAATATTAAAAGTGCTATTGCCTGCAGGTCCACATGCAGTTGCCGGATAAGAGTACGTTACTGTATAAGTTCCAGCTGTACTAGTGGAAAGTGTAATTTCACCAGTAGTCCCGTTGATACTTAATCCAGCTGTAGACGAATAAGTTCCTCCTGTTGTAAATCCTGCAACCTCTATCGGCATCGGATTAGTTGCCGCATTAATACAAACCGGTGTAGTGTACGTAAACCCAGTTACTGGTGTCATTGAAGGATTTACATTAATAGTACCCATAGCCGTAACTGCCGGAGCACATCCTCCTGTAGTGGTTACCGTATAGTTGAACGTACCTGATGCTGTTGGTGTTCCGCTGATGGTGAACACCCCTGCAGCATAACTGCCTGTTACACCTGCCGGCAAACCGGATACCGTAGCTCCTGTAGCATTGGTAACAGTATATGTAATAGCCGTGATTCCAACATTCTGACATACCGTCTGAGCACTTGTAGCTGCCGCTGAACTAAGAGCGATCGCAGGTAGTGGTGTTACCGTAATCGTACCTGTAGCTGTAGCTGCCGGAGTACATCCTCCTGTAGTGGTTACCGTATAGTTGAACGTACCTGATGCTGTTGGTGTACCGCTGATGGTCAACA
>NZ_JBYNXA010000002.1:0-741770 GCF_057801535.1 Flavobacterium sp. 21.1
GAACCAAAAGTACAGTGCGATCAGTGTACTGATGAAGAACATGCTAAAAACAGACGTTCTGAATTCATGATCGTGAAGAAGTAAGCACTGCTTCTTAAAATACGTTATAACTAAAAAGCACTCCGAAATAGAGTGCTTTTTTATTGTTCTTTATGATTAGTTGTCCGAATGATACCATTCAGCAAAAGACGATTCGGTTTCCTGGAGCTTCAGTGAATGCAGACGAATGTCATCCGGAAGCCGTCTTTTTATTTTATCGGCAAAATCAATTACCATATTTTCGCTGGTTGGCTGATAGTCCACTAAAATAACATGATGACCTCGATTTTTAAGTTCGTTAGCCAATTCGATATGTGGGGTGTTTCTGTTGAAAACGGTAGCATGATCGAATAAGTCGACAATTTCCTCCTTTACAATTTTTTTCAGATCACCAAAATCAATTACCATTCCGTATTTCACGTTTGATTTGTCGGTTATGGGCTTTCCGATTACAGTAACCGAAAGTTTGTAACTGTGACCGTGAACGTTTTTACATTTCCCATCATACCCATATAAAGCGTGACCGGTTTCGAAAGAAAATTGTTTTGTGATTCTGATGTTGCTCATCGTATTTTGTTTAGAGCACAAATTTAATAAATAAATTCGACTGGGCATTTTGAGTTTTTCATCTTATCTTTGAAAGTATAAATAGCAACCTATGTCCGATTTTGAAATCAATCCGAAGTATGAGCAGATTATTGATGATCTGATGCATCAGAAATTCAGTATCTCTGATAATTTTTTTACACCTGAGGAGGTAGCTTTTCTTCGGAAGAACCTTTTGAGAAAATTTGAGGAAAACAACTTCAAAAAATCGGCTATCGGTAATCTGACCAAAGAACAGATCGTGGATGCAGTACGCGGCGATTTTATTCTTTGGCTTGATGAAGAAAATGCGGATGAAGCTGAAACATTATATTTTAACCGAATCCATGACTTTGTAAATTATCTCAACCGAACCTGTTTTTTGGGAATTCAGGATATGGAATTCCACTATGCCTTGTATCCGGAAGGGACTTTTTACAGACGCCATTTGGATACTTTTCAGAATGACAGCCGCAGGAAACTTTCCATGGTGTGTTATTTAAATGAAGAGCACTGGCAGATGGATTTTGGCGGTGAACTGACCATATACCAGGGAGCAGTAGATAATGAAACGGAATTGAATATTGTACCGGTTCAGGGAAGAATGGTGATCTTTGAAAGTCAGGTGCTGGAACACGAAGTCAAACCGGTGAGACAACCACGATTAAGTATCACGGGCTGGTTAAAAACCAGATAATTTTTTTAAAAGCATTTTTTGATATTAAAAAAAATAAAGGGACAGTTTTAAAGCTGTCCCTTATAAGTTTATCGTCATCGGACGGACTTTTATCTTTTTAAGGCAAAATGACTTCTGAATTCGTTTTGCGCGTTGTTTTGGGTGTATTCTATTTTGAACCAATAATCGTCAGCAGGGAGTGCGATTCCGTTGAAAGTGCCGTCCCAGCCTGCGCCATTCGGATTTATCTCTTTTAAAAGTTTTCCAAATCGGTCGAAAATCTGAATTTTAGCATCGAAAGCTGCAGGCAGATTTTCAATTCTCCATGTATCGTTATATCCGTCGGAATTTGGCGTGAAGAAATTAGGATAGGTAAGGGTGTGAACGGTGTTGGTCGCCATTTCCGGTCCGCATAAGGCACTGTCCCGTACTAAAATAGTGTAACTTCCGTTGGCGAGGCCTGAAAAAGTAGTATTGGTTTGCCAATGAATGCCGTCAATGCTGTATTCGTAAGTGCCATAACCTCCTTGTGCAGTAGCCTGAATAACAGCCAGTCCACCGGAAAATAATGGGGTAATAAGTACAGCGGAAACACTAAGCGGATGTGATGACTGATCAACTGTAATGGAATCGGTATTTATACAGCCGGTAATGTTGTCGGTTACTATTACAGTATAAGTTCCGGATTGGGTTACATTGAAAACGGCACTTTGATTTCCGCTGCCGTCAACCGCCGGATTTCTCGGAGTCCACGTGTAATGGAAGTTTCCTGGGTTGGCTGGTGTGGCATCAATATTCTGAGAGCCTAAACCGGTGGAAGGATCCAAACAAAGGGTGAAATCAGTACCTAATTCTGTTTTCGGAATCGGATTTACAATCAGATTTAAATAGGGGCCTAATCCAACGCAAGAATTGTTCAGGGAACTGTCTACTCTAATATAGATCGTTTGGTTGTTCGCAACTGTGTTTCTGTACGGATTCGCTGCGGTGCCGGTAATCGCGTTGACTTCAGCAAGAGCATCAGCCAAATTTTCATAATAGGTGACTGTAAGATTCTGGTTGTTGGTGAAGGAATTTAAAATGTTGGTACTTGCTGTGGCAAAGTCGAAATAAGCATAACCGTCATTAGCCAAATCAGTAGCGTTGATATAAATATCGCACTCTTCCATCGTCTGTGTCATGGATGCATTTATTTGCGTAGCCGATACAACCAACGTTGTTTCTGCTATTTTAAAACATCCGTTCGGACTGCTTACTCTCGTCCAGATAATTTCTCCGGCAGATGTATAACTGGTAAAATTGGTGATTGGATTTAAATTCGCTTGGGCATTTGCATTTGTAGTAAAGTAAGTGAATTGGAAATTCGGATCTGTACTGATCATTGAATTTACTTCCGTTAAATTAAAATTCGTAACCGCATCCTGATCGTCATCACATTGTTTAAGGACAACATTGCTATTTATTGACGGAATGGGCTGTACTATTAAGTTAAACGACGAAGTAACGAAACAGTTTGTCAACGGCTGTGTTAGACGTACATAAATGATACGATTGTTAGTGTACAATGTGCTTTGCGGATTTGTTCCACTGTCAGCGTCATTCTGATTTAAATGATAAGTAACTTGTATGCCGGTCTGCCCGTTTAAGATTTCGTTTGTTTTTAAACCAAAGTTAAAAATGGCATATCCGTTTGCATCATTCCCATCAAGATTGTCATCACATATTTTATAATCTGTAATTGCGGCAATCACCGGTGCAGGGTTGACAGTAACCGTTATTGTAGCAGAAACTTCTGTGCAGGCATTGTCAGGCGCAAGCGTATAAGTGTAAACGCCTGAGCGGTCGACTGCAGGATTGAAAATGGAAGTGGCGCTTGCTAATGCAGGTGACCAGGTTCCGCCTAAACTTGCTCCGGGACCTAATAATGGGAACAAATCAAAAGTGGGTTCATTATTGCAGACTGTTTTTTGGGTATTGGTTCCCGGATTCAGTGCTTGTTGAATGGTAACAGTTACCTGAACGTTCACGATTTCACAAAGCCCTGTAAAGTTATAATTGTATACTCCTGCCGGATCAACCGCCGGGTTAAAAACGCCCGTGCCACTTGCTAAGGCAGGTGTCCATGTTCCTCCCGGGTCCGGATTTCCTTCAATTTTTGTAAATAAATCAGTGGTTGCGCTTGAGCAGACTGTAACGTCAGTATCTCGAGGCTCCGATCCAAATCCGGAATAATATGCTGCGAAACCAACCGCTCCGCTTGAACCGAATAACCCTACTGCCAGCGGGCCGGTAGATTCGATCTTTACATTTCCGGAATAACCCGGAAGTCGGTAAGTGACCCATTGACTGTTTCCTAAAACAGGTTGCGGCAGTGCGGAAACTGTATTCCCGTTTATTCTAAGGGTTGAACCAGCGTAGGTTATCGCTATGATTTCACTGGTGTAGGTTACCGGTCCGATCGAATTGATGCTCGGAATCAAATCCACTGTTTTTTGGAAAAAACAACTGAGCGGCGGGATGAAATTTAAGCCGGAAGTAGCATCGGACGGTGAGCCCCCTAAAATCTGATACATATAAATCGGCTTGGATGTCGTAACATACATGTTCTGATTGTTTGCCCCCTGATACAAGGAAGTCGGAATCAACATGTAATCGCCTGCATTAATAGTAGCGAAAGGCGTTGCGGAACCGTTTACGAAGATATCGGTGTTGTCTTGGGTTGCAATTATTAAAGGATGTTCTACATTGTCACTTCCGTTTCCTTTTACGACTATGTATTCGGTGCCAACTTCCTCTAAAGGTACGATTTGATCAAAAGTAAAATCCTGTCCTTCTTCGGGACCGGACATTCCTGCCAGCGCATTTCCTGTATTTACTGCGATAGGTTTGTCCGACGTAACCAATGCGCCGATAAAGCCTGTCAGGTTCGCAAGGGTATTGGCATAGCCTGAAACGGTAACGGTTTCGCCACTATTGATGGAGAAGGTTTGCGTATCCGGTGAAATGGTGAGACCATTCATTGCAAATTCAACAGAAGTGTCGTAATCTGAGATGGTTATGGTAGTATTGTCTTCGGTGGCCATAAAGCTGGCGAAAAAATTTCTCAGGTCTCCGTATTCGTTTTGGGGCAAACTGCCAAGGCGGAATTGCGTTCCGATTCCCTGATATCCTTTGGCAACTAAAATTTCAGCATGATTTGCGGCCCGAACCTTAAATGTGGCATAAAATTCCTTGCTGCCTTCCAGTATAAGTCCTTTGTTTTGTCTTACAATGTTCAGATCGTTATTGGCCAGAAACATTACGGATGGCTGTCCGTTTCCTATAGAAACCTGAGCGGGATTTCCGCTTGAAATGGTAAAAGGCGAACCAGCGATTGGTGTTCCGTTTCCTGTCGTTATGGTAACCTGAAATGGAACCGGTTCCGGAGTAGAGAGGTAAATATAGTGTCCTGAAACGAAGTTTTCGCCGCCGCGCGCATGAATTGGCGGTATCCAGTGTTTTTTGCTTAACTGCGCATTAACCAGGTTAAAACCAAGTAGTAACGCAAGTAATAATAGTCTCATTTTGTGGTGGGCTTATTTTTAAAAGGCCAAAAGTATATCAATATTGTTATATTTTTTTGAGTTTGATTGAAATTAACATAAAATAACTATGTTTGTTGAAAATAACTAGTACAATATTTATGAAAAGAATTACAGTTTTAGCATTCTTGTTCGCCTCTACATTTATGATGGCACAAGATATGGAAGTGACAAAAGGCGATTTCAGCTTCCTTAAGGATCAGAAAGAAGTTAATGTAGAATTCACTTACCAGGATTTGAAATTAATGAAAGAAAACCTGACAGATGAGCAATATGTGAAAGAAAGAGTTGCTGATTTGGAGCAAAAAGGTAAAGGTGTTGGAGAGTCTTGGAAGAAAAAATGGTATTCAAGCCGTGATTTGTTATTCGAGCCAAAATTTATCGAATTGATCAACATTGTAAATGGTAAAGAGAAAAAAGATATTTCTTTCCAGGAAGATTTAAAACAGGCAAAATATACTTTAGTTGTTGATGCTGTTTGGATTTACCCGGGTTACAATGTGGTAATGGCGAAAAAAGGAGCAAAAGTAAGTCTTAACCTTAAATTCGTTGAAACGGCTAACAGAAACAATGTTGTGCTTGAAATCAAAAGTGACGAAGCTCCTGGAGATGTATTCGGAGGTTCATTCAGCAACGAAGACAGAATCGGTGAAGGTTATGCTAAAACTGGTAAATCCCTTGCTAAATTCTTAATGAAGAAAAAAGCATACTAATATTAGATCATGCTATATATGAAAAAGCCCCGATATTTCGGGGCTTTTTTTATGCTTGTTTCAATCCAATTTCATTGATTTCTTCCGTTTGTGCATAAATGTATTTTGCATCTCCGAAAGCCAGCATCGGATAGAAAATAAAAGGCAGGAAGATTAACCCTACCGTAAATCCTGAGCTTTTACCGAATGCTTTTGATAATCCGTTAAGCGCCGTGATCGCAAAGTAAATGTTTACTAGTGGGATGAAGAAAAGAAAAATCCACCAAGTTGGTTTTCTTACGATTTCAAGCATAACGATTCCGCTGTAGATCGGAATTAAACAAGCCCATCCCGGTTTCCCTGCTTTTGTGAAGATTTTCCACTGACAGGCAATTAAGAATAGCATTAAGGCCGAAAAAATCAACAAGAATGTAAGTAATAGTCCTAACATAATTTAAAAGGTTTTTGGTTTTTGTTTATAATTGGTTAGATATTCTCTCCTTTTTCTGCAAGCTTTCGTTCCAGTTCCGCCTGAAATTCTTCAATAACTGGTTTCATGGTGCTTTCCGGGATGTCGGCTATTCGAATGTACATTAATCCGTCAACTGCATTGTTGAACAGAGGGTCGACATTAAACGCAACTACACGGGCATTTTGCTTGATGTATTTCTTAATCAGCACCGGCAAACGCAAACTTCCCGGTTCCAGTTCGTCAATTATTTTATCGAACTTGTTCAGGTCGTGCTCCGCTTCATCAAAAATAAAATCTTTGTCGGCATCTTTTAATTTTACCTTGTATTCTTTTTTCGGATGTACGTATTGCGCAATGTAAGGATCATAATAATTGGACTTCATGAACTCAATCATCAGCGATTTCGAGAATTCCGAGAACTGGTTACTGATACTTACGCCGCCGATAAGGAATTTATGCTCCGGATAGTGTAAAGTCGTGTGTACGATACCTTTCCAAAGTAGAAATAACGGCATTGGTTTTTGTTGGTATTCTTTGATGATGAAAGCACGTCCCATTTCAATGGATTTACTCATCATGTCAAACAATTCGGGTTCAAAACGGAATAATTCCTGAAGGTAAAAACCGTTGATGCCATATTTGGCAAAAATTTGCGCCCCTAGTCCCATACGATAAGCGCCGGCGATTTGCTGGGTATCGTCGTCCCATAAGAACATATGGTGGTAGTAGTTGTCGTACTGGTCTAAATCGATGGCTTCATTGGTGCCTTCTCCCACTTCACGGAAGGTGATTTCGCGCAAACGGCCTATCTCATGAAGGATATTCGGGATTTTGTCTGCTGTGACAAAGAAAACTTCATAATTTTTACTTTGCAGAAAACGATAGTCGCCTTTTCTAAGTTCGGTTATTTCCTGAATGATCTGGTCCTGGTTGGCAGGTGTAACGATCTGCTTCGGGCTTTTTGGTAATTTTAAACTTGGTGCCGAAAGTAATTTGCTTTCTGTCTCAAACGGATTGGCCAGCATATACGTCTTTTTTCGTAAAAAATCGGCATAGGCGTCAAGGTTTTCATATTCGTTCTGCTCTGCAACTGAAATCGGTTTCCCGATTCGAACCTTGATCACACGATCCTTTTGCGTTAGTAACTCCGATGGAAGTTTGGCTGTGCGCAAAGTGTCATTTATTTTGGAAAGCATGTAAAACAATCGGCTGTTTTTGGCATGGAAATAAATCGGTACTACCGGAACCTGCGCTTTTCGGATTACTTTGATAGCGCCTTCTTCCCAAGGTTTGTCAACAACCAATTGTCCGTCTTTGTAGGTGGAAACCTCTCCGGCAGGAAACATTCCCAAGGGCTTACCATCGCTCAAGTGGCGTAGGGTTTCTTTGATTCCGATAACGCTTGATTTGGCATCCTTGTGATTCTCGAACGGATTCACCGGCATGATATAAGGCTTCATCGGTTCGATGCGGTGCAACAGGAAGTTTGCTATGATTTTGAAGTTGGGCTCTCTTTCCAGCATTAATTTCAAAAGCAAAATGCCGTCAATTCCACCCAGCGGATGGTTTGAGACTGTAATATAAGCACCATCCTTAGGTAATCGTTTTAAATCTTCCTCGGGGATTTCAAATTTGATCTGAAATTCATCCAATATGGCATTCAGGAACTCAACATCTTTCAAGTGTTTGTTCCTGTTGTATATTTTGTTAAGTGTGGAAATCTTAAGAGCCTTCATCAGTAACCAGCCTGAAAAGGTTCCCAGAAAGCCGTATTTATCAGCATTTATAGCTTTTGCTACTTCTTTAGCGTTAACTAAACCCATTTAGTTTTGGTTTTTGAGCGAAAAACAAAGGTAGCAATAATAGTCTAATCGTTAAAATGTTTAAGGGTTATAAATGTAAAATCTGACGACTTTCTTGTTATTTCTTTCAACAGCTTGATGGCTATCTTGTTGTTATTTAGTTGTTTATAAGTAATTGAAAATAGTGTTTCAAATATGATTGTTTTTTCTATACATTTGGGAAAAAGATTATCCGAAAATGAAGATTATATCCTATAATGTCAATGGAATCAGGGCTGCAATTACCAAAGGCTTTATTGAATGGCTGAAAAGTGCTGATCCTGACGTGATTTGTCTGCAGGAAATTAAAGCTATGCCCGAACAGATTCCGACGCTGGATTTTGAACTTTCAGGCTATCCGTACCATTATTGGTTTCCGGCCGAAAAAAAAGGGTATAGTGGTGTGGCGATTCTTTCGAAAGTGAAGCCTAAGAATGTGGTTTTTGGAACCGGGATCGATTACATGGACAAAGAAGGTCGTAACCTTAGAATTGATTTTGAGGATTTTTCGGTAATGAGTCTGTATCTTCCTTCGGGAACCAATATCGACCGTCTGGATCATAAATTCCAGTACATGGACGATTTTCAGGCTTACATCAACAATCTGAAGAAAGAAATTCCGAACCTGATCATCGGCGGTGATTATAATATCTGTCACGAAGCGATCGATATTCATGATCCGATCCGAAATGCCCGAGTGTCTGGATTTTTACCCGAAGAACGCGCCTGGCTGGACAATTTCATGAAAAGTGGTTTTGTTGACAGCTTCCGTCATTTTAATAAAGAACCTAACAATTACAGTTGGTGGAGTTATCGTGCCAATGCCCGAAACAATAACAAAGGCTGGAGGATCGATTACAATCTGGTCAGCGAACCGATGAAAAACAGATTAAAACGAGCGGTGATTTTACCGGAAGCGAAACATTCCGATCATTGCCCGGTAGTAGTAGAAATTGAGTAATAATAATAAATACCACGAGACTATGATAAAACAAGTATCTGCAGGAATTTTGGCGTTAGCATTAACAACTTCTTGCGTTTCTAAAAAGATGTATACCGATTTAGAAACCAAATTCGCCGATTTAAAAAAAGAAAACCGTCAGCTTGCTGATGACAATACGGCCTTGTCAACGGCAAAAAGCCAATTGGAAAACGAAAAATCAACGTTGCAGTCGGAATTGGACAAATTGAAAGCCGAAAGAGACAAACTGGCTTCGGATTATGCTGCGGCAAGCAATAATTTGAAAACGCTGCAATCTTCTTACAATGCTTTGGAAAAAAACAGTGACGAAGCACTTAAGTCCAACATGGATAAAAACCGCGATCTGTTAGCACAACTGGAAGCAAAAGAAAAAGCACTGGCTGCCGAGAGAACGCGTTTGGATAAATTAAACAAAGACCTGAAAGATCGTTCCGACCGTGTAAACGAATTGGAAAGCATGATCGCTGCTAAAGAAGCGGCTATGAACAAGCTGAAAGAAACGTTGTCAAAATCGCTACGCGCATTTGAAGGAAAAGGATTGACTGTACAGCAAAAAGACGGAAAAGTATATGTTTCCATGGAAAATAAATTGCTTTTCGAATCCGGAAGCTGGGTAGTGAACCCTGAAGGTAAAAAAGCGGTAGACTTAGTTGGAAAAGTTCTTGGCGACAATCCGGACATTTCTGTATTGATCGAAGGACATACTGATAACGATAAAATTACCGGGACCATCGGTGGCGGTGTGGAAAACAACTGGGATCTTTCCACAAAACGTGCTACGGCGATCGTGAATATCCTTACATCAAACGCTTTGGTAAGAAAGGAAAATTTAACTGCTGCCGGACGTGGGGAGTATTCGCCTTTGATGAGCAACGAAACTGCTGAAGGTAAAGCAAAAAACCGTCGTATCGAGATCATTTTGACTCCGAAATTGGATGAAATCACTAAGATGTTGAACGATATTTAAGATAAGTTTCAAAGTGACAAAGTAGCAAAGGTTCAGAGTTTATTTCTGAGCCTTTTTTATTTAGATAGATTCAGCAACTTTGTATCTTTGCAACTTTGCAACTCAAAAATATGAACTACATCACTTTACCGAATACCGATTTAAAAGTCAGTGAAATATGTCTTGGAACGATGACCTTCGGGAATCAAAACACCGAAGCCGAAGCGCATTCGCAATTGGATTATGCTATTGGGCGTGGAATTAATTTCATCGATACAGCTGAAATGTATCCGATCGGCGGAAACGAACATATTTTTGGAAGCACCGAACGTTTTATCGGAACCTGGGTTAACAAAATAGGAAAATCGGAAAGGGAAAAACTGGTTGTAGCCACCAAAATAGCAGGTCCGAACCGCGGTATGGCCTATATCCGTAAACCACTTGATTTTTCGAAGAAAAGTCTGCATGAAGCGGTTGAGTTGAGTCTGAAAAACCTGCAGACGGATTACATCGATTTATATCAAATGCACTGGCCGGAACGTGTGATGAACATGTTCGGGAAAAGAGGTGTTGCCAAGATTGATAACCAGTGGGAAGACAATATGTTAGAAGTGCTGACGGTGTTTGACGGTCTGATCAAAGAAGGAAAGTTAAAACACATTGGCGTTTCTAATGAAAATCCGTGGGGTGTGATGAAGTTTTTAAACGAAAGTGAGAAACACGGCCTTCCGAGAATTGCCACAATCCAGAATCCGTATTCACTATTGAACCGTTTGTTTGAAGTAGGTTTATCTGAAATCTGCATGAGAGAAAATGTTGGGTTGTTAGCATATTCTCCTTTAGGATTTGGGTTTTTGACTGGAAAACACTTAAACGGTATTGTGCCGAATTCGCGTTTGGGCTTATTCCCGCAGTTTACGCGTTATACCAATGAAAACTGCTACAAAGCGACTAAATTGTACCAGGATTTGGCGCATGACAATGACCTGACTTTAACCGAAATGGCTATGGCTTTCGTGCACCAGCAGGATTTTGTGACATCAACCATAATCGGAGCGACAACTTTAAGCCAATTGGAAGAAAATATCAATGCTTTTGATGTGATTTTAAGCGATGCGGTTTTAAACGAAATTGATAAAATCCAGGAAAAAGTTCCTAATCCAGCACCTTAAATTTTTAATACAATTGATCTAATTTACCGATTTCTTTTTTAAGACGCTCGAAGGTCACCGGTTCAAAAGCGACAGCAGTGAAATCCTGCACTGATGTGTAAGTTTCTTTGACCGCCAGATAAGGTTTGTTGTCAAAGTATTTGATGGCGATGATGGTCACTTTTTCTCCGGAAGGGACTTTGTTAAATCGGAAGTTGCCATCTTCGGAAGATTGCGTTAAAATGGATTTGTAACGATGGAAAACGACGTTCACGGAAGTTTCGTCGGTAGTGTTCAGATTCAGGGCAAAGTCGATTTTAGGTGACTTAGTGTTCAAAAACCGGTCGCAATTGATCATTCCTAATTTTGTGCTGTTCAGCAGATAATAGTTGATTCGATTTACTCCGGCCTGCTCCAGATTGTTCTCGTCGTATTTTTTTTCAAACTCCCGCGCTGCCGTTTTTTTGGAATACTTTTGACTGTTTGAATCCGTGTTGTCAATCTCGTCATTTAGGGTAATGGTAAGAGGTAAGGTAAATGAGGTAGCCACAGCGGTCCCGTTTATTTTACCAGGCTCGAATTTTTCTGCTTTTTTCAAAGCCTGCAGTACCGCCTTATCCGCTTCGGGACTGATTCCTCGAATTACTTTTTCTTTCGTAATATTTCCTTCTCTATCCACAACAAAATGAACGAGGATTTTGCCCGATTTTTCAACAGATTCAGGAACGATGATATTGCGGTTTAAAAATTGGAACAGCCGTGCATTTCCACCCGGATACCGCGCCATGACCTCCGCTTTGGTGAAAATTTGATTTAAATCGACGGAGTTTTTGTCCAAGATCCAATTGATTTGGTTTTGGGCATTCCATTGCCCCATGAAAAGCTGCATTCCTTCTTTTTCGGTTTTTCTGGGGAATCCGATCTCGATGGATTTGCCTTTTTTTAGTTCGCATTCTTCATCACCGGAGCGTGCAGCGATTTGGAGCATTCCCCCGGTTTCAAGCATCTGGCCGTTAGCGGTGGTGGAGAGTTTTGCCAGAAGAATGTCGGACATCGAGTAATATTCTTTGACCGATAATTGAATCCTGCCAGTTATTTCCTTGTCGGTCTTTACGGAAACAAAACTGTTCGCTTTTATTCTGATGGTCGTTTTTTCAGCGCAGATAATCAGGGTGTCTTTGCTGGTGTTAATCAAGAAGTACTGTGGCTTTTTGCTCATCCGCTCGTAAAACGCCATGAGATTTCCTTTCGTTGCGATGCCTGTCGAAATGGAAGCAGCGTTTTGGTCCGGATTGTTATTCAGGCTGTCTTGTGAAACCGTTTTGCTGTAGGAATCTTTATTTTGATTTTCAGATGAAGTGCTGCTGCCATTTTTTTTGTTTTCGTTACAGGAAAAAAGGAAGGGAACCAGCAGTAAAGAAAGTATAAGCCTGATTTTTGCCATGATGGTAAGATTGTTCTTTTAGGAACGTCTTACAAAGTTATTTATTGTCTGAATTAATACAATGATAAAAGAACTGCAAATTAATTTTTTGAATGTCTTAATAGCTTTCTATTTTATCATCGTCAAATTAAAAGCACCACTGCCCAAAGCGCCATATATACGTAGCCATAACAGTAAATAGCCTTCGGTTCCTCTGGCGGCAGAAATGTCACCAAGATCGAGGATGTTGTCTTTTTTCCAGCCCATTTCGGTAAGTAGGCTAATTACTTTTGATTTTGCTTCGGCATCGTTGCCGGAGATGTAATTGATATGATCACCGGTCCCGATCAGATTAGGATTCACCATCAGGCCGTTCCACATCGTATTGAGTGTTTTGACCACTTTCGATTCCGGAAAAGCTTTTTGGATTTCCTCCCCCAAAGAAGTGGAATTGCTCAAAGAAGGAATCAATCTTGGCGGCATTCCCTGACTGAAATCCAAAGGGTTTGACAGATCGATAATGATTTTTCCGTTGAGACTGTTGACGGCTGATTGCAATGCCTCCAATGAATGTTCGCCTTTGGTGCAGTTGAAAATAATTTCAGCAAAAGCGGCTGCTTCCGCAAAGGTGCCTTCAGTAACATTACCGGAAGTTTTGTTTACAAACTCAATAGCTTTTTCGTTGCCTTTTGTCCGGCTGCCCATCATGATGCTGTGTCCAAGTTCAGCTAGTTTTGAAGCAATGGTGTTGCCAACCACGCCGGTTCCCAATACTGCTATATTCATAATTTAAAATTTATTGATGACCATAATTTTCTGCGTATAGATCTGCCCGAGATTGCTTTTTATTTCCAAAACGTACCATCCCGAAGCAAAGTTTCCCGTGTTTACGGAATTTATAGGCTCGTTATCCGTTTTTTCCGAAAGTATTTTTTTACCCGTACTGTCAAATAGAGTAATGGCAGTCGCGAAAACGCCTTCATCGTCGGTTTGAATAAAAAATTCTGATTTTACCGGGTTTGGATAAACTTTAATTTTTTTTTTACTTGATTTCACAACGCCCAGGGAACTGTCTACCAATTTGTAAATGATTCCGTTACCGATGGATCCGACGTACATTTCGCCATTCTTGTCTTCCCCAAAAGTCACAAAACTATTGCCAGAAAAGGTTTGTGAAAAAGTAACATTCCCAGCGGTGTCCACCATTCCGATTTTAGCCAGACAATAATCGGAAAAGAAATACTTACCCTTGAAATTAGGAAAAGCAGATCCGCGGTAAACATAGCCACCGGTTATCGAACAGGCTCCTGAGGTATGGTTCGTAACTACCAACGGCATTTTCATGGAGCTCTGCGCAGGACAACCGGAAATGTTGTAAGTCGTATTGCCTTCGTAGCAACGCCACCCATAGTTCAGACCGGCCTGCGTAGCACCTGCGCGGTTGATTTCTTCGTATTTGTTCTGTCCCACATCGGCGATCCAAAGATCTCCGTTTTGTCGGTCGAAACTGAACTTCCACGGATTTCGCAAACCTATCGCCCAGATTTCATCCCTTCCGGCCACACCCACATAAGGATTGCCTGCGGGAATTCCATAAGGGGAACCCGAGTTGACATCGATGCGGAGCATTTTTCCCAGCAGTTCGTTGATGTTTTGCGCCCGATTTTCCGGATCACCGGCGCTACCGCCATCTCCCATGCCGATGTATAAGTAACCGTCAGGGCCAAATTTTAAAGTACCACCGTTGTGATTAGCATAGGGTTGCGCTATAGTTAAAAGAATGGTTCCGGAGGGATTAGCAACATTGGGATTTCCCGAACTGACTGAAAAGCGGGCAATAACCGTATTCCCGTTAAGATTGGTATAGTTGATGTAAAAATAACCGTTCGAAGCATAATTGGGATGAAAGGCCAATCCGAGCAAGCCTTGTTCGCCACTGGCATTTGTCAGCGATGTTACATTTAGAAAAGGAGTGGCATTCACCGTGCCATTAGCATTCAGGATCTTGATCAGACCATCCTGTTCAACTACAAAAAGCCTATCGTCCCCGCAATGTGTAATTTCCAAGGGAAGCGAAAATCCGGTAGCGAAACTTTGCAGACCGATTGTGGCCGGCGGAGTTTGGGAATGCTGAGTACATTGAACTAAAATCAAAGTAATGAAAAGGAATAACTTTTTCATAACGTAATTATTTGATAACCATAAATTTATAAAAAAATCCCGACACTTGGCCGGGATTTTGTTTTTATAAGTTCTCTATTGTTTTGTCTTTCGGATATTTCACCACGTAGCTCAATCGTATTTTTTTGGTTTCGTTGGGTTTCAAATTGAGGTCCCAAGTCAGCAGACCGGTTTCGGAATTGATCTTGGCCCCGTCTTTGTCTTTTACTTCGATTTCGATTTCTTTATCGGTACTCAGCGGAATCTGATCTTCCATTTTCATCGAAACGCTTTCTTTTTTATTGTTTCGGATGATAATGTCATAGGTGAAAGTCTGTTCTTTTTTAGACGATAAGAATTTCGTTCCCGATTTATCCACCACTTTTTCACGTTTGATGGAAACTTTCTTGTCGCGTCCCATGCTTAAATTCAAAGTATCGGAGGTTTGCCCCGGATTTACCAAGGTTTTGCCCACGTACATCCCTTCAAAAATAATATTCGCTTCACCTTTCAATAGGTTGTATTTTCCGTAATCGGTAATTTCAGCCAAAAGAAACGCTTCCTTGTCAAGTTTTGGTGCTGCATAATATTTGTAAGAAGCCGGTAATTTGATTTCTTTCAACGCCACACTATGTTTTTTTCCGTTGGACAAGATGTCGTAAGGTATATCGATATCAAACGAAATGTTTAACTGGTTTTCATTAATGGTGGTGTATGCTGATACGGAACTGGACTGCGCGGATCCGTCTTGTCTTTTTTTGATGCCCATGCTAGTTACTGCCACTTCTTGTGAAGCCGGAGCATCTTTGTCGGCCTGACTGTAATAACCATATGCGTTTAAATTCTGGTACCTCAGAAACCATGGATTCATTGTTGGGGCCTGGTTGTGCTGATTGGGTACGCCGCTTGATAAAGTCAGTTTTACTTTTTTCCAGTCCACTCCTGTATTTTGCACGACCTGTGCCTTGTACATCATATTGATTGGAGTAGTAACATTATCAGCTCTTAAATCGTAGAACGGTGTCCAGCCTGCATTATTGGTCAGATAAGTTATTTCCAACGGAATATTTCCGGCCACGGTATTCATTACCTGTAAAACCAGTTTTCCGCTGGATGTTTTCTCTTCTTTTTCCGTATTGAGTTCCAGTTTACTTTTCAGTCTCGCCAGGGTTTCGTTCAGTTTCTTTTCTTTCTCGGTCAGGTTATTAATGGTATTACTGATTTCCGTGCGTTTGGTTTTATAATATTCGACCATCTTCATCAGTTCGGCTACGTTTAAACCTGAATTTTCACCAAAAACCTGCTGGTTGTTATCCAGTAATTCCACGGTTTTGATTTCCGAATTCTTGGTATTGATGAGTTTATTCAACTCTTTTTGAACCAATGTGATGCTGTCTTTTACTTTTTTAATCGCCGGGGAATTCTCATCCACATCATACTCGGAAATATAATCGTTGGTAAATTGTACGGAAAGGACTGTTATGGTAGCTGGAGCACCAATCTGTACCGAACTTTCGTTTAGATAATTGGCCACGTTCTTAATTACAACTTCGCTGGTTCCCGCCGGAAGGTTTGCATTTGCCGTTTGCGAAATTTCAGCAGCGTTGAAATAAACCGTTGCCGACTTTACCTTGGCGTTCGTAAAAATTGGTTTTTGAGCTAAAAGCATGCCGGAAACCAAAAGCAACATTGCCGAAAAATAGTGTTTCATAGAAATGGATTTTGTGTGGCTAAAAGTAAGAATTTGCAATTATTTTACGACTGTATAACCTTTCATTTTCGCAAAATCAAGTACAGAAATGTTAATGGCATTTCCCAGATCGTCCTGTGATTTCGATTTTTTAGCTTCGGTGTCGATGTAAGCCTGACGTTTTTTTGCCAATTCACCAATTTCCTTCTGAATGGCTTCTCTTTCTCTGGCTTTTTTATCCACGTAAACTTTAATTTCTGCCGCTGATTTATTTTGGAGTTCCTTCGGCAATTCTTCTTTTTTGAGTTTGTCGATTGCCTTTTCATCGTCTTTTACTTTATCCACCAAATCCCAACTGTCGTTTTTGTAAGCGGCTTTCGATTTACTCACAGCTCGTTCGGTATAGTTTGCTGCGGAAACTCCTTGTGCATTGCTGTCCTGCATTTCCTGATTTCTCTTTTTTTCAGCGCCTTTATGACCATAACTGATATAGGTTTCGTTGATCCTTGTGTTGCATTCGGAAATTCGAACATCATAGGGCGTCGCGATATACATAACAGCGCGGTTGGAATCGATGTTGAAGTATTTGCCTTTTCCGGCATCGGCGCCGTCTTTCCAGAAGGTGCGGATTCCTTCTTCCTGATTGCCACAAAAAATCGTATTTACATAAATGTCACTGTGCAACGCATCGCTGATGGCTTCCCTGTAATTGACACCGCCTTGGTTGAAGGGCTCGTTTCCGGCGATGTAGATCAGTTTCATGTCGGATCGGTCCTTGCCCCAATTCAGTTGTTTGGTCGCATCGGAAATCACGGCACCACAATATTCGGAGCCTCCGTTGGTACGAAGCGAAAACAGTTTTTCTGAAATCAAATCTAAATCAGTGGTCAAAGGTGCGACCTGACGGATGTAATTCGATTGAGGAGATAATCCGTCGTTGCCGTATTCGTATAATCCGATTTCGATATCCGGAGTTTTGCCGTGGTATTTCAAGGTCGTTAAGGTGTTGACGATATTCCACAAACGTGATTTTGCCTGTTCAATCAAACCGTCCATGCTGTTGGAAGTGTCCAGTAAAATGGCTACCTGAATTTTAGTATTCTCCTTTTTGACCGGTTTCGCAACTTCGTATGATGCTGAAATATTGCCATTTTTAGAGTAGCTGTTGGCATTGGTGCAATTTGCAAAAGTTAAGGCGGTTGCAAAAAGGGCGGAAGTTATAAGTGTAGTTTTCATGGTATTTGTGTTTTTTCGGTTATTGTTGTAATGCTTTGATATCGTTTTCGATGGTAAGGATCAAAAGGCAGGTTGCGGTACAGAATACCGGACTGGTGATACAGTGATGTCCGTTCCAGCTGCCGTTCTCGTTTTGGATTTTGATTATTTTTCCACTTACGTTGTCATACCAGTGTTTCCAGTCGTTGTCTTTTTTAACTACTAGGGATTCCCCGGTTTGCAGAAAGCTCATGAATTCCTCACCGCCATTGTTTCCGAAGCCGTTCATCACATTGTTGTCCATGGCCTGAACTTTTGCGGCTTTGTAGACTTTAGTAGCCACATCATAAGAAGCTGCTTTTTCCTTAGTTACACCGATTTTTTCCAAATTTTCGCGGTTCATTTCAGCTCTTTGACTGATTTTTCCATCGGCTTTAGCTTTTTCGAAAAGTTCTTCAGCTTCTTTTGCTTCACCGGCACTACCGCGTACTGAACTACTCACGGCATAGAGCATGACGCCAGCGCCGTCTTCCGTTTTGGCCGTTTTGGTATCCGCATCGTAATTTCCTTTTTGGTAGTTTCGTGCAGCTGCGATTTTGGCTTTGTCTACTTTAATGTTCTTGTTTTTGGAAGCCTGCTCCAGTCCGGCATTGGCAAAAGAGGATTGCAACACACCTGCCCAACCGGCTCCGGAAACTTTTCCGCTGGCGTCATACGATTTCTCCACTTTGTCCACACAAATCTGAATTGCGCTTTCGACTCTTTTTTTCAGATTTCCGTTCGATAAAGTCGGGACGACTTGATTTAGGAATTGTAAAGTCAGCGCCGCATCAATATTTTGTCCGAGTTTGGTCTGGATTTGGGTGCCGCGGACCTGAGTGATGAAGTCGTTATTTTTATTTTTTTCCACTTCGGATAATAAAAACTCCAAAGCGTCTTTAAGCTGTTGTCTGTATTTTCCTTTTTCGATCGAATAGCCCATACGGTACAATGCCATGGAAGCCATTGCCGTAGTGGCAGGATCCGAACTTACCGCGTGAGGATTCATCTCGCCCTGATTGCTGTGCGAACCGGCACCCCAACCGCCATCTTTGTTTTGGGCGTCTGCCAACCATTTCTCTCCTTTGTCGATGGTGGAACTGGTTTTGGAATCATTTTTGTACTTCGCATAATCGGTTACAGATTGTTCACCCATCACCGACATGAAGACGCATGGTTTTTCCTCGACAACTGGTTTTTTAATTTCGATAGGCTTTTCGTATCGTGCCACAGGTTGGTCTTCGGTAGCTAATTTGGAACTGAGAGCAGCTCCGGTAATCAATACTGAAGCACTCAAGACTGCGATTAAATTTTCCGTTTTCATGATTTTTGGTTTATGATTCTATGCCAAAATTATCCTGAGAAAGTGCACGTTTTTTGCAGAATGGGTGAAACCGGGTTTTGACTTGGTGAAACACCTTGCGGAACCGTTTTTAAAATATTTACTTTACATTTACATAGAAACCAATAGAAATGTCACGGAAAACGGCCTTTTTTACTTTACTTTTTTTACTGCTGAACTTCACTTTTGAGGCTTCTGCACAGGATACTATTCAGCCTCCGGCTACGAAAAGTAAAAAAGCGGCTTCTTATAAAATCAGCAAAGCGGCGGATGATCTGAAAGAATCGCTGGATGCCAACGATGAGGTGAAAATTGCCAAAAATTATGAAAAACTGGCCGACGGATTCATGGAAAAAGGCGACAATGCCAAAGCGGAGGAATACCTTAAAAAAGCGTTGTCCACTTATACCAAGCTTAATCGTACAAGTGATAAGACACGTGTAACGCGAAACCTGGCTAAAGTACAGGAATCCCAAAACAAGATCAGTTCGGCGATTCAAAGTTATGAAGCGGCAGGGGCGGCAGCACCGGATAAAAGCTACGAACAGGTTAATATGAATGATGCGAACCGACTTCGTAACGCAAATAATCCGGCGGCTCAGATGAACTATTCCAGATCGAATGTTCAATTGTTGGAAAAAAAAGCTGATAAACAAGAAGAAGTAGCTGATGCTTATGTGCAACAGGCGGAAGCGAGTCTGCAGCAAAAAAATAAGGAAGTTGCAATCGAAAGCTATGAAAAAGCGATTTCGTATTCTAAGGACAAACCGGAAGAAGTCGTAAAACTGAAAACTGAAATTGCGAAAGTCTATGCCTCCGACAATCAATTTGACAAAGCCATTGCCATCAATGAGAAATTGTTGACCGAAGCGCAAAACCAATCCGATTTTGATACGCAGATCAGGCAATTACAGGAATTGGCGACGATCTATTTCAAGAAAAATGAACCGGAAAAAGCCATTGCTTCATTACAAAAAGCCTATCAATTAGCCTTGCAACAAGGGAAGACGGATGAGGTAAAAACGAGTTTACTTCAGTTGCTCCAATATTATAAAAAGAACGGAAAAGACAAAGAAAGCATTGCTTTATATGATGATTTCTTTCAGAATTTTGATAAACTGATTAGAAACGACAGCTCTTTGATCGATGAGAAAACGTTTCAGGTGACTGAAGAAAAAATCCGTCAGCTGGAAAAAGAAAAAGCCCTGAAAGACGAGTTGCTATCCAAGAAAAATACGTTCAATTATGTATTGATGGGTTCGGTTTTGTTGTTGCTTTTACTGGTGGGACTAATTGTAAAGACGTTGTATTCCATCAAAACGAAGAATAAGAAAATTGCCCTGCAGTCGTTGCGTCGGGAGATGAATCCACATTTTATTTTCAACAGTCTGAACAGTGTGAACCAGTTTATTTCACAGAACAAAGAACTGGAAGCCAATAAATACCTGACTTCCTATTCGCATCTGATGCGGAACATGATGGAGAATTCCAACAAGGATTTTATCAGTTTGGGCAACGAAATTGAGCAGTTGAAAAAGTATCTTGATTTGGAACACTTGCGTTTTCAGGATAAATTCGACTATCAGATTGTGGTTGATGATGCACTCGATACTGAAACAACATTGGTGCCGAACATGATTATTCAGCCTCATCTGGAAAATGCGATTTGGCATGGCTTGCGTTACCGGGAAACCAAAGGTTTGTTGTTGCTGAAATTCGAACTCAACCGAGGTAAAGTTTCGGTAATCGTGGATGACAACGGTATTGGCCTGACCGAAAGCGCCGCACTCAAAACCCGTAATCAGAAAGTGCATCAGTCGCGGGGAGTTACAAATACCAAAGAGCGCATCAGTCTGTTGAACGAATTGTATAAAACAAGTATCGATTTTTCCATCACCGAAAAAAACAGCGGCACTACCGGAACTATGGTGACGCTGACTTTCCCTTTGCTAGATAAAATATGATGACGATTTCTAAAATAAAAGCCGTAATTGTAGAAGACGAATCCGCCGCGCGTGAAGTGCTCAAAAATTATCTGAGCAAATATTGCCCGCAAATAGAAGTCATAGGTGAAGCGCAAAACATTAAAGAAGCCGTGCCGCTGTTGCATGAAGTAACTCCGCAGTTAGTGTTTCTGGATGTGGAAATGCCTTTTGGAAACGCCTTTGATGTTTTGGAAGCCTGCAAGGATCTGCAGTTCGAAACGATTTTCGTAACCGCTTTTTCGGAATATTCGCTGAAAGCTTTAAATCAAAGTGCGGCGTATTATCTGCTGAAACCCATCAGTATTGAAGAATTAATTGTGGCAGTGAACAAAGTACAACAGCATATACTGAACAATGAGCTTTTCAATCGGAACAAAATCATCGTAGAGAATTTCCGTGAAACGCAACCGGAGAAAAAACAGGTTATTTTACCAACGTTGGAAGGTTTCGAAGTGGTGAAAATGGAAGACATCGTCCGATTGCGCGGTAATGGTAATTTTACCGATTTGCATCTGGCGGATGGCAGTAAAAAAATGGTATGTCGTTTCCTGAAACACTTTTCGGAGATTTTGCCTTTTCCTTTTTTACGGGTACACAAGTCGCATATCATCAATATTAACTTTGTGAAATCCTATAACAAAGGAGGTTACATCATGCTTAATGATGGCGCGGAAATCGAAATATCACCGACATACAAAGATGAGTTTCTGCGAAATTTTAAATAAAAAAATACCCGTTGGCCATTTCAACGGGTATTTATATTTTTAATTGCGAATAATCGTCATTGTTTTTATTTCGGAAGCTGAAATTATTTTTACGATATAAGTCCCTTTTTCAAGTTGGGACATGTTAATTCGATTTTCGCTCGATTTTACATTTCCGCTGCTCACTTGTTGTCCGATAAGATTATAAATTTCAAAACTGAAAGCAGAATCAATACCGTTTATGTTCAATACATCTTTTACAGGATTAGGGTAGTAGGAGAAGGAACGGATTGTAGCTTCACTGTTTCCAAGGGAGGCAGGGGTGTAAGTGCTTCGATATGATCTATCACCGGCGCTGAAACTTATTGTATATTCAACCACGATAACCCCTGTGGTCGGATTGTACGTACTTGCGGAAAATTGTGCAGGTGTTTGGTATATGTTATTACCGTAGTATTCAAATAACATCTGATTTTCAACTGCAATATTTTGTCCTACCCTTTTAAAACTATAGCCTGATCGACCAGCCCCAGTCGGGAGAGGGAGGGCAGCTGTGCCTGTACTTCCTGGAGTACCGCCTTGAGGGTAAAAATGTGCTGTATTTATAGTTCTATATTCGTTTAAGGAAACATGCGAAACGGACTCATTTGTAAAATAATAAGGTCCTCCGGCAGAGTCCAGTTTTTCTACCATAGTATTGTAAACACCTTGCAACGGTATTTCAGATACTGCCAATACCCCACTTTTATAGTTTACTCCGTCCCAGTAATTTCCTTGTCCTGAACTGTTGATCCCGCCATAAGCAAAAGTGCCGTCATTTAATAAAAATCGTGTGGCATAATAATAGTTGGTTGCTCCAATATTGCAGGTGATTTGCCCGATATATTCTTCATTATTCCCTATATAACTTCCATTGTGCGTGGCAGGAACCCAATTCGACCAATACATGGGATGTATGTTTTGTCCTGGAGGACTAATTCCCACCCAAGCCTGAATTCCCGGTGACTGACCAGAAATGTTAGGCTCAACATCCGTTAACCCGGAAACCATTACTTGTCCCTTTATTGTATACTGGGAATCGGCTGCTATTGATCCTGTGGAAGGGCCTAGCAAGCTTGCAAATTGAGGTGTTGGTGGTATTGCATTTCCGCCCGGGCCTAACTTAACTACCCAGCCATCTACACTGCCATGAAATCCAGCTATATCTCCATCATTGGAATTAGTATGTCCTGCAACAATGTATCCGCCGTCCGAGGTCTGTAAAATTCCGGCGGGAATATCACTTAAACTACCTCCGTATGATTTTTGCCACTGAATCGTTCCGGTACTGGTTATTTTCAATATCCAATAATCATCTGATCCATGGTTATTTGTAATATCTCCGTCAATAGAATTTCGGCCATAACTAATCAGTACGTATCCGTTATCACTTGTTTCAGTGATTTTCGCAGCAACTTCAGATCCTGAACTGCCATAGGCTTTTTGCCACACAATATTTCCAGACGGATCAAGTTTTACCACCCAAATTTCACCACGTCGTTGCGAGCCCATAACATCTCCATCGTTGGAAGATGTATCACCCACAATGATGTAGCCTCCATCACTGGATTGAACAGCATCCACTCCAAAATCCCCGTCCCCTCCGCCTAGATTTTTTTGCCAAGCTATGTTGCCTGAACCGTCTAGTTTTAATACCCAATAGTCTTGGTTGTTCGAAAAATTGCTTGTATGATGCCCAATGACATTTCCATCACTTGATTGGGAGTATCCGTTTACTAGATAACCATTGTCGGAAGTTGGAGTTATGGATAGGCCATAGTCTGCATCGGATCCTCCGTATGATTTTTGCCATTGGATATTTCCTGATGCATCCAGTTTTAGAATCCAGTAATCATAATAACCATGATTTAAATTTAACGTACCGTTATTGGATTCGGAATAACCAATAGCGACATATCCACCATCATTGGTTTTTTTTATTTGGTTTATGTAGTCCATCCCTGAGCCACCCAATATTTTTTGCCATTCAATGTTGCCAGAGCCGTCCAATTTAACAATCCAACCATCATCTAAACCGTGATTGGCTGAAAAAATGCCATTAGTTGAGTTTGATCCACCGCTAAAGATATAGCCGCCATCATTGGTAACAGCTATGCTAGATACACCGTCAGAACCAAATCCTCCAAAAGTTTTTTCCCATAATATTGTTCCCGAACTGCTTGAATTAACGATCCAAGCGTTGCCATTTCCAGAAGCATTATTGGAGATGTCACCATCGTTTGAATTCGTATAACCGGCCATAATGTATCCGCCGGTACTTGTTAATTGGATATCATCCATAGAATCCCAATTAGTTCCCCCATAAGCTCTTTGCCATTGAATAGACGGAGCTTGTGCGTAAGATGATACGAAAAATGCAATAAGCAATATTTGTAAGTAAAGTTTTCTCATATGATATTTTTTTGCAAAACTATTACTAATATTATTTATAAAAAAAAATGATTTGTGATAGAAATAGTACTTATGCAAAAAAAGAAACTTCAGAGTAAGTGGCTAAAAATCAAACTCATCAGCCAAAGTTGAATCCACCGCGATGGTGTCCTGAACCATTTTAAGTTTCAGGAATGATCGTGCACGACCGGAAACGTAGATCGGATCGGATTGGCCTACCGTATCTTCCGGGAAAATTAAGGCACGGCGCAACATCAGGTTTTTGATGTATTTCTGGTTTTTCTGAGCGTAAGATTTCTGATTGCCTTGATCGTCAAACTGCCACATGAATTTTTTTGGTTTCGGTACGATGGAAGCCAAATAGAGACATTCGTTCAACGTTAAATCACTAGGTCTTTTCTGGAAGTAGAACTGTGCGGCTTCGGCAATACCATATACGTTCGGTCCCCATTCAATGATGTTGAAATAGACTTCCAGCATACGCGATTTAGAAGCGATGCGGTTGTTTTCCAAGATATACACTAACAGAATTTCTTCCAATTTCCTCGAAAGCGTTTTCTCTCGTGTTAAGAATACATTTTTCACCAATTGCATGCTGATTGTACTGGCGCCGCGGGAAAATTTCTTCGTGCGGATGTTTTTTACGATCGATTGTTTGAATGCCTCATTGATAAATCCGTGGTGACGGTAAAAAGACGGGTCTTCATTGGTTAAGACCGCTTTTTCCAGATACGGTGAAATCTCATCCAATCGTGTATAACCCGGATTGGCAGAACCCACTAAAATTGGGCGTTGCGGCACTCCGTTTTCGATGGCGCGGTAGGTGAATTGTTCGTTAAGCATCGCCAGATTGGCCTCGCCGTACTTCAGAATTCGCAAATTTTCTTTATTGAGTTTGACGTCGAAAATTAATTTGTCCGGTTTGTTTTTATTGTATTCGAAGTTGAGTTTGTAATCGAAATTTCCGTCGGCCTCCATGCCTTCAAAATGGGTAAAGAGTCCTTTCGGTAGCGAAGTGATGAAATCCTGCGCTTTCATTTTCGGGATGTCGAGTTTCAGTTTGTAAATCGTGTCTTCTTCAGTGTTGTACTCAACAAACGGACGTACTTTGATGTTATTCAATTGTGCCGTTGAGGTACTGTCTATCGAAATAAAATCCCTTCCTAACAGGAATTTATAGTCGAAGCGCGCGTTTTGAATCACCACATCTTTTTTTGCAATTTTAGGATGATTGATAGTGAAATTCTCAATCGATGTAAATCCGTCAATATGCAATTCACCGCTTTCCATTTCGAGTTTGTCCAGCTTAACGTGAATGTTGTCGAAACTTGATTTTAATCCGAAGCGCTCATCGATATAAGGAAGTTGGATTTTGGAAGTATCACTGCTGAAGAATTTTAGATCGGCCTTTTTTTCACGGGGATTGGCAAAACCTTTAATGTTCCAGTCCTGTGAAAAGGTATTGGTTTTTACATGGATTGCCGTTTGTAACTGATGGTCTTCCAGTTGCAGTTTGTTCATGTGCAAAGTCACTTTCCGGCCCATGTCGTCCATTCGTAGGGAAAGATCTTCCAGTTTCATTTCGGTCGGAACCAAATTCAGTACTTTTGACAGCAAACGGTAAGCTAATTTGGCGTAATTGCGTCTTTCATTCGACTCTTCGGTTTTGTCCCGCTTCAGAAAGGCATCGAAATTACGTCCGTTTTCGTTCTTCACCAATTGGATGAAACCATCCTTCATTTCGAGATTTTTCAGCTGAATGTCGCCGGTGAGCAGTTCTAAAATATTGTAACTGGTTTTTATTTTTTTTACGGATAAAAGTGTATCGGCAGCCTTCGGAATTAAGACGATGTCGTTAAGTTCAACACCGGAAATTCCATTGAAGTTAGCGCTTTTGACCTTAAAAAGGCAATTGTATTCGGTATCGAATTTGGATTCTGCCTTGGCAATGACTTTTTGCAGTAAGGTATCGCGGAAGAAATAGATTCCGACCAAAGCCAACAGTAACAGTACTGCGAAGATTTTCAGAAAGAGAAAAAACTTTTGCTTTTTTGATCGTATGGCCATTGAAAAGATGTTATTGTGACAGCGAAACTACTAAAATTTCCATTTCTAATTTCTTAGCGGACGTATTTTTCTTGCAATTCCGAAATTTATTTTGCGTATGATGTTTCTGCGATTTGACGTATTTCGGATAAAGGTTCCCAAGGGGCGCAAAATGGATAGGCTAATTTACGACTTTTTTTCCTCCGGAATATACTCCATAATGTCTCCCGGCTGACATTCGAGAATATCGCAAATAGCCTCCAAAGTTGAAAACCGGATAGCTTTCGCTTTTCCGGTTTTGAGAATCGATAAATTAGCTGTGGTTATGCCTATTTGCTCCGCGAGTTCGTTGGACCGCATTTTTCGTTTGGCCAGCATTACATCTAAATTTACAATGATTGGCATGGTTATACGGTCAATTCGTTTTCTTCTTTAATTCGTTTTCCAATTTTAAATACTTCTGATAAAACAACAAAGAAAAGTCCTAATGCGAGAAGATACAAAAAAGGTCCAAAACCAAATTCTATTGCCACTGTGCCTGTGGAAAATCGGGAAATAGTTTCCGAAATAATATAGATAACGGAGGAGAAAATAATCAATTGGCCTATTTTGTTTAAAAGCAGGTGGCTTTCTGTTTCGAAGATCAACTTTTGTTTGAAATTAAATAATAATTTTTTGAAATGAAACAGGGCAAATAAGACAATTCCAAAGTTGGCAACGCTTATCAATAAGGAAATTCTGCTCCAAATGGAGTTTAAAGTTATTTCATTTCCTGAAATTTTCAAAGGAATGTCAATACTGTCTTCATCAATAATCAGCATAATGGCGACAATTATGATTAATGGATAGCATATAACCGACATTATCCATACATAATCAACGATGGCTTTTAGGAAGTTTAGTTTTTTCATAAAATTTTAAGTTTAATTGGTTGCAGCAAATGTATAAAAATTATCGAAAAACAATAATAAAAAATTGAAAAACAATTATTTTTCTGTAAAATGAAACTCAAAAAGATTTTTATCTTTGAATCATGAAACACTTTCCGAAATCATTAGCCGGTAAATTGAACCAAAGGATTCAGAGCAATTCCCTCCGAAAATTAGCAGAACAAAACGCGTTAATCGATTTTTCTTCCAATGATTATCTCGGTTTTTCGAAAAGCGAATCTATTTTTGAAGGTACCCATCAGTTTTTATGTGATAGAAATATTAAAAACAATGGAGCCACCGGTTCTCGTCTGCTTTCGGGAAATCATATTTTGTATTCGGAAACGGAAGATTTCATTGCGCAGTTCCAGAGGTCGGAGAGCGCTTTGATCTTTAATTCGGGTTATGATGCCAATGTGGGTTTTTTTAGTTCGGTGCCGCAGCGCAGCGATGTGATTTTGTATGATGAATTGAGTCATGCCTCCATTCGGGATGGAATTCAATTGTCGAATGCCAAATCCTATAAGTTTGGGCACAATGATTTTGCAGCGCTCGAGCAATTGATTCTCCGTTTTAAAAATGACAATTCCGAAATCTACATCGTGACTGAAAGTGTTTTTTCCATGGACGGTGATTGCCCGAATATGGAAGAGCTTACTTCATTGTGTGAAAAATATGGTTGTCTTTTAGTACTTGATGAAGCCCATGCACTCGGAGTTTTTGGTGAAAATGGGGAAGGATTGGCGCAAAGCATGGGACTGCAGGATAAGGTTTTTGCCCGTATCATGACCTTTGGTAAAGGTTTGGGTTGTCATGGAGCAGCTGTTTTGGGTAGTGCGGAATTAAAGAACTACCTGGTCAATTTTGCCCGGAGTTTCATTTATACCACGGGATTATCTCCACATTCCGTAGCGACAATTCTGATGGCCTACCAGCAACTGAAAGCTGAGGAAATCCATAAACTTCGTAATAATATCGTGCATTTTAATCAGGAGAAAAACCTGTTAGGGTTGAAACCGTTGTTTGTTCGCAGTAAATCGGCAATCCAATCAGCGATCATTCCCGGAAATGAAAAGGTGAAAACCATTGCAGAGCAGTTGCAAGAAAGAGGTTTTGATGTAAAAGCTATCTTATCGCCTACGGTACCCCATGGGCAGGAACGTCTGCGTTTTTGCCTGCACAGTTATAATTCGAAGGAAGAAATCACTGAAGTTTTACAATTGTTGAGTAAGTTTGTTTTTTAATATAGTATGAAAATCTTCATTACCGGTATAGGAACCGACGTAGGCAAAACCATTGCCTCTGCAATCATAACAGAAGCTTTGGAAGCAGATTATTGGAAACCTGTTCAGGCAGGTGATTTGGAAAATTCCGATAGTCATAAAGTCCAAAAATACATAGCAAATAAGAAATCGGAATTCTTTCCTAATTCGTATGCGCTTAAGACTCCTGCCAGTCCACATTTGGCTGCGGAATTGGACGGTATTACTATCGACATAAAAAACATAAAAGAACCAGAAACGAAAAGGCACCTCGTAATCGAGGGAGCGGGTGGTGTTTTTGTGCCTTTAAATGAAACCGACTGCATAATTGATCTGATCAAGCCTGATCATAAAGTGATCATCGTGTCCCGACATTATCTGGGAAGTATCAACCATACTTTGTTAACGGTTGAGGCATTAAAAAGCCGTAAGCTGGATTTGGCCGGAATTATTTTTAATGGTGAAGAAAACAGCGCTTCGGAAGAAATTATTCTGAAGAAAACCGGTTTAAAAATGATAGGACGCATTGAAAACGAGCCCTATTTCGATCAGAATGTTGTGCGTTATTACGCCGATTTATTTAGAGAACCCCTTCAGAATTTATAAAAAGAAAAAGAACCAAGAGGTAAGATTGGCGAACGCGTGTATTGTTTGAATTCAATGTCTTGCTTCTTGACTCTTTCTTCCACAATACCTAAAAACATGAACTTATCCGAAAGAGACATACAATACAACTGGCATCCGTATACCCAGCACAAAACCGCACAGCCTCATATCGCTATAGCTAAAGGAGAAGGTGCTTTGTTGTGGGATGAAAACGGTAAGGAATACATAGACGCGATCGCCTCCTGGTGGGTGAATCCTTACGGACATTCCAATAAGTTTATAGCCGATGCGATTTATAAGCAATTAACGACTTTAGAGCATGTTCTGTTTGGAGGATTCACACATGAACCAGCTGTTCAGATAGCTGAAAAACTAATGCAGTTGTTGCCGGACAATCAAAAAAAGATTTTTTATTCCGATAACGGATCGACTGCGGTTGAAATTGCCATTAAAGTCGCACTTCAGTTTTTTTACAATAGAGGCGAAAAACGCACAAAAATCATAGCCTTCGAAAACGCGTTTCACGGTGATACGTTTGCAGCGATGGCGGCTAGTGGGATTTCCTTTTTCACGGAAGCGTTCAAAGGTTCGCTGATTGAGGTGATTCGGATTCCGGTGCCAACAAAAGGCAATGAACAAGCGAGTTATGAAGCGCTGTACCAGCTTGTCAAAACCCAGGAGTTTGCAGGTTTTATCTTTGAACCTCTGGTGCAGGGCGCTGCCGGAATGGTGATGTATGAAGCTGCAGAATTGGATAAACTCATTGCCATCTGTAAAGAATATCAGGTATTCACGATTGCTGACGAGGTGATGACAGGTTTCGGGAAAACCGGAAAAAATTTCGCCTGTGATTATCTGACGGAACAACCCGACATGATGTGCCTGTCCAAAGCCTTAACCGGAGGAACTATTCCCTTGGCGATAACGACTTTTACACAAGAACTTTTCGATGGTTTTTATGATGATGATGTAAACAAGGCTTTGTTTCACGGACACACCTTTACCGCTAATCCCACAGGTTGTGCAGCGGCTTTGGCAAGTATGCGATTGTTGGAATCCGAAGCGATGCAAAAAAATATTCAACGAATCAACCTTCGTCATCTTGCTTTTCGACAAAAGATTAAGAATCATCCGAGAGTTACGACGACCCGTGTTTTGGGCGTAATTTTCGCGTTGGAGATAAAAACCGACGAAGCAGAAAGCTATTACAGCGATTTCAGGAACAAATTGTACAGCTTTTTTATTGATAAAGGTGTAATTCTGCGTCCGGTTGGAAATATCGTTTATGTTTTACCTCCTTATGTTATTTCGGACGATCAACTGGAAAAAATTTACCAAACTGTAGAAGAAGCATTGGAGGAATGTTAACTTTGCAAAAAAATAATTCGTTTTGAAACCGATTGCCATTACTGCACTAGCTTCTTTTTCACCTTTAGGAAATCAACCTGAACAAATTTGGGCAGAGTATCTTAAAGATAGTTCTTTAATTGCAGAAAAGGAAATAGGCAATCAGAGAACGCTGGTGGCTTCGTTACCGGACGCATTGCAGGAACTAGTTGCGGATTTAAAAGCATCGGATTACAAATACAAACCGTTGGACAACTCGGTGTTGTATGCTATGTTGGCGTCGCGAATGGCGATTCAGCAAGCGGGCTGGACGGAAGAAGATACCTTTGGAATCAATATCGGTTCCTCTCGTGGGGCAACAGAACTGTTTGAAAATTACCTTAAAGAATTCATAGCTACCGGGAAAACGGCTACACTGGCTTCTCCTACTACTACAATGGGGAATATATCTTCCTGGGTGGCCCACGATCTAAAGGCTACAGGGCCGGAAATTTCACATTCTATTACCTGTTCAACGGCGTTGCATGCGGTTTTGAATGGAGTGGCTTGGCTTCGTTCAGGTATGGCCAACAAGTTTTTGGTGGGTGGAAGTGAAGCTTCTTTGACGCCTTTTACGATCGCTCAGATGCAGGCTTTGAAAATCTACTCGAAGGACGGTACTGAATTCCCTTGCAAGGCTTTTGATCTTGAAAAGGACAAAAACACCATGGTTTTAGGCGAAGGTGCGGCGGTAGTTTGTCTTGAAATTGGGGAAAATGAAGAAGCTTTAGCTTATATTGAAGGTGTTGGATATGCCACGGATATTTTGGAACATGGAATTTCAATTTCCACGGAAGCGGAGTGTTTTAAAAAATCCATGCGTATGGCCATCGGATCGGTTCCTTTAAACGAAATTGACGCGATAGTGATGCATGCACCGGGAACGATAAAAGGTGATTTGTCTGAGTATAAAGCGATCCAAAGTATTTTTGGTACTGATTTACCAATGCTTACCACCAATAAATGGAAAATCGGTCACACCTTCGGTTCTTCAGGTATTTTAAGCATGGAGATGGCGCTTTTGATGATGGAACACCAGCAATTCATTGATGTGCCTTTTGTGAAGCCCCAGACAAAAAGAAAAGCAATCCGTAAAGTTCTTGTAAATGCTGTTGGGTTTGGCGGGAATGCGGTAAGTGTGCTGATTTCAAAATCAGTTTAATCTCCTGCTAAATCATTTAGTTTTTCAAAAATCAGGTTGTTTTCGTAGCCTTTTCGAGCCAGAAAGTCACAAAATTTCTTTTTCTTTTTCGGGATGCTTCTTTCGTTTATGGACTCCCATTGTTTTTCGGCTACATCGTGGAAGTTCTCCAGATATTCTTGCGCAGAAATTTCTTTTAGTGCTTTTTCGATATTGTATTTGGATATCTGACGAAATTTAAGTTCGTTCACGATCCGCACTTTTCCCCATTTTTTAATATTGTGCTTTCCGCGGGCAAAGCTTGTGGCAAAACGCTCTTCGTTCAGAAAATTATGTTCGATCAGATGCACCACGATCAGATCAATCGCCTGTGGGATCATGTTCAGCGATTTCAGTTTTTCCGTGACTTCGTAATGACAACGGTCCTGATAGCTGCAATAATATTCCAGTTTTCGCTTGGCTTCTTCTACAGTGCTGGTTTTTGGAGAATTATAGTTCATAACTTGCTCATAAGTTAACATTAATTTAATCACAAAGCATTGAAAATCTGTTATTTTTAATTAATTTTGATGCCCGCTTTTTTACAATGATTTATAAAAGCGGACTAAATTTAAGGAATTGTATAAAATTTTACATCATATTGTATGAAATTTAAATTACTATTACTGTGTTTTTTGCTGTCTATGACGTATGGTTGGGGGCAGGTTACTATGACTACTACAGGTAGTTATTCCCAGTCTTTTGATGGATTAGTGAGTACGGGAAATGCTTCGTGGACTGATGCTTCTACTATTCCGAATTGGTATTCTCAAAGAACGGGGACAGTAGCCAATTACATTGCCGATACAGGTTCTTCAAATGTTGGGGCTTTATATAGTTATGGTTCAACTTCTGCTTTAGATAGGGCATTGGGTTCAATCGGTTCAGGAACGGCAGGTAGCTTTGCTCATGGCTTGTTGTTGAGAAATACATCTGGGAATGTAATAACTGACATTAAGGTTTCGTACAAATTAGAACAATGGAGAAATTCCGCAGCTGCTGCACAAACTATTTCCTTTTATTACAAAACGAGTTCGTCTATCATTACAGCTTTAACTCCAAATGCAAACGGCACATGGACTTCGGTGGTTGGACTTAATGCTACAGGCCCAATAACAGGAGGCATGGCTGGAGCATTAAACGGGAATTTGGTTGCTAATCAAGTGTCATTAAGTTCTATTGGTGTGTCTTCACTTAGTTTAGCAGATGGTGATTATATTATGCTAAAATGGGATGATCCAGATCATTCTGGATCTGACCATGGATTGTCAATTGATGACGTGGTGGTGAGTTGGACAGTAGCTCCATGTTCTACACCAAGTGATCCAACAACAGTAAGCCCGTCGGCAGTTTGTCAAGGTAATTCTGTGATTTTAACAGGAGTTGGTAGTGGTGTTGGAGCGACATACACTTTTTGGGACAGCGCTACAGGTGGGACTAAATATGTTACAGGAAGTGGTTATACAGTTACTTCGACTACATTAACTACTCCTGCAGCTTTGGGTGCTGGAAGTTATGTATATTATGTTCAAGGTGAAAACGGATCGTGTGTAAGTGCGGGGCGTACGGCAGTAACAGTAATAATTAGCCCCTTACCTTCGAGTCCAACAGGTGCGATTTTGGGAACGACACCGGCCTGCGGAAGTACGAGCCTGAATTTTTCCGGAACGGCGACTCTTCCGGAAATTTATTATTGGCAGACATCCGCTACCGGAACTTCAACAGCAAATGACGCAGCAGCTAATTTAACGGTTAGTTCATCAGGAAATTATTACGTGAGAACATATAATGGAACGTGTTGGTCTGCAAGTGCAATAGGTCCATACGCAGTAACCATCAACCCGATACCGGGAACCCCGACTACAGGAAATCCTGCGGCGGTTTGTCAGGGAACTTCGGTTACCTTTACAGGGACAGGAAGTTCTAATGCCACATCATATACGTTTTGGGATTCGGCAGCCGGAGGAACACAATATGCCACTGGTGGTGGCTATACCGTTACGGGAACTACATTAACAACACCAACTGCTTTAGCGGCAGGAACCTATACATATTACGTTCAGGGAGAATCGGCTACTTGTTCAGGCACGACCAGAAAAGCGGTGACGGTTACGATAAATGCAATACCTGCAAATCCTGCAGGAACAATTTCAGCTTCGGCCAATCCTTCATGTGGGCCGGCTACATTGAATTATTCTGCGCCAAGCGGAACACTTTATTGGCAAACTACCGCTGCCGGAACATCAACGTCAAATCCGACAACATCGCCTTATACCGCTGCCACTTCTGGCACTTATTATGTTAGAGCTAACAATGAGACTTGTTGGTCAGCAGGAACAGTTTCTTTGGCAGTTACTGTGAATACGACAACTGCAATTACATCACAACCAACAAATAAATTTGTTGTTGTAGGGAACACCGGGACTTTTACGGTTACCGCTACCGGATCGTCATTGTCTTACCAGTGGCAGGTTTCAACCGATGGAGGGACAACCTGGAGCAATATAGGTACAAATTCAAACAGTTATACCACACCGACTACAACTTTTGCCATGAATGGGTATCTTTATCAAGTAATAATTTCGGGTGGTGCTCCTTGTGCTCCTATTACTTCAGATGCTGCAGAATTATTCGTTACGAATCCGCCATGTGTGGGGTCAAATTTTGATTCGGCAACCACCGTTCCATCCGGATGGTCTGGTTCAAGTTCAAATGATACAGGGGCTACCCATTATTCAAGTGCGCCTAATTGCAGGGCGTTGACTTCCGGGGCCGACTTGATCACCAGTGCTACAAACAATCCCATTGGAATCAATTTTAATGTGGATGCCAGCGGAAGCGGAGGACAGTTGGGGACCTTGTATTATAGAGTTGGGGCTACAGCTTGGGTTAGTATTGGGACTTTTACCGCCACTACGGCAGGATCCATAGTTAGTTTTGATTTGTCAAGTTCACCCAATTTATCAGGATTATCAAACGTTAGTTTCAGGATAGTATCCGGCGCGAATACAATTTATATCGATGATCTTAATGTGTATTGTGGAACACCGTGTACACCACCGTCCATTTCTTCTGTTACGCCGGCTTCCGGGCCTGTAGGAACTGAAGTAACCATTACGGCAAGTTCAGGTTCCTTGGCAGGGGCTACGGCAACTTTTAATGGGGTTGTTGCGACTGTAGTTTCAAGTTCCGCGACGCAACTGGTTGTGACGGTTCCTTCCGGTGCTACTACAGGAAGTCTTGTTGTTGCGGATTCGCAACCATGTGAAGCTAGTACCTCGTTTACCGTTATTACTAGTGACAATACTTCTTGTCAGGGATCAGCCGTTGCCTTTACGGATCTGATAATTTCAGAGGTGTATGATTCACAAAGTAATAATGTTTGGCATATGGAATTGTATAATCCTACGGCACTTCCTATCGATTTGGCTGCTTCGGTTTATAAATTTGAAAGATACGGGACAATTGGCGATGCTTCGCCAACAAGAACGATTGCTTTATCAGGTATTGTTCCCGCTGGAGGTGTTTTCCTTGCAGATTTAGGCGACACCGGTGTTCCTTGTGTGAAAACTTGGGATTTTAATTCGGCTGCTCAGGGAATCAATGCGCAGGATGAAATCCGATTAACAAAAAATAATGTCCCTGTGGATGTGGTTTATTGTCCGAATGAAATCGGGTATACAATAAAAAGAAAAGCTACTGCAGCAGGCCCAACGGTTACGTATAATGCTGCGGACTGGGATTTATTGAGTGCTGAAGATTGTACAGATTTGGGATCTTTCCCTGCCAGTGTTAAAAACACGGCAAGTATTAGCGCTCAGCCTTCAGTAAATATTACGTGTTCTACAACAGCAATCGTTGTTAATGTTACAGCTACGGAAGGTTTTCCAGGCGGGAATGCATTAGCCTACCAATGGTATGTTGCAGCTCCCGGTTCAGCGACTTGGTCAGCATTAACTAATACGGGAGTTTATTCGGGAGTTACAACGGCTGCACTGAACATCGCTTCTATTGTTGGATTGGACAATTACCAATATTATTGTCAGGTTAGAGAAAATACAGCTACCTGCTTTGTTGCTTCAAACGCGGTAATAATTAAGGGTGCTCCATCTACAACATGGAACGGAACAGCCTGGTCAAACGGAATTCCAACTTTGTCGACTTTGGCCATCATCAACGGAAATTATGATACTGCCGTTAACGGTGATTTTGAATGTTGCAGTCTATTGATCAACAGTACTTATACTTTGGATATCAAGAATACGGATTATGTGCTGATTCAAAACAATTTAACGGTAAATGGAATTCTTGAAGTTCAGAATCAGGGTTCTTTAGTAATGATTAGTGATGCAGGTGTGGTAACCAACAACGGAACCACAAATGTTCGTAAAATGAGCACACCATTTGATCTTTATGATTATACCTATTGGTCATCACCAATTGCAAATGCCCCGATAAGTGTATTCAGTCAATGGCAGACCAATTACATTTTTAAATTCAATACCGCTACCTACAGAGATGATAACAATGATATGCATGACGATGATCAGGATGCATGGGTGTTTACACCGCAATCCGAAATTATGTCACCGGGAAGAGGTTACGCGGCAATGGGTAAGATCATTCAGTCATACCCGGCACAACAAGGTGCCGTTTACAGTGGTGCTGTAAATAACGGAGTAATTAATCAAGCGGTTTCATTAAGTTTAGACAACACAAAAGCTAATGATGATTTTAATCTGGTAGGGAATCCTTATCCGTCAGCCGTTAGTGCAGATGCTTTTATTACACAAAACACGAATATTTCGGGAACGTTGTATTTCTGGACTCATGAAGGTGATATTCAGGTGGCAGCTGTGAATCCGGGTCCGCAAGCTTATAATTTCAGTCCGGATGATTATGCTTATTATAATCTTGCCGGTGGAACAGGTACAAGAGCCGGTTTGCTGACAGGGAACGGCAACAGCAATGTGCCAAATGGTTTCATAGCTTCGGGACAAGGGTTTGAGGTGGAAGTGATTGCGGCTACCTCAGTGTTCTTTAATAACAGCATGAGAGGAAGTACGTATGACAATACCAATTTTTATAAAACCGCTGCGGGTCCGGTTGAAAAAGACAGACTGTGGTTAAATTTATCCAATAGTGAAGGGATCTTTAGTCAGCAATTGATTGGTTTCTTCCCGAACGCAACTATGGGAGAAGACAGAGGATATGATGGTTTTTACATAAAGGTTCCAACTTATGCAGCCTTCTATTCCATGATTGCTGATAAACCTTTTAAAATTCAGGGTAGAAGTTCTTTTGATGTAAACGACAGAATTCCGTTGGGATTCAGTTCGGCTTATGAAAAAACATATACGATTTCCATTGGCGATATTCAAGGTGCGCTTCGTAATCAGAATGTTTACATCGAGGATCGACAGCTGAATATTATCCATGATCTTAAAGCTTCAAATTATGTTTTCTCTACGCCAGCCGGTGAGTTTAACAACCGTTTTGTGCTGCGTTTCACTAACACTACGCTTGGAAATAGTAATTTTGATGCTGCGGTAAATTCAGTTCTTATTTTTGCTAATGACGGAATCAATGTTACGTCGTCAGTTGAAAAAATCAAAGAAATTACGGTGTATGATATGTTAGGGCGTGTAATCGGAGAAGTGAAAAATGTGAACAGTAATTCGACGAAAATAAGCAATGTGAAACCTGCTCAGGCAGCTCTGATAGTAAAAGTTGTTCTGGAAGATGGTTCAAACGTTAGCAAGAAAGTGATTTACTAAGAGGCATCTCAATACAAAGTTTAAAAAAAGCGTCAGTACTAAAATTCTGATGCTTTTTTTGATTTAAATACAAATTGTTATTTTTTATTATATTTTTTGGTGATTTGTTATAAAAGTCATAGTATTGCGGCATCCTAACCCAAAAAACTAACATTTCCCAAAAATGAGAAAAAAACTGCTGTTTGCATTGTTGCAATTCACAGCGCTTTCCCTGTTTGCACAGAAGGGATCGCTATGGAAGGCTGTTCAGTCCCCTTCTTTTCAGAAAAGTGAATTATCCGCCAAGGCCGATTTGCCAAGCGTATATAAAGTTTTTAGTTTAAACCTTCCGGAATTTCAAGCTGCGTTAAATAAATTAACCGATAATAAACGATCTGTTAAAGAAGTATTGGTTCTGATACCAAATGAGGAAGGTGTAATGGAATCTTTCCGTGTTCGTGAAGCATCCGTAATGATGCCGGAACTCCAGGCGCAGTTTCCGACAACCCGTTCTTTTGCTGGTGTTAGCGTTGCAGATCCCGGAACAATTATCCGTTTTAGTGTCTCCAACGAAAAAGGATTCAGCGGAATGATCAGAACCGCTGAAAATGGGACTATTATTATCGATCCCTTAGAAAGAAATCCGCAGAATTATATTGTTTTCAATAGAAAAAACAGCCCAAAAAGCAAAAATCCTTTTAACTGTTCCACCGATGAAGCACTACTGTTTGAAAGCAGTAATAAAAGTGTCTTAAATAATGCCGACGATTCACAGTTGCGAAGTTTCCGACTTGCCATGTCGTGCACCGGAGAATATACAGCTTTTCATGGAGGAACGGTAGCCGGAGCAATGGCAGCAATCAACGCTACAGTAACTCGTGTTAATGGTGTTTTCGAAAATGATTTCAATGTTCGCATGATGTTAATAGGGACAAACGCAAATGTGGTGTATACCAATGCTGCCACAGATCCGTATTCCAATGCTGCCACTGGAACCGGGGGAGCCTGGAATGGTGAATTGCAATCGACTCTGACATCCGTCATAGGAGAGGCCAATTACGATGTCGGACATCTCTTCGGAGCTACCGGAGGTGGTGGAAATGCCGGATGCATCGGTTGTGTTTGTGTCAACGGTCAGAAGGGAAGCGGTTATACTTCGCCGGCAGACGGAATTCCGCAGGGCGATAATTTCGATATCGATTACGTAGCCCACGAATTAGGACATCAGTTTGGCGCCAATCATACCTTTACCCATTCCACTCAGGTTGCAGTAGCACAATTGGAGCCGGGAAGCGGAAGTACGATCATGGGGTATGCGGGAATTACGGGCGCTACAGATGTTCAGGCGCACAGCGATGCTTATTTTCATGCCATCAGTATTCAGCAAGTTACCAATAATGTAAAAGCAAAGGCCTGTCCGACCGTCACGGCCACTGGAAATGCCTTACCAACAGCGAATGCAGGAGCCGACAAAATATTACCAATAGGAACAGCTTTCAAATTAACGGGAAGCGGTACAGATGCTGACGGTTTAGCTTCACTGACGTATTGTTGGGAGCAAATGGACATCGGTGATGCGACGACAACCTATCCGAATACGACAAAAGTGACCGGCCCTAATTTCCGTTCTTTTTCACCAACCGCGAGTACGATGCGAAGATTTCCAAGATTGGCCGATCATGTGGCTAACGGAGTAGGAGGTAATATGTGGGAAATCGTGCCGGATGTGGACCGAACGTTGAATTTTCGCTTTACAGTAAGAGACAACCGGGTAGGAGGCGCATGTAATGAAAGTGATAACATGACCACCTTTTTTGATAATGCTTATGGACCGTTTTCGGTTACGTCCCAAAATACGGCCGGAATCAGTTGGGCTATCGGTAGTACGCAAACAATCAATTGGTCGGTAAACAATACTACGGCTTTAACAGGCTCTGCGAATGTAAATATTTTACTTTCCATAGATGGTGGTGTGACTTTCCCGATTACCTTGGTAGCCAATACGCCCAACGACGGAACGCAAACAATTACTGTTCCTGATGTACTTTCCACGAATTGCCGATTGTATATTGAACCAACGGGGAATGACTACTATGCGATAAATACCATGCCGTTTGCGATTGGGTATTCCATTACAACAACATGTACTGATTATACTTATAATACAGCCTTTAGTGTTCCCGACAACAATACAGCTTATACGGTAAAATCAATTAATGTGCCGACTAATCTGGCGGTTTCGGATGTGAATCTGAGAGTCGTCCTTAATCATGCCTATGTGTCGGATTTGCAAATCGCTCTGGTAGATCCAAGCGGTGCAAATCAGATCAATGTTTTTAACAGAAGCTGCACGAATAACGATAATATGAATGTGCTTTTTGATGATCAGGGAAGTGCCATGGTATGTGCTTCACCGATTAATGGGACTTACCTTCCGGCTCAGGCGTTATCTGTGTATAACGGAACAAATCCTCAGGGGAACTGGTTGGTCGGAATCCGTGATTTAGGTGCGGCAGATGTCGGAACCGTGACTTCGTATACGTTGACGATCTGTTCAAAGACTTATACTGAACTTCCTGTAGTGTGCGGAGCGCTGACTTCAGCCTGGAATGGTACTTCATGGTCCAACGGAGTGCCAAGTAAAAATACTACAGCTACAATAAATGGTAATTATGATGCGGTGGTTAACGGCAGTTTCACTTGTTGCAGTTTAACGGTTAATAATGGCGCAGTACTGAAAATAGGAAACAATTCATATATCAACATTGTCAACGATTTGGTTGTTAATGCTGGAGGAACTTTAGATGTGGATAATACTGGTTCGCTTGTTATGGTTAATAATTCGGGTGTGGTCACTAATAACGGTACGACTAACATCCGTAAAACAAGTACGCCGTTCGATCAGTATGATTATACTTTCTGGTCCTCACCGGTTGCAAGTGCTCCGATTAGCGTATTCAGTCAGTGGCAGACCAATTACATTTTTAAATTCAATACGGCGGCTTTCAGAGATGATAATAATGATTCAAGTGATGACAATATGGATGCCTGGGTGTTTACGCCGCAGTCGGAAATCATGTCACCCGGACGAGGTTATGCCGTAATGGGGAAAATCAATCAGTCCTTCCCGGCGCAGCAGGGTGTTGTATACACTGGAGCGGTCAACAATGGAGTGATTAATCAGTCTATCGCAATGAGTCTTGATAATACAAAAGCTAATGATGATTTTAACCTGGTTGGAAATCCATACCCGTCGGCTATTAGTGCTGATGCGTTTATTGCGGCCAATACAAATATTTCAGGAACCTTGTATTTCTGGACGCATGAAGGAAATATTCAGGTAGCGGCAGTGAATCCGGGGCCGCAGGCTTATAATTTCAGCCCGGATGACTATGCTTACTATAATTTAGCGGGCGGAACAGGTACTAGAGCCGGACTGCTTTCAGGAAACGGGAGTAATAATATACCCGATGGTTTCATTGCTTCCGGGCAGGGATTTCAGGTGGAAGCAAACAGCGGTACGTCAGTGGTGTTCAATAACAGTATGCGTAATAAGGTGTATTCCAATACGAATTTCTATAGAACAGATGCGGCTTCATCAGAAAAGAACAGGATTTGGCTGAACTTAAGCAACTCGGAAGGTGTCTTCAGTCAGCAGTTGATAGGTTTCTTCCCGAACGCAACTATGGGAGAAGACAGAGGATATGATGGTTTTTATATGAAATCCCCGACTTATGCGGCGTTCTATTCCATGATTGCTGATCAGCCATACAAAATACAAGGAAGAAGTGCTTTTGATGTGAATGACAGGATTCCGCTTGGGTTCAATTCGGCTTATGAAAAAACATATTCGATTTCAATTGGCGGTATTGAAGGAATACTTCGCGACCAGCAGGTTTATATTGAAGATTTACAGTTGCATATAATTCATGATCTGAAAGCGGCAGATTATGTTTTTTCAACAACTGCTGGAGAATTTAATAATCGGTTCGTGTTGCGTTTTACGAACGCTACTCTGGGTAACGGCGATTTTGGGACCAACACGAATTCGGTTATCGTTTATGCAGATAAAGGCATAAAGATAACCTCTTCATCAGAGAGGATTAAGGACGTTTTTGTATATGACGTTTTAGGAAGGTTAGTAGTGGAAAAAAACGGGGTTGACCACACCTCGGTTTTGTTGTCAGATGTATTGGAAACAAAGGAAGTTCTTTTTGTTAAGGTAGTACTGGACAACGGACAAACCACAACTAAGAAGGTTTTGTATTAGTAGTTCTTTTTATTAATAAATTTGGTTAAGAGAAAAATCCCGATGGTCAGCCGTCGGGATTTTTATTTAATGGTATTTACTTTTTTGTGGGTGTCGGAAATGGCTTTTTCGTTTTTGTGGTCAATCCATTGCTGACCTTTGTAACGGCGCATAAGGTTATCGAAATGGCGCATCACTAAAATATTGTAAAACGCTTTGGAAAGATTGCCTAAATTTCTTGGTAATCCTCGCAGACTCATCGAAAAACCGGGAGTAAGGTATTTCATGTAATGCCAATAACCTTCCGGCATGTAAAGCATTTCGCCATGGTTCAGGTTGCATATTAGTCCCTGTGCTTGTTGCAGGGCCGGCCATTTTTCGAAATCGGGATTGTCAAAATCAATGTCTTCCCTGGAAATCAAGGCATGCGGAACTTTGTATAGGTATTTCGTTTGGTCGGGTGGAAAGAGCATGCACTGTTTCTGTCCGTGGAAGTGAAAATGCAGAATGTTAGGATAATCGATGTCATAATGCATGAATACTTTGGAATTTTCTCCACCGAAGAAAAGCATCGGCAGCTGTTTGATCAGTTTTAGCCCGACAGTAGGCCACTTAAAATCCTTTTGCAGCTGTGGTACCTCTTTCATTAGGTTATAAGCGAAAATGCGATAATTGGTAGGTTTTGATTGCAACAAGTCGATGTAATCACCCATCTTCATTTCGGCATGCGCCTGATTGAATTCGTCTTTGTGGGAAACCGGCCGGTCATCATACAGGGGAACTGTTTTTTCGCCAGCAACGGATTTGATATAGTTAAGGTTCCATTTTTCGTAAGCGGGCCAATCAGCAGTCAGTTGTTCAACAACAAGTGGTTTTTGTTTTTTCACGTAATTGTTGTAAAAATCTTCTTTGGAGATGGACTTTACACGTTCAATTTCAGTTAATTGTAACTTCATGCCGGACAATTAAATAGTTTTGAGATAAAAAAAATACTCCCAGCTAAGGGCTGAGAGTAAATTTATGAAAAAACCTTTATGTTAAGATAAAATATATCTTAAGTTAAACTTAGGTTTTACTTCTGTATTTCTTTTCCTTTTGCCTGCGCTTCAAGGTTTCTTTCGATTTTGTGTTCCGGACGGGACCATTTCGGTTTTTCGCCTAATGCCTGGAATTTAGAATCCTCAGCTTCCACAGTTTCCGGCTGCATTAGTTTGATAAATGGTTTCTGCGGCTGTAATCCCAGCATTTCAAACATTTTCATGTCTTCGTTTACATCCGGGTTTGGAGTCGTTAATAATTTGTCTCCTGCGAAAATCGAATTCGCACCGGCGAAGAAACACATCGCCTGTCCTTCTCTCGACATTTGTGTTCTTCCTGCGGAAAGGCGTACCTGAGTTTCCGGCATAACGATACGTGTAGTGGCAACCATACGGATCATTTCCCAGATTTCAACCGGTTTTTCGTCTTCCATCGGTGTTCCTTCAACGGCTACCAATGCGTTAATCGGCACTGATTCCGGCTGAGGGTTCAGTGTTGATAAAGCTACCAACATCCCTGCACGGTCTTCAATGCTTTCACCCATTCCGATGATTCCGCCGCTACATACCGTTACATTCGTTTTACGAACGTTTTCAATAGTTTGCAAACGGTCTTCAAATCCGCGGGTTGAAATAACTTCTTTATAATATTCTTCCGAAGTGTCTAAGTTGTGATTGTATGCGTACAAACCGGCTTCTGCTAAACGCTGTGCCTGATTTTCCGTCAACATTCCCAAAGTACAGCATACTTCCATGTCCAGTTTGTTGATGGTGCGTACCATTTCCAAAACCTGGTCAAATTCCGGTCCGTCTTTCACGTTTCTCCAGGCAGCTCCCATACAAACGCGGGAAGAACCTCCTGATTTTGCGCGTAAAGCCTGAGCTTTTACCTGTGAAACCGACATTAGGTCATTACCTTCAACATCGGTATGATAACGGGCAGCCTGTGGGCAATAACCGCAATCTTCCGGGCATCCACCGGTTTTAATCGATAATAAAGTGGAAACCTGCACTACGTTCGGGTCGTGATTTACCCTGTGGATCGAAGCTGCTTCGTAAAGCAAATCCATTAAAGGGCGGTTGTATATGGCAATGATTTCTTCTTTGGTCCAGTTGTGTCTTGTTGTACTCATACTACATTTTTTGATGGGTCAAAAATAGGTAATTCGAAACGAAGTAAAAAATTTTGTTTTTGCCTGATTTACATTGGTGTAAAATCATGTCTTAAATAGCTGTGACTGTCTTATTTTGAAGCAGTAGTTTAAAAAGGTTGTGTTTTGCTTCTTTAATCATATGAAAGTGGAGAAAAGAAAGCGGTAGTGGAAAAGACAGCTTAATTTAAGATAGGGATTAAATAAAAAAAACCTCCCATTACTGAGAGGTTTAGTACCCGGAGTGGGAATCGAACCCACACACCTAAGTACACGAGTTTGAGTCGTGCGCGTCTACCAATTCCGCCATCCGGGCTTCGGACTGAGAAGCTTTTTAAAGCGTCTCGGATATTGATTGTTTCAATCTGGGTGCAAATGTAAATAAAAAATATTCAAACATTCAAATATTAACTTGAAAAATATCTGAAAAAATTGCTTTCAGAGTTGAATTTAATTTCTAAATTTGCACCTCGTTAAAGCAATACAACACTAACTAACTACAACCGAGACGTTTATATATGGGTTTGGGGTAATAACAAACCTACAGATATTAGTGAATCGGATAAAACAACGAAGTAAAATGTCGCACATTGAACCGGAAGCAAAAATATTTGCATGTTCACAAAGTACTTACCTTGCTGAAAAAATCGCAAAGCACTATGGTGCCGAGCTGGGTAAGGTAACGTTCTCAACCTATAGTGATGGTGAATTTCAGCCGTCATTTGAAGAGTCAATCCGTGGATTGCGCGTGTTTTTAGTGTGCTCAACATTTCCAAGCGCCGACAATTTAATGGAGCTTTTGTTAATGATCGATGCGGCTAAAAGAGCTTCGGCAAGACACATCACGGCGGTTATCCCTTATTTTGGATGGGCGCGTCAGGACAGAAAAGACAAGCCAAGAGTTCCGATAGGAGCAAAATTGGTTGCAAAATTATTAGAAAGTGCAGGAGCTACCCGAATCATGACCATGGATTTACACGCGGATCAGATTCAGGGATTCTTCGAAAAACCGGTGGATCACCTGTTTGCATCAACTATATTCCTTCCCTACGTGGAAAGTTTAAATTTAGAGAACCTTACCATTGCTTCACCGGACATGGGTGGTTCTAAAAGAGCTTACGCTTATTCTAAGTTTTTGGAATCAGACGTAGTTATCTGTTACAAACAGAGAAAAGCGGCCAACGTTATCGACACGATGGAACTGATCGGAGACGTTCGGGGAAGAAATGTGATCCTTGTGGATGATATGGTAGACACCGGAGGAACATTGGCAAAAGCGGCCGACATGATGATGGAAAGAGGCGCGTTGAGCGTAAGAGCGATTTGTACACACGCAATCTTATCAGGAGATGCGTATGAGAAAATCGAAAAATCTCAAATCTTGGAATTGATCGTAACTGATTCAATTCCGTTGAAGAAAGAAAGTGCTAAGATAAGAGTGGTGAGCTGTGCTCCGTTGTTTGCAGAAGTAATGCACATGGTACAGAACAACAACTCGATCAGCAGCAAATTTTTAATGTAGTATTTTATTAATTTTTTAAATAGTTCAAATGAAATCAATTACGATTAAAGGATCAGAAAGAGAAAGCGTAGGAAAGGCTTCAACGAAAGCGGTACGTAATGCTGGAATGGTTCCTTGCGTGTTATACGGAGGAGATCAGCCAGTACATTTTTCAGCAGAAGAAAAAGCATTCAAATCTTTGGTTTACACTCCAAACGTACACACTGTTGTAGTTGAATTGGAAGGTGGAAAATCTTTCAAAGCTATTCTTCAGGACATTCAGGTGCACCCGGTATCAGACAAAATTTTACACATCGATTTCTATCAGTTACAAGATGACAAAGAAATCACTATGGAAGTACCTGTTAAAGTTACAGGAACATCTCCAGGTGTATTATTAGGAGGTGTTTTACGTTTAAACCAACGTAAACTTAAAGTTAGAGCTTTACCTGCTAACTTACCTGACTTCGTTGAGGCAGACATTACTCCTCTTGAAATGGGTAACAAATTGTATGTGACTAAAATCCCTACAAACAACTTCAGATTATTACACCCGGACAACACTGTAGTTGCTCAGGTGAGAATCTCACGTGCTGCGATGAAAGCTGCTCAGGAAGCTGCAAAAGCAGAAAAAGGTGGAGGAAAAAAGAAAAAATAATTTCAATTTTTCGAAATATCAGAAAGTCCCGGTTTTTATCGGGACTTTTTTTTTGGTTTTTTTGGAGCGGGCCGCCAGGACTTTATCGGTAAAGGTTGTTCCCGCTTTCCGTTCTACTTCGTGCCACTCCAATCGGGGCTATGGGAGTAACGGTTTTGTATTTTTGTAAACATTTCCAAATTTCCAAATCCACAAATTTCCAAATTATCTTACTTTTGCCCCATGAAATGGCTGACGCAATTATTTAAGAAAGAAAAAGCAGTTACAGATACAATTGATCCCATGAAATCGGAGATTCTGGAAACTCCACAAAACAATATAAAAGAAGTGAGTAAAAAGTTTTTAATCGTAGGTTTAGGAAATATTGGCGCCGAATACGTGAACACCCGACACAATATCGGATTCAAAGTGGTGGATCACCTGGCAAAAGAGGAAAGTGTTTCTTTTGAAACCGTAAAATTGGGTACACTCGCCGAATGTAAAATCAAAGGCCGAACGCTTTTGCTTTTAAAACCCAATACCTATATGAACCTAAGCGGAAAAGCGCTTCAGTACTGGATGGAAAAGGAAAAAATCGCCAAAGAAAACATATTGGTCATCACCGACGATTTGAACCTGCCGTTCGGAACTATTCGAATTAAACCCAAAGGCAGCGATGGCGGTCACAATGGTCTGAAAAGTATCCAGCAAACCTTAAATTCGGCGGATTATCCGCGCTTCCGTTTCGGGATCAGCGACGAATTCAAAAAAGGAAAACAGGTTGATTATGTGCTTGGCGATTGGGATGATGAGGAAAAAAATCAATTGCCGGAACGTCTGGATATGGCGGTGCAAGCAGTGAAATCATTTGCTTTAGCGGGGTTAGGAAATACTATGAGTGATTTTAACGGAAAATAAGATGCAAAGACTACTGGTCATTTTGACCTTTCTCGTATCGGGCATGGCATCGGCACAATTCGATCTCCTGGAAGGCAATTTAAAAAACCTAAAAGGGATATCGGAATACAATATCACCTTTGATTACACTAACATGCAGGTGCATGGCTTTGAAAGCGAAGAAGCCTTTTTGATGGATAAAATGGATAAGAGGAAAAATGTCGAAGGAAAGGCGGAAAAATTCAGGGAAGAATGGTTCTCCGACCGGAAAAATCGGTATGAACCTAAATTCATAGATTATTTCCATAAGCGTTTCCCTAAAAACGAAATCAGGCTGGTAGAAGATAGTGCCGCGAAATATACCATGAAGGTGAAAACAGTCTGGATCTATCCCGGTTATGTGGTCGAGCCGGCGAAAATAACGGCGATAGTCACCATTTCCGAAACGGCAAACCCTCAAAACGTATTAGCTTCGCTTCAATTTGAGCGCTTGATAGGTATTGAAGACAACCAATTCAACGGCCATCGCGGCGAAAGGATGGCCGGGGCCTATGAGAAACTGGCGAAGAGTCTGGTAATTCAGCTAAAAAGATTCTTGTAAAACAATGGTAAATACTACTATTGATACCAATTTGTAAATTTTAAATATTAGATCATAACTATGAAAAAAATTGCAGTGATTGCATTGATTTTGCTGTCGGGAGTAATGATGGCCCAAAATAAAAGAATTCTTTCGGGAGATTTTAAAAATTTAAAGGGAATAACCGAGTTTAATTTAGTCTTTGATTACACCAATCTGAAAGTCGACAAGTTTGAAACGGAGGAAGAGTTTTTGGCTGATAAGATGAAGAAGAGGGAAGAAAAAGGGACCGCTGAAGAATTTAAAAATACATGGTTTTCAGACAGGGAAGAAAAATATGAACCTAAATTCATTGAATCATTCAATAAAAGATTTGATGGAGAGCGAAAAGTGGGTAAAAATTTATCTTCGGCAAAGTACACGATCAAAATACAGACCGTTTGGATTTATCCCGGCTATAACGTGGGGATATCAAGGTCAGGGGCAAAGTTGACGGCAATTATTAAAATTGTCGAAGTAGAAAATCCAAATAATATACTACTGTCGGTTGGCTATGAAAAAGTATTGGGTGAGGGAGCGGCTGGTTTTGATTATAATACCGGTTACAGAATTTCAGAAGCGTATGCCAGATTAGCGAAAGAGTTCGCAGCCGAATTAAAGAAGGCAAATAAACAAAAATAAGTTTACTATAAAAAAACCCTGGTTGCGGCCAGGGTTTTTTATTATTGGTTTTCTTCTTTTTCTTTTTCAAGTTTTAACAGGTATGCCATGTTTTTGATCACACTGTCGTGTTTCTTCACGAACGGGTTGTCCTGATCCCAAACATAACCGGCCAAAACAGCGCATATTTTTCTTTTCACATCCTGATTTTCAGGCTGATGGAAGAATAAAGTCTGCAGATTTCCGGTATACCATTCTTTTACATAAGTAGTGAAAACACCGATGCCGCTTTTCATATATTGCGTGAATTCTACTTCCCAGTCGATTTTTTCGCCTTTCAACTGACGGTGAACCAATTTTGCAGAAAGCATTCCGGATTCCGTTGCGAAAGCTACTCCTGAAGAGAACACAGGATCCAAAAACTCGGAACTGTTTCCGGTCAATGCAAATCCGTCGCCGTACATTTTCTTCACCGAGCGCGAATAATTCTCCAGTTTTACTGGTTCGAACGAAAATTCCACATCGCCAAAACGTTTGATGTAATATTCAGATAATTGGATGGCATTTCTCAGGGCCTCCGCATTGTCTTTGTTTTCAGAAAGCGAATTGATGAACGAAGTTGGTCCTACAACCCCTAAACTGGTGTTTCCGTTAGAGAATGGAATTACCCATAACCAAACTTCGGTTTCCAGAATGTCAAAAGAAATTTGAGTTCCTTCTACGCCTTCCGGACGGTTAAGGTCTTTAACATGTGTGAAAATGGAAGAATGCGGGTCTAATTTCGAAGGCGTGTCCAGATCCAGCAATCTTGGCAATACACGTCCGTATCCGCTAGAGTCAATGATGAATTTCGCATGAATTTCTTTGATGTTACCGTCTTTATCTTTAACTGTGGTGATTGAATCACTTCCGTTGAATTTAACGTCCAAAACTTCGCTTTCAAATTCCAGATCAATTCCTTTTCGGATAACTTCCTGTGCTAATGTGTTATCAAAATCCGCTCTCGGTACCTGCCAGGTCCAATCCCAGCCTTCAGAGAATTTATCGCTGAAGTCAAAAACACATATTTCTTCTCCGCGGATGAAACGGGCTCCTAATTTTTTTTCGAAATTCATAGCGTCAAGCGCCGGGAACAATCCTGCTTCGTCAAAATGATCCATCACTCTCGGAATAAGGCTTTCGCCGACCACTAATCTTGGGAATTTTGTTTTTTCGACTACTTTAACTTTTGTTCCGTTATTGTGTAAGTAAGATGCTGAAACACAGCCAGAAGGGCCAGCTCCGATAACTAGTACATCTACGAATTCTTGTGTCATATTTTTTCTTTTTTCTTTTTGAGAATATGTTACCTTTGCAAGCATTCAAATGTAAAGACATAAATTCAAATATTAAATAAAATTGCTTATTATATTTAAGCAAAATGATAACCGTAAATGAGCACTATAAACGAATATTTAAGCCTGGAAGAATTCACTGCAATCGTATTTAAAAATCAAAAAGTCGATGTGAGTGATGCCGTGGTAAGCAGGGTGGAAGCCAGTTTTAATTTTTTAAAGGAATTTTCCGGAAATAAAGTTATTTATGGTGTAAATACAGGGTTCGGTCCGATGGCCCAATACCGTATCAAGGATGAAGACCGTTTACAATTGCAATACAACCTGATACGAAGTCATTCTTCAGGGACAGGAAAACCATTAAGCCCGGTTTGTGTGAAATCGGCTATTTTGGCTAGATTAAATACGCTTTCGTTAGGGAATTCCGGCGTGCATCCGTCGGTGATCCATCTGATGAAAGAATTCATTAACAGAGATATAACGCCGCTTATTTTCGAGCACGGAGGAGTAGGGGCCAGCGGTGATTTAGTTCAGTTGGCGCACTTGGCTCTAACGCTGATCGGAGAAGGTGAGGTTTTTTATAAAGGAGAACGCAGAGCGACCAAAGAGGTTTTTGAAATAGAAAAACTTCAGCCTATCAATGTGGAAATCCGTGAAGGATTGGCCTTGATGAACGGAACCTCGGTAATGACCGGAATCGGAATCGTGAATGTTCACAATGCCGACAAAGTTTTGGACTGGGCAATTAAATGTTCATGCGCCATCAATGAGATCGTTCAGGCCTACGACGACCATTTGTCAGCCGAATTAAACAATACAAAACGTCATTTCGGACAGCAGGAAATCGCGAAAAGAATGCGTGACAATCTTGCCGACAGTACCTTGGTAAGAAAAAGAGAAGACCACTTATATACCGGAGAAAACACGGAAGAAGTTTTCAAGGAAAAAGTACAGGAATATTATTCATTGCGTTGCGTGCCGCAGATTTTAGGTCCGGTTCTGGATACTATAAATGCAGTGGCTGGCGTGATGGAAAACGAAATCAATTCTGCTAACGACAATCCGATTGTTGATGTGAAAAACCAACACGTTTATCACGGCGGAAATTTCCACGGCGATTATATTTCTTTGGAAATGGATAAACTGAAACTGGTTGTTGCGAAACTGACCATGTTGGCAGAGCGTCAATTGAATTATTTGCTGAATTCCAAATTAAATGAAATCCTTCCTCCGTTCGTGAATTTAGGAACGTTAGGGTTTAACTTCGGAATGCAGGGCGTTCAGTTTACGGCAACTTCAACCACAGCGGAAAGTCAGATGTTGTCTAACTCCATGTATGTGCACAGTATTCCAAACAACAATGACAATCAGGATATTGTAAGTATGGGAACTAACGCGGCGGTAATCACCGGAAAAGTGATTGAAAACGCTTTTGAGGTTTTAGCTATCGAATTGATAACTATCATTCAGGCGATTGATGCTTTGGGTTATAAAGACCAGGTATCTTCGGTTACAAGAAAAATGTACGATGAAGTGCGAAATATCGTTCCGGAGTTTAAGGAAGATATGGTGATGTATCCTTTCGTACAGCAGGTGAAAGATTATTTAATGAAGGAATAAGCCGGGTTTTAAATCGAAATCACCTATGAAAAAGTTGCTTTTTTTACTGTTACTTTCATTTCAGTTCGTTGCCGCTCAGGAATTGGCGTTGGTAAGACAAGGCGGAAAATTTGGATATATCTCAAAAACCGGCGAATTCGTTATTCAGCCTAAATTCAAAACGGCCAAGAATTTTTCGGAAGGCTTAGCGGCTGCCGAAGACAACGGGAAATGGGGTTTTATCAATTCGAAAGGGGAATGGGTGATCCAACCTTCTTTTTCGGATGCGAAATACTTTAACAGCGGCATATGTGTAGTTCAGAAAGACAAACAATGGTTTTACATTAATAAAAAAGGGGAAACCCTGAAAATGCCGGCTTCAGAGAAAGTTTTCGACTTTGAGGATGGTGTGGCTTTTATCAAACAAAATGATAAAATCGGATTGATCAATACAAAAGGGGATATCATCCTTCAGCCTACCTACCAAATTATAAAATCATTTGAAGATGGTTTTGCCCGCGCAAAGAATAATAACCTATGGGGAATTATTGACAAAACAGGTAAAGTTGTTGTGAATGTGGAATATGACGAAGTGGGGAATTTCTATAAAAACACGACCTGGGCGAGAAAAGGTGAAGCGTTTGGTTTGGTTACGGCTAATAAGTTCACGACGATCGAGGGAGCGGATAAAATTTGGGACTTCGATTTTCAGGATCTTACTTATGCCCGGAAAGAAGGTAAAATCGGTTTCGTTGATTTAAAAGGAAACTGGATTGTAGCACCTAAATTTGACCGAGCAAAGGCTTTTGTTAAGAATATGGCACCTGTTTGCGAAGGTAAAAAATGGGGCTATATCAATAACAAGGGTGAATACGTGATAAAACCAATGTATGATGATGCTGAAGTTTTCAGTATGGACGGCCTGGCTCCCGTAAAAGAAAAAGAATGGGGTTTCATCGACGTGAAAGGAAAACAGGTAATCGAAGCAAAATATCAGATAACAGCCGGAGGACTTGCGAGTCTTTTCAGAAAAGACGACAAAGGTTTCGTAAACGGTATAGCTAGAGTTAAATCGGGAAAACAATGGGGTTTTATCAAACCGGACGGAAGCGTTTTAGGCGGACAATGGTTTGAGAATGCCGAATTGTTTCAAAATTAATAAAATATGAAATGTGCTCTAATCACAGGTGGTTCCCGTGGAATCGGAAGTGCCATCTGCCAAAAATTAGCCGAGAATAAAAAGTATCATATATTGATCAATTATCAGTTCAATCAGGAAGCTGCCGAAAAAACTTTGGAAGAAGTGGTAAAAAAAGGGGCGACCGGAGAGATAATTAAATTCAATGTTTCTGATGCTGAAGAAGTAAAGAACGTGTTGACAGCCTGGCAGGAAGCTAATCCGGATGCTGTGGTGGAAGTTATCGTAAATAATGCCGGAATCACACGTGACGGTTTGTTCATGTGGATGTCGCATGAGGACTGGAGCAATGTGATTAACACCAGTCTGAACGGCTTTTTTAATGTTACCAACTTCTTTATTCAAAGAATGTTACGCAACAAATACGGTCGTATCGTAAACATGGTTTCGGTGTCGGGCGTAAAAGGAACTGCGGGGCAGACCAATTATTCCGCGGCGAAAGGAGCAGTTGTGGCTGCTACTAAAGCATTGGCTCAAGAGGTAGCAAAGCGCAATATTACGGTTAATGCCGTAGCACCAGGGTTTATCCGAACCGATATGACCAGTCAGCTTGATGAAAAAGAGCTGATTAAGATGGTTCCTGCCAATCGTTTCGGAGAGGCGGAGGAAGTGGCCGAATTGGTTGGGTTTTTGGCATCGGACAAAGCGGGCTACATAACCGGAGAAGTTATCAATATTAACGGGGGAATTTATTCCTAAAATATAAAGAAAGCTTTATAACTGTCTGTTTTATAGATTTTTATATAAATTTGACCCCATAGAAGAAATAAAATGAGCAGAAGAGTAGTAATTACCGGGATGGGAATTTATTCCTGTATAGGAACTTCATTAGAAGAGGTGAAACAATCCCTTTATGAAGGGAAGTCAGGAATTATGTATGATGAGGAAAGAAAGGAATTTGGTTTTCAATCGGCCATAACAGGCATGGTCCCGAAACCGAATTTAAAAGAGCTGTTGAACCGTCGTCAGCGAATAAGCGTAGGCGAAGAAACGGAATATGCTTATCTGGCTACGATTGAGGCGTTGGAAAATGCTAAAATCGAAGATAGTTATTTTGATGAAAATGAAGTGGGGATTCTATATGGTAACGACAGTGTTTCCAAAGCAATTATCGAGGCTACCGATATCATACGTGAAAAGAAAGATACGGCATTGATTGGTTCCGGAGCGATTTTCAAATCGATGAACTCTACCGTAACCATGAATTTGTCGACGATTTTCAGATTACGTGGTGTTAATATGACCATCAGTGCTGCCTGCGCGAGTGGATCGCATTCCATAGGTTTAGGGTTTTTACTGATCGAAAGCGGAATGCAGGACATGATCATCTGCGGTGGTGCACAGGAAATCAATAAATATGCAATGGCGAGTTTCGACGGATTGGGCGTTTTCTCTCCTAACGAAAACGAGCCTGCTAAAGCATCGCGTCCTTTTGATGCAGCACGAGGAGGACTTGTGCCAAGTGGTGGCGGAGCGACTTTGGTGTTGGAAAGTTATGAATCGGCCGTTAAAAGAGGCGCGCCAATAATTGCGGAAATTATCGGATACGGTTTTTCGTCCAACGGAGGTCATATCTCAACTCCAAATGTAGAAGGTCCGGCTACGGCGATGAGACGTGCTTTGGAGAAAGCGGGTATTGAACCGCATGAAGTAGGTTACATCAATGCGCATGCAACTTCAACGCCACTTGGGGACGCCAATGAAGCGAAAGCAATCTATGAAGTGTTCGGCGAAAGCAAACCCTATGTGAGTTCGACCAAATCTATGACCGGTCACGAATGTTGGATGGCAGGGGCAAGCGAGATAATTTATTCGACCATTATGATGCAAAACGATTTCATTGCTCCTAATATCAATTTTGAAAATCCGGACGAGGATTCTAAGAAGTTAAATATCGCTGCTGAGACCGTAAATAAAAAATTTGATATATATTTGTCGAATTCTTTTGGATTTGGAGGAACAAATTCAGCAGTAGTAGTTAAAAAATTTAAAGAATAGTTATGGAAACAGATTTGATTTTAGAGAAGATTAATGAGATTTTAGTGGATGAATTTGAAGTAGATGCTGATATTATCTCCCCGGAATCAAACCTTAAAGATACATTAGGTTTAGACAGCCTTGATTATGTGGATTTGGTTGTGGCGATTGAAGCTAATTTCGGTGTAAAACTGGGTGAAGCAGATTTTGTTGGAGTCGTTACGTTTGAGGATTTTTACAACCTGATCGAAACCAAAATTCAGAACAAGAACTAATATACGATGAGTCAATGGGATGGTAAGTCCAAAGGGACTCTTTTAGGGTATAAAATATTTGTTTTTTGTATAAAAAAGCTCGGAGTCAAAGCGGCCTATTCCGTTTTGGTTTTTGTAGCTTTTTATTATTTTATATTCGATAGGAATTCCAATAAAGCAATGTTTTATTACTTCCGGAACCGACTTGGATATTCTTATTTCAAATCGAAAGTGATGGTCTATAAGAACTATTTTACTTTCGGTCAGACGCTAATCGATAAAACGGCAATTGCAGCCGGTTTAAGGAATAAATTTACTTATGAATTTGACGGTGTTGAATTGCTTCAGCAGCTTTTGGCTGAGAAGAAGGGCGGTATTTTAATAAGCGCTCATGTTGGTAATTTTGAAATCGCGGATTACTTTTTTGCGGAAATCGATTTCGATTGTCAGATCAATTTGGTAACAACTGACATGGAACGTTCGCAAATAAAGGAATATATGGAACGTGTTACCAAAAAATCCTCCCTGAAATTTATCCTTGTCAAGGACGATATGTCTCATATCTTCGAAATTAATAATGCTTTGTCAAATAACGAATTGATTTGTTTTACCGGAGATCGTTATTTTGAGGGAACAAAAGTTATGACAGAATCCTTTTTGGGGGAAGAAACCAATTTCCCCGCAGGACCTTTTTTAATAGCATCACGTTTAAAAGTGCCGGTGGTTTTTGTGTACGTAATGAAAGAAGCTAAGCTGCACTATCATCTTTATACAAGAAAAGCGGAAGTAAAACAACGCGATGAAAAAGGGCTTTTGAAAGCTTATACCGAAAGTGTTGAAACTATGTTGCAAAAATACCCTTTGCAATGGTTCAATTACTTTATGTTTTGGAACAGAACTGAAAAATAGCATAACTCAGGCGAAAATTGAACAAAAAATTCATTCCAATTTTAGCTTATTTAAAAAGATGGAATGGAAAAATTTGACGCAATAATTATCGGATCTGGGGCGGGCGGACTTGCAACCGCGCTTTGTTTGTCGAGAGCAGGACACAAAGTTTTGGTTCTGGAACAACATAATGTACCTGGCGGATGGTGTCACAGTTTTACACTAAAAGGTCAGCGTTTCAGTCCCGGCGTGCATTACATAGGTCTTTTGGATGAAGGACAATCCACCAATGAATTATACAAAGGTCTTGGAGTAGCCAATGATCTTGTTTTTTTTCGCATGAATAAAATCGCCTACGATCATTGCATAATAAATGATGTAAGGTTTGATTTTCCGGCAGGTGTAGAGAACCTTAAGAAAAGTTTAATCCAAAGTTTTCCTAAAGAAGTGAAAAATATAAAAGAATATCTTTCCTTAATCGGGAAGGTTAATGAAGAATTGCAGTTAATCCCAAAATTAAAAGGGTTCTGGCAGAATATTACGGTTCCTTTCCGGACCAAACATTTTGGGAAGTTTGCGCTGTTCAGTCTGAAAAGAGTAATAGATTGGCATATTAAAGATGATGTTCTCAAAGCGGTACTTAATGCCCAATGCGGCGACCATGGATTGCAGCCCAAAAGAGCAAGTTTTCCTGTGCACTGTTCGGTTATGTACCATTATTTTGATGGAGGTTTTTATCCGATGGGAGGCGGAAGTGCCATTGTAAAGGCTATGACAACGAAGATAAAAAGCCACGGTGGAATTGTCAGGACCCAGGAAAATGTCGCCAGGATTTTAATTCGGGATAAAAAAGCTTATGGTGTAGAATTAGTCAGCGGCGAGCAAATCCTTGCTGAAAATATCATTTCAAATGCCGATCCTTCTACTACTTATTTGAAGTTGGTGGGGAAAGAAAACATCAGTAAGAAATTAACGAAGAAACTCAGTAAGACGAAGTATTCTGTTACGTCACTTATTTTATTTTTGACCTTGGATATGGATGTGACCAAATATGGTATCGATTCCGGAAATATCTGGAAATTTAAAGATGAAAATATTGACAGCCATTTTGAAACGTTGACCAACGGAGGTGTTTTGGAAGGTGATGAATTTCCGGCGTTTTTTATGAGTTGTACGACCCTGAAAGATCCCGCTAGTTTTAACGGAAGATACCATAATTTTGAAGTGGTGACCTACGTGAGTTACGACAGTTTCAGAGAGTTTGATGAATTGGATGATTATCATTGTCCGAAGTATGAGGCTTTTAAGAAAAGAGTAATTGAAAAATTCCTGAACAGTGTTGAAAAGATAGTACCCGATGCGCGTCAAAATATCATTCAGGTTGAATTAGGTACTCCAAAAACGAATCAGTATTATATCAGTTCGACAGATGGAAATGTTTACGGAACGGAAAAAACATTAAGTCAGGTAGGTCCTTTCGCTTTTAAGAATAAGACCGAAATTGCGAACCTGTTCCTTTGTGGCTCCAGTACATTGTCGCACGGAGTCACTGGTGCGACCTACTCGGGATTGGCAGCCGCAGCCACAATATTAAATTGTAAACCGGATGATTTGTTGTTTGAGGATGCCAGTCAGAAAATTACCATTTGTGATGCCGAAGATCCTTCCACCTGGAACGAATTCATTCATAAGAAGCGAGAAGATAAAATACGTAATTTTAAAGCCGTGAAAGTTAATTAGAGAAGTTTTAAAATTAACTTGCTTTATCTTTGCTTCGGAACATAAAAAATAGCAATGAAAAACGTACTTGTAGTTTATTATTCCCAATCCGGTCAATTGGAAGAAATTTCCAGAAATATTGCCAAACCTTTGTTGGAGGATGCCGATGTTTCCGTTACTTTTTATCCTGTTGTTATGGAAAAAGCATTTCCTTTTCCCTGGAAAAAAGCAGCCTTTTTTGATGCTTTCCCGGAATCATTTCTGCAACTTCCGTCTAACATAATTAAGCCGTCGGATGAAGTTCTTGGTAAAAAATATGATCTGGTGATCCTGGCCTATCAGGTTTGGTACCTGTCGCCTTCAATTCCTGTAAATTCCTTTCTGAAAAGTGATTTTGCACAACGACTGCTGGCAAATACACCGGTAATTACGGTTATTGGCTGCAGAAATATGTGGGCTTTGGCACAGGAAAAAATGAAAAGCCTGTTGAAAAATGTCGATGCTAAACTGGTCGGAAATGTGGCGCTTGTCGACAGACATATCAATCACATCAGCGTTATCACGATCGTAAAATGGATGTTCTCCGGAGAAAAAAAGAAGTATTTGGGTATTTTTCCGAAGCCCGGAGTCTCGGAAAAGGACATTGCTGAATCGTCTAAATTCGGAAAAATCATTTTAAAATCAGTGAAAAATAATTCCTATTCCGGTTTGCAGGAAGAATTGGTTGCGAATGATGCGGTGGAAATACGTCCTTTTTTAATTGAAATGGACAAAAAAGCCAATAAAATGTTCAAAATATGGGCTAATTTAATCATTGGGAAGACCGATTCAAGACCGCGTTGGCTCAAAGGTTTTAATATTTATTTGTTGGTGGCAATTTGGGTAATGTCACCAATTGTCTATATCTTGCACCTTTTTACGTATCCGTTGAAATTTGCGAGGATAAAGAAAGAAAAAGCCTATTATCAAGGGGTTTAAAAGAATTTTAGAATACTATGTTTGAAGTTTATATAACAAGATCCGGGAAATATTTACCTAACGAAGCGGTTCCAAATGGCGAGATGGAGACGTTTCTCGGATTAATAAATAATACGGCCTCAAAAGCCAGAAGGATAATTCTGCGGAATAACGGAATTGCCTCACGCTATTATGCCTTGGACCGGGAAGGAAATCCCACGCATACCAATGCGGAATTAACCAATAATGCCATAAATACACTTTTTGACGCAACTTTTACTGCCAATGATGTAGAACTACTTTCATGCGGGACTTCTACCCCGGACACTTTATTGCCATCGCATGCCGCTATGGTACACGGATTGATGAAAAACAGATCCGTAGAACTGAATTCGTCCTCAGGCGTTTGCAATGCCGGGATGAATGCGATGAAATTCGGCTACCTTTCCGTAAAAGCCGGAAATACCAAAAATGCGATTTGTACCGGATCGGAACGCGTTTCCACATGGATGCTTGCCGATAAGTTTCAAAATGAAGTAGCCAATCTGAAAAGCCTTGAAGAGCAGCCTATAATTGCATTCAAAAAAGACTTTTTACGTTGGATGTTGTCTGATGGAGCGGCCGCTTTTTTATTGGAGAATGAACCAAGAGGTGAAAATTCCCTGAAAATAGAATGGATGGAAGCGTTTTCCTATGCCCATGAATTGGAAGCCTGTATGTATGCGGGCGGCGATAAAATGGGGAATGGTGAGTTGAAACCTTGGAGTAATTACAGTTCAAGCGAGTGGCTTACCCAATCGGTTTTTTCTCTTAAACAGGATGTAAAACTGCTGGACAGCAATATCCTTGAAAAAGGAGCAGAAAGTATGAAGGCGGCCATGGATAAAAATAATGTAACGGCTGACGATATCACTTATTTTCTGCCGCACGTTTCGTCCCATTATTTTGTGGACGGTTTAAGAAATAAACTTGCGGAACGGGGAATCGAAGTACCGGCTGAAAGATGGTTTATGAATCTTTCAAAAGTCGGGAATGTAGGTTCGGCTTCCATCTACTTAATGTTGGAAGAACTGATGAATTCCGGAAATCTGAAAAAAGGGGATAAGGTAATGTTATCCGTTCCTGAAAGTGGAAGATTCTCGTACACCTATGCTTATTTAACTGTGTGCTAATGGAAAAGATGTTTCCTATCCTTGATGATGTTTTTGTAGGTAATCTGATACCGCAGAAATTTCCGTTTGTTATGGTGGATAAACTGTTGTCGTATTCTGAAAATGAAGTTGTGGCAGGTCTGACCGTTGCCGGTGATAATATTTTTTTTAACGAAAATAAGTTTCAGGAATCCGGTCTGATAGAACATATGGCACAATCCGTTGCCTTGTATACCGGTTATCAGTTTTATTTAAAAAACGAACAGGCTCCCACCGGTTATATCGGTTCCATAAAATCGATTGCCATCACGGAATTACCTCTGTTAGGTGATAGGGTTGAAACTACAGTGACTGTGCTTCACGAGTTTATGGGAGTAACCTTGGTGGACATAGTTTCAAAAATAAATGATAAAGTGATTGCCCGAGGGCAGATGAAAACAGTTTTAGCATCCTAACTGATGAGACAGCTCGAAAATGCAATCGATATTAAGCAGTTTTTACCACATCGTAAGCCGATGCTTATGGTCGATTACATACTGGAACTTACGGCCGAGGAAGTCGAAACGATATTTGAAATCAAAGACGATAACCTTTTTGTCGAAAGTGGTTTTTTTTCAGAAACAGGGCTCATTGAGAACGGAGCACAAACCTGTTCTTCCATTGTAGGACAATGTTTTTTTCTGGATGAGAACAATCAGGTAAAGAACGATGTGAAGGTTATCGGTTTTATCAGCGGAATAAAAAAAATAACAATACATGCCTTGCCGAAGGTTGGAAGTTCCATTACCACTCACGGCATTTTGATCTCCCGATTTGACACCGAGGAATACAGCATCTGTACGATGACCTGTCAGACGTTTTGTGAGGGAGTATTGCTTTTTGAAGCAGAAATAAATTTATTCATTCAGGAGGAAAGATAAATGAAGAAGGAAGAAGTACCGCAGGACCAAAGCAATCTTTCGAAAGGAAATCTGAGAGAACTTTGTTATGCAACTGATGAAAACGGGAATTATACGACGGCTTTAAGTTCGGGTTGGGAACCCAAAACCATTGCCCTGGAAAATTCCATGCAGGATATCAATGAAAGAGTGGAACAGGCCAAAATAGCTGTGAAGGAAGGGGGTTCGAGTCCGATTGTATATTTTATGGAATTGCATAAAATGGATTGGACTATTCTGGCAAGTTACGTCGGTATGTGGGTTTGGCGCGTGAAACGGCACGGTAAACCCGCCGTATTTAAAAAAATGAATGATAAAATGATGGCGAAATACGCTGAAGCCTTTGAGGTTTCGGTGGAAACGCTAAAAAATTATAAAGGAGACTAATGGAAACCAATTTCATCCATCACCAGTCCGCACACTGCGAAAACGGAGTAGCCTCCAATTTGCTCAAGCATCACGGAATCAATATCAGTGAACCAATGGTTTTCGGTATAGGATCCGGGCTTTTCTTTTTCTACCTTCCGATGTTGAAAGTCAATCATGCACCGGCAATCAGTTACCGTCCGATGCCCGGTTCTATTTTCAATAAAGCAGCCAAACGATTGGGGATTAAAGTGAAAAGAGTAAAATTTTCCAATCCGCAGTCGGCTCAAAAAGCACTTGAAGAAAATCTTAAAAACAATATACCTTCAGGACTACAGGTTGGGGTTTATAATTTAACCTATTTTCCTGATGAATACCGCTTTCATTTCAATGCACACAATCTGGTGGTGTATGGAAAGAAAGAGGATACGTTCTTAATCAGTGATCCGGTAATGGAGACCGTTACCACGCTGACCGAAAAAGAACTGGAGAAAGTGCGTTTTGCCAAAGGAGCTCTTGCGCCTAAAGGCCAGATGTATTATCCTGTGGCAATTCCGGAAAAGATCGATTGGGAAAAAGCCATCAGAAAAGGAATAAAAAATACCTGTAAAGACATGCTTGCCCCTATGCCGATCATCGGTGTAAAAGGAATGCGCTATGTTGCGAAAGGCATCCGCAGATGGCCGATTAAAAAGAATCCAAGAGTAGCAAACCACTATTTAGCGCAAATGGTGCGCATGCAGGAGGAAATCGGTACCGGGGGCGGTGGTTTCCGATTTATTTATGCGGCTTTTCTTCAGGAAGCAGCAGTTATTCTTCAGAATGATAAATTGAAGGAACTTTCGCTTGAAATGACAACTATCGGTGACAAATGGCGTGATTTTGCCGTTAATGCGTCCCGAGTTTATAAAAAGAGAAGTAATCAGAATGATGTTTATAACAGTCTGGCTGATGAACTTCTCGGATTGGCGGATTTGGAAGAAGCTTTTTTTAAAAAACTGAAAAAAGCGATATAAAACGATGAACGAGCCAATAATCCATATAACAGAACTTTACAAAAAGTATAAGGAGGCGGAAGATTTTTCGGTGAACAACCTGAGTTTGTTAATCGAGAAAAACGAAATTTTTGGTTTGTTGGGACCGAACGGCGCCGGCAAAACCACGCTGATCTCCATGTTATGCGGACTGATAAAACCGACTTCAGGTAAGTTTACCATTGACGGACTTTCCTATGATAAAAGCGCGACGGTAATCAAAGAAAATATTGGCGTAGTTCCTCAGGAGTATGCCTTGTATCCGACGTTAACGGCGCGTGAAAACCTGCGTTATTTCGGAAGCATGTACGGATTGAGAGGTAAAGAGCTGCACAGTAAGGTAGATGACGCTCTGGATCATTTGGGTTTGTTGAAATTTGCAGATAAAAGAGTAGAGACTTTTTCAGGGGGAATGAAGCGAAGAGTCAATCTCATCGCCGGAATCCTGCATCAACCTTCGGTTTTGTTTTTGGATGAACCTACTGTTGGGGTAGATGTGCAGTCAAAAAATGTTATTATCGATTATCTGAAGGAACTTAATACAAAAGGGACTTCGATTATTTATACTTCACATCATTTGTCGGAAGCGCAGGATTTCTGTACACACATTGCAATTATCGACAAAGGACGAATTTATGCCCAGGGTGCACCGGAGGAATTAATCCGGAAGACGCCCAATGCGCATAATCTGGAAGACGTATACATTTCATTAACCGGTAAAGAATTGCGCGATGATGTATAAGTTTTTGATGTCGGTTCATAAAGAAATACTTCTGCTGAAAAGAGATTTAGGTGGATTGGTGATCTTGTTCATCATGCCATTGATATTGATCATTACGGTTACTTTAATTCAGGATAGCACCTTCAAATCGGTTACTGAAAGTAAGATTCCGATTCTGTTGGTGGATAAAGACAATGGTCAAATTTCCAAAACGGTAAAGACCAGTTTAGATGAAAGTGGTTCTTTTGAAATAGTTGCCGAGATAAATGGACAAGCCGTAACCGAGGACGTGGCAAGGGAAGCCGTTTTTAAAGGGAAATACCAGTTGGCAATCGTTATTCCTGAAAAACTGAGTGCCGATTTGGAAAAGAAAGTAACTCAGAATGTAGACGAGATCATCAGCAAATTTGGTCTGGAAGATTCGGTTCCAAAAACCAAAAAAGAAAAAATCAGCAAAAAAGAAATCAAAATGTACTTTGATCCCGCTACACAGCTTACTTTTAAGAATGCGGTGAAAAGTGCGATTGATAAAATGATATCCCAGGTTGAAACGAAATCTATTTACAAAGCATTTCAGGATCAGCTAGGTGAAGAAGGCGAGCCTTTTTTCGAACAGGAAAACTTTATCACTTTTAAGGAAATAGTACCTAGAATCGATAATAAAGAGATGCTTCCCAATTCGGTGCAGCATAATGTGCCGGCGTGGACGCTGTTTGCGATATTTTTTATCATCGTGCCGCTTTCGATCAACATCGTAAAGGAAAAAGGACAAGGCACACAGATACGTTTAATTACAAATCCGGTTCCGTACGCCGTTGTAATTGCAGGTAAAACCGCTACCTATCTGATCATTTGTATGATTCAGTTTTTCCTGATGGTCGCTGTGGGAGTTTATCTTTTTCCGTACTTAGGTCTTCCGGTTTTGGACATCGAAGGAAAAGTGATTTTAATGAGCCTGGTGGCACTTTTTTCAGGTTTGGCGGCTATCGGATTCGGGATTTTATTGGGAACCGTTGCTAGAACACAGGAACAGTCGGCGCCATTCGGAGCGACTTCTGTTGTTATTTTGGCGGCCATCGGAGGTGTTTGGGTTCCCGTTTTTGCCATGCCTAAAATCATGCAGTATGTGTCGCATATCTCACCGATGAACTGGGGATTGAATGCATTTTATGATGTGCTGTTGCGCAACGGAGGTATTATGGAAATCCTTCCCGAAATTAATTTATTACTTTTGTTTTTTATACTTACAATAACCATTGCAATCGTCTATGATAAAAAGAAAAGAGCAGTATAACGAAGCGACGGAACTTACGGTTACCCAGGAAATACGTGTTCGTTTTAACGAAACCGATCCGTTGGGGATTGTATGGCACGGTTATTACATTACGTATTTTGAAGACGGACGCGAAGCATTTGGCCGCAAACACGGCATTTCCTATTTAGATGTGAACAAATATGGTTATACGACACCCATCGTGAAGTCGACCTGCGAACATAAATTATCGTTGCGTTATGGCGATGTAGGTCGGATTGAAACCACAATCGTGGATACACCTGCCGCTAAAATGATCTTCAGATATAAGATTTACGATCCTAATAATGAAGTGGCCTGCACTGGGGAAACCGTTCAGGTATTTGTAGATGAAACGGGAACATTATCGTTAAATCTTCCGCCTTTTTTTGAAGAATGGAAGCGAAAAGTAGGTTTGTTGAAGTAATGGTAAAGAATGTTTACATAACAGAAACCAACTGTGTTACCCCTTTAGGTTTTGACGTGGCTTCCAATTGGGAGGCGCTGCTGAAAGGGCGATCCGGCATTCAGCAGTTTAAGAAATTGGGCATGCTTGAATCGTTTTATTCATCGATCATTAATTCAGATGAAATCGATACGGCTTTCAGCGGAATTTCTTCGGAAACCCATTTCACCAAATTAGAAAAAATGCTGATTTTGGCTTTATCGCCATTAATCGCTACACATAAAATTACCAACAGAACAGCATTTGTTTTTTCAACAACTAAAGGGAATATCCGCCTTTTGGAAGATCAAAACAATACTGTTGATGCAGCTCATTTAGCTGCTTTGGCAAAGAAAATCAGTTTGTTTTTCGGGTTTTCGACCGAACCTATCGTAGTTTCCAACGCCTGTGTGTCTGGTGTATTGGCCATTGCAATCGCCAAGCGAATGATTCAGGCCGGTGTTTATGATAACGCTTTCGTGCTTGCCGGAGACGAGGTATCCGAATTTGTTCTGTCGGGATTCAATTCGTTTCAGGCGATGAGTGAGGTTCCCTGCAAACCATACGACGAGGAACGAAATGGAGTTTCATTGGGTGAAGCAACCGCTGCAGTTTACGTGACTTCAATCGAATCGGAAGTGGGCAAAGGAGCTGTAAAAGTTATAGGAGATGGTGCTGTAAATGACGCCAACCACATTTCAGGTCCTTCGCGAACCGGAGAGGGATTGTTCAGAAGTATTGAAAGTGCTTTTTCGGAAGCAGGCTTAGAAAAAGAAAAGCTGGATTATATTTCGGCGCACGGAACCGCGACACTTTACAATGATGAAATGGAAGCGGTGGCATTTAGCCGTTTGGGTATTAACGACGTTTCCGTGAATAGCCTAAAAGCATTTTATGGTCACACGTTGGGTGCATCCGGGCTTTTAGAGGCAGTAATCGCTATCGAAAGTGCCAGAAAAAATCAACTGATCGCATCAAAAGGATTTACTAAAATGGGAGTTTCACAGCCTATTTCGGTTCTGACAAAAAATGAAAAAAAGGAAATCAATTATTTCCTGAAAACGGCCTCCGGTTTTGGAGGATGTAATACCGCTGTTTTATTTGAAAAAGTAAATTAAATTTGCAGACAAAAAATTACATATCAGGTCATTGTGTAATCGAAAACAATTCGGTTACAATTAACGGCGCGAAAGTATTTGAACTCGGGGAGGTTCCTTTTTCGGAATTTGCAAAAACGGCTTATAAAAATTTCAACATGGATTATCCTAAATTTTTCAAAATGGATAATCTAAGCAAATTGGCCTTTTTAGCTTCGGAGATCATTCTGTCGAACAGTGATAAACAAGAAGAGAATAATAATATCGCTTTGGTTTTTGCCAATCAGTCATCCAGTTTGGATACCGACGTGAAATACCAGAGTTCCATTGCGGATAAGGAGAATTATTTTCCGAGTCCGGCCGTCTTTGTTTATACGTTGCCTAATATTTGCATCGGTGAGGTCAGTATCAAGCACAAATTACAGTCGGAAAACGCTTTTTTTGTTTTTGAAGATTTCAATGCCGAGTTCATGACCAATTATGCCGACTTACTTTTGGCGACAAACAAAGCGGAAAAAGTATTGTGCGGTTGGGTGGAATATTATCAGGAACAGTACAAAGCAATCCTTTATATGGTTGAAAAACAAGGGGATTTAGAACATAATAAAGAAACAGTAAAAACATTATACAATAAATAATCATGGAAGCATTAAAGCAGGAGTTAAAGGGGAAAATTATTGAAGTTTTAAATTTAGAAGACATTGCGGTTGAGGAAATTAATGATGACGATGCGCTTTTCGGAGATGGTTTAGGATTGGATTCTATTGATGCTTTGGAACTAATCGTATTGTTGGATAAAGATTACGGTATCAAATTGACAGATCCGAAAGCGGGAAAAACAATTTTCCAGTCAATTGAAACCATGGCAACCTATATTACCGATAACAGAACAAAATAAGCGTTAGTTGCTTTTTTGTCTCACCGACTAAAAAAGAACTATAACAATCCGGATATATCAGATGAAAGTAGCCATAACAGGAATGGGGATAATCTCTTCGATTGGAAACAATGTCGAAGAGAATTATGCTGCTTTGATAAGCGGTAAAACCGGAATTTCTGCCATTGAGAATTTTGAAACGACCCACGCAGCCGTTATTAAAGTCGGAGAAATTAAAAAAAGCAATCAGGAGTTAGCGCAGCAATTAGGACTTTCGTCGGATAATGATTTTTCCCGAACGTCCATGTTGGGTGCCATTGCTGCACAACAAGCTTTGGAAGATGCCGGAATCAAAGACTGTAATGAGTACCGAACCGGACTGATTTCTGCGACAAGTGTAGGCGGAATGGACATGACCGAAAAGTACTATTACGATTACTTTGAAGACGAATCCTGCAGAAGATACATTACCAGCCACGATTGCGGCGAAGTCACTCATAAAATCGCCGAGTATATCGGACTGAAAGGATTGGTGACTACAGTCAGTACGGCCTGTTCTTCGGCGGCGAATGCCATTATGATCGGTGCGCGTCTAATACAGTCGGGACAATTGGATCGAGTAATCGTAGGCGGAACAGACGCTTTGGCGAAATTCACCATCAACGGTTTCAAGACCCTGATGATTTTGTCGGATTCTTATAACACGCCGTTTGATAACAACCGTAAGGGATTGAATTTAGGGGAGGCTGCGGCTTTTCTGGTCTTGGAATCTGATGCGATGGTTGGCAAGGAAAACAAAAAAGTACTGGCCTATGTTTCCGGTTTCGGAAATGCCAACGATGCCTACCACCAAACGGCTTCTTCTGAAAACGGGGAAGGTGCTTTCTTAGCAATGCAAAAAGCTTTGAAAATGGCCAATTTAAAGATGTCAGATATTGATTATATCAACGCACACGGAACGGCAACGCCGAATAACGATTTGTCGGAAGGACGTGCCCTCTTGCGTATTTTCGGAGAAAACGTTCCGGAATTCAGTTCAACGAAAGCATTTACCGGACATACTTTAGCGGCAGCTGCTGCCATTGAAGCGGTTTACAGTGTTTTGGCTTTGCAGAACAATGTTGTTTTTCCGAATCTGAATTTCAAAACGCCAATGGAGGAATTTGATTTAATTCCGCAGACTACTCTGAAAGAAAAACCTATTTCACATGTTCTATCCAATTCTTTCGGATTTGGTGGAAATTGTTCAACCGTATTATTCTCTAAAAACTGATGAAGACGTATATCAACGGAACAAGTTGTATTTCAGTGCAAGATACTTTCGAAACGGAATTTTTATCGGAAGTAACCGTGAATACTACGGAGAATGTGGTTTATGCCAATCAGCCCTCGTACAAGGAGTTTATTCCGCCGGCGGCAAGCCGTCGTATGGCTAAAGGAGTGAAAATGGGAATTGCAGCTTCTTCAAAAGCGCTGAAAGAAGCAAATGTGGAAATGCCGGAAGCCATCATCATTGGAACAGGAATGGGTTGTGTTGAAGATTCGGAAAAGTTTTTGAAATCCATCTTAGACAATCAAGAAGAATTCCTTACGCCAACATCCTTCATCCAATCCACACACAATACCGTAGGTGGTCAGATCGCTTTGGGATTGCAGTGTAAAGGCTATAATTTTACGTATGTAAACGGTGCGGTTTCTTTTGAAATGGCATTGTTAGATGCAAAAATGCAGATCGAAAACAAGGAAGCAGACAGTATTCTGGTCGGCGGAATCGATGAAACAGGTGCTTATACCTTGTCACTTCACAAGCTGGTTAATCTCGTGAAGTCAGAAGAAGATAAACCTTACTCTGTTCTAAATTCCGACTCAAAAGGAATTGTTCACGCCGAAGGAGCCGGTTTTTTTGTGTTGGAAAGTGAAAAAAAGGATAGCTCCTATGCCTCCGTTGACGCAGTTGCTATGCAAAGCGCCATGGAAGTTAATGAGGTTGCTAATTTCATCTCTGCCTTTTTAGAAGCTAATAATTTAAAAATTTCCGACCTTGACGCAGTAGTTCTGGGGAATAATGGTGATGTGGAATTCGATAATTACTACGATGTTTCCCGTTCACTTTTCGGAAATACGCCTCAAGTATATTACAAACACTTAAGTGGTGAGTACAATACATCATCCGCATTTGGTTTCTGGACCGCTGCGAACATTATCAAAAATCAGCATATTCCGGAAATCGTAAGTATGAATGCGCTGAAAAAAGATGCATACAATACAATTTTACTATACAATCAGTACCGGGGGAAAGACCATAGTTTAATCTTACTCAAGAAATGCTAAAACATAAAAACATACTTATTTTTTGTATTTGTGCAGTTGCCTTTCTTTCCGTTTTGAGTTTTTTTATTGATGTGAAATGGTGGGTTGTTCTACCATTTTTTGCTTTTTGGATTGGGATCACCATTTTCGGGTCGTCGAATATCAAAATGGGCTATTTCGTAAAAACCTATTGCGATAATCCCGGTGAAAAAAAGCCAAGAATTGCGATTTCGTTTGATGACGGACCGCACCCAATGACCGAAAAAGTACTTGATCTTTTGAAGGAATACAATGCAAAAGCTACTTTTTTCTGTATCGGAAGTCAGATCGAAAAGCATCCCGATATTTTTAAACGTATTGTAGCGGAAGGTCACACCGTTGGAAATCACTCGTATTCCCATTCGAACCGTTTCGGTATTTTTCCGACGCGAAAAGTAGTAGAGGAACTGGTTCAGACCAACACAATCATTGAGCGTTTTTCCGGTAAGAAAGCTTTGTATTTCCGACCGCCGTTCGGTGTAACGAATCCCAAAATAGCCAGAGCCGTTTCCAAGACCAATCACCATGTTATTGGTTGGAACAATCGCTCGTTAGATACGGTTATTGATAATGAAATCAAGATTTTGGAGCGCATCAAAAAAAGACTGGTGCCGGGAGGAATTATATTGTTACATGACACTTCGTTAAAAACAGTGAATGTTTTGGAACAGTTATTGTTATTTTTGCAATCCGAAAAGTATGAATGTGTAACCATAGATGCTTTATTAAATCTTCCAGCTTATGAAAATTAGAGTTTTTATACTGTTGCTTTTAATTGCCAACAGTGTTTTTGCCCAGGAAAAGAAATTGACTCCGGCAGAAATCGATGTTTTTAAAACGAAAGTTGAGAAAGAAACCAAGAACATAAAAACATTAAAGACTGATTTTACGCAATACAAACACCTTGATTTCTTATCGAAAGATATTGAAACGTCGGGAAAAATGTATTTCAAACAGCCGAACTGGCTTAACTGGCAGTATACAAAACCGTATCAGTACAGTATTGTTTTCAAAAACAATAAGGTATATATTAATGATCAGGGAAATAAAAGTACGGTGGATGCGAAAAGCAAGATGTTTGAAAAAATCAATAAACTGATAGTCGGCAGCGTAAGCGGAAACATGTTTGATGATAAGGAATTTACGATAGCTTATTTCAAAAGTAAAGATTCCTATATCGCCAAACTGACGCCGAAAACAGCAACCATTAAGAAATACATTCAGCAGGTGGATCTGTATTTTCCAATGGATGACGCGACCGTTTCTCAGGTAAAACTGATTGAGCCGTCCGGCGACTTTACCCTAATCGTATTTAAAAATAAACAGATCAATGCAAAAATTGACGATTCGGTTTTTACTAATTAGTTTTTTTTCGACGCTTCTTTTTTCCTGTAAATCCTATGAAATTCCCAATGCGGTCAGAAAGGAATCAACAATAAAAGAAGTAAAGAATCCCTATTTTTCGGATCCGAAAACCGATTATATCTATAAAGCACATATTGAGGTTTATGGAAATGAACTCAGCGGAATATTTATCGCCAAAAGACTTAATGATTCCATTCATCGTGTAGTTTTTACGACGGATTTTGGAAACACCCTGCTTGATTTTGAATTATCGGAAAAAGATTTTAAGGTCAATTACATTGTTGAAGATTTAAATAAGAAAATAGTCGTAAACACCTTGCGGGATGATTTCCGCTTACTGCTGAAAGTAAATTACGCGGTAACGGATAGGATGGCCCACGAAGAGTACGATATTTATAAATCCGAAGCAGGCAAACGATTTAACTATCTCTTTTTTGATAAAAAGGATCAGAAGTTGCAGAAATTGATCAATGCGTCGCGTCATAAGGAAAAAGTTGTCTTCGAATTTGATTCAAAAAACAGTACTTTTGCCGAAAATATCACCATCAGTCATAAGAATATCCGGCTGACGATTAAATTAAATCAAATCACTAATCAAAATTAAAGATGAAAAAACAAGTATTTGTAGCGTTGTTATGCTTTTTCGGATTAACACAGATGAATGCACAGGTAACCGTAAAACCGGGTATCCGAGGTGGTGCTACCTTCTCAAAGTTCACCGGTGTGGATGATGCCGATTTCAAAACCGATTTTTACGTTAGTGCTTTTGCGGCCATTAAACTGGCAAAAATTTATACCCTTCAGCCGGAACTTGGATACTCCGGGCAAGGAGCGATCGTTCAAAACTACAACTTCGCTACCGACACCTATACTGAAAAAAAGTATTCATTGGATTTTTTATCTTTAGGACTGATGAATAAATTTACATTCCACGGGTTCGAAGCCGTTGTGGGACCGACATTAGATTTTAAATTAAACGATAATTTTGAAAGACCGCTAGGTAATGACCTGATCGGTTTTGATATGGGAATCGTGGGAGGTTTCGGGTATACGTTGCCTAACGGACTTGGTTTCGAAGCTCGATACAAACAAGGATTGATCGATATTTTTGGAGGTGAGTACTATGATGATAGCGGTTATAACAACGATTTTAATGATGTTTATTTAAATCAGGTTTTCCAGGTAGGTATTTCTTATACTTTTGATATTAAACAATAATCATAGCTTATGTTACTTAAGGATTTTTATACCGTTCAAAAATTAGAAAATGTTTCGGAAGGGAAATATGATGTAGTCGTGCAGTTGAATAACCAACACGATGTTTTTAAAGGTCATTTTCCGGGAAATCCTGTAACGCCGGGCGTATGCATGATGCAGATAATCAAAGAACTTTCTCAGGAAATACTGGGAAGTTCTTTGTTTATGACCAATTCTTCCAACGTGAAATTCATGGCGCTTATCAATCCGGATGTGCATGCTGTACTGCGCTTGGAATTGGAGATTTCAGGTACGCTGGAAACCGAAATCAAAGTTAAAAACACTACAAGCTTCGAAGATACCGTAGCGCTAAAACTGACCAACACTTATAAAAAAGCATAGTTTTGAAATTACTGTTTTGCATAGTTGCGACTTTTTGTACCCTGCTTGCCCAAGATTTGACGGAGGTGCGGGAAGCTTATTATGCCGCTTCACAGTCAAAGCAAACAGCGGAACAGTTTCATACAATGCTTTCGGGATACAGTAAAAACAATCCGACTTTATTGGCTTATAAAGGCGCTTCGATCATTCTTACAGCAAAGTATGCTCCGAAAGTCAAACAGAAAAAAGAACTGTTTCTTGAAGGTGTAACTTTGTTGGAAAAGACATTAAAATCGGAGCCTTCAAGCGTTGAGATTCGTCTGATTCGTCTCAGTATTCAGGAAAACTCACCCAAGATCCTGAAATATAAAAGCAATATTGAAGAAGATAAGAAGTTGATTATGAGTTCTTTCGATAAACAGTCTCGTGAGGTAAAGGAATACGTAAAAAAATACGTTAGACAATCAACGGTTTTTTCCGATAGCGAAAAGCAACAGATTTTAAAATAATACACATGAGTGCCAATCCATTCTTTAGTGAGCGAATTGAAACCCATAAATTGTGTGTTATCATTCCAACTTACAATAATCACAAAACCTTACGACGTGTTATTGACGGTGTCCTGAAATATACGCAACACTGTATCGTCGTTAATGACGGTTCAACCGACACCACAAAAGAAATTTTGACCTCATATCCGCAGATTCAACAGATTCACGTAGCTGAAAATAAAGGAAAAGGGAATGCGCTTCGCGTAGGTTTTAAAAAAGCAAAGGAATTAGGTTATCGTTATGCAATTACTATTGATTCTGACGGCCAGCATTTTCCTGATGATATTCCCGTTTTTTTGGATCATTTGGAGCAATCCGGAGAGAAGGTACTGTTGATCGGAAGCCGTAACATGAGTCAGGACGGTGTTCCGAAAAAGAGCAGTTTCGGGAATAAATTTTCAAATTTTTGGTTTTGGTTCGAAACCGGAATCAGACTGGAGGATACACAGTCGGGTTATCGCTTGTATCCGCTGGAGTCGCTTCCGACCCGTTTTTTTACTAAGAAATTCGAATTTGAGATCGAAGTTATTGTCCGTTCAGCATGGAATGGTGTTGAAGTAAAAAACATACCGATTGACATTTTATACGATCCGAATGAACGTGTAACTCATTTTCGTCCTTTTAAAGATTTTACCCGAATCAGTATCCTGAATACGGTTTTGGTGATCATTACTCTTTTATACATCAAACCCAGAGACTTCTTTCGAAGTTTTAAAAAAAAAAGTTTAGCGGAGTTCATTCGTGAGGACATTTTAGAGAGTTCGGATTCCTATTCGATAAAAGCATCCTCTATCGCCTTGGGCGTTTTTGTGGGCATAGCGCCTTTTTGGGGATTTCAAACGCTGATCGCCATTTCGGTCGCGGTACTGCTGAAGTGGAACAAAGCCTTGGCTTTTGCGTTTTCCAATGTTAGTATTCCGCCGATGATTCCTTTTATCATTTATGGTTCATTGCAGGCAGGTTCGTTTTTTGTCGAGGATACCGCAAAATATACTTTAGGGAGCCCTATAACCTTTGAGCATATAAAAACAAATGCGCTGCAATATGTGATTGGCAGTTTTGTTTTGGCAACTGTAATGGCAATTCTTTTTGGAGTTGGAAGTTATTTGCTACTTTCGCTGTCGAAAAAATCGAGAAATTAAATGCATACCTATTTTATAAGAATTCATCATTTTGTGCAGCGAAATAAGCTGGCAGCAGTAGGGATTGCTGTGGTATTTTTGCTGATTTTCGGTTTTTTTGCCTCCAAAATCAAATTTGAGGAAGACATTACCCGCATCATCCCGAAAAACGACAAAGCCGATGTAGCGACCAAAGTGTTGAAACAGCTTAACTTTTCGGATAAAATTACGGTAATAATCGAGAAGGAAAAAGGCGGCACGGTAGACGATATGGCCGAAACCGCAACTGTTTTTTTGGACAGTGTGGCTTCCTGCAACGCTTACATTAAAGATATTCAAGGGAAGGTTGATGAAGAAAATATTCAGGAAACGTTCGATTTTGTATACAATAATCTTCCTTTGTTTCTGGAGGACAAAGATTATGATCAAATAGAGCAGAAACTGAGTAAAGACAGTATTTCAGTTCAGGTCGAAAAAAATTACCATACCTTAATTTCGCCAACCGGAATCGTAGCAAAGGATTTTATCTTAAACGATCCGCTCGGAATTTCCTTTATCGCCTTAAAGAAACTGCAACAGTTGAGTATTGGCGATGAGTTTCAGCTTAAAAACGGTTTTCTGGTTACTAAGGACGAATCGAAACTTTTGTTGTTCATCAATCCGAAATTAAGCGGAAGCGAAACCAAAAAAAACACGCTTTTCGTTGATAAACTAACGGCTATAAAATCCAATTTAAACAAACAGTTTGCCGGGAAAGCAAGCGTGGATTATTTTGGTGCATCGCTGATTGCAGTAGCCAATGCCAAACAGATCAAACAGGACATCATCACGACCATTTTGGTTTCTCTGGGAACGCTGATGCTGATTCTGATCCTGTTCTACAGAAAATTACTGGTACCGGTGATCATTTTTATCCCTTCAATTTTCGGCGTACTGGTTGCCATTGCATGCCTGTATTTCATAAGAAACACGATTTCGGCTATTTCATTAAGTGTGGGTGCGGTATTGTTAGGGGTGACCATCGATTATTCACTACACATCCTCACACATTACAAGAATAACAGCGATCTGAAAACACTGTACAAAGACATTACGATGCCACTGATCATGAGTAGCAGCACCACGGCTTTGGCTTTTTTGTGTTTACTCTTCGTGAATTCCGAAGCGCTTAAGGATTTGGGGATTTTTGCGGCCATCAGTGTCGTGGTTTCGGCTTTGTTCTCCTTGCTGATTATCCCGCATCTGTATCATCCTAAAATCGATGAGCAGGAACGCAAAACGATATTGGACAAAGCAGCCGGTTTTTCGTTTGAACGCAATAAGTTTCTGATCATTTCGAGTATTGTAATTATCATCATTAGCATTTTTACTTTCGGAAAAGTGAAGTTCAATAACAATCTTTCTGAATTGAATTTTGTTCCGACCGAAATTAAAAAGGCCGAATCTAAATTGGAAAATGCAACCAATCTGACATCAAAATCGATCTATCTGGCCTCTTACGGTAATTCTGCGGAAGAAGCACTTTCCAATGCAAATTCGCTATTCCGAACGCTAACCGAAGATAAAAATAATAAGGAGATTCTAAACTTCAGTTCCATTGGAGGCGTAGTGCTTTCAAAGGAAACGCAGCAAAAGAAAATAGCAAAATGGAATGCATTCTGGACAGCTGATAAAAAAGCAGTTCTACAACAAAATTTAATTTCAGCAGGAAGCGCCATCGGTTTTAAACCGGAATCGCATCAAAATTTCTATGATTTGCTTCAAAAGCAATTTGCACCTATTGGGTTTGAAACTTATGCTAAAGTGAAAACCCTCTTTTTGGATGAATTTGTGGCATCGAAAAATGGTTTTTATACGATCGCTTCGGTTGTAAAAGTATCCAACGAGCAAAGGGATGCTTTCGTGAAGAATATTTCAAATGAAAAGAATGTACTGCCGATCGACAGACAGCAAATGAACGAAACCTTTTTAGGTAGACTTCGAGATGATTTCAACGATCTGGTAAACTATTCGTTTGCGGCCGTAATTTTGATATTGTTCGTGTTTTTCCGTCGTATCGAACTGGTAATTGTGAGCACAATCCCAATTGTCATCACCGGATTGGTTACAGCCGGAGTAATGGGGGTTTTCGGAATTCAGCTGAATATTTTCAGTACGATCGTATGTACGCTTATTTTCGGTCACGGAGTCGATTTCAGTATTTTCATGACCAGCGCAATGCAGAAGGAATACACCACTGGAAGAGACGAAATGCCGACGTACCGGACTTCAATAATATTAGCGGCTTTAACAACAATTTTAGCTATCGGAGCGTTGATTTTTGCGGATCATCCGGCCTTAAAATCCATTTCATCTGTTTCGTTAATAGGTGTTTTCGCAGCGCTGTTGATTACGTTTATTTTCTACCCTATTTTGTTCAGAATCTGTTTCTTCAACAGAACAAAGAAAGGGAACTCGCCGATATCAATGAGATTGTTGATCCACTCGACGCTTTCGTTTTTATATTATGGCTTGGGCGGACTTGTTTTCTCCTTCACCGGAAAAATCATATTGAAATTGTTGCCGGTTAAAAAGGAAGTGAAAATCATGTGGTTCCGGATCATTATTTCCAACTTCATGAAATCGGTTTTGTATTCGAACCCATTTGTGAAAAAACAGATCATAAATCGAAACGGGGAAACCTTTGATAAGCCGTCAGTGATTATTTCCAATCATACGTCTTTCTTGGATACTTTGGCCATCGGAATGGTAACACCAAAAATCATTTATCTGGTGAATGACTGGGTTTACAATTCGCCGATCTTTGGCCGCGTGGTAAAATTGGCTGGCTATTATCCGGTTTCACAAGGAGTGGAAGGAAGTGTGGAGCATTTACGCGAAAAAGTGGAACAGGGTTATTCCCTAATGGTTTTCCCCGAAGGTTCGCGTTCTGATGATGGTGTAATCAATCGTTTCCACAAAGGCGCTTTCTATCTGGCCGAACATTTTAATTTAGATGTGCTCCCGGTATACATCCACGGAAATGCAGAAGTTCTTCCTAAAGGCGACCATATTATTTACGACGGAAGTATTTCGGTGGTTATTGGAAAAAGAATTGAACCTGAAGATACTTCCTTCGGAACGAATTACTCCGAACGAACAAAAAAAATAGGCAAATATTTCCGTGCGGAATATGATGTGTTACGCAAGGAACTGGAAGATGAGAATTACTTCAGAAACAAAATTCATCTTAGTTACCTTTACAAAGAACGGGAAGTGATCGATGCTGTGAAATCTGATTTTGAAAAGAGAAAATCATTGTATTTCAAATTAAGTCAGATCATAAAAGAAGAGGCTAAAATACTTCACATAGCTGATGATTACGGTCAGTTGGATACTTTATTAGTGCTCCAACAGCCGAAAAGAAAAATAGAAAGCTTTATTCAGGACGAAGAAAAAAGGAGCATAGCGTCGTCCAATTATATTTTGAAAAGACGACAGCTGTCTTATCTGAATTCCGTTTCGGGAAATAATCAGAAAGCAAATGTTTTACTGGTTTCAGGGCAGCGTACTGATTTTGTAAAGCAAATGGAACTGAACGATGTAAAACAAATCGTTTTAATTGATAATTTTGAGTTGAAAGACCATTTTATAGGGCAAGGTTTCGAGATGAGTGGTAATGAAGAGGGTCTAATGGTTTTAAAGAAATAAAGAGTGGATAAAAAATACGACATAGTAATTATCGGTAGTGGTCTGGGAGGTTTAGTTTCTGCCATTATTCTTGCCAAGGAAGGGAAGAGCGTCTGCGTGCTGGAGAAGAACAACCAATACGGCGGCAATCTGCAGACTTTCGTACGCGAAAAGACAATTTTTGATACCGGTATCCATTATATTGGCGGATTGGAAGAAGGCCAGAATCTTTATAAATATTTTTCTTATTTAGGGATTATGGACGATCTGAAGCTCAAGAAGATGGATGAGGATGGGTTCGATATTATTACTTTTGAAGGTGATGAAACCGAATACCCACATGCGCAGGGCTATGAGAATTTCGTGCAGCAATTACTAACTTATTTTCCTGAGGAAGAAAAGACCATAAGAGCTTATTGCGATAAACTGATCTATACCTGCGATTCGTTTCCGTTATACAATCTAAAGCAAGGTGGCGGCTATCAAAGTGAAATTTTATCCTTAAATGCCAAAGCGTATCTGGATGAATTAACGGATAATGAAAAACTGAAAGCGGTTTTAGCCGGTTCCAACTTTTTATATGCCGGAATTGCCGATAAAACACCTTTTTATGTTCACGCACTTTCCGTAAATTCGTATATCCAAAGTGCCTGGCGTTGCATAAACGGGGGAAGCCAGATTTCCAAACAGCTGATCAAACAGCTTAGGAGATACGGCGGGGAAGTGTATAAGCACCGTGAAGTAGTAGGCTTTAATTTTGAAGAAGATAAGCTGGTTTCGGTTAACACACGTAATGGTGAAGTGTTTTCGGGAGCTATTTTTCTTTCGAATATAGAACCGAAGACCACATTGAAAATGGTAGGAGAAGAAAGGTTCCGAAAATCGTATTACAGCAGAATTCAGAGTTTGGAGGTACTGCCGTCCGCTTTTAGTCTGTATATTGTTTTTAAACCGGAATCGTTCCCATATCTTAATCATAATTATTACCATTTCAAAGATAGTAACAGAGTTTGGGATACAATCGAATATACTGAAGACTCGTGGCCGGAGGGTTATATGGCTTCGATGAATGTCTCGGAAGAAAATCAGGTTTGGGCGGAAAGCTTTACGGCTATCACTTATCTGAAATTTGAAGAATTTGCAGAATGGGAAAACACGCATAATACGGTTTCTCAAAAAGGCGATCGCGGTGAATTATATGAACAATATAAAAAGGAAAAAGCGGGAATTTTTATAGCAGAAATTGAGAAGAAATTCCCTGGGATACAAGAGTGTATTCAGTCGGTACATACATCGACGCCGCTTTCGTATCGCGATTATATCGGAGGGCATAACGGAAATTTGTATGGCTACATAAAAGATTCGAGCAATCCGATGAAAACATTCATTTCGCCAAAAACGAAATTGGACAACCTGTATTTGACCGGGCAAAGTATCAATATGCATGGCGTTTTAGGTGTAACTATTGGGGCAGTAGCCACTTGTTCGGAAATTTTAGGTGGCGATTATCTTGTAGATAAAATCAACAAAGAATTAGAGCTGTAATATGAAAAGAGGAATTCAAATACTGCTTGTTATAGGATTGGCCTTTTGTATGTTCTCTTGCGGGACTTACGAATCAGTTCATCATATACCTAAAATAGAAGGATACAAGCAGGAAAAGCCGGTAGTCGTAAAACATTCGGATACTCTTTTTTCCTCGGGCAGCAACTATTTCATTAAGAACAGGCAGAATCTTTGGGAATTATATGTTTCGGGGGATGCTTTGCAGATTGGACTCATTACCGGCAGCCTTTCTGAACCGCTGATCAAGAAGCAGGAACACGTATTCTTTGGGAAAATTCAGGAAATGATTCCTTCAAAATTCAAACAGAAGATGCTGCGTCAGTTTCTGAAATGGTATAATCGAAAACTCTACCTCAATGTTCCCGAAGAATATCAGACTGAAATTTACGGTATTTCACAATATGTTTCCAATGATTTTGAATCGATAGCGCCCAATTATTTACGAATATTATATCTTCATGGCGCCCACGATATTGGGCATGCGATGCAAGACCTGGCTTTGATAGGTTGTTCGTCTATGGCGGTTTGGGGCGATAAAACCGAAGATGGCGAATTGTTGATCGGGCGAAATTTTGATTTTTATGCCGGCGATGAGTTTGCCAAGGACAAAATGGTATCTTTCGTTAGACCGGAGACCGGACATCCATTCATGTCTGTTACCTGGGGAGGAATGATAGGCGTTGTTTCCGGTATGAATTTAGAAGGACTGACCGTGACGATAAATTCCGGAAAATCCGAAATCCCATTGGTTGCTAAAACGCCTATTGCTATACTTGCAAGGGAGATTTTACAATATGCTTCGAACATTGATGAGGCGGTAGCCATTGCAAAAAAACGCTCCGTTTTCGTTTCTGAATCCATTATGGTCGGAAGTGCCAAAGATAAAAAAGCGATCCTAATCGAAGTTTCTCCGGATAAATTTGGAGTTTATGAAGTAGTGAACAGTGACCAGTTGGTGTGTTCCAATCATTTTCAGAGCGATGCCTACAAGACTGACGAACGCAATCGCATGCATATCATAGAAAGCCATTCCAAATACCGTTTTGATAGGATGACCGAGTTGTTGGCCGAGAAGGACAAAATGAATCCGCAAAAAATGGCTGATATTTTGAGAAACAGAGAAGGGCTTAAGAACGAAAAGATCGGTTACGGAAATGAAAAATCGGTAAACGAGTTACTGGCGCATCACAGCGTTGTTTTTAAACCGGAAAGCAGAATGGCATGGGTTTCTTCCAATCCCTATCAGTTAGGGGAGTTTGTGGCCTATGATCTAAATAAAATTTTTGGTAAGAAAGATAATGACTTTGCGGTTTTGGAAACGGCATCAGCTAATATTCCGAAAGATCCTTTTGTGGATTCGCCGGCTTATCATGCTTATGAGGAATTCAGGATTCAAGACAGGACAATAGATAAAGCCATTAAAAAGGATACATCATTGTCTGCGGATTTTATCAAAAAATACCAAAGCAACAATCCTGATTATTGGATGGTGTATTATAAAACGGGAAAATATTACTTCGAAAAAGGATGGGACGCGGCCGCTAAAATCGAATTTGAAAAAGCACTGGCCAGAGTAATTCCATCGCTTCAGGAGCGCAATCACATCGAAGATTATCTGAAAAAAATAAATCGCAGACGCTAATGATACCGGCAATAGAAAAAGCAACCTTACAGGAAATCAATGCGCTGCAGGAGCAAAAGTTGGTCGAGACGCTGCAGTATTTAAGCAAAAAATCACCTTATTACAAAGCGCTTTTCGAAAGAGAAAAAATAGATATCCTCGAAATAAGAACGGTTAAGGATTTACAACAGATCCCTACTACTTCCAAAACGGATCTTCAGTTGGATAACGATGCTTTTTTTTGTGTTCCGATGCATGAAATCATTGATTACGCCACTACCTCCGGAACCTTGGGAAGTCCTGTGACCTTTGGGTTGACCGACAAAGATTTGGATCGTCTGGCCTATAATGAAGCCATTTCGTTTGCGTGTGCGGGAATTCAGAAAGGTGATGTCGTACAGTTGATGACCACACTTGACAGAAGGTTTATGGCAGGTCTGGCCTATTTCTTAGGGTTGCGAAAACTGGGAGCGGGTGTTATCCGTGTGGGAGCCGGCATTCCGGAATTGCAATGGGATTCGATTTTAAAGTATGACCCTAAATATTTGATAGCCGTTCCTTCTTTTTTGTTGAAAATGATCGAATATGCTGAAAATCACGGGATCGATTATAATGCTTCAAGCATAAAAGGAGTAATCTGTATCGGTGAATCCCTGAGAAATCAGGATTTTTCCCCGACACTATTAGCCGAAAAGATTACATCAAAATGGAATCTGCAGTTGTTTTCCACTTACGCTTCCACCGAGATGAGTACAGCTTTTACCGAATGCGAATATTTTCAGGGCGGACACCAGCATCCGGAACTGATCATTACCGAGGTCTTAGACGACAACGATAATCCCGTTGCAGAAGGTGAAAGCGGAGAACTGACCATCACTACTTTAGGAGTTGAAGCAATGCCTTTACTGCGGTTTAAAACGGGCGATATTGTAAGACTCCATAAGTCGCCTTGTCAATGTGGAAAAAATACGCTGAGGGTTGGCCCGGTCGTAGGCAGAAAGCAACACATGATCAAGTACAAAGGAACTACGTTGTACCCGCCGGCTATGCATGATTTGCTGACTTATTTTGAAGGGGTTCAAAGCCATGTGATCGAGATTTCCTCCAATGAGGTGGGGACAGACGAAATTCTGATTAAAATTGCCTCTAACCAGCCTTCCGAAGAGTTGCTCACTGAAATCAAAGATCATTTCAGAGCAAAATTACGTGTTTCGCCAAAAGTGGAATTTGTTGCAAAAGATATATTAAATAATGTTATATTTGCACCGAAGAGCCGTAAACCTATTACTTTTATAGACAAACGGACTTCCTAATATGGGGATGTAGCTCAGTTGGCTAGAGTGCTTGACTGGCAGTCAAGAGGTCGTGGGTTCGAGCCCCATCTTCTCCACAGTGTAAAATTGTAAAACCTTGTAAGCGTTGAGTTTACAAGGTTTTTTGTTTTTCATTTATTTGTTTCACTTTGATGATAGTAATTTGAATTTGACTATCGGAAATTTCATATTTTTTTAATAATTTTAATGTCCTCTAACAGAGGTGTTTGTGTTTTTGTTTTTCGGTCCCAAATCCTAAAGATGCGTTTAATTCTAATTAAGGATATTATGAATAGAGTAAAAAAAACACTATTGTTTTTGGGATTGTTTGCAATTGCCGGCCTCTTTTTAGCAATGCTGTACGTAAAAACAGCGCTTCCCGATGTAGGTTCTCCCCCGGATATCAAAGTGATTTCCACCCCTGAAAAAATTGAAAGAGGAAGATACCTGGCCTATCATGTAACGATTTGTATCGATTGTCATTCCAAAAGGGATTGGTCTAAATTTTCCGGCCCGCTGGTTCCCGGATCCATAGGGATGGGAGGTGAGTTGTTCGATCAGAAATTCGGTTTTCCGGGGTCCTATTATTCCAAAAACATTACGCCGTCTTCCATCAGCAATTATACGGATGGTGAGCTTTACCGAGCCATAACTACAGGTGTAAACAAAAATGGGGATGCGATGTTTCCGGTGATGCCTTTTCATAATTATGGCAAGATGGATCCTGAAGATATCAAATCGATTATTGCTTATATCCGTACCTTAAGTCCGATTCAAAACGCAATTCCGGAATCGTCTTCCGATTTCCCTATGAATTTTATCATCAATACGATTCCGCAGAAAGCAACGCCAACCAAAATGCCTGATCCAGGTAATACGGTGGCCTATGGCAAGTATTTGGCCACAGCGGCCTCCTGCTTTGATTGTCATACACAGTTTGAAAAAGGGAGTTTTATCGCGGGAACTGACTTTGGCGGCGGCCGGGAATTTCCTTTTCCGGATGGTTCGGTAGTACGCTCGGGAAATATTTCCCCACATTCGACCGGTATCGGTTCCTGGTCAAAAGAAAGTTTTGTCGCTTTGTTTAAATCAAGGATGGATATTTCTAAAAATCCGGCAAATATTAAACCCGGAGAGTATAATTCCGTGATGCCGTGGACTATGTACGCAGGGATGAAAGACGAAGATTTAGCGGCTATCTACGATTATCTTAAAACGGTTAAACCAATCAACAATAAAGTTGAAAAGTTTACGAAAGGCGGTAAATAAAGTCATTCCGGCAATCGGACTACATAAACAAAAAACACGAAAAGTTACTGAGGTAGTTGGTGGCTTTTCGTGTTTTATATGCTGGATAAAATGTTTTTATTGTTGAGGGATAGGTGCTCCAACGGGTAGGTCACAACGATGTCCTTCCTGGCCATGAGCAGGATTCGTTTTCAATTGGGTAACGGTCGCGGTGTTTGTATTCAAAATCGCGGGAACTGCTTGGTTTTGCGGGGTAACAGTCCCTGCTGCTGAAGGGTTCGCCGGCGTAACTGTATACTGAGCATTTTCAATCTTCTGGATGCTTGCTGTTCCTTGCGGAGTAGCCGGTTTTGCAGTCGGTGAATTCAAAGGTGCTCCTACAGGAATATCACAACGGTGACCTGGTTGGCCATGCGACGGGTTCATTCCTTTACCAACTTTTACCGGAGCCGGCAAAGTCGGTGGTGTAACAGTTGTTATAGTTTGTGGTTGTGTAGTCGCAACCGATTGTTGCATTTGTGCCGGTTGTTGCATTTGTGCCGGTTTATTCGGAATGTTGGTGCCATTCACAATTTCATAAACAGAAGGTACCGGTTTTTTATTGGTTGGATCTGTTTCGGCGGTTTCTTCATTTTTACAAGAAACAAACGTTATGGTCCCGGCTAAAACAAGGCCTAAAAAGTATTTTTTGTTCATGGGTTGTGTTTTTAATAAAGTCAAAAATACTGTTTATTGTTCAGCTTTTTTCATTATAACATGTTAAAAATAAGCTCGCAACTGAATACTTCCCGTATGAACTGTCTGACTGGTTTCACTCTTTCTTCCCTGATAATTGACATTCACATCCAGATATTGGGTCAGGTTTTTTTGCAGCAGTAAATTCCAGGTCATGTTTTTTCCCGGCTGAAGTCCTTCCAGCATCTGATAGGCCACGGCGGAGAACTGATTTCCTTCAAAAGCGTTTTTATAAAATGAAAATTCTCCGTTGGCAGTGAATTTCTTCTCGGAAGAATAAGTGAATGAAGTTCCCATTCGCTGCTGGTTCAGCTTTTCTGTAGCATTGATCTTATTTTCTTTATTCTGAAATTCATAGAAAATATCCCAACTGGCATTTTGCGAAAACAGATAAGAAATTTTAGGAGCCAGTAAATAACCTTTTAAGATATAATTTTTACTGGCATAGTTTTCAGAATCGACTTTACTGGAAAGGGTTTGACCGTCGAGACCGAAAAGCCATATTTTCTGCACCAGATGCGCATATTGCAATTGATGGGAATACGATTTGTTTTCCTGCGTACCGGCAGAAAGTAAGGCCTTCGAATGATTGTTGAGATAGGTGTACGTTACCGAATGCTGCTGTTTTCCGCGATTGTAAAACAAGCTGTTCCGGAAGGTGGCATTCAGTCCCAATAAATCTTTATCGCTGTCCGAAAAGGGATTCAGGTCGAAATTATCACCCTTGCGTTCAATTTTGCGATCCATTAAAAAAGAGGTCTGATTGTAAAAAAAAGACAGTGTTTTTTTGAATCCGGATTCATTTTGCCATTGCAGGGGATTAAGGGTCAGCGATTGTGAAAATTTATTCTGATGGGTTTTTACGTAAATCTGATTCGGAAGAAAAACGCGTACATAGATCGCCTGATCTGGAAACGGCGCTACCTCAAACTCCTGCAGCTCCTGAATGCCATTGCCATTGTAGTCGTTCCAGGTATAAACACCCTGGCCCGGTTCTACTTCCAGATAGGTGAATTCCTGCTGCGCTAGGGTTCCTGAACCGGTTTCAAATGTGGTTGCGGTTTGGATCAACTGATTGAAAAAGCGATCGGTATACAGTATTCTGGAATTCAAGGACGGTTCATTGCCAAGGGCAGGGTCTTCAAATTTCAGATTGCGATAGTTGACAAAAACGCCCAAATCGCTTTTTTCAGTTTGGATCAGTTTGGATTTGAGATAATAGGAATCTGAGGTGTTTACTTTCTGCAGAAGTCCGTTTTGCAAACTGTCGTTGCTTCGGTGCAGATAGCCGAGTTCCATATAAACTTTTGTACTGTCACCCCGTCCGATGAAAGTACCAAATTCCCTGTAACGCTGACTCAAAGGCGAATATTCGTCCGTGGCATTGTTTTTTTCTTCGTTATCTTCCATGCGGAAACTTCCGCCCACCCAGTTTTTGCTGAAATGATACTTTCCTAAAGTCTGACTTCGGATGAAACGGGAATTGGTCTCGCTGGCATCACTTTTTAGGGCACTGCTGTTGTTGGAAAAAGTCCATTGATTCAGTTTGAAAAAACCATCCACCACATGACGGATCCCTGAAAAATTTTCCGAAAAGTCGAGTTTTTCCAATTGATAACGGGCCATTCCTTTTCCGGGTAATTCAAAATTCAAGCCCGAAATCAACAGACTTTGATCGCCTTCCGGATTGGTCAGGTTCCAGTCGCGGTTGAATTCAATGGTGAACAGTCGTTCGATGGTGCGGAATTCTTTTTGTATGAATTGCAAATCGGCAAAAGCGTCCACTTTCCATTTATTGGTGAAAAGTCGTTGTCTGGCATTGATTTTTCCGGCCAAGCCTTGATTGTCATTGTCGTCCATGGAAGAAAATAAATTCAGGTCGTTATTGCTGAGACCGAATTCAAAATCGACTTTGGTTTTCTCACTTGGATTGTATTTTCCCATTAGGGTAGCAATCTGGATTTTTGTGGGTGCGATCAACCGCGTTATCGGTTCATAATTTCCCTGCGAAACACCGGCTATAGGAGCCACATATTCATAAATCCGTCCAATAGCCTGATTGCTGGATAGTACATAATTTCCGAGATTGTTGCCTACCAAGGTGAATTTTACATTATACAAAACTTCGGTTGCATCGATCGAATATTCAAAGACTTCCACGCCGCCAATCAGTGTTTTTCTGTACAGGATTTTATTTTCGGAATAGCTGTCTTCGTATGCGGAAGGAGCGGTCATCAGATCTGGATTGTCACCTGCATCTACTAGTATTTGTGCCTGTTCGGGAGAAAGATTTTGCTGTAAAGGCTGGTTTTTTACATCGTTTTCAGAATACAAAAATGTACCGATACTCCACTTTTCCCGCTCGTGCGTTACGCCTCCGTAGGTAACAAATCGGGTGTAGCTTCGTTCGGAATATTGGTATTCTACGTTGATACGCATTTCGGAGGTTATCGGGAATAAAGACGTAAATCGAATTTCCCCGGCGTTGTAATCGATGGTATAATCGTTATTTTCTCCGCGTTCCAAAAGGATTCCGTTCACATACACGCGCTCTGAACCGGAAATGACCAGGACATACAATTCGCCATTTGGACCTTTCAGCTTGTACGGGCCCTGATTTCCTTCCTGACCTGTAAACGTGCTTTTGGCATATTGCCCGCGAACGATAGCTCCGGACACGAATAGATCGGTTTTATTTTCAGGTTGGCCAAAAGTGAAATGGGTGGATAAACCCTGTACTTTTTTGTTGAAATTAAGAAAGCGCGACTGTCGGTTTTCAAGAAAGAGGTCTCCGGCGCGAATGGCCCAGTTATCGGAAAATAATTCAACGAAAATCTGATCGAATTCATCCAGTTTCTGTGAATATCCACCTTCCTGCAACGGAATATTGCTATCCTGAAGCGAGGCACGCAGACTCACTTTTTCGGAAATTTTCCCGGTAATCTGTAAATCGAGATTCGAATTTACTACCGAATTCTGATTGTTTCCTACCGTAACCCCTCGGGAAATGCTTCCCGATGTATTTAATCCGTCGAAAGGTTTGAAAGTGGCGATCGGTTCTCGTGAAACCTGGTATAGATTCTGACCGGCATCGTTACTTACCACGCGGCTTTGGTCATAAATAGTATACTTTTTGGTGAGGTATTCGGGGAATTTTAGATAGCGTACCGTTAATGTGTCAGCAGATTTGAAATCGTTCTTAAAAACCAATGTTCCTTGTTGAAAATCAACGTTGTAGAAAAGGGTGTCGATCTCATTTCCGAACCTGTCCAGAAGTTTGAAAAATTCCTTGTTGATGCTGATGCTGTCAATAACTACCGGTTTTTCGGAGACCGTTATTTTTTTTGTCTGATAAGGCGTCTTTGCTTCCTGCGCCAAAACGGCAGAAAAACAAAGGAAAAAAAGAAGTAAATACGCCTGTTTCAACATAACTACTATAACTCGGATTTGCCAAAAGTAGTGTAATTAATCGAGAAATTCTCAGGCATTATACCAAGGAAAGCAGGTAGCCTGTAAGTGCTCCGCCTAAAACGATCCATACGCTGTTTATTTTTCGGAAAGCAAAGGTGATGATTAAGCTCAATACCATGATAAGAACCGTTTTCCATTCGGTTATCGATTCCTTTCCCATGATGAAACAGACCACGATGATCAGTGCCACGGAGGCAACATTTACCGCATCCAAAAACGAAGAAAAAAGAGCCGAATTTCGCATCTTTTTTACCATCGGATTTAATGCCGCCACAAAAACAAAAGAAGGCAGGAATATTCCGATGGTGGCAACCAAAGCGCCTATATAACCGTTGATCTGATATCCGATGAATGTCACTGAAGAAAAAACAGGACCGGGCGTAAACTGTCCTACGGCTATCGCGTCAATGAGTGTTTGTCTTGATAGTATACCGGTTTGTACAAGTTCCGAATCCAGAAAGGCAAACAGCACGTAGCCGCTTCCGTATAGAATGGAGCCGATTTTCAGAAAGATGAAAAAGAGTTTGGTGTTGGAAACTGTAAGGAAGCCAATTGGCATAAAACTGTTGAGATGCTTTCTGGAATTCCTGCAATATTGGACCGCGAGCGCCAATAGTCCGGATCCGAAGAGCACAATGATTTCGTTTATTCCAAAAAATGACGCGACGAGCGCAAGTATGCCTATTGCAATAAGAAATTGGGATTTTAAAGAAGATTTTGCCAAAGGGTAAACCGCAGAGAGAATAATGGCAATTATCGCAGGTTTAATTCCGTAAATGAACGGTTGAATTTCCGGTAAGGCACCATAGTTTTTATAGAGCCACGCAAAACCCAGGGTGAGGAATACGGCAGGGAGAATGAAACTCAGACCGGCAAGTAGAAGTCCTTTCCAGCCGCCTCTTTCTTTGCCTAAGTGTATGGCTAACTCCGTGCTGTTAGGGCCGGGAATCAGATTGGTCGCGCCCACCAGATCCATGAAGTGGTCGTCGTTCATCCATCGTCGTTTGCGAACGACTTCATCCCGCATCATGGCAATATGAGCGGCAGGTCCGCCAAAAGCAATCAGCCCCAGTTTTAAAAACAGTTTTCCGATTTCTTTCAGCGAACCTGGCTGCATAAATTATTCTTGTGTTACGATCTGCATCGTTTCACGGCTCATCTGTTTTACAAGAACGGTTTTATCCTTTTCCACCATGCTGATGGCTTTGTCGGTAAAATGACGGATGGTGTACAACGATACATTTTCGTTATAGAAAATCTTGAATTTCTTAGCTAAGATGCTTTTCAGTTCATTGAAATTGCCAAACTTGTCTTCGATACAAACCGAGAAACTGATGGCTGTATTCTGAATTAGACTAACCTTAACTTTGTATTTGTGGAATAAAGCAAAGATTTCACTGATGTTTTCCTCCATGATGAATGAAAAGTCGATCGACGAAAGGGAAAGCAGTAATTGGTTTTTCTTTACGATAAAACAAGAAGTTTCCGGTTCAAGGTGACTTCCTTTTGCAATGCTGGTGCCCGGTAAAAGCGGATTTAAAAAGGATTTTACATACAAAGGAATTTCTTTGCTTTGTAGCGGCTGCAATGTTTTCGGGTGGATTACCGAAGCACCGTAAAACGCAAGCTCGATCGCTTCACGGTAGGAAATCTGGTTCAATAAGGTTGTATTTTCAAAATATCTCGGATCGGCATTTAAAACTCCCGGAACGTCTTTCCAGATCGTTACGCTTTCCGCATTTAAGCAGTAAGCGAAAATCGCCGCTGTATAATCGGAACCTTCACGACCTAAAGTAGTAGTGAAATTATTCTCATCCGAACCTAAGAATCCCTGAGTGATGTTAAGAACTTTCTTTTTTACGTTTTTGGAGATCGTTTTCTGAGTTGTTTCCCAGTCAACGATCGCATCACGATACGTATTGTCGGTTTTGATTAAATTACGAACATCGACCCAGTTGTTTTTTATTCCCACATGATTGAAATAATGGCTCAGAATGGTCGTCGAAATAATCTCTCCCATACTTACGATCTGATCGTATACGAAATTGTAATTTGGTGATTTGTTCGAACTTAAAAAGTATTCCAAATCAAGGAAATGTTTGTTTACGGCTGTGAAAGCAGGATTTTTTTCATCTTCAAACAAATCCAAAAGAATCTGATTGTGGTACTTTTTTATCTCCTGAACCGATGCATTCAATTCCTTGGATTTCTCAAAATAATTCTTGATTACCAACTCCAATGCATTGGTCGTTTTTCCCATAGCCGAAACTACAAGAAGTACATCTTCATAACCTACCTGTTGTAAAACATTGTGTACGTTTTTAATGCCTTCGGCATCTTTTACGGAGGCTCCTCCAAACTTAAAAATTCTCATGTTGTGTAATAATTCCAATCCTAATATCTCTTCGCAATCCGAAAGAAACGTTAAGACTGATCGTTGTTAATATAGTTAGTTGCCATTTAAAAAGGTAGCAATTCCTTCTTCATTCATTTGGACCACTCTCCAGTCATCCAATACTTTTGCGCCTGATTTTTCGTAGAAATCAATGGCGTTCTGGTTCCAGTCCAATACATTCCATTCGATTCTTCGAACGCCGTCTGCTTTACCCTGTTTCATGATTTCCGTGTAAAGTGCCAATCCTAAACCGGTGCCGCGCATTTTTTCTTTTACGATCAGGTCTTCCAGATGGATGGTTTTTCCTTTCCAGGTTGAATAACGGTAATAGTATAATGCCATACCGACAATTTCTCCGTCTACTTCCGCAACAAACGTGTGGAATAAGGGATTGGTACCAAAACCGTCGCGTTCCAAATCAGCCACGGTAACCACTACCGCATCCGGTTCTTTTTCGAAAACAGCCAGCTCGCGGATCAGGTCCAATACGGCCGGCATGTCATTTTTTGTTCCTGTCCTGATCAGCATCGGATTATTTTTTCTTTTTCTTAGTTGTTTTCTTTGCAGCCGGTTTTGCGACTTGTTTTACATAAGGTTTGTACAAGCCGTCTTTTTCAGCTCTGGCTTTTGCATTGGCCGCTCTCTTTTTTGGGTCAGGGTGAGAACTCATCATTCTTTCGATAAAAGAGGATTGTTGTCCTTCGCTTAATTTGGCAAGAATGGTAAAAGCCGATTCAACAGCATTCACATTGTATCCGTTGCGCTTCATGAAATCATAAGAATACATGTCGGCATCCGATTCCTGCTTTTGGCTGTATTGGCTGTCGACAACCGCACTGCCTATTTTGGCTAGCTGACTGTCGGTAAGTTTAGCTACGCTGGCAGATTGTGATCCAACGGCATCAGTTACGGCTTCCTTCTGATAGGCAATTTTTATGGCATCTCTCGAATCGTGATTGGCTACGTGTCCGATTTCGTGTCCGATTACGGCTAAAAGTTCGTTGTCATCCATGATGTCCATCAAACCGGAAAAAACACGAACGCTTCCGTCTGCAGTGGCAAACGCATTTACTTCTTTTAGTTTGTATACTTTGAAGTTAAGGGTCATTCCGTTCTCGTTGGCATGTTTTCCGAAAACTCTTTTCAAACGGATGGTGTACGGATCCTTTTCGTCGGCAACCGGATTTTCTTTGTCCATTTTGGCAACCGCTTCTTTGGATAGATTGGCGGCATCGGCATCGCTGAACGTGATACCGGTAATCCCTTTTTGAACGGCGCCCAGAGCTTTTTCACCTAGATTGATCTGAGCATTAGAGTTTTGTGATCCCAAAAGGGCTACTGCTGCAACAAGAAGTAATGACGTTTTCTTCATAAAATTTGAATTAAGTCCGAAGACATTTATGTTTATGTTTTCTTCTCTACGAAGTGAATAATATTTGAAAATCTTGCATTAAAAATCAAAAATATGATTAATATTTGCAACTGCAAAAACGACATGCTAACAATGAAACAGCGCAATAACACTTTAGGTGAATTTATCATCGAAAAACAGGAGGAATTCAAGTATTCTTCCGGAGAATTATCACGTATTATCAATGCTATCCGTTTGGCTGCAAAGGTAGTGAATTATAAGGTAAATAAAGCCGGATTGGTTGATATTGTCGGCGCGGCTGGAGAACAGAACGTTCAGGGAGAAGATCAGCAGAAATTAGACGTTTATGCCAATGAGGTTTTTATCCAGACGCTGATCAACCGTGAGATTGTTTGCGGTATTGCTTCGGAAGAGAATGATGATTTTATCTCCGTTCACGGAAAAGCCGGTGATGACAACAATAAATATGTGGTATTGATGGATCCGTTGGACGGTTCTTCCAATATCGATGTGAATGTATCTGTAGGAACGATTTTTTCGGTTTACAGAAGAGTGACACCGATCGGAACACCGGTAACCCTTGAAGATTTTTTACAGCCGGGTGATCAACAGGTAGCGGCAGGTTATGTGATTTACGGAACGTCAACCATGTTGGTGTATACAACCGGTCATGGCGTAAACGGATTCACGCTTAACCCTGCAATCGGAACGTTCTATCTTTCCCATCCGAACATGCAATACTCGAAAGACGGTAAGATTTATTCGGTAAACGAAGGGAATTACATTCACTTCCCGCAAGGTGTGAAGGATTATATCAAATACTGTCAGATGGAAGAAGGCGATCGTCCGTATACATCCCGCTACATTGGTAGTTTGGTTTCCGATTTCCATCGAAACATGATCAAAGGAGGAGTTTATATCTATCCGACGAGTTCCAAAGCGCCAAAAGGTAAATTGCGTTTGTTGTACGAATGTAATCCGATGGCTTTCCTGGCGGAACAGGCCGGAGGTAAAGCTTCTGACGGTTACGGAAGAATCATGGAGATCAAGCCGACCGAGTTGCACCAGCGCGTGCCGTTCTTCTGCGGAAGTCTGAATATGGTTGAAAAGGCTGAAGAATTTATGGCGAAGTACAAATAGGTACTAGGGCTTTCAGTGGCTAAGGCGCTGAGTTATAATGAATGAAAAAAGGAGTGAAAAGTTATCTGTTTTTCACTCCTTTTTTCTTTACGAATATTTTTAATTGCTTAGCAACGGAGAACCTTGGTGCCTCAAAACCTCAAAAAAGCTATTTATTCATATGCTGCATTTCATAGATGAAGGTGTCCAGATCGACATTGAGCACCAAAAGTGACAGCGCTTTTTCCACAATCAATTTCACGTTTCCCGGCGTGAAGCCCAAAGCTAGGGCAAATTTTGCCAAAAGATCTTTTTGTTTGGGACCCAGAACGTGGTCGACAAACACCATTCGGGATAAGTCATATAAGCGCTCCAGTCGGTGAATATAAATAGACGGCGCGTTAATAGGGTATTTCATTGGGTTTTCAAGAATTTCCTCGTATTCTTCTTTGGAAATCTCAAGTTTGACTGCAAGTTTGTCCAGGAAGGCTTTTGCTTCGGTACTCATGTCGCCATCTGCCACGGCGACTCTAACAATGGCAGAGAAATGACCTTTGTTGCGACTCTTAAATTCGCTGTCAAATAAATCTGAAAAAGACATAGCTGTGTGTTTTAGTGTAGCTCAAATTTACGAATTTTCCTTTTTGTTTTGAATAAAATTGGTAAGCTTTTCTTAACGGAAGAAAGCAATTATCAAAATAAATTGTAAGTTTGAGAACCCAATCTGTAAATTGTTTGTAATGTCGGAATTTATAACGTATTTCAATATAGGTCTGCGCCACGTGCTTGACATTAATGCGTATGATCATGTATTGTTCCTGATTGCTTTAGTGACGCCTTATGCTTTTAAAGACTGGAAAAAAGTCTTCATATTGGTTTCCCTGTTCACCCTCGGACATACTTTGGCGCTGATTCTTTCCGTTTACGGTGTGGTATATATCAAACCGGTTCTGGTAGAGTTTCTGATTCCGATTACGATCATCCTTACCGCGCTGTTTCATTTGTTTACGGCGGGGAAATCGGGAAAAAATGAAAGCATTACCTTTGAGGCGGTGGTTACGGCATTTTTCGGGATCATTCACGGTTTAGGGTTTTCGAATTACTTCAAAGCCATTTTGCCGGGCAGTGCTTCTGACAAATTGCTGCCGCTTTTGGAATTTGCGGTCGGGATAGAAGCAGCACAGGTGATCATAGTGCTGGCGGTACTTATCATCTCCTATGTTGTGCAGACATTCTTCCGTTTTTCGAAGCGGGACTGGGCGTTGGTCATATCGGCCTTTGTGGTCGGAGTGGTATTGCCGATGATTATTAAAAGTGAGATTTGGAACAGATAAGTTGTAATGAAAGAAAAGAAAAAATCAAAATATGATAAAGCTTATTTGCGCATTGCCAAAGAATGGGGGCAGTTGTCTTATTGCCAGCGCAAAAAAGTAGGTGCAATAATAGTTAAAGACCGAATGATTATTTCGGATGGCTATAACGGAACACCGTCCGGTTTTGAAAATTGCTGTGAAGATGCAGAAGGTCTGACCAAATGGTATGTGCTTCATGCGGAAGCCAATGCGATTTCCAAAGTGGCCCGTTCCACACAATCATGCGAAGGCGCTACTTTGTACATTACACTTTCACCCTGCAAGGAATGTAGTAAGCTAATCCATCAGTCCGGTGTAAAACGAGTAGTGTATTATGAAGGATACAAGGACGATTCGGGATTGGAATTTTTGAGAAAAGCAGGTGTTGAGGTGGATAGTATCCACGAATTGGAATTGGACTAAAATGTCATGAGAATTAAAAGATTATACTTACCTGTTATTTTAGCTACTGCTTTGGCGGTCGGCGTCCTTATTGGCGGGCACCTGAATTTTCCGGGTGCCGGGAAGGGATTAGCATCGACTTCAAACCGAAGTAAGCTTAATAAGCTTATTGAACTTATCGAGAGCGAGTATGTAGATGATGTTAATACGGATTCGATCGTTGATTTAACGGTTAACGGTATTTTGGAGAAACTTGATCCGCATTCGGTATACATTGCCAAAAATGAAATGGAACAGGTGTCTCAAAGCATGAAAGGTGATTTTGTGGGTATCGGCGTAAATTTTTACATGTATAATGATACTGTTGCCATCATTAAACCTATCGCGAACGGGCCGTCAGAACATGCCGGACTAAAAGCCGGAGACCGGATTTTGTATGCGGACAAAACAAAACTTTTCGGAAGAAAGTTGCCTACCGACAGCCTCTTCTCAAAGCTGAAGGGCGAAGAAGGTTCTAAGGTGCAGTTGACGATCTACCGCAAATCGGAAAACAAAAAATTCAAGGTTCCCGTTACGCGCGGACTTATTCCCATAAAAAGCGTCGATATAGCCATCATGTTGGATAAAAAAACAGGTTATATCAAAATCAACCGTTTTGCCGAAACTACGTTTAAGGAATTCCACAACGGGTTGCTGGGACTTAAAAAGCAAGGAGCTACTGAGCTGATCGTTGATGTTCGAGATAACGGCGGCGGTTACATGGAAATGGCAGCAGATATAGCCGACGAGTTTCTGAAGAATGACGAACTCATCGTTAAGACAAAGAACAAAAAAGGAAATATCGACAAAACTTTCGCTACCGAATCCGGTAATTTCGAGAACGGAAAAGTGTATGTGCTGATCAATGAAAATACCGCGTCGGCGAGTGAAATTTTAGCCGGGGCGCTTCAGGATAATGACCGAGGAATTATTGTCGGCCGTCGTTCTTTCGGTAAAGGACTGGTGCAAAAGGAAATGCCATTAGGTGACGGTTCCGCTGTCCGATTAACCGTAGCCCGATATTATACACCGTCCGGTCGATCCATCCAAAAACCATATAATCACGGTACAGAAGAATATTTCAGTGATTTCGAAAAACGTTTTGTCAATGGAGAACTTTTTGCTGCCGATAGCATAAAGGTGGCGGACAGCTTAAAATTCAAAACCAAAAAAGGCCGTATCGTATATGGTGGTGGCGGAATCATACCCGACGTGTTTGTGCCGATTGAAGGCAGTCACGGTGATGAAGCGGTAGGTATGCTGATGCAGTCCGGACTGATGAGCTATTTCGTTTTCGAACAATTGGATAAAGACCGAAAAGCGTTTCAGAACCTAACATTCGTACAAATGTTGGAAAAACTGAATGCTACAGATGTGTATTTCAATAATTTTAAAAGTTACATTGGAAGAAGCGGATTGGTTTTCAATTTAGATTCGCAAAAAGCCGTAGTAAAGCGCTTTATTGTTGCCGAATTTGCCCGTCAGTTGTTCGATGAGAATAAGTACTTCCAATTGGTGCTGAAAGAAGATTCGATGATCAAAGAGATATTAAAAAGGAAATAAGAAAAAAGCCTTCAGTGTAAAAAAACTGAAGGCTTTTTTTATGTTTATAGGTCAGAAATTCCAGCAGATTACTTCTGCTGACTGATCACTGCCAATTATTTTTTTCTGATGCTATCGTGGGAATGGGTTTCTACGCCGTCATTCCATAAAACCAAGATGTCCGTTGCAACTGCTGCGCCGCTACCGGCCGCTATGGATAACTGGCTTCGGTGTCCGGCTAAAGTACCGCAAACATAAATTCCTTCCGCTACTTGGTGATCGGTATTTTTAAGTTGGATACGGTTTTTTTCGGCCAACGATTTTTTGTGCGGCTCGATATACTGAAGTAAACCGTCAATCGCAAATAAATTGGAAGAGCCAATGGCAACGACAATAATTTTTGAGGTATACGAATTTTTGTTGGTGATAACGGTAAGGTTTCCGGCTTCACCTTGTACTTCCATGACTTTTTCGTCTTCGATCTGCTGAACCTGAGGATACACTGCGGCTAACTGATGTGTGGTTTCGGTTAGTAAATCCGAGCCTAATTTCCCGTTGGGGATGCCATAGGCATTATGAAAAATAGCATCCTGTAAGGAAGAAGTTTTCTGATGGGTAATAATTCCGACTTGCTTACCGGCGGCAAAATCCTTTTTTTGGGCCGAACCCAAAATCAGCGCGCAGGAAACCCCTGAAACGCCTCCGCCAATGATAAGGACATCAAACATAGATTAATTTCCTCGGGTTTTCTCGTCAATCAGTTTTGACATACGGAAAATCAACAAAATGCATATGGCGCATAATGAAGCGGCAATTCCGATAAGTGCAATTAAACTGTTGCCTTCAAAAAGATTGCTGAAATCAAGTAAAGTGATGTTGAAAATAACTAGCCCTAATGCAAGGCCAATCATGATATAGGTAAAAAGTTTCATCTTTTAATTTGTTTATTTATTATACGTATTCGTTGCTGTTTGTTTTGGCAAGGAAATCGCATTACTTTCGAGTAAGGCTCAAATAATGCGTGAAATTAGTAAAAATCAGGTTAAACAAATAGCCCTTTAACATTAGCGGCAAATAATTTAACAGCGATGGCCAAAAGTACGACGCCAAACACTTTTCTCACCACTCCAAGGCCGTTTTTTCCTAGCACTTTTTCGATTTTTGATGATAATTTCAAAACGACATAAACAATGATGATGTTGATAAGAATCGCCACCACTATATTTATGGACTGGTATTGTGCACGAAGAGAAAGCAAAGTGGTCATGGTTCCGGCTCCGGCAATTAGTGGAAAGGCCAGCGGGACTATGGATGCGGAACTAGGTTCTTCGTCTTTATATAAGGTGATGCCCAGAATCATTTCCAACGCCAGGAAAAACAAAATGAAGGATCCGGCAACCGCAAAGGATTTTACATCAACGCCCATGAATTTCAGTATTTCTTCCCCTACAAAAAGAAAAGTGATCATGATGATTCCCGAAACCAGTGATGCTTTTTCGGATTGGATGTGTCCTACTTTGCTGCGCAGATCAACGATAATGGGAATCGTACCTACGATGTCGATTACTGCAAAAAGTACCATTCCGATCGTTAATATTTCTTTCCAGTCAAATCCCATAAATGGTATTATTTTTTTGATGGCGCAAAATTATCCTTTCGCAAATTAAATATAACTAATAAATCGTTAATTTTTGATATTTAGGAAAATATGGTTTTAAACTTTGTAACTTTGCGGCAAATAGAAGTTTTAGTTATGTTTCAGTTAGGGAAAACAATCGTGTCGGAGGAGATTTTGGAAAAGGAATTTGTATGCAATTTGTCTGCCTGTAAAGGTGCTTGTTGCGTGGATGGAGATGCCGGTGCGCCTTTAACGGAAGAAGAAACTAAAATTTTAGTCGAGATTTATCCTAAGGTAAAACCATTTTTACGTCCGGAAGGAATCGCTGCTATCGAAGCACAGGGAACTTCGGTAATAGGTGAAGACGGCGAATTTGAAACGACACTGATCGACGGTGCCGATTGTGCTTATGTGATTTTCGACGGAAAGACTGCGCTTTGCGGCATCGAGCAGGCTTATAACCAGGGTTTGGTCGACTGGAAAAAACCGGTTTCCTGTCATTTATATCCTATCCGTGTAAAGGAGTTTTCAGAATTTTCAGCGGTGAACTACCATAAATGGCATATCTGTGATGATGCCTGTTCGCTTGGAAAGGAACTGGAGGTTCCGGTGTACAAATTTGTAAAAGAGGCGCTGGTTAGAAGATTTGGTTCCGAGTGGTATTCAGAATTGGAAAAAGTGGCTGATGAATTTAAAAATTCAAATCCAAAAAGATAATTATAAAGAAAAAGCCGGCTGAATCACCGGCTTTTCTTAATAATGGTGTGATTTATAAGTCGGTTATTTTTGCTGATGAGGTAAAGTTTGTACCTACACCTGTGCCTGAGAAAGCAAGGCTGCAAAATGTTGCTGACATGTGTCCGTTTACATAGGAGATATAAACATTTCCAGTATTTGCTCTGAAGTAATCAGAGAATGTTCCGCCGGTTACGATAGAAACGCAAACTTGATTAGCATCCATAAATGAAGTTGGGCAATCTGGGCAGACAGAATACATTCCTGCAGTTGGTGTTGCATCATTTGCAAATATGATAGTCAGGTCACCATTTGATCCGTTTGCCTCAATTTGATAGGAATCCATTACTACGCTTGCTGTTACAGAATAAAAACTCATCGTAGGGTATACGGAATTGGTTGCGGTATTATTTGTTGGGTTGCATGGTGCGGTAGGTGTTGTTACGGCGATTGTTGCAGAAGCGGTTGCGCTAACACAGTTATATTCATTAACATAAAGAGAATATGTTCCCGCGCTTAGGTCTGATGCCATCACCATTGGATTTTGTTCAGATGATGTAAACCCGTTTGGCCCTGTCCAGTGATACTCAGCCATAGTGCTATAGTGTGGCGTTTGAAGCATGATGTATTCGCCGGCTGTAACGGGGGTATTGCTGCTGATGGTTGGGGTCTCCATGTTGCAGTTATTCTGTTCGCCGTTGGAACTTTCATCATTGCTGCAGCTTGATAGAAAAGGAGAGCATGCCAGAATTAAAAGAAGAAAAGTTGTAAATTTTTTGTTGAACATAATTTTAGGATTTAAGTTTTAAAGTATTTTGCAAAGAAAGGGCTTTGTGGTAGGTTTTTAATTTTTGTCTTAAAAAAAGCAACATAAGTTTATGCTTTATAAGAGCGTTGGTTTTGCTTGATTTTTTTTAGATATAAAAAGTTAAATCTTCTTGTTTTGTGCTTTTAAACCACTATATTAACACGTGTATTGTGTGTTTTAAAATTCTGATTGTCAGATTTTTAAATTTTTGTATGAAAAAGGTTTCAGTTTGTCTGGTTGTTAAAAACTCGGCTTAATTGTGAATAAGTTTGACTTTCTTTTTACAATTCAAATGACAATCTTTGTAGACCCCAATTAAATCAAATAATCAATTTTTAATCCTATAAAAGTCAGTATACTATGTCAGTAGTTGAGCCTATATTGCAAGAAAACAAAGATCGATTTGTTATTTTCCCTATCAAACACCATGATATTTGGGAATGGTATAAAAAATCACAAGCCAGTTTCTGGACTGCAGAGGAAATCGATTTGCATACGGACTTGAACGACTGGAATACAAAGCTGAACGATGATGAGAAATATTTCATCAAACACATTCTTGCGTTTTTCGCGGCTTCGGACGGAATTGTGAATGAAAATCTAGCGGAAAATTTCGTTAATGAAGTACAATATCCTGAAGCTAAATTTTTCTATGGGTTCCAAATCATGATGGAAAACATCCACAGTGAGACTTACTCATTGTTGATTGATACTTACGTGAAAAACGAAGAAGAGAAAAACCAGTTGTTCCACGCCATTGATGTGTTCCCTGCTATTAAGAAAAAAGCGGAATGGGCATTGAAATGGATCGAATCCGATTCGTTTGCAGAGCGTCTGATCGCTTTTGCGGCGGTAGAAGGAATCTTCTTTTCGGGTGCATTCTGTTCTATTTTCTGGTTGAAAAAACGCGGATTAATGCCGGGATTGACTTTCTCTAACGAGTTAATTTCCCGTGATGAAGGGGTACATTGTGATTTCGCAGTGCACTTGCACAACCATCATTTGGTAAACAAAGTGCCTAAAGCAAGAATCACTGAAATTATTACGGATGCCTTAAATATTGAAAGAGAGTTTATCACCGAATCGCTTCCGGTAAGTTTGATCGGAATGAATGCAGGTTTGATGACGCAATATCTTGAATTCGTGGCAGATCGATTATTGGTGGAATTAGGTTGTTCGAAAGTATATAACTCTTCGAATCCGTTCGACTTCATGGACATGATCTCGTTGCAGGGAAAAACGAATTTCTTCGAAAAACGAGTGTCGGAATACCAAAAAGCGGGAGTGTTGAACAAAGATACTGATTCGCAAAAAATTAGCTTCGACGCTGATTTTTAATCAAATAATAGAAAACAGAAAATTCGCGGCCTTGGGCCACTATAAATAGTTAACCTTCAAAACAGTAACCCTATGAATGTAGTAAAAAGAGACGGAAGAAGAGAGCCGGTAATGTTCGATAAGATTACGGACCGAGTTAGAATCCTATGTTATGGATTAAACGATTTGGTTGATCCGGTAAAAGTGGCTATGCGCGTTATTGAAGGTTTGTACGATGGGGTAACCACTTCCGAATTGGATAATCTGGCGGCTGAAACAGCGGCTTCCATGACGGTAACGCATCCGGATTATGCGCAATTGGCAGCTCGTATTGCTGTTTCGAACTTGCATAAGAACACCAAGAAATCGTTCTCTGAAACGATGGCGGATATGTATCATTATGTTAACCCAAGAACAGGACAGGAATCGCCTTTGTTGTCTGATGAGGTGTATGAGTGCATCATGGCAAATGCGGAAATCCTTGATTCAACGATTATCTACAACCGTGATTTCAACTACGATTATTTCGGATTCAAAACCTTGGAGCGTTCTTATTTGTTGCGTATCAATGGGCAAATTGTGGAACGTCCGCAACATATGTTAATGCGTGTTTCCGTTGGGATTCACTTAGATGATATTTCTGCAGCGATTGAAACGTATGAGTTGATGTCGAAGAAATTCTTCACGCATGCGACTCCGACACTTTTCAACGCAGGTACACCAAAACCACAGATGTCGTCTTGTTTCCTTTTGACTATGCAGGATGACAGTATCGACGGAATTTATGATACATTGAAACAAACGGCTAAGATCTCGCAATCGGCGGGAGGAATCGGTTTGTCTATCCATAATGTACGTGCGACAGGTTCTTATATCCGCGGAACAAACGGAACTTCTAACGGAATCGTACCGATGTTGCGTGTATTCAACGATACAGCACGTTATGTAGATCAAGGTGGAGGAAAACGTAAAGGTAGTTTCGCGATTTATGTGGAGCCATGGCATGCTGATATCTTTGACTTCCTGGATTTGAAGAAAAACCACGGAAAAGAAGAAATGCGTGCGCGTGATTTGTTCTATGCGATGTGGATGAACGATTTGTTCATGAAACGTGTGCAGGACGATGCGCTGTGGACCTTAATGTGTCCAAACGAATGTCCGGGTTTGTATGATGTTTATGGCGAAGAATTTGACGCTATGTACATTGCATACGAGCAGGCTGGTAAAGGAAGAAAAACGATCAAAGCACGTGAGCTTTGGGAAAAAATATTGGAATCTCAAATCGAGACCGGAACGCCTTACATGCTGTATAAAGATGCGGCGAACCGTAAATCGAACCAAAAGAATTTAGGTACGATCCGTTCTTCGAATTTATGTACTGAGATCTTAGAGTATACTTCTGCGGATGAAATCGCTGTATGTAACTTGGCATCGATTTCGTTACCAATGTTCGTGGAAAACGGTCAGTTTAACCACCAGTTGTTGCACGATGTTACGAAACGAGTTACCCGTAACCTGAATAAAGTAATTGACAGAAACTACTATCCGGTACAGGAAGCTGAGAATTCTAACATGCGCCACCGTCCGGTTGGATTGGGCGTGCAAGGTTTGGCGGATGCCTTCATTTTATTGAGAATGCCGTTTACTTCGGATGAGGCTAAAAAACTAAACCAGGAAATCTTCGAAACTATTTATTTCGCAGCATGTACAGCTTCAATGGAAATGGCTAAAGAGGAAGGTGCATATTCAACATTTAAAGGATCGCCAATTTCTCAAGGAGAATTCCAATACAACCTTTGGGGGTTGAATGACGGTGATTTAAGCGGTCGTTGGAATTGGGCTTCACTTCGTAAAGAAGTAATGGAGCACGGAGTTCGTAACTCTTTGCTGATGGCACCGATGCCGACTGCTTCGACTTCACAGATTCTTGGGAACAACGAAGCTTTCGAGCCATATACATCTAATATTTACACCCGTCGTGTATTGTCCGGAGAGTTTATCGTAGTAAACAAACACTTATTACAGGATTTGGTAAGCCTTGGTTTGTGGAACGAATCATTGAAACAGGAAATCATGCGCGCCAACGGTTCGATTCAGGATATCAACGGAATTCCGCAGGATATCAAAGAATTGTACAGAACGGTTTGGGAAATGAGTATGAAAGATATCATTGACATGTCACGTCAGCGTGGTTATTTCATCGACCAGTCACAATCCTTGAACTTATTCATGGAAGGTGCTACGTTTGCGAAGCTGACTTCTATGCACTTCTATGCTTGGCAGTCAGGTTTGAAAACCGGTATGTATTATTTGAGAACTAAATCGGCTGTAGATGCGATCAAGTTCACATTGAATAATGATAAGAAAACAGAATCATTAGGTGTTCCTGCTGAAGTTGCTAACGAAACTGCTCCGATGACAGAAGACGAATTCAGAGCCATGTTGGAGCGTTCTAAAAATGCCGGTCCTGAGGATTGTGAAATGTGCGGATCATAAGTAATGACCTTAAAAATAGAAAATAAAAACAGCCGTTACTACAACGGCTGTTTTTATTTTACGGCAATCTGAATCGGACTTCGTACCTTTGTAGTTCTAAAATCGAAAAATCATGACAAAAGATAAGAAAAAGGGAGTATATACCGGAATCATTGAAAGAGATGCAGATGGGAATTATTTCTGCGGGGAATATTTATTGGATTATCAGTACACGGAAGCTAACTTTAAAGTGGGCGATGAGATCAATATCAAATCGGTAATTGAAAACCCGAGTGATAAAAGTTATGATAAGTACCCGAAGAAATCACGCAATTTCTTTCTTTCAAACGATAAAGAGTAAGACTCATAATTAAATCTTGTTACCTTGAGTAATTTATATTTTACCGACCGAAGCAATGTGAAACTCGAAGACGTGGTTTTCAATGAGGCCGTTTCCGAACAGATCAAACAGTTTTTATGCGAATATCAGTTTCGGGCCGTGCTTGAAAAGTACGATTTGCCGGTGGTAAACAAAATGCTGCTGTATGGCAAGACGGGCTGCGGAAAAACCATGACTGCAAAGGCAATCGCAAAACAGCTCGACAAGAAAATCATAATCGTTAATCTGGCCAGCATTGTTTCTTCGAAATTAGGAGAGACTTCTAAGAATATTGAAGGATTATTCAAGGAGGTTAATTACGAAAGTGCGGTATTGTTCTTCGACGAGTTTGATTCTTTGGGGCAGATCCGGGATTACGATAACAAGGATAACAGCGAGATGAAACGCGTGGTCAATGCTATTTTGCAGCTTATCGATAATTTTCCTAAGAAATCCATTCTTATTGCAGCTACCAATCAGATTCAGATGATTGACGATGCTTTAGTGCGCCGTTTTGAGCTGAAACTGGAATTCACGTCTCCTTCAAAAGAGGTTCTGGATAAGTATTACGACACATTATTGGCGAAGTATCCGACGCAATTTCAGCAATTGGACCGCATTTATGATGTTTCCTTTGCCGAAGCTAAAAATCACGTATTCAAATCGGTTAAAAACAATATCATTCAGGCAGAAATCCATAAACAGGCAAACCAATGATAAAACTTGTCCGAACTACATCCGATAATTCCGATTTCAAGCACCTTACCCAATTATTTGATACTTATCTGATTGATATTGATGGTGACGAAAAAGATTTCTTTGCACAATACAATCAGATCTACTTTGAAAATGTAATTATGTGTTATGAGAATGATATTGCTGTAGGATGTGGAGCGCTTAAGGCATATGATTCACAAACCGGTGAAATTAAACGCATGTTCGTACATCCCGACCATAGAAACAAAGGTGTTGCGATGTCGGTTTTACAGGAACTTGAAGCTTGGGCCAAAGAATTGCATTTTACTTCCTGTCTGCTGGAAACTTCTTTCAAACTCGAAAATGCCATTGCTTTGTATGAAAAAGTCGGCTACCGTAAGATACCATGTTATGGTCAGTATGTTGGTGTCGAGAGTAGTGTCTGCATGAAAAAAAATATATAACAGATTTCGATTTGCAATTTGTACTTTCGTAACGCTAAATTTTCAAACTTTAGGTTATGATGCAATGGGAACAGCTGCTGTCGTTAAGAAGACAGGGCGATACGAGTAAGCGATTACGAAAGGAACAGGACGATACCCGCCTGGGTTTTGAGGTTGATTACGACCGGATTATATTTTCTTCAGCGTTCAGAAGTCTGCAGGATAAAACGCAAGTCATTCCGCTTTCCAAAACCGATTTCGTGCATACGCGACTGACCCATAGTTTGGAGGTTTCGGTGGTAGGCCGCTCGCTTGGGCGATTGGTCGGTAAACAACTTTTGGAAAAATATCCTCATTTAAAAGAAATTCATGGTTATCATATGAACGATTTCGGTGCGATTGTGGCTGCGGCTGCTTTGGCGCATGATATCGGGAATCCTCCGTTCGGGCACTCCGGCGAAAAAGCGATTGGGGAATATTTTAAAACAGGCCGCGGACAACAATATAAAGAACATCTGACAGCTAAAGAATGGCAGGACCTTATTGATTTTGAGGGAAATGCCAATGGGTTTTCTGTGGTAACGGGCTCGCGTCCGGGTGTGGAAGGTGGTCTGCGCTTAACTTATGCGACGCTTGGCGCTTTTATGAAATACCCAAAAGAAAGTCTGCCCAAAAAACCTACTTCAGATATTGCGGATAAAAAATACGGTTTCTTTCAGCAGGATAAACCTTTTTTTAAAGAAGTAGCTTCCGAATTAGGAATGATTCCTAATAAGTCAGGTGAGGATATCGGATATGAAAGACATCCCTTGGCTTATTTGGTTGAAGCTGCTGATGACATCTGTTATACGATAATCGACTTTGAAGACGGAATCAATCTTGGCTTGATACAAGAAGAATTTGCGCTGGAATATCTGATCAAACTGGTGAAAAACAGCATCGATTCGGATAAATATAAATCATTGATTACTAAGGAGGACAGGATCAGTTATTTGAGGGCATTGGCCATCGGGAGTCTGATCAACGACGCGGTAAAAGTTTTTATCGCAAACGAAAAGCAGATCCTGGAAGGTAAATTTCCACATGCGCTTACCGATAAAAGTGAATTTAAGGCGCAGATGAATGATGTTATCAAGATCAGTGTGAAAAATATTTATCAGAGCAGAGAGGTGGTTGAAAAAGAAGTTGTGGGTTATCAGGTAATCAATACGCTTTTGGATAAATTTTCGTCCGCTTATAATAATAAATTCGAAGGAAAGTCCAGTAATTATGATGAATTGATCCTGAAATTACTGCCGGAAAAATTCGTGACCGAAAAAATGAGTCTGTACGAACGCCTGATGCATATCTGTCATTTTGTTTCAATGTTAACCGACGGTAAAGCGCTTCAATTATTTAAAATTATTCAAGGAATTAGTTGAATTACTGGAAATTCGGTTAAATTCTTTTGAAAACTGAATTAAATAATTAATTTTGTGGTACTTAACTAGAAAAACATTATTAATAGCTATGAAAAAAATTACTATCGGACTGTTTTTTCTGGCGTCGTTTTTAGGCTTCTCTCAGAATCCAATTGAGAAGATCAAAGCATACGCAGGGGAAAACCGAGCCAAATTTTCATTGACAACGGAAGATGTTTCCGATTTGGTTATTGTGAATGAATTTAGTTCCGAATCTACCGGGATTAATAACTATCACGTGAAACAACGCGTTAATGGTATTGAAGTATTTAATTCTGATTCCAATTTTTGGATAAAAAACGGTCAGGTGATCAATGGAGGCGAAGACTTTATTGCTAATATCGGGCAAAAAGTTAATGGAGCGACTCCGTCTTTTGACGTAACTGCCGCATTACTGCGTGTTTTACCACAATTGAATGAGGCTCCGTTTGCAGCTCAGATCATTGAAAAACAAGGAAACGAATATAAATTAAACAATGGCGTTCAGGCTGAATTCCCAATCAGAGCTGAACTTGTTTATTTCCGCACCGATGAGAATACACTGAAATTAGCCTGGGATTACGAATTTTATTCTCAGGATTTAAACCACTTGTGGAACTTGAAAGTGGACGCTTTAACAGGAACACTTCTTGAAAAACAAGACATGGTGTTGAGTTGTAATTTCGGTGGTAATCACACAGAGCATAATCACTATTCGAATAGATTTACGCAGACATTCTTCAAGGAAAGTAGTGCTGTTTTATTGACTCCGGGAACTACCAACTACCGTGTGGTGCCTTGGAACTATGAAAGTCCAAACCACAGCCCAAGACAATTGATCACTAATCCGGAAATGACGACGCCATCGGCTACTGCGCCATCGCCTAATGGCTGGCACAATACCAATGGTACAATTGGAGGAGGAACGGTTGCTACTCAGTTTACCATTACAAGAGGTAATAACGTGTGGGTAAAAGATGATGTCGATGCTAATAACGCAGGTGGATCTTCTGCGACAGGTGCTGGTACTTATCCTAACCTTACTTTTGATTTTGCTTATCCGGGTACTGGAGTTGCAGCAAGTACCTATTTGCCGGCTGCGATGACGAACTTATTCTACATGAATAATATCATGCATGATTTGTGGTACAATTATGGATTTAATGAAGCTAACAAAAACTTCCAGCTTACGAACTATACCGGTAGAGGCGGTGTAGGAAACGATGCGGTTAACGCTGATGCACAGGATGGTTCTCAGGCTTCACCTCCAAACTTAAATAATGCCAATTTCTCAACTCCGGCAGACGGATCAGCTCCAAGAATGCAGATGTATTTGTGGGATGCGGGACCGAAACCTACAATGACAATCAGTGCGCCTGCTTCAGTAGCGGGAACTTATACGGTTACAGATAACAACTTTAATCCTGGGCACGTTGCTTTGCCTGCTTCTCCGGGAGGAATCAGCGGATCATTTGTTTTATTTGATGACGGTGCTCCGGATTCTTCAGATGCTTGTACAGGTGCTGTCAATGCAGCTGCATTGAATGGTAAGATTGCAATCATCAGAAGAGGTACTTGTACTTTTGTCGAAAAAGTAAAATTTGCACAACAGGCCGGTGCTACAGCTGCGCTTGTAGTTAACAATGTTGCCGGTGGTATTATCATGGGTGGAGCTGATGCGACAATCACTATTCCTGCCGTAAGTATTACACAGGCAGAAGGGGAAGCATTAATCGCAGCGTTAAGCAGCGGAACTGTGACCGGAATTATCTCAGGTCCTGCAAGTGCTTTCGTTAATACGGACGGAGATCTTGATAATGGAGTTATTGCTCACGAATATGGTCACGGTATTTCAACACGTTTATCAGGTAACTGTTTGTCAGGTAGTGCTGAACAAATGGGTGAGGGTTGGTCCGATTGGTTCTGGTTAATGATGCAGATCAAACCTGGAGATACAAGAAACGATGCCAGAGGTATGGCTACTTTTTGTGCCGGTCAGCCGACAACAGGAAACGGAATCAGAGAGTACAAGTACTCTACAAATATGGCTGTTAATCCACATACTTTTGGGGATACTAACGATATGTGGTACAACGACGGAACTCAGGACAGAGTGGACGTTCACTCAGTAGGTTCGGTTTGGGCTGTGATGTTATGGGACTTAGCTTGGAATTATATAGACAGATACGGTTACGACCCTAATATCTACACTGGTACAGGGGGTAACAATAAGGTAATGCGTTTGGTTTTGGATGCGATTAAATTAGATGGTTGTGATCCTTCATTCGTGACGGCTCGTGACGCTATCATCGCTGCAGATCAGGCAACGACAGGAGGACAGAATTTCTGTATGATCTGGCAGACTTTTGCAAGACGCGGACTTGGAACTAATGCTACTTCAGGAAGTGTTGCCGGAGTTGCCGGTATTCGTGATCAGGTAGAAGGATTTGCAATTCCTGCATCATGTGCTGCCGGAGTAAATGATATCTTCAATAACAAAGGTATCCGTGTATATCCAAACCCAACAAAAGGACAGTTGAATATCGCAATCAGTGATTACGCCGGAAAATTGTCAATCCAGGTGTTTGACTTAAACGGAAGAAGCGTTTACAATCAGGATGTTAATGATTTTAATGCAGAAAGTGCAATCAATTTAGGCAATCTGCAGTCAGGTATGTATCTGATTAAAGTTAACGGAGAAAATGTTAACTATACACAAAAAATCATTCTTAACTAAGAATTGAGAATTAGATATATAGAAAAAGGGAACCCAATCGGGTTCCCTTTTTTATTTCTAGATTAATATGTTCTGTTGGAAATGTGCTTCTTCAACTTCGGCTATTAGTCCATTGTAGTCCGGATTATGGTTGTCCCATATTTTCCAGACGCCGTTTCTTTTTTTGATGAAGTAAGTCTGTCTGTTGATCTTATTATAGATTCGGATCGGGTTGTCACTTTCGTCGGTCCATTCAATGTTCCAGAATTCTTTGGCCGACAAAACAACCAGATTTTCATCGGAGCTGATCATTTTGAAATCATACACTTCAAAATTGGAACGATTGTCGGTCGTGTTGACTTTGAAGTTTAAGGCAGCATATTTGAGGAACGCATCGGTAATCCTCTTTGTTAATGGCGCATCTTCGAAAGTGTGGTTTGTTAATTTGCTTAAATCGAGATCAGGAAGGCTTTTAAGGCATTTAAACTCTTCAAGGCAATGATTCTGAATCAGCTTTTCAAAATCTTCTGCTAATGGCTTGTATTGATGTTTTTCTGATTCCGATTCAAGAAACTTTTGATGTGACAGGAAGTCGTTTAAAGATGCGAAGCCTAAAAAAATGGCCAGCTTGTCTAATGTTTTTAAAAAACGTAAGTCGGGGTTTTCTTTGTCAGTGTAAGCGTCGTTGAAGATTCTTTGCAAAGTCATTCCCGAAATGGTCAGGTTGGCTTTATTTTTTTTAGATTCCCGGGATGAAGTTGTTTTTAATAAAGCTTCGGAAATAATTTGGGAAAGAATAATACATTGCGTTCGGTTCCAGGTGGCGTTGGGGCCAATGGAACTGTATACAACGGAAGGATGCAACCTGATGCACTCCTTGAGTTGGTCAATAATAGTTTTCATTTTTGGTTGTGTTGTTGTTGCTGGTTAGTTCGTTATCTTAATTCAATAGTATTTGATTTTAAATTAAAAATGTAAATGTAAGATTTTTTTTCTTAAAAGTCGTAAGTTAATCCGACGCCTAATATTTGCTTTAACTGTAATTTGGGACCGCGGGTCACCTGTACGCCGTTAACATCTTCTTTGGATTTGATATCGTCATCGTAAATTACATTCGTCAAAACGTTTGCACGTACATGCGCATTGACTTTCATATCCAATTGTATTTGCCAGTCGACATCAATGTTTCCGAAATTATTGATATAATCGCTATACAAGACCAAACGGTGGTCAAGCATAATATTTTTGAAGATTTCCTTTTTATATCGGTTGGTAATTAATATACCCATTTCAGTTCTGGTTTTTTTACCGTGACTGATAACGTTTCCGGTTTCATCATAGACTGCTTTGTCAACCCCAAAAGAACCCTGGTCGGCCAAACGTTCGTCCAAAACAAGAGTGGTTTTGAAAGTTAACGGCGAGAAATAGAAGGTTAGACCGCCTTCCCCTTCTTTTTTCACATATTCCGTACCGACTCCGAAAAAGATATAAGCCGGAGCAAAAGGTTTTGAAATCGCATAATCCGTATTTGGGTACGCATAACCGTTGGTGAATTGCGTATTAAAGTTAAACTTAGCAGAATAATACCAGTTTGAAATTGTATCCGTTTTAAAACCTGCAGTCGAATTGAGTTGGACCGCATCATCGGTTTTTCGGGCTTCTAGTCCGTCCTGCTTATTCATTCCGTAACGGGCAATAAGTTCACTGTACCAAATGAAGCGTCCTTTGGTGTACTTTCGGGTAAAGTTACCTTTTAAAATCCCGGAAATGGCATTTTCACCACCGGCACTCCAGTTGATAAAGGCTACCTGGGTTAAATCCAGTCCGACGCTGTTTTTTTTCTCCCATCGCTTGATGGTATCCGGAACAGAAGTACGGATCACATCTTGGGCAATACTTTGCTGAAACGATACAATACAGATTAATCCTAATAAATAGGTTTTCAAGGAATTCATGACAAAAGCTTAGGTTAAATTTGGTGCAAAAATGAACATTTTCAACGACTTGAGAAAATGCTTTTCAAACTATTAACGTCGATGCCGCAAATTTGTTGTTGCTCCAAAACAGTGCCCTGTTCTATAAAAATGTCCGGAATTCCGATTTTTTTTACAGAAACGGAATAGTTGTTTTCGGTGCAGAAAGAAGAAATCAAACTTCCAAAACCACCAATAACCGTTCCTTCCTCAAGGGTAATAAGGTGTTCGTGATTTTCGCAGATGGTTTTTAAGGTTTCCGTATCCAATGGTTTTACAAAGGGGAAGTGGTAGTGCGAAAATAGTTCGTTATTTTCAATCTCATCAAGTGCTTGCGCCGCATTGTTTCCTATAAAGCCGGTGGATAAAATAGCAGTCTTTGAACCTTTTCGGAGTAATTTTGCTTTTCCGATTTCCAGTTTTTCAAAAGGTTGCTGCCAGTCAATTATGAGTCCGCGTCCGCGTGGATAACGTATAGCGATCGGATGTTCCAGTCCCAATTGGGCAGTATACATGATGTTTCGCAATTCCAATTCATTCATCGGGACACAAAGTATCATATTTGGGATACAGCTAAGATAAGCCAAATCATAGGCGCCGTGATGTGTTGCGCCGTCTTCACCAACTAATCCGGCCCGATCAAGACAGAAAATTACCGGTAAATTTTGCAGCGCGACATCATGGATCAACTGATCGTAAGCGCGTTGCATGAAAGTGGAGTAGATATTGCAAAATACAACCATTTCTTCCGTAGCCATTCCTGCTGCTAAAGTAACCGCATGTTGTTCGGCGATTCCTACGTCAAAAGCTCTTTTCGGAAAGGCATCCATCATTAACTTCATGGAAGAACCTGTTGGCATGGCTGGTGTAATTCCGATGATTTTTTCGTTTTGTTGTGCTAGTTCCACCAATGTGTGTCCGAAGACATCCTGGAATTTAGGCGGAAGGTTTTCTTCTGATTTCGGCAGAATTTCTCCGGTTTCCTTGTTGAATTTCCCCGGAGCATGGTATTTCACCTGATCTTCCTCAGCTAATTGCATCCCTTTTCCTTTGGTGGTTATGATGTGTAGGAATTTGGGGCCTTTTTTATGTTTTAATCGGTTGAGTTCTTTTAAAAGCGCATCAAAATCATGCCCGTCAATCGGACCGGAATAATCAAAATTCAACGATTTGATCATGTTGTTTTCCTTCGGGTTTTTTCCCTCTTTAACCGAAGTGAGGTAATCTTTCAAAGCGCCCACACTCGGGTCGATCCCAATAGCATTGTCGTTCAGAATCACCAGAAGGTTCGCGTCGGTAACACCGGCATGGTTCAGGCCTTCGAAAGCCATTCCGGATGCGATTGAAGCATCTCCAATAACTGCAATATGCTGTTTCTCGGTTTCGCCTTTTAAATTTGACGCCAAAGCCATTCCCAAAGCCGCTGAAATAGACGTTGAGGAATGCCCTACACCAAACGTGTCATATAGACTTTCACTGCGTTTCGGAAATCCTGAAATGCCGTTAAGCTGTCGATTCGTGTGAAAAACGTCTTTTCGTTCGGTCAGTATTTTATGCCCGTAAGCCTGATGTCCTACATCCCAAACCAACAGATCTTCCGGTGTGTTGAAAACGTAATGCAAGGCAATGGTTAATTCAATCACGCCTAAACTGGCGCCCAAGTGTCCTTCTTTCCTGGAAACTACATCGATAATGAAGTCGCGCAGTTCTTTCGCTAAGAGCGGCAATTGCTCAGGAGCGAGTTTTCTTAAATCGGTCGGGTTGTTGATATTTTGTAAGAGATTCTCAGACATAAAGCAAATGTACGATTTGAAATTGTATTTTTGTTTTCATGGAAGCGATTTTCACCGACGAATATTTTATGAAAAAAGCCCTACAGGAAGCCGAAGTAGCTTTTGAAAAAGGCGAAATTCCCGTGGGAGCAATTGTAGTGGTTGATAATCGCGTTATTGCCCGTACCCACAATCTTACCGAATTACTTAACGATGTGACCGCACACGCCGAAATGCAGGCCATTACTTCGTCAGCAAATTTTCTGGGTGGAAAGTACTTAAAAGACTGTACGCTTTATGTTACGCTGGAACCATGTCAAATGTGTGCAGGAGCTTTGTATTGGAGTCAGATCACCAAAATTGTTTTTGGTGCGCGTGACGAACATCGTGGTTATATAAAAATGGGCACCCAACTGCATCCGAAGACTATTGTGGTTAGCGGAGTAATGGAAGAAGAGTGTGGTAATCTGATGAAACGGTTTTTTGCTTCTCGAAGAAAATAAAACTGCTATCCGTAAGAATGGCAGTTTTGTATATCATTTGTAAAATCTTATTTAATTGCAACCTTGTTCAATGTCACAGCTGTTTTCATCGGTTGTGTTTTGTAGATTAAATGCCAGGTCAAACCCGCCATCTTCCCATGCTTTTTGCAGGACTTCTAAAAATATATCGGGAGATTGCGCACCGGTTACCGCATATTTATTGTCGAAAACAAAAAACGGAACACTGTTCACACCAAACGATTGTGCTTCGTTCATTTCCTGTTCGACTTCATTGGTATAGATGTCCGAATCAAGAACCGCTTCTGTTTCTTCCATTTTCAATCCTGCTTCTACGGCAAGTTTCAACAATGTCTCTTTATTGTCGATATCCAACCCTTGTGTGAAATGTGCCTTGAATAACAGTTCTTGGAAAGCATCCCCTAAATTGTGTTTTTTAGCCAAATGTGATAAGCGATGTGCATTTGTGGTATTGGCTAAAATTAATTTCTCAAAATGATAGTCCAGACCGACTGCTTTGGCCTGTTGTGTAACATTTTCGTGCATGGCAATGGACCAGTCTCTGTCCCGACCATATTTTTTGGCAAGACGATCGAAAGAGTTGTCTTCGGGCTGGTATTTGGCTCTGGGATCAAGCTGAAAGCTTTTCCATTCTACGCTAACTGAATCTTTATTTTCGAACTGATCCAATGCCAGTTCCATTTTTCGCTTTCCGATATAGCAAAACGGGCACATTACATCCGACCAGATTTGTATTTTCAATTGATTTTTCATTCTTGCTAAATGATTTATAATGGCAAAATTAGGGTATTTGTATCTGTATTGATTTTAGTTTAGGTTTTTATTGGGAAAAAGAAAGTTTAAAAAAAGGCATTAAAAAAACCGCCTCGTTTCACAACGGGCGGTTTTTATCTTTAAAGTAAGAGTGTTTTATTTCTTAATCATTTTTTTAGTGAAAGTAGCGCCTTCTAAAGTGGTTACTTGTACTAAATAAGTTCCGGACGAGAGACCCGCAACATTAATTTCGTTGTTAACAAGAGTTGTGTTCGCTTTTCTTCCGTTCAAATCATAAATGACAACTTCTTTAACTTCTTTGTTGAAAGTGATTTTGTCGGTTGAAGGGTTTGGATAGAAGAAATAGTCTTTAGCCACAAGGTTGTTTTCATGGGTACTTAAGGTGGTTTCAATATAGATAACATTTTTGAAAACCGGGCCCCAAACCCCGTTAGAGTCTTTAAGACGTACGTTAAATACGTGATACCCTACCGGTTGCGCAATGGTTATTCCGTTTTTGAATACAGATTCCAAAGCAGTATTAAGGTTTCCGTCCATGGCTATAAGCGCAGTTCCGCTTCCTTCACCCGGATCGGTGTCCCAAAAATACTCGGCTTGGGTAATTGTAACCGGTGGAGGGGTAAGGGTTTGATCGATACTGATGATGTTTGAAAAAACGGGTCCCCACATACCATTGCTGTCTTTTATCCTTATGCTGAATTTGTGTATTCCCACCGCAGGTTTCGCGATACCGGATTGCAACACGGTTTCTAAGGCTGTGTCAAAGTTACCGTCTAACGCTAAAAGTGATGTTCCGCTGCCTTCACCCGGATCGGTATCCCAAAAATATTCGGCTTGCGAAATGGAAACAGGAGAAGGTGTAAGGGTTTGATCGATACTGATGATGTTTGAAAAAACGGGTCCCCACACTCCATTGTTGTCTTTTATCCTTACGCTGAATTTGTGGATTCCTACTGCAGGTTTAGCAATTCCGGTTTTGAAAACCGTTTCTAAAGCGGCGTCGAAATTACCGTCTTCTGCTAAAAGCGTTGTTCCGTTTCCTTCACCTGGGTCGGTATCCCAAAAATATTCGCCTTGGGCAATTTTTACTTGGGCCTGAGCGGTCAATATGCCAAAACCCAATAATAAACTATAGATGTACTTTTTCATAAGATATTTCTAAAATTATTTAGAATACCCTGTAGCAGAAGCATCGATTGTCGTGGTTCCCGGGTATACTCTTCTCGGAGTGTCTAAAAAGAAAACCTGTGGTTTACCGGTAGTGTTTGTTGGCCAGTAATTGTCCCAGCTGTCTGACCCTCCGAAAGGACCAATATCGTTCAAGCTTAAATCTAAATCTTGGAATTCCGGTTCAGGGTATCCTGCATTTACATGCTGAGTTCCGCTGACAGTATAAGTTGTTGTACTCACAGTTACTGTGGATCCGCTAATGTTTGAAGCTTGGCTGGTAACTCCCAAAGTATTAAAAACCAGACTGCTGTTTGTTAAATTGTAAAAAGCGTAAACACTTGCAGTTGTAGAGCCATTTTCAACTTCAGTGCCGGGAGTATAGGAATTGACGATAATGTTATTCAGTAGACTAACAATAGCACTGTTTGTTATTGCGCCAGACAGATTGATTGTTCCGCCTGAAGAAAGTGAATTTGAAATGTAATTATTTTGGATATAATTGGTGCTGCTTGTTTTAAGGCCGTTTATAGCTATTACTGACGTTCCAACTGCCCCGTAAATAAAGTTATTGGATACTGTAAACCTATAATTTGAATTTATAAAAACTTGAGTTGGTATTTTGTTTCCAATAATAAAAATATCTGTTGTTGCCAATACGTCGCCGGTATCTTTTGATAGTAAAATTCCCCCTATCGAATTTCCTGTTAGCTTACCGTGTTCGAAGCTTATTGCGTTTGCAATTGTTGAGCCCGATACGTTTAAGGTTGTATTGTTGTATCCAGCATTTAAAGTCGAACTAAAAGTCGAATTTGAGATATTAACAATGGTTCTTCCACCTGCAGGAGAATCAGCAGTTGTTGAAAAGGTTCCTGTTAATCCTAAATTGTTAATGTTTACCAATCTGCCTACGACAGGTGTTACAGTTACTGTTCCTTGCACCAAAAATCTTGCATTGGCAGTTTCACTTACAAAAGACAAATTTTTGTCTATCGTTAAGTTTTCTAAATAAGGGATCCCTCCCGCTTTTGGCTTGATAATGATTCTGTCGCCGTTGTTTGCAGCCGTAATAGCCGCTGAAATTGTTGAATAAGCGCCTCCGGCTCCCATGTCACGAACGTACAAATCAGCAGCTGAAGCGGCTGTACAAAATAAACCAGTAATTGCAAAAAATGCAATCTTTAAATTTTTCATAAGTTTTATTTTTAAGAATTTTACTGCGAAAATATGTTATTTTTTTACCTTAAAAATTGGTTCATTGTTAATATTTGTAAATAAAATTTGACTTTTTGTCTATGTTGCTGATAATCAAATTTGTAAGAATATACTTTTGTTGTGTTTTTTTGTAAGAAAGGGCGTTTTTTTTAAGATTTGGAGTGGTGTTTATGTGTGTAAGAAATACTTGCGATAATTTAAAATTGTGGTGTCATTTTTAAGGAAGTTGGTTTTTTGGAGAATTTGTTTGGGATAGGTAGGAATTGGAAAACTTTTAAAAATAAAAAAACCGCCTCGTTTCACAACGGGCGGTTTTGTTTTGGTTTTTATCGAACTTCATTTCCTTCTTTGTCAAAGAAATGGTATTCGAGGAACGTGTAAGCGTCACGCGGTATGATTTTAACCCATTTTTTATGTTCAAAAAACCATTTTGAACGTATTGATGGAAAACCTTTGGTAAGGTATGCTGCCACAAAAGGGTGTGCGTTTAAAACAACCTTTTTATGGTCTTTGGTAATTCTTTCAAGATCAGCCACTATTTTATCGACAATCAAGATTGGAGCTTCGATTTCCCCATTTTCATTATTAGGGTCTTCTTCTCTTGTTTTGATATTTACTTCGGGTCTGACTCTTTGTCTAGTAATTTGAATTAATCCAAATTTGCTAGGAGGCAAGATCTTATGTTTCGCCTTGTCATCGCTCATTTCCTCTTTCAGAAAATCGTATAATTTTTTACGATTGTCCGGATTCTGCATGTCTATAAAATCGACCACAATAATCCCGCCCATATCGCGAAGTCGTAATTGTCGTGCAATTTCTGCGGCGGCAATCATGTTTACTTCCAGTGCGGTGTCTTCCTGGTTGGTAGCTTTGTTAGATCGGTTACCGCTGTTAACATCGATAACGTGCAAAGCTTCGGTGTGTTCTATAATCAGATAAGCTCCTTTGCTCATAGAAACCGTTTTTCCGAAAGACGTCTTTATTTGTCGTTCTATATTGTACTTTTCAAAAAGAGGTAAATCCCTTGATTGATAATGCTTGACAATCGAGACTTTTGAAGGAGCTATTTCTTGCAAATAGTCCTTAGTTTGATAATACAAATCTTCATCATCTACATAAATTCCCGTGAAAGTATCATTAAATACATCTCGTAAAATGGATGAAGCTTTGTTTACTTCGCCCAAAATTCGGGAAGGATGATGCGCTGTTGGAATTCGTTTGCACGTTGCTGACCATTTGTCCAGCAAGTTTTGCAAGTCTTTGTCCAGTTCGGCCACTTTTTTGCCTTCTGCTACTGTACGAACAATAACACCAAATCCTTTTGGCTTGATAGATTGAACCAATCGTTTTAATCGGTCTTTTTCTTCTTTGGATTCGATTTTTTGCGAAACCGAAACCCGATCCGAAAAAGGGACTAAAACCACATATCTGCCGGCCAGTGAAAGCTCGGAGCTTATACGCGGACCTTTGGTAGATATCGGCTCTTTAACTACCTGAACGAGAATAGACTGATTAGCGCTCAGCACATCGCCGATGGCGCCATCCTTGTTTATTTCCGGCTCAAAAGGAAAGTTTTTTAGGGAGAAATCTTTTATTTTACCTGCGCTTACAAGTTTGATGAATTTCATCATGGAAGATAGGTTCGGACCTAAATCGTGATAATGCAGGAAAGCATCTTTCTCGAAGCCAACGTTCACAAACGCGGCATTAAGTCCCGGAACCGGTTTTCGGATCTTGGCGATAAAAATATCACCTACCTGAAAGCCGCTTCTTTCTTCGCCACCTTCTTCCTTGTGTAATTCAACTAGTTTTCCATCTTTTAATAAGGCAAAATCTACGGCATCTGAACTGGTTCGAATAATTAATTCTTTGTTCAAAATGTGTACATTTTTATCTGTTTTTTCAGAAAATAGAAAATAGAGAATAGAAAATAGATTGAAAAATCTAAAATCTAAAATTCAAAATCTAAAATCTTATTTACAGATGGATTAAACAATTTTTTACAGGTATTGTACCCGGAGAAAAAGAGATAAGTAGAGAATAGATTAAAGAAAATAGATTTTTTGAATCTAGGTTCTATTTTCTTTTCTCTTTCATCTTTTTTCAATTTCAATGAACTTTTTAATTCTAAAAAAAGAAAAAGTAGTTTTAAACTACTTTTTCTTTTTGTGACGGTTAGCTCTCGCTCTTTTTTTACGTTTGTGAGTAGCTACCTTATGTCTTTTTCTTTTTTTACCACTTGGCATAACTTGTAGTGTTTAGTGATTAATAAATTAGTTAATTTTTCGCTTCCGTATTTGTTTTTACTCCATCAACAAATATTTTTGCCGGTTTGAATGCCGGAATGTTGTGAGCAGGGATTTTAATTGTAGTGTTTTTAGAGATGTTTCTTCCGGTTTTCTCAGCTCTAGTTTTGATGATAAAGCTTCCGAAACCTCTTAAATATACATTGTCTCCAGTCTCCAGTGAGTTTTTAACCTCGTCCATAAAAGACTCAACTGTTGCTTGAACGTCTCCTTTTTCAAGACCCAATTTCTCAGAAATTTTCGCTACGATGTCTGCTTTCGTCATTTTCTTTCGTTTTATATTGATGTGTAATTTTTTGAGTGTGCAAATATAACAATTAAAAAAACAATTTTTCAACCTTAATCGATTAAAATTTAATTACATAAAGTTTTATTTTTGTTTTCCAATTTTTAAAGATGGATTTTACTAACTTGCTAATTCAATGGTATTTACGTGAAAAGCGTGATTTGCCGTGGCGAAAAACTCCTCATCCATACCCGGTTTGGCTTTCCGAAATCATGCTTCAGCAAACGCGAGTTGCTCAGGGATTGCCTTATTTTTTGCGTTTTACGGAAGCGTTTCCGACCGTTTTTGATCTGGCTTCCGCCGAGGAAGAACAGGTGTTGAAACTCTGGCAGGGACTAGGATATTATTCCAGGGCCAGAAATCTGCATGCCACGGCCAAACATATTGCCTTTGATCTGAATGGGGAATTCCCAAAGACTTATAAAGAGTTGCTTACCTTAAAAGGAGTTGGGGAATATACTGCTGCTGCCATTGCGTCGATTGCTTATGGAGAAGCCGTTCCTGTTGTTGATGGGAATGTATATCGTGTCCTTTCAAGATATTTTGATGTGGAAACCGATATCGCGTCGGCATCTGCAAAAAAAGAATTCTTTGATTTGGCGGGTTCTTTATTGCCTGCTGATCGGGCTTCCGAGTTCAATCAGGCGCTGATGGAATTTGGTGCCCTGCAATGCGTGCCTAAAAATCCGGATTGCGGGATTTGTGTTTTGAACGAAAGTTGTCTTGCCCTGCAGCAGGATAAAGTGGCGATGCTTCCGGTGAAGCTGAAGAAAACGAAAGTTACCGACCGTTATTTTAACTACCTTATTATAAAGGATGTTAATGGTAATTCGATGATACAAAAAAGGACGGGAAAAGGGATTTGGCATAATTTGTATGAATTTCCGTTGTTGGAGACCGTTGCCGAAGATGATTTTGACACGACCTTTCGCCTGATTGAAGATTTTTCTTTTGGTTTTAAGCCAGTGCATATTAAGCCGTTACATCATTCGCCCATAATCCATAAGCTTTCGCATCAGCATTTACAGATTCGTTTCTGGGAAGTGGAAGTGGATACCATGGTTGAAAATAGTATGCCGCCTGATAGGATTATGGCGTTTCCGTTTCCGATAGTCATTCATAATTTTCTTGAACAGCATTGGCAAAAATGAGCAGAAAAGTATTATATTTGATTAATACAGTAGAGTTATGAAAAAAATAGTGTTGTTTCTTTTTTTGGTGTGCGGTTTACAGATGTATTCTCAAAAGGCTCAGGGCAGAGATCCTTTATATAAGAGCGATATGGAAGCTTTTCTCGTGCAGCCTGCGTATTCAGTTGTGGTTTCCACTTATAAAAGCCCGAGTGAATTTGAAAAGACACTTTATTTGAAAGCTGTTCTGGGTAACTGTCAAGCATCAAAGGGAGCTAAATTGACTTTGAGTAACGGGGAAACTATTGATTTGCCAAATGCTGTCGTGAATTGTGAGCAAAAAGACGGCATTACCTATACAGTTGTAAAAATTGATCTCACCAATAATGGGCTTCTTGGGAAATTGAAATCTACTGATATTGTAAAATATCAAATTGGGAAGACTGAAATTCCTTTCATGTTCAAAGAGAAGGGTGAGGATTTAAAATTAATAATCAAATTTTCAGAAGAAAATAATTAAACATACAAGCCATGAACGGTACATTGAACAAGGTGATTTTGATCGGACATTTAGGAGATGACGTCAAGATGCACTATTTTGAAGGAGGAAATTGTATTGGACGATTTCCGCTAGCGACAAACGAAGTATATATTAATAAGACTACCGGTGAAAAAATTACCTCCACTGAATGGCATAATTTAGTAGTACGCAACAAAGCCGCCGAAATTTGCGAAAAGTACCTTTCCAAGGGAGATAAAATCTATGTGGAAGGTCGTATCAAATCCCGTCAATGGCAGGCGGAAGACGGAACCACTAAGTACACTACCGAAATACAGGTGACCGAATTCACGTTCCTGAATGTGAAAAAGGAGACCGAACAAAGGCAGGGTGGCGGTTATTCATCACAAACGAATGAGCCTCCAATCGCACCGTCCGGCGGTGATGATATGCCGTTTTAAGCGGAACATCAAATAAACTTTCCAAAACTGCGTTTCACATTGTATCTTTACGCCCTAAATTAGCGTAAGGATTTCTGTTATGATAAAAAATAAGAGTATCGTTCTGTTGGCAGGATTTTTTATTTCGCTGGCATTCGTTGGTTGTCAGGATGAAAGCGTTCCTAAACCAAAAAGCCATTTGAGCTTGGAATACCCTGTGGCAAAATACAAGACGTATGACTTTCCGGGTGGTTGCGGTTACGGATTTGAAGTGAATGAAATCTCCCAGATCAAGACCAAGAGTGATTGTTCGCTGGAGATCCAGTATCCTAAAATGAAGGCGACTGTCTACCTGAACTACAAAACGGTAAACAATAATATCGATCAACTGCTTCGCGATGCGCAGAAATTAACTTACGAGCACGTAATCAAAGCCGATGACATTGCAGAACAGCCTTTCGTGAATCCGGAGCATAAAGCCTACGGAATGTTTTATCAGGTGGGTGGAAATGCGGCAACCAATGCACAGTTTTATGTGACCGACAGTACGCGTCATTTCTTAGTGGGTTCGGTATATTTTTATGCAAAACCTAATTATGATTCCATACTTCCGGCGGCGGCGTATATCAAAAATGATATGCGAAAGATCATGGAAACGGTCAATTGGAAATAAGATGAAAATAGCAATAAGGAACTCGGAGGGGTTCCTTTTTTATTTGTCTTTAATGGACTGTTATTTTTTAAATTATTGGTTTTAAGTTTTTTAAATCCCTAAACGACTTTTGATTGCTTTGGCGTAGCTAAATTCAAAAGTAATAAAAAAATTGTGTTTAAAATTATTTTTTTACAAACTTAGCACGTATTTGGTGTTAATATTTTATTTTTATTATAAATAAACACAAGTGGCGTGTTAAATAGATATATTATTTTAATTTGACACGAATTATGTGTCAGGTTATTTAAAAATTATAAATCAACACAAATCCTTTGAGTGTAATTATCGCCAACAAAAGTCTTACTTTTACTCAGGATTTCTTACGGTGTAGTTCGAATTCTTTTGCAGGGAACACAACAGGATTCCGATGCATTCACACAGTTTTTATAATTTGTCAACATGAAAAATAAAATTGCAATCCTGATGGTATTTGCCTGCTTTCAACTATTTGGGCAGAGTTATTCGGCAAAATACTATGAGGAAAGTTTAACTTTTGAAGCAAAGAAGGACATTGATCAGTCTTTGGCTTCCATTAATAAAGCCCTGGAGATTGAAGAAGAAAAAAGGGAGTATTTGCTGCAAAAAACCAAGCTTCTTTATTTTAAATCCCAATGTAGGGAAGCGCTTGATGTTTTGGAACAGGTCGTTACAGCGGATAAAAAATTTGATGATCTTACCGTAACTTATTATGCAGAATTGGCGGATTGTTTAGGCAATAGCCAGCAAGCGATGAATGTACTCCTGGATTATATTTCAAACAATAATTCCCCGGAAATTATGACTGTGGTGGCGCAGCGCTATTTTAAGTTGCAAAAATATGATGAATCAATATCTTATTATCGCAGGGTAGTTGAGCTGAACCCTAGAGATACCGACGCAATAATTGACTTATCCCGAATTTTATTCACGGTTAAGAGTCGTGAAGAGGCTTTGAACGAATTGACGAAGGGATTAGAAGTCAATGAAGACAATTTGGACTTGTTGGGTTTCTTGGTCAGTTATTAATGAAATAAAAGAGTATGATAAAGCGATAGCCGTTGAAAATAAAATTATTGGTTTGGAATATAAACGGAAACATCTGGCCAACAGAGCCCTGTTATACGAATTGCTTGGGAACAGGAAAGAAGCGTACGAAGATTATAAACGAATCGTAGCCTTGGAAAAATGTGATTTAGAGTATTACAAAAGAATATTGCAGTATGAGTTTGACAACAGGTTGTATGACAATATTATCAGGAATAGTCAAAAACTAATCAGTTGTAATAAAGAGTATGAAAGTATAGTATTGGACGGCTTATGTATGGCATCGTTTTTTCAAAAGGATTTTTTCAACGGAAATAAGTATCTTGAAAAACGACTTAAGCAGAATCCGGACAATTTTAATCCCTACTATTTAAAAGTCCTCACGTTATTTGAGCAGAAGAATTATGGCGAAATTATAAAATATACTGAAAAAGCCCTTAGCGCAACAGATTTAGAAGAAGAGGGCCGAAATATTATTGCAGTGCTGAAGGTTGGCTATTATATCTTAAGCGAAGACTACGACGGACTAATTGCGTTTTATAAATTGCGTGAGATTAAAACATTAGGCAATAATAATGCGACGGTTACTGTTCTTACGGTCCCAAACGGGAAATCTGAGATAAAAACGAACTTTAATAAAGAAACCGGTGTAATAAATACGTCTTTGTCAATTTCAAATAAAACATTGCAATTATTAAAAGACAAATACGGGTTTCAATTTGATTTTTATTGATTTTTGCTAATGATCCATCTAGGTTTGTGGATGAGTATATAAGATGAAGTTAATCCGATTTTTATTTTTTTTAATGCTGTTCTCCTGCGGAAACCCGGCCAAGGAGTATACGCTTCCAAACCGAGTGGAAAAACTGAGCAACAAACAGATTGAGGTGCTCTCGAACAACAGCTATTATGTATTTAAGAGTTATTATTCAGACCGGACACGTTGCCCTCTGAACGATGAAAGAATCACTTTTTCTAGGAAAGGGCAGATAATATGCAAAGGGGAAATAATAGGAACGTGGGATGCAAACAGAAGTATTTATTTTTCAGGATTCGATGAGAAATACGTCATGTCTTATATTAGTGATTACCTGATAAAATTACAAACCTATTATGTTCTGGAAATGAACGGGATAAGCCCTTTACTCGGGTGGTCTATTTGGAAAGCCATAATGCTGGCCATTCGATTAAACGCGATACTTCGACCGTTGATTTTTAGAAAAGAATTACATCAGCAAGACAAAACCGATTATGAAACAAATGCCAACATCTGGGACAGTATTTCTGAAAACACTTTTTCTTTTAGTAATTGCGGTTTTCAGTCTAAACTTCATTCAAATAGAAAAAGAAGCTTTTACCGCTTTTATTAAAGAATTTGATCAAAATTCCAAGTTTCAAATGAGTCGGATTTCCTTTCCGTTGAAAGTGGCGCATACCGAAATCGGAGAAACCAAAGAGCGTTTTTACCTGGTCAGCAAAAAGGAATGGAAACATGAAAAAATGCTGGACAATAAGGACAGGAAAGTTATAACTAAGATCCTAAAGAATGCAGATGGAAGCATCGGCGTGCAAAAGGCGATCTATGATACGGGCGTGCAGGTTGTGTACATTTTCAGGATGACGAAAGGGAAATGGTATCTTGTGAAGATAATTGATGAATCTACTTAATTGTTTTAAATACGGAAGTCGCTAATAGATTATGAAAGGAAATAAGTTTTTTTGGTTATCAGTAGCAAGCCTGCTGGTTTTTGTTCCTTTATCTTTTTATTTGGATGAAGTGCTCCATTGCCTTGCGAACTTTTTTTATTCAGATGACAGTATTCCATTAGAATACAAGAAAGACGTCTATTATTTTTACGATGAGAAAAGGCGGTTTAAAATGATGGCAACGATTGCATATCTGTTTTTACTCACTTATTCGTTCCTGTATTTATGGATTAATTCAAGTCATGTATCGGCAAAGGCTATTTTGGTCTTGAAGTGTGTATTGGTTGTTATTGCATTTTTGTTATCCATTAAAATCGGAGTATTTGTTACATAATAGAAAAATTGGAAAATGGTGAGAAATAGGAGCTTGAAAAGGGATTTAAAAAACAAATTTTAGATGGTAGACGGAATTACGCTACACTTATTTAAAACATTGTTTTTAATCGGGAATTTCTGCATCGGAATTTTTGCGGATCAGCTTCCTGTGTCAAATAAAAATAAGGAAGGAATCTGTAAAACAATCGCCTTTCCCAGTGAGAAAAAACTTCAGAAAGAAAGCATTAAGCTCACGCTACAAAAAGTGCTTGTAGATGCAGAAACGGTAACCTTTTGTCTGAGATTCTCCAATCTAAGCGACGAAGCGGTGGTCTTTTATAAACCGGCAAGTGAGGATTTTTTTAATACGATTCTCAGTGTTGAAATAGCGAATGTAAAGAATAATGCTGCGAGCAATCTGGTTATCACTAAGATTCTTGATTTGGATTCGGTAACGTTATCCTGCACGAATTCGATTGTTTTGGAAGCAGGCGAATCGTTTGAGAAAAATGTGATTTTGAAAAGGTCTGAGTTAGCGCCAAAACTAAAGCATGGGAAGTATAAAATGAAGGTGATGCTGAATTATAAAGACGTGAATTTTTATCATTCGAGTTGTTCGAAGTCGATATATAAAGAGGATGTGAGCAGTCAATCCGTTTTGGTTTTGGTTCCTTAAAAAATACAAAGAATGCAAATGACCGCAAAAAAGGCAGGACCACGAGGAAGTAAACCGCTGCAATTTATAAAAGAAAACAGGAATCTGCTTTTATTCCTGACGGCATTGGTGTTTTTCATACTTTACAGAAGTTCCAAAGCCATTTGTTTAAACATAGTCGGTATCACAAAAGAAGCCGTGATTGTTGATGAGCGGAATTACTACGGTAACAGTCCGGTATCCCACGGATTTTCTTACTCCTATAGGTTTCAGATACAGGGAAAGAATTTTTATGGGGATTCCCAGGATTCGGATTACCGGATAGGGGAGAAAGTGCTCATACGGTATGTGCCCTTTTATCCGAACTTCAACGAAATTGAAGACGCTGAATCACCGGATAATTCATCCGACTAGTGTAAAAGGGGTGCCGAAATTTTCTTTGTGACTAAAGTTGTTTTCAAAATGATGGGAAATATAGCTCCATAAATACACAGGTATTCAAGATTTCCGCTTTAGAGAAGTCGCCCTTTGTAAATGGCTTTTGTTTTTTTACGGAAGAGGACGAAGTTTTTATTTATTTGTATACAACATAGATTCTGCTTTAGAAGATTCCTCCTGCGTCGGAATGACAATGTTGTGGGAAAAGATTCGATAGTATAGATTTGTACTGGGACAAATCGGCATATCTTCAGATTGGCGGCCGACCGCTGAGTTATTGTGACAAAAAACAAGTACATTACAGCGTATTCAATATAAAACCAGAAAACAGCAAATAAATGACCAAGACGGCTTTCGCTTTTTTAAAAAACAAGTGGGTTCAGAACTTCTTTTATCTGATGATCGTTGCATCGGTATGTGCTTGGATCTATATGTGTTGGAAGGAAAGAAAAGAAGCTTTGAAGGATACTGTGTTTGTACGGGTCAAAATTAAAGAAGTTATAGTTAGTCAAAAGGGCGGTCCTTACTTTATTTTCGAATATCAAATAAATGACACTACATACGAAGGTGATTATACTATTGTGAGTGGTAATGAATTGGAAGAATACAAAAAATTGAGAGCGTATAAAGACGATTTTTTTTACGTTAAAGTAGCAAGAAAAAAACCTGAATACAATCAATTATTAATCGATAAGGAGGTTGTTGATACGACTTTGAAGCAACCTGTGAGCGGATGGAAGGAACTGCCTGAAAAAGTAAAGTCAAAATATAAACATCAAGATGGGAATGATTTTTTTTCGGGGACTTAGAAATGTATACCAATTGCCTACAGTTAGTGCCTGCAAGAAAACCAAACAAAAAATCCTAACCGTGAATGTTAGGATTTTGATTTATAATATAGTCTGTTACTTATGCTTTCTTAAAGTTCGCCACTTTATAAGTCTTACCGTCCGCTACAGCTTCCACCAATTTAGTTAGTGATTCCTGGTTGTTAACGGTTTTGTCAAACGATACGGTAGCCGTTTTGGTATCGAAATCCACTTTCGCTTCTTTCACGCCTTCTGTTTCGGTTAGTTTTTTCTCAATAGTCGCAGCACAGCCCATCGCACAAGTCATACCTTCGATCTGAAAACTGGCGGTTTCTAAATTTTCAGCAGCGATTTCTTTTTTAGGTGTTGCAGCTACGGCTTCTGTTGTATTGTTTTCTGCTGTTGCCTGTTCTTTTTTGCAGCTTGCAAAACTTAAAGCGGCAAGTGTTACTACCAAGGTGGATTTTAAAAATTTCATATGGGTTAATTTTTTGATTTTGAATCGAATAAATAATCGGAAGCAAAATTACCCAAAAAAAGAACTGATTTTCATTTAAATAACAGAATTTTGACATTTCAAATGCACTTTATGGAATCGAAACAACTCAAATGGATTTTACTTGCAGCGCTTTCCCTGATTTGGGGAAGTTCTTTTATTCTGATAAAAAGAGGTTTGGTGGGGTTGACGCCGCTTCAGCTGGGTTCACTCCGCATGGTGTTTGCCGCTTCGTTCCTGATTATCGTAGGATTTAGAAAGATTACTGCAATTCCTTCAAATAAATGGAAATTCATTGCGTTGACGGCTTTAACAGGTACGTTCATTCCGGCTTTTTTGTTTGCCCTGGCGCAAAGTGAAATTGATAGTTCCATCAGTGCGGTTCTGAATTCATTAACGCCACTTAACACGTTGATTCTCGGGATACTGTTTTTCGGAATGGCGTTTCAGCGCAGCCAGTTGATGGGGGTTTTGATCGGTTTACTAGGGAGTTCGGTCCTGATTTTAAGCGGTGCCGCAGATCATCCGGAGCAGAATTATTTTTATGCGCTGTTTGTTGTGGTTGCCACATTTTGTTATGCTACCAATGTAAATCTGATAAAAAAGTACTTGGCAGACGTTCACCCGATCAGTATTACCGTTGGTAATTTTGTAGTCTTGTTGATTCCGGCGTTGATCATTTTGTATGCCACGGGATTCTTCAGCATTATTCATCAGCCGGAAGTAAAACATTCGGTTATGTTCATTGCAATTTTAGGGATTGTCGGTACTGGGATTGCCAACATACTCTTCTTTAAGCTGATTCAGATGACGTCACCGGTCTTCGCATCGTCTTCAGCGTATTTGTTTCCTATTGTGGCAATTTTTTGGGGTTTATTGGATGGGGAAACCTTATCGTTTATTCAGATAATAGGTGCAGCCGTTATTTTGTTCGGAATTTATCTTTCTTCTAAAAAATAAAAAGTGTGCTTATTCCTTTGTTTAATCGTTGAAGCCCGCAATAAAAGACCCGAAAGTTAAACTATAACTTTCGGGTCTTTTGTTTTTCGGTCAATCAGTGATTATTCTTTAATAAACTTCACCCGGTATTGCTCTTTGTCAGTGTTCTGCAAAGAAAGGACGTAAATTCCAACTTGTAGCTGCGCCAAGTGTTGGTTGATGGCAGATTCAATTTCCTTAATCGTTCCATCGGCAGTAAAGACTGACCGTCCATCAAAACCATAAATTTGTGCAGCATACTTACCTGAAGCATTGTTAATCGTTAAATGAATAGGTTTGATATCGCTGACCGGATTGGGATAAATTGTCAATTCTGAGTGCATTGAAACTTCATTTGCTGAAAGATTTGCCGGATAAACCAAAATGCGCTGTCCGTCGAAACCCACAGCATACACTGCAAGGGCATTGGCGGGGTAATAGACTTTAGTGGTTTGGTTACTTGGGTCACCCGAACCTGAAATGGAAACGTAGATTAATTGATTGCTCGTATTGTATGTTTCATAAGCCACAGCATTGTGCCATTGACTATGTTGTACCGTCAGGTAATTAGTGTTTAACGCGACACCAACTCCTGTTGTTCCGCTTAACGGTAATTGGTTTTTGAACATATTGATACTGTGAGCAGAAGCGTAATGAATAACCGGAGAGACTGGCTGCTGATAACCTTTACTTTGAATATAAGCTATCGTTGCGTTGATCTGTTGCTGGGTAATCGTCAATTGGCCGGTTCCGTAATCGTCGATTGTAATGTCTATCGGTTTCAGAAAGCCTGTTTTCTGGAAAAAAACAGTCAAGTCTTCTTTCACCGCATCACAGGTGTTTTTTACAAAATTCAGAAGCAATTCGCCATTTGTTAATCCTGCGGAATTAGATGTTCTGGCCATTTCCGAGACTATCCCATACCAATGTGCGTAATCGGTTCCTGTGTATGCTGTTGGGTAATCGAATGACAGAATTGGGGCATTTCGGGCCGCACCTGCCAATTGATAGTAGGTTTGCAATTGCCAGAAGGGTACCAGTACCTTAAATACATCAGAATTAGCATTACCCTGCAGGGCTTCACCATTAACCACCGTATTGTAAATGGATCCGTTAATGCGTCCGCCTTCGATGGAGGGTATGCCTGTTGCGGGAACAACATTTTCTTCTTCCAGACGGGTATAAGGGTGATTTGCATGATTCATATTGTAATCCACCCAGACGGTATGGATATTATTGGTCACTTCCGTTGTTCCAATCCACTTCAGATCCGGTCGCACCTGATTAATGTGACCATATTCATGTGCAATGCCCCAAAGGCCTAATTGATCGGGATTGGTTAGGTTTTCCGCTCCCCAATCGATGTCCAGATGAACGCCTAATCCTCCGGCATAATAACCGTTACCATGTTCGTTATAAGTTAGCTGGCGGTTTTTTGGAGATTTGTTGTACTTAAATAGCCCCATCATCATGCGCTCGTGTTGTACAATAGTATCGTATTGACCAATCAGGCTCAGCCCGTCAAATGGAGTTCCGTTTTTTAGCGATGCTCTTTCGTATACCAGATGTGTGTATTTTCCACGGATGTCTATGTACGGATAAGTGGTTTTTGTCATTAAGCTGGGCCATTCGTTGTTAGAAGACGTCTGTGCATCGAAGTAGCCGTTGATTTTTCCCGAGACGATATTGATGTCAACATTGCTTAACGTGCCATTGTTGTTGAAATAATTGATATAGGCCATTCCTCCATTTGTCAACTGAAATACATTCAGGCCGTTTCTCAAAATATAGTGGGAAACTGCTCCACCAAAACCTTGTTGAAAATTTTTAACCGTTAAAGAAACAGTAGTATTTATATTTCGTGCAAACAAAGCGACCTTTTCACCGTCTGCGAATACGATGCCTGTTGCATTTTCGAAGTTATCGTAGGTTCCAATCTTCAGGCTCTGACTGACAGAAGCAAGTGTTGGGTATACTTGGTAAGATTGTACACGGTACTTAGAGACGTACGTTTGGTTGAAAAGACATTGCGCAAGGTCTTTGTAAAATGGTGAGGAAATGGCATCAATGTCGCCTTGTGTGACATTGGGCAATAAAGCTGAATAGATGTTATTGGCAAAAACGTTCGTATAAGGGGTAGCAGAACTGGCGGCATTGGCTGTGTAAAACTCCATTTCGGCGCAACTTGCAAAACCACCGCTTCCGTCTGCTATACTCATTCGGATATTTAACGGTGTTATTTGAGATGGAAACTGTACAATTGAGGGTGTTCCGGACTGCGCAAAATCAAAAGTCATCAAATCTTGGAAGGTGCTGTTGCTTGTTGTGTTGTAACTGATCGTTACATTGCCGAAATTTCCATTGGAGCCACCATCGGCTCTTGGAATGTATTTAAGATAATCAATTGCTGTAGTTCCATTCAATCTGAAGTTCAATACTACCGGAAAAACAGTATTGCTCCAGGAGGAATGATAAAGTGTGTTTACATCATTGTCAAAGGAAGCATTAATGTTTTCTCCCGAATGGAAAGAAGAAGCGGTTGAACCGGAAGCTTGTATTGTGGCTTTTACGTCATTTGCCCCGTTGATACTTAAGGTTGTCGTCGGAATGGTACAATCGACTCCATTATCAGCGGCACCGATCGGACTACTGGAGTAGAATTTCATTTCAGCACAACTTGAAAAATTGCCGGTACCCTGATTGACTACAAATTTGATCGCATACGGGTTCTGAACAGCAGTTGCCAAATTAATTGTTTTGTCGGTATTATTATTTTGCCAGGCTAAATTGGCAGCGATCAAAATGAAATTGGTTGGGTTACTTTGAGTGCTGTAATAAACACTCACATTGGTCCATATTCCATTAGTTCCCGATTGACGAGGGGAGTAGACAATTTTATTGATATTGCTTACTTGTGACGTAAAATAAAAATGTAACGCATCCGGAATACCGTTCTGAGACCATTTTGAGTGATAGATGGTGTTGAGGTCATTGTCGATTGTTTTGGAGACTTCACTTCCGGATTGAGCCGGTTGCTGTGAAGTTACGGCATAAACGGGAACCGCATAGGATTGTGAAAAAGCGTAAAACCCAGTGAGCAGACTAATAAGGATAAGTAGGTTTTTTGTCATTTTTTAAGAAATTTTGGGTAGTATTTTTTATAAAGGGTGTGTAAATTTAATTTTTTTTCAAGAAAAATCTAAAAAAATGAAAAAATATTTCTTTTGGAAAAAAACTGTTCCTCCGCTACCTGCGCAATAGAAATAAAAAAAAGACTGTCCGTAAAGACAGTCTTTTTCTTTTTTAAAACTAATGTTTTTTATTTAAAATCTTCAGCAGTAATGCCTTCGTTGATTTTTACTTCAGTAGTCATCAATTTAAGTTCAACTCCAATGTTCATGTCAGTTGTGTGAGGGAATTTGATTCCTTTCACTTCTTTGTAATCACTGAAGTAAGTTGTTTGCGTCATTTTCTGACCCATTTGCTCCATTTCCTTAGACTCAGCTGTTTTTAAACCGGTCTTAACATCAAAGTAGTAAGTCGTTTTACCTTCTTTAATCGCATATACGTCGCTACCGTTCATAGTCTCGATTCCCTGCAATTTAGCATTTGGATTCGAAGCTAATGTTAATTCTTCGAAAGGAACAGCACCTTGTTTTTGTTCTTTGAATTCTTCCGGAGTCAAATCTTTTCGCTGACCCTGAGTAACTCTGTAACCCGATTTGTCACCAATTACCTGTTTCATCATCGACATACCCATTGCTTTCATTTCAACAGACATTTTGTTGTCGGATGTGGTTTTTGAAGTTAATTCAACAGGTGTTCCCTGAACCGTTCCTGAAGCAACAATTACTACGGATTTCACAGCTTTAACAGCTTTCTCTCCACCGATGGCCTTGATATAGTTGTTGAAAACCGTTGCAGAAGTCACTCCTGCAGGAATAGCGATGCTAACTTTTGGTTTTTCAGTCGGTGCGCCGAATTTGTCGAAATACTGGATCGGTAATTTTTGCTTAGCGCTCATTTTCTCAAGATTCGGAAGTACTTCAGAAGCTTTTCCAACGATTACAACTCTTGTGTTGTCTGCTAAGAAATATTTGTTTGCGGCTGCTTTGATTTCTTCCGGAGTAACTGCACTGATGTTTTTGATGAAGTTCTCATAGAAATCAGCAGGTAATTTTTCGATTTCCGTATTTAAAGCGTAACGGGCAATAGTAGCCGGTTTCTGGATCTGCATTACAAAGTTTCCGATGTATTTTGCTTTCGCGATTTTCAATTCCTCAGGCGAAACCAACTCCGTTCTGATCTTTTTCAATTCGTTCATGAATTCCACTACGGCACTGTCAGTAACTGCGTTTCTTACAGATGCACCTGAGCGGAATTTGGAAACATATCTTCCTGTTCCTAATGAAGAATAAGCTCCGTAAGTCCAACCGTGTTTTTCACGTAAGTTCATGAACAAACGGCCTTCTCCACCACCACCAAGGATTTGGTTGGCTAAGATACCAGCGAAGTATTCTTTGTCAGTCATTTTTAAGTTCATGGTATTAACCAAGCTGATTTCAGACTGAACTGCGTTTGGCATGTCCACAAAGTTAATTTGGCTGTACTGAACATTTTTAGGGTCAGCGTAAGTCAATGAAGGAGCTGATGCTTTTTCCCATGGTCCGAATTGCTTTTCAACCATTTTCTGAACGTCTGCCAGTTTCACGTCACCAACGATCACTAAATAAGCGCTACCTGGTACGAAATAAGAATGATAGTTTTTGTTAACATCATCTAAAGTAACATTCTTGATCGTTGCCTCACTTAAATACTCGCCTGCAGGATGCGTTTTTCCGAAAGCCAAAACGTCTTCCACACGGCCAGCCACTGCAGTTACACTTTTCTCTTCCGATTTAAGGTTCTCCAGCATTTTCTCTTTTTCTTTGTCTAACTCAGTCTGAGTGAAAACAGGATTTAAAAGACCATCGGCCATTAATTCCATGATTCTTCCTGAGTATTTAGACAATCCGCTTCCATAAGCACCTCTTGAGTTAAAGTCGATGTTAGCGCCCAGGAAATCTACTTCTTCGTTAAAAGCGTCTTTCGACATTTTTTTGGTACCGTTACCAATCATTGAGCTCGTTAAATCAGCAACTCCTTTTTTCTCATTTTCTGCATATGGCGGATAGTCGATAGTAAGGCTGTAGCTTACACGAGGAAGTTTGTGATTCTCAACAACTAATACTTTCAAACCATTTTTCAGAGTGAAAGTGCTGGGTTTTCCAACATTGATGATTGGAGCAGGTCCCGGTTTTGGCTGCGTTCTGTCTTGTGCTTGCATGGATATTGCTAAAAATAAACTTGCTGCTATATAAATATATTTCTTCATAGTGATTCTCAACTTAGTTTTGTGCTTTGTCTTTTGCAGGTACATAATCTAAAAGCAAACGTTGGTTTGGATTCAGGTATTTTTTTGCAACCTCTCTGATTTCCTCTCTTGTGATTGAACGGTAGATGTCAATTTCAGTATTGATCAGGTTCACATCACCGTATAATAAGTAGAAAGAAGCAAGGTTTTCGGCGATACCTTCCACGTTAGCGTTACCGTTCACGTATTGGTTTTCGAATTTGTTCTGAAGTTTTTGGAAGTCTTTCTCAGAGATCAGATCCGACTGTAACTTCACGATTTCCTCGTCTACTTCTTTAAGTAATTCCGATGTAGTGGTTTTGCCCATCGGAAGACCGTACAAAATGTACATTCCGTAATCTTCCTGGCTGTAGTTGAAAGCACCGATCTGTAAAGCCATTTTCTTGTCGTCAACTATTTTCTTGTATAATCTTGAGCTTTTTCCGTCCGATAAGATAGAAGAGATCATGTCTAAAACCCTTGCATCACGCGTTTTCATAGAAGGCGTTCTGTAAGTGGCAACCATCATCGGGATCTGGATGTTTGGATCCTGGTAAGTAGCTTTGATGGTTTGAGTGATAGGCGCTTCTTCGAATTTTTGTCTTTGGATAGCCGGTCCTTTAGGGATTGCATTGAAGTAATCTTTGATCCATGTTTTTGCCTGAGCCGGATCGAAATCACCTGCAACCACTAAAACTGCGTTGTTAGGAATGTAGAATTTCTTGTTGAAAGCCTGGAATTCCTGTAATGTTGCAGCATCCAAATGTTCCATCGAACCGATTGGTGCCCAACGGTAAGGATGCACTTTGTAGATGTTTTGTTTCACGGCAGCGATTAAACTACCGTAAGGCTGGTTGTCTACGCGAAGTCTTTTTTCTTCTTTAACTACTTCGTTTTGAGTGTCAACTCCGATCTGGTTGATTACCGGATGCATTAGTCTTTCCGATTCCATCCATAACGACAACTGTAAATTGTTTGAAGGGAAAACCTCGTAGTAGTATGTTCTGTCTTCGGTAGTGTTGGCATTATTGTTTCCACCGTTGGCAGTTACAAGTTTAAACCAGTCACCGCGACCGATGTTTTTGGTTCCTTCGAATAAAAGGTGTTCGAAAAAGTGAGCAAATCCGGTTCTTTCAGGGTTTTCGTCTTTCGATCCCACGTGATACATTACCGATGTGATTACTACCGGAGCTGATTTGTCCTGATGTAAAATTACATGCAGACCGTTGTCCAGATTGTATTCTTCAAATGCTACTTTCTGAGCGGAAGCAACGCCTCCAAGCATTAAAAGCGAACTCAAAGCCATTAAAGATTTTTTCATAAGAGTTACTAGTTATTTTATATAATAAAAGAATGAGTGTGCAATTTCAACATTTTGTTACAATTAGTGATAACTTTTTTTAATGGCGTTGGTTTTTAGTTTTTTAGCGGTAAATTTTAATAAGTAAGTTGTAAGATACAGAAATAGTTGTATATTTGCACACTTAAAAAATTAATTAAACATTATTGTTATGTACGCAATCGTAGAGATAGCAGGGCAACAATTCAAAGTAAGCAAAGACTTAAAGGTTTATGTTCACCGTTTAGCAGTAGAAGAAGGTGCAAAAGTTTCTTTTGACAAAGTTCTTTTATTAGATGACAACGGAAACGTAACTTTAGGCGCCCCAGCTGTAGAAGGTGCTTCAGTAGAAGCCAAAGTGTTACAACACTTAAAAGGTGATAAAGTAATCGTTTTCAAAAAGAAAAGAAGAAAAGGTTACAAAAAGAAAAACGGTCACAGACAATCTTTAACTCAAATCGTTATCGAGAACATCGTTGGTGGTGGAGCAAAGAAAAAAGCGACTAAAAAAGCGGAAGCTACAGAAGAATAATTAACATTTAAAACCAATACGTCATGGCTCACAAGAAAGGTGTCGGTAGTTCCAAGAATGGTAGAGAATCAGAATCGAAACGTTTAGGTGTTAAGATTTATGGTGGTCAAGCTGCAATCGCTGGAAACATTATCGTAAGACAAAGAGGTTCTAAGCACAATCCAGGTGAAAACGTTTACATGGGTAAAGATCATACTTTACATGCAAAAGTTGATGGAGTAGTGAAATTCCAGAAAAAAGGTGATAACAAATCATTTGTTTCTGTAGTTCCATTCGAAGCTTAAGAATTACTCTTAAATAATATAAAACCCCAGTTCGAAAGATCTGGGGTTTTTTGTTTTTGGGCTTCTCGCCAAATCGCCTACTTTTTTAAATGGATTTTTTAAAAGTACATAGGTTTTCGATAGGGGCGGTTCTTTATTTTAAACATTTCTTAAGACTGAAATTCCTGTTAATTTCGTAACTTGTATTGCAATCTGAAATTCCTGAGGCGATGTTTGGTTCAAATTCACAAGCCGAAGTATTTGTCATAACCATCATGTTGATTGTGGTTTATGTGGTTGGATATGAATTAATCCGAAGATTGGATTGCCCGATTGAAAAAAGATATGAGCTTTCCCTGCGTCTCATGGCCTCGCTTTCCTTCTTTCTGGTCATTTATAATATTTATGTATCCATACGGTCTAACGATAGGATAGAGCAGAATAAGGCGGCTTATAATACCGTAGAAAACATCCAGCACAATTGGCTTGATCCTCAAAACGAATTGCTTCAAAAATATCCCGAAGGCTATTTCCTGTACGCCAGTATGGTTCAGGATGCTGATTTTGGAATGGCACTGCCTGAAAAATATGATCCGGTAAAGAGAAAACAACTGGAAGTGTATTATTCGCTAAGGGTGTTTCAGTCGATGGAAGATTTTCTCACTACGGGAAAATATGATACTACAGGTAAGGGCGTCTGGGTGAATAATTACCTTATGTGGATGCAGTCGCCGATATTGCAGGAGTATTGGAGAAAACTGTCATTTAATTACTCAAAGGATACGCGAGAATTTGTCGCGAAAATCATCAGGAAAAGTGATGCATTGGTAGCCTTGCGGAAAAAGAAAGGGAAATTGACTGCCAAAGATTATGATAGCGTCTCGACGGGGTTTATCGTTAATTTTCGCTGAGGAAAGGCCGGAATAGACTAATTAATATTTCAAAACATATTTAAGTTTAAGTTCCTCACTATCTTCGTAAGCTTCATCGTCTTCACTGTGTAACGTATCCTTAATGATGTTTATTTCGTAAAGGAGCATCGCTTTGCCTTTTATTTTGAAATGAAAGAAATCCTCTTTGGTCTTGTCGGAATTCTTGAGCGTAATTATGTCTTTCGGATTTACATCAACGACAAACGCATTTTGAACGCTGTAAAATTTGTAGTGTAAAAAATTGTCGATGGTACCGTCCGGATTCAATTTGATGTTGGTTGAAATTCGCTGATTTTTTTCATTGTAGCAACTGAAGTTTTTATTTTGGAACAAAACCACGTTGGTCATATAATCCACGCCGAAAGACTCCATTTTATGGTCGGCTTTAACGAAGCTCAACTTCTTTGAATTTATGATGAATGAGATTTCATTGTTTTCAAAAACGACATCACTACTATATTGTTTATCACCCCATCGGAATTTAAGTTGCTTTTTTCCTTTGTTATTGAGTAGGATTGCTTCGGAAGCCTCGACGTTGCCTAAATTAAAACTTACCTTTTTTGAACCGTTTTCAGTTTCGGAAGAAATAATCAAAGAAGCGATTCCTTCTAAATGAATATAGGACTGAAAAGGGGAATTGTTCTTTTTTAAATTGGAAACATAGTCTTTTCTTACCCAAACGCCTTCAAGGTTGTCATCGTTTGGTTCTGCAGATTGAGTGATGATCTTAGTTGTTTCCGATGCAACAATTTCGTTTTTGTTTTCTTTACAGTATGTCAGTAGCAATAAAACAATAAATGCAAAAGCGGATCTGATTTCTTTATGGGTTTGATACATTGCAAAGGGTAAGAGTTTTGTTTTTTATATGGTTCATTGTCTAACGTAAGTAGTAACCCGCTAAATGAGGATAAAGTCCTAATAACATCAACATAAAAGCAATTGCATTTTTGTGGAACAATGTCAGCCAGATGCCAATTATTACCAAAGTTATGGCTTCAACAGAATTGCTAAACTCATTCCGCAACAAGATACAGGCCAAAAAATTATATGTTATCAAAAGTCGGGTAAGCCATTTGATAACGTCTGAATCGTTGATTTTGTTGTACATATCCTAAGTGGTAAAATGAGCATCGTAAAAAGTAAAAGTAGTGATAAACAAATAATCTCACCAATGCATGTAAAAAGTATAGAGACAAAGCAACATCGATAAGCCAGAAAGAAAATGTTTATTAAACCACGTAAGCCAAATGGAAAGTAGAACCAAAACAAAGCCTTCAACATAATAGTCGCTGATATGTGTTTTTACATATATCGAGAAAATAAGATTAAAGGTGATTAAAATTCGGGTAAGCCATTTGGTGCTATTTGAATCGTTGATTTTTTTATACATAGCCTTATTGATAAAATGATCATCGTATAAAGTAAAAGTAACAATATCTTTTGCTGTATGGAAATTGAAATGTAAAACAATGTAAGAATCGGCAATAAAAAACCCTCACATCACTGCAAGGGTTTTTAAGTTATCTGAATAAACTGCTGACAGCTATTGTCAACGGTTTACTGATTAATATCTGTAGTATTCCGGTTTGAAAGGACCTTTAACATCCACTCCGATGTAAGCAGCCTGCTCATCATTCAAAGTCTCTAATTCCACACCTAATTTCGCTAAGTGTAAAGAAGCTACTTTCTCATCCAAATGTTTCGGTAACATGTAAACTTCATTTTTGTAAGCCGCAGAATTATTCCATAACTCTAATTGCGCCAAAGTCTGATTCGTGAATGAGTTAGACATTACGAATGACGGGTGACCTGTAGCACAACCTAAGTTTACTAAACGACCTTCAGCTAAGATAAGAATGTCTTTTCCGGCGATGGTATATTTGTCAACCTGAGGTTTGATCTCGATTTTAGAAGCACCGTGGTTTTTGTTTAACCATGCCATGTCAATTTCGTTATCGAAGTGACCGATGTTACAAACAATCGTTTTATCTTTCATTGCCTCGAAATGTTTTCCGATAACGATGTCTTTGTTTCCAGTAGTAGTGATGATGATATCAGCGTTACCTACTACAGTATCTAATTTTTTCACTTCAAAACCGTCCATGGCAGCCTGTAAAGCACAGATCGGGTCGATTTCAGTAACGGTTACGATAGAACCTGCTCCACGGAAAGAAGCCGCAGTTCCTTTTCCAACGTCACCGTATCCGCAAACTACTACTCTCTTACCAGCTAACATAATGTCAGTAGCACGACGGATAGCATCCACAGCTGATTCTTTACATCCGTACTTGTTATCGAATTTTGATTTAGTAACCGAATCGTTCACGTTGATTGCCGGCATGAACAATGTTCCGTTTTTCATTCTTTCATACAAACGGTGAACTCCAGTCGTAGTTTCTTCTGATAAACCTTTGATGCCAGGGATCAATTCTGGGTAACGGTCAAAAACCATGTTGGTTAAATCACCACCGTCATCCAAGATCATGTTCAATGGTTTTCTGTCTTCACCAAAGAATAAAGTCTGCTCGATACACCAGTCGAATTCCTCTTCGTTAAGACCTTTCCAAGCGTAAACCTGGATTCCTGCAGCAGCAATAGCTGCAGCAGCCTGATCCTGAGTAGAGAAAATGTTACAAGAAGACCAAGTTACTTCAGCTCCTAAAGCAATTAGTGTTTCGATTAGAACCGCCGTTTGGATCGTCATGTGTAAACATCCTGCAATACGTGCTCCTTTTAAAGGCTGGCTTGCACCATATTCTGCACGAAGTGCCATTAATCCCGGCATTTCTGCTTCTGCCAATTCAATTTCTTTTCTTCCCCAAGCAGCAAGATTGATATCTTTTACTTTGTAAGCAACAAATGGTAATGTCGTTGTACTCATCTATTTAGTATATTTGTTTTATATTTTTTTCCTGATTCAGGAAGGCAAAATTAAGCATTTCCTTTTTATTTCCTAAAGCATTTCACTTATTTTGTGATTTGTTTATGTTTATAATCTTTTGAAAAACAGTAAAATATCCCATGCCGCTTTTTAAAGTAATCGATATTAACCCCACGTCGAAGATTTTTCTCTGGAAAATCACCGAAGATTTCACCGAACTTTTCAGAAATGTTGCGTTGAAAGACACTTCCTTGGCGCGATTGGAAGGAATGAAGTCAGAAGCGCACCAAAAAGGATTTCTCGCGGTACGGATGCTGTTTCAACACGCAGGTTATGACGATTTCGATCTGTATTATGATGAATTGGGAAAGCCACATTTAAAAGACGGTACGCATATTTCCATTTCACACTCGTTTGATTTTTCAGCCATTGTGCTGAGTACCTGTAATATCGGAATCGATATGGAGCAGATAAAGGAAAAAGTGGTACGACTTGCGCCGCGTTTTATGGATGTAACGCATCTTGAAAATTTATCGCACGCGGACACCATGCGAAAGGCCACCGTAGTTTGGGGAATAAAAGAAGCGATTTATAAACTGAAAAACGAAGCCGGAATCAGTTTTCAGGATCACATTTTTGAAAATCCGTTTCAACTGTCCGAAAGAAAATGCAGTGCCGAACTGCATTTTAATGACATAGTTCAGCACTACGATATTATTTTTGAAGAAATTGATCTGGATGACAATCAGCCCAACGGTCCCAATTACATGCTGGTTTGCGCGGTGGAATCGGAATAAGTTCGCTTACGGTTCTCGTAAATAGCCATCATCATCACCGTTCCCATTTTCGGAGCACGAAATTTCAGGGTTTTTACATTCTCACCTTCAAACAATTCATCCAACGTTTCAAACCAAAGGTTCAGCCATAAACCAAAAATTGTAGGCGTGATCACATGACCAAATTTTTTATCGACCTCCACATGGGCCTGTATTGGATTTCCATAGAATCTTCGGTTACCAAACAAATTGCTTTCCCAAAAATCGGTTAGCTTTTCCAGGTGTGTGTCCCAATCGGAAATCGTCCCATTAAAAAAATGGCTTATTTCTTCGTTGACCCTGATTTTTCCGTAAAAAGAGTGTAGCAATTTGGATAGGTCCTCCCGGTTCTGAATGTCATTTTTCATTACTGGATAATAAGCGTGTTCAGGATAATCATCACAATACTGCTGATTACGCTCGTCAAAGTCAGATTGAAGACTAATTTTGGTTTTTGCTGCGCTAAAATGGCGCCGTTGACAAAGCTACAGGCGATAACAATCAAAGCCAGTTGCATCATTTGGAAAAAAGAAGTGCCGTTCTGTAAAATATACATCGCTGCTGCACCACCCAAACAACTTTGTCCGATGATCGCTAAAGTGCTGTAGGCATAATATTCTTTTTGAAACTCGTCTAAGGTTTTTTGATATAGTGTCATAATCTTTGATTTTAATAAACCAAAATTAGGACGCCTTATACCCTGGGTTTTATGATTTGAATCATGTTTGAAAAATTATCGGTAAACTTTTCTGCTGATGATTTTGATTTCGTTTTTCCGTTCCAATGCTTTGATGGCACGAATGACGGTTTCAACGCGAAGACCTGTCAAATCAGCCATCTGTTGTCGGGTTAGGTCAATACGATAACCGGTAGCTTCTTTTTCGATTTTGAAGAATTTAATGGAATAATCGATGAGTTTCAACAAACGGTGTTCCGGTTCCTGAGAAGAAATCTCTGCTGCCATCACCGATTTGTAATGAAGCCGCTGCGCCAGATTTTCAATAATATTAAGAGAAACCGAAGCATTTTCATTCACCAGTTTCAGAAAAGAAGATTTTGGTACCATAAATAATTCGCAATCCGTAACGGCAATCGCATTGGCAGGATATACGCGATTAAGGAACAAGGGCGGCTCACCAAAACTTTGCTTCCGACTGAAAATCCCCTGAATAAACTCCCTGCCGTCATCATTGAAATTGCACATTTTTACCTCACCGCCAATAACCTGATAATAATTTAACGGTATGTCGCCTTCACGGAAAATAATATCGCCTTTCGCATATTTTTTTCGCAACGCATTGTGGGATTCCAATAATTCTTCAGGGATCATAAAGGATATTCTAAAGGTTCAGTACAAAAATACTATTAAAATTTTACGGATTTTAAAAATAAACTACATTTACCGACTCATAACGAAGAACAAACAAATGCTGTACAACCAGATTTTATCGGCTAAAAATAAGAACCAAAAACTTTTGGCTATCCTGCTCGATCCGGATAAGATCGTTTTGGATGAGGTCTTGTTGTTGGCAGATAAGATAAACGCTTCTCCGGCAACCCATATTTTTGTGGGAGGAAGTATCGTGGAAGCCAATATCATTGATGAACTGATTGTCCTGCTGAAGCAAAAAACAAGTTTGCCAATTCTGCTTTTTCCGGGAAACCCGTCACAGATTTCAAGTAAAGCGGATGCAATCTTGTTTCTGACTTTACTCTCAGGAAGAAATCCGGACTATCTGATCGAACATCAGGTGAATGCGGTTCCGATTTTGAAGAAAACCAATCTGGAAGTCATTTCAACAGGCTATATTCTGATTGAAAGCGGAACCCAAACCGCCGTGGAGCGGGTAAGTAAAACCGATCCCTTGGATAGGAAAAATTCCGATTATGTGGTTCAGACCGCGCAGGCCGGGGAATACATCGGGAATAAATTAATTTATTTAGAAGCCGGAAGCGGAGCCAAAAATGCGGTGCCGTTGGAAATGATTCGTAAAGTGTCGGATAACATCCGGATTCCTGTAATCGTCGGTGGCGGAATCCGTTCGAAAAAAGCGATTGATGAGGCTTACAATGCAGGCGCTGACCTGGTGGTTATCGGAACGGCGTTTGAAAACGATCCTAACTTTTTTAATTTCATTTCCCATGCTTGATTTTTTTCTTGACGCTTATAAAGATGCTTCGATAACGAAAATCATGCTGGAATTCATCGTGTTTATATTTGGGATTCTGAGTGTGGTTTTGGCCCGAAAAGAAAGTATACTAACATATCCCACCGGACTGATTGCGACAGTAATTACGACCTACCTGCTTTGGGTAGCGGGTTACCTGGGTGACATGATGATCAATCTCTATTTTTCTATTATGAGTATCTACGGCTGGTGGAACTGGGCAAGAAAAACCGGTCAGCAGAAACCATTGTCGATAACACGAACAAATTTTAAAGAAAAAATTATCGGTATTGTATTGTTTTTAATGACAATTATTGTAGTTTTCGCCATCTATACTTTCTTTGATTATGAAATAAAAAAAGAAAATTATGTAGATATAGTGGCTTCAGGGATTTTCTTTACGGCAATGTGGTACATGGCCCATAAAAAGATAGAAAACTGGACCCTTTGGATTATTGGAGATATTATTGTAACACCGATTTATGCATACAGAGGATTGGGGATGTTGTCGTTACAATATTTAATTTTTACGGTTTTGGCCATTTTAGCTTACAGAGAATGGAGAAAGATTTTACAACAAAAGATAGCATAATTGAAGATTTTGGTTTTTCGGAATCTGATTTTGAATACATAAAGGAATACGGAATCAAAGGCGAAAAAATCGCCCGCGAACTGGAAATGTTCCAAACCGGGATTGCCAATATTTCGTTGGAAAAAACAGCGACGGTTGGTGACGGAATACTGACGTTTTCGGAAGAAGATGCCGCAAGGTATAATGATTATTTCGAAAAGGAACGAGCCGTCTATACCATTGAAAAATTTGTTCCGGCCTCCGGAGCGGCGAGCAGAATGTTCCAGTTTCTGATCGAATTCATTAATGAGTTTCAGTTAGGGGAAGAAACAATAAATGCTTATATCAACCGACAAAAGGCAACGAACCTGTCTGTTTTCCTGGTGGGTCTGGAGAAATTCCCGTTCTATGAAATGGTTCTTGAGGAAGTCAAAACGCTTTTTGCGAATTACGAAGAACTGACGCAGGACGAAAAATACTATTACTTCATTAACACGCTTCTTTCTTCCGAAGGTTTTGATTTCAGTAATAAACCTAAGGGAGTTTTGCCGTTTCACAGAAATGGAGACGAAGTAACCACGCCGCTTTACAAACATTTAAAAGAAGCAATAGAATATTCGGGCGTTAATGGAAGACCGCAGATCCATATGACGGTTTCGGAAGAGCATCAGAACGATTTCGAATCGATCATTGCTGAATTAGCGCCCGATGTAACCGTAAATTATTCTTTTCAGCAAAAAGAAACGGATACCCTGGCGGTCGATATGGAGAACAATCCGTTCCGATTGGATGACGGTAAATTGTTTTTCCGTCCCGGCGGACACGGCGCTTTGATTGAAAACCTGAATCAGCTGGAAAGTGACATCGTTTTCATCAAAAACATCGACAATGTCGCTTTCAATCATTTTGACGAGATCGTTTTTTATAAAAAAGTGCTTGGCGGTTTGCTGTTGGAACTGCAAAAATCAATTTTCACGCATCTTGAACTGTTGGAGAATTCGGCCGAGGTAAAACTGGATGAAGTTGTTGCTTTCGTGACAGACAAGTTGAACATCGTATTACCTAAAGATTTTTCAAAATATTCATTAGAGAATCAGAAAGCCGAGTTGATCCATTTATTAAACCGTCCGATCCGTGTTTGCGGAATGGTGAAAAATGAAGGGGAACCCGGCGGCGGACCATTCTGGGTAGATGAAGACAACGGAACCGTTTCACTGCAAATCGTGGAATCCTCGCAAATAGATCAGCAAAACGAAAATCAAAAGAAAATCTTTTCGGAATCCACGCATTTCAACCCGGTAGACCTGGTGTGCGGACTGAAAAATTACAGAGGGAAGAAATTCAATTTAACCGATTTTGTAAATCATAACGCCGGTTTTATTGTTCAGAAAACCAAAAACGGTAAAGACATCAAAGCGTATGAACTCCCGGGATTGTGGAACGGAGCAATGGCAAACTGGATAACTATTTTTGCTGAAGTTCCTTTGGTGACCTTCAATCCGGTAAAAACGGTAAATGACCTGCTTAAACCGGCGCATCAGCACGAATAATAGTGGATAAGGAAAAACTTATTTCGGAATTACAGTTCAAAGCGGTTCGCAGCAGCGGCTCGGGCGGACAGAACGTCAACAAAGTGTCCTCCAAAGTAGTGCTGCAATTCGATCTGAAGAATTCAGCGGCATTTTCAGAAGAGGAAAGAGAACTGCTTTTGATGAAACTCGAAAACAAACTTACCAAAGATCAGATCCTGATCCTGAATTGTGATGAAGACCGAAGTCAGCTCCGAAACAAAGAAATCGTAATCAAACGCTTTTTGCTGATTGTCGAAGGCGCGCTGAAAGTGCAGAAACAAAGAAAAGCCACTAAAATTCCGCGTTCGGTCATCGAAAAAAGACTCAAGGAAAAGAGGGGTCAGTCGGAAATAAAACAGTCCCGGAAAAAACCAAGATATTAATTAATCGGACTTCCGTTTGATTATTGCCATTGATAGTCCTATCTTTGTGCCGTCTCAAAGGGGTGCTCTAAATGACGAGCTGAGATTATACCCAACGAACCTGGAACAGGTAATGCTGTTTAGGGAAGGCTGAGCGTTAAGAAAATGTACAGTGCGTATTTTTGGTGAAGAAGCCAGATGGGACACTACCAAGTTTTTTTGTCAGTAACGTTCAGCAGCATATCAAATTTAATTTTTTAAAAAAGAATAATTGCCCCTTTTATTCGTAGTTCATTACGAATGAAAACTTTATTCAAATCCAAAAGAGAAAAAGCAACAAACATCCATTTCGGTTTTGTATTGTTTCTTGTTTCTTGTTTCTTTTCCCTAACTGGTTTCGCTCAGGAAAAAGAGAAAGATACTACAAAAGTAAAAATGTTGGATGAAGTGCTGGTTTCGGCTGTTAGGGCCCATGAAAAACAACCGGTGACCTTTAGCAACATGGGTAAAAAGGAATTGGCCGAGCGAAATTTAGGTCAGGATATCCCGGTTTTGATGAATTACCTGCCTTCGGTAGTAACCACTACAGACGCCGGAAATGGTGTGGGTTATACAGGCATCCGTGTGCGTGGTAGTGATGCGACGCGTGTCAATGTTACGATCAACGGAATTGCTTACAATGATTCGGAATCGCACGGGACTTACTGGGTGAACATGCCGGATTTTGTTTCGTCCGTGGAAAACCTTCAGTTGCAGCGCGGAGTGGGAACTTCTACCAATGGAGCCGGTGCGTTCGGAGCGAGTCTGAACATGCTGACTGATTCCTATTCCACAAAAAGTAACGGTGAAATTTCGAATTCCTACGGAAGTTTCAATACGCACAAACATACCGTGAAATTCAGCACCGGTTTGATGAATGATAAATTTGAATTGGCCGGACGTTTGTCTAAAATCAATTCGGACGGATATATCGACAGAGCTTCTTCCGATTTGAAATCCTATTTCCTTCAGGGCACATTTGTTGGGAAAACCACTTTGATTAAAGGAATGGTTTTCGGCGGAAAAGAAAAAACGTATCAGGCCTGGAACGGAATCGATGAAGCAACATTAGAAAACAACCGTACGTTCAATCCGGCGGGGATGTTTACCGATGAGTTCGGAAACGTTCGCTTTTATGATAATGAAACCGATAATTACCAGCAGGATCACGCGCAGTTGCACTGGAATCAAAAGATTGGGTCGAAATGGAATACCAATCTGGCGTTCCATTATACAAAAGGAAGAGGGTATTACGAAAACTACATAGAAAATGCGGATTTCGCGGAATACGGAATGGAGCCTGTGATTGGACAAACTTCGACTGATCTGGTTCGGCAGAAATGGCTGGACAATGATTTCTACGGGACTACAGTTTCGGCGAACTACAAAAATGAAAACCTCGATATCATCCTTGGCGGTGCCTGGAATAAATACGACGGATTGCATTACGGAAAAGTGATTTGGTCGCGTTATGCATCCACCAGCGAGTTAGGAGATAAGTATTATAACGACCGCGGCGTGAAGACCGACGTGAACGTGTTTGCTAAAGTGGGATACAAGATCAGTAATGCTTTCAGTCTCTTTGGAGATGTGCAGTTGAGAAACGTAAATTACAAGGCGGATTCTCCGGAAACCGGTTTGGTAGATGATACCTTCAATTTCTTCAATCCGAAAGCCGGAATTACCTATACGTTGAATAAAAACAATAATTTCTATTTCTCCTATGCACGAGCAAACCGCGAACCGAACCGAACCGATTATGAAAATGGAAGTCCGAAGCCGGAGCAATTGGATGATTTCGAATTGGGATGGCGTTATGCTTCCCCAAGAACAAAATTTAACGTGAATGCTTACTACATGGCTTATAAAGATCAGTTGGTTTTAACCGGTCAGTTGGATGAGGTGGGTTCACCTATCAGGGCTAACAGCGGGGACAGTTTCCGTGTGGGATTGGAAATGGATGCGGCAATTTCTGTTTTGGAAGAATTGGTAATCCGTCCCAATGTTACCGTGAGTGTGAATAAAAACAAGGATTTCGTGTTTCAGAGAGATGGTATGCTGCAAAATTTAGGCGACACAAACATCGCTTACTCACCAAGCGTGATAGCAGGAAATATTATTACTTATATGCCTGTGAAATCGGTGCAGTTATCCTTCCTGACAAAAATCGTAGGAGATCAGTATATGGGGAACATTGATTCGGATGTGTCAAAGCTGGACGGTTATTTTGTGAATGACTTCTCTGTGAATTGGGTAATCAAAACGAAATCGGTTTTACAATCCATAGTGGTAACCGGACTGATAAATAACATTTTTGACTATGAATACGTTTCCAATGGTTATTTCTATACCTATGACGACGATTTTACTAATCCGGGAACCATCACTACCATCGAAGGTGCGGGCTATTACCCTCAGGCAGGTATTAACGGTATGCTTGGCGTAACGCTAAAATTTTAAAACTTGATTGTAATTGAGTAATGAATCCTGACGGGAAGATCCTGTCAGGATTTTTTAATTGTAAACATTGATAACGCTTCCGTTAACGGAGGTGCGGTACTGTTTCATCGGATATTGCGCGCCACCGGCCAAACCCGTGAATAAACTGTATTCTTTTTCGTCACAGGCGCAAACAGCATTGATTCCGTCAATCGTCATGGTGGAACAACTGCTCAATGCCTGATTGGGACAGGCAGCATCAAAAGCAGTGTATCCGCTTCCGGTATTGAAAACGATAATACCTCTGATTCCGTAACCGCCAACATACACCGCATTACTTGGGTATTGAAGATTACTGTAAGAAGGTAGAGTCATGTTGATTTGCATATTCACCGCATAATTAGGCAGGTAGGGGTTGTTATTGTTGCTGCCTTCGTCTTTATTGCAGCCCAGTAATAAAATGGCAGTTAATGTTGTAAGGAAGATGGAGCGTTTCATTTTTAAATAATTTTGCAAAACAATTGATAAACAAATTTAAATTAATTAACTTTGACAAATGCAGTAATGCAGCAATAAAAACGAAAATAGAGTAAAAAACAATATCTTTGAGAAAAGAAATCCCGTTCCGATGGGATTTTTTCTATTTATATAAACGATGAAGTTATGAGTACAGTATCTTATTACACGGCAGAAGGATTAAAAAAGTTAAAAGATGAATTAGATCATCTTAAAAGCATAGAAAGACCAAAAGCATCTCAGGCAATTGCCGAAGCAAGAGATAAAGGAGACTTGTCCGAAAATGCAGAATATGATGCAGCAAAAGAAGCTCAGGGGCTGTTAGAGATGAAGATTTCCAAAATGGAGGAAGTAGTTTCTAACGCGAGACTGATCGATGAATCGCAATTAGATGTGTCAAAAGTATTAGTTCTTTCTACAGTTAAGATTAAAAATCAAACCAATGGAATGGAATTGAAATACACTTTGGTGGCGGAAAGCGAGGCGGATTTGAAAACCGGAAAAATCTCTGTGACTTCTCCGATCGGAAAAGGATTGTTAGGGAAGTCGGTTGGTGAAATCGCTGAAATCAATGTGCCTAACGGAACGTTGAAATTTGAGATTCTGGAAATCTCCAGAGACTAAATCTGTTTCCAATTATAAAAATCAGAGATCATGGCTTCTATTTTTACCAAAATCATAAACGGAGAAATACCGTGTTACAAAGTAACCGAAGACGATAATTTCATTGCGTTTCTGGATGTGAATCCGAATGCCAAAGGACATACGCTTTGTGTGCCGAAGCAGGAAATCGACAAGCTTTTTGATATGGAGGAAGACCATTATCTGGCATTAATGAAATTTTCCCGAAAAGTGGCAAAGGCGTTAGAGAAAACCGTTGCTTGTAAACGTATTGGTGTTTCTGTAATCGGGTTGGAAGTGCCTCATGTACACGTACACCTTATTCCTTTGAATGAAATGGGAGAGATGACGTTCAAACAAAAGGTAAGTCTTACGCCGGAACAGTTTGAAAACCTGGCCAAAGATATTCAGTCGAATCTATAGAAAAAGATAAGAGGTTATAAAAAAAGCGAAATCATTTGGTTTCGCTTTTTTGTGTTATTAGGATAGTCCCTCCTTTACCGTTTAAATCGTCGGCATTCCTTTGAACAAAATCCCATTTATTATTATTGCCTTAATGTTGATAAGAACAATTTTTTTCAAGTTTGGAATAGGTTTTCAATGTGTAGAGCCAAGTTGTCGCCTTTTGATTTTTTTTGGGTATTTGCTAACATTTAAATAAAAATATCCAACTCATTTTTTAGTGTTTATTTGTGATTGATTAGAGGCAGTACGGAGGTTTTTTAATCTTATTTGACGTAACATTACAACAAATTCTTGACTTGTTTTTGTTGACAACTTATTTTGGGTATTCTTCTTGTACGCTTTATATTCGCTCTTTAAAACGTCCGTTTTTTAGCTTAGATACTAGTTGTAAGCTACATTACGAAATGAAAAAACAAATATGATAAAAAGAATATTTATTGTTTCAGGTTTTGCATTAGTCAGCTTAACTCTAAATTCTTGTGGGGGAATGGCTAAGTCTAATGCAAAAACAGAGTTTACAGAAGAATTTAAAGCAATTCCTCCTGCATTTGGCGATACGAACACTGTAATGCTTGTCACCTTAAGATTGCGCTCAAGTTATGATAAATACTTAAAAAAGGCAGCGGAGAAATACAAAGGTGAATATGTTTTCATTAGACCAGGGGAAGAGATTTTACCACAATACAGTGACAAAAGTAAATATCGCTTTGTTTTTGATTATAATAACGGCAGTACTTATACAAAGGTTTATAGCGATGGTTTAAGTTCCTCATCAACTGCAAAAAGATTTTTTGTAAAAGACCGTATTGAAGATAAGGTTTATGAATCAGGATATGAAACTTCATATTTTTATGCAGCACTTCAGGCATATATGGAAAACTTAGAAATTAAACGACTAACAAAACAATAAAGGAATGAAGAATTTATTATTATTAATCGCTGTTTTATTAACGACAGCTGTTTATTCACAAGAACAAGATTTCGACAGAAAAGTTTATGTCTACAAAACCTATCAGGATTATGTAAATGGCAGGGCTGAAGAGAAAGGTCTTTTAGACTCCCACTCCTGGAGTATGTTTTCAGGTACAAAGATTTTTTTGCAATCTAGCAGCGTGGACAAGCCTTTTTTTATGGTAAACGATGTTTGGGGTTTCAAAATTGACAAATTTCTTTTTAGATCAGTAAAAGGAGAATATCCTGCTTGCGTGCTGGGAGAAAAAGGGAAATATTTTTACATGAATGGTGTTCTTCCTTTGGAACGCATAAAATTTGATTCTCCAAATTTGACCATAAGCGGAATGGATGAGGATTTTTTATTCTATTCGGATGATCTTGAAAGTAAAATTTATCCTATTGACAAAATAAGATCAAAAGAAAAAAATAATGATGATTACTCTTCTCTGGTAGAATGCCTTAAAAGAGCTAAAAAGAGAAAAACTGCTCAAGGAGTTCTGAATTCTCAAACAGATTGTTTAACAGACTTACTAAAAGTGTAACAAGGGCTCATGAAGTTCTTCATCAAAAATATAATCCCCAACACAGTTGGGGATTTTTATTTTAGTGTTTGCAAAATCAATATGAACTGGAAGAACTAAAGACCTGTAAATACAGCCCGCTTAGTAATTTACCTGAATTTGAATAAGCTTTTATAAAGTACGCTGAATTTGTTGGAATATGAAATTTTTATTCTTCCTTCTTAAAAGTAATCTGCATCGTACTCCCTTTTCCGATTTCCGAACTTGCTACTTTAATTCGTCCGTCATGATACTCCTCGACGATTCTTTTGGTTAATGAAAGTCCAAGCCCCCAACCACGTCTTTTGGTGGTGAATCCGGGCTCGAAAATGCTCTTAAACTGGTTTTTCGGAATCCCACTGCCGGTATCTGAAATCTTTATTTTGACAAAACGCTCTGTTTCTTCGATCATAACCGCCAGTTTACCTCTTCCCTTCATGGCATCAATGGCATTTTTAACAAGGTTTTCTATGGTCCAACTGTGCAAAACCGGATTTAGTCGGATGTAGATTGGGTGTTGAGGTGCGACAAAAGAAAATTCCACCTGCTTGGAAGTTCGCGACTTAAGATAATCGAAGGATTGTTCGGTTTCCTGAACCAGATCGCGGCGTTCCAGCACCGGTTCGGAACCAATTTTTGAGAATCGGTCGGTGATGGTCTGCAGGCGGTTGACATCCTTTTCGATTTCGGAAACGGTGGTTTCATCCACATTATCTGCTTTCATGATTTCCACCCAACCGATTAACGAAGATAAAGGCGTCCCGATCTGATGTGCGGTTTCTTTTGCCATACCGGCCCAAAGTCGGTTTTGTGTGGCCATTTTACTGGCGCGGTAAAAGTTGAAGATCATTCCGCTGAAAAAGAGCCCGACCAGTACCAAAGCAATGGGATAGTATTTTAATTTTGTGATTAGTGATGAGTTTCCGTAATACAACAAATGCTTTTTTCCGGCATAGTCAATCGTAATCGGTACGTTTTCTGACTTAAGTCGGTTCAGGAACGCTATCGATTTGGCCTTGTCTTTTGTAATGGCTTCATCCACATTAATCATGTCGATAATACTGTCCTTATCTGAAGTTTTTACAATAGGAATGGTTGTATTATTGCTTAAAATAAGCAGCGGTAATTTCAATTCAGTGTTCTCATCGGCATTGTTGACCGTGTTTAAAGCCGAGGCCCAAACCTCCATTTTCAAACGTTCTTCACTTTTGAATGTCTGAAAGAAAGTATAGGTATTCCATAGTATCAGCACCAGAAAATTGAATGAAGCGAGAATGATGATCCAGCGTATTAAATTGCGTCGGTCTGAAGAAAAGTTCATACTTTGTTTGGAATGGCTGAGGTTATCGAATAGCTAAGTTACTAAGATTATCGCTACAGCCCAAGTTTATTTTTTATGATAAAACTTTTCTTACATTTGTTTTAGTTAAATATGAGGGAAGTTTCAGGTCAAAAAAGTATCTTTGTCAAAATTTTTCAGATTATGATTAGTGTTGATCCGAAGGAGCTGGCTCCGACAAAATTACAGGCATACCTGCAGGGTGCCGTTGGTCCTCGACCGATAGCTTTTGCAAGTACGTTGGACGGAAACGGCAATCCGAACCTGTCGCCGTTCAGTTTCTTTAATGTATTCAGTTCCAACCCGCCGATATTGATTTTTTCACCAGCAAGACGAGTGCGTGACAATACAATTAAACACACTTTGATCAATGCCGATGCAACCCGCGAAGTGGTTATTAACGTGGTGAATTATGATATTGTACAGCAGGCGTCACTTTCTAGTACGGAATATGCCGATGGGGTAAACGAATTCGACAAAGCGGGACTGACCATGGTTCCTTCTGATGTGGTAAAACCTTATCGCGTTGGGGAAAGCCCGGTACAGTTTGAATGTAAGGTTAATGAGATTATTTCGTTGGGGAACCAAGGCGGTGCCGGAAACCTGATAGTATGCGAGGTGGTGAAGATCCACATTAGCGAGGCAATTCTGGATGATAACGGAGCGATTGATCAGCACAAAATTGATTTGGTGGCCCGTATGGGAGGCAACTGGTACACGCGTGCAAATGAGGGCTTGTTCGAAGTGGAAAAACCATTGACAACCTTAGGAGTGGGAGTAGATGTGGTGCCGAATTTCGTAAAAGAAAGCCCTGTTTTCGACGGTAATGATTTAGGAAAATTAGGAAACGTCGAAGCGGTACCAACCGAAGAAGAAATTGCTATATTTGTAAAAGAGGATTTCGGGATCAAAGCCGTTCTGAGTTCAGACGATGAAGGCAAGAAGTTCCAGATGGCCAAAGAATATTTAGATAAAAACGAAGTGCTGACCGCATGGAAAGTGCTTTTAGCAAAACAATAATTTATACAGAAGATGGAAGTTACAGGTAAAGTAAAAGTGATCAATGGAGTGCAACAGGTGAGTGCTTCATTCAAAAAAAGAGAATTAGTTGTTACTACGGATGAGCAATATCCGCAAATGATCATGATTGAGTTCACTCAGGACAAATGCGATTTGTTGGACAGCTACCGAGTAGGAGAAGCCGTAAAAGTTTCCATTAATTTAAGAGGAAGAGAATGGATCAATCCGCAGGGAGAAGCAAAATATTTCAACTCAATCCAAGGATGGAGAATCGAAAGATTACAGGCAGAAGCTCCTGCTGGTGCGCCTCAAATGCCACCAATGCCGGCTGCCGAAGCTTTCGAACCGGTATCTAATTTCAAAGAAGAAGAGCACGACGATTTGCCTTTCTAGAAATTAGAAGGCCGAATTAAGAAATCAGAAGTCAGAAATTTGAATAATTTTAAATTTCTGACTTTTTTTATGAGCGAAAAGCCTGGGCATTTTCAGCATTCCTTGTTCCCGCTGTCCGTTTCAATCTGTCATTGCGAGCTTGCGCGGCAATCTCCCAATGCCAGGATTTACACTCCCATCGGGGCTATTAGAAAAAACCAATTTAATTTTTGTAAACCCATTACCAGTGCAGCAGCAAATCCATTTATTAGGCAAGGAACTTTGGTTTCCGCCGGTTTCGGAAACGCATCCTTCCGGAATTATTGCTGTGGGTGGTGATCTGTCGGTGGAGCGTCTTTTGTTGGCTTACCGAAGCGGCATATTTCCTTGGTTCGAAGATGGTGAACCCATTACTTGGTGGTCGCCCGAAGATCGTATGGTGTTGTTTCCGGATGATTTCAAACCTTCCAAAAGCATGCGGAACATCCTCAACCGCAATCTTTTTAAAGTTACATTTAATCAGGATTTCAGGTCTGTGATTTCCAATTGCCAAACCGTAAAACGGGAAGGCCAAAATGGAACCTGGATTACGGACGATATGATTGAAGCCTATTGCAAACTACACGAACTCGGCTATGCCAAATCCGTTGAGGTTTGGCAAAGTGACCAACTCGTAGGTGGTCTGTACGGTATTGATATGGGGCATGTATTCTGTGGCGAAAGCATGTTTTCAAAAGTGTCTAACGCCAGTAAAGTGGCTTTTGTTTCGCTGGTGAATCGTCTTAAAGAAAATAATTATCTTTTACTGGATTGTCAGGTGTACAATGAGCATTTAGACAGTTTGGGTTGCGGTGAAATTGATCGGGATGATTTTATGCAGATTTTGCAATACAAACCAAAATAGATTTTGTTAAGACTTCATTTTCGGAAGTGTTCTGATGTACAGTTCTTCTACTTTTTTTCGGGCCCAATCGGTTTTTCGCAGGAAGGTCAGACTCGATTTTACCGACGGATTATCCCTAAAGCATTTGATATTGATCAATTCGCCCAAGGTATCAAAACCATAGAAATTTACCAATTCTTCCACTATGGTTTTTAAGGTTATGCCGTGTAATGGATCGTTGCTCATTTTTTTCGATTGAATTGTAAAACTACAACATTACAAAGAATCGCTGGTAACAGATGCAGTTAAAATTTCAGTTTGGTGAAGTTCCAATGTAAAGTGTTGAACAGTATTAATTCATTTTCCAATGTTGGCAGATCCATGATCAGTTTTAGGGTTTCATGCGCCATCATGGTTCCTATAATTCCGGGTAACGATCCCATTACGCCGTTTATGCTGCAATTAGGCACATCTTCTGGATTGGGAGGTTGGGGAAACAAATCTCGAAGATTTTTAGATCCTTTGTTGTTGAAAATGGCGACTTGTCCTTCAAATTTCAGGATGCTGCCGTAAACTAAAGGTTTCTGCAGTTTTACACAGGTATCATTTACCAGGTAGCGCGTCGAGAAGTTATCGCAACCGTCTACAATTACATCATAACTGCTAAGGATCTGTTCTGTATTTGCCGATGTAAGTTTTTCTTCAAAGGCCTGTACTTCTATGTTTGGATTCAAAGTTTTCAAAACACTTTTTGCCGTAATAGCTTTTGAACTATCGATAGTGTCTTCAGTATACAAAATCTGACGGTGCAGGTTATGCAGTTCCACCTTGTCAAAATCAACAAGACCTAAAGTACCGATTCCTGAAGTTGCCAGATATTGCAAGATAGGGCAGCCTAAACCACCTGCGCCAATAACCAATACTTTGGCGTTTTTGAGTTTTAACTGGCCGGCTTCGCCTACTTCAGGAAGCAGCATGGGTTTGCCGTAGCGTAAGTAATCGTTTATCGTAATCATGTTAAATCATATAACTTTTATCCCAGTCTTTCCAAACGGGTTCGTACCCTTTGCTTGTTATTATTGAAGCTATTTCCTTTGCGGAACGTTCGTCACTGGTTTCAAACTGTTCCAATGATTCGACATCCACCGCATACCCGCCCGGGTTGGTTTTTGATCCGGCACTCATCGATGTCACACCAATTGGAATTACATTGTTTCTGAATTTCTCGTTTTCACGTGTCGAAATGGAAATCTCCAAATCTTCGTTCCATAGTCGGTACGCACAAATCAATTGCAGTAAATCGCTGTCCTCCATAATGAAATTTGGCTCGATAATCCCTTCCGCAGGACGCAATCTCGGAAACGAAACGGAGTACTTACTCTGCCAATAGGTTTTCTCCAGGTAATCGAGGTGTAAGGCATTGAAAAAACTATCAGTTCGCCAATCCTCCAAACCTAACAAAACGCCCAATCCTATTTTATGAATGCCGACTTTCCCGATGCGATCCGGAGTTTCCAAACGGAAATCAAAATTGGATTTTTTGCCTTTCGGATGGTATTCTTTGTACACTTCCCGATGATAGGTTTCCTGATACACCAACACGGTATGAATTCCTGCCTTGTGAAGCTGAAGGTATTCTTCTTCAGATAAGGGCTGTACTTCCACCGATATCGAAGAAAAATGCTTCTTGATTTGATCCACAGCGTTCAGAAAATAGTTGATATTCACCGTGTAATTTGCTTCTCCGGTAACCAATAACACATGATCGAATCCTGCTTTTTTCAGTTCGGCTACTTCAAGTTCAATCTCGCTGTTCGTAAGGGTTTTTCGCTTTATTTTATTGTCTAGACTGAAACCGCAATAGGTGCAGATGTTCTGGCACTCGTTACTCAGATACATGGGCGCATACATCTGAATGGTTTTTCCGAAACGCTTTTGGGTAAGGTGATGGCTTTGCTGTGCCATTTCTTCCAAAAAAGGTTTCGCTGCCGGGGAAATCAGAACCAGAAAGTCGTTCAGGTTTCTTTTGGTTTTGGCCAAGGTGTTTCGGACTTCCGTTTCCGTAGTCTGGTATATTTTATTTTGAATGGTTTCCCAGTTGTAATTCTCAAAAACCGATTTAAACGTGGTCATAGTTTTTTGTTTTTTCACGCAGTCTGCATTTTACAATTTATTTACAACTCGCTTGATGTCATTGAATATATCAACCGAATTAAAATTTACTAGCAAACCGAGTTTTTTGTCGCTTAATTTTAAATAGGTTGCAAGTTGTTTGTAGTGAATAGGTGCTAAATCTTCTACGGATTTTAGTTCAATAATGACTTTATTTTCAATAAGTAAATCTATTCTAAAAGCAACGTCCAATTTTATATTGTCATAAAAAACAGGAATCTCTACCTGTCTCTGCACCTTCATATTTGTTTTTGTTAATTCATGATATAATGCGCTTTCGTAAACCGATTCAAATAGTCCGGGGCCTAGTGTTCTGTGAACTTTTGAAATCGCTCCTCTTACGGCGTATGATATTTCGTTTTCTGTCATGGCTTTGATGATTATAAGTTGGAATAATTATGTAATAATTTGTTAGACTATTTTTCACGCAGACTTAGCAGACTTTCGCGGACATTTTTAATGTTACAAGATTCAATTTTTTCTGCGGAAGTCAGCGAAGTCAGCGTGATTTCGATTTAAAAACTTTATTGTATAAGATTATTCGTACAAAAAAGCCGTCAATGGACTAGAGGCCACAGCCTTATTCACCGATTGTGCCAATTGTGCCTCATATGCTTTTCTTCCGGCAATGACCACTTCTTTAAATGCTTCAGCCATTATTTTTGGATTTCCAGCCACGGCAATGGCGGTATTGACCAAAACGGCATCGGCACCCATTTCCATAGCTCTTGCAGCATGGGAAGGTGCACCAATTCCTGCATCCACAATCACCGGTACTTTGCTCTGTTCGATGATGATTTCCAGAAAATCTTCCGTTTTCAGCCCTTTATTACTTCCGATTGGCGAACCCAAAGGCATCACCGCCGAAGTTCCGGCGTCTTCCAGTCGTTTGCACAAAACGGGATCGGCATGGATGTAAGGTAAAATGATAAAACCGAGTTTGGCCAGTTCTTCTGTCGCTTTCAGGGTTTCAATCGGGTCGGGTAGCAGGTATTTCGGATCCGGATGAATTTCGAGTTTCAGCCAGTTCGTTTCCAACGCTTCCCTTGCCAGTTGTGCAGCGAAAATAGCTTCTTTTGCATTGCGTGCTCCTGAAGTATTAGGCAACAGATTGATGTGCGGATGGTTGATATGGCTCAAGATAGCGTCGGTTTCGGTTTCCAGATCGACGCGTTTTAAGGCAACAGTGACCAATTCACTTCCAGACGCTAAAATTGCTTCTTCCATCTGTTGGTTGGAACCGAATTTTCCCGTTCCTAAAAACAAGCGGGAAGTAAAGGTTTTGTCGGCTATATTAAATGGTGACATATAGTTTTTCGTTGAGTTGTGTTATTAACTGCGGTTTTTTGGTAATCAGACCTGAAACAGCGACGCCATGTATGCCGGAATCTAAAAGCGAATCGATGTCTTCCGTCTGAATTCCGCCTATGGCATAAATCGGAATTTCAAGGTTTTTGGATTTCATTTGATTAGTAATAGTCTGATAACCTTCTAATCCTAAAATAGGACTTAGATTGTTTTTGGTAGTAGTAAAACGGAATGGCCCTAACCCGATGTAATCACATTTTTCTTCAGCACGCTGTAAAATATGAGCAAAAGTATTGGCTGTTCCTCCTATTATTTTGTGATTGCCTAATAAATTTCGGGCTTCGTCGATGTTCATGTCGTTCAATCCAAGATGCACTCCGTCGGCATTGACCTGTAAGGCCAAATCCACTTTGTCGTTAATGATAAAAGTCGCCAGATATTCTTCGCAAAGTATTTTTACGGCTTCCGCTAATTTGAAAAGTTGTCGCTGATCTCCTTCTTTGAACCTTAGCTGAATCCAGTCACAACCGTTGTCCAGTGCCTGATGGATGTTAAAAAGCTGTTCTTCAATCGTATTTCCCTGCGAGATATAATGTAATTTGCTAAACATGGTGGTATCCTAATAAAGTTGCGTTTGAGGAAAGGTATTTTTCGGTATAGGTCTTGGCTTTCATCGAAGACAGGATAAAATCATGTCCTAAAGCAATATTGGCGGTAATGGCGGATGATAAAACACAGCCGGTACCATGTTTTTCAGAATTAATCAGACGGGAACTGACCAGCTTAGCACGTTCATTATCCACATACAGATAATCAATGCCCTTTTGTTTAGGATGATGTCCGCCTTTTAGTAAAACGGAGCAGTGAGCAGAAAGATTTTCAGCAATTTCATCGGCCGATTTCTTTGAATCGGACAATTTAAGGATTTCGTTGTAATTCGGCGTAATGAGATCGATCTGTTCTAGGGTTTTACGCAATAGCCATTGGTTTTCTATGCTGATAAACTCAAATTCCGTAGTCGATTTTAAAACGGTATCCCAAATTATTTTTGTTTGCGGCGAGCGTTTTTTAATTAGTGTGACGATTTCTTTCAGATACTCAATGGAAGGAACAATTCCGATCTTGACTGCTTTTATTTCATACGTTTTAAATAGTCTTTTTATGGAGTCCAATACGAATTCCAGATCCGTCCATCGGATGGCATGAAATTGATTTTCCGTCTGAATTGTGTTCCCGGTTGTTATGGCCAAACCATAAACCTGGTGCTGTTCGAATGTTTTGATGTCCGATAAGATACCGGCGCCGCCCGAAGGATCATGTCCGGCGATCGTCAAAACGAAAGGGCGTGTTGCTGACATATTCTAAAATTTTTTAAGGGGTTTCTGTTTGACCAGATACTTCCCAATAATGCGACATCTTCAAAACCATTTTCCAGTGTTTTTTGAATGTTCTCCGCCGAAAGACCTCCCAAGGCCACCAGTTTTGTTGAAAAATTGGTACGTTGTTTCAGACTTTCCATCAGATTCGTATCCGTGTGGTAACCGGGTTTTGAAATACTCGGATACACCGGACTTAAAAACGCATAATTGAAAGTATCCTCAAGTGTATTAAAGGAACCCATAGAGTGGACCGAAGTTGATTTTATCCATTTTCGGTCTGAAAAAAGCAGGGCAGCTGTGCGGTTGGATTCGGGGAAATGCAATCGGGTTATGCCATATTCTTCCGCTATTTGATAATGACTGTGCAAAACCAGTCGTTCTTTAAATTCTAATCCGATTTCCGACAGAAACGTCTTCATCTCCGCCTCTGAAAAATCAGGTTTGCGGACATGCAGCAGCTTCAAGCCTTCCGCAAAAAGCGAATGGATAAGGCTGATTTCATTTGCAACGGGAATCGGATTGGTAATTAGGATCATTTTTTGAAAATTTGGAGAATAGAAAATAGAGAATAGAACATAGAGTGTGTAATGTCTATTTTCTGTATTCTATATTCTTTTCTCTTTCTTCTTTTTATAAATAAATTTCTTTGCCGCTTTCAACGAACTCCTCGGACTTGGCTCTCATGCCTTTTTCGGCTTCGGCCACGTCTCGGATTTCCTGAGAGATTTTCATGGAGCAGAATTTAGGACCGCACATCGAGCAGAAATGCGCCACTTTTGCGCCGTCAGCCGGTAGTGTTTCGTCGTGGAATTCTCTTGCCGTGTCCGGATCCAACGCCAAATTAAACTGGTCTTCCCAACGGAATTCGAAACGGGCTTTGCTAAGTGCATTGTCGCGGTATTGCGCTCCTGGATGTCCTTTGGCTAAATCGGCGGCGTGTGCTGAAATTTTATAGGTGATTACCCCGTCTTTTACGTCTTTTTTGTTTGGTAAACCTAAGTGTTCTTTCGGAGTAACGTAGCATAACATCGCGCAGCCATACCAGCCGATCATTGCAGCGCCGATAGCGGATGTGATGTGGTCGTAACCCGGAGCTATGTCTGTGGTTAATGGACCTAATGTGTAAAATGGCGCTTCGAAACAATGTTCCAGTTGTTTGTCCATATTCTCTTTGATCATGTGCATCGGTACGTGACCCGGACCTTCGATGAAAACCTGAACATCATGTTTCCAGGCGATTTTAGTTAGTTCGCCTAGAGTTTCCAGTTCGGCAAATTGTGCTGCGTCATTAGCGTCTGCAATGGAACCAGGGCGTAAACCATCTCCCAAAGAGAAAGCCACATCGTATTGTTTCATGATCTCGCAGATCTCTTCGAAGTGCGTGTACAGGAAATTTTCTTTATGATGGAAGAGACACCATTTTGCCATGATCGATCCTCCTCGCGAAACGATTCCGGTTACACGATTTGCCGTTAGGTGGATGTAGCGCAGTAAAACTCCGGCATGGATTGTGAAATAGGAAACCCCTTGTTCTGCCTGTTCAATCAAAGTGTCGCGGAAAATTTCCCAGGTAAGATCTTCAGCGATACCTTTTACTTTTTCCAAAGCCTGATAGATTGGCACGGTTCCAATTGGCACCGGTGAATTTCGGATGATCCATTCGCGGGTTTCGTGGATGTTTTTTCCGGTGGATAAGTCCATGATGGTGTCGGCGCCCCAACGGCAGGCCCAAACCGCTTTTTCCACTTCTTCTTCGATGGAGGAAGTTACAGCACTGTTTCCGATGTTGGCATTGATCTTTACCAGGAAATTTCGTCCCACGATCATGGGTTCGCTTTCCGGGTGGTTGATGTTGTTCGGAATGATGGCGCGACCGGCTGCCACTTCACTTCGAACAAATTCAGGCGTGATTTTGTTTTTTGGTGTGTTGGCTCCAAAGCTGTGGCCGGCATGTTGGCATTGCATCGCTTTTTGTGCGGTTTCTAATTGCTCAATGCGTTGGTTTTCACGAATGGCGATGTATTCCATCTCCGGAGTGATGATGCCTTGTTTGGCGTAATACAATTGCGTTACGTTTTGACCGGCTTTGGCACGTTTTGGTTTGTGTTGGTATTCGAAACGAAGATGGTCCAGATTTGGATTGTTCAGGCGTTCTTTTCCGTAATCGGAAGAGATTTCGCTTAATTCTTCCACGTCATTTCGGTCCAGAATCCATTGTTCGCGAAGACGTGGCAAACCTTTTCGGACGTCGATTTCCATATTCGGATCGGTGTAAGCTCCGGATGTGTCGTAAACGGTTACGGGAGGGTTTTTTTCGATGCCTCCATTGGATAATCTGGTGTCGGATAATTGTATTTCGCGCATGGCGACTTTAATCGGGTATATTTCGCCGTCGATATATACTTTCGTAGAATTGGGAAAGGGTTGGCGGGATATTTTTTCTTCGTGATTCATATTTAGTTTAGATTTTTTTGGTTCTCGCAGATTTCGCAGATTCTGCAGATTTATGTCTATTGTCTCTATTCTATTTTCTCTGTTCTGTTTTCTTTTTTCTGAAATCTGCCTTCTTGTTTTCGAAGGTTGCGTTCTGCTGTCTGAATTCTGCCTTCTGCCGACTGATCCTGCCAGGGATAGGAGTGGAAAGCCCGTAAAGGCAAAAACTGTTAAAAACAAGTACTGAAAGGGGCGACCAGCGGAAGCCACTTGCAGGGCTATGTTTTTTTAGCTTTTGACTGCGGACTTGTAACGGACAGCCCGCCCGTGCAGCCAGATTAGCCTCCCTGTGTGGCAATAATGATTAAGATATCGTCGGTCTCGTTGAGAAGCGTGGTTTGCCAGTCGGTTTTGGGAATGACGGTGTTGTTCACGGCAAGCGCGATTCCGTTTTGTTTGTTTGGAAATTCGATGTCAAGCAAAGCTTGTGCGGAAAGACTTTCTGCTTCGAATTTTTTTTGTTGGTTGTTGATTTTTAGATCCATTCCTGTTGTTTTTTGGACTTTAGGAATGGCTGCAATGGGTACTTGGATGGTACTCTGAAGTCATCTTACTTTTCCCTACGCTAGTATTAACCAGATCAGGTTCAGAGGGTAAAATCTCAGCCTGCGTGTTGCAGACACCCCTAAAGTGAGACAAATGTATATTTTTATTTTGAACGTTGACTGTTAAATTGTGGAATTTTTTTCATTCTGGAGATTTCAGAAGGCAGAATTCAGATTGCAGAACGCAGATACATCCAGATTTTTTTCATTGCTGAAGTTAGCCATCTGCCATCTGCATTCTGATCACTGTCTATTGTTTTCTCGTCCAACAGTCTTCGACGTGATCGTTCACCATTCCGGTGGCCTGCATGTGGGCGTAAACTACAGTGGAACCAACGAATTTGAAACCGCGTTTTTTTAAGTCTTTGCTTAATTTATCTGAGATTTCGGTGGTAGCCGGGACGTCTTTTAAACTTTTACGGTTGTTATCGATTGGTTTTCCGTCCACAAAACCCCATATGTAGTTTGAAAACGAACCGAATTCCTTTTGTACTTCGATAAAAGCGATGGCGTTGGTTACTGCTGCTTTGATTTTTAAGCCGTTTCGGATGATGCCGGCGTCTTGTTTTAAATCTTCGATTTTGTCCTCGGAATACTTGGCAACTTTTTTGTAATCAAAATTGTCAAAAGCGCTGCGGAAGTTTTCTCTTTTAGCCAAGACCGTGTACCAACTCAATCCTGCCTGAAAGGTTTCAAGGGTTAAGAATTCGAAGATTTTCTGGTCTTCGTAAACGGGAACACCCCATTCGGTATCGTGATAGTTGCGGTATAAATCGTCTTTTTCGCACCAGGCGCAGCGGGTTTTATTGCTCATGTTTTTCTTTCGCTAAATAGTTTTCAATGAGGGAATGTCCGAGATATATCAGTGGGGTAAGTATAATGGCGATGGATAATTTTACAATGTAGCCGGTTAGGGCGGAGGAAACATAAGTTTCTGTGGAGATCTTTCCGGTCATCCAAAAGGCGATTCCTAGTACGATGAACGTATCGAATAATTGTGAAATTACTGTTGAGCCTGTACTGCGCAGCCAGATCATGCGTTTTCCGGTCTTGTTTTTAAAAAAATGGAAGATGGTCACGTCGATTAACTGTGACACAAGAAACGCGGTGATACTGCCGACGATAATCCACATGCTTTGCCCGAAAATGCCTTTGAACTGGTCGTCGGTAACTAATCCTTCTCCTTTTACGGCCGGGATCATCAGTCCGATGAAAAGGATAACGAAGGTATAGGCGATTAGGATTGCGGTTAACAGCGATAGTTTTTTTACGCCGCTTTGGCCGAAGTATTCGTTGATCAAGTCGGTCGTGATGAATACGATAGGCCAGGGCAGGATACCGAGACTCATTACGTAAGGGCCAACATAAATTAATTTGCTTCCGATAAGTTCGGCAACTACGGCGTTAGTGATGAAAATGCCGGCGAGGACTACGTAGACAATGTCTTTTTTGTTCTGAAACATACAAGTGAGTATAGCTTCAAAAGTACAGTATTTACTGAAATAAAAAAACCCCAATCTTTCGACTGAGGTTTTGTATTTGAGTTTATGGATTTATTATCCTAAAGCTACACGTTTGAAACCAGCAACAGTTAAACCACCGTCAACAGTTTTAACATAAGCAGCAACGCTCATAGAACCGTCTTTGATGTAGTCTTGGTTAACCAAAGTGTTGTCTTTGTAGAAACGTTGGATTTTACCTTTAGCGATATTGTCTAACATAGCTTCTGGTTTTCCTTCAGCACGCAATTGCTCTTTTGCAATTTCCACTTCTTTCTCGATGATAGAAGCGTCAACACCAGCCTCGTCTAAAGCGATCGGGTTCATTGCAGCAGCTTGCATAGCTACGTTTTTAGCAGCTTCGTCAGCACCTGCAACATTTGCAGATAAAGCAACTAAAGTAGCGATTTTTCCAGAGTGAACATAAGAGCCAACGAAAGCTCCTTCTAAACGCTCGAAAGAACCAACCTCGATTTTCTCACCGATAACTCCTGTTTGCTCGATTAATTTATCAGCTACAGTCATTCCGCTGAAATCAGATGCTAAGAAAGAATCTTTGTCAGCATAGTTTAACGCTTGGTTAGCTAAATCAGTAGCTAATTTCACGAAACCTTCATTTTTACCTACGAAGTCAGTCTCACAGTTCAAAGTCATAACAACACCAGCAGTGTTGTCAGCATTTACCACAGCGATAGCAGCACCTTCTGTAGATTCTCTGTCAGAACGGTTAGCGGCTACTTTTTGACCTTTTTTACGTAAGTTCTCGATTGCTAAATCGAAATCTCCATCAGCTTCCACTAATGCTTTTTTACAATCCATCATACCAGCTCCGGTGATGGTTCTCAATTTATTTACGTCTGCAGCAGTTATTGTTGCCATAGTTTTCTAAAAATTTAATTTGTGTTAAAAGTAAAAATTCCAAATTTCAAATTCCGAATTCCAATGTTTTCAAATCATAAACGAAACGTTATAGATTTTGATTGGAGCTTGGAATCTAAAATTTGGAATTAAAAGTTTATTTATTCTTCAGTTGAAGTTGTTGCTTCTGCTTGAGCAGCTGCTACTTCTCCAGCTGGTTGCTCTTCTTTGTCAGATTTTCTGTCAGAAAGTCCTTCAATGATAGCACCAGATACTAAAGATAAAATTTTGTCGATTGATTTTGAAGCATCATCGTTTGCCGGGATAACGAAATCAACCTGACGTGGGTCAGAGTTGGTGTCAACCATAGCGAAAACTGGAATGTTTAATTTTTGAGCTTCTTTAACAGCGATGTGTTCTGCTTTGATATCTACAACGAATAATGCTGCAGGAAGTCTTGTCATGTCTGCAATAGAACCTAAGTTCTTTTCCAATTTAGCACGTAGACGATCTACTTGTAAACGTTCTTTTTTAGATAAAGTCATGAAAGTACCGTCTTTCTTCATTTTATCGATAGAAGCCATTTTCTTAACAGCTTTACGGATAGTAACGAAGTTAGTTAACATACCACCTGGCCATCTTTCAGTGATGAAAGGCATGTTTGCAGCAGTTGCTTTTTCTGCAACGATATCTTTAGCTTGTTTTTTGGTAGCTACGAAAAGTACTTTTCTACCAGATGCAGCGATTTTTTTCAAAGCTTCGTTAGCTTCTTCGATTTTAGCTGCAGTTTTATATAGATTGATAATGTGAATACCATTACGCTCCATATAGATGTAAGGAGCCATGTTTGGATCCCATTTTCTAGTCATGTGTCCGAAGTGAACACCTGCTTCTAGTAATTCTTTAACTTCTACTTTGTTTGCCATTTTGTAATAGTTTACGTTCTGTTGAATTAGCAATGGTTCAGTAGCGATTGTCTCGGTCTTAACCATTTAGATGCTAAACTAATTCCCACCTCAATGGGAGAGCAACAAAAACTTAGTGTTTTTAAATAATAATAAATATTAACGTTTAGAGAACTGGAATCTCTTACGAGCTTTCTTCTGACCGAATTTCTTACGCTCAACCATACGAGGGTCACGAGTAAGTAAACCTTCTGGTTTCAAGATTGCTCTGTTTTCAGCTTCTACTTCACACATAGCTCTTGCGATAGCCATACGAACAGCCTCAGCTTGTCCTGTAGTACCACCACCGTATACATTAACTTTTACGTCAAAGTTAGATGCGTTCTCAGTCATAGAAAGAGGTTGCATTACTTTGTACTGTAATGTAGCTGTTGGGAAGTAAGTTGCGAAATCTTTTTTGTTTACGGTAATGTTTCCTGTACCTTCAGTAACATAAACACGTGCCACGGCACATTTTCTTCTACCGATTTTGTGAATAACTCCCATTACTTAAGATCGTTTAAGTTTACAGTTTTTGGTTTTTGAGCTTCATGTTTGTGCTCAGAACCAACATTTACATTTAAATTGCGGAATAACTCAGCACCTAATTTGTTTTTAGGAAGCATTCCTTTTACAGCTTTTTCTACTAATACAGCAGGATTTTTCTTTTGCTGTACTCTTGCAGTTAAAGTTCTTTGACCACCTGGGTAACCTGTATGACGCATGTAAATTTTGTCATCCAATTTGTTACCTGTAAGGTTGATTTTCTCTGCGTTGATAACGATTACGTTGTCTCCACAGTCCACATGCGGTGTATAACTTGGCTTGTATTTACCTCTTAAAAGCATCGCAACTTTTGAAGCAAAACGACCTAAGTTATGACCTTCAGCATCCACAACGATCCACTCTTTCTGAGCGCCCGCTTTGTTTACTGATACTGTCTTGTAGCTTAAATTGTCCACGTTTTTTTTATTTTAATTAAACATTCCATCCCCAATAAAGGGAGTGCAAAAGTACAACTATTTATTTATTATACAAATTCAAGACGTATAATTTTACAACTTGATTGTCAGGCCAGTAGTTGATTGTTAGGTTTATAAGTGAAAATTGTTATTCTTTAGTGAATAGAATTTCCATACCTCCCTGTTTTAAAAGCATCGTTTTTTGTCCAAATGTGATGTTTACGCCACCCGGATCAAAAACAAATTCAGTCTGGCTTATCGCATTTAAAGGGAAAGCGCCTTGTCCCGTGGCCTGAGCAATGATTTGGCCTTTCTCTGCTTTGATGTTGATTTTCATCGGAATCTCTTTGGAACTATAAGTACCTTCGTAGGATTTCAGGATTTTTTCATTGACTTTCACGGTTTTCAGATTCGGAAACGCATACGGCATTTTGTAGTAAATACTCAGGATGCCGATCATAATGTCATTTCTGTTGTAATTATCCCCGTTCACAATTAAGGAAATGCCGAGTTTTTCCGCCGGATAATAGCCTACTACCGATTTAAAACCTTCAATCCCTCCGTTATGTCCAAAGAATTTGCGTTCGCCAAATGGAAAAGTAACCAATCCGATGCCATAGCTTTCTTTTAATTGGGTCATTTCATCTACGGATGTCGGTTTTAATAGTTTGCCGCTAAAAATGCCGCGCAGTAACATGGTTAAATCATTTGCCGTGGAAGTAATGGATCCCGCCGAGAAAGGCAAGGACATGTCCCATTCCGGGACGGCTTCCCAACGGTCATTTTTATAATTATAGGATACTACTTCGTTCCGTTTCGGATCGGCGTGGTCTACGATATAAGTGTTTTTCAGTTTTAATTTGTCGACAATTCGGGTTTTCAGGTTGTTCTTATAGGGTGTTTTGGTGATGTCTTCGATAATACAGCCTAATAGATAGTAATTGGAATTGCTGTATTCGGCTTTGGAATTCGGAGTGAAAAGTGGTTTGTAGGCTGCAATTTTACTCAGCATCTCCTTTTTGCTGATTGGCGTCATCATGTTGGTGGTGCTGTCGGCATTGGCATAATCTACAATTCCGGAGCGGTGGCGCAACAAATCATTAATGGTAATTTTATCGGCGTTTGGAATTTGCGGATAGAACTTCGAAAGTGTTTGGTCTAACTTTAGTCTTTTTTCCTCCACTAACTGCATGATCATTACCGCAGTGAACGTTTTGGTAATAGAACCTATTTTGTATTTCGTATTCTTGTTGAGCTGCTCTTCTTTTTTTGCCGTGGGCAATCCGTAGGCTTTTTCAAAAACCACATCGTCGCCTTCTCGGATACTGATCTGTCCCAGAAACCGGTTGTTGTTGTTCAGGTAACTTAGTAAGCTGTCTATTTTTCTGAAGCGTGCATTTTCCTGTGCGGTCAGACAAAAGGAGCTGGTTACAAATAAAGCTAAAAGTATTTTTTTCATTTTGATTTTTTATTGATTGAAAGCAAACAATTATTCTTGGTTTTTGATTTTTCGGAATTCCAGATACGAATATACAACCGGGATAAGAGTTATAACGCCAGTGATGCCCAAAAAAGTATACATCTGAATTTCAGCAGGTAATACAAATGTGAGAGCCATCAGTAAGCCGCCGGCGAACCACAGTTTTCCGCCAAGAAGATGGGTTTTTTTCCAGATTTCTTCATTTTCCAATGTCCATGGTGTTCGTATGCCTATAAAATAATTGGGTTTTAGGGTTTTGAAATAATTTCCTAAAAATGCAAACAGTAAACCGATAATCGCAAATACGAACGAAGGATCGCTTTTTTCGTTTTGAACACTGTATAAAATAAAGATGGCGAGGGCCGACATGAATACCGTAAGTATCATTCGGAAGTTATTCAGTTTGTTGCCCATGTTTTGCAGCTTCTGCTTCGGGTCAATCTTAGGAATTACCAGAAAAAGGATATAAGTAAGTCCGCTTATGAGTAAAAGCATAGTTGCCAGTTCCTGCTTGTTGCCATATCGGTCAATTTCGCCTGATATGTTCCAGTGCATTGGGACTTGAGCCGGTAATTTTTTCCACAAGTAAGCTAAATAAGCAAAGGGTAATAAAGCAATGGTGATATAAGGGATTTCTTTTTTGAGTGTTTCCATGACTATTTTTTTAAACTGATAATCCAATTAATGATGTCGTCAACAATAGTGGTGTTTAGTGAATATACTATGAACTGGCCTTTTTTTTCGCTGGTAACCAGGTCAGAACGTTTTAGGATGTCCAAATGATGCGAGATGCTGGGTTTTGAAATGTGAAATTCTTCCGCTATCTCACCGGCTGTCATGTCGCGTTTTCGGAGCAATTCGAGAATGCTGCGCCGCGTTTCATCGTTTAAGGCTTTGAAAATCGTGTTCATTAGAATTAAATATTTAGACAAATATCTAAATAATATTTTAGATAAAAGAAAAACTCCTGTGAAAAACAGGAGTTTAGGTATTTTTTAATTTGAGGTAGATGGAAAAAATGACATTTATAATGAAAAACAATATACTTAGTGGTAGCGCTAAAAGTAAGAGATAGTCATCATTGTTGAAAAAACAAACACCAATTAAAAGAACAGATAATATTGTGAAAATGGTATTTGTTTTTACTTTTAAAATAAGCAATGACAGATAGACTATTATAAATATTATACTTAGTGGTATTAAAAAACTACTGAAATCCCAGGCCCATCCTACTGTTTTGTTAATACCGATAGGTCCGATAAAAATCTGTGAAATAATCACCGCTGAAAAAAACAAAACCGCTGTAAGTACTATGAATTTTAATAAAAACTTAAAATATCTCATTGATCTTTTTGCTTACGGAACTGTGAATACTGCCTGCTGATTAATGCGCTTCCAGCCAGTCTCTTCCGGTTCCCATATCCACGTCCAACGGAACGGCAAGTTTAAAAGCGTTTTCCATTTCGTGTTTGATCATCGGTTTTATTTTTTCCAATTCCGAATTGTGTACATCAAACACAAGCTCATCATGTACCTGTAACAACATTTTTGATTTCCAGTTTTCCGAAGTCAGTTTTTTATGAATGTTGATCATCGCAATTTTAATGATATCGGCCGCACTTCCCTGAATTGGAGCGTTCACGGCATTTCGTTCGGCAGCACCTCTTACTACTGCGTTAGCGGAATTAATATCTTTCAGATAACGTCTTCTGCCTGAAACGGTTTGCACATAGCCGTGATTACGGGCAAAGTCAATTTGTTCCTGAATGTATTCACGCAATCTCGGATAAGTTTTGTAATAAGCATCGATTAAAGCGGCACTTTCGCTTCGGGATAAATTAGTCTGATTGCTCAATCCAAAAGCAGAAACCCCGTAGATGATTCCGAAGTTTACGGTTTTGGCATGGCTACGCTGCTCCTTAGTTACTTCTTCCAAAGCAACACCGAAAACTTTTGCTGCGGTACTTCTGTGGATATCTTCACCATGCTGGAACGCTTTGATCATGTTTTCTTCACCGCTCATTGCGGCAATAACACGTAATTCAATCTGCGAGTAATCCGCAGATAGTAAAGTGAAGTTTTCGTCTTTGGCGATAAATGCTTTACGGATCAATCGGCCTCTTTCGGTACGGATCGGGATGTTCTGCAGGTTCGGATTGTTCGAGCTCAAACGCCCCGTCGCGGCTACTGTCTGCATATAGTCTGTGTGAACGCGGTTCGTTCCTTTGTCTACCTGCTCCGGTAAAGAGATGATGTAGGTGCTTTGCAGTTTTACCATCTGACGCCAGTCGAGAATTTGTCGGACGATTTCATGTTCGTTTGCCAAATAGCTCAATACTTCCTCGCCGGTTGCATACTGACCGGTTTTGGTTTTCTTCTGTTTGACACCGCCGATCTTCATTTTTTCAAAAAGCACTTCGCCCAATTGTTTCGGGGAAGCCAGGTTGAATTTCTCGCCCGCCGTTTCATAGATCTGTTGTTCCAGTGCTTTAATTTCGGCATCCATATCGGTTGCCATTGCTTTCAGGTAATCCACATCCAAACGGATTCCTTCCCGTTCCATGGCGGCCAAAACTTCGATAAGCGGAATTTCAATTTCCTCAAACAGTTTTTTGGTGCCGGTATTGTCCAGTTTTCCGTCAAAGACTTCTTTTAACTGTAAGGTGATATCGGCATCTTCGGCAGCATATTCCTTGATATCTTCCAAAGCCACGTCGCGCATCGATTTCTGGTTTTTACCTTTTTTACCGATCAGCGTTTCGATAGATTTTGGTGAATATTTCAGATAGGTTTCTGCTAGCACGTCCATATTATGACGCATGTCCGGATTGATCAGATAATGCGCGATCATAGTGTCGAACAGTTTTCCTTTAACGGAAACACCATAATTGGCTAATATTTTAAGGTCGTATTTTATATTCTGACCAATTTTTACAATTTCTTCGTTGTCGAAAAACGGCACTATTTTTTCCAATAAAGCTTTCGCTTCGTCCCGGTCTTCCGGAAACGGAATGTAAAACGCTTTTCCTTTTTCCCAAGAGAACGACATTCCGACCAATTCGGCGTTCAACGCATCAATTCCGGTGGTTTCGGTGTCAAAACAAACCGATTTCTGTTGCATTAAATTTTGCATGAACAATTGAAGCCCTAAATTCCCCTGTACGACTTCGTAATGGTGATTGGTATTCTCAAGTGTATTGTAATAGCTGTGATGTCCTTCCGGTGCTTCGCTGTCGCCACTGTCAAAAAGCGAAAACTGATCTTCGTTTTTAGTTGCTTTTTTTGCTGTTTTTGTCGTGTTTTCTCCGTTTGAACCGTTAATTTCATCGTATTCTTTTCCGGTGCCGAAAAGTTTGTCAAACTGGGATCGCATCTGACGGAATTCCAGTTCGATGAAAAGCGCATCGGTTTTTTCTACATCGGGTTTGGTTAGCTCGTAATCGGTTTCGTTGAAGGTTACCGGACAATCCAGTAAAATGGTAGCCAGTTTTTTAGACAGGATTCCCTGTTCTTTATTGGCTTCTATTTTTTCTTTTAAAGCGCCTTTCAGTTTGTCGGTGTTGTCCAATAGGTTTTCCATGGAACCGAATTCGGCCAATAATTTTTTGGCTGTTTTTTCACCGACACCTGGTAATCCAGGGATATTGTCGACCGCATCACCCATCATTCCTAAAAAATCAATCACTTGCAGCGGATGTTCTATTTCAAATTTTGCCTTTACTTCCTCAACACCCCAAATCTCAATGTCGTTCCCCAAACGGGCAGGTCGGTACATGAAAATGTTTTCGGAAACCAACTGACCGAAATCTTTATCCGGCGTTACCATGAAAACCTGATAGCCTTCTTTTTCGGCTTGTTTGGAAATGGTTCCGATTAAGTCATCGGCTTCGTATCCATATTGTTCTATGATTGGAATGTGCATTGCGCGCAGAAATTCCTGAATATACGGAACAGCAATTTTTATGGCTTCCGGAGTCGCGTCACGATTGGCTTTGTATGCCGGGAACATCTCATTTCTAACCGCGCTTCCTCCATTGTCAAAGGCTACGGCCAAATGATCCGGTTTCTCACGTTTGATAACATCAATCAGCGAATTCATGAATCCCAATACGGCCGAAGTGTCGAGCCCTTTGGAATTGATGCGCGGATTTTTGATAAAGGCATAATATCCGCGGAAGATCAGGGCGTACGCATCTAAGAGAAAAAGACGTTTTTGTTGTGACATGATTTTAAAATTTTTAGCAGGTAAAAATAAGCAAAGTGGAAAGATTAATCTAAAACTAAAGTTCCAAATCTGAACAAGCGTTAAAATTAATGTAAAATATACCCGCTAAGCCCTTCATTCTTCGTTACTTTGCTAATTCCAAAACCAAGAAACAATGCGTTTAGTTTATATAGGGATATTCCTGATATTAATAGAATTATATGCTTTTCAGGCCGTAAAAACCATTACCAGAGAACGATGGATTCTCATAGCATATCAGGTGGTCAGCTTTTTGGCTTTTATCTATATTTTGTATGGATTCAGTCAGTTTGACCGTAGAGTGGGGCAAAATTCCCAGTCGCTTTTTACTATCGGGTTGCTTTTGCTGATGCTGGTTCCGAAGTTATTAATCGCTGTCGTGCTTTTGGGCGAAGATATCTTCCGAATGTTTGCTACCGTCATTAATTATTTCACACAGTCGGATTCTATTAGTGATTCAATACCCGGGAGGAGGAAGTTTATCAGTCAGGTTGCGCTTGGTATTGCGGCCATTCCGTTTACTTCATTATTATATGGGATGACCAAAGGGAAGTACAATTACAAGGTGATCCATCAGACCTTGTTTTTTCCGGATCTGCCGGAAAGTTTTGATGGTATGACCATTACGCAGATATCCGACGTACATAGTGGAAGTTTTGATAATCCCGAAAAAATAGAATATGCTATTGATTTAGTGAATCAGCAAAAATCGGATCTTATTCTTTTTACAGGGGATATAGTAAATACGCATGCAGTTGAAATGCATCCGTGGATCGATACGTTCCGGAAAATTGAAACGCCGAAATTCGGGAAATATTCGGTTTTGGGAAATCACGATTATGGCGAATATGTTGAATGGCCGTCTCAAAAGGCTAAAGACCAAAATTTCGAGGAGATCAAAGATTTGTACCATCAGATCGATTTTAAATTGTTGCTGAATGAAAACGTCAGAATTCAAAATGGAGGAGAAGAAATCGCTTTGATCGGTGTTGAAAACTGGGGTGTGAATTTCAAACAAGCTGGAGATTTGCGAAAAGCATCGGAAGGTGTTAATAAGGAAGATTTTAAAATTTTGATGAGTCACGACCCTTCGCACTGGAATTCGGAAGTGCAGCATCATGAAAATAACTACCAGTTGACGTTGTCCGGACATACACACGGATTGCAGTTCGGAATTGAGATTCCCGGGATTATCAGATGGAGTCCTGTCCAGTATGTCTACAAGCAGTGGGCGGGGTTGTACGAAAATCTGGGACGTTACATTTATGTGAATCGCGGGTTTGGTTTTCATGCTTATCCTGGTCGAGTTGGTATTTGGCCGGAAATAACGGTAATTCAACTAAAAAAAGGCGAAAGAGTAGCATAAATGCTTAAAAATATTATATTTGTATACTGTTTTTTTAAGAACAAGAGTTTTTAATTAATCTAATTTTCTCGCTTATGTCAAAATTTGGAGAACTAATCAACACACAGGTTCCTGTTTTAATCGATTTTTATACCGATTGGAACGAATCCTCTGTATCCATGCATCCCGTAATTAGAGATGTTGCTGCGGCGCTAGGCGATAAGGCTAAAGTGATTAAAATTGACGTGGACAAAAATCAGGAATTGGCAGAAGCTTTGCGAATTAAAGGATTACCAACGTTAATGATTTATAAAGAAGGTCAGATGGTTTGGAGACAATCCGGAGAATTGGATGCCAATACGATCATCGGTCTGGTCCAGGAAAACACTTAGTCGATTGTAACGAATTGAAATCCTTTTTCTTTTAAAATTGCGATCGCTTTCGGTAAAGCATACTCTACATTGCGGAAGGCTTTTTTGCTATCGTGAAACACGATGATGGAGCCTTGCGCCGTATTCGCGACTACATTACTCAGGCACTTTTCGGGAGAAATTCGGGTGTCGAAATCGGCACTCAAAACATCCCACATAATAATTCGGTAGCCTTTTTTGCGTAGTTGCGCAGATTGGGATGAACGTATTTTGCCGTAAGGCGGACGGAAAATTCTCGAAAATACAGGAACGTTAGATTTCGCATTTTTTTCGTTTTCTCCCTGTGCTGGCGCACCCTGCATTCTTAACTTGATTTCTTCTTCACACAAACGAATGTTTTCCAAATACTCTTTGTTTGCTGTTTTCCAGCCTTGCAAATGGTTGTAGGAATGATTTCCTATGCTGTGTCCTTCTGCTATTATTTTCAGAAAGAGTTCCGGATATTTTCTAATATTGTCCCCGATGCAAAAAAAGGTAGCCTTCACATTGTAATGCTTCAAAACGGATAATATCCATTCTGTCGCTTCGGGAGTGGGGCCGTCGTCAAAAGTAAGGTATATTTTATTTTCAGTATTCGGGAGGTCCCAAACCTGATTGGAAAATATTCTCTTGATGAGTTTGTTTGTCTTTATCCAATAGAAATCCATACTATAAAAATAAGGCTTTCAAAGTAAAAAACCTTGAAAGCCTTCGTTTATTTTAGAGTGGATTTTGCTTATTCCATGTCTCTGTCCAAAAGCGGAAAACGTTTGTTGTAGCTGTTGAATTTAACTCTGTTTTGATTGTAGAATTCCATGTCACCTCTTTGCTTCATTATGCCCAGCAGTGCTCTGTAGCTTTCAATGTCTGTGGCGATGTCCATGTACAGATCATTTTGATCCGTAGGTTTTAAGGTGCTGTAATACTTCAGGTTTTCCTGGTATTTCTTCATTAATTGTGACAATAGTTCTCTGGCTTTGGCTTTTTCGCCTAATGCATAATATCCGCCCGCAAACGGATCGACAAAACGGTAATAGTCATAATAATCTAAAGGCATTTTTGTAATCGCCAGATCGATTATTTTTCGCGCCTTGTCTTTCTTGCCTTCGTTGATTAATGCTTCCATTAAACGGGCCAAATTGGTTCGGTAAGAAATACTGTTTTTGCGGGTTTCCGGATCATGATAGATGTTCGGGCTTTCGCCATTGCCCCAATCCCATGACATCACGTTTTTGTACATTTTGTCCGTGTCGATATAGCCCATTTCAAATTGGTTGGACTCGTCGTTTCTTGGTGTTTTTACTGGCACCAAGCGATAAACCATGCCTTCCAGTTGCAGGTATTCTTTCATCCAGATGTAATCCTCGTCATCAAAACTTCCCGGCGAGAAGTAAATCGGACGTTTCCAGTTGTTGTTGGCTACCACATCCAACATCATTAAGCGGTTTTTGTAGATTACACCTCCTTTGATGTCTATATCGATATTTGAAACGATAGAATCATTCATGTTCGATGGAACCACTTTGTTTTGGATAACAGCATTTTTGTCTACAGGAATGCTGATTTTGTTGGTAGGGAAGAATTGGACTTTTTGCCCGTTCTCCATAGTTTCGATGGTTCTTTCGTCTCCGGATTGCACGAATTTCAGGAATTGTTCAATCGGAATTCGTTCTTTGGTAATTTCACGGTGAATGATATAATCGCGCGTTCCGGCAACATATTGATCATGTGTGAATCGTATAGGTAACGGTTCTGATTTGTATGCTTTTGCTTTCATCTGGTCGATATACCAATCCGTCGCAAAAAGTTGGGTGTTTACAATGCGTATGTCCGTTCGGTAGCCTTCGATTTCCTGAGCATACCATAACGGGAAAGTGTCGTTGTCCCCAATGGTAAACAGTATGGCATTCGGTTCACAGGAATCAAGATAAGCTTTTGCCATGGCTATCGCTGTATATCGGTCAGAACGGTCATGATCGTTCCAGTTTTCTTTTGCCATTAATAAAGGTGCGGCTAATAAGGAAATAGCTATGATTACCGGGCCGGCTACTTTTGGTTGTAGATATTTTTTAGCGTTTTCGTAGATCGCATAAACTCCAAAACCAAGCCACATTGCGAATACATAGAATGAACCTACAACGGCGTAATCGCGCTCACGTGGTTCAAAAGGGCGTTCGTTAAGGAATATTTTTAAAGCGAAACTTGTAAATAAGAATAAGGCTAGCAAGATGTAAAAGCTCTTCAGGTCTTTTTTTGCATGCCAAACCATTCCAAGGATAGCTAATATAAAAGGTAGGAAATAGTAAGTGTTTCTTGCTTTGTTGTTAAGAATATCCGGAGGAAGGTTTTCCTGTGGGCCAAGGTGCATATTGTCGATGAAATTGATTCCACTCAACCAGTTTCCGTTTTGGGTGTCATATTTCCCCTGGATGTCGTTTTGACGGCCAACAAAATTCCAAAGTAAATACCTCCAGTACATGTAACCGAATTGGTATTCAAACATGAATTTCATATTATCAGCGAAAGAAGGTTTTTCTACAATCAGGTAATCGCCATATGATTTCAAAAATTTATCATATCCTTCCAAATCGATTTTACCGGCAGCAAATGCACTTCTGAACTCAGACACAATTTGAACTAATTCGTCTTCGTGTGAGTATTCCGGATTAATGGTGAAATTTAACGGTTTTGTAAAAGTCATGTAGTTAACGCGCGCATCGGAACTGTCTCCGTACCACATTCGGGGTAAAATGCCATTGTGTTTGTCGTCGCCGTTGCTTTTTGCGTTTACATAATTGTTTACGATAACGTATTGGCCTGTTTTATAATTTCTTTCGTAGTTGGGTTTGTCATCCTCATACGGCTTATCCGCGTCCAGGCCTGCATACGTTTCCGAGAATAACGGGCCATAGAAAGTTTTTTGCTCTCCGTACTGTTCACGGTTGTAATAGGCAAGAACCTCTGCGGCATCGGAAGGTTTGTTCTCGTTGATAACCACATTGGCGTTCGCGCGGATCGGTAACATCAACCAGGTAGAGAATCCGATTAATACAAATAGGATACAAAGCAGAATGGTGTTATAAAACGGCAATTCTTTCTTTCTGGTGTAATTCAGGCCAAAATAGAAGAAAGCGATAATCAGAAGTAAGGCAAAAATAGTTCCGGAATTAAACGGAAGGCCAATCGTGTTGACCATGAAAATTTCCATTTTACCAAAGAAGGCTAAGGTGTACGGTAATAGGAATTTAAAAACGAAGAATAACACCGCTACCATTACCGCATTGGCAATGATGAAGTTTTTAACGGTGATTTTTTCATAATTTTTAAAATAATATAATAATCCTAATGAAGGAATGGTCAATAAGGCCATAAAGTGAACTCCGAAAGAAAGTCCGATAACAAGTGAAATCAGTAATAACCATCGGTTTCCTCGTGGTGTATGCATTTCTTCTTCCCATCGCAATCCCATCCAGATCAATAAGGCGATGAATAGGGAAGCCATTGCGTATACCTCCGCTTCGGTGGCAGAGAACCAAAAACTGTCTGTGAAAGTAAACGCCAGCGAGCCTACAAGAGCACTTCCTAAAACTACGATAGCGTTTTCTTTGTTGAATTCGGTATATGATGAGACTACTTTTTTCAGAATCAATGTCATCGACCAGAACATGAATAAGATGGTAAAGGCGCTCGAAAATACGGAGGTCATGTTAACCATTAACGCTATTTTACCTGCGCTCGGGGCAAACATTGCAAAGAAAGCACCGATCATTTGGAAGAGTGGGGCTCCCGGTGGGTGTCCAACTTCCAGTTTGGCTGAAGTAGCAATGTATTCGCCACAATCCCAAAAACTTAATGAGGGTTCTACCGTTAAGGTGTAAGTCAATAAAGCAATGGAAAACGTAACCCATCCTAAAATGGTGTTCCATTTTTTAAAGTTGAAAGTAGTCATATAAGATATGTCGGTTTTTTTCAGATTGAATTCTACTACAAAGAAACTCTTTTTTTGCATATAGAAACGTTCAAAGTTTTTTTTTAATATTTTTTTTGATAAAAATTTGGATTCAAAAAAATATGTACTACATTTGCACCCGCAATCAGCAATGAAAGCACAGTGGTACTGGTCTATGGTGTAATGGTAACACTACTGATTTTGGTTCAGTCATTCTAGGTTCGAGTCCTAGTAGACCAACAAAAAAAACCTCCTGACCGGGAGGTTTTTTATTTTCTATAATTTAGAAGTGTGTAATAAAAAGAGCCTGTTCAACTGAACAGGCTTTTTTGTATTATTTTTTGTGTTTTTAGATCTTGAAAGTAACCACAGGTCTTGCAGAGTGGTTTACCAGGTCTTCGCTGATGCTTCCGTTGAAGAAATGAGCCAGTCCTCGTCTTCCGTGCGTACTCATTCCGATCAAATCGGCGTCAATGCTGTTGGCGAAATTTAAAATTCCTTTTTCTACGTTCACATCATTATATATATGTGTGGAGAAATTGTCGATTTGGAATTTAGATGCAAATTCAGACATGATTTTTTCAGCAACTGCTGTTGATTTGAAATTATTCGGTGTGTTTACAGATACTAAATGTAAATGAGCGCCGAATTTGTTGGTGAAGTCAACTGCTTTTTCGAAAGTTTTTGTCACTTCCTCGGAGAAATCGGAAGCGAAAACAAATTTGTTTACGTTGAATTCCGGCATTTCCTGTTTGATTACCAAAACGGGGATGTCTGAAGTTCTAACCACTTTTTCCGTGTTGGATCCGATGATCATCTCTTTGAATCCGTTTACACCGTGAGACCCCATTACGATTAAATCGATATCGTTCTTTTTGCTGATGTCGATGATTCCGGTAAAAGTTGACTGTAATTTGATGATTTGAGAAACTTCCAGTCCTTCAAGGTAGCTTACACCTGTAAGTTCTTCCATTTTTTCTTCAGCTCTTCTTTTGAAGTACATGATTTCCGGAATGGCATGACCATGGGATTGGGCGTCGCTTCCTTCATGAGGAAGGTCAAGCATATGTAGTAAGAAAATCTCTCCGTTATTTTTTCTGGCAATTTGAGCGGCTACTTTTAAGGCGTATTCTGCGTGGTTTGAAAAATCGGTGGGTACTAAAATTCGTTTCATAATATTCAATGTGAGAAATTGGAGTTAAAATAGTTTTTATAAAGATATAAATTTATTTAGAACTGACAATGATTTTCAATATTTAAAAAAAAATTGTATATTTGCACCGTTGTTTGTTAAGGAACTAAATAATGAGGCACGCCATGCGTGCCTCTTTTTATACAAAATATGGCGTTTAAAGAAAAAGTAAGTGAAATTCTCAGGGAAGCCTTGGAGCAAAAGCCTTCTCTTTTTCTAATTGATCTGACAATTACCGAAGCATCCAAAATTATTGTAACTTTAGACGGTGATAATGGGGTAATGCTGCAGGATTGTATCGATGTCAGCAGGATTGTTGAAAACGGTTTGGATCGCGAAGAGCAGGATTTTTCCTTGGAAGTAGCTTCAGCAGGTGCGACGTCCCCGTTGCGGATGCCGAGACAGTTTAAGAAGAACATTGGAAGAAAGCTGAAGGTAACAACGGCAAATGAGAAAATAGAAGCGGAGATTACAGAAGCAAATGACGAGTTCATTGTCTTGGAATGGTCTGCCAGAGAGCCGAAACAAGTTGGTAAAGGAAAAGAAACTGTTCAGAAAAGAGCAGAAATAAAATACGAAGATATTAAAGAAGCAATTGTTATAATAACATTTTAAATAGAGAGTTGGCATGGAAAATATTGCATTAATCGAGTCGTTTTCAGAGTTTAAAGACGATAAACTTATCGATAGAGTTACCTTAATGGCGATTTTAGAAGATGTGTTTAGAAATGCATTGAAAAAGAAATACGGTTCAGATGATAACTTCGATATCATTATCAATCCTGACAAAGGGGATATGGAGATTTGGAGAAATCGTGTGGTGGTTGCTGATGGAGAAGTAGAGGATGAAAATTCTGAGATCTCATTATCGGAAGCCAGAAAAATCGAGCCGGATTTTGAAGTGGGTGAGGATGTTTCTGAAGAAGTGAAATTAATACAATTGGGTAGAAGAGCGATTTTGGCTTTACGTCAAAACCTGATCTCTAAAATCCACGAACACGATAATACCAATCTTTATAAACAATTTAAAGATTTAATTGGCGATATTTACACGGCAGAAGTTCACCATGTTCGTCCAAAAGCTGTAATTTTGGTTGATGATGAAGGAAATGAAATCGTGTTGCCTAAAGAAAAACAGATTCCGTCTGATTTCTTCCGCAAAGGGGATAACGTTCGCGGAATCATTGAAAGCGTTGAATTGAAGGGGAACAAACCTCAGATCATCATGTCAAGAACGTCTGAGAAATTCCTTGAGAAATTATTCGAGCAGGAAATCCCTGAGGTATTCGACGGTTTGATCACGGTTAAGAAAGTTGTGAGAATTCCAGGTGAAAAAGCGAAAGTAGCGGTGGATTCTTATGATGACAGAATTGATCCTGTTGGAGCTTGCGTTGGTATGAAAGGTTCGCGTATCCACGGAATTGTTCGCGAGTTAGGTAATGAAAATATTGACGTAATTAACTTTACAAGCAATACACAATTATATATTACAAGAGCGTTAAGCCCTGCTAAAGTTTCTTCGGTTAAGATCGATGAAGATAAAAAATCGGCTGAAGTGTTCTTGAAATTAGAAGAGGTGTCCAAGGCAATCGGACGTGGCGGACACAATATTAAATTAGCCGGGTTATTGACCGGTTATGAGTTGGATGTTATCCGTGAAGGAAATATCGCTGAGGAAGAAGACGATGTTGAATTGACTGAGTTCTCAGACGAAATTGACGGATGGGTTATCGACGAGTTTGCTAAAATTGGCTTGGATACAGCAAGAAGCGTGCTGAAACAGGATGTTGCCGATTTAGTAAGACGTACAGATCTTGAAGAAGAAACTATTCTGGACGTAATGCGAATTCTGAAGACCGAGTTCGAAGAATAATCCGGAGCAACAACAACACAACACGCATTAAGGTAATAATAAAAAGATTTTATGTCTGAAGAAAGAGTAATAAGAATTAACAAGGTTTTAAGGGAATTAAATATTTCTCTGGATAGAGCTGTGGATTATTTGAAAGATAAGGGTCATACCATCGAGTCAAGTCCGAATGCTAAAATTTCTAATGAGGAATACTCTATCTTGTGCGGTCAATTCTCTGCCGATAAAGGAAAAAAAGTAGCCTCTTTGGAAGTGAGCGAAGAAAAGAAGAAGGAGAAAGAAGCCCTTCGTATCGAGCGCGAAAAGGAGATTGAGGAGAAACGTAAGCAAGATGAAGAGAGACAGCGTCAGGAAATAATCAAAGCCAAAGCTTCACTTACGGGGCCGAAAGCTGTTGGTAAAATTGACCTGGAGCCTAAAAAGCCGGAAGTTGTTGCTGAAACACCTACTTCAGAAAAGATCGAAACTGCGGTTGAACCGACTCCTGAAAAGGTGATTGAAAAACCGGTTGTTGAAGAAGTTCAAAAACCTGTTGAGAAGGTTGAAGAAGTAAAAGAGGTAGCGAAAACAGAAAAGGTAGAAAAGCCTGAAGTTAAAGCTACGCCTGCTCCTGTAGCTGCGACTGCGGAAACTGCTACATCGGGAGAGCCTCAGGAGGAAGAGCGTATCGAGACACAATACCAAAAGCTTTCCGGGGCAACATTTACCGGACAGACTATCGATTTGTCTCAGTTCAACAAGCCTAAGAAAAAGAAAGAAGATTTCAAAAAAGACGCTGTCAATAAGCCTAACGCTGCAGGTACACCTGCAGGACAGGGTCAAGGCGGAGCAAATAAAAATAAAAGAAAACGTATTCCTGGTAAACCGGGAGCTCCAGGTACGGGAACACCGGGCCAAGGTCAGGGTGGAAACGCTCAGGGAGGAGCTAACAGACCAGGAGGTGGCGGAAAATTCGGTGGTAACAAACCGGGCTTCCAAAAAGGAAACCGTCCTGCTATTGTAGCTAAGGTTGAGCCTACGGAAGAAGAAGTTAAAAACCAAATTAAAGAGACTTTAGAAAGACTTCAAGGTAAAGGAGGGAAATCTAAAGCCGCAAAATACAGAAGAGACAAACGTGATTCTCACCGTCAGAAATCAGATGATGAGCAAAGAGCAATTGAAGAAGGAAGCAAAGTATTGAAAGTAACAGAATTTGTTACTGTAGGTGAAATTGCTACCATGATGGATGTGCCAATCACTAAAGTTATCGGAACATGTATGTCGCTTGGAATCATGGTAACAATGAACCAGCGTTTGGATGCCGAAACTTTATCTATTGTAGCTGATGAGTTTGGTTATGAAGTAGAATTCATTACTACTGATATTGAAGAAGCAATCGAGGTTGTGGAAGACAGACCGGAAGATTTGGTACACAGAGCACCAATCGTTACGGTGATGGGTCACGTAGACCACGGTAAAACATCCTTACTGGATTATATCCGTAAAACCAATGTAATTGCGGGAGAGTCCGGAGGTATCACACAGCACATCGGAGCGTATGGAGTGGAGTTGGATAACGGTCAGGAAATCGCTTTCCTTGATACACCGGGTCACGAAGCGTTTACGGCGATGCGTGCTCGTGGAGCTCAGGTTACCGATATCGCGATCATTGTAATTGCTGCCGATGATGACATCATGCCACAAACAAAAGAGGCGATCAGTCACGCGCAAGCAGCAGGTGTTCCATTGATTTTTGCTATTAATAAGGTCGATAAGCCACATGCTAATCCGGAAAAAATTAAAGAACGTTTAGCAGGTATGAACTTGTTGGTGGAAGATTGGGGTGGTAAATACCAATCTCATGATATTTCTGCTAAAACAGGGATGGGTGTTAAAGAATTATTAGAAAAAGTATTGCTTGAGGCTGAAATTTTAGATCTTAAAGCAAATCCGGATAAACCAGCCATCGGAACTGTAGTTGAAGCTCAGTTGGATAAAGGACGTGGTTATGTATCAACAATCCTTGTTCAGGCGGGTACTTTGAAAGTTGGAGATTATGTATTGGCAGGTAAAAATCACGGTAAGGTAAAAGCTATGTTCGATGAGCGTGGTAATTCCGTGAAAGAAGCAGGTCCATCAACACCAATTTCTATTTTAGGATTGGACGGTGCGCCAACTGCAGGTGATAAATTTAATGTGTTCGAAGACGAAAGAGAAGCGAAACAAATTGCAGCAAAACGTATGCAGTTGTTACGCGAGCAGTCGGTTCGTACACAAAAACATATTACGCTTGCCGAAATCGGTCGCCGTATCGCGCTTGGTCAGTTCAAAGAATTGAACATTATCCTTAAAGGAGACGTGGACGGTTCTGTGGAAGCATTATCGGATTCCTTCTCTAAATTATCTACTGAAGAAATTCAGATCAAGATCATTCACAAAGGAGTTGGAGCAATCACTGAATCGGATGTATTGTTAGCTTCGGCTTCGGATGCAATCATTATCGGATTCAACGTTCGTCCGCAAGGAAATGCAAAACAATTGGCTGATAAGGAAGAAATCGATATCCGTCACTATTCAATTATCTACGATGCTATCGATGATTTGAAAGATGCGATGGAAGGAATGTTGTCTCCGGAATTAAAAGAAGAAATTACCGGTACAGCAGAAATCCGCGAATTGTTCAAGATTTCGAAAGTAGGAACTATTGCAGGATGTATGGTTACTGACGGTAAAGTTTTCAGAAATTCGAAAATCCGTTTAATCCGCGAAGGTGTGGTTATTTACACAGGAGAGTTGTTAGCGTTGAAACGTTTCAAAGACGATGTGAAAGAAGTGTCCAAAGGATATGATTGTGGTATCCAGATTAAGAACTACAACGATCTTAAGGAGTACGACTTGATTGAATGCTTCCAGGAAGTAGAGGTTAAGAAGAAACTGAAGTAATCTTTAGCAGATATAGTATAAAAATCCCGATTCGTCGGGATTTTTTGTTTTTTGTCGATTTTACCGGATTTTGTTATAAAAATATTTTTTGGCAGATTATTTTTCAATACTTTCGCGCAAAATTTAAAAATTAAACATGAAAAGGATTACAATTTTATTTTTGCTGACTTTGTCATTATTCGGAAGTCAGAAAGCGATTTCACAAGAAGCTTTTATTGGTGAGATCAGAATGTTTGCCGGAAACTTTGCACCAAACGGTTGGGCTTTATGTGACGGTCAGATTTTGTCGATTGCCCAAAACCAAGCTTTGTTTTCTTTATTAGGGACTACATATGGCGGAAATGGTATGACTACTTTCGCATTACCGGACTTACGTGGTCGTGTACCAATGCATCCAGGTTCAGGTCCTGGTTTGACTCCAAGGGTGCAAGGTGAAGTTGGCGGATCGGAAACCAATATACTTACGATAGCTCAAATGCCGGCACACAACCACACGGTAAATGCTTCCACTGCTGACGGAGATCAGAACGTACCTACGAATTCTATTCCGGCAAATACAAAGGCTTTAGATAAAGAATATGTTTCCGGCGCCGCAAATACTACAATGAGTCCTTCCATGATTGGAGTTACAGGCCAAAATCAACCGGTAAATAACGTGCAGCCTTTCGGAACCGTTAACTTTATCATTTGTTTGAACGGGATTTATCCATCAAGAGGCTAAAGATGAAAAAGTTATTTTCTTTGTTAGTGGTTTTGGGTTCGCTTGGTTTAAATGCCCAAAGCATCACGTTTAATGGTTGTCATCCGCTTTTTGAAAATCAGGACTATGTTTTTGTTAAGGAAACCACGGATGTTACTGGCAGAAATGCTTTCACGACCATTCCCGTAGACGGTGAGCAGTCTTGCGGCGGATTGGGAACGTGTGAATTTAAGATTTTATGGAGTCAGGCAAATTCAAGATGGGAATTTATCGCGGATAGCGGTAACGGAGATTTTGTAAATCCGCATTTGATTTATTACAATTCTTCTTCTTCTTTACCAAATCCTCCTGATCTGACACTAGGAACGTGGATTGAAAATGTCGGACACACCGGTGCTTCATGTGGAGGAAGTTTGACTGCTGTGAATGCGATTATGAGCGGAGCGGTTCAAAGTACACTTTTATCTACGGACGGCTTTTCCTTAACGGCAAATAAAGTTGTAGTTTATCCTAACCCTGCGTTCGATAGGATTACTTTGGTGTCCAATGAAGCAGTTGAAAGTTTTTCGGTACTGTCGGTTCAAGGCCAAGTCGTAATGAATGTAAAGAATAGTAATGAAGCTGATGTGTCTAAGTTGCAAAACGGCGTTTATTTTATTCGTCTGCATAGTAGTAACGATAGCCAAACGTTACGCTTTATTAAAAAGTAGTACGTTTATAGATTTAAAAATCCCGATTCGTCGGGATTTTTTGGCTGCATTAATTGCAATTTTGATCGTATATAATTTAAAATTTTTGAAAGATGAGTATATGTAAATGGTTTCTTTTGATGTTTTTTTTCTTGGCATGTAGCTTTTGTTTTTCGCAGAATTATCGCGATACGGTTATCAATGAACTGGTCAATGTTTCGTTTTTTCATTGTCGAACGAATAAGGAAGAGTATCTGAAGGCAAAAGAGAAAGTGAGTCAGTTAGAGCAAGATTATGGTTATGAAGCCGATTTGAAATTAAGAATTGTTGATTACGGTTATGTTCATAAGGATTTTGAATTTTTTAAAGAACAGCTGGAAATTTTAGTAAAAAACCATGGTTTTGCTGTAGCTTATATGACAGGTCGTGAATCCTATTATGAAGCGATTTTGAAGGGTGATTTTGCCTCGTGGTTCAAGACCATGTATCTTAAGAATCATTTTATCTGGCTTGAGAATAATTTTGAAAAACAAATTGATCAGCAAAAACTGCATGAAAACCAAGTAAAGCTCCAGGCGATTGCCGCGGTAGTATCGAAAGTATCTGAAAATGAAACTTTGTCTGATGCTGATAAAAAAATTGTGGATTCTAAATGCAACGAGATCCTTTTTAGTACTGTAGCGATTCTGCACGATCTTTGTCGTAAATACGATCGATACCCAACGGGAAAGAACTTTGGAGTTGTTCAGGGAAGTATTGATTCAAGACTGTTTATGAATCTGGGTATTAAAGAAAATATGGAACGGACGTGGCTGTTGTTTGAGCCTTATATCAAAAAAAGCTACTTAAAAAATGAAACGGATTACAGGGACTATGTGGTGTATGATGCTTTCAGTTATATTCATTTTGGCCATCAAAAGTACGGATTGCTCAAAAAAGATAGTGTTCCTTTCATGTTGCGCACCCTTACTAAAATAAATGAGGTAGAAGGCGAGCTTCCGATTCAGAATGCTTTTTTTTCGGATAAGGTAAAGAGAGAAATGGGCTGGAAGTAAAATGACAGCGATTGCCATTGTTTTGTTTTAAAAAGGCGGCTTTTTGTTGTTTAGCGGAATTAAGCTGTATGGTGAATACATAATTTTAATATAAAATGTATTATATAACTGTCTAAAATTCATAATTTTACTATTAAATTTAATGTTGTTGGGAATTAAAAACAAAGCGTCATGAAATCAAAAATTGCTGTTTACGAAACGCATAAAGAAGCAGTAAATGCTATTAAAGTGTTGAATGACCAAGACTTTCCCATGAATAATGTTTCGCTTTTGGGAAAAGCGGAAATAATTGACGATCATATTCATATGCAATCTGTGGATACGCTGCAAAAAGCGCCGGCTGTGATCGGTATGGGGGCGGGAACGGTTATTGGTCTGCTTTCAGGTATCGGGGTTTTTACAATTCCCGGTTTTGGATTTCTATATGGTGCAGGCGCCTTGATTGGTGCTATAGCCGGATTTGATTTAGGTATTATTACGGGCGGACTTATTTCTTTTTTGTCCCTGTTAGGTATCAAAGAGGATGAAGTTCTGAAATATGAAGAACATTTGAACGAAGGAAAGTTTATGGTGATAGTGAACGGTACTATTGAAGAAATTGAGATGGCCGAACATATTCTGCATACGGAAGGTACGCATTTGGAGGTCACAGATTAACAGAATTGATAAATAAAAAGCCGGTTTAAAACCGGCTTTTTTTATATTGTGAATTTAGAAAGAGATTATTTCTTCTTTTGTTCAAATGTAAATTGCATTATTTGTTTGGACGGATCAGTAAAGCTGTTGGGTACTTTTTTTGAATCTCTTTGTAGTTTTTCTCGGCATCGATTCTGGTTTTGAAAGTGCCTACCCAAACTTTGTAACTTGGATTAGAATAAATAATGGTACCGTCTAAATTTCTGTATTCCTTTTTGAATGCAGACAGCATTTTTTTTGCTTCCTCATTGGTACCGTAAAATATCTGGATCTTATAACGGTCATTAACAGTAATGGAAGAATTGATTTTTCTTTTTTCGTTTAAAAGCATTTCAAACTTCGGATCCTGAATAATGTTAATTTTTGAAGTTTGCGAGTGGGCTTTAGAGCCTGAAAAAGAGCACAAAATGAAGAAGGCTAAAATAGGTAGGGTTCTTAAAATTCTCATAATAAGTAGATTTGAAACAAAAATACAATTAAATACGTCAATCTGATAACTTCGATTTATTTAGAATTGGTATAAATTACAATTTAAGACAAATTTAAGGTTTTGAGAATAGGACAATAGTCGTATTTTTGTCCGAGTTTATAAATAAGGTCTGTCTTTATAGGTGTAAAGCAGTACCAAATTTAGTTGATAATCATTTTAATTATGAAAAAAGTGGGTAACCATAATTCGTTTTCAAAAAAATTATTATTCAGTCTGGCGATGCTATTATCGCTGTCGCTGAGTTCTTTAGCCCAAGATCCGGCTGCTCCTGCTGCCGGTGCAGGTGATCCTGCAAAAGGGAAAGCTATTTTTAATGCAAATTGTGCGGCTTGTCACAAACTTGATGCAAGAGCCACAGGGCCTGCCTTACGTGGTGTTGCGGATAAGTACGACAAGGAGTGGATTTACAAATGGGTACATAACAGTGCTGAATTGATCAAATCGGGTGATGCAGATGCTAATAAGGTGTTTGAGGAATTCAGTAAAGTGCCAATGACCCCTTTTCCTCAGTTATCTACCGAGGATATCGATAATATTTTAGCATTTACTTCTGCTCCTAAAGAAGAAGCTGCGGCTGCTGGACCTACTGTCGCTAAAGGCGGTGAGGCTCAGGAAGGCGGTATTTCCAACAATGTGATTTTAGGCGTGCTTGCTTTAGTTTTGGCAATGTTGGTGGCAATGTTGTTGTTTGTGAAAAACGTACTTAACAAAATTGCAAAAGCTAACGGAATCGAGGCTCCGGTGGCTGAAAAATCACTTCCAATCTGGAAGGCATTTGTAAAAAATCAGTTTTTGGTTTTGGTGTCGTCTATCGTGATGATCTTGATAGGTATGTATTTTATCTACGGTTATTTGATGCAAATTGGTGTAGATCAAAACTATGAGCCTATTCAGCCAATCCATTATTCACACAAAATTCACGCTGGTGATAATAAGATAGAATGTAAATACTGTCACTCTTCAGCTAGAGTTAGTAAGAATGCAGGTATTCCTTCTTTGAATGTTTGTATGAACTGTCACAAAAGTATTTCTGAATTCCAAGGGGATAAAGATTCTACTTATGTTGAGTATTCAAAAGAATTCTATACGGGTGAGATCCAAAAATTATATGATGCAGTGGGATGGGATAAGAATACTATGTCTTATACTGGTAAAGTGAAGCCTGTTAAATGGGTTAGAATCCATAACCTACCTGACTTCGTTTACTTCAACCACTCGCAGCACGTATCTGTTGCCGGACTTGAGTGTCAGAAATGTCACGGTAAAGTTGAAACTTTCGAGATCATGAAACAAGACCAGCCTTTAACTATGGGATGGTGTGTGAACTGTCACAGAAAAACGGATGTGAAAATGGAGGGTAATGCTTACTATGCAAAAATTCACGAGGAGCTTTCTAAGAAATATGGTGTAGACAAATTGACTGCTGCACAAATGGGAGGTTTGGAATGTGGTAAGTGTCACTATTAATAATAAATTAAGAAGCTAATATTTATATACAATGGCATCAAACAAAAAATACTGGAAAAGTGTTGAAGAGCTAGACCAAAATAGCTCTATTGTTGAGACGCTAAGAAACAATGAATTTGTTGAAGAAATACCTACAGAAGAATTCTTAGGAGACGCAGCTACCCTGTCTGCTTCATCAACAACTCGTCGTGACTTTTTGAAATACGTTGGATTCTCTACTGCTGCCGCTTCATTGGCTGCGTGTGAAGGTCCGGTTGTTAAGTCTATTCCTTATGTAGTTCAACCTGAACAAATCATTCCTGGTGTTGCAGATTATTATGCAACTACAATGATGGATGGTTTTGATTTCGCAAATATCCTGATCAAAACCCGTGAAGGTCGTCCTATTAAAGTAGAAAATAATAATTTACCTAATGCAAAATTTGGTGCAAATGCGAGAGTTCACGCTTCTGTATTGTCATTGTATGACAGTATGCGTGTGAAACAACCAAAAATTGCTGGTAAAGCGGCCTCTTGGTCAGAAGTAAATGCTGCTGTTGCTAAAAGTTTAGCAGAAGCTAAATCTAAAGGCGGTCAGGTGGTAGTGTTGACAAATACAATGTCAAGTCCGTCTACTGACAGATTGATTGCAGATTTCATTGCAAAAAACCCAACAGCTAAGCATGTAACTTATGATGCGGTTTCTTCTTCTACGGCTTTGGATGCGTTCCAGATGGTGTATGGAGAAAGAGCTTTAGCTGATTACGACTTCGCAAAAGCGGATGTTATCGTATCTATCGGAGCTGATATCCTTGGCGATTGGCAGGGTGGAGGATACGATGCAGGTTATTCTAAAGGTCGTGTTCCTAAGAACGGGAAGATGTCTAAGCATATCCAGATCGAAGCAAACATGTCTTTGGCTGGAGCTAATGCAGACAAACGTATTCCGTTAACAGTTACTGAGCAAAAACAAGCTTTAGTTAAAATATATAATGTTATTACTGGTGCTTCTGCAGGTGCTGCCAATTTAGGCAAGAATGAAGAAGCTGTAATGAAAGCAGCAAAACAATTAAGTGATGCTAAAGGAAAAGGAGTTTTAGTTTCTGGTTTAGATGATGTTAATGCACAATTATTGGTATTGGCGATCAACAAAGCATTAACTTCTGAGGCTTTCAATCCTTCCGCTGCACGTTTGATCCGTAAAGGTGACAGCAAAGCAGTAGCGCAATTGGTTGCGGATATGAAAGCGGGTGCTGTTCATACCTTGATTATGAATGGAGTGAACCCATTATACACTTTAGCAAATGCTTCTGAATTTGCTGAAGGTCTTGCAAAAGTTAAAACATCTGTTACATTCACTTTAAGAGAAGATGAAACGGCTGTTAAATCTACGATCGTTGCCGCAGCTCCTCACTACTTAGAATCATGGGGAGATGTAATGATCGCAAAAGGACACTACGCGATCATGCAGCCGACTATCCGTCCGTTGTTTGATACTAAACAATTCCAGGAAGCTTTAATGGCTTGGACTGGTAATACAAATACTTATTATGATTTCTTAAAAGCAGTTGGTTCCTCAATTGCTGCAGGAACAACTTGGAACCAATTGGTTCACGATGGAGTTTATACTTCGGAAGTGGCTGCGGTTGCAGGAGGTTCTGCGGACTTCGCTTCAGCGGCTTCTGCTTTAGCGCAAGCTAAAAATGAAGGTGGTATGGAGTTAGTGTTATACACTAAAACCGGAATGGGTGATGGTCAGCAGGCAAACAATCCATGGTTACAGGAATTCCCGGATCCGATTACAAGAGCATCTTGGGATAACTATGTGACTGTTTCTAAAAAAGATGCAGAGAAATTAGGCTTAGAGAACCGCAATGTTGCAAACGGAGGTCTTAATGGTAGTTATTCAACTATCGAGGTTGCCGGAATCAAATTGCAGAATGTTCCGGTTATCATTCAGCCGGGTCAGGCAGTTGGTACTATCGGTTTAGCTTTAGGTTACGGTAGAAAAGAGGCAATGAAAGAAGAGATGCAGGTTGGGGTTAACGCGTACAAATTGTATGTAAACCAAAATGCAAATCAAGCTGCTAAAATTTCAAAAGCGGAAGGTGAGCATGAATTTGCTTGCGTTCAGTTGCAAAAAACATTAATGGGTAGAGGTGATATCATCAAAGAAACTACCTTGAAAATATTCAGTACTGAAGATGCTGAAACTTGGAATCCAATTCCAATGGTATCTTTGGATCACCAGGAAACTCCTGCTACAGAAGTGGATCTTTGGGATTCATTCGATCGTACGGTAGGACACCACTTCAACCTTTCTATCGACTTGAATGCTTGTACCGGATGTGGTGCTTGTGTTATCGCTTGTCATGCTGAAAACAATGTTCCTGTAGTTGGTAAATCTGAGGTAAGAAGAAGCCGTGATATGCACTGGTTGCGTATCGACCGTTACTACTCTTCAGAAGAAACATTCAAAGGAGATGGTGAATTAAAAGCAAAAGCAAGTGGGTTGTTAAACTCGATCGATACATTAACAGGAATGGAAGATCCTTCTGAAAATCCTCAGGTTGCTTTCCAACCGGTAATGTGTCAGCACTGTAACCACGCTCCTTGTGAAACTGTATGTCCGGTAGCGGCTACATCTCACGGACGTCAAGGTCAGAACCATATGGCTTACAACCGTTGTGTGGGTACTCGTTACTGTGCAAACAACTGTCCTTATAAAGTACGTCGTTTCAACTGGTTCTTATACAACAAAAACAGCGAGTTTGATTATCACATGAATGATGATTTAGGCCGTATGGTATTGAACCCGGATGTTAACGTTCGTTCTCGAGGAGTAATGGAGAAATGTTCAATGTGTATCCAGATGACTCAGGCGACTATTCTTAAAGCGAAAAAAGAAGGACGTCAGATTAAAGACGGAGAATTCCAGACAGCATGTTCTGCAGCTTGTACAAGCGGAGCGATGGTATTTGGAGATGTAAATGATAAAGAAAGTCAAGTGGCTAAATTGGCTGAAGACGAAAGAATGTATCATTTATTAGAGCACATCGGAACTAAGCCAAATGTATTCTATCACGTGAAAGTTAGAAATACGTAAGAGTAATAAAATTATTAATTAAGAAACAATATAAAGGATTATGTCGTCTCATTACGAAGCACCCATTAGAAAACCTTTAGTTATAGGTGATAAAACTTATCACGATGTAACAGTAGATGTAGCTAGACCTGTTGAAGGTAAGGCAAACAAACAATGGTGGACCGTTTTTACAATTGCATTAGCAGCTTTCCTTTGGGGAGCGGGATGTATGGTTTACACTATCTCTACAGGTATCGGAACATGGGGATTAAATAAAACAGTAGGTTGGGCTTGGGATATCACTAACTTCGTATGGTGGGTAGGTATCGGTCACGCCGGAACTCTAATTTCTGCAGTACTATTATTATTCCGTCAAAAATGGAGAATGGCGATTAACCGTTCAGCGGAGGCTATGACCATCTTCTCGGTAGTTCAGGCAGGTTTGTTCCCGATCATCCACATGGGTCGTCCATGGTTAGGATACTGGGTATTACCAATTCCGAACCAGTTTGGTTCTCTTTGGGTTAACTTTAACTCCCCGTTATTATGGGACGTATTTGCGATCTCAACGTATCTTTCGGTTTCATTGGTTTTCTGGTGGACTGGATTATTACCTGACTTCGCGATGATCCGTGACAGAGCGGTAACCCCTTTCAACAAAAGAATCTATTCCATCCTTTCTTTCGGATGGTCAGGTAGAGCTAAAGACTGGCAACGTTTCGAAGAGGTTTCTCTTGTATTGGCCGGTTTAGCAACGCCACTTGTACTTTCCGTACACACAATCGTATCCTTTGACTTCGCAACTTCGGTTATCCCTGGATGGCATACTACAATCCTTCCTCCTTACTTCGTTGCGGGTGCGATCTTCTCTGGATTCGCGATGGTAAATACATTGCTTATCATCATGAGAAAAGTGTGTAACCTTGAAGACTATATCACGATTCAGCATATCGAATTGATGAACATCGTAATCATGATTACCGGTTCAATCGTAGGTTGTGCTTACATCACTGAGTTGTTCGTAGCTTGGTATTCGGGTGTGGAGTATGAGCAGTATGCGTTCTTGAACCGTGCTACAGGACCTTACTGGTGGTCATACTGGTTGATGATGACTTGTAACGTATTCTCTCCGCAGTTCATGTGGTTCAAAAAATTAAGAACCAGTATCATGTTCTCATTCATCATTTCCCTAGTGGTAAACATCGGTATGTGGTTTGAGCGTTTCGTAATTATCGTGACTTCATTACACAGAGATTATTTACCGTCATCTTGGACAATGTTCCAGCCAACATTTGTTGATGCGGGTATCTATATCGGTACAATTGGTTTCTTCTTCGTATTATTCTTATTATATTCAAGAAGTTTCCCTGTAATTGCTCAGGCAGAGGTTAAGACTATCATGAAGACTTCCGCAGAAAATTACAAAAGAGAAAGAGAAAAAGAAGGACATCATTCACACAATCATTAATAGATCATGAGTACGAATAAAGTTATACATGCTATATATACAGATGATGATATCTTAATGGATGCTGTTAAAGCATCGAGAGCGGCTCATCATCATATTGAAGAAGTTTACACGCCATTCCCGGTTCACGGTTTGGATAAAGCTATGGGATTAGCACCAACTAGAATTGCTATCGCTTCATTCCTTTATGGAGTTGTTGGTTTAACTGTTGCGGCTAATTTATTGAATTACATCATGATTGTTGATTGGCCTCAGGATATCGGAGGTAAGCCAAGTTTTGCTTTCTATCAGAACATGCCGGCTTTCGTACCTGTAATGTTCGAGTTGACAGTATTCTTCGCTGCTCACTTAATGGTTATCACGTTCTATTTAAGAAGTAGATTGTGGCCATTCAAGGAGGCTGAAAATCCGGATGTTAGAACTACAGATGATCACTTCCTAATGGAGGTTGCAGTAAAAGGGAATGAGGAAGACATGATTTCTTTCTTCAAAAACACCGGTGCTGTAGAAGTTAAAGTAATTGATAAGCATTAATAGTAGATATGAAAGCTTTATATAAAATAGTAGCATTAGTAGGTGTATCGATTGCCGCGACATCATGTTTCGACAAATCAAAACCTAACTATCAGTTCTTCCCTAATATGTATGAGTCAGTAGCCTATGAGACTTATTCTCAATCTGCTGCATTCAAAGGTGGTAAAGAAGGTTTAAAACCAGCGCAAGGATCTATTAAGAGAGGTTTCCAACCTTATGAGATTCCAAATACTCCTGCTGGTTATATGCAGGCAAAAGCGACGCTTAAATCACCATTGGATTCATTAACTGTTAATGCTGAAAAAGGAGCGGAATTATTCAATATTTATTGCGCTATCTGTCACGGTGAAAAAGGTGATGGTAAGGGTAATTTAGTGAAAAGAGAAAAATTCCTTGGGGTTCCTAGTTATGCAGACAGAGATGTTACTGAAGGAAGTATTTTCCACGTAATCACTTATGGATTGAACTCCATGGGTTCTCACGCGAACCAATTGTCTCAGCAAGAGCGTTGGATGGTTGTGGATCACGTGTTAAAATTAAGAGGAGAATTAAAGAAGTAAAACTCATTTGAACGTTTAGAATATGTACACATTTTCAAACAAATTAAAAACCTTTGCATTTGTCCTTATGGCGCTTGGCTTGTTAGGTATTGCATATGGTTTTTTAACTGCACCTAAAACTACGCAAGACGTAGAAAAAATATTAGCCGAAAGTCATCATGAGGGTGGTCACCACGCTGCTGTTGCGGCACATGATGCTGCTGGTGCTGAGGCACATCACGATGTTGCCGTGGATTCAGTAAAACATGAAGCTCCTGCTGCTGAAACTCATGCGGTTGCTACAGATTCTGTTAAAACACAGGAGGCTGACTCAACTAAAGCAATTGTAGCTCCTGTAGTTGAAGAAGATCACCATGATGCTCATGCTGCAAAAGCAGAGTCTCATGAAGCTGATGCACACAAGGACCATGAAAAACACTTGAATCACGTATTGCACCAATTGCAAAATAAGCCATGGGCTGCATTGTACGTGGCATGTATCTTCTTCTTGTTGATTTCAGTTGGAGTTTTAGCATTCTATGCTATCCAATGGGCTGCACAGGCTGGTTGGTCGCCGGTATTGTTCCGTGTAATGGAAGGTATTACTGCTTATGTATTGCCGGGTTCAATTATCTTCTTATTGTTGCTTATCTTGTCCGGAATGGAAATGAACCATTTGTTCGCGTGGATGGCTGAAGGAGTTACTGAGCCGAAACATCCAAACTACGATGCTATCATTGCTGGAAAATCCGGTTTCTTAAATGTTCCTTTCTTCCTTTTCAGAGCAGTTACTTTCTTAGGAGGTTGGAATTTATACCGTTACTTCGCAAGAAGAAATTCATTAGCACAGGATAATGCTACTGATGATTCGTTCTACAAAAAGAACTTCAAGGCTGCTGCCGGATTCTTAGCGTTCTTTATCGTTTCGGAATCAATCGCGTCTTGGGACTGGATCATGTCTGTTGACCCACACTGGTACAGTACATTGTTCGGATGGTACGTATTCGCAAGTTTTGTGGTAAGTGGGGTAACAACGATTGCTTTTGTGACTTTATACCTTAAATCTAAAGGTTATTTAGAGTATGTAAATACAAGCCACATTCACGATTTAGCTAAATTTATGTTCGGATTCAGTGTTTTCTGGACGTACTTATGGTTTTCTCAATTCATGTTAATGTGGTATTCAAATATCCCTGAAGAGGTAACCTATTTCGTCACTCGTATCGAGCACTTTAAATTACCATTCTTTGGTATGGTTGTGTTGAACTTCGTATTGCCAATCCTAATCCTTGTGAACTCAGACTTTAAACGTTTGACTTGGGTTATTGTTATGGCAGGTATCATTATACTTACAGGTCACTATATTGATTTCTTCAATATGATCATGCCGGCAACTGTTGGAGATCAGTGGTTCATTGGAGTGTCTGAGATCAGTTCATTGTTATTCTTCTTCGGATTATTCATCTTTGTAGTGTTTACTGCTATAGCGAAAGCTCCATTATTAGCAAAACGCAACCCATTGATCGAAGAAAGTAAACATTTCCATTATTAATATATTTAAAGAAATAAACAAATGACAAGTTTATTGGTACTTACAGTTGTAGTTTTATTAGGGATTGCTATATGGCAATTGACTAAGATATTCGATCTGACACAAATCGGGGCAAAAAAGGATGATTCTGAAGTTGCAAACGATAATGATAATAATGTGAATGGTTACCTAATGTTTGCCTTTTTGGTTTTCATTTATCTTACAACTATTTACTGTGTTGTAAAATTTGGTGACTTACCTTTAATGAGTGGTTCTGCTTCGGCACACGGAGCTGATTACGATAAATTAATGTGGATTTCAATGATCTTGATTTTTATCGTGCAGACTATTACTCAGGCGTTACTTCACTTCTTTGCATTCAAATACCGTGGTAAACAAGGAAGAACAGCTTTATATTTTGCAGATAATGACAAATTAGAGTTTATCTGGACTATCATCCCGGTTATTGTATTGGCAGGTTTGATCCTTTATGGATTGTATGCTTGGACAAACATTATGTTTGTTGATGAAGAAGAGGATGTAATGTATGTGGAATTGTATGCTAAACAGTTCAGCTGGGAAGCTAGATATGCAGGTAAAGACAATACTCTTGGAAAAGCCAATGTTCGCTATATTGAAGGAGTGAACACATTAGGGGTTGATATGTCTGATCCTAATTCACAAGACGATAGACAAGTTTCTGAACTTCACTTGCCAGTAGGTAAAAAAGTGGTTTTCAAAATTCGTTCTCAGGACGTGTTGCACTCTGCTTATATGCCTCACTTCAGAGCACAGATGAATGCTGTTCCGGGTATGGTTACGCAATTCGCTTTCACACCGACAATGACAACTGATCAAATGCGTCAATCGGCTGATATGGTTGAGAAAGTGGCCCGCATCAACAAAATCAGAGCTAAGAAAAGCCAGGAGTTGGTAGCGGAAGGTAAAACTGCCTTAGATCCGTATACTTTTGATTATTTATTGTTATGTAACAAAATTTGTGGACAATCTCACTATAACATGCAAATGAAAATTATTGTTGAGAGCGAAGCTGATTACAAAAAATGGTTAAGCGTACAAAAGTTGTTGAGAATTGCGGTAGCAGAAGATAAAGCAAAAGAAGCTCCGGCGACTGAAGCTGCAGTTCCGGCTGCTAAAGTGGAAACGGTTAAAGTAGATTCGACTAAAGCTTTAGCTCAAGTTAAATAATAATTGATTTTTTAATACTATTCAAATTAAAAGAATATGTCAGCAGTAGGACACGATTTAAGTCACGATCACGGACACGATCACGATCACGAACACCACCATAAAGATACTTTCATTACAAAGTATATCTTTAGTATCGACCATAAGATGATTGCGAAGCAATATTTGATTACTGGTCTTATAATGGGTATCATCGGTGTTATGATGTCATTATTATTCCGTATGCAGATTGCTTGGCCGGAAGAATCTTTCGGTATCTTTAAATTCCTTTTAGGTGAAAAATTTGCTCCGGGAGGAGTAATGCGTAACGATATTTACCTGGCTTTAGTTACCATCCACGGTACGATCATGGTATTCTTCGTATTAACTGCCGGATTGAGCGGTACGTTCAGTAACTTGTTAATTCCATTGCAAATCGGAGCTAGAGATATGGCTTCCGGTTTCATGAACATGATTTCATACTGGTTATTCTTCGTTTCTACCATCATCATGTTATGTTCTTTATTCGTTGAATCAGGACCGGCTTCAGCGGGATGGACTATTTATCCTCCGTTGAGTGCTTTGCCACAGGCGATTCCAGGTTCAGGAACAGGTATGACATTATGGTTGGTTTCAATGGCTATCTTCATTGCTTCGTCTTTGATGGGATCATTGAACTACGTAGTTACTGTAATCAACTTGAGAACTAAAGGAATGTCAATGACAAGATTGCCTCTTACTGTTTGGGCTTTCTTTGTAACGGCTATCATCGGTATCGTTTCGTTCCCGGTTCTATTGTCTGCAGCATTGTTATTGATTTTCGATAGAAGCTTCGGTACGTCGTTCTTCTTATCAGATATCTTCATTTCAGGTGAAGTATTGCATTACCAAGGTGGTTCACCGGTATTGTTCGAGCACTTATTCTGGTTCTTAGGACACCCTGAGGTATACATCGTATTATTACCGGCTTTAGGTATCACATCTGAAATTATCGCAACTAATTCACGTAAACCAATCTTCGGTTACCGTGCGATGATTGCTTCTATCTTAGCAATCGCATTCTTATCGACTATCGTTTGGGGTCACCACATGTTCATCTCAGGTATGAACCCATTCTTAGGTTCGGTATTTACATTTACAACATTATTGATTGCAATTCCTTCTGCGGTAAAAGCATTCAACTACATTACAACGTTATGGAAAGGTAACCTGCAGTTAAACCCTGCAATGTTATTCTCTATCGGATTGGTATCTACTTTTATCACTGGTGGTTTGACAGGTATCATCCTTGGAGACTCTACTTTGGATATCAACGTACACGATACGTATTTCGTAGTAGCGCACTTCCACTTGGTAATGGGTATCTCTGCACTTTACGGATTCTTCGCCGGTGTTTACCACTGGTTCCCTAAAATGTTCGGAAGAATGATGAACAAGAACTTGGGTTACATCCACTTCTGGGTTACTGCAGTTTGTGCTTACGGGGTATTCTTCCCAATGCACTTCATCGGAATGGCTGGTTTACCAAGACGTTACTATACAAATACAGCGTTCCCGTTATTTGATGATTTAGCTGATGTTAACGTTTTAATCACTATGTTCGCATTAGTAGGTGCTGCATTCCAAATTGTATTTATCTGGAACTTCTTCTATAGCATTTTCTACGGTAAGAAAGCAGTTCAGAATCCTTGGAGATCAAACACTCTAGAGTGGACAGCTCCTGTTGAGCACATTCACGGAAACTGGCCAGGTGAAATTCCTCACGTGCACAGATGGGCTTACGATTACAGTAAACCAGGTCACGATGAAGATTTCGTACCACAAACGGTTCCTTACAAAGAAGGAGAAGAGCAACTTCATCACTAATATTATAGATTCATATAAAAAAGCCTTTCCAGTCGGAGAGGCTTTTTTATTCGCTTTTGACTGATGTTCCTGTAATTGCGAGCATAATGTGCGGGTTAGCAAGGAGCAATCTGTATACGAGTTCTGGAATGCTTTTATTGAAGCAGTTCTTATAAAAGAAATTGTCTTTAGGTTTTCGTTGACTATGAGAGGCTACGTTTTCCTCTTTGAGCAGTGGTCCTCGCTGCGCAAAGTCTCCCGACTTTGAGCAAGAATTGAAAGAAGATGCTACGTTCAGATGTTTGTTGGACGTGTTTGTCTCAATAAAAAAGAGGTCATATTGCTATGACCTCTCAATAAATTCTTGATTTACTATCACCCTACACTTAAAACAATAGATAGGATAGCGCCCGAAAAAGAACACGTTTGTAGTGCCTCTTATTCAAACATACAACAAATCAAAAATCCTGATGTAAAATTACGGCTTTTATATATTGTAACCAATTGAAAAACAGATTTTAAGAAAATTTTAGTTCCTTTTTATGAAATAACACTCCGAATTTTCGATCAGGATAATAAGAGCAATTTAGTGCCCCGACAGCCCGTAAGCACATTCCTCGCAGTTCAAACTATTTCAAATAAAAAATCCCAACCATAACAGTCGGGATTTTTTTCATGTGAGAAAGAATTAGTTTTTCGATTTAGTCAAATAATATACCGGAATTCCCGTAAGCATAATCAATACGCCCCAGCCACAGGTTGAGAATTTTGTAATCAGTAAAGTAATGCTGATAGCCGAAGCCGTTATGATGTAAAACAATGGCAAGAATGGGTAACCAAATGCTTTGTACGGGCGTACTGCATCAGGTTGCTTTTTACGAAGAATGAATATGCCGTAAATAGTCAGGATATAGAATATCAACACGATAATCACCACAAAGTCTAAAAGATCCCCGTATTTTCCTGTCAGACATAAGAAGGAAGCCCAAAAACACTGCGCCCAAAGTGCCCAGGCCGGAACGCTGAATTCATTCAGATGGCCTGCTTTTTTAAAGAATAAGCCATCTTTCGCCATCGTATAATATACACGGGCGCCGGCCATAATCAATCCGTTATTGCAGGCAAAAGTGGAAATCATGATCATTACCGCGATAATCAATGTGCCGATGTTGCCAAAAATGCTATTCGCAGCCACCACGGCTACACGGTCTGATTTAGCAAAAGCAATTTCTTCCAAAGGGACTACAGCCACATACATCACATTGGCCATAACATAAATGATGGTGACAATAAACGTTCCTAAAAACAAACTCAAGCCGACATTGCGCTCCGGATTTTTGATTTCCCCAGCAATGAACGTGACACCATTCCAGGCATCACTTGAAAATAAAGAGCCTACCATGGCAGCGGAAATTCCGGTAATAAGTGCAGTTCCGGAAATAGGTAGCCATGAACCCGTTTCGGCATTAAAGGATTTCGTCGCCCAAACATCCGTCCAGTTCGCATCCCAGACGTTGGCTTTAGCGGCCATCAAACCGAATATAATTAAGCCTAATAAAGAAGCAATTTTGATAATCGTCAGGATCGTCTGCAGTATCTTTCCGTTCTTTACCCCGCGACTGTTGATGAAAGTAAGTAATATAATGGTGAAGATCGAAACCAATTGCGCGGCATTAAGCTTGAAGGAACCGATTTCATACAGCACGTTTTCATCACTCACGGCCGGAATCAGATAAGCAGTAAACTTAGAAAAGGCAACGCCTACTGCGGCAATGGTCCCCGTCTGGATCACGCCGAAGAAACTCCACCCATATAGAAAAGCGATGAGTTTATTGTAGGCTTCTTTTAAATAGACATATTGTCCACCTGCTTTTGGGAACATGGCACTCAACTCGCCGTAACTCACCGCAGCAATAATGGTGATAAGTCCGGACAATAACCAGATGATCAGTAACCAGGCGGTAGATCCTACCTGACGTGCGATATCGGCACTTACAATAAATATTCCCGAGCCGATCATTGAGCCCACCACCAGCATGGTACCGTCCAATAAGCCCAATTCGCGTTTCAGATGTTGTGTTTCTTCTTGCATAAAATTTTTGTTAAATTGGCTTAAAGATATAAAAACATCCGTTTTAGTCAGACTTTTTTTTGTAACTTACGTAAAGCTAAATTCTTACGATTATGGACAGTGTAAAAGAATATACAAACGGTGAAGTGACTATAGTTTGGAAACAACATTTATGTCAGCATTCAGGTAATTGCGTCCGTGGATTGCCGGAGGTTTTCCGTGCCAAGGTACAGCCATGGATCAATCCCAGAGGAGCCAGTTCGGATGAAATGGTTGCCCAGGTGAAAAAATGTCCTTCGGGAGCATTATCATTTTATTATAATAAGGATAAGGCGAAAGATGGAGAATAGTTTGGAACTGTTGCCGATTTCGGTTAACGAAGAGAAAGGACGTTTCGAACTGGACGTAGACGGACAAATAGCCTTTACGGATTTTAAAATTACTAAGCAGGATATCATTTTCGTGCTGCACACCGAAGTTCCCATTGCGTTGGAAGGAAAAGGTGTGGGATCAGCACTGGTTTTAAAAACGCTGCATTGGATCAAAGAAAAAGGGTATCCTTTGGCGCCGCTTTGCCCATTTGTAGCGGCTTACATACAAAGGAATCCGGAATGGAAGGAAATTCTTGCACCGGGTTATCACATTTGATTATAAGGTTTAGAATGTGCCGACTGATTACTGCTAACTGATTACTTTCTTCCTATCTTTGCTCCATGAATGAAAATCTGAATCCTAATAAAGAGCGCTTTACCCCGCAGGAAGTTGACATCGAAAAGGCCTTGCGCCCCCTGAGTTTTGACGATTTTACCGGACAGGATCAGGTATTGGAAAATCTCAAAGTTTTCGTGGAAGCGGCCAATCTGCGCGGCGATGCTTTAGATCATACGCTTTTCCACGGTCCTCCGGGATTAGGGAAAACGACCTTGGCCAATATTTTGGCCAACGAGTTGGGCGTGGGAATCAAAATTACTTCCGGACCTGTGTTGGATAAACCCGGTGATTTGGCGGGATTGCTTACCAATTTGGATGAGCGTGATGTTTTGTTCATAGACGAAATTCACCGCTTAAGTCCGATAGTGGAAGAGTACCTGTATTCGGCCATGGAAGATTTCAAAATCGACATCATGATCGAAAGCGGACCCAATGCCAGAACCGTACAGATCAATCTGAATCCGTTTACTTTGGTTGGAGCTACCACGCGTTCCGGATTGCTGACAGCGCCAATGCGTGCACGTTTCGGAATCCAGAGCCGTCTGCAATATTACAACACCGAATTACTGACGACCATCGTGCAGCGAAGTTCGTCTATTTTAAATATGCCCATCTCCATGGAAGCGGCCATCGAAATTGCCGGTCGCAGCCGGGGGACACCTCGTATTGCCAATGCCTTATTGCGACGTGTTCGTGATTTTGCTCAAATCAAAGGCAACGGAAAGATCGATATAGAAATTGCTCGTTACGCTTTGAAGGCTTTGCATGTGGATGCCAACGGTCTGGACGAAATGGACAACAAAATTCTAACGACCATCATCGATAAGTTCAAAGGTGGTCCGGTAGGTTTGACAACCTTAGCCACAGCTGTTTCAGAAAGTGGTGAAACCATAGAAGAAGTATACGAACCGTTTTTAATCCAGGAAGGCTTTATCATCCGAACGCCAAGAGGACGCGAAGTAACTGAGAAAGCCTATAAACATCTGGGAAGAATCCGGAATAATATCCAAGGCGGTCTGTTTTAGGGCATTCCCCTTCAGGTCGGGCTTTCGCACTCGCTTTTTTTAGTTCCGCGAAGCTCCACTAAAAAAGAGCTCAGACAATTGCTCTATCCCTAATGCGGGCCCGGAACAGAAAAATCTGCGACAATCCGCAAAATCTGCGTGATTTTATAATGAGTTCTATTGCATTCCAAATGATAAAATGCATTCCGTGAAAGTAAAATCTGCGAAATTCGCCTGATTTTAAAATAAGATTTCAAATGTCAAACCAGCGGTCAAAATATACCCAAATGATTAAGTCCGAAGCCCAACGCCTCGGATTTTTGTCATGTGGTATTTCCAAAGCTGGATTCTTGGAAGAAGAAGCACCTCGTTTGGAAAATTATTTGAAACGTAATTTTCAGGGCGAAATGCATTATATGGAAAATCATTTCGACAAACGCCTCGATCCGACCTTGCTGGTGGATGGCGCCAAAAGCGTAATTTCCCTATTGCTGAATTATTATCCTTCCGAAGTGCAAAATCCTGAAAGTTATAAGATTTCAAAATATGCTTATGGTCAGGATTATCATTTCATCATTAAAGACAAACTCAAAGACTTACTGCAATTCATGCAAACCGAAATCGGCGAAGTGTCCGGACGTGCTTTCGTGGATTCGGCACCGGTGCTCGATAAAGCATGGGCAGCCAAAAGCGGTTTGGGCTGGGTCGGAAAAAATGGTAATCTGCTTTCGAAGCAGGTCGGTTCCTTTTTCTTCATAGCTGAACTGATCGTCGATTTGGATTTGGATTACGATACCATTACCACAGACCATTGCGGAAGTTGCACTGCCTGTCTCGATGCCTGTCCCACAGAAGCGATCGTGGCGCCATATGTAGTAGACGGAAGTAAATGCATTTCCTATTTTACCATCGAACTGAAAGACAATCTTCCCATGGAACTGAAAGGTAAATTTGATGATTGGATGTTTGGCTGCGATGTCTGTCAGGATGTATGTCCGTGGAACCGCTTTTCAAAACCGCACAATGAACCGCTTTTCAATCCGAATCCGGAATTGTTATCCTTCACCAAAAAAGACTGGGAGGAAATAACCGAAGAAACGTTTCAACGGGTTTTTAAAAATTCGGCGGTGAAAAGAACTAAAATAAGCGGACTTAAACGAAACATAGATTTTTTGAAGTAGTCAATTGTTTTGTTTTCGAAATTTCACCACCATGAATTTTGAAAAGAAGTAAGCGAGTACCCCCATAACACCGCTTACAATAATTGACCCTATTAAAATGGTCAATCCAGTGTCTTTTAAGTTGTCTTTCCAGTTTTCAACGTCAAATTTAATTTGAGTGTTTAGTAGCGATGAACCTACTTCATAATTCAATAACATAAAAAACGGACTCGTCAGCGGATTGGAAATCACACTCGCGGCAAGTGCGATGGCCAGATTGAATTTAAACATCCGGCTCAGTGCAATAACCAATGGCATTCCAAGTCCAAATGTGGGAAACACACTTATGAATGTCCCGATAGCGGCGCCCCACGCAATTTCTTCCGTACTGTTATGGGATCTGGCGATCTTCCAAAAGAAATCGGTGATGGTTTTCCATTTCATTTTATAATCTTTTTAAGAAACCGATTCTGGGGTAAGAAAGTCAGCATAATTTCGAAGAAGCGAACGACATAATACGAGATCCATTGACCAAAACGAACCAAGACGCTGTTTTTGGTCTGAAACGCTTCCGGAGTTATTTGTGTACACTGCGAAATAATATCCATCAAATGATCTTTATACTTCTCGGCAAAATCTGTTGAAGCGATGCCGACATTCATCTCGATACTGGCCTGTGAACTCAAATGATTTAGGTTGAACGAACCGATTGTGGTCCATTTTTGGTCGATGACCGCTGTTTTGCCGTGTAAAATGGATTGGCTCCATTCATAGAGTTCGATATTGTGGCGGAGCAGAAAAGCATAGTAGTAGTTTATTGCTGATTTTACCAGTGGGACATCGGAAACTCCGGACAGAATAAGACGGATACGGACATTTCGTTTCGCCGCTTTTTTGAGGGCCTGGGTAATTCTTCGGCCAGGTAGAAAATAGCCGCAAACGATGGTAATTTCGATTTGGGCCGTCTGAATGGATTTGATATAGGCGTTTTGGATTTCTTTTTTCCGTCGTAGCCAATCGTTTTGCATTATCTTTACACTGATCTGATTGTCCGGTTCCTGTGAAAATGTTTTACCGTTAGGGCGTTTTCCCTTTTTGAAAAAATAGTAATGACAAATCGATTGTGCCTGCCGGGCAATTGCAGGATCTTCAATTAAAACGGCATAATCCAGCCATGGCGCCTCATTTTGGTTTCCTTCATATTTTTCGGCAATATTGATGCCGCCAATCAAAACGGTTTTAGCGTCAGCCACCACAATTTTATGATGGAGCCGTCTTCCCAAATAAAAGGAATGATAGGAAAATAAAGGGGAAAAAAAGCGAAAATGAATGCCGTTTTTTTTTAAATCTTCCACAAATTTATCGGATAAAACCCGGGATCCCAATCCGTCCAAAAGCAGATAAACGGTCACTTTTCGCAAAGCCGCTTTTTTAAGAGCATTGGCTATTTTGTTTCCGGAGCTGTCGTCTGCAAGAATATACGTTTGAAGATGGATTTCGGTGTTGGCATTATTGATTAATTTTTCCAATCGGTCAAAAAAATCCCGTCCGCTGTATACGAGTGTAATTGCGTTGGTGCCAAAATCTGAAGAATTGCCGTTTTCCATTTTCTGTATCCAAATTTTCTGATAAATAGTGGAAGTTTGCGGTCCATCAATTTAGGGATAAATTATAAGATGCGCAATATTTTTTTCGGAGTGGTTGTTTTGGATTTTTTGCTTCTCAAAACCTGAAACGGTTAAAATCAATTACTTGGAGAAACAGAATTTTGGTAAGAAAAAAATGAAATGAAAACTTTTTCAAAGAATAGGGATAAAAATTTCAATTATTATCATCATCCTTTTATCTTTGTTAGTTAGTAAATAAACAAACCATGCATAAAGACAGTAAAAGGAGAGAAGCTTTATTATACCACGCCAAACCAACGCCCGGGAAAATTCAGGTTGTTCCAACCAAAAAATACGCTACTCAAAGAGACTTAGCATTGGCCTATTCGCCAGGAGTAGCAGAACCTTGTTTAGAGATTGAAAAAGACGTTGAAAACGTTTATAAATATACTGCAAAAGGAAATTTAGTAGCCGTAATTTCAAACGGTACTGCTGTTTTAGGTTTAGGAGATATCGGTCCCGAAGCCTCAAAGCCAGTAATGGAAGGAAAAGGACTTTTGTTTAAAATCTTTGCCGATATTGATGTTTTTGATATCGAAGTAGATACCAAAGATGTTGAAAAATTCATTGAAACGGTAAAAAATATTGCTCCGACTTTCGGAGGAATCAATTTAGAAGATATTAAAGCACCGGAGTCTTTTGAAATCGAAAGACGTTTAGTGGAAGAACTGAACATTCCGGTAATGCACGACGACCAGCACGGAACCGCAATTATCTCATCGGCCGCATTGCTTAATGCAGTGGAATTGGCCGGAAAGAAAATGGATGAAGTCAAAATGGTTGTCTCCGGAGCAGGTTCAGCAGCGATTGCGTGCGCGAACCTATATGTTTCTTTCGGAGTTAAACGCGAAAATATCGTAATGTTCAACAGTAAAGGTGCTTTACGTAAGGATGATCCGAAAATTTCCGAGATGCAACGCGCCTATGCTACCGATAAACATTTTGACGGGCTTGCCGATGCCATGAAAGGTTCGGATGTTTTCATCGGATTGTCTTCCGGTGATATCGTGACCCCTGAAATGCTGTTGAGCATGGCTGATAATCCGATTGTTTTTGCCATGGCGAATCCAACACCGGAAATCAGATACGATTTGGCTATTGCAACACGTAAAGACATCATTATGGCAACCGGTCGTTCCGATCATCCTAACCAGGTGAATAATGTTTTGGGATTCCCATTCATTTTCCGTGGTGCTTTGGATGTTCGAGCTACAAAAATTAACGAAGAGATGAAAAAAGCTGCGGTAGTAGCTTTGGCAAACCTCGCAAAAGCCTCTGTACCGGAGCAGGTTAATGTTGCGTACGGAGAAACAAAACTGACATTCGGTCGCGATTATATCATCCCGAAACCATTCGATCCGCGATTAATCGCCGAAGTGCCGCCGGCCGTGGCAAAAGCTGCGATGGAATCAGGCGTTGCTTTAGCACCTATCACGGATTGGGATAAATACCGCGATGAACTTTTAGAACGAATGGGCTCCGACAACAAAATGGTCCGTTTGCTCCATAACCGCGCGAAAACGGATCCTAAAAAAGTAATTTTTGCCGAAGCTGACCATCTGGACGTATTGAAAGCAGCTCAGATCGTTATGGAAGAAGGCATTGGAACACCAATTTTATTAGGAAATAAAGAAACGATTCTGGAACTGAAAGAAGAAATCGGTTTTGACGAAGATGTGGTTATCATCGATCCTAAAACGAAAGAAGAAGAAGAAAGAAGAAATCGGTTTGCCAACGTATACTGGGAATCCAGAAGAAGAAGAGGGACTTCATTGTTAGATGCCCAAAAATGGATGCGCGAGCGTAATTATTTTGCCGCTATGATGGTAAATGAAGGCGAAGCAGATGCTTTGGTTACCGGATATTCCAGAAGTTATCCGACTGTAGTGAAACCTATGTTGGAGTTAATACCAAGACAGCAGGGGGTACACCGTATTGCAACCACGAACATGATGATGACCAAACGTGGTCCTGTGTTTTTGGCCGATACTGCTATCAACCCGAACCCTGAGCCGGAAGATTTGGCAAGAATCGCTTTGATGGCTGCTAAGACCGTTAGAATGTTCGGAATGGAGCCGGTAATTGCTATGGTTTCTTTCTCCAATTTCGGATCTTCATCGGCTGAGAGTGCGGTGAAAATAAGAAAAGCGGTGGCTATTTTACATGAACACCATCCGGACTTAATCGTGGACGGTGAAATCCAAACTGATTTTGCGCTGAACCAGGAAATGCTGGCCAGCAAATTCCCGTTCTCAAAATTGGCGAATAAAAAAGTGAATACTTTGGTATTCCCTAACTTGGATTCGGCTAATATTACTTATAAGATGCTGAAGGAATTGAATAAGGTAATGTCGATCGGGCCAATTATGATGGGCTTGGACAAACCGGTTCACATTTTCCAATTAGGAGCCAGCGTAGAAGAAATGGTGAATATGGCAGCCGTTGCCGTTGTGGATGCTCAGGAAAAAGAAAAAAAATTAAAACAGGCTTTAAAACAATAATTTCAGATAATCTTTTATCCGATAAATAGGAACTTGCTCGGTTCTGATTATCAGGATAAAAGATTTTTCTTATTTTTGATAGATTAATTACTACATATGATCACGCATATTCAGGGGAAACTTGTTGAAAAAACACCTACCGAAGTCGTAATTGACTGCAATGGAGTAGGTTACAGTGTAAATATTTCGTTGCACACTTTTTCGTTGCTCCCGGAATCCGACTATTTGAAGTTGTTTACGTTTCTTCAGGTCAAAGAAGATGCTCATACTTTATTCGGTTTCGTTGAAAAAGCCGAAAGAGAACTGTTTAAATTATTACTATCCGTTTCAGGGGTGGGTGCAAGTACCGCAAGAACGATGCTCTCATCCATTGCGCCACAACAAATTATTCAGGCCATTGCTTCCGGCGATGTCGGCACCGTTCAGTCTATCAAAGGAATCGGAGCCAAAACCGCCCAGCGAATTATTCTGGATCTGAAGGATAAAGCATTGAAAATATATAATCTGGATGAAGTATCCTTTTCACAAAGCAATACAAATAAGGATGAAGCGTTATCTGCTTTGGAAGTTTTAGGATTTGTCCGAAAATCAGCTGAAAAAGTTGTCGATAAAATTGTTAAAGAAGACGGAAACGCTTCTGTGGAAACTATTATTAAACTAGCTTTAAAAAATCTCTAGTCATTTGAAAACGCATAGTAAAGACTTTTTCAAGATTCTTAAATTTGGGTTATCCCTGCTTATACTGTTTTTTGGTGTTTCCATTCAGGCGCAAGTTGATGAAGAAGAGAAGGATTCTGTAAAGAACGGAGTTGATTTAGGGCACTTGCAATTAGGAAATCCGCAGAGCATCACCGAAGCATATACGTATGATCCGGTGACTGATCGCTATATATATACCAAAACTTTCGATGGCTTTAATATAAATTATCCCATCATTTTGACTCCCAAAGAGTATGAAGAACTCTTGACCAGAGAGTCCATCCGGGATTATTATCAAAAGAAACTGGACGCTATCGATGGCAAAAAAGAAGGTGCTGAAGCAGCCAAAAAAGATTTATTGCCAAGATATTATGTGAATTCCGGTTTGTTTGAAACCATCTTCGGAGGTAATACCATTGATATTAAGCCTACCGGGTCTGTCGAAATGGATTTGGGTATCCGATTTACAAAACAGGACAATCCCGCTTTCTCACCAAGAAACAGAAAGAGTCTTACCTTCGACTTCGACCAACGAATCAGTTTGAGTTTGCAGGGTAAGGTCGGAACCCGTTTAATGGTGAATATCAATTATGATACGCAGTCGACTTTTGCGTTCCAAAACCTTATAAAATTAGAATACACCCCTACAGAAGATGATATTATCCGTAAGATTGAGGTCGGTAACGTGAGTTTTCCGTTAAACAGTTCTTTGATCCGCGGAGCCCAGAGTTTATTTGGGGTTAAAACACAATTACAGTTCGGTAAAACAACAGTTACCGGAGTGTTCTCAGAGCAAAAATCGCAAACGAAATCCGTTACGGCACAAGGCGGCGGGACATTGCAGGATTTCGAGTTATTCGCATTAGATTATGATAATGACCGACATTATTTTCTTTCGCAGTACTTCCGAAATAAATATGACGAAGCATTAGCAACTTATCCCGTTATTAGCAGCAGGGTTCAGGTAACTCGTATTGAAGTCTGGATTACCAACAAGCAAAATCGTATCAATGCAAATGATAACAACTTAAGAAATATCCTTGCTTTACAGGATTTAGGGGAAGGTCAGTTGACCGATGCGGCCGGTACCGATATTACTGCTTCGACGGTCGGTGTTCATAATCAGGGGATTCCCGGTTTTTATAATGGAACAACATTTAATGCGCCGTCCAACAACGGTAATAACCTTTTGGATCCTGCACTTATTGGCGCTCCAACAGGATTATTAAACCCTGCAATCAGGGATATTGCAACGGCGTCTAACGGTTTCAATCCGCCACTGGCAGCTGTAGAAGGCAGGGATTATGCCAAACTGGAAAATGCAAGAAAGTTATCGCCTAATGACTATACTTTTCATCCGCAATTAGGTTATATTTCCTTAAACCAGCGATTGGCAAATGACGAAGTATTGGCAGTTGCTTACCAGTATAGTATTGGTGATGAAATTTATCAGGTGGGGGAATTTGGAACCGACGGTGTTGATGCAACGGATGTAAGCGGCGGTATACCGACGACACAGAGTTTGATCCTGAAGATGTTAAAAAGTAACCTGAACAACATCGATCAGCCGGTTTGGAATTTAATGATGAAAAATATCTATCAGATTCCGGGAGCATATCAGTTGTCACAGGAGGATTTCAGATTCAATATTCTTTATACTGATCCGTCACCGTTAAACTATATTAATCTGGTGCCACCTCTGCCGAGTCCGGAGGATCAGGTTACCAGTACACCGTTATTAAAGGTCTTCAATCTCGATAAATTAAATTACACTAATGACCCTCAGGTAGGCGGAGATGGTTTCTTCGATTTTATTCCCGGGATGACCGTTGATACACAAAACGGTCGAATCATTTATACCACGGTAGAGCCCTTCGGTAAACTTTTGTTCGAGAAGTTACGTTCGAGTCCGTTGGAAAATTATGATGATCCACTGGCAGGTTATAATGCCAACCAGACGAAATACGTATTCCGAAACCTTTATAAGAAGACCCAGGCGTTAGCACTTCAAGACAGTGATAAAAATAAGTTTCAGTTAAAAGGAAAATTCAAATCAGTCGGCGGTGAAGGTATTTCCATTGGAGCCTTCAATGTACCTCAAGGTTCGGTTGTGGTTTCTACCGGCGGACGTGTTTTGGTAGAAGGTGTGGACTATACGGTGGACTATCAAAGAGGGCGTGTTCAGATCCTTGATCCTACGCTGGCCAATGCACCGATTGATGTTTCTCTCGAGAACAATTCAGTTTTCGGTCAGCAGACCCGACGTTTTTTCGGAGTTAACGTGGAGCATAAATTCAGCGATAAATTCCAGTTGGCGGGAACCTTCCTGCGGATGTCTGAGAAGCCGTTTACGCAAAAATCGAACTACGGACAGGAATCGGTAAATAATACTATCGTGGGGATGAACGGGAATTTCTCAACAGAAGTTCCGCTGTTTACTCGTCTTGTTAATAAATTACCGAATCTTGATACCGATGTGCCGTCTAATTTCTCTTTCCGTGGAGAGATTGCTTACCTAATGCCGGATGCGTCGAAGAATGACAGTTTTAACGGTGAAGCTACAATTTATATTGATGATTTTGAAGGATCGCAATCTACCATTGACATGAGAGCGCCTCAGGCCTGGTATTTGGGTAGTACTCCTTTGGAAGGCGATTTGGATGGGGTTCCTGGTGAAACTACAAGTCCACCTTCAGATGATTTATCCGTAGGGTATAAAAGAGCCAAGTTGTCCTGGTATACCATTGATCCGGTATTTTATGTCGAATCACAGCGACCGGACGGAATTTCGGAAGCCGATATGCTTACCAATAGGGTAAGAAGGATTTATAGTGATGAATTGTATCCGAATGTTGATATTGCACAGGGACAATCCACTGTCGTAAGCACATTAGATTTAACTTATTACCCTGCTGAAAGAGGACCGTATAATTACAGTCCGTTGGCAGATCCCGGTACCAACGCCTTAGCCAATCCTACCAATAACTGGGGTGGTATTATGCGAGCCATCAATTCCACGAACTTTGAACAATCCAATGTGGAATACATCCAATTTTGGATGATGGATCCTTATTACGGTCAAAATCCGGGTGACACAACTCCGGTAACGAACACGGGTAAACTGACGATCAACTTGGGAGAGATATCGGAAGATATTCTTACTGATGGAAGAAAACTATATGAAAACGGATTGCCGGAAGTAGGTTCTACTTTGCCGACCTATTCCACAAACTGGGGGAAAATACCTTCGGCGCAATCCTTAATTTATGCTTTTGATTCGGATGAGGGGAATCGTGCCGTGCAAGACTTAGGGTTAAATGGTTTAAGCGATGCAGAAGAGGCGGTTAAACATCCTTCTTTTGCAGCCAATCCGGACCCTTCGGCAGATAACTATCAGTATTATCTGAATGCCAGCGGGAACGTATTGGTTCGCTATAGAAATTACAACGGCCTGGAAGGCAACTCGCCTGTAGCTTTGTCGGATACAAACAGAGGATCTACGACATTGCCGGACGTGGAGGATGTTAACCGTGACAATACCATGAATACGATTAACGCCTATTATAAATTTGAAATACCGATTACGCCGAATCCCGTGATCGGACAGAATTATGTTGTCGATACAAGGGTAAATGATGCGGTGCCGATCACAAACGGTACAACTAAAGTGAGATGGGTACTTTATAAAGTTCCTATTCTGGAGGCTACTGCTGCCAATACGGTTGGTTCGATTTCCGATTTCCGTTCGATTCGTTTCATGAGAATGTTCCTGACCGAATTTCCGGAAGAGGTAACACTGCGTTTCGGATCATTGGATTTGGTTCGTGGCGAATGGAGACGTTATTTGTCTTCTATGGATAATAATGACCCGGATGTGTCTGATGATAATACCGGTTTTGATGTGATGTCATTGAATATTCAGGAGAACGGGGACAGAAATCCGATTCCTTACGTAATGCCTCCGGGGGTATCGCGTGAGCAATTAAATAATAATAACTCAATCATTGATCAGAACGAGCAATCGTTATCATTGCGCGTATATAGTAAAGATGGATCACCGACAGGCGGATTGGAAGAAAAAGATGCCCGTTCCGTATTTAAGAATGTGAATGTGGATATGCGTCAGTTCAAAAAGTTACGTATGTTTTTACATGCGGAATCGTTAGAAACCAGCACCGATCTGCAAAATGATGAAATGGTGGCTTTCCTTCGTTTCGGTAATGACTTTTCACAGAATTTCTATGAAGTTCAGATTCCATTGAAACCAACGGCTTTTGGTGAAACCGATCCTGCAAAAATTTGGCCTACGTCGAATGAAATTGACTTGGCGTTGTCGTTGCTTACGCAATTAAAGATTCGTGCCTTGCAGGGGACACTTCCTCCGGATGATGATTTGTCGGACGGAATCCAGTTTGTGAACGAGGATTTTCTTGATGGATCCTTGTCAGGTAAAGAAAACCTGTTACGAATAGGGGTGAAAGGAAATCCGAATTTCGGTTTGGTCAGAACCTTAATGGTCGGTGTTCGAAACAGAACGAATCCAGGTAAAACAATCCGTGGGGAAGTATGGTTCAACGAATTGCGTATGTCTGACATGGATAACAAAGGAGGATGGGCAGCTGTGGCTGCTATGGATACCAACTTTGCAGATTTTGCCGATCTTTCCGCAGCTGGTAGAAGAACAACCATCGGGTTTGGAGGATTGGAAGAAGGTCCGAATGAAAGAAGTCGTGAAGATGTTCTTCAATACAATTTAGTTACCAATGTGAATGCCGGGAAATTACTTCCGAAGAAGTGGGCCCTGACCATACCGTTCAACTATGCTGTAGGTGAAGAAACCATCACGCCGAAATATGATCCTTTCTATCAGGATATCGAACTGCAAACCTTATTGGATGTTACTCAGGATGCAGCTGAACGCGATAATATTGAAGAGCGCGCCATCGATTATACGAAGCGTACCAGCATTAATTTCATTGGTGTTAAGAAGGAAAGAACTGCAGATCAGAAGCAGCATGTTTATGATCCGGAAAATTTCACGTTCTCCCATTCCTACAATGAAATGGAACACCACGATTTCCAGATTCAGAGTTTACTGGATCAACAGGTGAAGTCGTCGGTTGATTATGCTTTTGCGTTTAAACCGAATTCGGTTGAGCCTTTGAAGAATAATAAATTCATGAAGAAAAGCAGTTACTGGAAATTGTTGAGCGACTTTAATTTCAGCTATCTTCCGACAACGGTTTCCTTCTCCACGAATATTCTTCGTCAGTACAACAGACAGGAATTCAGACAGGTTGAAGTGGAAGGTATCGGCTTGGATCCGCTTTACAGAAGAAATTATTTGTATAACTACAATTACGGGTTCAATTACAGTTTTTCAAAAGCACTTCGCTTCAGCTACAATGCGGCTACAAACAACATCGTGCGTAATTATTTCGATGAGAACAAAGTTCCTATCGAAGGACTGTCGGTTTGGGATGATTATTTCAATATTGGGGAATCTAATTTGCATACACAGCAGTTGATCGTAAATTACGACCTGCCGCTGAATAAAATTCCTTTCCTGTCATTCCTGAAATCCGTTTATTCGTATACCAGTGATTACAGTTGGCAACGTTCTTCCGATGCGCTTTCATCTGTTTCTTATCAGGGTGTGGATTTTTCGTTGGGCAACACGATTCAGAATGCAGCATCGCATAAGCTGAACAATACGCTGACTATGGATTTGTTCTATAAATATATCGGTCTGACCGCTAAAAAGAACACTGCTGCTAAACCACAGCCGAAACCGGCGGCGCCAAAACCGGGACAGAAAGTTACGGCAGCACCTACGAATGCACCGGAAGAACGTAGTTTGTTTGCGCAAAGAATGATCGGTTTAGTTACCATGGTAAAAACGATAGGGGTAAATTATACACAAACTGAAGGGACAATGCTTCCCGGATATTTGCCGAGAGTAGGTTTCCTCGGAACTACAAAACCTTCTGTAGGTTTTGTGTTGGGTAGCCAGGCGGATGTTCGTTATGAAGCTGCTAAAAACGGATGGTTAACCTATTATCCGGAGTTTAACCAAAGCTTCACGCAGATAGACAATAAAGTACTGAATATAACGGGACAGTTGGAGCCATTCCCGGATTTTAAAATCGATATATTGGCCGACTGGCTTAAGAGTAAGAATTTTTCCGAGCAATATGACGTGGATGGTAACAGTGTGTACCACTCGCGTTCGCCATACAGTTTTGGAAATTACTCGATGTCGACCATTCTGATCGGAACCGCCTTCACTAAAAGTGATGAAAATGTTTCAGCAGCCTTTGACGATTTCAGAGAAAATCGATTGAAAATTGCAAACCGATTGGCCACAGAACGCGGAATTGACATTAACAATCCTGCGAACATTGATGCGGAAGGTTATCCTAAAGGCTACGGTAAAAACAGTCAGGCGGTATTACTTCCGGCATTCTATGCGGCTTATAAAGGAACAGATGCTTCGAAAATCAGTACAAGTCCGTTCCGGGATTTCCCACTGCCGAACTGGAATGTTAAATATACCGGCTTAATGCGATATGATTGGTTTAAAGATAAATTCAAGCGTTTCTCATTGCAGCACGGCTATCGCGCTGCGTATACTTTGAATTCTTACCGCTCTAATTTTGAGTATTATGAGAATCCAAATCCGGATGTGTCTTCGGGAACGGTTAATTATCCGACTAAAGACATTATTTCGAATGTGAATTTAGTAGAGCAGTTCAATCCGCTGATCAGAGTGGATTTTGAAATGAAGAGCTCTATTAAAGTCCTTGCGGAAATGAAGAAAGACCGTGCGCTGTCATTAAGTTTTGATAATAACCTTCTTACAGAGGTTAAAGGAAATGAATATATTGTCGGATTGGGATACCGTGTTAAAGACGTAACTTTTACTTCGTCGCTGTCTGATGATCCTTCCGGTGTGATCAAAAGTGATATTAACTTGAAAGCGGACGTTTCTTTCAGAAATAATAAAACGATAGTTCGTTATTTGGATTACGATAACAATCAGTTGGGTGGTGGTCAAAATATCTGGTCAATCAAATTCACGGCTGATTATTCTTTCAGCAGAAATTTGACGGCTATTTTCTATTATGATCATTCGTTCTCAAAAGCGGTTATATCTACGACTTTCCCGATTACGAACATCCGTTCGGGATTAACGCTTCGATATAACTTCGGAAATTAAAGAAAAAACATTTTATAGTTCAAGCGAATAAATTTACATTTGTCGAATAAAAATAAACACAATGAATATACCAGCTAATTTAAAGTACACAAAAGACCATGAATGGGTTAGCCTTGATGGCGATGTAGCAACTGTAGGGATTACAGATTTTGCACAGAAAGAACTTGGGGATATCGTATATGTTGAAGTGGAAACCTTAGATCAGACTTTAGCAAAAGACGAAGTTTTCGGAACAGTTGAAGCTGTGAAAACGGTTTCTGATTTGTTCTTACCGCTTTCAGGTGAGATTATCGAATTCAATGAAGAGTTGGAAACGACACCAGAAGCTGTGAATTCAGATGCATACGGAGCAGGATGGATGGTTAAAGTTAAAATTTCTGATGCTTCTGAAATAGATTCATTGATGTCAAGCGAAGAATACAAAGCGCTAATTGGAGCATAAGAAAAATTTTCTTTTAGCGTTACTTTGGACAATTGCAATCGCGGCGGCCTGCTTGATTAGCATGGAGAAAGTGCCCACCGTAACGGTTTTCGGGAAAGACAAAACGGTTCATTCCTTTTTTTATTTGGTCTTTTCCATATTATGGTTCTTGTTTCTTTCGAAAGAATTTCCAAAATGGACTTTTACGCGAAAGGCCTTGATTGTTTTGGGTTCCTCGCTTATATACGGTGGAGTTATTGAAATCTGTCAGGGACTTTTCACCACATCAAGACAGGCAGATCTGTTAGATGTTGTTGCTAATACATCCGGCAGTGTTATCGCAGTCCTGGTTTTGTATCTCATAATAAGACCAAAGAAGTAAGGCGCTTCAAAAAAATAGTACAAATAAATCTCCCACTTCGGTGGGATTTTTTTATTTTTATCGCATGGATATAAGACAATATTTGGATTCTACCTATTTGAAGACGGCTTCCCAGGCTGGTTTGACCAAAGCTCAGAACATTGATGTGGTAAAAGGTTTTGTACAGGAGGCGATCGATGAAAAATTCAAACTGATCATGATCCGACCTGATATGGTGGCCTTAGCTAAAGAGATGATTGTTGCTTCTAGTTCTAAGGTCAATGTAGGTACTGTCATTGATTTTCCAAACGGAGACGGACTGCTGACGGAAGCTCTTAAAGAGGCAGAAACAGCAATTGTGAACGGGGCTGATGATCTTGATTTTGTGGTGGATTATGAGGCTTTTAAAAGAGGAGAGCTTGAACACGTTAAAAAGCAGGTGCTGGCAGGAACGAAACTTGGACTTTTTCATAACAGAATCGTCAAATGGATTATTGAAGTGGCTGCCATGAACGATCATCAGATTGTTCAGCTAACCGCACTTATCAAAAATGTGGTTCTCGCTAATTTTAAAGAAGAGCAATATGCAAATGTCTTTGTGAAATCATCAACAGGTTTCTATAAGACAGAGTCCGGAAAGCCTAATGGCGCGACAATCCCATCCGTAAAATTAATAATTGAAAATGCTTTTCCGTTGTCGGTGAAGGCGGCAGGCGGGGTGCGAACCTATGAGGAAGCGCTGGAGATGATTTCTTTGGGCGTAAAACGAATCGGAACGTCATCAGCCAAAGCCATTGCAAACGGACAGGCTTCCCCAAATGAATATTGAATTCGATTTTGTGCCTTTTAGGTGGAAATATTGAACAGTTATAAAGCAATTGATAAAATGAAATATTTAATAGCGTTACTTTTTTCTTTCGGCTTGAGCCAATTTGTTGCTGCACAAACCCATCCAACGGAGCAGTTTCCTGTCTTCCCTGAATGTAAGATGGCAACTGTGGGTCAGCAGGAAGCATGTTTTCATAATACCCTACAGAATTTTGTCTACACAAATTTTAAGGTGCCTCAATCCGTAACGGATAAAAATTTCAAAGGTTCGGTAATCGCACTTTTTGAAGTTGATACTACCGGAACATTTAAAGTGCTTTATACTGATACTGCTTATCCCGAGCTAACAGACGAGACGAAACGTGTGTTTTCGCTGTTGCCAAAAGTGGAACCTTCCAAATACAATGGAAAACCGGTATATTCTAAGTTTTCCATCAAAATTGCTATTCCATTGGTTCAACCTCCCGTTTTTGGAGCACCGGCAATAGCGGATCAATCAAATAAAAATGCTACGATCGACCCTAAATCGGAATCAAAGGAATTCGAATCGGTACCTTATAAAAAATTTGATAATCCGCAGTATAAGAGCAGTTTGAATATTCCTTTTACGCACGCTGTTTACAACGAGTTTGATCCTTCTTTGAATCAGGTCGGCACAAACAACCATACGGCGTCGAAACCATATACTTATGCCGAAGTCTCTAAATATCAGGATTTAGAAAAAGATTATAAAAGGAATTTGCTGAATAAGCAGTCCTGGTTTGGTCGAAAATTGTGGAATGAACATTTAATAGCACTTCAGGGGGATATTTATTGGTTTACCATGGATCCGATTTTTGATTTCCGTTTAGGGAAGGACTTCAGCAGTGAAACCGTTGATAATACGTTCGTGAATACCCGCGGAATTAATGTGCAGGGAGGTCTTGGCGAACAGTTATTTTTTACGACATCGATTTATGAAAGTCAGGGTAGATTTGCAGATTATTACAATCAGTATGCGGAATCTATTAGGCCTTCGGGTGGAAACCCGGCGATTATTCCAGGAATTGGTATTGCAAAGGAATTTAAAACAGATGCTTACGATTTTCCTTCTGCCGACGCTAATCTGATGTTTGCGCCTGCGAAATTCATCAATCTTCAGTTGGGGTACGGTCGTAATTTCATCGGAGACGGGTATCGTTCGCTATTTACCAGTGATGCGGCCAGTCCTTATCCTTATTTTAAAATCAATACCACATTCTGGAAAATCAAATATACCAATACGTATATGTGGCTGAAAGATGTTCGTCCCGAAGTTACGGTGGACGGGACCTATGCATCAAAATACATGGCGAATCACTATTTAAGCTGGAATGTGTCAAAACGTTTGAATATAGGTTTGTTTGAATCGGTTATCTGGACGGATACTAATAACAGAGGATTTGATATGAGTTTTGTGAATCCGATTATCTTCTTCCGTTCCGTGGAGTTTTCGTCTTCATCAAAAAGTGGAAATGCTACTTTAGGTTTTGCTTCAAAATACAAATGGAACAGCAAAGTGAATCTGTATGGTCAGTTTTTCCTTGACGAATTTTCACTGGACGATATGAAGTCCGGCAATCAAAGCTGGAAGAACAAATTTGCCTATCAATTAGGAGCTAAATATTACGACGCTTTTAAAGTTAAGAATCTTATGGTTCAGACGGAGTTCAATTTGGTTCGTCCGTATGTGTATTCTCATAGCGATCCTATTACAAATTATGGTCACAACAATCAGAGTATGGGGCATATGTGGGGCGCGAATTTTTATGAATTAGCGGTGATTGGACGTTATTATAAAGGCAGGTGGTTTGCAAATGCGAAGTTGACTTACGGTGTGAAAGGATTCGATTTTGAAAAACCGGCAGCTGGCGCTTCGATTCCGAATTCCAATTACGGCGGTGATATTTATCGAACATACGAAGCGGACCGTTATGCGGATACCGGTGTAAAAGTCGGTCAGGGGAATAAAACTACTATACTGATTGGGGATTTACAAGCGGGTTATGTTGTGAATCCGGCAATGAACCTGAAAATTTTTGGAAATTTGATTTACAGAAATTTTGATCCTACCAAGGACACCGCAACTACTTTTAAATCGGATACGACTTGGTTTTCTGTAGGGTTACGATCCGATTTGTTTAACTGGTATTATGATTTTTAAGGTTTTATGATTTTTTTTCGTACATTTAAGAGCCAACTTAAAAAACAAACTGTATGAAAATTGTAAAGAAATTACTTTTATTTGTTCTCTCCATTGTGGTAATCTTATTGGTTGCCGGGCTTTTTGTTAAGAAAGACTATGCTTTAGAACGCGAGGTTGTAATAAATAAACCGGAAGCGGAGGTCTTCAAGTATATCAGAATGATGAAGAATCAGGATAATTTCAGCGTCTGGAACAAAAAAGATCCTAATTCGAAAAGGGAATTCAAAGGGACAGATGGGGAAGTGGGATTTGTGTATTCTTGGGACAGTGAAAATAATGAAGTTGGTAAAGGGGAACAAGAAATTGTGAATATAGTTGAGAATGAAAGAATCGACATGAAATTGCGTTTTAAAGAACCTTTTGAAGCGGAAGATAATGCCTATTTCATGACTGAAGATCTTTCGCCAAACCAAACCAAAGTAAAGTGGGGTTTTAAGGGTCATATGGATTATCCGATGAATTTATTCCTTTTAACAGTGGATATGGATAAAGAATTAGGTGGGGCTTTGGAAACAGGTCTGAAAGATTTGAAGAAAATTTTGGAACAACAATAAGATTGAAATAATAAAAAGTATAGGCAGGCTGAAAAGTTTGCCTTTTTTTGTTAAAACTGGTTTCAAAACCTGATTTTAAAGGATTGCTATTGAGAAATATAAATTTTGAAGTATATTTGCGCACCATTTTGGCAATTAAATGAAAACTGCATTGGATACTTCGGGTAAATCGTTAACGCTGACCTCTTTACTTACTGATTTTAAAGAAATCACAAAAGCCGGATTGGCTATCAGTGTGGTTTTTTCATCCATTGTCGGGTATCTTTTGGGGGTCTCTGACGAATTTCCTTTTTCATGGGTAACTTTTATATTGCTTGCGATAGGAGGTTACTGTATGGTGGGAGCTTCCAATGTTTACAATCAGATCATTGAGAAAGATCTGGATGTTTTGATGGACAGGACCAAGAATAGGCCTTTGCCTTCGGGAAGAACTTCAAAGCAAAACGCATTTATACTTGGTACGGCTCTTACGCTGATCGGATTGATTATTTTGTATAGTATCAATCCAAAAACAGCCATGTTCGGCGCAATTTCAATATTTCTTTATACCTGTGTTTATACTCCTTTAAAAACAATTACGCCCTTATCGGTTTTTGTGGGCGCCTTCCCCGGAGCCATTCCTTTTATGTTGGGTTGGGTTGCAGCTACCAATAATTTCGGAATTGAAGCTGGGACCTTGTTTTTGATTCAGTTTTTCTGGCAGTTTCCGCATTTCTGGGCAATTGGCTGGTTTTTGTATAAAGATTATGAAAAGGCAGGTTTCTTTATGTTGCCAACAGGTAAGCAGGACAAGAAAACCGCGCTGCAGACCATTTTGTATACCGTTTGGCTGATAATCGCATCATTGCTGCCGGTGTTAGGGTTTACAGGAGATTTGAAATTAAGTTATATTGCTGCAGGCATAGTGTTGTTGTTAGGTTTATGGATGCTTTATTTTGCAGTGAAATTATACAGAGAAATGGATGAGAAGGCAGCAAGAAAGCTTATGCTGGTTAGCGTTTCTTATATTTCTTTGTTGCAGTTGGTATATGTTATAGATAAATTTTTACGATAGTATATGGAAATGGAAATGTCGCTCCAGGAGCATAATGAAAGAAAAGCAAGGTCGTATAAGATGTTGCTTTGGTTTGCAATGATCAGTATTTTGATGGTTTTCGCCGGGTTAACCAGTGCTTTTGTCATCAGTAAATCCCGTCCGGATTGGATCAGTGATTTGGTAGTGCCAAGAGTATTTGCTGTTAGTACAATCGTGCTTTTGATTAGCAGTGTTACGTTTCATTTGGCTAAGCTCTCCATTAAAAAGGATGACAGGAGTAAAACCTCAGTTTTTTTATTGATAACCTTAGGATTGGCAGTGACTTTTGTGTGGCTACAATTTTCGGGTTTTAACGAGTTGTTTAAAAGTGGTCTTGTGCCAACCGGACCTTCCAGTACAATAACGGTTGCTTTTCTGTATGCTTTCGTTATTGTGCACGTTGTGCACCTTATAGGGGGGATTGCGGCGCTTTTAATTATAATTTATAATCATTTTAAACAAAAATACAATTCTGGTCAAACCCTTGGTATTGAGCTAGGTGCGATGTTTTGGCACTTTCTTGATTTCTTGTGGTTGTACTTGTTTTTATTTTTCTATTTCTACAAATAGAAAAAAAATGTAAATTTGGGAACTTTTTAACTAATAACTTTACAATGGGAGCGACAGTTACTACAACAGCTACTAAAGAAAAAACTTGGGATGGCGGAAACGAGCCAATGGGAGCAAGTTATGGCAAAATGATGATGTGGTTTTTTATCGTATCGGATGCTTTAACATTCTCTGGATTCCTTGCTGCTTACGGTTTTTCAAGATTTAAATTTATTGAAACCTGGCCAATTGCGGATGAAGTATTTACACACTTTCCGTTCTTGCATGGTGTAGATGCGCCAATGTATTATGTGGCTTTAATGACTTTTATATTAATCTTCTCTTCTGTGACGATGGTGTTGGCAGTTGATGCAGGACATCAATTGAAAAAAACCAAAGTTGCGGTTTACATGCTTTTAACAATTTTAGGAGGTATCATCTTCTTGGGTTCTCAGGCATGGGAGTGGAAAAACTTTATTCAGGGTTCTCACGGAGCTATTGAAACTAAAGGAGGTTCTATTCTTCAGTTCGTAGACACAAAAGGGGAAAGAGTTGCTTTAGCTGATTTTGCTGCTCATTTACCAAAAGACAGAATTCAGAAAGAAAGAAGACTAGGAGTTTGGTTCGAAGGCGGTGAAACTATTGCTAACTACTCTGTAGAAGAAGTTGTGGAAGGTTTTAAAGCAAACCCGAACCTTTTAATTCGTTCCGAGCACATCAATAGCGATAAAAAGAAAACCGTTTTAACCAGAGAGCAGTCTTTGGAGCGTTTGAAAGATGCTAAAATGGTAGTGGAAGGTGCTAACCTGAAACATAATGAATACGGACATAAATTATTTGCTAACTTCTTTTTCTTTATTACCGGATTCCACGGATTCCACGTATTCTCGGGAGTTTTGATCAATATTTTGATTTTCTTCAACGTAATTCTTGGAACGTATGAGAAAAGAAGAAGCTATGAAATGGTAGAAAAAGTTGGATTGTACTGGCACTTTGTAGATTTAGTTTGGGTGTTTGTATTTACATTCTTCTATTTAGTGTAATTTATATAATAAAGAAAGAATCATGGGACACGCACACGAATCTAATACAAAAAGAATTTGGATGGTTTTCGGACTTCTGTCAGTAGTAACTATTGTTGAAGTTTATTTAGGAATCCACAAGCCGCTTTGGCTTTACAAACCGGAGCTTTTGTCAATGAATTTGTTAAACTGGATATTCATCATATTAACGATTTTTAAAGCTTACTATATCATGTGGGCATTCATGCACTTAGAAGGTGAGAAAAACAATTTAAAAACGTCAATTGTTGGGCCGCTGGTTTTTTTAATACTCTATTTAGTGTTCATCTTACTAGTAGAAGGTAATTATGTTTTTGATGTGTTTAAAACATCTCATTATAAATGGATATTTTAAGAACATATTAACTTATAAAAAAGGTACGCAATTGCGTACCTTTTTTTATTTTTGCACCCAAGTAATCAGTATGCTAACATGAAAAAATATATTGTTCTCACCGTTTTGTTCGCTTTGCCTATTTGCGCCTATCTTTTCTTTTCATCAGGCGTAAATAATTTCGCGAAGTTACCGACGCTAACAGCTAATGTTCCTGAGGTATCTCAATTAACCTCATTAGACGGTAAACCCGTGACCCTTAAAGAGAAAATCACTATTCTGGGGTTTCCCGGTTCTGAGATTTTAAAGGAAAAAGGGAATTCTTTTAACCTGGATCAGAAGATCTACAATAAAAACAAAGAGTTTAAGGATTTTCAGGTGGTAATGGTTGCGCCGATAGGAACAGAAGGCCAGGCTAAAGAATTAATGGCCGAATTAGGCAGAATTTCCGATTTGTCCAACTGGCATTTTGTCTTTGCTAAACCGGAAGAGATACAATCGTTTTACGGTAAATTGAACCTGGTAGGTCAACTGAATGAAAATCTTGCAACGTCCAATGTGTATATCGTTGACAAAGATTTAAATCTGAGAGGCAGAAAAGGAAAGAATAAAAAAGGAGAAGAAGAATACAAAGAAGGATACAATACGATATCGGCTGCGGATCTTCACAATGAAATGGCGGATGATGTTAAAATTATTTTAGCAGAATACCGTCTGGAACTGAAAAGAAATAACAAAAGAAAAATATAATTCGCAATGAAAAACAAATCTTATATAGGTATTTCATTCATCATCTTATTATTTGGGATTTGGGCGGTGCCGAAAATCGTGGCGAAATTCCAAAAGTCGGATTTGTATACCATGGGCCCGGTTCCTAAATTCGAATTGACGGATCAGAACAATAAGAAGATTTCCAACAAAGATTATTTAGGAAAGGTATATGTGATCGAGTTCTTTTTTTCGACTTGTCCTACGATCTGCCCAAAAATGAATCAGAATATGTTGCAATTGCAGAAAGAGTTCTACGGAAAGCCTGATTTCGGAATCGCATCGATAACGATTGACCCGGTAACCGATACTCCGGCGCATTTGAAAGAGCATGCCGAAACATTGGGTGTCAAACATTACAACTGGCATTTTCTGACCGGCGACAGGGATTATATCTACAAATTGGCCCAAGCCGGTTTTAAACTTTATGCTGGCGAAAATAAAAATGCGAACGGTGGCTTTGAACATTCCGGAATGTTTGCACTTGTGGATAAAGAAGGGAATATCCGTTGCAGAAGAGATGCGTTCGATTCACCCATTTTTTATTACGATGGATTGGAACAGCCGGGGATCGACATGTTAAAAGAAGATATTAAAAAATTATTAGAAGAATAGATGGAAAATTCAATCGCAAATTCGGTAGAAAACAAATACAATAAGTGGATTGTGGTTTTGTCGGTGGCAATTCCTGCGGTAGTAGGGTTGTTATTTGGAGTTAATCTTAAAAGATTAGGGTTCGATGTGCAGCCTTTGTCTTTTTTACCGCCGATTTACGCTACGATTAACGGAATAACGGCAGTCTTGCTTGTTACGGCAGTATGGGCTATTAAAAATGGTAAACGAAGCTTGCATGAGGCGCTTATAAAAACGGCGATAGCTTGTTCGGTTGCTTTTTTAGGGATGTATGTGGCCTATCACATGACTTCTGATCCTACAGAATTTGGAGGAGAGGGAGTTATCAGGTGGATTTATATTTTTATTTTGGTGTCACATATTTTACTTTCAGTGGTAATTATTCCTTTTGTTTTGATTACTTACGTTAGAGCTATTTCCAAAAGCTTTGAAAGACATAAGAAGATTGCCAGAATTACGTACCCTTTGTGGTTGTATGTGGCTGTAACCGGTGTGATTGTTTACCTGATGATATCTCCGTATTATGCTAATTAGAGATAAGAAAATAGAGCCAAGAATCAAGACGTGGAGAACGAAAATGTTTTTTTTCTTTCTTCTTGTTTTTTGTTTCTTACCGCTTTATGGTGAAGCTCAATGTGCCATGTGCCGCGCGGCTTTAGAGAGTGAAGAATCCGGCATTCAGGCGGGAGCAGTTAATGATGGAATAGTGTACTTGATGGCAATTCCCTACATTCTGGTAGGATCAATAGGATTTGCGATTTACCGACTGAAATACGGAAAGAAAAAAGTGCAGGATAAATAACAAAAAAGCAGTTTCAACCGAAACTGCTTTTTTATTTCTATGATCTGTTAACCGATCACTGAATACTGAATACTGACCATTTACCACTGCGATCTAGTCCATACCGTCAATCTTGATGTTCATCTGGCCGGAGGTTTTGATAAAAGCAATAATTGCTTTGTCGGTCAGTTCCACTTTGTCAAATTCGAAATCGTTCATCGTACCGTTTACAAAAACACCTTTCATTGGTGAATAATTGCTTAAATAAGGTAACATGTTTTTCTTGGCTTCATCTAAATTCCCCTGAATCGAATATCGGCAGCTTTCCTGGATCTTTCTCAAGATCATGCCGCTTAAAAGCCAATTGGCGGTTTTGGTCAATACGCCTTTAGTGTTTAAAACGTAATCCAGTTGGTCGAAATAGATTTCTTTGGTAACCGCATTGTAACTAGGGTAACCCGACAAATAAATGGTTCCGTTTATGCTTCCGATCATATCCAAGGCAATGATCATTTTACTGTCTTTCTGCCACAGATCTACTTTTTGAACCGTTATTTTACGGCTACCGGACGAGAAGGTCTGGCCCTGAAAGTTCTTCGTTAAAATTCTTGAAGCGCTTTCGTAAGTGGATACCGCCGCGACAGTAGCTTCGATTTTATTCGGCATTTTACTTACCGCTTTCAATGTGATGCTTTCCTTTTTAAAAGTGTTAGCCGGTTTTTCCCCAACGATCGTCTGCATCATACATTTCAGCCCCATATCCATCGTAATTTTGCTTTTTGATAAGACCGCATCGGTTACATACAATTCGGATGGAATCATCTTGAACCAGGTTTCGTATTGCTCGCTGGTAGAGAACGGCGTGCTCAGTTTTTCCAACACCGATAAAACCATTGGCTTGAAATCAGTCGATTTGTTGATGGCGTCATCTATTTTTTTGGCAATTTTCGCTTTGAAAATACGTATCGTCGGATTGACAAGATAAGTGATGGGAACATTTTTCCCGGCAATGATGATAGACGGACTTTCGCTCCATTCAAAATCCTCAATTTCCGAAGTGGTTGTAAGTTTCCAGTTCGAAAGTTTAGCGTCACTCAAAAGGGTGATGGTTCCGTTCAGGTTGATTTCACGTGTATCACTCAGTCCCAGATAATCACTTCCATACGTGACCTTCGCCCAGATTTTCATAGGCACGACAGACTGGATCTTTCCGTTTTTTTCGGTAAGTTTTATCGGCGCCTGTTTCCAGATTTTCATTTCGGTTTTGTCATCCGTCGATATACTGTCGTTGTAGATAAGTCCGGATAGGGACTTGTTGATCTGGTTCTCGATTTCCTTCAGCGGAATTTCGACCGGCATATTGATGAACGAGGTTGTCGTTTTGTAAACGGTAGGGGTGTTGCTGCTCGGAAGAGGTCTTGTTGTCTCGATTTTTTTTGCGGAAGAGCATCTGACAAATAAGGCAAGAAGTACAGAAACGGCTAATAAAGAGAAAAATAACTTCATATTAATTTTGATAAAATCCGAGCAAAAGTAAAATTTTTATTCATTGTATGCTGTAACTTTTTGTAAAGAAATGCGTCTTATGATTTTTAAGAATAAGAGAGTGCTTTCTTAATAAAGTCGATTGACTCTCTTTTCAAAATAAGTGTATGAAAAAAACAAATACGGTTAAAACATTCTTTTTCGGATTGCTGTTGATTTCCTTTCAGTCCCATGCCCAATCCAAAAAATGGACCTTGGAGGAATGTGTGAATTATGCGATGGAAAAGAATATTTCCATCAGAAATACTGCTCTGGATAAAGAACTTTCGGATATTTCCAAGAAGGAAGCTTACGGTAACTTTCTGCCGTCACTGAACGGACAGGCTTCACATTCGTGGAACATTGGTCTGAATCAGGATATTACTACGGGTTTGCTGCGAAATCAGACCACACAGTATAGTAATGTTGGGATTAATGCGAATATCGACATTTATAAAGGGCTTCAGAATCAGAGCCGATTGCGAAAAGCCAATCTTTCGATCATAGCGACACAATATCAGCTTACCAAAATGCAGGAAGATGTTTCGCTGAATGTGGTAAATGCCTACCTGCAGATCATTTTCAACAAGGAAAATTTGAAGGTACAACAGGAACAGCTGGCTTACGAATCCAAACAATTGGAACGTACTCAGGATTTGGTTGACGCAGGAGTGGTCCCGAAAGGAGATTTGATGGATGTGAAAGCAACATTGGCCACGACGACACAAAAAATGATTGCTGCCGAAAATGCCTTGCTGATTTCGAAACTGAGCCTTGCACAATTGCTTCAGCTTGATAATTTTCAGGAGTTTGATATTGCGGATACTTCGATTCCGGTTCAGGAAAGCAGTATTTTGCTTCAGGAGCCAAAATCGATTTTTGAAAAAGCTAAGGAAATCAGAACCGATATTAAACTGGCCCAAACCAATGTTGATATTGCTCAAAAAGATTTGAAAATAGCGCGAGGAGCCTATCAGCCCACGTTAAGCGGATTTTATAGTTTTGCCACCCGTGCTTCCTATTCCGATCGAATTGCAGGAGTGGATCCGATTACCGGAAATCCAATCGTTGCAGGTCCAAAACCGGTCTTAGATCAGTTTGATGAAAATAAAGGACAGAATATAGGATTGTCACTTAATATTCCGATCTTAAATGGATTATCTGCGAGAAATAATGTAGCCCGTTCTAAGGTAGCTTTGGAACGATCTAAAATCAATCTGGAGCAAAACGGACTGGATCTGGAGCGCACGGTTTATACAGCCTATACTGATACAAAAGGTGCTTTGAAATCGTACGAAGCGGCAGTTTCTACAATGGAAGCCAGAGAACAGGCCTATAATTACGCGAAGGAACGTTATGAGGTAGGTTTAATGAACGTTTTTGATTTCAATCAGGCACAGACATTATACGTAAATTCACAATCGGAAGTGTTGCGAACAAAATACGATTATATATTCAGAACCAAAATATTAGAATTTTACTTCGGGATTCCGATTGTACAAACAAAATAGATCATGACAAAAAGAACAGCATATTTACTATTAGGAGGTGTGGTAGTCTTAGTTACAGCATTGGTTGTATTAAGCAAAAAAGGTGTAATTGGAAATAAAGAAGAAGGCAAAGAAGTGGAAGTGGCCAAGACCGATGCCATCACTATCGTGGAAACAGTTTCCGCTACGGGAAAAATCCAGCCGGAGGTAGAAGTTAAGATCTCTTCCGAAGTTTCGGGTGAAATTATTGCCTTACCGGTTAAAGAAGGACAGGCAGTAAAAAAAGGCGATTTACTGGTGAAAATCAATCCGGATATTTATGAATCGGGTGTGAATCGAACCGTAGCGTCATTATCAACTACAAAAGCCGGATTAAATCAGGCGGATGCACAACTGAAGGAAGCGAAATCAAACTACGACCGAAACAAAAGATTGTTTGAAAAAGGAGTGATTTCAAAATCGGAATGGGACAAAGTAGTTTCTGCCTACGAAGTGGCTCAGGCTAATAAAGAGTCCGCGTATTACAATGTTAAAAGTGCTTCGGCGACCGTGACGGAAGCTAAGGATAATCTTGGAAGAACCACTATTTATGCGCCGGCCGACGGAACGATTTCAAAATTGGATGTAGAGTTGGGAGAACGTGTTTTAGGAACCCAGCAAATGGCGGGGACGGAATTACTTCGTGTTGCCAACCTAAATAATATGGAGGTTGAAGTCGATGTGAATGAGAATGATATCGTTAAAATCAGTATCGGAGACGAGGCTAAAATTGAAGTGGATGCTTATCTGAAGAAAGAATTCAAAGGTATTGTTACCAGTATTTCCAATTCGTCCGTGGCTACTACCACAGCCGATCAGGTTACTAATTTTAAAGTGAAAGTTCGTATTTTAAAAGAATCCTATGCGGATCTGATCGAAGGGAAACCGGCTAATTTTTCACCCTTCCGTCCGGGGATGACCGCAACCGTTGATATCATTACCACCAGAAAAGAGAATATTCTTGCTGTGCCAATCAGTGCTGTGGTGATGAAAACGGACACAACTTCGGCCAAAAAAGATATGGTGGAAGAACTGGAAAAAGAGCAGGAAGAAAAAATCAAAGGTTCTACAGATAAAAAATACGAGTGCGTATTTGTTAAAGTAGGGGATAAGGCAAAACTTCGCGTCATCAAAACCGGAATTCAGGACGATACTAATATTGAGGTGCTTAGCGGACTGAAAAAAGGAGATGTTGTTATTGTCGGCCCCTACACAACCGTAACCAAAGAGCTGAATCCGGGCGATAAGGTTTCTATTAAGAAGAAAGAAACTGAGGAAAAGGGCCAGGGGAAGGATGAAAAGGCGTAAAAAGTAGAATTTCAATTACTAAATTCAGAAATCCAAACGGTTTGGCGTAATAGCTTCCGTTTGGATTTTTTGTTTTCGGTTTTGGGAATTTGTTTTGTGACAATTGTTAACCGTATCTTTGTGAATAATTTCAACTTATGGCTTATATTTTAAATATTGAAACGGCAACTAAGAACTGTTCAGTTTCCATCGCTAGCGAGGGCAAGACTATTGCTTGCCTGGAAGTTTCAGAAGAAGGCTATTCCCATGCGGAAAAACTGCATCTTTTCTTCGAACAGGCTTTGCGTATGGCCGGAATATCGTTTCAGGATTTAAAAGCTGTGGCTGTAAGTAAAGGTCCGGGTTCCTATACCGGATTGCGAATTGGCGTTTCTGCGGCTAAAGGATTGTGCTATTCGCTGAATATTCCTTTGATTGCAACCGATACTTTGGAAGCCTTAGCCCGTAAGATCAGTATTGAAAATGGATGTATTATTCCAATGATTGATGCACGCAGAATGGAAGTCTTCGCTGCCGGTTTTGACCAAAATTATATGAAGCAGTTTGAAACCCGCGCGGATATCATCGATGCGGATTCCTATTCCGAATTGTCCGGGAATATACATTTAGTAGGTGACGGCGCTTCAAAATGTAAAGCAGTGCTTAACTCCGGGCGTTTTATTTACCATGATGAAGTGATTTTCCCGTCTTCAAACGAAATGAGCGCAATGTCGTATGAAAAGTACAAAAAAAGCGACTTTGTGGATGTCGCTTATTTTGAACCTTTTTATCTGAAAGACTTTGTGATGACTACCAAGTCTAAATCTTAACCACGGTTTTACTCAGTTCTAAAATATCGGAATTTACCATTGACAGATCGGCATGTTTTACCCAAACGCGAATGGCGAAATTCACGGTTGAATCCGTAAGTTCATGTACCGACACTTCCGGTGTAGGTGATTTTAAGACTTTGGGGTGGTTTTTTACAATGGACTCCAGTTCACCTTTTATGACTTTAATGTCGGAATCGTATCCCGTACGTACAATCAAATCGCTACGACGCGTACTCTTCTGAGAGAAGTTTTTGATTTTCCCGTTGGATAAAATACCATTCGGGATGTAAATTATGTGGTTTTGGGACGTCAGCACTTTGGTGGTGAAAATCTGGATTTCCATTACTTTACCGGTTTCGCCCTGCGCTTCAATGCTGTCGCCTACTTTGAACGGTTTGAATACAATAATTAATATTCCTCCTGCAAAATTCGCCAAAGAGCCCTGTAACGACATACCTACGGCCAATCCAATGGCTCCGAATATGGCTATGAAAGAGGTAGTGTCAATACCCAAACGTGAAATAACCGTTACGAAAAGTAATATACGGGCGCCCCACAGTAAAATATCGGAAATGAACTGGATCACCGTAGGTTCCAATTCGCGTTTGACCATGATTTGTTCCGCTACTTTTTTGAAGATCTTAATTCCCCACATACCCACAAGCAATACTACTACTGCAGAGAGTACCCTTGGTGCAAAGTCAATTAAAACATTAAAATAATGAACGAAGATGTTATTCATTTGTTCTACTTCCATAGTCATTTAGGTTATTTTTAATTCGGATACCGTTGTTTCCAAAGAGGAGTTTGGTAACTGGCAGTTTTTATTTTGGCAAATATAGAACAGAAGATTTTCTTCGTCAAATCGATCGGTTAAAAAAGGTAGTTCAGATTGTTTTGTTGTTCCGGCAATTAGTACATGAGGCAAATAGTGAGCATTGATTTTTTTTAGGTTTTCCAATGCTGTTTTACCGCATACAGCCAGTTCTTTGTTTTCTTCTGACTGACTTAACCACAGGTTCATCCAGTTTGAATAGGCAGAAGCATAATCCATGTGAGGAATCATATGATGCAGCATTTGCAGCGCCGTTTTCTCGTAATATGAATTATGATATAAAACCGATAACATATGCAGGTTGTTAGCCATCACGGAATTGGATGCGGGAATAACATTGTCTTCCGTTTCGAAATGCGGTGCAATCAGTTGTTGGTCATTTCTCGCTGTAAAGGAAAAGAACTGCAGGTTTTCGTCATAGAAATGCTCCAGGCAATAATCCGTCAGTTGTTTCGCCTGCATCAGATAGTTTTCCTCCAAGCTAACCTGATATAAACTTATGAAAGCTTCAATCACAAAAGCATAATCTTCCAGGAAGCCTTTAATGGTGCTTTTTCCGTTTTTATAAGAATGCCACAGAAAACCGTCCTGTGACCATTGTTTTTCAATAATGAATTGTGCATTTTTCTTAGCAATGTCCAGATAATGTTCGTTTCCTAGTGCTTTGTAGGCGTCGGTATAGCCTTTCAGCATTATAGCGTTCCAGGAAGTCAGGGATTTGTCGTCCAGTCTTGGTTTCGGCCGTTTTTCTCTTTCGGTATAAAGCAATTGTTCCCACTTTTTCTTTTTCTGAAGCAATTCGTTTTCGGTCAGGCCGAATTGTGACGCAAGGTTTTCAATAGTCTGACTTTGGATCAAAACATAATTGTCGTGTTCCCAAAAGCCAAAATCGTTTACGTTGAAAACCTCCGCAAAAATTTCGAAATCGTCTTTGAGAAGTTGCTTCGCCTGTTCTTTTTTCCAAACATAAAAAGCGCCCTCCTCGAGTTCGTCTATTTCGTTGATACTGTCGGCATCCAGAGCTGAATAGAAAGCATTATCCGAATTCAATAATTCACGTTCAACGAATAACAGTGTTTTTTCAATTACTTCTTTATAAAGTGGGTTCTGTGTTCTTTTATAAGCCTCGGAATAAAGGGAAATCAATTGGCCGTTATCATATAACATCTTTTCAAAATGCGGAACGTGCCAGCGCATGTCTACCGAATATCTTGAGAAACCGCCGTCGATGGTGTCAAATAAACCTCCGTAGGCCATTCGCGTAAGCGTTAAATCAACAAATTCCAATAGCTCTTTGGATCGCGTCTGATAGCCATAGCGCTGTAAAAACATATAGTTATTGGGCATCATGAATTTAGGTGCTCTGGCATATCCGCCAAACTCCCAGTCGAAGCTTTTAGACCATTTCTCAACTAACGGTCTGATGTTGTTAGTGCTTTCTCTTTCTTCTGACGGATTTTTTTCAACCAGACCCAAAATCTGGATTCCCTGATGCAGTTTTTCGGCATATTCAATCATTTTTTCCGGATTTTCCGAATAAAGATTTTGGAGTTGATTCAGAATATCGATCCAGTTTTCTTTAGGGAAGTAGGTTCCGCCCCAGACCGGACGTCCGTCGGGAAGACATACGGCATTTAGAGGCCAGCCGCCTTGTTTGGTCATCAACTGAACGGCTTTCATATAAACGGCATCCACATCCGGACGTTCTTCGCGATCGACTTTTATGGAAATGAAGTTCGAATTCATGGCGTCGGCCACGTTCTGGTCTTCAAAACTTTCATGCTCCATCACATGGCACCAATGACAGGAGGAATACCCGATGCTAACAATGATGAGTTTGTTTTCATCTCTCGCCGTGGTAAGGGTATGGTCGTTCCATGCTTTCCAATGAATGGGATTGTTGGCATGTTGTAATAAATAGGGGCTGGTTTCGTACTGTAATTCGTTCATAATGGTAAATAAAAAAAGCGTTCAACTCTGAACGCTTAAAGGTACGGTGAATTCCCGAATATTATTTGATTTCGAACGTCAGTTTCAGGTTGACTCTGTAGTGGGTGACTTTGCCTTCGTCGTTAACTACGGCACTTTGCTCCTGAACATAAGCCGATCGAATGTGTTTTAGTGTTTTTGCGGCTTCGGCTACTCCTTGTCTGGTAGCTTCTTCCCAGCTCACATCAGAACTGGATAAAATTTCAATTACTTTCAGAACTCCCATAATGTATTGTTTTTAAAGGTTTACCTAATAAAGGTAAATGGCATTTTTTTTAAAAACAATTCTGACGGAAAGTTTTAGAGCAAAGGACGAAATTAACCGTTAACTGCTTCTACTTTGATTTCCTGATCGTGCAGCATTTCTTTCAGCATGTTTTCGATACCGCTTTTTAAGGTGAATGTAGAGGAAGGACAACCGCTGCACGCACCCTGAAGAATTACTTTTACACGTTTTTCTTTTTCATCATAGGATTGGAAAGCTATGTTTCCGCCATCAGACTGTACCGCCGGTTTCACATATTCTTCCAAAATGTTGATGATTTTTTGAGAAGTAACGTCCAGATTTTCGAAATAGGCTTCCTGTTGTTTTTCGTGATTCGCTGTATTTACGATTTGTGTTTCGTCAATAACTGTTTTTCCTTCTTCAATATAAATTTTGATGAATGAACGGATTTCCTGAGTGATTTCCATCCATTCCGCAATTTCGTATTTGGAAATGGAAACATAATTCTCGTCGATGAATACTTCTTTAACGAATGGAAATTTGAATAATTCTTTTGCTAAAGGAGATGCGGCTGTGTCATCTATGTTTTTGCATTCCACCGCGGTTTTCGTAAGCATTTTGCTGGCTACGAATTTCATGGTCGATGGGTTAGGTGTGGTCTCGCTGTAAACGGTTACCGGTATTTTTTTATTGGCAGTGTCTTCGATGTTCAGAATCTTTCCGCCTTTGTCAACAAAGGTTTCAATTTGCTCGGCTACCAATTCTTTAACTTCATGCCACTCCACGATGGAGAATTTTTCAATGGCAATGAAATTTCCCGAAATGTAAACGGTTTTGACAAACGGAAGGTAAAATAATTGTTTTGCCAAAGGTGATTGGGCGGTTTCATCTATGTTTTTGAATTCAAAATTCTGGCTTTTAGTAATGAAATCAGGAAATTCAAATTTTAATATGCTGGGATTCTGCGTTTCGCGTATAATTACTTTTTGCATGTTTTTGTGATTTTTTGCAAATTTAACGAAGTTATATGCTATGAATAATTATATTTGGCGTTTTAAAGAAAAAATTAACACAATGAGGTTGATTTTTTTACGTTAAAATTGAACATTAAAAATATTTGGTTGTTTTTCTTACCTAAAAATTTATATATTTGGAGGGTTTGAAAAATACCAGCATCTTTTAAATTAAACGACCCCTATTTTCAATAATAAAGAAATATGAACATACTGAAAAAGCGCTTTTTATTTTTAGCTTTATTTTTGACCCAATTCTCTTTTGCGCAGGAAGGTCTTCCTGTTTATTCGGATTATTTATCTGACAACTATTATTTGATTCACCCATCAATGGCTGGAGCTGCAAACTGTGCAAAGGTCAGATTGACTGCACGTCAGCAATGGTTCGGTGAGGCAGATGCGCCAAAATTGCAAACCTTGAGTTTTAATACGGCTTTAGGTGATGAAGGAACTTCTGCTTTTGGGGCTATCGCTTTCAATGATAGAAACGGATACCATTCGCAAAAAGGATTCAAAGTGACTTATGCACACCACATCCGTTTTTCGGAAGGAAATGATGATTTGAACATGCTTTCTTTCGGTGCGAACGTTGGAGTGATTCAAAGTGTTTTGGATGAAACGGAATTCGAGCCGGTTTTTGATCCGGTTGTAGGTGGTACCACGCAAAAATATACTTATTTCAATGTAGACTTAGGTATGTCTTACCATTTCGTAGATTTTTATACGCACTTCACGGTTAAAAATGCAATAGAGTCAAAACGTGAAATTTATTCTGATATCGAAACTGATAATTTAAGAAAGTACATCATTTCAGCGGGTTATACTTTTGGTAATGACGAAAGTCTTCAGTGGGAGCCTTCGGTTATGTTCCAGATTTTTGAGCAGACTAAAGAAAAAACCATTGATATCAACTTAAAAGTGTACAAAACAATGGAAGATTTCGGTAAAGTATGGGGAGGTCTTTCGTACAGAAGAAGTTTTGATGCAACACAATACTATCAGGGTGGTACTGTAGAAGATCAGACATTACAGTATTTTACTCCGATCGTTGGTATCAACTATAAGAGCTTCATGTTTGCGTATACGTACTCGTATTTATCACAAGCGGTTAAATTTGATAACAGTGGTTTCCACCAAATCACTCTAGGTTTCAACTTTAACTGTAAACGCGAGCCTTACCACTGTAACTGTCCTGCAGTTAACTAATAAAAATAATATAGTCCCGTTTATCGGGACTTTTTTTTGAATATACTATGGCATTGATTAAAGAAGTTAGAGGAAAGTATCCTCAGATACCGGAAGATTGTTATGTAGCAGAAAATGCTACTATTGTTGGAGATGTTACTTTTGGTTCATCTTGCAGTGTTTGGTTTAATACCGTTGTCCGTGGTGATGTTCATTCGATCACCATAGGAAATAAGGTAAATATTCAGGATGGTGCGGTGATTCATTGTACGTATCAAAAACATCCGACCATTATTGGAAATAATGTTTCAATAGGTCACAACGCCATAGTTCATGGTTGTACGGTACATGATAATGTTTTAATCGGAATGGGGGCTATTGTAATGGATAATTGTGTTATCCATAGCAATACGATTATTGGTGCAGGTTCTGTTGTTACGCAAAACACGGTTGTGGAATCCGGGGCGATTTACGCGGGTATTCCGGCGAAGAAGGTAAAAGATATCAATGCATCGGATTTCGCAGGTGAAATCGAACGTATTTCGAATAATTACGTAATGTATTCCAGTTGGTTTAAAGAAGAAAATTAGAATTCCTTTTCAAATACATTTTCGGAAAAGCCAAGAATATCTTTAAGGACCTTGGAGTCACCGTTACTATAGAAAATCTGCTTTTTGGTTTCCTCGGAACTATTAAGCAGATTGTTTTTTTTAAGTATGTTCTGCGTCTGTCTTGCCACGGCTTCCCCTGAATCGATGATCTTGATATGATCCGGGATTATTTTTTTTATCTGGGGAATAAGATAAGGGTAGTGGGTGCAACCTAAAACCAGATAATCGATATTGGCTGCTACCATCGGTTTAAGGTATTCTTCCAAGAGTGCGGTCATCTCAGGCGAGTCTATTTTTCCTTCCTCCACTAACTGCACAAGTCCATGTCCGATTTGCTCAATTATTTTGACGTTGGAATATGAGGCAACCGCTTTACTGAATAATTCGCTGTTAATAGTTCCCTGAGTGGCTAAAATGCCTATTGTTTGAGTCTGTGACTGATTAGCTGCCGGTTTGATAGCAGGTTCGATTCCTATGAACGGGATATCGTATTTTGCACGCAGTTCTTTAATGGCATTTGTTGTGGCGGTATTGCAGGCCACGACGATCAACTTGCAGCCTTCAGCAATGAGAAGGTCGGTATTTTTATAGCAAAGTTCAATTATTTCTTCTTTGGAGCGCTGGCCATACGGTGCGTTCTTACTATCGGCAAGATAAATTGTGCTTTCATTTGGTAAAAGGCTGTGAATCTCCTTCCATATCGATGTTCCGCCTATACCGGAATCAAACACGCCAATTGGGTTTTTATTGCTCATAAAACAAATGTAAAAAAAAACTGCCCTTAAAGTAGAGCAGTTTTTCATATTTAGGAAAAGTTTATTAAAATCCTAATTCTTTTTTAACGTCAGCTAACAAGCTTGGTCCGTCTGCAACGATTACACCACTACCTGGAGTTGCATCAAGTACGTATTGGTAACCTTTAGCCTTAGCCACTTTTTGAATAGCCGATTTAGCTTTGTCCATGATAGGTTTTACAAGATCCATTTCTTTTTGCTGTAATTCTTTCTGAGCGCTGTCTCTGTACTGTTGGATACGTTGCCCCATATCTTGCATTTCTTTTGCACGGGTTTCGTTAACTGCTTCAGTTACCGTTGTAGCTTCCGACTCGTATTTTTTCATTTTGTTTTGGTACTCAGTCACCATCGTTTTGTATTCGGTGTCATAAGTTTCGCTGATTTTTTTAACCTGTGCCTGAGCAGTTTTCATTTCCGGCATGTTAGTCATCAGTTCCTGAACATCGATATGGGCTACTTTTGCCTGAGCAGAAATGGTTTGATTTGCACCAATGAAAAGTGCTGCAGCGATAAGTAAAGTTTTTAATTGTTTCATTGTTAGAATAGTTATTAGTAATTTTTAATTTTTGTTTTCTGTTTTATTTTCTTCAGGCTTGTTTTCCCCTGTTTTTTTTTCTTCAGCTTTCTTTTTAGCGGCTTCTTCTTTCTCTTTTTTGGCTTTTTCTCTGTCTTCTATTATTTTCTTGCGGCGTTCTTCCAGTAATCGTTTTCTTTCTTCCAAGAGTTTCTGGCGCTCTTCTGCCGCTGTTTTTTTCTTAGCTTCGGCTTCTGCTTTTTTGTCGGCGGCTATTTCCGCTGCGGTTTTTTCAGCAGGTTTGTCGTCAGCATTCTTGTCATCGGCAGGTTTCGCATCAACAGGTTTCCCGTCTGGCGTTGTCGGAGTTTTTTCACCCGGTTTGGCAGTGGTGGTATCCGTTGCTTTACCTTGTTTCTTTTTTCTTTCTTCTAAAAGTTTTTTTCTTGACTCTTCAGTAGCTTTCTTCTTTTCTTCGATCGCTTTTTTTCTGTCCTCTATAAGTTTTTCGCGAGCTGCTTTTTTCTCGTCCAGTTTTTTCTGTCTTTCTATCTGATCAGGATTTTCGGCTGCCATATCATCTAAGGCATCCTGTTTTTCCTGTTCTTTTATTTGTTTTTTACTCATTTGCTCTTTTTTCTGAGCACGCATTAAAGTTCTTAAAACTCTATCGCTTAAATCGAATCGTTGTGCCGCAAAAAGCATCGTCATGTCCGACGACTTGTCAAAAATGAAATCATATTTCTGTGCTGTAGCAATATCCTGAACAGCATTAAAAACCTGATCCTGTATCGGTTTAATCAAAGTGGCTTTCTGAATCATCAGATCGCCGTTTGGACCAAAGCGCTTTTGTTGGTATTCCAACAGTTCTTTTTCCAGGAAGGCAATTGCTTCTTCTCGTTCGGCAATCAGTTCCTTGGTTAAAAGTACTTTTTCAGTATTTAAATTGTCTTTTAGTTTGGTTATTTCCGTTTTCTTAACTTCAATCTCCTGCTTCCAAGCTTGTGCTTTTTGTTCTAACTGGTTTTTAGCTTCGGCATAATCCGGCGCTTTTTCCAGAATATAATCCATGTCAATATAACCTACCTTAACCCCTTTACTTTGGGCGTTTGCAGTTAAAAAAGCCAAGCTTACAAGTACAACTAAAAAATGTTTTCTCATAATGTTGATAAAGTTAATTTCAACTATCATGCCAAACTTTAAAATTGTTGGCCAATGATGAAATGGGTTTGCCATCCGCTTTTTTGGGTTTCTCCCGGAATTGCGTCGAATCCGTGAGCAAAATCGATTCCCAATAAACCAAAGGCAGGCATAAATACTCTTAAACCTAATCCAGCCGATCGTTTTAAAGAAAATGGTGTGTATGTCTTAAACGAATCGAAGGATGCACCTGCTTCCGCAAAGGTGAGAACGTAAATAGAGGCTGTCTGTGCCAAGGTTATCGGATAACGCAATTCCAATGAAAACTTGTTGTAAACAGTTGCTCCAATCTGTTGTCCTTTTTTCGGACCTTCTTCAATAATTGGGGCTAAGGATTGATTTGGATATCCTCTTAGCTGAATCACCTCACGGCCATCCATAGAGAAGTTTGCCAATCCGTCACCACCTAAATAAAAACGCTCGAATGGTACCAGACCTCTTTCCTGGTTGTAGGCACCAAGGAATCCGAATTCCCCTAAGGTACGTAAAACTAATTTTTCATACACTTTAGTATACCAATCGGCTTTGAATTTTATTTTATAATATTCTAACCAGTTAAAACGAATCTGATCCACTTTGGCCGGATCCGCAGCTGCTAAGGTGTAATCGTTACCTGGAACTGCATTTCCGTCGGCGTCCAAATAAGTTCCTGCAGGAACATACGTACCGTCTGCTGTTTGCTGGTTCTGAGTGGTTACCATTTTATTTTCCTCTAAATTACCTAAATTTCCGTAATCTACACCATTGAAAAGTGAATAAGGCAGTGTAAATTTCCCGGTAAGTGTAAATTCAGATCCATAGGTTGGGTAAATCGGGTTCATACCTTTACTGTTTCTTGATAGTGCAACAGTATAGGTTAAGTTTCGCGAAGTACCGTTACCAAAGGTAAAAAGTCCTGTGAAATAGTTGTTCAGATCGTAGTATTGGAAAGCTGCCGACTGGGATAAAATAAAATAATCATCCGGTACGGTAAGTTTTTTAGCCATACCTACAGAAATAGACGAAATCGTAAAACTCTGGTTTCTGGTGACGTCACGTGTCGAATAATTGTATAAATATTGTTTACTGTGGGATAATGATGTCGAGAAACTCACCGGTTTTTTACCTCCAAGCCAAGGTTCTGTGAAGGATAAACTGTAAGTCTGGAAATAAGAACTTCCCTGTAAACGCAATGCCATTTTCTGGCCGTCACCCATTGGCAACGGTTTGTAGGCATCTTTGTTGAAGACGTTCCTGATGGAGAAATTGTTGAAAGAAAGTCCCAGCGTTCCGATGAAACCACCTCCGCCGTAACCTCCCTGTAATTCTACCTGGCTCGATCCTTTTTCAACAACGTTATAATTGATGTCAACAGTACCGTCGGCTCCGTTTGGCTTTACATCCGGCTTAAGGGCTTCCGGGTCAAAGAAACCTAATTGTCCCAATTCACGAAGACTTCGCATAAGGTTTTCCTTGCTCCATTTTTGTCCCGGTTTAGTGCGTAGCTCACGGAAAATTACGTGATCATTAGTTCTGTCGTTCCCGCTAATCGTAACGTTGTTGAAATACGCGATAGGTCCTTCAACCACTCGGATTTCAAAATCAATCGTATCGTTAACTGTTTTTACCTCTACAGCATTGATGTTCGAGAATAGGTAACCGTTGTTTTGGTATTCATTAGTAAGATCTTCACCATCCGGTTTTGATTTGTCGGCGATTCGTTCCTGTAGTAATTTACCGTTATAAACATCTCCTTTTTTAATTCCCAATATCTGTTCCAGGTGCTGGTTGGTGTATACGGTGTTTCCTAAGAATCGGAAATTTCCGAAGTAGTATTTTTTACCTTCTTCCAGATCGATTTTGATGTCTACCGTATTTTTTTTCTTATCGTAAATAACGGTTTCATTTGTGATCCTTGCGTCCCGGTAACCATTTTCCTTGTATTCTTCAACTAAAGAGTTCAGGTCTTCCGTGTATTTTTCTTTGATGAATTTAGATGGTTTTATGATTCGCCACGGATTAAAGAAGCTTTTTTCTTTTGTATTGGATAATGCGCTTTTAACTTCAGTGGTTGTTAACTGTGAATTTCCTGTGACTTCAATGTTTCTGATCTTTACTTTTTTTCCGCGGTCAACGAAAACAACCATATTTACGGTGTTGTTGGTTGAGTCAGGAATAGTGTTAATGGTAACTTTTGTATTGTAGTAACCGTCTTTTTTGTACTTGTTCTCGATGTAATTCTTAGTGGTGGTCAGCAAGTTTTCATTAACGACTTTGTCTTTTTTAAGATCATTGTCTTTAATCAGTTCGTCCACTTTTCCTTTTTTTACACCCTGAAATTTAACTTCGTTAAGTTTAGGTAACTCGTTGATGTTCAGTTCAAGGAAGATGCTGTCATTCTGGATTTTATCCACATAAAAAGTGATGTCATTGAAAAGTCCGAGTTTCCAAAGTTTTTTTATGGCGCTGCTTATTTCGTCTCCGGGAACGGTAATGAGTTGTCCTTTTTCCAAACCTGAAAATGTTACGACGGTTTGCTGATTGTAAGTTATCTTTCCGGTTACGTCAACATTGGCAAGAATATATTTTTTTCCTGATTCCGGGGTGTTGTCGTCTTGGGCGTTTACGGTGTATATACTTCCTAAAAATATAATTGTAAAAACTAACTTGATAGTTTTTTGAAACATTTTGAAGTTATTTAATTTGTTCACTTGTTTTTCCAAATCTTCGTTCTCTTTTTTGATAACTGATAATCGCGTCATATAAATCTTTTTCTCTGAAGTCAGGCCATAAGACATCAGTAAAATAGAACTCAGCATACGCGATCTGCCACAGCAAAAAGTTGCTGATACGGTGCTCGCCACTGGTTCTGATTACTAAATCTATATCCGGTAAATCATGCGTGTAAAGATGCTGATTAATAATTGATTCATCAATATCAGTTGTCGAAATTATATTATTTTTAACTTTATCGCTGATGTTTCTTACAGCTCTGATGATTTCTTCACGGGAGCCATAGCTTAACGCAAGCGTTAAAGTCATTCGTTTATTGTCTTTTGTTTTGTCGATAACCTCAAGTAATTCCTTTTTTACAGAAGCCGGAAGCGTGTCCAGATTTCCAATGGAATTCAGTCGGATATCGTTTTTCAGAAGTGTTTTCAGTTCGCCTTTCAGGGATGAAATAAGGAGTTTCATCAAAGCATCAACTTCAATTTTAGGACGGTTCCAGTTTTCAGTCGAAAATGCATACAGTGTTAAATTTTCGATGCCGATTTTCGCGCACGTTTCTACTACGATGCGAACAGATTTGGTTCCGCTTTCATGACCAAAAGCACGAAGCATTCCTTTTTGTTTTGCCCAACGGCCATTGCCATCCATTATTATGGCAAGATGTTTAGGTAAATTGTCCTTATTGATGTTTTCCGGTAAACTCATTTTATTGTGCGCAGTAACAAGGGTTTTGACCAAAAGTATACGTTAAGGTAACTCCGGTAAAAACATACCAGTCATTGCTGTTTAAATTTCCAAATTTTAAAGAAGAATAGGCCGAATTATCGGGATTGCTTCCATCTAAATTATCAGTAAAACTATATTTTACGCTGCTTTCTACTCCTAAAACCAAATGATTTGCGATTCGGGTTTTTAAGCCCAAAGTCATCGGAATGGCAAAGGAATACTTGCTTTCGTCGATTTTCGTTTCTCCGTTCAGGACGTATAATTCGTCGTAACGAAACGCGCTCAATCCGGTATAAACATACGGAGTGAGTAAAAACCCGCTGTCATGAAGATTGAAATCAAAGAAATTAAATTCTAATCCGGCAGAAAGTTCTTTGATCTCGTTTTCGAAATTATAACCTCTTTGTTTTCTTGCCGACGCATCCGAATCCAAATCATCAGATGTTATTTTTCCCTGAGTGTATGAGATTCGAAAAGCATGACGTATGCTTCGGTTCCATTTATACAAAACGCCAAAACTGAAATCCTTTGGTGCGATATAAGTCGTCGGACCTACATCACCAATGTAATTGCTTCCTCCCAGAAAAACGCCTAATTCGTGAATCTGAGCATTCACTTGTGTGCATATCAAGAGGAAGAATATGGCCGTAAAGATTCTTTTCATTTTGTTAAAATAGTGTGCAAATATAACAATATTGATTTCTAAACCATCTTTGTTATAGCTTTTTCACGTGGTTAAAAGTAATAAAATTCGAATTAATCTTTACCTAACGGAATTTGTGGGCTTTGTAGTATGAAGGAAGGGGCGAAATTCGTTTAGTTTCGTTTGTCCTCTCCCCAGAGAAGTTTGTTTCGTAAAGTTTTTAGGAACCCTTCGTCCGGAAAGTCAACCATGTTTATGGTAAAAGGGGCTTTCTTTACATGGATTTCATTTTCGTTATCAATGGCTTTTGTGCCGGAATCGAGTGAAACCAGAAATTGGGGTTCCCTGCCCGAAACTTTTAGTTTTATTTCGGTTTCATCACAAATCACTAAAGGGCGGACATTCAGATTGTGAGGGGCAATAGGAGTAATGACAAGGCATTTGGATTCAGGTGTAATTACGGGGCCTCCGCAACTTAAATTGTATCCTGTTGAGCCCGTCGGCGTTGAAATAATCAGTCCGTCTGCCCAAAAAGAGGTCAGATATTCGCCGTTCAGACAGGTTTCAATGGTGATCATCGAAGTGGTGTTTTTACGGGAAACGGTGATTTCATTTAAAGCGAAATTCAAATCATAGATATCGCAGGGATCGGGGTAGCATTCCAAACTTAGTAAAGTTCTTTCGGATACTTTATAATTACCTTCAAATAAATATTGCAGTGATTTTTCTATGGAATCCTGCTGAACGTTCGCCAAAAAACCCAAACGGCCGGCATTGATGCCAACGATCGGTATTTCTTTGCTTTTTACAAAAGTGGTTGCGCGAAGCATCGTTCCGTCACCGCCGATACTGATGAAGAAATTAAAACCTGAATTTAGTTCTGTATGGCTGGAAAAAGAGGGTTGTTCTTTTACGGCAATGTTGTTTTCGACTAAAAGCGCATGATATTTAGCTTCAAAAACCACTTCGGCATTGTGCTTTTGGGTAACCGCCAAAATTCTGTCGATGATGTCTTTAGTGTTTTGCTGATAGGTTTGTCCGTAAATCGCTAACTTCATAAAGCGGGTTTCTGATTAGATGTTTAAATATTTGTCCAGATAGTCGGAACGGTCCTTCAGGTTGTTTAGATAAGCATCTTCCTGATGTTCGCTGATAATTTCATAATTATATCTTCTGAAGGTCTGAATGATTTCGTTCATACCGCCGAGACTCAGTTTTAAAGTAACCTCTACTTTTTCCATGTCGTTATATGAAATGAAAAGGCCAAGCAGTTTCGCATTATTGCTTTCGACAATTTGCGCAATTTCACTCATGCTGTATTCTTTTATTCCTTTTTGTACAATAAGGATGCCTCCGTCTTCTTTTAGAAACGGGGTGTCGTGAAAGCATTTTATTGCATCGGCTATTTCATAATAACCTATATAGGTGTTGTTTGAGTCTAAGATAGGAACGACGTTCGTTTCATTTTTGGCAAAAATTTCAAGAACATCCAGCCAGGGCATGGTGTCTCTTGCGAAAAAACGTTCGAATGTATAACGGAATTCACCTATTTTCCGATCACTGTCAAGAAGTTCAACATCCTCGGCGCTGGCGCATCCAATGTAAACTCCCTCTTCCAAAACAGGAAAATGACTGTATGGAAATTCAAGAAACAGATCCTGAACCGTTTCGATTGAGTCTTCAATGTGCAGCGGTTCAACTTCGTTGTTAATATATTCGGTAATTTCACTCATAGCTTAAAAATCGAAATCGACTGCAAAATAATCAAAAAATAGGATATTCCAGCTTAATTTTACTTTGTATTTTTGTGGGAAAATCATTTTAGCATGACAAAATTATCTGTAAACATAAATAAAATAGCCACGCTGCGAAATTCCCGCGGAGGTAATGTGCCTAATCTGCTTCAGGTTGCGGCTGATGTTCAGCGTTTCGGCGCGGAGGGAGTCACCGTGCATCCAAGACCTGACGAAAGACACATCCGCTATCAGGACGCGAGGGATTTGGTTTCGGTAGTTACTACAGAATATAATATTGAAGGCAATCCGCAACACAATTTTATCGATTTGGTTTTGGAATGCAAACCCACGCAGGTAACGTTGGTTCCAGATGCTGTCGGAGCGTTGACTTCCAATGCGGGATGGGACACGGTGAAAAATCAATCTTATTTGAAGGAAGTTATTGCCGAATTTAAAAACAACGGCATACGAACCTCTATTTTTGTTGATCCTGTTTTGGAAATGATTGAAGGTGCCAAAGCAACAGGTACGGATCGTATCGAGTTATATACCGAAGAATTTGCACATCAGTACGGATTAGGGAATAAAAAAGGAATCGAGCCTTATGTTTCTTCGGCGGTTTTGGCAAACGAATTGGGTTTGGGTATCAATGCCGGACATGATTTAAGTCTTGAGAATATTAAATTCTTCAAAGAGAACATTCCTGGGCTTTTGGAGGTTTCAATAGGCCATGCTCTAATTTCCGAGTCACTTTATCTCGGATTGGAGAACGTGGTTAATATGTATCTGCAACGATTGAAATAATGGAATTACATTCAAGGATAGAAGGCGAAGGACAGCCACTTTTGATCATTCACGGTTTTTTAGGAATGTCCGACAACTGGAAAACATTGGGAACTCAGTTTGCCCAACAGGGATATCAGGTGCGTATGCTGGATATGCGCAATCATGGGAAAAGCCCACATTCGGAAGATTTTACATATGATGTGATGGTTCAGGATGTTTACGACTATTGTGAGAAGAATCAATTGGACAAAATCGTTCTTCTCGGACATTCGATGGGCGGTAAGATCGCGATGCTTTTTGCCACGACTTATCCTGAAAAAGTGGATAAACTGATTGTGGCTGACATCGGTCCGAAATATTATGCGCCACATCATCAGACCATTTTAGCGGGTTTGAATGCAGTCGATTTTTCAACAAAACCAAGTCGTGCGGAAGTTGAAGCGACTGTTTCGAATTATATAAAGGACTTCGGGACGCGACAGTTTTTGCTGAAAAGTCTCTATTGGGTCGAGCCGGGGCAACTTGGCTTCAGATTCAATCTGGATGTTTTCAATCGAAAAATTGAAACGATCGGCAATGCGCTTCCGTTCGAAAATCACTTTGACGGACCGGTGCTGTTTCTTCGTGGGGACAAGTCGGATTATATTGCGGATTCCGATTTTGAAACGATTCGTCATCATTTTCCTGAAGTCGAGATAGTTACCATTGCAAATGCCGGACATTGGCTGCACGCCGAGAATCCAAAGGATTTTTATGAAGCGGTTATAGGTTTTCTGACTAAATAAATCAGGTTTTCAAAAGGGTGTTATTAAAATAGTATGATTGCATAACATTTTTCTTAAAAAAATTGTAAAATCCATATTTTGTTATAAATTTGGAAGTGTCATTAAGAAAAAATGATCAGAAAACTAACACTTTTGTAACTATGAGAAAACTATTATCAGTAACATTATTGGCTCTGGCGAGTACTTCTGCATTTGCGGGAGGTTATCGTGTGAGTTTACAGGGACAGAAGCAGCTTGCAATGGGGCACACGGGTGTAGCTGTTGTAAACAGTGCCGAAGTTTTGTTCTTTAATCCTGCGGGGATGTCTTTCCTGGAAGATAAATTCAATGCGTCAATAGGAGCCAATGCGCTTTTTGCGAAAACGAAATTCCAAAATGAAACGTATAACATGCATAACTCGACAGATAATATGGGGACGCCGTTTACTGCATACGTTTCTTATAAAATAAACAAATGGTTGTCGGCAGGTCTTGCGGTTTATACGCCCTACGGAAGTGAAGTGGAATGGGATCGTGACTGGGAAGGTTCGCACTTAGTGAACAATATTGATTTGAAAGCAATCTACATTCAGCCGACCGTTTCCTTTAAGATCAGTGATGAACTTGCTATCGGTGGTGGGCCGATTTATGTTACCGGTTCGGTAGAATTCAACAGAAACCTTAACCGAAGCCTTACGGATGAAAACGGAAACAGATCCGATGTGACTTTAGATGCAAGCGGAATCAGTGCTTGGGGATACGCTGCCGGATTGATGTTTAACCCTTGCAAAGAAATGCGTTTAGGGGTGAATTACCGTTCGGAGATCATTATGGAAGCCCGAGGAGGGGATGCTACTTTTAATGATGTTCCTGCTTTCCTTCAAGGAACTTATTCGAATACTACATTCAACGCAGATTTACCATTACCGGCCGAATTAACTGCCGGTTTGTCATTGAACGTGACGAAAAAGTGGATGATCGCATTCGATTATAACAGAACAATGTGGAGAGCTTATGAGTCTTTAACTGTGGATTTCGGTAACAGTGTACCGACTTCAGTAAATCCAAGGAATTATCATGACACTAATACTTACCGTATAGGTACACAATACAAAGCAACGGATAAGTTTACGTTCAGAGCCGGATGGTACAAAGATGAAAGCCCTATTTCTTCAGGTTATTTTGCGCCTGAAACGCCTCGTAACGATTCTATGGGGTATACAGGAGGTTTGACTTTCCAGATCAATAAAAATTTAGGTGTTGATGCTTCATTCTTATACCTGCATTTTGATGAGATTGATGCTTCTTATGATCATTATCAGGAGACTACAATTGTAAACGGTCAGCCTGTTACAAGCACAATTCCTTTTGGAGGAACTTATAAATCAAGTGTTTTCTCTCCTGGTGTTGGTTTAACGTATAGCTTCTAATTAGTAAAAGAAAATTGAGATGAAAAATAAATTTATATATTTTGCAGTAATAGCAGCTTTAGGTTTTGCGTCTTGCGAACCTGAATTTGAAACGGAAGTAAATAATGCTTCTTATTCGGCGGGAGAAGCAGATTTTTCTTCGTATGTAGCTATCGGAAATTCACTGACCGCAGGTTACATGGACGGAACGGTTTCTCGCGGAGGTCAGAAGTATTCCTACCCGAACTTATTGTCGCAACAATTTGCAGTTGTAGGAGGAGGGGAGTTTACCCAGCCTTCCTATGAAGATGATGTTAATAATCTGGGCGGACTTACATTAGGAGGTGTTCAGATAGGAGGAACCAGACTGGTTATCGATTACTCTGTACTGTCTCCGGAAAATATTGCAGGGACGCCAACAATTGAGGTGTCTGATTTACAGCAAAAAGCCTTTAATAATATGGGTGTGCCGGGAGCAAAATCATTCCATTTACTGGCATCAGGTTATGGGAATTTGCAAGGGGTTCAGTTAGGTTTGGCAAATCCCTATTTTGTTAGACATGCGACCAGTCCTACAGCGACGATTTTGGAAGATGCCATGTCTAAAAACCCAACTTTCTTTACCAACTGGATAGGGTCAAATGATGTATTGTCGTATGCAACATCCGGTGGTATTGGTGTTGATCATAATGAAACCGGAAATATAGATCCTTCTACTTATGGAGGTAATGATATTACAAATTCGAACGTGTTTGCCAGTGTGTATTCCACAATCATCAATACATTGACTGCGAATGGTGCTAAAGGAGTTGTTTCGACTATTCCAAGTGTAACAGCTATTCCTTTCTTTACGACAGTGCCTTATAACCCGCTTACAAAATCAGTATTGGGTCAGGGGAACGAAGCTGCCGGCGAAGCGACCATCAATGCTTTAAATACACAATTATATGGTCCTTTAAAGCAGGCTTTGACCGCTTTCGGTGCAGGTAACAGAATTAATTTATTGTCTACTACCGGCGGAAATCCATTGTTGATCAAGGATGAGTCACTGACAAACTTATCGGCTCAGTTAACTGCTGCCTTTACACCGACCCTTGGAGCTGCAGCGGCTACATTTTATGGTCAGGTATTTGGACAGGCAAGACAGGCGACTTCTCAGGATTTAGTGCTTTTGACTACAAAAGGTGCTATAGGAACTGCTCCGACAGGTGTTCCGGCTCCACTGGATAAATATGGAATTACCTATCCGTTAGAGGATAAGCATATTTTGATACCAACTGAAAAAACGGCCATTGCAAATGCAACTGCTGCTTACAACTCGGCAATCGTATCAATTGCGGCTTCCAAAGGCTTGGCAGTAGCAGATATGAATAAAATCATGAACCGTTTGGTTTCAGGAATAAGATTGCAGGATGGGCAGATTTATACTGCTGATTACTTTACAAGTGTCGGAGGTGTTAGTAACTACAGTTCCGTATTATTTTCTTTAGACGGTGTGCATCCTAATCCTAGAGGATATGCGGTTATTACTAATGAAATTATTAAGGTGATCAATTCACACTATAAATCAAAATTGCCAATTCATGATATCGGTAAGTTCCCGGGTATTACTATCCTTGGTTCGAACTAATAAAATATTAGCTTAAAAAAAGCGCTGAATTTTCAGCGCTTTTTTTATTTTTATCCAATATTTAAACCTTATGAAAAATTTACTTATCCGACTTTTACTAACAACAATCCTGATCGTTGTTTTGTCTCATTTTCTTCCGGGTATTCATGTGGATACCATAAAAGCAGCATTAATAGTAGCGGTGGTTTTAGGATTGCTGAATACTTTTTTAAAGCCTATTTTGGTTTTCTTTACTTTGCCGATTACGCTTTTTACCCTCGGTTTGTTTCTTTTGGTGATTAACGCCGGAATGGTTTTGCTGGCAGATTATATGATTGACGAATTTAGAGTGGATACCTTCATCAACGCCTTGGTTTTCAGTGTTGTTTTGTCTGTAAGTCAGTGGCTGCTGAATGTTTTTGTGAAGGATTAATTCAGTGCAGAGATTGTTTTTCTTTAGGGTTGTCAGTGATCTGTTTTAGTCTTATAAAAAGAGATAAGATCGGTTTTTGTTCCTTTGTCTGACAGCGGAAAAGCAAACAATTATAATCAAATGAAATACAATCAGTTAAAAACTTGGATGAGTTGTAAAAAATATTTATTTTTGCAACCCAATTTTAGTACGTAAAAAAAATAAATAATGAATATTACAAGAAACAACGTAGACGCGTTAAATGCAATTGTAACAGTTGAAGTTACAAAAGAGGATTATGCAGGTCAGGTAGAGAAAGTGTTGGCTGATTACCGTAAAAATGCTAACATTCCGGGATTCCGTAAAGGTGCTGTGCCAATGAGTATGATTAAAAAACAATACGGTAAAGCGGTTCTTTTGGACGAAGTGAACAAGTTGTTGCAAAATTCATTAAACAATTATCTTGTAGAAGAGAAATTGGATATTCTTGGGAACCCACTTCCAAAAATCACGGAAGATTTCAACTGGGATACTGATAACTATAAATTCGAATTCGAATTAGGTTTGGCGCCTGAATTCAAAGTAGATTTATCTGCAAAAAATAAAATTACAAAATACACTATCGTTGCTGACGACAAAATGTTAGATGAGCAAGTAGAGCGTATTCAAAAACAATACGGAAAATTGATTTCCAAGGATAAAGTTGAAGAAGGTGATGATATCAGAGGAACTTTCTCTAACGAAGAAAAAGGAATCAACAGTTCTGTTAATATTGCTTTAGATATCTTCAAAAGAAAAACGGATGTTAAGAAATTCATCGGTAAAAAAGTTGGTGATGTAGTTGCTTTGGGAACTAAAGGTCTTTTCGATGACGATCATAAATTGATGGATTACCTGACGGTAGATCACGATGATGTTCACGGTTTAGATATCGAAGTGAACTTCACAATTGAAGAAATCAACACTTCTGAGAAAGCTGAGTTAAACCAGGAATTGTTCGATAAATTGTTCGGACCTGGAAACGTATCTTCGGTAGAAGAAGTGAAAGGGAAAATCAAAGAAGATGCTGAGCAGCAATTTGCAACTCAGGCAGATCAGAAATTCTTAAACGATGTTACTGAGTTCTTAATCGAAAACACAAAATTCGATTTACCTGCTGAATTCCTTAAAAAATGGATCCAGACAGTTGGTGAGAACCCATTGACTCCGGAGCAGGCTGAAGAAGAGTACGCTAAATCAGAAAACGGTTTACGTTACCAGTTGATCGAAGGGAAAGTGATCGTTGAAAATAATTTGCAGACTACTTTCGAAGAGTTAAAAGGCTTTACGGCTGATTTGATCAAAAAACAAATGGCACAATTCGGTCAGATGAACCCAACGGATGCTGATGTTGACGGAATCGTTGCAAGAGTATTGTCAAACCAGGAAGAAGTAAAACGTTTATCAGAGCAGATCATGAGCCAGAAGATGGTAAACCTGTTCAAAGAGAAGGTTTCTGCTAAGACTAAAGAAGTTTCTTATCAAGACTTTATTAAAGAAATGTACGGAGAATAATTTTTCGTAAAAAAATAAGTATATTTGAGCGTCAGACATTAGTTTGACGCTTTTTTTAACTTTATAAACCAATAAGTTTACGATATGAATTACGGGAAAGAATTTAAAAAATATGCCACGAAGCATCACGGAGTGAACAGTATGTATTACGATAAGATCGTAGGAAGTATGACTCCGTACATTATTGAAGAGCGTCAGATGAATGTTGCATCTATGGACGTTTTCTCGCGTTTGATGATGGACAGGATCATTTTTTTAGGTACCGGTGTTGATGATTATGTAGCAAACATTATCCAGGCACAGTTGTTATTTCTGGAAAGTGTGGATGCATCAAAAGATATCAGTATTTATATCAATTCTCCGGGTGGAAGCGTATATGCAGGTTTAGGTATTTATGATACGATGCAGTTTGTTAAACCGGACGTAGCTACTATCTGTACCGGAATGGCGGCGTCAATGGGAGCGGTTTTACTGTGTGCAGGAGCAGACGGAAAACGTTCTGCATTACCTCATTCCCGTGTTATGATTCACCAGCCTTCGGGAGGAGCTCAAGGTGTTGCTACAGATATGGAAATCAACTTGAAAGAGATGTTGAAACTGAAAGAGGAATTGTATCAGATTATTTCGCATCATTCAAAACAACCGTTTGAAAAGGTATTTAAAGATAGTGAAAGGGATTACTGGATGAAGTCCGATGAGGCTAAAGAATACGGTATGATCGATGAAGTATTGAGAAGAAGTTAAATTGAATTTCAGCTGCGGCTGAAGTTTACAATCTATTAAAAAATGGCTAAAGAAGTATTAGAGTGTTCTTTTTGCGGAAGGAAAAAGCCAGAAACCAATTTGTTGATTGCCGGAATCAATGCTCACATTTGTGATAAGTGTATCGAGCAGGCTCACGGCATTGTGCTTGAAGAATTGAAACAAAGCGGAGCATCCGGATTGCTTACCGACTTGGTGTTAAGTAAACCAAAGGAAATTCGCGCCTTTTTAGATCAGTACGTGATCGGACAGGATCAGACCAAAAAAGTGCTTTCTGTTGCGGTGTATAACCACTACAAACGTTTGTTGCAAAAGCAATTTGATGATGAGGTGGAAATCGAAAAAAGCAACATCATCATGGTGGGGCAGACCGGGACCGGAAAGACATTGGTGGCTAAAACGATTGCGAAAATGCTGAATGTTCCGCTTGCGATAGTAGATGCAACGGTATTGACCGAGGCGGGATATGTAGGAGAGGACGTGGAAAGCATCCTTACCCGATTGCTGCAGGCTGCCGATTACGATGTGGCTAAAGCGGAAAGAGGAATCGTTTTCATTGACGAGATTGATAAAATTGCCCGTAAAAGCGATAATCCTTCGATAACCAGAGATGTTTCCGGAGAAGGGGTGCAACAGGCTTTGTTGAAGCTTTTGGAAGGAACTGTTGTGAATGTTCCGCCTAAAGGTGGTCGTAAACACCCGGACCAGAAATTCGTTGAGGTAAACACCCAAAATATTCTGTTTATTGCCGGAGGTGCTTTTGATGGTATCGACCGAATCATTTCCAAACGATTAAATCGTCAGGCAGTGGGCTACGGTTCATCTAAAAATACAGATGCAATCGATAAGGATAATCTGTTACAATATATCATTCCGAAAGACATTAAGGATTTTGGGTTGATTCCAGAGATTATCGGACGTTTGCCTGTATTGACACACATGGATCCTTTGGATAAAGCAACTTTGCGAGCTATCCTTACGGAACCTAAAAACGCTTTAGTGAAACAATATAAAAAGTTGTTCGCTATGGATGATGTTGAGTTTGGTATTTCGGATGAAGCTTTGGATTTTATCGTAGAAAAGGCTTTGGAATACAAATTAGGTGCCCGCGGATTGCGTTCGCTTTGTGAAGCTATCCTAACGGATGCCATGTACGACTTGCCAAGTTCAGATGAAACCAGTCTGTATATTGATAAAGAGTACGCAGAACATTCGCTGAGTAAAAATCTGCTCCAGCGTTTGCAGGCTGCTTCTTAAATAAAAAAATCCCGATTCGTTCGGGATTTTTTTATGTTTTAATCGAAAAATATTTCTTCGGAAAAGTCAAGTATTTCCGAGTCGAGAAAGTTGTTCTTCATTTCATCCAGTCCTTTGGCTAAAAGCAATTCAGTTGTGAATTTTCTGCTGATGCCATGTATGTGGTCCTTCAGGATAAGCTTGAAGAAGAACTTGCCTGCAGGGGTTTTAAATTTTAAAAACGAGGTATTTTCAAAGCGCTGCTTTAAAAGCCAAATGTCTTTTTCGCAGTCTTCTTTGCTTTTGTAGCTCTGACTCGTAAAAAGCGTTTTTCCTTTTCGGGAATTGAATTCGAATTTGATTAATCCGTTCTCTTTTCTGCTGATAACGAAAGTTCCCATTTGTGGTTATTGTTTTAAAGGCTGCAAAAATATAAAAGTCCCGAAATATACCGGGACTTTTTGTTTAAACTGCATGCTGCTTTTCGTTTATTTTTGTTTTTTCCGATTTTACATACCTCGCTTTGCAATTCCATAGGGTTATTACGCAAAGGACTTTAACATAAACTGTTTTTTTCATTTGTTATTCGATGATAAATTCAATTCTTCTGTTCTTGCCGTCTTGTTCTTCTGTGCATTTAACGCCGCAGTTGAATTTCAATTGTGTTTCACCAAATCCTTTGTACGTTAATCGGTCGGAAGAAATTCCTTTGCTGATCAGATAAGTATAAGCTGCCTTAGCCCGTTTGTCTGATAAGTTCATGTTGTATGTGTCAGAACCTTTCGCATCTGTGTGGGCATTGATGGCAATTTTCATTGCCGGATTATCATTCAGCACTTCGATGATTTTGTTTAATGAAAGTTCGGATTCTTGCTTTACTGTTGCTTTATTGAAATCGAAATAAATGTTTTCAATTACAATGGCGTTATCAACAATTGCCGCTTTCGTTTGTTTTAAGGCAATTTCTTTGTTGTAATTGCTGTTGGCATTGCTCCAGGCTTTGAAAGTGGATTCGTTGCTGTCGTAACCTTCTTTTTCAGTTAAGATGGAATATTGGGTTAGTGGTTCAACATTTAATGTTATCCTTCCGTGGTTGTCCGATGTGATGTTTTTGATCACTTCGCCAAATTCGTTTTTAATCAACACTTTTGCGTTCGGTAACGCGGTTTTGGAGTTGGTTTCTATCACGATGGCGTTTAGGCTTTGATTAATGCGGGTTAGTTCAAATTTGTAAACATTGAAATCGCTTTTGTCGCTGTTTTTATTTGATGAGATATAACCTCTTGTAGGGCTGCTTAAGATAAAAGCTAATTCATCGTTTGGTGTATTTAGGGTATTGCCTAAATTGGATCGGTTGGTAATTCCGTTATCTGTTAAAGAAGCTCTGAAGATATCGTATCCGCCATAAGTTTCGTGTCCTTCCGAAGAAAAGTAAATATGTCTGTCGGCAGTATAAGGGTGTTTTTCGTTTTTTGATGAATTTACTGTTGGTCCCAGATTTACTGGATTTCCGAGAGTGCCATCAGAAAGTATATCGGCTGCATAAATATCGAATCCGCCAAAACCTCCGGGTATATTGGAAGCAAAATACATTCTTTTACCGTCCGCGCTAACTGAAGGTGTTTCTACGGAATAGTTTTTATTGTTGATGGATAATTCCTGTATGTCTTTCCAGTACCCTTTAATTTCTAAATCTAAAGTAGCTTTAAGAATCTGATACCGGTTTGGATTATCGGCGTATGATCTTGTCAGGTATATTGTTTTTTGGTCCGGCGAGAAGGCTACCCCTCCTTCGTTGTTTTCTCCGTCAAGTAATCTTGAAAAAACGATGGGTGTGGAAAGGTTTCCGTGCTTGTCGATATTCACACAAAATAAATTGTTGTTTGCTGTGTTTGTATTGGCGTCGACGGTTACTTTGGCAAAGCCTCTTTTTTTGTTGGATAAGATCAGGTATTTGTCTTTAAAGAAAGTTGAGCCTACTTCTGATAGTTCAGTATTGATGCCTGCATCGTCAATGATAAAGTTCATTCCTGCGGTTTCCATTGTTGCGGCAGTTAATGCTTTGCTTGTGGTTTTTGTGTTTTGTCGACCTTGTGAAAAGGCGGAAAAAGAAAGTGTGATGAATGAAATCAACACTAGAACTTTTGTTCTCATTTTTGCGTTTTAGTTTTGTTTTTTGAGGATTCGATTATAAATGTTTAAAATCGAGCGCAAAAATACTTATTGTTTTGCAGAAATATTAAATAATCGACAAACGGCAAAAATAATCGACAAGTTACATTTGTAACATATTTTAATCTAAATGTTTTAATTGTAACAACTAAAGGTGAGGAATAAAAAAAGCCTCAAACATTGTTTGAAGCTTTTTTGTACTCAAGGCGGGACTTGAACCCGCACGGACTAATGTCCACTGGATTTTAAGTCCAGCGTGTCTACCAATTCCACCACTCGAGCATTATATTGGTTTGAGCGAAAAACGGGGTTCGAACCCGCGACCTCAACCTTGGCAAGGTTGCGCTCTACCAGCTGAGCTATTTTCGCATTATCATCTTTTTAAAGAACCGCAACACTTGTTCTGTATTGCGAGTGCAAATGTAGCACATAAATTTAATTTCGCAAGTGTTTTGATTAAAAAAAATGAAACTTTTTTTTAATTCTTTGATAACGTATGCGTTATAAAATGATTATTTTTTGCCCAGCATACGTTTAATTTCGTTTAGCTTCATCAGTGCCTCAACCGGAGTTAAGGTATTGATGTCTAAATTCAGGATTTCTTCCTTGATTTCCTCCAAAAGCGGGTCGTCCAAATTGAAAATACTCAGCTGCATTTCTTCTTTATCCGATTTTATTCCGGCTAACGCTTCTCCCGAATGATCTTTTTCGAGCTTCTTAAGAATTTTTCCGGCCTTTGCAATTACAGTCTGCGGCATACCGGCCATTTTCGCTACATGAATACCAAAACTGTGCGCGCTTCCTCCTTTTACCAGTTTTCGGATGAAAAGAACGGTGTCTTTCAATTCCTTAACTGAAACATTGAAATTCTGAACACGCTCGAAAGTTAGTTCCATTTCATTCAGTTCATGATAATGGGTGGCAAACAGTGTTTTCGGTTTGTTCGGATGTTCGTGCAGATATTCGGCAATGGCCCAGGCAATCGAAATTCCGTCATATGTTGAGGTTCCTCGTCCGATTTCGTCTAACAATACCAGGCTTCGGTTAGATATATTGTTCAAAATCGAAGCGGTTTCATTCATCTCTACCATGAACGTAGATTCACCCATAGAAATGTTGTCGCTGGCGCCCACACGCGTAAAGATCTTGTCGACAATCCCCATACGCACATTTTCCGCAGGTACAAAACTTCCCATTTGAGCCAATAAGACGATCAATGCGGTTTGACGAAGGATCGCGGATTTACCCGACATGTTCGGACCGGTAATCATGATGATCTGCTGGCCGACATTATCAAGAAAAACATCGTTTGAGATATAAGGTACACCAGCAGGCAACTGTTTTTCAATCACCGGATGACGACCGTTTTTGATGTCCAAATCAAAACTTTCATCCAATTCAGGGCGAACATAATTATTTTCAATAGCCAGTTGGGTGAATGAACACAAACAGTCTAATTGTGCTACCAGATTGGCATTCAGTTGAACCGGTCTGATGTACGTGGAAATCCATTGCACCAATTGTTCGAATAATTCCGATTCCAATTTGTGGATTTTCTCTTCAGCGCCTAAAATCTTGGTTTCATATTCTTTCAGTTCTTCTGTAATGTAACGCTCGGCATTTACTAAAGTCTGCTTGCGAATCCATTCTGCCGGAACTTTATCTTTGTGGGTATTTCGGATTTCAATATAGTAACCGAATACGTTGTTGAATGATATTTTTAAAGATGGAATTCCGGTTTTTTCACTTTCGCGGGCTTCCATGGCCTCAAGATATTCTTTTCCTGAAAATGCAATGGTACGCAACTCGTCCAATTCCGGATGAATTCCTTTCGCGATCGCATTTCCTTTATTGATAGCTACAGGAGCCTCCGGATTTAATGTGGTTTTTATTTTTTCGCGCAATAAGTCGCATGAATGTAAACTGTCACCGATAGTTTTTAAGGCTTCATTAGTGCTTTCCAAAGCTTGTGTTTTCATCGGGATGATAGCATCCAGGGAATTACACAGGTAAACCACTTCACGCGGACTCACTTTTCCGGTTGCGATCTTCGAAATCAAACGTTCCAGATCGGAAATCTGTTTGATCTGTTGCTGCATTTTTTGCAGTACTTCGCTGTTGGTTTTCAAATATTCCACAACCTCATGTCTTCCTTCAATTTTTTTGGCGTCTTTTAACGGAAGAGCCAACCAGCGTTTCAGTAATCGCCCGCCCATTGGGGAAAGCGTTCTGTCGATGACCTCTAATAAAGTAACCGCATTAGGATTGTAGCTGTGGTATAATTCTAAATTGCGAATTGTAAATTTATCCATCCAAACATAAGCGTCTTCTGCAATACGGTGGATGTTGGTGATATGCTGAATTTTGTTATGCTGTGTTTCGGACAAATAATATAAAATTGCTCCCGAAGCAATGATGCCTTCCTGTAGTTCCTCAATGCCGAAACCTTTAAGTGAATTGGTCTGGAAGTGAGTGGTAAGGCGTTCAAAGGCGTAATCTTCTTTATATATCCAATCCTCAAGGAAAAAGGAATGGAAATCTTCGCCAAAATGTTCTTTAAACTGATTTTTATAATGCTTCGGAACTAAAATCTCACTCGGATTAAAGTTCTGCAATAATTTGTCAACATATTCTTCATTGCCCTGAGCCGTTAAAAATTCTCCTGTGGAAACATCAAGGAATGAAACGCCTACATTTTTCTTTCCGAAATGAACCGAAGCCAGAAAATTGTTGGATTTCGAGTGCAGTACTTCGTCGTTCAGTGCGACACCCGGTGTCACCAATTCCGTCACGCCTCTTTTTACGATGGTTTTGGTCATCTTCGGATCTTCCAGCTGATCGCAAATAGCTACTCGAAGACCTGCCTTTACCAGTTTTGGAAGATAAGTGTTTAAGGAGTGATGCGGGAATCCTGCTAATGCAGTCTCCGAATCCGAGCCGGCACCTCTTTTGGTTAAGGTAATGCCCAAAATGCCTGAAGCGCGCACGGCGTCCTCGCCAAAAGTTTCATAAAAATCACCTACACGGAAAAGCAAACAGGCATCGGGATATTTGTTCTTTATCTCGTTGTATTGCTTCATTAATGGGGTTTCTTTAGGCGCTTTTTCTTTTGTTGGCATGATTATTGGTTTATTTGCAAATATACACGAAGACTTTATTCCGGAAATAGTTGTCTTAAAAATTAATTAAAATTAAGTTTTATTGAAAATTGAATTATCTTTTTTAATAGATTTGCCTTCTAAATGTTTAATAAACAAATTAGTTATGAAAAAAATATTGCTACTAAGCGCGTTTTTTGTATTTGGCTTAACAGCTGCTACGGCACAAGAAACTGCTAAAACGACAAAAGTTACTACTGAAGTAAAAACAACTAAGAAATCTAAGAAGTCTAAAAAGACTGCAGTTGCTACTCCTGAAGTTAAAGGACCTGGAATTGTTTTCGAAAACGAAACTATCGATTACGGAACAATCAATCAGAACGAAAACGGTCAGAGAGAATTCGTATTCACTAATAATGGTAGCGAGCCATTAGTGATTAAGAGTGCGCAAGGATCTTGTGGATGTACAGTGCCTGAAGCTCCAAAAGAGCCAATCGCACCTGGAGCAAAAGGTGTTATCAAAGTAAAATATGATACAAACAGAGTAGGTGTGTTCCAAAAGAACGTAACCATTACTACTAATATTTCTGATACGCCGAAAATTTTAATGATTAAAGGTGATGTGAAATCTGTTGCAGCTCCAATTACTCCAGTGACTCCAACTCCGGTTGCAAGTCCTGTGGCTCCTGCAAAAGTTCAGGAAGTAAAAAGCTAAATTTTTACGATAAATAAAATAGGAAGCCTTCAAAATGTTTAATTTTGGAGGCTTTTTTAATGCATCAAAATGAGAAAACTGGCCAACAGCGAACTGGAACGCAAAAATATAGAGGAGTTTAAACAGGCGGACAAGACGCCCATTATCATTGTATTGGATGATATTCGAAGTCTGCACAACATCGGTTCGGTATTTAGAACTGCCGATGCTTTTTTAATCGAGAAAATCTACCTGTGCGGAATTACCGCGACACCGCCAAATAGAGAAATCCATAAAACGGCTTTAGGTGCCACGGAAACGGTAACCTGGGAATATGCTAAAGACGTGCTGGAAGTTATACGGCAGTTGAAAGACGAGAATATTTCCGTTTATTCAATCGAACAGGTTGAAAATTCTGTTATGTTGAATGATTTTCAGGTGGAATCAGGACAAAGATATGCCTTGGTTTTCGGAAATGAAGTAAAAGGAGTAGCGCAGGAAGCCATTCATCTGAGCGATGGAGTGATTGAAATTCCGCAGTTGGGAACCAAGCATTCATTAAACATATCCGTTAGCGCCGGAATAGTGGTTTGGGATCTGTACCAAAAAATAGCGGATTTGAAAATGAGCTAATTTGAAAATTATTTCGAATTTATTTTTTCAAGGATTTTTAAGTAATCTTCCTGATTTTCCATAAAGTCCAGATCGGAAACATCAATGACCAAAACGTTTAAATCGGTTTGAGTTTGGATGTGATCCAAATAACTCTGGTTAATCTTCTCCAGGTATTCGGCAGGGATTTCCTGTTCGTATGAACGGCCACGCAACTTGATCTGTTGAAGCAAGCGTTCCGTATTTTGGTATAAATACACAAAAAGATCCGGTTTGGGCATTTCTTTGTAGATAATGTCGAACAGGTTTCGGTACAGTCGGTATTCGTCTTCTGCCAAAGTGACTTTCGCAAAAACCAAAGACTTGAAAAAGTGATAGTCGGAAACTATGAAATCTTTAAACAGATCGAACTGGGATAAATCATCTGATAATTGCTGGTGACGGTCGGCCAAAAAAGAGATTTCCAAAGGGAAAGCATAGCGATTCTGGTCTTCGTAGAATTTAGGCAAAAACGGATTATCGGCAAACCGCTCCAGCACTAACTTCGCGTTAAAGTCTTCCGAAATTTTAGTAGATAAAGTCGTTTTGCCTACGCCGATATTGCCTTCAATCGCGATATGTTTAAATTGGTTGATTTTGAAATTTTCTAAAGGTGTATTTAGGCTTTCAACCACTTTACAATCGCTTTTATCATCTGTTTCTTTTATCAGATCTGAAATTGTTTGTTTGGTTTTCGGATGCAGCCAATCCAAATTTAGATCCTGCATCGGTAATAGGACGAACAGTCGGTTTTGCATCTGCGGATGCGGGATGTGCAATGTTTCGGTTTCCAAAACCAGTTCGTCAAAACTAATGATGTCGATATCAATAAGTCGCGCCTGATAACCTTGTTGCTCACTTCTTATGCGACCAAGCTGTTTTTCCGTTTCCATAATCTTGTCTAAGATCTTTTGTGCAGAAAAAGACGTATGCACTAATACAGCGCAATTATAAAACGCATCGCTGTCAAATCCCCAGGAAGGCGTTTCGTATATTTTGGAAACACGAATAACGGTACCTATGGTTTTGTGAATTAAAGAGATGCAGGCTTGTAGGTTCTCCAAACGTTCCCCCTGATTACCTCCTAACGATAAAACAACTTGATGCTGACGGTTCATGTGGCAAAATAACTAAAAGTATTTCAGTATTTAAGATTTTTCAGCAGGATACTTATAAACTTATTTTGGTCTTCAGGTGTAACAATTTTAACATTTTGACTACCTATCATAAAAACAAAAAGAAATGAAATTTTTAGGAAATGTACTGGCAACAATCGTGGGATTGTTTGTGTTTTTTATGATCTTTTTCTTTGGGATCGTATTGATCAGTGCCATTTTTGGTGGTGACGGTGATCATGTAGCCGTGAAAGACGATTCGGTTATCGAGTTGGATCTTACGGAAGTATGTCAAGATTACGGCGGACAATTCAAGTTTACCGATTTTGATTATTTTGAAACCAAACACGATGGTGTTGCTGATGTTTTAAATGCTATTGAAGCCGCTAAAACCGATGATAAAATTAAAGGAATTTCAATTCTGAACAGTGAATCACAAATCGGATTGGCGCAAAGCAAAGCCATTCGTCGCAAACTGGAAGAATTCAGGAAATCAGGTAAATTTATAGTGTCTTACGCCAATGCATTTTCACAGAAGGAATATTACCTTAATTCAATCGCCGATACAATCTATCTTAATCCGGTAGGCGAAATGGATTTTAAGGGATTGTCAGCCGAAGTATTGTTCTTTAAAAACTTTGAAGATAAATCCGGGATTAAAATGGAGGTAATCCGTCACGGAAAATACAAAAGTGCCGTAGAGCCGTTTCTGGAAAATGAAATGAGTGAAGCCAATCGCGAACAAATGAGTGAATTGCTGAACTCGATCTGGAATTCTGTGGTGGCTGATATTTCCAAAAGCAGAAATGTATCCGTAGACAGCTTGAATGCCATTGCTAACTCATTGGGAGCACGTACGCCGGAATTAGCGTTGAAAAAACATCTGATCGACAAAATAGGATATGAAGATGAATACCATAACGGTATCCGAAAAGCATTGAAAGTGGACAAGGATGAGGAGTACAATAAAGTAAGCATTTTGGATTATGCCGAAAATGTAGCCAGAAGCAATACCGATTATAGTAAGAAAGATAAAATTGCCATCGTGTATGCCCAGGGTGAAATTCAATCCGGTGAAGGCGATGTGAGTTATATAGGGGAAGGATCCATGCGTCGTTCTTTGGAGGAAGCGCGTAACGACGAGAATGTAAAAGCCGTAGTTTTAAGAGTGGATTCTCCGGGAGGAAATGCGTTGACATCCGAACTGATCTGGAGGGAAATCGAACTGACCAAGAAAGTAAAACCGGTAGTGGTGTCCATGGGGAATTTAGCCGCTTCGGGAGGTTATTATATTTCTTGTAATGCCAATACGATTTTTGCGGAGCCAAATACGATTACCGGTTCCATTGGGGTTTTCGGGGCTTTGCCGAATTTCCATCCTTTGGCAACAAAATTGGGGATTAACGCCGAGCAGGTAAAAACCCATCAGAACGCAAGCGGTTACAGTGTTTTTGAACCAATTAACGAAAAATTTAAGGAAGTAACGACCGAAAGTATTGAAACGATTTACACTACATTTTTAAAACGCGTATCGGCGGGAAGAAAAATGACGACCGAGCAGGTTGATGCTATTGCCCAAGGTCGTGTTTGGACCGGTGCCGATGCTTTAAGGCTTGGATTAGTGGATAAGATCGGAGGAATGGATGCGGCTATTAAGCATGCGGCATCGTTGGCAAAGATCAAGGAATACAGAACAGAAGACTATCCGGAATATGAAAAGACCTTTGAAGACTGGCTTCGAAATTTCGGTGGAATCTCAATGTTCCAGTCAAAAGAAGCTTTGATTAAAGAAGAAATCGGAGCGGAGAACTATCAGGTTTTAGAGCGCATCCGAAAAGCAAACCAGCGAAGAGGTACACAGGCGGTAATGCCGTTTGAGTTGAACATCCAGTAAAAAATCCAATCTCATTTCATACTAAACCAACTTATTTTATGTTTTCATTTATAAGTTGGTTTAATTTTTGTAGTACTTTCGTGAAATAAATAGTTCAAGCCATGGTGAAGAAAATTTTAAAGATTACAGGAATTTCTCTGTTGATCATAGTTGTTGCGTTAGCGGCGACACCTTTTTTGTTTAAGAACAAAATTAAAGAGTTGGTGGTTAAATCCATAAATGAAAATGTGGATGCCAAGGTGGCTTTTGAAGACGTGGGCTTGAGTTTGTTTAAAAATTTCCCCAATGCCAGCGTTACCATTGATAAGTTAAGTATTATCAACAAGGCGCCTTTTGAAGGGGATACGTTATTTTATGCCGGTGAAGTCAATCTGAAAATGTCGGTTAAAGAACTGTTTAAAGGAGAAGGAGAGGCGATGAATATTGAAGGTTTTTCCTCAAAAGACGGATTGGTGAATATCATTTTTAATAAAGATGGTGTCGGTAATTTTGATATTGCTTTAAAGGATCAAAAACCGGAAGATGAGTCAAAAAGCAAGCCATTTGCCATGAGCATTCAGAAATATTCCATTGAAAATCTGCGTTTTCGCTATACCGATGAAAAGTCGAAGATTAAAATGGTGATCGATAGTCTGAACCATGAAGGAACTGGTGATTTAGCGGCAGATAAACTGGATTTAACCACGAAATCCACTGCGAAACTATCGCTGGATATGGATAAGATGAACTACATGAAAGACGTAGCGTTATCTTTGGATGCCGTTTTGGGAATCGACATGAAGAATCAAAAATATACGTTCCGAAACAACAAAGCTTTGATCAATCAATTGCCGTTGGAGTTTGACGGATTCATTCAAATGGTGGAAAAAGGACAGGTTTATGATCTGAAATTCAAAACACCTACTTCGGATTTCAAAAACTTCCTGGGATTGATTCCGGCAGCTTATGCAGGCAATATCAATACGGTAAAAACAACGGGTGAATTTAGAGTGAACGGAACTGTGAAAGGAGAACTGACCGATACGACTGTTCCGAAGTTTAATATCGGAATCGCGTCCGACAATGCGTCTTTCCAGTATCCGGATCTGCCTAAATCGGTACAGGATATTCATATCGACACAAAAATTATTAACGAAACCGGTTTGATGAACGATACTTATGTGAATTTGGATAGATTATCATTCCGTATCGATCAGGATGTTTTCAACGCAAAAGCCAATATCAGAAATGTGGCCGAAAATGCCTTGGTGAATGCCGAATTGAAAGGAATTATCAATCTGGCCAATGTGACAAAAGCTTATCCGGTGAAATTAGATAAACCGCTTTCCGGAATTCTGAAAGCCGATGTGGTGACAAAATTCGATATGAAATCGGTTGAAACCAGTCAGTACCAGAATATTCAAAACTCAGGAAATTTGTCGCTTACCGGATTTAATTATACGGGTCCTGAAATGGCAAAACCGGTTCAGATTTCACAAGCGGTTGTGGCATTTAATCCGAACCAGATCCGTTTGAACCAATTGGATTTAAAAACCGGAAAATCAGATGTCCATCTTACCGGAACTCTGGATAATTTCTACGGCTTCGTGTTTAAGGATCAGATCCTGAAAGCAAATTTCAATATGAGTTCCAACCAGTTCTTGGTTTCCGATTTTATGGCGCCATCTGCACCGGCTAAGGAAGGAACGGCGAAGAAAGAAGCGGTTAAAATCCCGGCCTTTTTAGATTGTACTGCAACGGCAAACGCAAATACGGTCGTGTATGATAATCTGACGTTAAAAGATGTATCCGGAAAAATGATCATCCGTGATCAGGCCGTAACCCTTCAAAATCTGAAATCCAGTATTTTTGACGGGACAATCGGAGTGGATGGTGTGGTTTCTACGAAAGGGAAAGTGCCTTCGTTTAAAATGAATTTAGGTTTAAATAAAGTGGATATCGCTAAATCATTCACTCAATTGGACATGTTGAAGTCCATCGCGCCTATTGCTGGAGTAGTGGACGGAAAACTGAATTCGACGATCAATCTTTCCGGAAATTTAGATGCTATTGAAATGACTCCGGATCTGAAAACCATTTCGGGTGATTTGGTAGGGCAATTGCTGGGCGCTAAAGTTAATGCCCAAAATTCGCAAGTATTGTCTTCGTTGTCTTCTAACGTTAAATTCATTGATGTAAATAAGTTGAGTCTGAATGATGTTAAGGCAGCACTGTCTTTTACTAACGGAAGAGTGAACCTGAAACCGATGGATTTGAAATATCAGGATGTTAAGGTGACAGTTGGCGGATCGCACGGTTTTGACCAAACCATGAATTACAATCTGAAATTTGATGTTCCGGCAAAGTATTTAGGGCCTGAAGTAAATAAATTGCTTGCAAAACTTACACCGGCAGAGCAAGGGAAAATTGAAAATGTTCCGGTAAATGCCACGATGACCGGAAATTTCAAAAACCCAAAGATCACTACCGACATGAAGCAGGCAATGACTAATGTGACCACGCAGTTGATTAACTATCAGAAAAATAAATTGCTGAATCAGGGAGCTTCTGCTTTAGGAAATATTTTAGGCGGAACCAAAGGGAATACGACTACACCGAAGGATACTGCTAAAACAACTACTCCAAAACCAAAAACGGATGTTAAATCAGCGGCGGAAGATGCTATTAAAGGTTTGCTTGGGGGTAAGAAGAAAAAACCACAACAAACACCTTAAAATAAAAAGCCCCTTAGTTGGGGCTTTTTTTATATTAAATCGATTTGAACCACATAACCTTCAAAGGTGCGGACGTTGAAAACCGTTCCGTCTTCAAAGATGAGGTACTGACCTTTTACTCCGGATAATTTTCCGGAAAATTCTTGGGTTTTGTCCAGGTTCAAACTGTTGACTTTTTTAGGGTATTCCAAAACAGGATAAACCAGATCGTATTTTTTTTCGGGTATCGGTTGGAAATAAGGCTGTACTTCCTCCGGAATCAGATTGCTCAGGCTGTTTCTTTCGGCCACTAAATCGACACTCGGGATTTCGTTTTTAAGCATCTTCTGCCAATTAGTTTTGTCAGCGTAATGGTTTTTTAAAGCCACCTCTGTAATCCCCGCTAAATAACGGTTGGGAACTTCGACGATCGGCACGGCTTCAATTGCTCCTTGGTCGATCCATCGTGTTGGCACCTGCGTTTTTCGGGTAACACCCACTTTTATCTCACTCGACAGGGCCAGATAAACTATGTGCGGTTGTAATTGTACCTTTTTTTCGTATTCTAAGTCGCGGTCAGCAATATCTAAATGGGCAGTGCTCAATTCCGGTTTCATGATCCAATCACCTGCGGCAGCACTTGACATAAAACAGTCGTAACAGAATCCCTGGCGGAAAATTTTCTTCTTTTTTCCGCAATTCAGACACTGATAACCCATAAAGGTAATTTTCAATTCTTTGTTCAACAGCTGGTTAATGTTCAAATAGCTGTTTTCAAAAACAAGATAATACTGAATCGGGTTTCCGAATTCGGTTTGCATTTTCGTCAGTACGCCTTCGTATGTCATTTTTTAAAGGATTTGAAAATTTAGGAATTGGGTTTGCGGGGCAAAATTATTGCTAAAATTTGTTATATTTGGTAAAGTTGTAAAGTTATAATTCCTATTTTACAATTCATAATTCATTAATTGCGAAAAGATGCCATTAACCATTATAAATTCAATTGCGTCCTGGATACTGAAAAAGAGAATTCATCAGATGGAATTGTTTTTGAAATATCCCAATGAAGTTCAGGAAGAATTGCTTTTCAATTTGCTTCGAACGGCCGAAGGAACCGTATTGGGAAGAAAATATGAATTCTCGACGATAAAGAGTTACAAGACCTTTTCGGAAAGAATTCCGGTATCGACCTATGAAGAACTGGAGCCTCTGATTGAGCTTACCCGTAAAGGCGAGCAGAATGTGTTTTGGAGTACACCAATCAAATGGTTTGCCAAATCAAGTGGTACGACCAATGCGAAAAGTAAATTCATCCCGGTGAGTAGTGAAGCGCTGGAGGATTGTCATTATAAGGCCAGTAAAGATTTGTTGTGCCTTTATTTGAATAACAATGAAGAATCGGAATTGTTTACGGGTAAAAGCCTTCGTTTGGGAGGAAGTAAACAGTTGTATGAGGATAACAATACCTTTTTTGGGGATTTGTCGGCTATTTTGATCGATAATATGCCTTTTTGGGCGGAATTCAGTAGTACGCCAAGCAATAAGGTGTCGTTGATGAGTGAATGGGAAACCAAAATAGCGGCCATTATTAACGAAACCAAAAATGAAAATGTTACCAGTTTTGCCGGTGTTCCATCGTGGATGTTGGTATTGCTAAACAAGATGCTGGAGGCTACCGGAAAAGAGAGTTTGCTGGAAATTTGGCCGAATCTCGAAGTGTATTTTCACGGTGGGGTAAGTTTTGAACCGTACCGCGAGCAATACAGAAACATTTTGCCGAAAGCTGATTTTAAATATTACGAGATTTATAATGCCTCCGAAGGTTTTTTTGCTATTCAGGATCTGAACAACTCAAGTGATTTGTTATTGATGCTGGATTACGGCATTTTTTATGAGTTCATACCAATGGATACTTTTGGGACGCTTAACCAGCGCGTAATTCCTCTGGCAGAAGTACAAATGAATAAAAATTATGCTGTGGTAATTACTACCAATTCCGGTTTGTGGCGCTATCTGATTGGAGATACGATTCGTTTTACGTCGTTAAGTCCGTATCGCATTCGTGTCACCGGAAGGACAAAACACCATATTAATGTGTTCGGCGAAGAACTGATGGTTGAAAATACGGATATGGCATTGGCAAAAGCTTGTCAACAGTTAAATTGTGAGGTGATTGATTATACCGTGGCTCCGATTTTTATGGAAGGAAAAGAAAAAGGAGCGCATGAATGGATGTTGGAATTTAGAAAGATGCCTGAAAACATTGATGAATTCAGTAAATTGTTGGATTTGTGCCTGCAGGAAGTAAATTCGGATTATGAGGCGAAACGTTATAATAATATGACGTTAAATCCGCTGGTTTTAAATGTGGCGCGGACCAATTTGTTTTATGATTGGCTGAAAGAGCAGGATAAGTTAGGCGGACAGCATAAAATTCCGAGATTGTCTAATCAAAGAGATTATCTGGAACAATTAAAGACGTTGCAGTTATCTGAAATAGTTTAAATTATGAAGAAAGTATTGTTATTGATGGTCTTTGCCGGGCTGGCTGTTTCATGCGGTCCCAAAAGATTGGGCTGTGGGCCGGGAAGATGTGAAGTGGTAAAAGCACAAAAAAAGATTTCAAAACCTTGTTGAAGTTTTAGCTAAAGCCTAAAAAAAAGTCCCGCTATGCGGGACTATTTTTTTTCTTACTGTATTTAAAATACTAGTGAGCAGCTGGAGCTTCAGCAGCTGGAGCAGCAGCAGGAGCAGCAGTCTCAGTAGCAGGAGCAGCAGTTTCAGCAGCAGGAGTTGCAGCAGAATCAGTTTCAGTAGCAGTAGCCTCAACAGCCTCTTCAGCAGCTGGAGCAACTTCTTCAGTTACAGTTTCTTCTTTTGCAGTTTCTTTACATGATACGAAAGAAACACTCATCATAGCTACTAAAGCTAAGCTTAAAACAACTTTTTTCATCTTACTAAATTATAAAGGTTAATTATTAATTCGGGGCAAAGATATAAATTTTTTTATACGATGAAATAATTTTTTTTCATTTTTTAAAAAAAATATTCCCTTGAATCCCACTGCTGTAAAAACAAATTTCATGCCATTTTTATCAAATTGAATTTGTAAGTTAAATTTTTCTTTGTTATATGGTATGTATTTGATTTACAGTTTGGTGCTATTTTTTCTTGGTTTTTGCCGGTGTAACCAATTTCATCTCCTGAATCAGATTTTTTGCTCCGGCATATTTATCAATTACGAACAAAACATAACGCATATCGACCATAATATTCCTACATATCGAAGGATCGTATTGAATGTCGCTCATTGTTCCTTCCCAAACACGGTCAAAATTCAGTCCGATAAGGTTTCCGTTTGCATCCAGTGCCGGGCTTCCGGAATTACCGCCGGTTGTATGATTGGTTGCAATGAAGGCTACAGGCATTTTACCGTTTTTGTCTGCATACGGGCCATAATCTTTGGCATTGTATAAATCAATCAGCTTTTGAGGAACATTGAATTCATAATCGCCGGGAATGTATTTTTCCATCACTCCGTCTAAATAAGTCATCGGCTCATAGCTCACAGCATCACTTGGTTCGTAGCCCTTTACTTTTCCATAGGTAACGCGAAGTGTGCTGTTGGCGTCAGGGAAAATACGCGCTGATTTCGGACTCAATTCCAGTATCGCTTTCATGTAAGTACGCTGCAATGCAATATTCTTCAGGTTTAATTCGTCGTATTTAGGTGCTACATTTTTATTGTAAGCATCAGCGATCGTTTTTACTAACATGTATGCCGGGTCCTGATTTATTTTTGAGATCACGGATTTTGCATCACCGTCCATTAGTCCTTTTAATCCGTTATAAGAAGTTAATTTCGAATTAGCGAAAATAGATTTGGCTGCCGATTCTGCATTGATGTTTTTAATGCTTTCCGGTAAAAACTGTTGCGGTGATTTTTTAGCATAAAGATCAATCAGCTGCTCAAAAACTTTTTCGTCTACATTAGCATTGAAATCTTTGTATAAAGGTTCAAATCCTGCGATCAGGTTGGCTTTTCTGTCGTTGAAAGCCTGTTCTCCTTTGGTGTTGTACACTTGTTCCAGTTGGTATAAACGATAACCGAAGCTTAAGATTTCCGTATTTCTTAAAACAACTTCCGAAAAGTAATCTCTGGCTAAAGCATAAGGAGCGATAGCATCGTATGTTGTTTTGAAATCAGGTAAAATAGTACCGTATTCAGCCTGTTTTCCGGCTTTGACAACTTTCGATGTAAAGTCTTTTTCAAATTGTTGTTTGATAGCAACGGCATTGACTTTTTTCAGTCCTTTTGATTCGCCGATCCATTTTTTCCAGTAATTAGCCACCTGTGCATATTTAGCGGCGTACTGAATTTTGATGGCGTTGTCTTTTCTCATAAAACCATCCTGTGTTTTTAAGGCACGGTCACGGATTTCAATTTTTGCGGGATTTAACGAATTTACGATTTGCTCCACAGCATAAGATGGTAAGTATTCCTGAGTTCTTCCCGGGTAACCCATTACCATAGTGAAATCGTTTTCTTTCACACCCTGAGTAGAAACAGGGAAATAATGTTTCGGTACATACGGTACATTGTCTTTAGAGTATTCCGCCGGACGGTTGTCTTTTCCCGCATAAATTCGGAACAAAGAGAAATCACCGGTATGACGCGGCCAAACCCAGTTGTCTGTATCCGAACCGAATTTTCCGATCGATGAAGGCGGTGCTCCCACCAAACGAACGTCCTTGAAGGTTTCCGTTATAAATAAAAGGTACTGGTTTCCGTCATAAAAAGTACGGATGCTGTTTTCCTGCCATGATTCTTTGGGAAGGGTTTTGTTCAGCATCGCGATGTTTTCCTGGATTTTCTTTTGTTTTTCTGCTTCCGTCGGAAGATTAACAACACCTTCCATAACCTTATTGGTAACGTCTTCAATTTTTACGATGAAGGTTACGAATGCATCTTTGTTAGGTAATTCATCTTCCATTTTATAAGCCCAAAAACCGTCGGTTAAGTAGTCGTGTTCTACGGAAGAATGGTCCTGGATGTTGTTGAAACCACAGTGGTGGTTGGTAAGGATCAGTCCTTTCGGAGAAATTACCTCGGCGGTACACCCTCCGTTAAATTGAGGAACCGCATCTTTTAAACTGGAATGGTTCACCGAATAAATAGCATCGGTACTGATTTTCATTCCCATATTTTTCATTTCGGTTTCGTTCATCCCTTTCAGTAAAGAAGGAACCCACATACCGCCTTGTTGGCCATATATCGGAAGAACGAATAAAATAACAAGTAGTTTTAGAAATTTCATAGTGTGAATTTAAGAGTGTGCAATTTACAATTTTTGAATTTCAGTAGCCTGATTTATGATTTATAATTTGTTTTGATATGATTAATGATCGTATTCGTCGCTCCTTTATTCATCTGAACAAAAGTGCTGCAGATGTGTCCTTTTTCATAGCGCTCGTCTTCGTTCTGAGTCAGTAGATCAAATGCCTGATTTAATTCGTTCTGATTGGAAATAGAGATACAACCTTCAATATTGACCAAGGCCGTCGCTTCTGCAAAATGAGAATAATTCGGGCCGATTACCACCGGAATCCCAAAAGTTGCCGGTTCCAGAATATTGTGAACGCCCGGATTTCCGAATCCACCACCTACATAAGCAATATCGGCGTAGCTGTATATTTTGGTCAGAATACCAATCGTGTCAATGATGAAAACCTGTGAATCAGGAAGATTTTGATTTTCTTTTTCCGAAAATAAAACCGTTTTTTTAGCGATAGCGTTTCTTAATTGCTGAATCTGATCCGGTTTGATGTTGTGGGGTGCGATGATGAACTTCACATCGGGATCAGATTGATTGATGTAATTCGTTAGTAATGATTCGTCTTTAGGCCATGAACTTCCGATGACAACCGTAGTCGCCTCTCCTTTGAAATCAGCAATAAAATCCAAAGAATTATCACGGTCCAAAATGGAGACCACGCGATCAAAACGAGTGTCGCCCGATACTTTTGCATTGTGAAAACCGATACTTTGAAGCAGTTTTTTTGAGCTCTCGTTCTGAACAAAAAAATAATCGATGTTTTTTAATGCATTTCTGTAAAAACCGCCATACCATTTAAAGAAACTCTGCTTTTCCCTGAAAATTCCTGAAATCAAATAGGTTTTGATGTTCTGTTTTTTGAGTTCATTCAGGTAATTGGGCCAGAATTCATATTTGATGAAGAACGCTATCTCCGGACGAACTAACTGCAAAAAGGTTTCTGCATTTTTTTTAGTATCCAGGGGAAGGTAAACTGTTGCATCGGCAACCGTATTGTTTTTGCGCACTTCATAACCGGAAGGAGAAAAGAAAGTCACCACAATTTTATGCTCCGGGAATTCTTTTCTGATTTCTTCCATTACCGGAAGTCCCTGTTCGTACTCGCCAAGTGAAGCGGCATGGAACCAAATGGTTTTGTCGGAGGAGGAAATTTTGGATGAAAGTGTGCTGAAAACCGACTTCCGTCCATCCACAAATAATTTGATTTTCGGGCTGAATAAGGCCACAATCTTAAGTAAAAAACCGGCTATTCGAACCACAATATTGTAGAGGAAAAACATAACTTTTCTTTTGTCGCGCTAAAATACGGTTTCTTTTTATTATCCTTAAATCATTCTACTTTAATTCGTATTTTTGCGTGTTTTTAAATCGACTTTTCAAATGAGAAAATTACAAATGGTTGACCTTAAAAGTCAATACGAAAAAATAAAAGATACCGTAAACGCTTCTATTCAGGAGGTTTTAGACACCAATACTTATATTAACGGACCGCAGGTGCAGCAATTCCAAAAAAGTCTCGAAGATTATTTGGGTGTTAAGCACGTGATTCCTTGCGCTAATGGTACTGATGCCTTACAGATTGCCATGATGGGATTGGGTTTACAGCCGGGTGATGAAGTAATCACTGCTGATTTTACTTTTGCGGCGACTGTTGAAGTTATTGCTTTACTGAAACTTACTCCTGTTTTAGTGGATGTGGAAGTGGATAATATGAACATTTCATTGGAAGCGATTAAAAAAGCGATTACTCCTAAAACAAAAGCAATCGTTCCGGTGCACTTGTTCGGTCGTGCGGCCAATATGGATGCTATCATGGACATTGCTAAAGAACACAATTTGTATGTGATCGAGGATAATGCTCAGGCGATTGGTGCTGATTTTACTGATAGAGACGGTGTTAAGAAAAAAGTCGGGACTATCGGTCATGTGGGAGCAACTTCATTCTTCCCTTCTAAAAACTTAGGTTGTTACGGGGATGGAGGTGCAATCTTTACTAATGATGATGATTTGGCTCACACACTTCGCGGAATCGTAAATCACGGAATGTATGTTCGTTATCATCATGATGTGGTGGGAGTGAACTCGCGTCTGGACAGTGTTCAGGCGGCGGTTTTAAACGCAAAACTACCGTTTTTGGATTTGTACAACGAAGCAAGACAAAATGCTGCCCGAAAATATTCAAAAGGATTTGAGGGACATAAAAATATCATAGCTCCGGTAATTCCAGATGAATGCGACTGGCATGTTTTCCACCAATACACCTTGCGCATTATTGATGCGAACCGTGATGGGTTGATGGATCATCTTCAGGCGAAAGGAATTCCGTGTGCTATTTATTATCCGATTCCATTGCATAGTCAGAAAGCGTATTTGGATCCGAGATACAAGGAGGAGGATTTCCCGGTAACGAATCAATTGGTGAAAGAAGTAATTTCATTGCCGATGCATACCGAGTTAGACGACGAACAAATCGGTTTTATCGTCGATTCTGTTCTTGAATTTTTTAAATAGTCTGTTATAAGGCTTACTTTTATAGAACACAATTATTAATAAATTCAAGGTAAAAGGAAATGAAAATACTTGTTACAGGTGGATTGGGTTTTATCGGATCGCATACAGCGGTGGAATTGCAAAATCAGGGTTTTGATGTTGTGATTGTCGATGATTTATCTAATTCTTCCCCGGAGGTATTGGATGGGATCACAAGGATTACCGGAAAAAAACCTGAATTTGAGAAGTTAGATCTACGCGAAAAAAAAGCTGTTGAGGATTTTTTCAGACGGCATAACAATATTTCGGGTGTAATTCATTTTGCCGCGTCAAAAGCTGTAGGTGAAAGTGTTGAAAATCCACTCCTTTATTATGAAAATAATATCAATTCGTTGGTGTATCTTCTTAAGGAATTGGAGAAATTAAGTGAAGCTAATTTTATTTTCAGCTCTTCCTGTACGGTTTACGGTCAGGCCGAAAAAATGCCGATCACAGAAGATGCTCCCGTTCAGGAGGCTATGTCTCCTTATGGAAATACAAAACAAATCGGAGAGGAAATAATTAAAGACGTCGTTAGGGTGTCCAACATAAATGCTGTTTTACTGCGCTATTTCAATCCGATCGGTGCCCATCCAAGTGCTGAAATAGGTGAGTTGCCAATCGGTGTACCACAGAATTTAGTGCCGTTTATTACCCAAACAGGAATAGGGCTGCGCGCGGAATTATCAGTTTTCGGAGATGATTATCCGACACCGGACGGAACCTGCATCCGGGATTATATCCATGTGGTTGATTTGGCAAAAGCGCATGTGGTAGCATTACAGCGTTTACTGCAGAAAAAAAACACCGAAAAGGCCGAACTCTACAATGTAGGCACCGGTAAAGGAAGCTCGGTGTTGGAGGTTATCACAGCTTTTGAAAAAGTGAGCGGACAGAAATTACCATACAAAATTGTAGGCCGAAGAAGTGGAGATATTACCGTAGCGTATGCAAATACAGATAAAGCCAATACTGTTTTGGGATGGAAAGCCCAATCTACATTAGAGGAGGCGTTGAACAGCGCCTGGAAATGGGAACAGAAGATCCGAAAAGTAGTAGTTAAATAAAAAAAATCCCAAATTATTGATTTGGGATTTTTTTTTAAAGATTTGGGTATAAATAAAAAAAGGCCGGTTTCCCGACCTTTAAAAATTACTTTTTAACCTCTTCTTTAACTTCTTTTGCAGCTTCTTTACCAGCTTCTTTAACTTCTTTAGCAGCTTCTTCTACTTTTGCAGTAGCAGTATCTGCAGCAGTTTCCATTGCAGCAGCAGCAGTATCAGCAGCTTGAGTCATTTCAGTTGCAGCAGCATCTGTTGCTTCTTCCATTTTCTCTTCAGTTTTTTCTTTACAAGAAACCATTAATGCTCCAACGAAAGCTAAAGCTAAAAGTGTTTTTTTCATTTTTTAATTTTTAAGAATTAATAATTATTTATACTAGCGATAAAGTTAAAATTTTTTTTTAATTAAAAACATTTAAGGTAAAAAAAATTAATCCCGCCTCGTTTTTTTTGAATTATGCGGACAGTGTCAGTGCCTCTTTATTGATTTTGTTTACCGATCCGACTACTACTTTTCCTGAATCTCCAATTGATTTTAGGATTTTGATACTATCAGTAATAATTAGTATCGGAAGTGTGATCTTTGCTTTAACAACGCTATAAAACCAATTCCTTAAATAAATTTTCAAAAGTCTTATCCAAATCCATACTAAATCCGGGATGTGGTCTTGAAGTTTGTATGCTTGAACTCCTGACAGCAGTAAGCCAACGGAAACGTTCTGCGATTTCAAAAGCGGCAATAGGACCCCCTTCGCTTTTTCCTGAACAGATTTTAGTGAATGATGTGAGGTTTTCTTCCAATTGTTCCAGATCAAAATCCGGGCAGAACGACTTTATTTTTTCTGCCGGGATTTTATGTTCTATTCGTAAATATTTTTCCCGTTTTGAAAAAAGTATCAATCCGATGTTGATGAATTCTTCGCGTTCAACTTTTGGTACGACACGAATTACGGCATATTCATATAAGTGTTTTTCGTGCATCTTGTATTTGTTTTAAAAATAGGTTCGCGTTTGCTAATCGAATGGATAAAAACTGAAAATAAACTTCTTTGATTTTCTCAGGAGAAATTGCTCCGTTTTCCCATTGTAACCAATCTGTTGGAATTAAATTTACGAGTTCTTTCAGGACCGTTTCGTTCAATTTCTCGGTAAATTCTTTATGAACTTCTTCTATTTTTGTTGCTTTTGGTAACAAAACATGATCTTTTATCAGAGGAAAAGGACTCATAGCATTTGCTTTCCAATTCTCCCAGGAATGGTGAAAGTAAAAAGAGGCACCGTGGTCAATCAACCAAAGTTCTTTGTGCCAAATGAGTAGATTGGTGTTGCGAAACGTTCGGTCCACGTTAGTGATAAAAGCATCCAGCCAAACTATTTTTGAAGCCAATAGCGCATCACAATTATTTACGGCAGCGTCATAGGTTATTGCTCCGGACAGATAGTGCAATCCTAAATTCAATCCCTGACTGAATTGCAATAAATCCTGAATTTCCTCGTCACCTTCCGTTCTTCCAAACCCTTCATCTAGTGTGGCAAAAACCAATTCCGGGACGGGCAAGCCTAAGAAACGGGCAATTTCTCCACCCAGTAGTTCGGCAATCAGTGCTTTTACGCCATGACCGGCACCGCGAAATTTCAAAACGTATTTAAAATCGTCATCGGCTTCGGCCAGTGCGGGCAATGAACCTCCTTCGCGCAATGGAGTTATATACCGGATTACATTTACGGTTCGTAAATTTTCAGGATTCATAGTGTATAATTCTTGTATAACAAAGATATCATTAAAATAAAAAACTCCGACGGACAACCATCGGAGTTTCAAATGTCAATTTTTAAGAGTTATGCAGAAATCGTTTCTACTTCCTTATTGATTTTGTTTACCAATCCAACTAATACTTTTCCTGGTCCGACTTCTGTAAACGAAGTAGCTCCATCAGCAATCATCTGTTGTACTGACTGAGTCCATTTTACGGGAGCGGTCAATTGGATGATAAGGTTCTTTTTGATTTCGGTTGGATCCGAAACGGCACTGGCAGTTACGTTTTGATATACAGGACAGATCGGAGTGTTGAAAGTTGTAGCTTCAATTGCGGCAGCCAATTCTTCACGAGCCGGTTCCATCATCGGTGAGTGGAAAGCGCCACCAACCGGAAGTATCAAAGCGCGTTTTGCTCCGGCTTCTTTCATTTTTTCACAAGCTTCTTCCACGGCTTTCAATTCGCCTGAAATTACTAACTGTCCAGGACAATTGTAATTCGCTGCGACTACAACACCATCAATAGACGCACAAATGTCTTCTACGATTTTGTCATCCAAGTTTAGTACTGCGGCCATGGTGGAAGGTGTAATTTCGCAGGCTTTCTGCATTGCTAAAGCACGTTGTGAAACTAATTTCAAACCGTCTTCAAATGATAAAGTCCCATTAGCCACCAAAGCTGAAAATTCTCCTAAAGAGTGACCGGCAACCATTTCCGGTTTAAAATCTTCTAAAGTTTTCGCTAAAATAACCGAGTGCAAGAATACGGCAGGCTGCGTTACTTTGGTTTCTTTTAATTGTTCTGCGGTACCTTCAAACATGATGTCGGTAATGCGGAAACCTAAAATTTCGTTCGCTTTTTCGAACAGTTCTTTCGCTAAAGGGGAAGTTTCATATAAATCTTTACCCATTCCGGTGAATTGCGCACCCTGACCCGGGAAAACGTATGCTTTCATAAATTTGATTTAAAGATTGAAAAAATATAAAGATTGAAGAAAGCTCAATCGGGTACAAAAATACAGTTTTTTTTAGAAGCATAAACATAGGGACACTTTTGGTTTGTCGTTCCTGTTGTCCGCTATGCCATCCCATAAGAGAAGACCGCTCTCATCTTTTCTAACGATAAAGTCTGTTTTATGCCGGTAAAGAAAAAAGCCCGCAATTCATAGAGAACTACAGGCTTTTTATCATCAATCAAAATTTATTAATTTAAAATTTTATGCTCGAACCAGTTGTATTTCAACGTCAATTTTTACTTCATCACTGAGTAAAAAACCACCGTTGTCCAAAGGTGAGTTCCATTTTAAACCCCAGTCTTTACGGTTTAGCACTCCAAAAATATTAATGCCGACTTTGGTGTTTCCCCAAGGATCGGTCATCATTCCGCTGAATTCTGCCGGCAGTTTTACAAATTTGGTCATTCCTCTAATGGTAAGATCTCCTGCCAGTACATAATTACCTCCATCCCCTTTGGTGAAGGAAGAGGCTTTGAATGTTATTTTCGGATAACCTTCCGCATTAAAGAAATCAGCGCTTTTCAAATGATTGTCACGGTCGGGATTTCTTGTGTCTACCGAATTTGAATCAACGGATAATTCAATGATCGCTTTAGTGAAATCATCGTCTTCCGTGATGATGTTTGCTTCATAACTCGTAAATCTTCCCGATAAATTGGTAAACATCATGTGCTTTACTTTAAAGCTGACGTCCGAGTGTACCGGATCGATTACCCATTTTGTTGTTGCCATGATCGTTTGTTTAAATTTCTCTATTCTCGTTTACAGCGCCATCGGAACTTCCATCAAAAGGAATTCTGTATCCGAATTTGCTTTAATTGTCACTTTATCAGTATCCCAGATTCCGAAACCATCGCGGGTGTTCAGTTCCTGGTCGTTAATCGTAATGTCTCCGCTCAGCACAAAAACATACAAACCGTTTCCTGGTTTTTTGATAGTGTATTCGGTTGCAACATCTTTATCGAATTTTCCAAGATGAAACCAAGCGTCCTGATGGATCCAAACACCGGCATCTTCCGGGTTCGGTGACAGGATTTGCTGCAGTTTATTGTGGCGGTCTTCAGCATTTAATGTGATCTGATCGTATCGGGGCGCAACATTTCGTTTGTTCGGATAGATCCAAATCTGCAAAAATTTCACTTGTTCACCGGCATTTTTATTGTATTCGCTGTGACGGATTCCGGTTCCTGCACTCATGACCTGGATATCACCGTTTTTGATCACGGTTTTGTTTCCCATGCTGTCCTGGTGTTCCAAATCGCCTTCCAATGGAATACTGATAATTTCCATATTATCGTGCGGATGTGTTCCGAAGCCCATGCCTGCCGCTACGGTGTCGTCGTTCAGAACGCGCAGAACACCAAAATTCATACGCTCAGGGTTATGATAGTTGGCAAAGCTGAAAGTGTGAAAACTCTGCAGCCAGCCGTGATTTGCATTTCCTCGTGTGTTGGCTTTGTGTAAAATCGTATGGTCCATAATCTTAGAATTGGTGTTTTGAATGTGATTGAATCCAAGTGTTTCTTCGGTTTTCTCAGAGGCATTATTTGCCAATGCAGTTCCGGTGATAATAGCACCGCTGCCTAGGATTGTTTTTCGGATAAAATCTTTTCGGTTCATAACTATTGTTTTGATGTTACAAAGTTACGCCGGGTTTAGGCCGGAAGTGCTTAACCTAGATTAAGAAAATCTTTTAAAGTTTTAAGATGCTAAATTGCTAAGATGTTAAGGTTCTTACTTTTTAAGAAGTCTGGCTTTCATTTTACTGAAAAACTCCGGAGTGACGCCTATATAAGATGCGATTTGCTTTTGAGGTAGACAATGGATCAAATCAGGGTATTTTTTACTGAACTTGTCATAACGGGCTTCGGCAGTAAAACTCATGTTATCGATCAACCGCTGTTGATTGGCTACCAGTGAATTTTCGATAAGAATACGGAAATAACGTTCCAGTTTCGGAACCTGAAGGTATAGTTTTTCCTGATTTTCTTTGGAAAGCAGAAGTACTTCGGCCTCCTCATTGGTTTCGATGTACAATTGGCCCGGTCGTTGTGAAAGAAAACTGTACATATCGGCAATCCACCAGCCTGGGCAGGCGAAACTCATCACATGTTCCACGCCATTTTCATCAAAGGTATAGCTTCGCAGAATGCCTTTAACAACAAAAAAGGAATATTTGCAGATTTCTCCCTCCTTCAACAGGATGGTTTTTGCTTTGTACCGTTCGGTCTCAAGTAAAGCCAAAACAAGTTGCTGCTCTTCCGAAGTAAGGGAGACGTGTTTGGCGATATTTTCTGTAATAAGCATTACTCAAAGGTAATTATATTTATGTGTGAATTACTTGCAATCGGATATATTTTTACTGCGGTAAACAGCTTCAATAAAAAAGCCCCTTTTGTACGAATTGATTTCATACGAAAAGGGGCGGTTTACTATTTTAAGCAGACTTTTATCGGCCGTTGATGCTATTATCTTATGGCATTAAAGCTTTTTTCACAATGGTTTGTTTATTGTCAAAAGTCACTTTTACAATAAGCATTTGTGAAGATGCATGAACGCCGTTGGTACGGAATTCTTTTGAAAGAATGTTGTTCTGACTGTATACCAATTTCCCTAAAAGATCACGTACTTGTACACTTGCAATGTTTGAACCGGACGATTTTACCGTGATTTCTTTGTCCTTCGTTAGGATGATCAACGATTCGGCAGTGTTGATTTGCGGATCTATACTTAATGTTGGATTGGTAAAGCGCAATTCGAAACGATTGTTGAATTCTCCGCTTACAGTTGTAAAGGTAAATGCTGCGGCTTTCAAATCGTGGTAAATTCCGGTATTGCTGTCGAATAAGTAAACATTCTGGTTGTCAAATTGACCATCAAAATTTTCTAAACTGATACTGAATTGTCCGTCAATTGTTGTTGTGTATCCAATTGGAATGATTTCCGTATCGGCAAAAGGAAGCGCGCGACCTTGAATAGACAACTTTTCGTTTGCCAACATGGAGTAGATTGCAACAGTGTTTCCGGAAGGTACATTCTTTGCATCAAATAATCGGTCTACTTCGTTTGTGGCGTTCTGAATATATCCAACCAATGCTTCGTTATAAGCGCCTTCTGTATTGCTTAAAGAAAGCCAAACGCGGTGTTTTTCAAGTCCTGTTGCAGGAGTTGTATTGTTTTCGTTTGATGAATTTCGGAAAAACTGATTATTGTTTCCGGATACACGCATTGAGTTTCTGAAAGTAGCTGTATAACTTCCGTTAGCCAAAGCTGTATTTGCTTCGATTAAGAATGACTGGCCTGCAGCAATTTTTCCTGTCGGTGCAGCACCTCCGGTTATTGCCGCGGAAGCTGTTCTTAGTCCTCCGGTAAGGTTGTATTTTGCATAATCGTCAACTGTGTAGTTGTATGTATAACCTCCAGGTATACTGCTGCTGATAGCTGTATTGTGTGTCCAAAGGTAGATTGTCCCACTTACAATGCCTGAATTAGCAGCATCAGTTAAAAACAGATCGATGTCAATTGCTGAAGGATATGGGTTACCAATTAAGTTGGCAATTCCTGCTCCTTTTACTATAGGTGTCGTTATAGTACCGTTGTTAGGCGTACCTGTGAAACTAGTCTCTACAGTTTGCGCTGTAGCGTAGTTAAGATTGCTTGGTGCTCGTCCGATATACCCTTTACCAAGAATCATCGTAGTGCTGCCGCCTTGGTTAACCCAGTTGTTGATACTTGGGCTAAACTCATAGAATAATGAGTTGGTAGCAAGTTGGCTAAGGGTAGCGTTTGCCACGGGTGATGCCCAATACGTATAATCATATTGTTTTAACGGCGTGGTTTTTCTTTTGTAAATGATATTTCCGGAGTTTACTGCTGATGCGTTAGTTTGCAGTAAGCTACTGTTGTTTTCGAACGTCAAAGACCCGCCTGATACAGTAACAGCATCTGTGACTGATAAAGTGTTGCCCGAATTGATAATAATGTTGCCTGAATTAATCTGGCAAGAACATCCTGTAATATCCGTTGAAGAAGAGTAATTTCCTGCGAAAACAATTCTTTGGGAACTTGTTGGAGCTGATCCTGTTGACCATGTCGTACCATTCCAGGTGTTGGTTGTAATCGGGTTAAGAATTATACTAGCGGAAGCAATTGAAGGGCAAGTACCTGAAGTAGCAGTAACAGTATACGTACCTGCCGGAGCAGTAACAGTAGATCCTGAAATGGTCACTCCTGTTGATGGAGAAACGGTGTAGGAGTAGGATGCGTTATAATTCGTGATTGAAAAGCTTCCGTTCGCTACTGAACAAGTAGGTTGTACAGCTGATCCTACAGTAGGCTGTGCTGTAGAAGCATTCACAGTTAATACTGCGTAATTTCCATTTTTAGTACATCCTCCTCCGGTAATTTTAGCTCTGTATTCGTAGCCGCTCATTGCGGTCGTAACAGAAGTAATAGTAAGATCGGCAGAAGTTACTCCCGAATAGATCCCACCATTTGTCAAGTCGTTCCAACCTGTGCCGGTATTGATCTGCCACTGGAAGTTTGGAGTGCTGTGCGAAGTTGAAACTGAGAAAATTACAGAAGATCCTTCGCATACCGTTTTACTTGAGGGGTCATTTGTGGTAAAAGGACATGCACCTCCGAAAATCACTGTGTTTACGATATCCTGGATAGCAGTGCTCTCACCTGATACATTATTGCCCGGAACAATTGTGTTTGGGGTAATGTTGACAGTGGCATTTGGGTTCAAGGCGTAAATCTGATTCGTACCAGTCCCTCCTGTAAGGTCAAAAGATCCAATAATGTTTCCGCCTACGATAACATTCCCGTTGTTTTGTAATTCGGATGAAGAAGGGCTTGATAAGTCACCGGTAATAATAACAGTTCCTTTCCAAAAATCAGTGACACCGTTGTTGATATAATTTCCATATACAATTAAAGTTGCAATAGTTCCACTTCCATTTTCATCTAAAATGTTGAAATTTCCACCCGAGTTCACGGTAAAGGTTCCTGCTGCTGTACTGGTGCCAACGGTTAATTTAATACCGTCCATTAAGGCAAGAGTACCTGATACACTTACGCTTTTAGCAAATGCATCAACATTAATGCTTACAGTTCTTCCTGAAGGAATGATCACATCATCAGTAATTGCAGGAACTCCGGACGGAGACCAATTGGCAGCTGTTTCCCAGTTTCCTGAAGCAGGTCCGTTATAGGTTTTTTGGGCAATTACAGTCAGACTGAAAAGTACTGTAAAATAAAAAAGTAGTAATTTTTTCTTCATTGTATTTTTATTTTAAAATCACGAGAATTTAGTGCTCATAATTTTTTGTAAAAATACTTACGGATTACGGTTAAGCGAACTTAAAATCGTTATTTAGAGTGAAAAAAACGTTAAAGTGTATTTTTTATAAATTTTGTAAATATTTGACTACTGTATTTTTTTTGACTTTTGAATTATTTTCAAAAAAAAGTTTTTTAAAGGGTTGTTTTTGAAAAATAATGTGATTTTTTTATGTTTTCTTGCTTTTTTCTAAAAAAACACAGTTAGATTTTGATGGTTTTTTTGAATAAAAAAAAGAGTATTTAATAGGAAATGTAGTAAGCTAAAAATGAAAAAAAGACGTTTTTTTCATTTTTAGTGAAATAAAACGTCTTTTTTTTGGTTGCTTTTTAGAGGCTAAAATGTAAGAATTATTTAGTACCTGCTCTTTTTTCTTCTAGTAAGACGAACGAAGTTGCTTTGAAACGGTTTTCAGTAATTTCACCAGAAACTTTTGCTTTTCTCACAGCATTACAGAAGCCGTCCTTAGCATGTGCATCTCCATGCTCATCTAATGAGGTTCCGTCCACAAAATACGATTTTCCGTCAATGCGGACGGCCAGATCACAGCCATCCGCTTTCATCCCGAATTGGCATTGACCGCAGGATGCTTCCACGATTTGATCTTTAACAGTATCTTTTTTATCCTGGGCATTCACCGCAGCAATCGACAAAAAGAATAGGAAAGAGAAGATTTTTTTACTCATAATGTTCTGTTTTTTAGTTGTTAGTAACACTTTAATTATAAACTTATGAATTCACAGTCACTAAGATAGCAGTTTTTTTAGCTCGTTCCACAACTTCTTCAACCGGTGTATCCAAACTGTCATTTGATAACACCACTCCCATTCTTCGGTAAGGTCGGGAAGTCGGTTTTCCGAAGATTCTAAAATCAGTTTTGGATAGACCGGCGACTTTATCGATTCCCGCATAAGTTGGGTTTTCTGAATTTTCAGAAGCTAAGATTACCGCACTGGCACCCACTTTTTCCAATGTGATCTCTGCAATGGGTAATCCTAAAATGGCACGCAGATGCAATTCGAATTCGTTGAAATTCTGTGTTCCGGATAAGGTGACCATTCCCGTGTCGTGAGGACGGGGTGATAATTCCGAAAAATAAACACCTTCATCGGTTAGGAAGAATTCTACACCAAAAAGTCCTGCGCCGCCTAAAGCTTCGGTTACTTTTCGCGCCATGTTTTGGGCTTCTTCTATGTCTTTTTGCGAAACGTGCGCCGGTTGCCAGCTTTCCTGATAGTCACCGCGCTCTTGCCTGTGTCCGATCGGTGCGCAGAATAAGGTATGGTTGTTGTGTTGGGTAACCGTTAGTAAAGTGATTTCCGAATTGAAATTCACAAACGCTTCCACAATGACTTCGATAATATCGCCTCGGGAACCTTCCACAGCATAATTCCAGGCTTTTTCAATGTCGGTTTCGGTTTTTATGGTAGACTGTCCTTTTCCGGAAGAACTCATCAGTGGTTTTACAACACATGGGGTGCCGACTTCCGCAACAGCTTTTTCCAATTCGTCTTTAGTTGTGGCATATCTGTAATTGGCAGTTCGTAGTCCTAAATCTTTAGCGGCCAAATCACGAATCGCTTTTCGGTTCATGGTGAAATTAGCAGCTTTTGCAGAAGGAACTACGGTGATGCCGTTCTTTTCATAGTCGTAAAAACGTTCGGTTCGGATGGCTTCGATCTCAGGTACGATAAAATCGGGCTTATGTTTTGCTACAATGCGGTCCAATTCGGCGCCATCTAACATATTGATGACTTCGAATTCGTGAGCAACCTGCATTGCCGGAGCATTTTCATAACTATCGACCGCTATAACTTTTTGGCCAATGCGTTGTGCTGCGATAACGAATTCTTTTCCGAGTTCTCCGGAACCTAATAAAAGTATTTTTTTTTGCATTTTTTTGTGTTGGTTTAGGGTTTAAAGGTAAAAAGTTTAATGGTTTTTGACAACACTGTTTTCCAGATACTTTTTTGCGGAATTTGAAGTTATAATATCGTATTTTGCTATTGTGTAAGTTTGTTTCGAATTTATTGTTTTAGTATCATGTTAAAAAAGATAGTGTTTTTATTTTTAGCGCTTTTTGCATCGGATTTGGATGCGCAGGAACGGTTTATTGTCGTAAAGGATTCCGTTAGCCGTGAAGTGCTTCCGTACACAAGTATTGATTTTCAAAATGGTTACGGACTGTTTACAGATGAAGCAGGCAAGGTGATTTTGAATAGCGATCTTCCGAATAAAATCAGAATCACGCATGTTGGATATGCTTCTAAAACCATTGCTGCTGATAATTTAGTGGGGCATGAGGTGTTGCTCCGACCCGAAACAAATGTGCTGGGCGAAATGAAAATTGCGGCACCCGGAAAAGGAGTAAAGAAGCGTAAGGAATTTGTAGTTAAACCTTTGATTCACGATGATATTGATGAAATGTATTGGTCGTCCATCGGGCAACAATTTGCGTTTTTCATTCCGTATGAAAAGGAAAACGGCGTGTTGAAGTCGATTGCAATTCCCTTAATTGTCAAAGATCTTTATCAGGGAATAACGGAATCGTCTTTTGCGGATAATCCATACGGAACTATGGTTCGATTTGAATTCATGAGTAATGCAGGGATGCAGCCGAATGCTAAATTATATGATTACGAAAAAATCTTTGTCATCCAGTGCGATAAAGAGGTTCAGAAAGCCGAAATTAATTTTGAAGAGCCTATTGCCATTCCCGACACCGGTTTTTTTGTGGTGATGACGGTAATCGGAAAAACAAATAAAAAAGGCGAGTATGTTCCGGAACTGCCTTTTGTGGTTAGTAGTGTCCACGGAGAAAAAAAGAAAAGCATGAAAATTATACTGCCGAATTATCCTTTGGTGGAATTGTCAAAAGGGAAGGTGATGCTTATCAGAAATGTATTTAGCGATAATGCCAAATGGAGCCGGATTGAAAGGCCAATGGTTTACAAAAAGGATAAAAAATATCCTTCCTATACTATAGGTATTGGTTATACAGTTTCCTATTAGTTGTGAAAATAAAAAAGCCTCAATAAAAATTGAGGCTTTTTTAAATTATGCTAGAACTTCTGTAGTCGTTACTGCTTCTTTGATTCTGCGTAACGCTTCTTTCAGTAAATCTTCGCTTGTTGCGTACGAGAAACGAATACAGTTCGGATTTCCGAAAGCGTCTCCGGTTACCGTCGCTACATTGGCTTCCGCTAAAAGATACATGGAGAAATCATTTGCATTTTTAATTTCGTGACCTCTTAATGTTTTTCCGAAGAACGAAGAAACGTCCGGGAATACATAGAAAGCACCTTCAGGAACATTAATTTTGATTCCTGGGATTTCTTTTAATAAACTAACCACTAAATCACGACGGCTGTGGAATGCGTCTACCATGTGTTTTAAAACCGATGGATCTGCATCAACAGCAGCGATGGTAGCACGTTGAGCAATCGAGTTTGCTCCGCTGGTTACCTGTCCTTGTATTTTTGTACACGCTTTAGCGATAAATTCAGGTCCTCCGATATAACCGATTCTCCATCCTGTCATGGCGAAAGCTTTTGCTACTCCGTTAACGGTGATGGTTCTCTCAAGCATTCCCGGAATAGATCCGATACTGCAGAAGGTTCCTGAGAAGTTGATATGTTCGTAGATTTCATCAGAAACCACATAAATGTTCGGATATTTTTCCAATACTTTAGCCAAAGCGGTCAATTCCTCACGGTTGTAAACTGAACCACTCGGGTTACATGGTGAACTGAACCACATCATTTTCGTTTTTGGTGTGATGGCGGCTTCTAACTGTTCTGGTGTGATTTTGAAATCCGTGTCTACTGAAGTTGGTACTTCAACCGGAACTCCGCCCGAAAGTTTGATGATTTCAAAGTAACTTACCCAATACGGTGCAGGAAGGATCACTTCGTCTCCGTCGTTTAGCATTACCTGGGCAATATTGTATAAAGATTGTTTCGCACCTGTAGATACTACAATTTGCGAAGGTGTATAGTCTAAATTATTGTCTCTTTTGAATTTACGGCAAATAGCCTCTTTCAGTTCAAGATAACCTTCTACTGGTGTATAAGTGCTGTAGTTCTCGTCTATGGCTTTTTTAGCAGCTTCTTTAACGAAATCCGGCGTGTTAAAATCCGGTTCACCTAAACTTAAACTTATAATATCTTTTCCCTGAGCTTTTAATTCTCTGGCTAAGGCAGCCATAGCTAACGTTTGTGATGTAGATAAATTGTTGATTCTGTCCGAAAGCGGGTTCATAATTGTGATGTTATGTAGTTATTTAATTTATGCTAATTGCGGCTTCTGTCCTAATTCCTTCAGGTGCTTGAAGTGGGAATATACGGCAGAGCGCATGGTTTTGAATTCGTAGTACGGTAAGTTGCATTCGGCAGCAGTCTGTTTGACGATTTCGCCAATCTTGCTGTAGTGAATGTGACTGATATTTGGGAAAATATGGTGTTCGATCTGATGATTTAATCCGCCTGTATACCAGTTAACCAACCAGTTTTTAGGGGCAAAGTTTGCCGTTGTAAACAATTGGTGAATAGCCCAGGTGTTTTCAATTTCGTTGTTTTCGTCCGGTTCTGGGTGGTTAGTCTCTTCAACAATATGAGCCAACTGGAAAACGATGCTTAAAATCAAACCGGCAGTATAGTGCATGATGAAAAATCCTAAAAGAACCTGCCACCATACAACGCCTAAAATCATTGGGATTACCAACCAGATTGAAAAATAGATAGCTTTCGTGATCACCAAAGTGCTCCATAACGTAACGGGACTTGCTAATTTACCATAGGATAATTTTCTACTAATGTATCTTCTCGTTTGTTTGATATCCGTTGTAAGGGACCAGTTGAAAGTCAGTAACCCGTATAGGAAAATAGAATAATAATGCTGGAATTTATGAATGGGTGACCAATCGGAATGCTTCGTAAAACGGATAATTCGTCCGGCTTCCAAATCTTCATCATGACCATGAATGTTGGTATAAGTATGGTGCAAAACATTATGTTGTACCTGCCAATTATAAACATTTCCGGCTAAGATATAGATACTGCCTCCCATGATTTTGTTAAGCCAAGGCTTTGAGGAATACGAACCGTGGTTTCCGTCGTGCATTACATTCATTCCTACACCCGCCATCCCGATTCCGATTACTATGGTCAAAAGTAAATCGATCCACAAAGGCAGATTCAGGGTTAAGATCAAAAAATAAGGTGTCAGAAACAACGAAAACATGATAATAGTTTTCAAATGTAATTTCCAATTACCGGTTTTTTTGAGGTTGTTTTCCTTGAAATAATCGTTCACGCGCTTGTTCAGAATCCTGAAAAACTTGCGATTATCCGCCTTGGAAAAAATGGGCGTCGGTTTATCCATTATGACAATACATTAAATTAGTGCCAAAGGTAACTATTAATAAAAATGTAACCGTTAAAATGATTAAAAAATTCATCGTGAAAATGCTTACTTTTGTATAAAATTTAGAATAATGCAGGATATTGTAAAATATTTCCCTAATCTTACTGATAATCAGATAGAACAGTTTCAAAAACTGGAAGAATTGTATAAAGACTGGAACGCAAAAATCAATGTGATTTCGAGAAAAGATATTGATGAATTGTATACCAAACATGTGTTGCATTCGCTAGGAATTGCAAAGGTGATGGAGTTCAAATCGGGCTCTAAAATTCTGGATGTGGGAACAGGAGGAGGATTTCCCGGAATTCCGCTGGCGATTTTATATCCGGAAGTTGATTTTTATCTGATTGATGTGATTGCAAAGAAAATCCGCGTGGTAAATGAAGTAGCCAAAGGACTGGGATTACAAAATGTGAAAGCGGAACAAATGCGGGCCGAAAATGTTAAGGATGAATTCGATTTCGTGGTAAGCCGTGCAGTGACCAATATGCCGGATTTCTATCAATGGGTGAAGGATAAAATAAAAAAGAAACAGAATCACGATTTGAAAAATGGAATCCTATACTTAAAAGGAGGCGATTTAACCGAAGAATTGCAGGGTTTTCCAAAAGCAACTCTTTATGATTTATCCGACTTCTTCGAGGATGAATTTTTTGAAACCAAAAAAGTAGTGCACTTGCCGCTGAAGTATAAAGTTTAAAAATGAAAAGCCTCATGGGATAAGAATAAAAAAGCCGAATCAAGATTGATTCGGCTTTTTGTTTTTATGATGTTCGCGTCTTATTTTAAGAAAGCATAACGATAATCTGTCGGAGTAACGAAAGTTTCTTTGATTGTTCTCGGCGAAACCCAACGTAACAGGTTTAAGATCGATCCTGCTTTGTCATTCGTTCCTGAAGCTCTTGCTCCTCCAAATGGCTGCTGACCTACAACTGCTCCCGTCGGTTTGTCGTTGATATAGAAGTTTCCGGCAGCATTTTCCAATGCTTTTGTAGCTTCCACAATCGCATAACGATCTTGGCTGAAGATGGCTCCTGTCAAGGCGTAGCTTGAAGTTCCGTCAACTAAAGCTAATGTTTCTGTCCATTTCGCATCTTCGTAAACGTAGATTGTCAATACAGGTCCGAATAACTCTGTACACATAGTGTTGTATTTCGGATTTGTAGTTAAGATAACCGTTGGCTGAATGAAATATCCAACCGATTTGTCATAACCTCCACCAGCGATGATTTCCGCATCTGCATCTTTTTTAGCCTGATCAATGAATCCTGCTAGTTTGTCGAAAGACTGCTCTGAAATCACAGAAGAAACATAATTGCTCATGTCTTCCGGTGAACCCATTTTGATGGTAGCTAAGTCCGCCAACAATAATTCTTTAACTTCTGACCAGATTGAAGCCGGAATGTAAGCTCTTGAAGCAGCAGAACATTTTTGTCCCTGGTATTCGAAAGCACCTCTTGTTAAAGCAGTGGCAACCTGAGCCGGAATAGCAGAAGGATGTGCAAGAACGAAATCTTTTCCTCCTGTTTCTCCTACGATTCTAGGATATGTTTTGTAAGTGTTGATGTTCTGACCGATTTTTGCCCACATGTCATTGAAAACTCCGGTTGAACCTGTAAAGTGGATACCTGCGAAATCAGGACTTGCCAATAACGTATCGGAAATCATTCCTGAATTTCCCGTAATCATGTTGATAACACCGGCAGGTAAGCCCGCTTGTTTGAATACTTCCATGATAACGTTTGCAGAATATACCTGCGTTGCAGCCGGTTTCCAGATTACAACATTCCCCATTAAAGCAGCGGATGAAGGTAAGTTTCCTGCAATAGCCGTAAAGTTGAAAGGAGTGATGGCGTACACAAATCCTTCTAACGGACGGTGCTCCATTCTGTTCCAGATACCTTCGGATGAAATTGGTTGTTCTGAGTAAATTTGCGACATGAACTGAACGTTGAAACGTAAAAAGTCGATCAACTCACAAGCGGAATCAATTTCTGCCTGATGCACTGTTTTTGCTTGAGCAATCATAGTGGCAGCATTGATTTTTGCGCGGTATGGTCCGGCTAATAGTTCAGCGGCTTTTAAGAAAATGGAAGCTCTTTGTTCCCAAGGCATGTTTGCCCATTTTTTCTTTGCTTCCATGGCTGATGCAATCGCTTTTTCGATATGCTCTTTGTCAGCTTCATGGTATTGTCCTACCACGTGTTTGTGGTCGAACGGAGGCGTCATGTTTTTGGTTTTTCCGGTACGGATTTCCTCAGCGCCAATATATAAAGGTACATCAACTGTACTGTTGAACATTTGTTTGAAAGCTGCAGCCACAGCTTCTCTTTCAGGGGTTCCGGGAGCGTAAGTTTTAACAGGTTCGTTAACCGCTGTCGGAACATTGTAAATTCCTTTTGGCATAATTTGTTATAATTTGAGTTATCAAAATTTCGCGAAGCGAAGATACAAATTATTAGCCAATTAGTTAATCGGTTAATTGTTAATGCTTTTGTAATTTTTTGGCTTAATTTAAAGCAAAAGGTGCGCTAAGTTTGAAGGTTGGAATGATAACGCGGAAGCTTCTCGTGGAAGTAAAATTCACCATGTTAAAATAACCTCGCATAGCGCCGAAAGGAGAGGTAAGCAGGCAACCGGAACTGTAGATGTGTTTTTCTCCCGGTTTTAGTACCGGTTTTTTTCCGATAACGCCTTCTCCGTCAACAATTTCAATATTGTTTAAGGAATCATGGATTTCCCAGTGGCGTGAGTTTAGCTGAACCGAATCTTTACTTTGATTTTCTATGGTCACTTCATAACTAAAGGCAAAATGAATCTTATAGTTTTTGAAGTAAGTGCCCTCAAAACTAGTTAACACAGAAATTTTAATGCCGCTTGTTATTTGTGAAACCATAATTTTTTATAAAAATGGGTTTAGTAACTCCAAAAATAGCAAATTATTTATTTTCGTTTGTAAAATTTATAACTTTTTTAATTGGTTATGTTTGTTGATGTAGCTATGCCTTTACCAATAACTCTATCGTAACGATCATTGTTCCCTCTGTAATAAACAAGAACGAAATAATTGTTTTCGGTCTGCCAGTAATTTCCGTCTACCGCATTTTTATAGTCCGCCACACCGTTTTTGTCTACGACTGTGTATTCGTAATTCGTAAAACCTTGTTTGATCAGAAGCGCTTTTTCATACAAGCCTTTTTCTGCGTTGTAATCCATTTTATATTCCGGTGTCAAGGCAAAGTTGTTAAACATTCCGCCAATATAAATATCACTTTTGTCCATAAAGTTATTCGTGTTCAGCATGAAATATACCCAGGCGTAATCGGCTTCGATGTTATTGTCCTCCGCATTGATGTTGTTGGGCAGGAAACTTCCGTTGATGTCGGGGTAATACGAATATTGGAGTTTTCTTCTCGCTGTGTTCATGTAGAGGTGCGAATTGTAAATCTCGCCGGCACTCACATGTGCTACATTGTTGGCCACGGCTCTGATGTCTTTGTTTTCGAAATTTAAAAATTCATTACCGGCCCAGAATTGGGTTTCCGTGTTATATCGGTAAATCAATTCGGCACCGATAGTATATTGTGGTTTTATGTTGTAAATGCCTTTGTCTAATCTTCCGTTTTGAAGCAAGGCGACTTTTACATTCTGGTTCGGATTCTGAAGAAGGTAATTTCCGGTATTGATCGTAAAATAGAGTCCCTGCATTTGCTCGATCATCGTTAAGTCACGGGAGCGTTTTACCTGTACCGCAACAGGAACGCGGTCTTCGTAAATGATGAATTTGCGGGAGAAAACCAATTCCTGACTGGAATTGAAAATTTTCAGCATGTAATTGCCGGTTAATATGATCTGATTGAATTTATTCGGGAAATTCTGTGTGTAATGGGAATAAAGCTGAAGCGTGTTGAACGAATTTTTGTAATTAATGATACGTTGATTGTCGATTCCCCTCATGTATTCGGCTTTGCCTAAATCAGTCGGCGTCCAGTCATAATTATACTGAGTCAGTGTGAAGTAGTAATCGGCTTCGTTTCCGTAAACATCATCAAATTCAAATTGAAAAGCTTCTCCTAAACGAAAAATGGGAATCGTAACATTGCCATTCTGTATGAAAGCAGCGGTTTTAATGTTAAAAGGCGGAGCTACTTCGTTTTCAACCTGGGCAAATGAGTGAAAAAAACTCGAGCATAGCAATAAAAGAGTATATACTGTTCTTTGGGTCATCTGTTGAATCTGATGGAATTTAAAATGTAAATATAGTGATTAACATTGATTATTACAGGTTTTTCATTTTTCTGATTTAGAAGGGTTTTTGAGCGTTGTGTTAAAGTATTTATAATAAAAAACCTACTTTAAAATTATATGAATAGCTTTACAGGAAAGATCGGGTCAATCAATCAAAAACCGAACAGTTAAACAAAAAAAACGCTGCCGAAGCAGCGTTTTTTTATTTATAGCAAACCGGAATGATTTCGCCTTTTGCCAGGCAATATTCTGTTACCAGTTCGGGTGCGATCTTGTTTGTGTAATCTTCTTCAACAACTCTGAAACCGATACTTCTTAATTTGTCGAAATAATCTCGTCCGTAAACGCGAACGTGATCGTACTGGCCGAAAATTTTGGCGCGTTCCTTCGGATCGGTTATCGTATCGTCAGCGAATGTTGTGCTTCGGGACAAATCTTGCGGAATCTGGAATATGCCCATTCCGCCCGGTTTTAAAACGCGGTAAAGTTCGTGCATTGCTTTGGTGTCATCGGGAATATGCTCCAGAACGTGGTTACAGAAAATGATGTCATACGAATTGTCTTCAAAAGGCAAATTGCAGATATCGGCTTTTACATCGGCCAACGGTGAGAATAAATCTGTAGTGGTATAGTCAATGTTTTTTTGTTTTTTGAAACGCTTGTAGAATTCCTGTTCCGGTGCAAAGTGCAGTACTTTTTTCTTTTCGGAGGCTGTAAAAAAATCGGTTTCATTTTTCAGATACAGCCAAAGCAAACGATGTCTTTCCAAGGATAAGGTGCTTGGTGACAAAACATTGTTGCGCTGTGTTCCGTAGCCGTAAGGTAAAAACATGCGAAAACTCTTCCCGTCGATTGGATCAGTGAACGTACTTCCCTTTAACAAAAATGCTAAAACGGGACGTACCACTATACTCAAACGAATCAGGATCGGTCGCGGAATCGTATTTAAAATGAACTTGAAAACCTTCTTCATTAGATTACTAACGGTTGTTTTCTGAACTCATTTTCTTCGTTAGAAGTGATTCCCAATGCTTGGTAAATATAAGCGAAAGTGGAAAGCAATTCCGGTTTTCCGTCGATAATTGCCACATCATGTTCAAAATGTGCCGACGGTTTATTATCGGCCGTAGTAATCGTCCAGCCGTCTTTATGTTGTTTGATGTTTTTGGTTCCCTGATTGATCATTGGTTCGATTGCTACTACCATACCTTCAACAAGCAATTTACCGCGTCCTTTTTTCCCGTAATTCGGCATTTCGGGAGCTTCGTGCATGGTTCTTCCGATACCGTGACCTACCAATTCGCGCACCACACCATAGTTAAACCCTTCGCAATACTTCTGAATGGCATTACCGACATCTTCCGTACGGTTACCTACTTTTAATTCACGGATACCCACATAAAGCGATTCTTTAGTGACTTTCAGTAATTTTTTGGTAGCTTCATTGACTTCCCCAACTTCAAAAGTATAAGCATGATCGCCATAAAATCCGTTTTTAAGCGCACCGCAATCTACTGAGATAATATCGCCGCTTTCCAATGGTTTGTCCGTCGGAATTCCATGAACCACCTGAGCGTTCGGACTCATGCAAAGTGAGTTCGGAAAACCGTACATTCCTAAAAAAGCAGGTGTTGCGCCGTGATCGCGAATAAACGCTTCGGCTAATTTATCTAAATACAAAGTGCTTACGCCGGGTTTGATTTCTGAAGCAATCATTCCCAGGGTTTTAGAAACGATCAGAGCACTTTCGCGCATCAATTCAATCTCTTCACGGGTCTTAACGATAATCATATCTTCAAATTGTTGGTCTGCAAAAATACACAATATTCTTATGATAAATTTTTATTTGGTATTTCGTTATGACTTTTGTCACGATTTCGTAACTTAATGGGGTTTAAATTTACTTAAAAATAGGGCGTATGAGTAAGTATGTATCGGCAGCAGAAGCTGTCAAAGTAGTGAAATCCGGAGACCGGGTTTATGTTCAGGCTGCCGCTGCCGCACCGTCTGTTTTGACCAAAGCACTGACTGAAAGAGCATCGGAATTGCGTAATGTCGAGATATGTCATCTCCATACCGAAGGAGAGGCGCCTTATGCTAATCCGGATTTGGCGGAGAGTTTTCACGTGAATTCGTTTTTCATCGGAAGTAATGTCCGCCACACGCTTGCTGCCGGAAACGGTTCTTATACTCCTGTGTTTTTGAGTGAATTACCACAGTTGTTCCGGAAAAAAGTGCTTTCGTTAGACGTAGTTTTTATTCATGTTTCTCCGCCGGACAAGCATGGTTATTGCTCCTTGGGGGTTTCTGTGGAAGCAACTCTTGCAGCTGTCGAAAATGCGACAATCGTAGTAGCGCAGGTTAATCCGAGAATGCCAAGAACGTTCGGTGACGGTATCTTGCATGTTTCCGAAATTAATTATCTGGTGGAAGTTGATGTTTTAATTCACGGTCATGGTATGGCTGAAATTTCTCCCGAAGAAGAGAAAATCGGAGGTTTTGTTGCCAGTCTGATTGAAGACCGAAGCACGCTTCAAATGGGTATCGGTTCCATTCCGAATGCAGCATTGGCCAAACTGACCAATCACAAGAATTTAGGACTGCATACCGAAATGTTTTCCGACGGCGTAATAGACCTTATTGAAAATGACGTTATCAACTGTGATTTCAAAGGGGTAAACCGAGGTAGGGCTTTGGCAACTTTTTTGATAGGTTCCCAACGTTTGTATGATTTTGTGAATGACAACCCATTTATTGAAATGAGAGAGTCATCGTATGTGAATGATACATCTGTGATAAGACGAAATCCGAAAATGGTAGCGATCAATTCGGCCATAGAAGTGGATGCAACCGGACAGGTGTGTGCCGATTCAATTGGACCAAGAATGTATTCGGGCGTTGGCGGACAAATGGATTTTATCCGTGGCGCTTCTTTAAGTGAAGGCGGAAAAGCAATTATTGCATTGCCTTCAGTTACAAAAAGAGGCGAGAGCCGAATTGTTCCCTATCTGAAGCAAGGAGCTGGTGTGGTTACTACACGTTCGCATGTGCAGCACATCATCACCGAAAACGGTATTGCGAATTTGTATGGGAAAACATTAAAACAGCGTATGTCTGAAATGGTGAAAATTGCCCATCCTGATCATCAGGAGTGGATAGAAAAAGAATATTATAAAATGCTGAAAGGTTTATAGAAAAGGGCAGCCTGATAGCTGCCCTTTTTATTTTATCGCTTCATGGCAAAATGCCCTCTAAACTCTTTGGTTACATTGTTTTTGGTATAAATTAATTTGAACCAATAATCATCCGACGGGAGCACTTTGCCGTTGTAAGTTCCGTCCCATCCTTCTCCGGTAGGGCTTAGTTCTTTCAACAGTTTTCCATATCGGTCAAAAATCAGGATTCTGATCGCGTCCAGGATTCTAGAGCCTCTGATGTTCCAGGTGTCATGGTAACCGTCTCCGTTTGGTGTGAAGTAATTAGGGAAATCCACCACACTGAAAGTCGTACTGGTTTCTCCACATCCGTATTTGTTTTTAACGGTCAATATGTAGTCGGCTTCATATAAGTCGGTGAACACATTGCTGGTTTGCCAACCCATATTGTTTACAGAATACAGATAATCGTCCGAAGCAGGGAATGCTATGGCTGTTACCGTATTGTCAATTCCGAAAGCGATTAATTCAGACGGATTTGCGCTAACGGAAAACGGAACAAAAGAATTTTTGGTAGTGAAATTAAATATTGAGGAACAGTTGGCCGCATTGGAAATATTGGTCACTCTTACGGAATACTGACCTTCGACGGATAGGCTACATATACTTGAGTTTTGTCCTGGGAGTTCATTTCCGGACACAGCATTATAACCATTATACCAGACAAAAGTATAGTTGCCTCCGGATAAATAGGTGTCGATGATGGCCGGACTTGTCACGTTGAAATCTTTGTCGACACAGATGATATAAGGATCAGTGTCGAGTTTGTTTTCAGGATAAGGACGCACAAAAAGTTCCAACTCAAGTATTCTGAAACAACTGATGTGCGTTTCGCTGTCGATGTTTACTTTACTGTTCAGTCGGACATACACTCTCTGATAATCTTTAACAGTATTTGTAAAGTTTAATGGATTTGCAATGATATTGGCGTTATTGGCAATTGCATCATTTTGATCAACATAGTATTTGAAATCTATGTCTGAAATAGGTGTGCTTCCCGCCATTTGTGCCTCTCTTGTTCTTAAATTGAAACTTTCATATCCGTAATCATTGCAAAGTTCGATTGGAGTCGGATTATTGGCGTCTCCCGGCAAATCCATTACAAATAAATTCAGGGTCGTTGTGCTGTAACAGTTGTTGTTGGACGGATCAGCTACTTTAATGAATATTGTAGTCGTTCCCGAGGTAAATGTATTCGGAGTAGGTATCGCATTTCCGGCAATTAAATCAGCATTGGACTGATAGAAAGTCACCTGTAAAACCGGATTGTTACGGGTTATTTGCGGAATTCGGATCGTTAAATCGAATGTGGCTGAATTTGTTCCGCAGAGTTTAATCGGTGAAGGTTGTGAAATCAGAGGATTCGGATAAACACGGATGTCGAAATTCACAATAGAAAAGCATTGCGACACGGAATCAAATAATCTGATAAAAATGGTTCTCGTTCCGACGGTTAAAGGAAGCGCCGTATTCGGGTTTATCGGACTTACGTTGTTCTTTGCATCGTTAAAAGTTGCGAAATAGCTGGTCTGGACCGTTGGGCTTTGGCCTGCAAGTGCTTCAGGGTCTTTGGTATTTAATAGAAAAGTGTCCGACTCGCAAAGGTTTACGACAGAAACAACAGTTTGAATAGGGGGTGTTTTAACCGTTACTGTGAAAGTTCCTATACCATCACAATTGTTATTGGTTTCGATTCTTGTGTAAACTAAAGTTACCCCTATTGGTAATTGGGAAGTGTTGGTCAGCGGATTTAATTCTGTCGAAGCATCGGAAGGCGTCGAATAGAACGCAATGTCAACATTCGTGCTAGGGAAATAGGTGTTTTTGATTAGTAGTCGTTGCGTATTGAAATCAGCATAACCATAGTTCAAATTTAATTCCGGGCAAACAGGGGCCATGTTCGGATACGTGCTAACGCTGGTTGGATTTACTTCTAAATTTATTGTTCCTACGCCCAACGAAGTACAATTCGGAGTAATGGCCTCGTTGACGATTTTTACGTAGATAGTCTGTAAAAAAGGCGAGGTGGAGTTTATGTAATGAACCGGATCAGGTATCAGATTGGTCAAAGCGGCGTCCTGATAAAAATAAAGGGTCAGTCCCGGTGTATTGTTTGTTAAATAATTATAGGCCTGCATCAGGTTGATTTCTGCGATACCGTCGAGGGTCGGAGCAATATAATCACACTGTTCCATAGTTAGTGGTGCCGTATTGATCACCGGAAGCGCATTTATTCGAACTGATACAGAATTAGATTGGTTTGTACACAAAGCCTGTTCAGTGGTCTGCAGATAATAGGTTGAAGAGGAATTTACTGCTTGGTTCGCAGCTGCTACTGTATAGGTACTTCCGTTTGCACCAGGAATTGGATTCCCGTCCTGATACCATTGATAGGTAAGGGCGGAGTTTAAAGCACTGTTTGCATTAGCTGATGTTATGGTAAAACTGCTGCCTTCGCATATTGTTGCATCTGATGCAATGGTTACATTTGGATTTGCGATCAGATGTATCGTGTTGGAAACAGCTTCCAGACAAGGGTTGTTGTATGTTTTTACAAAATAATCTCCGGGTAATGTGGGTGTATAGTTGGCTGACGTAGCGCCGGCAATTGCAGTATTGTTCAAAAACCACTGGTAAGTTAAAATATCTACCGTATTGTTTAACTGCGCACTATTGGTTATGATGCTGCTTAACGTTGGACTGGTATTTAAACATTGCGTACCGCTATTTGAAATGCTGACAGCCGGTGTGCTGTGGAATTTTAAAGTTATTTCATCAAAACTTTGTCTTAATCCGACAGTCGAACCTGATGGATTGGTAGTGATGTCATACGCGGTGCTCATTACTTTGTAAAGGCCGCTGTCAGAAACAGTAATGGTGTTTGTTGATGAGGTGGAATTGCTTGTTGAGGTCAGTAACACACCATCTTTATACCAGGTAAAATTAAAGCGAAGATAGGAAGGGATTCCGGGGAAATCTGAAGTGTCAACTCGTGCCATAAGATCTTTAGTCTGTGGCTTGCAATAATCGAGTTGTGTAATTTCCTGACTGGCCGTATCAACTATATCTACAGAAGATAAGAAATCACAATCCGAACTTCCCGTTCCTGCAATCTGTGTAATCTGAATATTTCCCGGAACGTTAGAATAATTGTCGATCAAAAGAACATACAATTGGCCATTGACTGCGTTAGGAATGTTTACATTTTCAATACTGCTGGCGGACCAGCTGCAATCTACTTCTCTAGGAACGTCTAACTGACTGCAAATATTGGTTAGGTTGTTAAATGGGCCCCATAAAACGAAATCCACGTCTGTTCCGGCGCCAGATAAACTGGTTTGTGATATTTGCAGCGTTATCGGACCGCTGTTCTGGATTTCAATAAAAAACCAGGTCGGGCCATGAAACTGTTCACCTATACATGAGGTATTGAACGTTTCGCTGTTTCCTCCGGTTGAGTTTGAAAACGGGATATTTGTCGCGCAGGATTGGTAGAGTTGATAATTGGCTTCCAGCTGGGCACAGGATGACGCGCCTCCTTGAGCAGCGAGATTGCCCGAAATCAGCAGAAATAGCGCTGTAATTAATTTAACAACAGATTTCATTTTTGTTATTTTGGAGAGAAGCAAATGTATGAAATAATTTAGGCCTATTCTGAAAGTCAGAAGACTTTAATTTGTAGGATTAATATAGGTCACTTTTTGCCATGATATAGAAACTGTTGCGTGAGGATTTTATTGTGTGAGATTGTTTATTGATTGTAGAAAAAAATCGCGCGTACATAATGTACGCGCGATAGGAATCTTTTTGCGACTTGTTATCTGTTTGTTACTTAGACTGTTAACTATAATAGTCCCTTAGTTTTGATAAGCATGTTTGTAACTTTGTCCTGAAAGGATTTTAAGCATGTCTTTTTCAAGGGTCTCCATAGGTCGCTCTACGATGCGGTGTATTTCTTTTCCGTTTTTGTAGAAAATAAACGTTGGAACATTGGTGACGTCCAGTCCTTTTTCGAATTGCTCCGGTGTCTTTTTGTTTTTATCAACCGTAATCAGGGTAATATTTGCATTGTCGAACTGCAAGGCTTCCAGAATCTTGTAAAATCCTGGTACCTGTTGCTGACTGTCTTCACACCATGTCCCCATAAAAACAGTAATCGAAACATCTTTTATATGTTTTTTTAATTCGGCTATCGTGGCCGCATTTGGTTTATAGTTTTCATGATTCGGACTGTACCAAAGGCTATAAGGTACTTTTAATAACGCTTCTTTAGGCTGTTTACCAATTAAAGTGTCTTTGGTTTGGACTACCGTGGTTTCCGAACTCATAATAGGAATTGACTTTGATTGCGCATTACAAAACGCAACCGAGGCAGTAATTGCTAATAATGTGAAAATCGTTTTCATAGTTTAGTGAGTATAATTCGGAATAATTTCTTCAATCATTTTGTTTCCGTCTGCATCGCAATAGGTACAAGTCATTGCACTAAAATCGCAAATCCATTTGTAAACGCCTGCTTCTGCTGCCTGATTACAGAATGTTTTGTAATCGGTTTGTCCGGCCTGATGAATTTTAAGAGCGTGTTCCAATGCTAATGTTGAAGGATCATTCGATATTTTTATGGTTTCATATTTCGGTTTATCGCTTACAGTGAAATCATTTGTTCCGAAGTAAACGGTTGTTCCGTCAGCCACTAAATTTTCATATTTCAGAACACCAATGTTTTTCAGTTCGCTTACATAGCGAGGAAAGTCAGCTCCTGATTTTACATAACTGTGCGCTTCATGAATCTGATCCAATGCGAAAGCGGATAATAAAGAATGTCTTGTCATGGCTTGCGGCTTTTCAACGCCCATTAATTCTAGGATCGTCGGAGCTATATCACCTAACACACCGTTATAAATATGTTTCAATTCCTTATCTACCAAAATAAGCGGAACCGGATTGGTAGTATGTGCCGTGTTCGGGCTTCCGTCCGGATTGATCATGGTTTCACAGTTTCCGTGATCGGCAATTACTAATGTAGTGTAATTATTCTCCAATGCCGTTTCGATAACTTGTTTTACGCAGATATCTACGGCTTCGCAGGCTTTGATTGCGGCGGACATAACGCCTGTATGTCCGACCATGTCTCCGTTGGCAAAATTCAAACATACAAAATCCACTTCGCCTTTTTTCAACTCAGCAACCAAAGCGTCTTTTAATTCGAAAGCGCTCATTTCCGGCTGTAAATCGTAAGTAGCTACTTTTGGTGACGGACATAAAATGCGGCTTTCGCCAACAAAAGGTTCTTCGCGGCCTCCGGAAAAGAAAAATGTTACATGCGGGTATTTTTCGGTTTCGGCGATTCGGATTTGTTTTTTGTTGTTTCTCTCAAGAACTTCACCCAAAGTTTCAGTGATGTTGTCTTTGTCGTAAATCACATTGACATTCTCAAAAGTATCATCATAATTGGTCATCGTAACGTAATACAACGCCATTTTGTGCATGTTCTGTTCGTGGAAATCTTTCTGAGACAAAGCTTCGGTTAATTGTCGGCCTCGGTCAGTTCTGAAATTGAAGAAAATCACGACATCATCTTCCTGAATCGTAGCAACCGGTTTGTTGTTCATGTCGACCATTAAAATCGGTTCAATGAATTCATCCGTTACATGATTGTGATAACTTGTCAATATGCTGTTTACGGCGTTAATGGAATGGATTCCGTTTCCGTTTACCAGCAGGTCATATGCTTTTTTTACGCGTTCCCAACGTTTATCTCTATCCATCGCATAATATCGACCTATCACAGAAGCCAGTTTTGCAGAAGAATTTTGCAGGTGCTCCTCTAAATCCTGAATGTATTTTGCACCCGATTTCGGATCTACATCGCGACCATCGGTAAAAGCATGAACAAACACATTTTTTAGCCCGAAATCCTGAGCGGCATCTAATAAACCTCGTAAATGAGAAGTATGGGAATGTACACCGCCATCGGAAACCAAACCTAAAAAATGTACATTTTTATTGTTTTCCTTAGCATAGGCAAAAGCGTCATTCAGCACTTTTTCCTGATTTAATGATTTGTGCTCAACAGCCAGATTGATTTTAGCCAGGTCCTGATAAACAATTCGTCCGGCGCCAAGATTCATGTGACCTACTTCCGAATTTCCCATCTGGCCGTCCGGTAAACCAACGTTTAATCCGTCGGTTCTTAGTTGGGCATTCGGGTATTTGGTATATAAACTGTTTATGAAAGGAACGTTTGCATTGTCGATTGCAGATACTTTCGGATCGGGAGATTTTCCCCAACCGTCCAAAATCATTAAAATTACTTTTTTATTCATGGTGTTACAGCCAGTTTTTGGCTTTGTTATAATCAATAAAATATTTGATACTTACAGAAAAAGTATGAGTCAGATCATTCTGTAAAGTATTTGCTAAGTTATCAATTATATTTTTATTTAAACGCTGTTCGTAATGCGTTGAATAATTTCTGTATAGTACAGACACCTGACTTCCCGGCGCAAACCACCAAACGTAGGACAAATCATAATTCCATGACTTAAAATTGTCGTTGTTGTTTTGTTTGTACTCCGTATTAGGTTCGTAATAACCGTTGTCCAGAAGTGTCAGATAGTTTTTGATTTCCGAATAAGACCAATAATAACGCACTTTCAGATTAAAAGTCATTTTGCTGTTGATGGCATATTTTCCGCCAAGTGAATTTTCAATGGTTGTTACATTTCTGTTGGCGAAAATGATATCTGTGTCGGTTTTGTCCACATAACCTTTGTCGTTATTGTCCCGGGCCATATTCAGTCCGTAAGTCAGAAACATTTTGTCGCTGAAACGGTAACGCGGACTCAGGTTAAATCCGTACGAATTACGCTTGGTTTGTTCATAAACGTAGAAGTATGGATTGAAATCGATCGCAAACGGATTGTTGTAATTGGAAGAATAATAGATATAGCTGCCTATACTTTTCGGACGATACACGTAACGGCCCGCAGTTCTCGGCTGATAAAAATCGTAGGTTACTATCGGATTTAAATCGATCCCGATTCCGAAGTCATCATTCTTTTTGTTTGATGCATTCATACTTCCGCTGAACCAGGCATTCTGAACTAATCCGGTATCGTTTTGCCACTCAAGAGAACTGTTCGCATTCAGATAAAAGGAATTGAAAAGTTTGGTGGGATTTAAGATTCGGTAACTGAAATTAGCAAATACATTGTGATAATTGTTGGTGAAATTAATTCCAAGGTCGTTGATGTCATAATCCTTCGAAACATAATTCCCTCCTCCGTTGAAACGGTATTTTCCAAAAGTTTTCGCGAAATACAGATTGGTGTTGAATCCGTTTTTGTCTTCTACATCATTAATATGGTTGTACTTGAAATTTCCTGAAAGTTTATACGTATTTGCTTTAGTGTTCAGGTCGAATAGCACAGCGGAAACATTCGCATCTTTAAAACTTCCGTCCCGCATAACATTAGTGTTTACAAAACTGATCGAAGAGTTTTTTCTGAAACGCTGGTCAAATACCAATACATTATAATTAGCTAAAGGTTCTACTACTACGCCTCTTCTTTCACCTGTCGCAGTATTGACTACGGTTGCCTTTGTTTCTTTTGTAACCGCATTTAATACGCCGATCCCCAATCCTTTCGAGGTTCTGCCTGAAACTTTTAGCGCGTTTAGAAGGTCAATCGTTTTGGGCATTTTTTCTACTTCTTCGTTTTCACCTAAAACCACATCTCCGGAAGGCGTGCTTCCGATTCTTCTGGAATAGAACAAGTTGCCTTTATTAAACAAATCGGTACCTTCGGTAAAGAAGCTTCGGTTTTCATTCAGTTGTTGTTCGAAGGGTCCGAGATTCAGGATTTTATTGTCGAAGGTCGTCTGCCCGAAATCCGGTACTAAAATGGCATCCAGGGTAAACGAGTCGTTGATTCCGTATTTGATATCCATTCCGCCTTTAAAAGTAGTCTCGGTTCCTTCTTCATTATGATTTACATAACCTGACGCATAGGGAATGAAGAACAGTCGGGTAGGAGGTTTGATGTTTTCGATTCCGGTCAAAATTCCGGCCTGCTGGGTGATGTTCCCGATATTGGCGTCGATTCGGTTCCAGGCATATTTTTGTTTTTTGTAGCGTACTTCCCTAAACAGGTTCAATCCCCAAACCTGCTTATCCTTAGATGAAAATCGGATAGCAGCATATGGGATTTTCATTTCCACGACCCAACCGAAATCGGTTATTTTCACGGCGCTGTGCCACACGGCATCCCAGGAATAGTCTTCGCCGGTTTCCTGAGTGGCGATACAGTCCATTTGTGTTCCGGCAGCGCTGACGATCAATCGGAAATCCTGTTGCCCGTCGTTGTATCCATTCAGGAACACGCCAAAATGATCGGAGGTTCCAAAATTATCTCTTTGGGTGATTTCTTTAAGAAGGGTTTCTTTTTTCTGATACATTTCCGCACCTACATAGATACCTTCATTGTCGTATGCGATTCGTACGATGGTTTTTTCTTCCGGAAGCTCCGGTTTTCCATTGTCCGGCTGAAACATTACGAAATCGGTTGCTTTTTCTGCTGTGCTCCAGAACGGTTCATCTAATTTTCCGTCTATCGTAACATTTTGATCTGTTTTTAGGGCAGTAAGTGTCTTTTTAGCTGGAGTATTCGGCGTTCCCGGCGTTGGATTGTCTTGCGAAAAGACTATGGTAGAACAAATAAAGCTTAAGAAAAAGGACAGCTTTAATTTCATTTTTTTTTGATTTTTTTGATGATTGACATGTCAAAGATAAATATTTCCGGAAACCCTTGTAAATATTAAGAAATGTTTAACTACGAGGATTTTGCACTATCGACGAAATGTTAAATTTTACCGACAAAATGCAAAAAAAATTTGGTAGTCTGAATTATTTATATACTTTTGGCTTATCACAAATGAAGTATAACAAAAAGAATATCAATGAGTTACAGATTATTTACAGTTTTATTTTTATTCCTTTTGTCGTTCAAATCAGTAGCGATAAATGAAAATGGTGACCCGAAAGCTTTGGCCTCAACTACCAAATCTTCAATAGAATTAAAAGTTAAAGATTTATATAGTTCTTTACATTTGAATTCATTCACTCTGCCTAAAATGGAAGCTTTTTCCAAAGCGGTAAGTGGTTATATTCAGTTAAAAGCACAAGGAGTGGTTCAAAAAGATATTTTGACGATAGTGGACTTTAGTTTGTCTTCAACTCAAAAACGTCTTTGGGTAATCGATATGATAACCAATACTGTATTATTACAGTCGGTAGTGTCTCACGGCAGAAACAGCGGTGAGGAATTTGCGAATTCTTTTTCAAACGAATCAAATTCCAATAAAAGCAGTTTAGGTTTTTACACAACGGGCGAAACCTATAACGGAAAACACGGGCTTTCTTTGAAATTGGATGGTTTGGAGTACGGAATCAACGATAATGCAAGAAACAGAGCTGTTGTAATGCACGGTGCCGATTATGCTGCCGAAAGCATTATCAGACAGCAGGGAAGATTAGGGAGAAGTCAGGGATGTCCTGCGATTCCTTATGCGCTTCACAAAGAAATCATCAATCTGATAAAAAATAAATCTTGTTTGTTTATTTATCACCCGTCAAGAACTTATGAAAAACAGTCAAAACTAACTTTGTAGTTTTTCCGATAGACCGGCATCGAGATTGTAAATGTCCGGCCGGAACTGAAATCCATCCTCGTTTATCCACGCTGTCCAATACAGCAGATGAATGAAGATGGGTTTTTTTATAGGAATTCCCGAGGTTTTTTCAGTTGCGATTATTTTTTCAACCCGTTTCTGGTTCATCACATTTGCATCGGTTTCAAGAATGTAATAGGCCAAATCAAGCGGGTTTTCTACGCGTACGCATCCCGAACTTAAAGACCGTCCGGTCAATGCGAACAATTCTTTATGATTAGTGTCATGCAGATAGACCAGATGTCCGTTCGGAAAATTAAATTTAACACGGCCCAATGAATTATTGTCTCCCGGTTTTTGAACATATCTGTAATTATTGGGTTTCTCAGCATTCCAGTACTGCGGATTCACTTCCTGTCCTTTGGAATCGTAGATCGTTATTCTTGTTGCTGCAAAATAACCGCGATTTTGTGAGGCGGTGGGACCTAAATCTTCTTTTATGATCGTTGGGGGAATCGTCCATGTAGGATTGATGACCAGGTTGCTTAAATGGGAGGATAAAACGGGGGTCTGACGTGTATCTTTTCCAACGACTACGTTGTGTGTTCGTACGGTATCTTTTCCTTTTATCGCGTAAAGTTTAAATTCAGGGATGTTGATGATGATATAATCGTCGCCGAAGTGTCTCGGAAACCACCGCCAGCGTTCCATATTCGCAAGAATTTGATTCTTGCGCTGTTCTTTGGAAACATTCATGGCGTTGACTGTATTTTTGCCAATAACCCCGTCAGCGAGTAAACCATGGCGTTTCTGAAAACGTTTTACGGCTTCAACAGTTTTGCGGTCGTAAATGTTTGTGAAGACACTGTCTTTGTTCGTATAGTCTCCCCAGTATGTTAATCTTTTTTTGATTTTCCTGATCGCCGGTTTTATATCGTTTGGATTTATTTTGTCTTTATCACTAATTATGATGGAATCAAAATGATCCTCCGGCATTTCGTTTATTTTTTTAAGACTCTTTTTTAACAGCTGATAGACCATATGATCCGGTTTTAAAGTGTCTAATGTTTTTTGAACATCGTGATGTCTGATGGCCTCCTGAAGCAAATTGATGGCTTTGATCTTTTTATTGCCGGTATCCCAATTGCCGTACAATTGTTGAGGGTTTAACTTCCCATTATATAAGTGGTTGGCAAATTTGTGGAATGATTCTGTTAAAAGGATGTCAAAATTGACCATTTCATCCGGAGTCAGTTTTGTTTTTGTATTGTCCTGTTTTTCAAGTGCGCTTAATTTGTAATCTTCCGGATTCAAACCTTCGCTTCCGGAGTCTTTTACTAAATCGATCAGGGCTTTTCGGTCTTCGTTTTCCGTCCAAACGGTTCTGAAAAGATTGTTGCGGTAGAATTCTTTAACCTGCTCGGATTTATCCCAAAGCAAAGTACTGTCAAAAGCAATGGATTTCGGAGAATATATAGGAATTACCTTTGGAGGATCCTGCTGGCTGTTTTTTGCCAGAACAACTTCTTTTTTACAGTTCATAAAAAGTATGGGGAGTAAAAAAAAGAGGTATTTGCAGGACATGATAAATTTTATTTTTATGATTTGTAAGTTACAAAAAATACTGTCGCTGTCATTGCTTTTTAACATTTTAAAGGCGTTTATACATAATAAAATGAGGGCCGACCCCTTCAATTTCAAAAACATCGCCTTTCGTTTTATAACCTAATTTTTGGTAAAAGGAGACGGCTTTTTGTCTTGCGTTGAACCAAATCAGTTTGCCACTTTTTTCTTTTACGTAATGTTCCGCTTTTTTAACTAATTGTTCACCGAAACCCATGCGTTGGTGGTTTTCAAGAACAGCCATGCCCCGCATCTGGAACTGGTTTTCTATGGTACAATCCGGATATTTTGTTTTGTATATTGAAACGACGGCCAATAATTCTTCGTTTTCGGAAAGGCCAAAGTGTGCCGTGGTTCCTAAATTATCGCCATCGAAATGACAACTTTCGATTGGTTTGCCCGGTCTTAAAACGGGCTGTCTGACAGAAAATGTGTCTTCGGCTTCAATTTGACGGATTAAAATCATAAATTTTCAGTTGTGTTTAATGATAATAACTTGCTAAAAATAAATCGATTATCTATTAGATGACGAAATACTCTAAAAGTTGCTTCAAGTTACACGATATTTTTTAAAAAAAAGTTTGTTTGGAAGAAAAATATTTGTCTATATTTGCACCACAATAATGCGGAAGTAGCTCAGTTGGTAGAGCTCCAGCCTTCCAAGCTGGTTGTCGCGAGTTCGAGCCTCGTCTTCCGCTCCTAAACTTAGATGAAAGTTTTAAAAGATCATCACCTGCGGAAGTAGCTCAGTTGGTAGAGCTCCAGCCTTCCAAGCTGGTTGTCGCGAGTTCGAGCCTCGTCTTCCGCTCCAAGCCTCAAGCGAAAGTTTGAGGCTTTTTTGTTTTTATTAGTTTTCGAACAATTAGTTAGACTACTTTAAACAAGGTCATTATTATTTCGAACGCGATCAGAATAATGATGATCCATTCCAAACGATGGCTTTCCCGCACATTCAAAACATCTGTAAACAGCGTAAGGTTGTCTTCAACGATCTGTAATCGGTAGTCCAGATCTTTAAAGCGGGGATGGATGTCAAAATTATTCTTCAAATTGCGATTAAGAAGGTTGAGTCCTTCATTGTCCCAAACAAGATTGGGGTCGTCCAGGATGTATAAATTGTCAATGATGCTGTTTTTGACATTCAATACTTTTCCGATGTATTTAAGCAAATCGGTTTTTGAGATGCTCAGCCTTCCTTTCTGCTCCAGCTCCAGAATGTAGTGTTTTGATGAAGTGATTAATTCGTCGGTAAGCATTTCATAGTATTCCAGAGCAACGGACTGGCCGGTGTTGAGCATAACGATTCGAAGCAATGCAGGGTCAATCTGAGAAACGACCACATAATCGTTTTTTACCGTAAATCTTTCCACCGGGCCGTTGGTTCGGATGAGGTATTCTTCGAATAAATTTAAATCGACAGGATTGGTGGCGTAATTTTTAACGAAGTTCAGGAATTCGCTTTTGGCAATCGCATCATAATTAGCAAAAACAACCACGCCATAGTCAAAAATATACAAATAACGGTCGCTTTCCGTAAGTGCATAAAATACTTCGGAAGTGGAACCCGAAAAAGCCTCGGTACGAAATTCGGTGCGAAACTTTTTGATATTAAAGGATTCAGCAATCTGGATGGCTTCGATTCGAATTTCCATAACCAACTGATTTCTACAAATTTAAGAAAAATTTCTTACTAAATTTCTAGAAATCAATGGTTTTAATGCTTTATTTCAGGTGCGATAAGTCAGTTCCGCTTTCAACTTCTACCGCTTTCTGATTCTGTTTGAACAATCGTGCCGGCAATGTTCCTTTTAAGGTGATTTTTTTACCATGCACTTCCAGCCAGCTTCCTTCGCGTAATCCCAAAACGGGCTGTGAATTGAAGTTGTGAAATTCGTTAATACGTGTCTCGCGGGTTTCCCCCATATGCGTAGAACCTTCAATTGGGTCAAGGTAGTGCGGATTGATATTGAAAGGAACGAACGCGAGTGTATTAAAACTTGGCGGATAAACAATCGGCATATCATTGGTGGTTCCCATGGTAAGTCCGCAGATGTTACTTCCGGCAGAAGTTCCAAGGTAAGGCGTGCCGTTTTTTACGACTTGCTCCAATGTTTCAATGATTCCGGTTTTATATAGTTGTGTAACTAACAGAAAAGTATTTCCGCCACCGGTAAAAATACCTTCCGCCTGTTGTAATGCTTCAATCTGATTTTCGAATTCGTGAATGCCGTTTACCGCAATGTTGATTTTTGAGAAGGCCTCGCTCACTTTCTTGGTATAATCATCGTGTGAAATTCCGCCCGGTCTCGCATAGGGAATGAAAAGGATTTTGCTGATTCCGCTGAAATGTGTTTTTAAAGTTGGAAGCAGGTATTCCAAATAACTTCCTTCATATAAAGTAGAGGTGCTGGCAATAATTATTCGTTTCATTTTTAAATCTTTGTGACAAAGGTATAGAATTTCAAAAATGAATTGTAGGATTCGGATTTCCGGTTTAACAAAAAATTACAAATTTGTTGGCAGAAATTGGCAAACTTCGCAGATACTTTTACAATCCGATTGGTTTTTTTCTTTTTGCGTTTGGATTCTCTTATTTTGCCGCTGATGCCGGTTTATCGAATTGTCGTCGGATTTTTTAAGAAAAAACGATTATTTGCATTGCGCATGTTTCAGGAATTCAGATAATTAGCGTAACTTTAAGGTGTAATGTTTTCACTACAGTTTTGAGTTATCCGGCAGTTGAGCTAGTGTTTTGGGTTGCAGTTCCAACAAACTGTTTTAAAATTAGTGTAGATGAAAAATATATTACTATTTGTTTCTTTTTTTATTGTGACGGTCTGCGCTGCTCAAAATGCAAAACTCCTTAACGGGAAGGTAGTTTCTGCGGGTAAGGATCTGCAGGGAATTACTGTTTTAAACCGGTCGTCAGGAAAAGAAGTGGCGACTTTGGAAGACGGGTTGTTTTCCATTTATGCAAAAGCAGGTGATACGTTGGTTTTTACCGCGGTCCAGTTACATGAGAAAATCGTTGTAATTGAAAAAGAAGATTTCGATTATCTGCCTTTTTTAGTGAAAATGAAAATGAAAGTAACGCAATTAAAAGAAGTTGTAATTGTTGATAGTGGCATAGATGCAGTTAGTCTGGGGATTATTCCGAAGGGGATGAAAACCTACACCCCGGCAGAACGAAGGCTGATGACGGCAGGTGATTTCAGACCGATTGATCTGTTGGGGATTTTGGGAGGAAGTTTGCCGATAGAGCCGATACTTAATAAAATTAACGGAAGAACCGACAGGATCAAAAAAGAAATTATAGCAGAACGATCAGAAATGCTGCAAGGGAAACTTTCCGGCATGTTCGAGGAATCGTATTTTATTGACGAATTAAAGATACCGCCCACTTATCTAAATGGCTTTTTTGTATTTGCAGCCGAAAATCAAAAATTGGCAACTGTGGTGAAACAAAAAAACAAGTCGCTGATAAAGTTGGAGTTAGTGCAACTGGCGTCAGAATACCTGAAACGATTGGCTGATGAAAAGTAAAATTCTTTTTGTTTTTCTGCTGATGGTAACGGTTTGTACAGCTCAGGATTCCAAACTGCTCAACGGAAGAGTGGTAGCTGATCTTAGAGATTTGGAGGGTATTACTGTGAAAAACCTTGCCTCCATGAAAGAAATGTCGACACGGTACGATGGATCGTTTGCCATGTATGCAAAAGTGGGCGACACTTTGCTTTTTACCTCGGTGCAGTTAAATGACAAGCGAATTGTCATTGAAAAAGAGGATTTCGATTATCTGCCTTTTTTGGTAAAAATGAGCGTTAAGATTATTCAGTTAAAAGAGATTGTAATCGATAAAAGCAACATCACGGCAGAAAGTTTAGGATTGGTGCCGAAAGGAATGAAAATACAGGCCCCTGAAGAAAGAGCTGTAAGAAGGTATTATACGGCACAAACGGGACCATTTGAATCCCTGATTTATGCGCTGGACGGAACGGCCAAACGGCGGAAGAAAGAAATTGGTGTCGTAGTGAGGAATTTACAGTTACAGGACAAACTTAAGCAGATGTTTAATGAAGCTTATTTTGTTGACGAACTAAAGATTCCATCGGAACATTTGTATGGGTTTTATGTTTTTGCTGCCGAAAATCAGGGATTAGCGAATATTATGCAGCAGAAAAACAAATGGCTGATAAAATTTGAATTGATAAAACTGGCTTCAGAATATAATAAAAGAGCGTCCGATGAAAACTAAATTGCTTATTTTTCTGATGCTGTTGTCGTTAACCGCGATGGCTCAGGATGTTAACCGGGTATTGCTCAGAGGAGTAGTGATTGCTGATTCTCTGGACGTGGACAATATTGTTGTGAGAAACACCACATCAAAAAGAATAACCATCACAGATGATAAGGGGAATTTCAGCATGTTCGTCAAAGAAAAGGATACGCTGGTTTTCAGTGCTATCGCCTTTAATTCCTCGGTTTTAGTGATCAATAAAGTACACCTCGAAGATAAAGTGGTTAAAATTCGTCTTTCGGTTAAAGTTACCGAACTTGATGAAGTTCTGGTGCGGCCTTACACCTTAACCGGTAATCTGGAAACAGATTCCAAAAACCTCAGAATCAAAACGGTGGACGTGGATTCCAAAGAAATTGATTTTTCAAACCCTGTTCCGAAATACAATAAAGTAGATAATTCTTTGGCGCAAATCACACCGGGAAGCGGTAACAGTTTCAGTGGTGTGGATTTTGTCGCACTAGGGAAAAAGGCGTCTAAGGCTATTTTTAATCACAAGCCCAAAGAAAAGAAAATCGAATATGTTACCGAAAAAGTCTTCGCTGAAGGTGTCAAGGAAAAATTCGACCCGCAGTTTTTCACCGAAACCCTTAAATTAAAACCCGAAGAAATCGATTTGTTTTTAGCCTACTGCGACGATACTTCTCCAAAAAGCAGAGCGCTGCTTAATCCGAAAAACGAATTCGAACTGATTGAGTTTCTTCAAAAAAAAAGTGAAGAATATCATAAAAAAAATCGGTAAATAGTTTCTTTTACTACATTTGGCACATGAGGAAATATTTTCAGTATTTTTTCCCTGTGTTCCTTTTCGTTGTGCTGAGCTCTTTTGCTTTGCACAAATTCTATGTTGGTGTTTATCAGATCAATTATTCCGATAAGAAAAAAGAGGTGCAGCTAACGGCCCGTATCTTCATTGATGACATCGAAAAAGCACTCGAGGCCAAATACAAAAAGAAGCTGTATCTGGCAACTCCGAAGGAAATTGCGGAGACCAACGAACTTCTCAAAAGTTACCTTTCTGAAAAAATGCAGTTGTCCGTAAACAGAAAGGCCAAAACCCTGAAATTTTTAGGCAAGGAAACCGAGGATAATGTGTTAATCTGCTATCTTACTACTTCTGTGCCCGAAAAAATTACATCGATGGGAATGCACAATTCCATATTGACCGAAATATTTCCCGAACAACAAAATATAGTTCATTTCAATATAAACGGTAACAAAAAAAGTTTGTTGCTGACAGATAGTGAAACAGACGGTGATTTTGAATTTTAGACAAAAACAAACAATAGATAGAATATGAGAAAATCAGTTTCAGTTTTTTCATTGGTTGCGTTGGCGATCCCTTTTATAAGTTTAGCGCAGGAAACAAAGCCTGCTGATAAAAAGAGAGAGCCCGGACATGGAGATACAAACAAGTTCAGCCAGATGTACCATGAAATGGCGACCCCGAATTCCTACCGAACGGCTTCAGGAGCTCCGGGACCGGCTTATTATCAGCAACAGGCAGATTATAAAATCGACATCGAACTGGATGATAAAAACACTAAATTATACGGATCGGAAACGATTACCTATCATAATAATTCACCGGAAACGCTAACTTATCTTTGGGTTCAGCTGGATCAGAATGAAAAGAAAAGAGATGGGAAATCACCTTTGACGCAAGGACAAAGAGTTGGTAGCGCAATGTCTACGGGCGAGTTTTCAAGACAGTTCATGCAGCCTCGTTTTGACGGCGGATTTAACATCGAATATGTAAAAGATTCCAAAGGAAGACCAATGCAATATACCATCAATCAAACGATGATGCGTATTGATTTGGAGAAACCGCTTAAAAAAGGCGATAAGGTTTCTTTCGATATTAAATGGTGGTACAACATCAACAATTATATGGTAGACGGAGGTCGTTCCGGATACGAACATTTTGATAAAGACGGAAACAATCTGTACGTAATTGCACAGTTTTACCCGAGAATGGCCGTTTATAATGACGTGGAAGGATGGCAAAACATGCAGTTCTGGGGTTCCGGTGAATTCGCGCTCCCTTTCGGAAATTTTGAAGTAAATATCACTACGCCTGCCGACCACGTTTTGGAAGGAACGGGAGTGTTACAGAACAGAAAAGATGTATATAATGCCGAGCAGGTAAAGCGTTACGAACTGGCAGAGAAAACCTATGATAAGCCGGTTGTGATTGTGACCCAGCAAGAAGCGGAAGAAGCAGCAAAAGGTTTTTCAACTGAAAAGAAAACATGGAAATTCAAAGCAACGAATGTTCGTGACTTCGGATTCTCAACTTCAAGAAAATTCATTTATGATGCGATGGCCGTTAAATTGGAAAACGGTAAAACGGTAATGGCAATTTCTTGTTATCCGCCGGAAGCCAATCCGCTTTGGGGCGATAATTCTACCCGAGTAGTGGCACATACGTTAAAATCCTATTCAAAATATACTTTTGATTATCCTTATCCGAAAGCGATTTCGATTTCTGCGGAAGACCAGGGAATGGAGTATCCGATGATCTGCTGGAACTATGGTCGTCCAGATGAAAAAGGTTATGTAAGCGATAGAATCAAATACGGAATGATGGGTGTGATCATCCATGAGGTAGGACACAATTTCTTCCCGATGATCGTAAACTCTGACGAGCGTCAGTGGACATGGATGGATGAAGGATTAAATACATTTTTAGAATATCTGACAGAACAAAGCTGGGATAAAAACTTCCCTTCAAGTCGCGGACCGGCGGCTAAAATTGTTCCGTACATGAGCGGTGATCAGAAGTTCTTAGAGCCGATCATGTCGAATTCAGAAACAATCTACAACTTCGGTGCTAACGGATATTCAAAACCCGCTACCGGACTGAATATTCTTCGTGAAACCATTATGGGACATGACTTGTTTGATCATGCGTTCAGAACATACGCACAACGTTGGAAATTCAAGCATCCGACTCCGGAAGATTTCTTCAGGACAATGGAAGATGCTTCAGCTGTGGATTTAGACTGGTTCTGGAGAGGGTGGTTCTATTCAACGGATTATGTTGATATCGGTATTAAAGAAGTGAAACAATTTTACGTAACTGAAAATCCAGGTAAAGCAGTTCAGGAACAATTCAACCGCAGAGGAAGAAAAATCAATTCGGGAGAGCCAATGGTCTACATGGTTGCTGAAGGAGGAGAAGATTTCAAACCGGAAGTGAAGAAGCCATTGAACATACAAGATGTAAAAACATTGTCGGAATATGTGAACCGTCTAAGTCCTGAAGTCCGTAATGAATTAAAACAACCGAAGTATTTCTATGAAGTGGAATTCGACAAACCGGGAGGAATGATGATGCCGGTAATCGTAGAATTGCAGTTTGAAGACGGAACGAAAGAGAACCACCATTTCCCGGTACAGATCTGGAGAAAAGGAAACGATACGGTAAAACGCGTTTTTGCTACAGAGAAACCATTGAAGAAAATCCAATTGGATCCGAAGCTGGAAACGGCGGATATTGATGTAACTAACAATACCTGGCCAAAAGAAGAAGTGAAGTCAAAATTTGACGAACTCTCCCAGAATACAAAATAATTGAAAAAAGCCATCTTAAACGGATGGCTTTTTGGTTTTTAATAACATATTCCATTTTAAAACTTTGTAACTTTGTCGCATTACAACCCGTAATTACAAAATTATGTTCGGAGTAGGAGGAGGAGAAATAATCCTCATTATATTTATAGCTTTGATGTTGTTCGGATCCGATAAGATTCCGGATATCGCACGTACTTTAGGTAAAGGTATGGCGCAGCTTAAAAATGCCACAAACGATATCAAAAATGAAATTCAGAAAAGTGCCGAAGCAAACGGATTGAATGATCTTAATGATCTGAATCCGATGAAGCAATTGGATCTGACTTCCGATATTACCAAAGAAATTGATAAGGCCAAAGAAGATATCGAAGATATGACCGGTCCGATTAAAAGACAGATGTAATTTTGGAAAAAATCATTCAGTTAGATAAACAACTTTTCGTTTTCCTAAACGGATTGGGGTCGGAACAATTTGATGGCTTTTGGCTGTTGATTACCAAACAGCTTCATTGGGCTCCCGTTTTTTTATACGTTTTTTATCTTCTCTACAAAAAGTTAGGCTGGAAACATTTGTTTTTAATTCTTATTTCCATTGCGGCTTTAGTTGCCTTTAGCGATCAATTTTGCAATCTCATAAAAAACAATGTACAACGATTGAGGCCATGTAACGATTTGGAAATTAAAAGCATTATCCGAATTGTAAAAGCGAGTGATACCTACAGCTATTATTCCGGTCACGCAGCCAATTCAATGGCATCAACCCTATTTGTGTTTTTGATTTTGAAGAAATATTACAAATACGCTTTTCTGCTGTTTCTGTTTCCGCTGATATTTGCTTATAGCCGAATTTATCTGGGCTTACATTTTCCGAGCGATATTCTTTCAGGCTATTTCTTCGGAGCGTTATTCGGATACGGCTTTTCAAAATTGTACCTGATTTTCAGAAAGAAATATTTTCCCGAGAGTATATAAAAAATCCCGATTTCAGATCGGGATTTTGTTTTTTATATTACTCTGCTCATGGTCAATCCGTCGCGAATCGGAAGTAAAACTGTTTCCACTCTCGGATCGTTTTTTAGGATTTCGTTATATTCCAACAGTACTTTAGTGCTCTTGTCATTGGCTTTAACTTCTTCCAGTACTTTTCCGCTCCATAAAACATTGTCCGATAAAATCAGACCGCCTTTGTTCATCATCGGCACAATCATATTGAAATAGTGGATGTAGTTTTCCTTGTCGGCATCGATAAAAACCAAATCGAATTTCTTATTTAATGTTGGGATGATTTTCAAGGCATTGCCTAAATGTTGATGAATCTGCTTTCCCCATTGCGATTGGTCGAAATATTTTCTTTGGAAGTCATACAGTTCTTCGTTATTATCGATGGTGTCCAAAGTGCCATTTTCCGGTAGGCCTTCCGCCATACATAAAGCAGCATATCCGGTGTAAGTTCCGATTTCAAGAATGTTCGTCGGACGGATAAGTTTCGACATCATGCTTAGGAAACGCCCCTGAAAATGTCCGCTCAGCATTCTGGGTTGTAATATTTTCTGGTGGGTTTCCTTATTTAGGCGCGCTAACAACTCCGGTTCGTTTTCGGAATGTAGCGCTACGTAGTCTTCTAGAGCTTCGGATATAAAATGCATAGTATTATGATTTTGGTTTCGCGTTTGTTTTTTGGAATAAATCGATTAGGTATTGTATGTTTTTTTCTTCGTTAATTGTAGATGGGTAAAGCCTGATATCGTATTGAAAATCTCCTCTGCCACCTACCAGAGAATATTTGAATAAATTGTCTTCAGTATAACTAAAGGTGTAAAAGGTGACATTGTCAGTAATGTGTTCTTTTATATCAGTAATTTGTTTTTTTACAGTTGTAATATTTGATTTGGCAATTCGTAATTTCATTTCGGCCATTTGTCTTGTATAAGTTCTGATATCCATTCCGGCTTGGTAGTATCCACTATCTCTAAAAAGGCCTATAGAAAATTCAATTTGGTCTTTTTTATCGTTTTCTAAACCGTATGAATGATATCCTACATTTGTCCCATTATGTAATTTGGTGATTTTTGTCCAATGACCAGGAAGACTTATGGTGTCGAATTTATAATGACTTGTAATATAACTAACGTTTTTTGATGCGTCGTAAGTTATAATTTTATCTGGATTAGTTCTGTTTTTGACAGAAGCGCAGTTGATTAGTAAAAAACCGCAAAGGATGAAGACATATTTCATTTAAAAAAGTTTTCACACAAATTTACAAATTAAGCAAGAACCAAATCCATAAATTGTAATTAACTTTGCGCCATGCAAATGGAGAAGAAGGATATACGTGCTTTAACCAAAGACCAGTTACGCGATTTTTTTGTGGCGAATGGCGATAAAGCTTTTCGTGGGAATCAGGTATACGAATGGTTGTGGCAAAAGCGTGCGCACAAGTTTGAGGATATGACCAATGTTTCCAAACACACGCGTGAAATGCTGGAAGCGAATTTTGTGATCAACCATATTAAGGTGGATACGATGCAGCGCAGTTCGGACGGAACAGTGAAAAATGCGGTTCGTTTGCATGATGATCTGATTGTGGAATCGGTTTTGATTCCGACCGAAACCAGGACAACAGCCTGTGTTTCCAGTCAGGTTGGCTGCAGTCTGGATTGTAATTTCTGTGCTACGGCGAAACTGAAAAGAATGCGTAACCTGAATCCGGATGAAATTTACGATCAGGTGGCAGCCATTGACAGTGAAAGTCGTTTGTATTATAACCGACCTTTGTCAAATATCGTTTTCATGGGAATGGGAGAGCCTTTGATGAATTATCCCAATGTGATGAAGGCGATCGATAAAATTACTTCTCCGGAAGGATTGGGCATGTCGCCAAAACGAATTACGGTTTCCACTTCGGGGATTTCCAAAATGATCAAGAAGATGGCTGATGACGAAGTGAAATTCAAACTGGCGGTTTCCCTGCACTCTGCCATTGAGGAAATCCGAAACGAAATCATGCCGTTTACTAAAGATTTCCCATTGCCGGATTTAAAAGAAGCCTTGGAATATTGGTACAAAAAAACAAAAAGTAAAGTTACTTACGAATATGTGGTTTGGCGAGGAATCAACGATGATAAAAAATCGATCGATGCTTTGGTGAAATTCTGCAAATATGTTCCGTGTAAAGTGAATCTGATCGAATACAACCCGATTGATGACGGTCATTTTCAGCAGGCTTCCCAACACGCCATTGAAGATTATATCATCGCTTTGGAAAGAAATGACATCGTAGTCAAGGTACGCCGAAGCAGAGGAAAAGATATAGATGCCGCCTGTGGTCAGTTAGCCAATAAAGAAGCATAAACAAAAACGTTCGCCAGTAAAGCGAACGTTTTTGTTTTAATAAGTTACCAGACTTTTAGTTTCCGAAAGTAAAAGGGGTAGCTGCTCCGCCGTCGATCGAAATGGTGCCGGTATTATCGCAATGCCCGTCTCCGTAATCTACTACTGCGGTATGATTATTTCTGTTTATTGTAATTACACCGAAAACCAATTTGTACGCACAGGCAATTTCTACTCTTAAAGGAGTTGTTATCGTGGATGTATACGAATGGTTTGTGCCTATTGTTGACCAGTTTCCTGTAATGTGGTATACATTGTCAAGGAAAATCATCGGCGTATCATATCCTACGATTAATTCTCTTGTTCTTGTTCCGGTTCTGGAATACATGTTTCCGTTTGGAAGCGTAATGTCTAAATCCAAATCAATAACCACGACGGGATGTGGCGTGGCAAGTGCGCTCGTTTGGTGAATTGTTCTTGAAAGCGTCTTGGTACCTTCCACTAAAATGTTATTATAATAGAAATTGTTGAAGTTGTAGGTCCACACATAAGGCGATTGCTGGAAATCCGTACTGCCGCTGATAATAATCTGGCCTCTTAGCATTGCTCCGTTGTAGTATTGGCATCCGGTAGTGCCAAAATCAACAACACTGGTCCAGGTATTTCCGCTTACGGTTGTGGTAACGGTGGCGCAATCCGGTAAAATAGAATGATGAGTTCTCATTCTTGCTGAGCTTTGTGCATCCAACTGGTCTTCTGCAATTTCAGAAATATCGTTCGATATGGCATCTATTTTTGCATTCACGCTAACGTCGTCAGCAGTCATCTGGTTTGCATTGCTGTTTTCCTCGTCTTTATTACAGCCAATCAAAGAAAGGGCCATGATAAGTACAATCGATTTTAAAAAATTTCTTGTTTTCATAAAGGCAGGTTTTAGTTATTTCTAATAGATGCAAAATACTTAAAAAGGTTTAACGGAAAAACAATATTTTTTATTTCATATAGAATTGTATCTTTGAATTCTACGAAGCAAATTACGATTTCGTTTTCTATAAGTAAAAAAGCACAAGCCCATTAAATGAAAGTCGTTGAGCAGATAAAAGAGCCAATCAGCATGGAGATGGAACTTTTCGAGCGAAAGTTTCGGGATTCCATGTCTTCCAAAGTGGCGCTTTTAAACAGGATTACGCATTACATCGTTAACAGGAAAGGGAAACAGATGCGTCCGATGTTTGTTTTTCTTACTGCTAAAATGGTGTCGGGCGGGACAGTAAATGAGCGCGCCTATCGTGGTGCTTCAGTAATTGAGCTGATCCATACTGCGACTTTAGTCCACGATGATGTGGTTGACGACAGCAACCGAAGACGTGGCTTTTTCTCCGTGAATGCCTTGTGGAAAAATAAGATTGCCGTGTTAGTTGGTGATTTCCTGCTTTCAAAAGGTTTGCTTCTTTCGATTGACAATGGCGATTTCGATCTGCTTAAAATTATCTCGGTAGCCGTTCGGGAAATGAGCGAGGGGGAGTTGCTTCAAATTGAAAAAGCCCGCCGACTGGATATCACAGAAGATGTTTATTATGAAATCATCCGCCAAAAAACCGCTACCCTAATTGCAGCCTGTTGTTCGCTTGGCGCCTGTGCTGTTTATCCGGATAATGATGAGGTGATCGAACGCATGCGTAAATTTGGTGAACTTATCGGGATGGCATTTCAGATCAAAGACGATTTATTCGATTATACGGATGACGCCATCGGAAAACCAACCGGTATCGACATCAAAGAACAAAAAATGACCCTGCCCCTCATTTATGCCCTTAACAACTGTTCTTCCAAAGAAAAAAGCTGGGTGATCAATTCGGTTAAAAATCATAATAAAGACAAAAAACGTGTTCGTGAGGTGATTCAGTTCGTAAAAGACAAAAACGGATTGGGTTATGCCGAACAAAAGATGGTGCAGTTCCAAAAAGACGCCCTTCAACTCATTGAAGATTTTCCCCATTCTGCCTATAAAGATGCCCTTACGTTGATGGTTAATTATGTGATAGAAAGAAAAAAATAATGATCAGTGTGCTGTCGTAGTAATCGATTGTGAAGGCTGCGAACATGAATGATTATTTTTTTTGATTTTTTTTCACTTTAGATACAACCATTTTTAAACTTCACTCGTCTATGCTAATAGAAGTCGGTTATCAATTGATGATCTGGTTTCAAAACACATTTTTTGAATGAAAGTAATAGACTTACATCAGGACGAAAAAGAAATCATACAGTTGGCTGTCGAGAACAACCGACATGCTCAGCATAAGATCTATTCTAAATACGCGCCGAAGATGTTAAGTGTGTGCCGACAGTATATAAAGGATGTGCATCAGGCAGAAGATATAATGATTACGGCTTTCATGAAAGTGTTTTCAAATCTGAAGGCTTTTGAACACAAAGGCAGTTTTGAAGGATGGATCCGAAGGATAATGGTGAACGAAAGTATTTCTTTTCTTAGAGTGCAAAAACAGATAAAGTTTACGGAAGATGAGAATTATTTTGAAGAACGGTTCAATAACATTGAAAGTCAGTTTTCTGTAGAAGATATCCAGTTTTTGATAGACAGTCTCCCGGATGGTTACCGAATGGTTTTTAACCTTTATGCGATTGAAGGATACAAACATCAGGAAATTGCGGAAATATTGAACATCAGTGAAGGAACATCCAAATCACAATTGTCACACGCCCGAAAAATGCTCCAAAGTCAGGTGAATAAACTTAAAAATTATGAAAATGGAACCGAATAAAATGGAAGAGGAATTCAGAAAAAAACTGAATGGAAGGGAGATTCAGCCTTCGGATGTGGCATGGGACCGTTTGGATGCGATGCTTTCGGTGGCCGAAAATAAAAAACCGAAACGCAATTACAGATGGTTATACATAGCTGCGGGTTTTGCACTTTTTTTCGCCATAGGTTTGTTTTTGTTTCAACAGGAAAACGACAAACCTGAAATTAAGATGAATGATTCGACGGTTGTGAAATCCGAAGATAATCAGAAAACTTCGGAAGAGTCAGATTCAGTAATTAGCAATAGTGTGATTTCTGTTTTTAATAGTGGAGCTTCAGTCGCTGATAGTAGTCCGGTTGAAAAAACAAGATCAGTTAAGAAAAAAACGCCTAAGAAAGGGGTGATAGAAACGAATCAGCATAGTGTAAAAGAAGAAGTTGCAGATGTTGTTGTGGATAAAATGCCGGAAATTCAGAAAGTAAAGCCGGAGTCCGAAAAATATTTAGCGAATGTTGATCTGTCTAAAGAAAAACCGCAGGTGAAAGTCAGCGCCAATTCACTACTGAACTCGGTGGAAGGAGAATTAAATCAGGAATTCAGAGAGACAACCTTACAGCGTTTAAACCGTAATTTTAAAACGGTAAAAACAGCTGTAGCCAACAGAAATTACGAGTAATCAATCAAAAATCGAACAGTTAAAATTTTAAATTATGCAAAAGATTATTTTTTATGTAGTGGTCATGTTATGCTTTTTTGTAAGTAAGGTCACTGCGCAGGAAACCTTTGAACAACGTGCCAATGCGATTTCAAAGAACATTGAAAATATTACCAAAGAAGAAAAGCAGTCTTTGAAAGAAGAGGTGGAAGAAGTAAACGAGAAACTTCAGGCCGGAAAGCTGACTCAGGATGAAGCGGATAAAAGAAAAATAGAATTGGCGACAGAACACGCTAATAATATTGAAAGAAGAGTGGCTGTGGAACAGGAAAAATTAAATGTTTTGGTTCAGGAAAAAGTAGATGGGAAATTGCAGGATACCATCAAAATAAAGAAAAAATACACAATTACTTTTCCTGAAAGTGATTATCATAAAAAGACAAAAAGAACCACATCTCAGTTCGTGTTGGCCTTCGGAGTTAATAATTTAGTGACCAACGGTGCTGTCGCAAATTCAGATTTCGGATACTGGCGTTCTACGTTTTATGAGTGGGGAATTACGGGAAGAACCCGTATAGGACATGAGTACAGTCCGGTTCATTTGAAATATGGATTCTCTTTCATGTATAATATTCTTCATGCTACAGACAATCGTTATTTCGTTGATGCCGGTGAGCAGACGGTGTTGGAAACTTATCCGGTAAATCTGAAAGATAATTGCACTTATTTTAAAAATGTATATGTTGCGGTTCCGGTGCACTTGGAGTTTGATTTTTCAGAGAAAAGAGAAATTGACGGAAAAATGTATCGCCGCTCACATAAAGGTTTCCGTTTTGGAATTGGAGGATATGCGGGATACAATACCAATTCAAAACAATTCCTGTCTTATGAAATCGATGATTATAAGATCAAAGAAAAACAAAAAGGGGATTGGAATGTGAACGATTGGATGTATGGATTAAGTACATACGTAGGGTATAAAAACACGAGTTTGTATGTGAAATACGATTTGAACCCGGTATTTGAAAATAATACGGTGGATCAGCGTAACGCGTCATTAGGATTGCGATTTGATTTCAATTAATTTGTTTTAGTTACATACTTTTGTAGCCCTTTCAGAATTTCGATTCTGAAAGGGTTCTTTATTTATAGTGCTTTGTTTGTATTTAAAAAACTGTAACTTTGGTGCATTCCAAAAACTAAAATTTTTCAATTCATTTTGATTTCACAAAACACCATAGAAACCGTTTTTGAAACCGCTCGTGTAGAGGAGGTTATTGGCGATTTTGTGCAGTTAAAGCGCGCCGGTAGTAACCTGAAGGGGCTGAGTCCGTTTTCGAACGAAAAGTCGCCCTCGTTTATGGTGTCGCCGGTGAAACAGATTTGGAAAGATTTCAGTTCGGGAAAAGGCGGTAATGCCGTAACCTTTCTGATGGAACATGAGCATTTTTCTTATCCGGAAGCGATCCGCTATCTGGCAAGAAAATATAATATCGAAATTGAAGAAACCGAGCAGTCCGATGCGGATAAAGAGGAAGCCAATGAAAAGGAAAGCATGTATCTGGTTTCTGAATTTGCCCAAAAGTATTTCCACAATGTTTTAATGCATACCGATGAAGGAAAAGCTATCGGCTATTCCTATTTCAAGGAGCGCGGATTTACAAAAGATACTATCGAAAAATTCGGTTTGGGTTATTCTCCGGAAACCTGGGATGCGCTGACCTTAGAAGCACTTGGTAAAGGATATAAATTGGAGTATCTTGATAAAACCGGACTCACAATCGTAAAAGAAGGAAAGCAGTTTGACCGTTTCAAAGGTCGGGTGATGTTTCCAATCCAAAGTATATCGGGACGTGTTTTAGGATTTGGTGGCCGAATTTTGACCAATGATAAAAAGGCAGCCAAATACCTGAATTCACCGGAAAGTGATATTTACCACAAGAGCAAAGTCCTTTACGGAATTTTTCACGCCAAACAGTCTATCGCTAAATTGGATAACTGTTTTCTTGTTGAAGGATATACGGATGTAATCCAAATGCATCAGGCCGGAATTGAAAACGTAGTGGCTTCATCCGGAACGGCTTTAACTCCGGATCAGATACGATTGGTTAACCGACTTACAAAAAATATTACGGTACTTTTTGATGGTGATGCGGCCGGTCTTCGCGCTTCTATCCGCGGAATTGACCTGATTCTGGAAGAAGGTATGAACGTGAAGGTTTGTACGTTCCCTGAAGGGGATGATCCGGACAGTTTTGCAAAGAAAACGCCGTATGATGATCTGGTGGCTTACCTAAGCGAGAATGCAATGGACTTTATACAGTTCAAGGCTTCATTGCTGATGAAGGAAGCTAAAAATGATCCGATCAAAAAAGCGGAACTTATCAGGGATATGGTAATCAGTATTTCCAAGATTCCTGATAAGATCAAACGCGAGATCTACATTCAGGAATGTTCGCGAATCATGGATATTTCCGAGGATGTGCTTTTCAATACGTTGGCGCAGCTTGTGCAGAAAGATATTCAGGAAGTCGGTAAAAAGCAAAAAACAGAACAGAAAGCTTTTGAAGTAGTGAAAAGTACTCCGGAAGCGACTTCTGCGGCTGTGGATGTTCAGTATGAACTGGAACGAAAAATCATCGAGATCTTACTTTTATACGGAACCGCACAAGAAGAATTCGAAGATGTGTTGCTCAGAACCAATGAGGAGGGTGAAGTCATTGAAGTGAAAGAGATGAATAGTCACAAGGTCTACCAGCGTGTTTATCTTAGTCTGCAGGAAGATGAGGTTGAATTGGCAAATCCTTTATTTCGTGCGATTTATAATGACCTGATCAATTATTTCCACCAGAATGAGAAGTTTGAACTGGAGCAATACCTGATGCGTCTTAATCCGGAACTGGCACAGGAAGTAACGCATATCCTGATGGAAGAGGAAAAGGAAACGCTGCATAATTGGGACGCACAACAAATTGTTGTAAAACAAAAAAACCAAACGATAAGCCAATATGTTTCAGAAACAATATTGACTTTACGTTGGTTTTTAGTGGATAAGATTATTAGTGACTTAAAGAACAGTATTTCAAATGAACCTGAAGCAGACAATTCTGAAATCTTGTCATCCGCTATCGATTATTACACACTGATCAACTCATTTTCGTCCAAGTTAGGTAGAGTTCTTTCCCGATACAGTTAAACGATTTCAAGCGTTTTTGCTTTATTAACTAAATCAACTAAATTTGTTACATGTAGTTTTGTTAACAAGCGTAACTTATAAGTGCTGATGGTTTTTTCGTTCAGAGTTAGCAATTTTGCGATCTCTTTGTTCTTCTTTCCATCACTCAGGTAACGTAAAACTTCAATCTCTCGTGAAGATAATTTTCTATACAAGCGATCCGATTTTTTACCTTTGTTAAGCAGTGCAAGATTCTTTTTTACTGCATCACTAAAGATGACGGCTCCTTCGTTAACTTTTTTAATAGCGCTTTCTAATTCTTCTAGTTTAGAGTTTTTATGAATATAAGCAGATACACCCGCTTTTAAAGCATTAGGTGCGTAAATTTGTTCTCCTAAATTAGTGAAAACCACAACTTTAGTGTCAGAATAGTCTCTTATCAGAGACTTAACCAAATTGATACTAGACAGCCCTTCTAACTCTAAATCAAGAATGACAACGTCCATAGATTTTTTCTTTAGTACTTCGTCCAAATCGTCCAAATTACTAACGACACCTACTAGACTGATATCCGGATTGTCTTTAAAATAGGCTCTCACCCCAAACTGTACGACAGGATGATTGTCGGCTAAACACACTTTTATCATTTCATCAAATATTAATAGTAATTATCTTGTAAAGATACAAAAAATATATAATGTACTGATAATCAATGAAAGAAATTTATTTCAATTCATTTGGCACAAAACATACGGGAATTGGCGTCATTTTGTGCTGATTTACAGTATTTAAACGTAAGAAAATTCTGAAAACATCTTTTTCGCGTCCTTCAAAATCTTCTTCTTTTTTTCCATCCACTAATGCCTGCATAGCGATTTCAAGTTCGTCATAAGTTGCTCCTAACTGATCTTCGTCGCTTCGGTCGGTCTCCTGGTCTGCATCCGTAAATAATCCGTCAGTTGGTTTTGCCGTTAAAATGCTTTCCGGAACCTGAAGATAAGTGGCAAGTTTTCGGACCTCGCTTTTTAATAAGTCGGCAATCGGGCTGATATCCACACCACCGTCGCCATATTTCGTGAAGAAACCAACGCCGAAATCTTCAACTTTATTTCCGGTACCAGCTACCAAAGCGCTGTGTAATCCGGCAAAATAATAAAGGGTCGTCATTCGCAACCTGGCACGCGTATTGGCTAGTGTAAGATGTAACAAATCCTGATTTTCCGAAACAGGAACTTCGGTTCGGAATTCTTCAAATACCGGTGTCAGATCTGCAACCGTACTTGAAACATTAGGGAATTTTTTCTTTAATTGTTCGATGTGTTCTTTTCCTCTGGAAACCTGGTTCGGCGCCTGGTGAATCGGCATTTCTACACATAAAGTGGGGAATCCGGTTTGAGCACATAATGTTGAGGTTAATGCGGAATCGATTCCACCCGAAATACCAACAACAAAACCTTTTACTTTTGCGTTTGTAGCATAATCGCGTAACCACGTAACTATTAACGTGTTGATTTTATCGGCCTGAAAACTATCTGTTGAAGTCATGATTATTTATGATTTTTTTTTAAAAGTGTGGCGTATATTTGCGCCGAATTTATTTGCTATAAAAGTATAAATTTTGACAAAAATTATGAAGAAGTATTTGTTGCTGGTTGTTTTTGCTGCTTTTGCTGTTTCTTGTAAAAAGGAAGACAAAGTGACGGAAGCAGTTGAGGCTATCCCGGTTCAAGTTAAAATTGAACGTTTTGATAAGCTTTTCTATGAGTCGAATCCCGAAGAATTGGGGCAATTGAAAAGTAAATACCCTTTTTTCTTCCCGGCCGGTAATCCTGATACCGTTTGGACAAACAAAATAAAAAATCCGCTGTTGCGCGAATTGTACGGGGAAGTAGAAAAGAAATACCCGAACAATTCGGCTTTTGAAAATGATCTGGAAGAGCTCTTCAAACACATTCAGTATTATTATCCGGAACAAAAAACACCAAAAGTAATCACGTTGATTTCCGAAGTAGACAGAGAAGTTAAGGCGATTTACACAGACAGTCTTGTGTTACTTTCATTGGATACGTACTTAGGGAAAGACCACCGTTTTTACGAAGGATTTCCAAAATATATGCGACAGGGATTTGAGCCTTCCCAAATGATGCCGGATCTGGTAAGTAGTTTTGCGATAGGTAAGATAGCGCAACCGAAAGACAGAACGCTTCTGTCGCAGATGATTTACTTCGGAAAGGAATTGTATCTGAAAGATAGGTTACTTCCCGGTGCAACAGATGGTGCAAAGATTGAATATACAGAAGATCAGATCAAATGGTGTAAAGAAAATGAAAGCGAAATGTGGAAGTATTTCATCAATAATAAATTGTTGTATGATACCGATACCAAGCTGATGCAGCGTTTCGTGGCCATCGGTCCGTACTCGAAATTCTATTTGGAGATCGATAATGAATCGCCGGGGAGAGTCGGGCAGTGGCTTGGATGGCAAATCGTTCGTTCCTATATGGAAAACAACGACGTGACCCTGCAAAAGATGTTGGCAATGGATGCTAAGGAAATATTCGATAATTCAAAATACAAACCAAAGAAATAATGGCAAATACAATAACTTCCGAAATTAAACTGACTGTTGAATTGGACGAAAACCGCGTGCCGGAAAAAATAAAATGGACGGCACAGGACGGCGGCGTGAATAATGAAGAGGCAAAGGCGATGTTGCTTTCTATCTGGGACAGCAAGGTGCAGGAAACCTTACGTATCGATTTATGGACGAAAGACATGCCGGTGGATGAAATGAAAGTGTTCTTTCATCAGACCTTAGTAGCAATGGCCGATACATTTCACCGTGCTACCGAAGACGAAAAAATGACAGCGACAATGAGGGATTTCTGTGATTATTTTGCAGAAAAACTGGAGCTGAATAAATAAAAAAACGCGGTCATTTGACCGCGTTTTTTTATTTAAAACCCATTACTGTTAAATATCTCCTGATTCACACCGTCGATGAATTCCAATAACGGTTCTCTTCCGGTTTCTTCCGTAGATGAGGTGACGAAATACTGTGGCATTTCTTCCCAGTTATTCGCTAATAATGCTTTTCTGTAAGCGGCAACATGCTGATCTATTTTACCGCGGCTTATTTTGTCGGCTTTGGTGAAAATAATGCAGAACGGAACTTCGGTCTCTCCTAAGTAGGTGATGAATTCCAGATCTATTTTCTGTGCTTCGTGGCGAATGTCGATCAAAACGAAAGCGCAAACCAATTGCTCTCTGGTTTCAAAATAATCCGTGATGAACTTTTGGAAAACTTCTTTTGTTTTTTTTGAAACGCGGGCATAACCATAACCGGGCAAATCCACCAAAAACCAATTACTGTTTATTTTGAAATGATTGATTAATTGCGTTTTTCCTGGTCTTCCGGATGTTTTTGCCAAATTTTTATGGTTGGTCAGCATGTTGATCAATGACGACTTTCCAACATTAGACCGGCCAATAAAAGCGTATTCCGGAAGCGGTTCTTTCGGGCATTTGCTAACTTCAGAGTTGCTGATTATGAATTCGGCGGTATTGATTTTCATAGTTTCTTAAATTTAAAAAGTTACAGTTGCCTGTAACTTTTCATATTATAAATTCGATTTTTTTAGCCAGTCCATCATTAATCTGTTGAACTCGTCCGGATGTTCCATCATGGCAGCGTGGCCGCAATTTTCAATCCAGTATAAATCAGAGTTTGGTAATAATCGGTCAAAATCCTCTGCAACGTTCGGAGGCGTAACGATGTCGTTTTTTCCCCAGATAATACAGGTTGGTGTTGTCATTTTTGGCAGATCTTTCGCCATGTTGTGACGAATAGCACTTTTAGCGATCGTAAGCGTTTTGATCAGCTTGATCCTGTCATTTACCGTTGCATAAACATCATCTACAATTTCCTTGGTAGCGACTTTTGGATCGTAGAAAACATCTTCCGCTTTTTTTCTGATGTATTCGTAATCGCCTCTTTTTGGATAGCTTTCGCCCATGGCACTTTCATATAATCCTGAACTTCCGGTGATCACCAATCCGGCCATTTTTTCGGGATACATTTTAGTGTGGTATAAAGCAATATGTCCGCCAAGTGAATTCCCAAGTAAAATTACTTTGTCAAATCCTTTATAAGTGATAAAGTCTTTTACGAATTTCGAAAAAGCCTTCACGTTTGTCTTTAAAATATTGTTGGTGTACAATGGTAATTCAGGAATTACAACTTTGTATCCGTGTTTCGGAAAGAAATTCGCAACGCCGTCAAAGTTGCTTAAACCTCCCATAAGTCCGTGTAAAATAATGATAGGCGTGCCTTCTCCAGCTTCAAAATATCGGTATTTGCCTTCGCTTTTCAACATGTTTTTTTGGTGTATAATTATCCAATATCAATATCAGACAAATATATGATTTTCTCCACAAATAGGAAGCTTTGGAATTGAAATTCGAAAATACTTTCTTATTAAAACGGAATTCGGCGGTAATAAGTTAGTAATCAATAAATTTCGTTTGCAGTTTCACAAAAAGATCTTCTATTCTGATTTTTTTGAATCGGTAATAAATGTTATTAAAAGAAGGTGTTTTTTGAATATTTTTTGCTGATTCTTTTAAAATCTTAAACTATCGCTAATTATTAAGAATGAACGATTTAGCATATTTTCTTACGAACAGGTTGCAGAGTGGAAAAACTTATCAACAAAGTGGGAGTTTGTGGTAAAAAGTGGTAAAAAAATCCATACTTTTGCTATAAATCATTTCAAATACGATTTAAGTTGACGAACATAATCGGGACATATGAGTGTAAAATCGATGCAAAAGGAAGGCTGATGGTGCCTGCGCCTTTGAAGAAGCAATTGCCTTCTTTGGAGAGCGGTTTTGTATTGAAACGCTCTGTTTTTGATAAATGTGTGGAGCTTTGGCCGAAGTCGGAATGGGATGTGATGATGCTGAAAATCAACAAGCTGAATCGTTTCGTAAAAAAGAACAATGATTTTATCCGCAAGTTTATGGCGGGTGTGAAGATGGTGGAAATTGACGATGCGGGCCGGCTTTTGATAACCAAAGATCTGATAGATTTTGCAGGCATTTCAAAAGATTTGGTACTGACTTCAAAAGTGAATATTATCGAAATCTGGGATAAAGATCTTTATGAGGAATCAATTTCCGGTGATGATATGGATTTTGCTGATTTAGCTGAAGATGTAATGGGTAATTTAAATGACGATGAAAATGGAATATCATAATCCGGTATTGCTGAAAGAAACGGTGGATGGTTTGGATATCAAGCCGGACGGAATTTACGTGGATGTGACTTTCGGCGGCGGCGGGCATTCGAGAGAGATTATGCGTCGTCTGGGGCCGAACGGAAGATTGTTTGCTTTCGATCAGGATACGGATGCGCTTGCAAATGCTATCGATGATGAGCGCTTTACTTTGATCAATGAGAATTTCCGTTTTATAAAAAGGTTTCTTCGTTTTCACGGAGTTCGTGAAGTGGATGGGATTTTAGGTGACTTAGGAGTTTCGTCGCACCAGTTTGATGTTCCGGAACGCGGTTTTTCAACCCGTTTTGAAGGTGAATTGGACATGCGAATGAATCAGAAGGATGCGATAAGTGCTTACAATGTGGTAAATGAATACGCTGAAGCAGATTTGCGTCGCATATTCGCTGACTATGGTGAATTAACAACTGCAAAAGGGCTTGCAAATGCAATCGTTCAGGCCAGAGAAACGCACCCGATAAAAAATACAGAACAATTAAAACAGGTGTTGAGCCGATTTTTACCGGCACACAAAAGCAATAAGATTTTAGCACAGATCTACCAGGCGATTAGAATTGAGGTGAATCAGGAAATGGAAGTGCTGAAAGAATTTTTAGAGCAGTCTCTTGAGGTTTTGAAGCCGGGCGGAAGATTAAGCGTGATTTCGTACCATTCCTTGGAAGACCGATTGGTAAAACGTTTCATGAAAAACGGGATGTTTGAAGGAGAGCCGGAGCGTGATTTCTTTGGAAGATTCGAAGTTCCGTTCAAATTAATAGGTAAGATGGTTGTGCCTTCCGATGAGGAAATCAAGATCAATAGTCGTGCACGAAGTGCCAAATTGCGAATAGCAGAAAAGAAATAAAAAATGAAGGGCGGAGTATACAGTTTGCTGAAGGCAAAATTTCTGATCGACGACGATGCATTAAAAAACTGGAAGTTTATCGTTTTCCTGATTTTGCTGGCCATGATAATGATCGGAAATGCACACCGATACGAGCAAAAGAATTACAGAATTACCGAGCTGACCAATGAAGTGAAAGAATTGCGATCAGAATTTGTAGACCGACGTTCGGAACTGATGGAACTCAAAATGGAATCAACGATTTCGACGCAGATGGAACCGCACGGGATTTTACCGTCGTCCGTTCCGCCGAAGAAAATAAAAGTGAAAGAAGAAGAAAGCAGTATTCTTAAAAAGATATGGCAGTAGAAAATAAAAATATTTCGTACAGAATTTATTTGGTAGCCTTCATGATTTTCATGATGGCTATTTTCGTTGCTGTAAAACTGACCAACATCCAGTGGGTAGAAGGTGATCATTACAGGCAATTAGCCAAGGAAAGAACGGTGCGAAATATGGTGATCCCGGCCAACAAAGGGAATGTTTATTCTGCTGACGGGAGTTTGCTCGCAACTTCGATTCCGAATTACACCATACGTTTTGATGCTGTAGCGCCGAAAAAAGAACATTTTAATGATAATGTAAAAGCTTTGTCGGATTCGCTTTCCGTAATGTTTGGTAAACCATCCGGGTTTTATCAGCGAGAATTGCGAAAAGCAAGAACGAATAAAAACCGTTATTATCTGGTTGCTCGAAAACTGAGCTATACCGAATATATGCGCATAAAAAGTTTTCCGCTTTTCAATTTAGGTGCTTATAAAGGAGGTGTCATTACAGAGCAAAAAACGGTTCGCGAGCACCCGATCGGTAAAATTGCAGAAAGAACTATTGGTTACGAGCGTTTTGATGAGAGCGGTAAAGAAACCCGTGTTGGTATCGAAGGAGCGTTTGGCGAATATATCAACGGGAAAGACGGAAAACGTCTGATGCAGAAAATCGCTAAAAACCAGTGGAAACCCATTAGTGATAATAATGAAATTGAGCCTCGTGACGGTTACGATATCATTTCAACCATCGATGTATATATTCAGGACATTGCACATCACGCCTTGCTGAAACAGTTGGAATATTACCAGGCGGATCATGGATGCGTGGTAGTGATGGAGACAAAAACGGGTGAAGTAAAAGCAATTTCGAATTTAGGCCGCGCGGAAAGCGGATCATACTACGAAACAATTAATTACGCTGTAGCAGAATCACACGAACCGGGATCAACATTCAAATTAGTGGATCTGATTGCTTTGTTGGACGATGAAAAAGTAGACACGAGTCATGTGTATGATTCAAAAGGGGGCGATATCACTTATAGAGGAAGACATGTTCGTGATTCTCATAAGGGAGGTTATGGGAAAATTTCACTGGCCAGAGGTTTTGAAGTGTCGTCTAATACAGTTTTGGTACAGGCAGTTTATGAAAATTATAAAAACAATCCGGAAGAGTTCGTGAACCGTCTGAATGGTTTAGGCTTGAATAAGCCTTTGGGATTGCCGTTTAAAGGAGAAGGAAAACCAAGAATTCCACAACCTAGTGAAAAGAGTTGGTCGGCTATTTCACTTCCATGGATGGCTTTCGGTTATGGGGTTTCCATGACGCCATTGCAGACACTTACGTTGTATAATGCCGTTGCGAATAATGGAGAAATGGTAAAACCGAAATTCGTTCGTGAGATCAAGGAATGGAATAAGGTGATCAAGAAATTTGATAAAGTGGTGATCAATCCGAAAATCTGTTCGGACGAGGCTTTGGCAAAAATTAAAGCGATTTTGGGGAATGTGGTCAAAAAGGGAACCGGTTCAAAATTGTATTCTAAAGATTTCTCCATGGCCGGGAAAACAGGAACAGCTCAGGTGGATTACCATAAAGGCGACGGAAACATGTATTACGCTTCGTCTTTTGTTGGATTCTTCCCTGCTGATGAGCCAAAGTATTCCTGCGTAGTGGTAGTTCATAAGCCTAATGTGGCAAGCGGATATTACGGAGCAGACGTGGCCGGGCCGGTTTTCAAAAGAATCGCACAAAAGATTTTTACCGATGTACCGTCTACAAACGAAATCAAAACGCTGAATGTGAAAATCACACATCAGGAAAAAAATTACGCTGAATATTATAATAGAGCGCAGAAAAAAGAGAATACCGTTCCTAATGTAAAAGGTATGGCCGGTATGGATGCCATCGCTTTGCTGGAAAACTTCGGGATGAAAGTAAAAATAGTCGGAAGCGGAAAAGTGAAACGGCAATCCATCCAACCGGGACAACGATTCAACAGAAATCAAATCATAACCATAGAATTATTGTGATGATTTTAAAAGACATATTATATAAAGTAGCCATTGAAGCCGTAAAAGGTTCCACTGATATCGAGGTGAATAAAATCGAATTCGATTCAAGAAAGATCGTTTCGGATGATGTTTTCGTGGCTATAAAAGGAACCATTTCCGATGGTCATGATTTTATAGAGAAAGCTATCAATCTTGGGGCTACTGTAGTAGTTTGTGAAACCTTTCCGGATTTAATTATCGACGGAATCACTTACATTCAGGTTAAAGATACCAGCTCTGCTTTGGCTTTTATGGCGGCTAATTTTTACGGAAACCCGTCAGCAAACCTTAAATTGGTAGGTGTTACGGGAACCAACGGGAAAACAACAATTGCATCCCTATTGTTTCAGTTGTTCAAAAAAGCGGGATTTAAAGTAGGATTGCTTTCCACCGTTAAAATTCTGGTAGATGAAACGGAATACAAAGCTACACATACAACGCCGGATTCACTTACGATTAACCATTATCTGAATGAAATGGCTGAAGAAGGGTGTGAGTTTTGTTTCATGGAAGTAAGTTCGCACGGAATCCATCAGAAAAGAACGGAAGGACTTCATTTTGTAGGCGGAATTTTCACAAACCTGTCACACGATCATTTGGATTACCATACCACTTTCGCGGAATACCGTGACGTGAAGAAGTCATACTTCGATAATTTGCCGAAATCAGCTTTTGCAATTTCAAATATCGATGACAAAAACGGAGCTGTAATGCTTCAGAATACGAAGGCCAAGAAACTTACGTATGCTCTGAAATCGTACGCGGATTACCGTGCACAGATTTTGGAAAACCAACTTTCCGGATTGTTGCTAAAGATTAACGATCAAGAGGTTTGGGTGCGTTTAATAGGTTCGTTCAATGCCTATAATTTGCTGGCAATCTATGCAACTGCGGTAGAATTGGGTTTGGAAAATCTTGAGGTTTTACGACTGTTAAGCGAATTGGAAAGTGTTTCGGGACGTTTTCAGTTCATTGTGTCGGACTCGAATATTACGGCTATTGTTGATTATGCACATACGCCCGATGCTTTGGAAAACGTATTGAAAACCATCGTCGATATCCGGACTAAAAACGAACAATTGATTACTGTTGTAGGCTGCGGAGGGGATCGCGATACTGCCAAAAGACCGATCATGGCCAAAATTGCTTCCGAAATGAGCGATAAAGCCATTTTTACTTCTGATAATCCAAGAAGTGAAGATCCGGAAATGATTATAGCTGAAATGGAAAAAGGTGTGGAGCCTCAAAATTTTAAAAGAACGCTTTCGATTACCGACAGAAAGCAGGCGATAAAAACAGCCTGTCAACTGGCGCAAAGCGGAGATATCATTCTGATTGCCGGAAAAGGACACGAAACCTATCAGGAAATTCAAGGTGTCCGTCACGATTTCGACGATATGAAAATAGTAAAAGAATTATTAGATCAATTAAACAAATAAGATATGCTGTATTATTTATTTCAATATTTAGACAAGACATTGGATGTGCCGGGAACGGGAGTATTCCAGTATATCACCTTTCGATCGGGTTTAGCCATCATTTTATCGTTGATGATTTCCACCATATTCGGAAAAAGGATCATCAACTATTTACGCCGACTTCAGATTGGAGAAACCGTTCGTGAGCTAGGTTTGGAAGGTCAGACACAAAAAGCGGGAACGCCAACCATGGGTGGTTTGATCATTATTTTTTCGACACTTATTCCGGTATTGTTATTGGCAAAACTGGATAATATTTATGTGATTTTGCTGATTGTAACCACGCTTTGGATGGGGACTATCGGTTTCATCGACGATTATATCAAGATTTTCAAAAAAGATAAAGAAGGCTTAAAAGGGATTTTCAAAGTTATCGGACAAGTAGGTTTAGGTTTGATTGTGGGTTCTGTTTTGTATTTCCATCCGGCCGTTACGGTTAGAACAGATACATCGACTACCGATATTTTTAAAGAGGGTGCTGTAGTTTCGGCAATGGCCAAAGAAGAGAAATCTACCGCAACTACGATTCCGTTCTTCAAAAACAATGAAATGGATTATGCGGAATTGTTAGCATGGGCAGGCGATGATTACAAAGATTATGCTTGGCTGATTTTTATTCCGGTTGTGATTTTTATCATCACGGCAGTTTCAAACGGAGCGAACTTAACAGACGGGATTGATGGTCTCGCCGCGGGAACGTCTGCTATTTCGGTGCTCACCCTCGGAATTTTTGCCTTTGTGTCGGGTAACATCATTTTCTCGAATTACCTGAACATTATGTACATACCCAATTCCGGAGAAATGACGGTCTACATTGCGGCCTTTGTAGGGTCGCTCATCGGGTTTTTGTGGTACAATACGTTTCCGGCATCGGTATTTATGGGTGATACGGGAAGTTTGACCATTGGAGGTATTATCGCTGTTTTAGCAATCGCTGTTCGCAAAGAACTTTTGATTCCGGTTTTATGCGGAATCTTCTTAGCGGAAAATTTATCTGTGGTGCTTCAGGTTTCATACTTCAAATACACTAAAAAGAAATTTGGCGAAGGCCGACGAATTTTTCTGATGTCGCCGCTGCATCACCACTATCAGAAGAAAGGTTATCACGAAAGTAAGATTGTGACCCGATTCTGGATCGTGGCCATATTGTTGTCGATTTTTTCACTAGTATCCTTAAAATTACGATAAGATGAGGCTAGTGATTTTAGGAGGAGGAGAGAGCGGAGTAGGAACCGCTATCCTGGGAAAGAAAAAAGGCTACGATGTTTTTGTTTCGGATTACGGAGAGATACGGAATAATTATAAGGAAGTGTTGATTTTAAATCAGATTCCGTGGGAAGAAAAACAACATACTGAAGAATTGATTTTAAACGCAGATGTGGTTATGAAAAGCCCCGGTATTCCGGATAAATCAAACATCGTAAAGCAGCTCAAAAAAAACAACGTTCCTATTATTTCTGAGATCGAATTTGCCAGTCAGTTCATTGATTTTATTACCATCGGGATTACGGGTAGTAACGGTAAAACGACAACGACAATGTTAACGCATCATTTGCTGAAACAAGGCGGGATGAATATCGGAATTGCCGGTAACATCGGAAAAAGCTTTGCCTGGCAGGTGGCTGAAAATAAATTTGAAGCTTACGTTTTGGAATTAAGCAGTTTTCAGTTAGACGGAATTGAGAATTATCGCCCGCATATCGCGGTGATGACCAACATCAGTCCGGACCACCTGGATCGTTACAATTACGATTATAATTTATATATCGAGGCTAAATTCCGAATTACAAAGAACCAAACCGAAGAGGATTATTTTATATACGATGACGATGATGAGGCAATAGTGAAATGGTTATCCGAAAATACAATACGAGCCAAAAAAATTCCTTTCTCGCTGATCAAAGAATTAGAAGAAGGTGCTTATGCAGACGAACAAAACATAACAACTCACATTAACAACGAAGAATTTACTATGCCAATCAACGAACTAGCTTTAGAAGGAAAACACAATGTGAAAAACGCAATGGCGGCTACAACAGTGGCTCAGTTAATGCGTATCCGTAAAGAAACTATCCGTGAAAGTCTGTCCAATTTCCAGGGCGTGGAACACCGATTGGAAAAAGTGCTGAAAATTCAGAATGTACAGTATATCAACGATTCTAAAGCAACGAATGTTAATGCGACCTTCTTTGCGCTTGACAGTATGAACACGCCTACAATCTGGATTGTTGGTGGCGTTGATAAAGGAAATGATTACAGTGAGTTAATGCCATTGGTTCGTGAAAAGGTAAAAGGAATCATCTGTCTTGGCGTGGATAATTCGAAAATAATGAAAGCGTTTGAAAACGTGGTTGATGTTATGATTGAAACAGCGAATATGACGGATGCAGTTAAAATTGCGCAGCGCATGGCCGAAAAAGGAGATACGGTTTTATTATCGCCGGCTTGTGCCAGTTTTGATCTGTTTGAAAACTATGAAGACCGCGGTAAACAATTCAAAAACGCGGTGCAGAATTTATAATAAGTGGGCTTTAGAACAGCAAACAAATACTAATACACTCAGCGCCTCTGTGCCTAAGTAACTTAGAAACGTAAAAGAAGATGAAAGAACTAATTGGTAAACTTAAAGGAGACAGAGGAATTTGGGCATTCGTGGCCCTATTGTCGCTATTTTCCTTTATGCCTGTATTCAGTGCGAGTACCAATCTTGTGTATGTGGTAGGAAATGGTTCGATAGTTGGGCATTTGATCAAACATTTGGTGCATGTTTTTATCGGTTTCTGTTTTATTTATTTCGTTCACAGAACGCCATATCATTACTTCAAAGCATTTTCCTGGTGGCTCATGCCGCTGGCCCTTATCTTGTTATTGTTTACAATGCTTCAGGGGAATACTATTGGTGGTGCCAATGCGAGCCGATGGCTGACAATTCCGTTTGCGGGAGTGTCGTTTCAGCCGTCTGCCTTTGCTTTTATTGTTATGATGGTCTATGTGGCGCGTTATCTTTCGAAGATCGAAGAAAAAGAGTATACTTTTAAATCCTCCCTATTTGAACTTTGGATGCCGGTTTTCGGTATAATCGGTCTAATTTTGCCGGCCAATTTTTCCACTGCAGCCCTGATGTTTTCAATGGTTTGTATGCTGGTTTTTGTTGGGAAGTACAGACTGCAGTATCTCTTCACGATTATCGGGATGGGAATTGCCGGTTTATTAATGTTCATCTTGATTGCCAAAGCCTTTCCGGATAATAAATTAACCAGTCGTGTTAATACCTGGATGAGCCGTATCGAACGTTTCCGTTCTGATGAGGAAAATGAAGACGATTACCAGATCGAAAAAGCAAAAATTGCTATTGCATCGGGTAAAATATACGGATTGGGTCCGGGGAAAAGTGTCCAGAAGAACTTTCTGCCGCAGTCATCCTCAGATTTTATCTTTGCCATCATTGTAGAAGAATATGGTTTGTTGGGCGGATTTGCCATTATGGGATTGTACCTGTTGTTGTTTTTCCGATTCCTGATTGCGTCGCATAAAGCACCAACAATGTTTGGAAAACTATTGATTGTCGGACTTGGATTTCCGATTGTTTTTCAGGCGTTCACCAATATGGGTGTAGCTGTTGAATTGCTGCCGACGACCGGACAAACACTACCTTTAATCAGTAGCGGAGGAACGTCCATCTGGATGACCTGTATCGCGGTCGGAATCATATTAAGCGTAACTAAAAAAGAAGAAGAAATTGCGCAAATCGAAGCGGAAGCTAAATTGAGGGACGAAGCATTGCAACGCATTATTGACCGTGAAGTGTCGCTTGAAATGGAAAGTGCAAACGAAAATGAAAATGGAAGTGTTAATGAAATCAATGAGATAGTCGACAGAGCTAAAAAAGCACAGAACGGTGAAAATTATTCCATAGAAGACCAAAGCGATAATCCGATGAATGCGGTTTTGAATAAGAAGTAGGTAGGAAGAGGATGGACTATAGAATAAAGAGAATATAAAGAACTTAGAGACTTTGTGTCTTTGCGGCAAATAAGGAATAACTCAGCAACAAAAAAAATGAAAAACAATCCAAAATTCATAATCAGCGGAGGAGGAACCGGAGGGCATATTTACCCTGCGGTGGCAATTGCAAACGAGCTGAAAAGTCGTTTTCCGGAGGCTGATATCCTTTTTGTGGGTGCCAAAGATAAAATGGAGATGCAGAAAGTGCCACAGGCAGGTTATCCGATCAAAGGGTTATGGATTGCAGGAATTCAACGAAAACTGACTTTAGAAAACGCGATGTTTCCGCTGAAACTAATTTCAAGTTTGTCCACATCATTCGGGATTATTAGAAATTTCAGACCGGATGTGGTTGTAGGAACCGGAGGATTTGCCAGCGGGGCTGTTTTGAAAGTGGCTTCCATGATGGGAATTCCAACGGTAATCCAGGAGCAAAATTCCTATCCCGGAATCACGAACAAACTGCTGAGTAAAAAAGCGAATAAGATTTGTGTAGCGTACGAAAATTTAGAGCGCTTTTTTCCAAAAGAAAATATGATACTAACCGGCAATCCGGTGCGTCAGGATTTGATTTCGATCAGTGAGAAAAAGAACGAAGCCCAAACACACTTCAATTTGGATTCTTCCAAGAAAACCTTGCTTGTTTTAGGCGGAAGTTTGGGGGCGCGAAGAATTAACCAATTGCTCGCAAAAGAATTAGATTTTCTGCTATCGCAAAATATTCAGATTATCTGGCAATGTGGGAAACTATATTTCGAAGAATACAAGCATTTCTCGGGCAAAGAAAATGTTCAGGTGCTTGCCTTTATAGATCGTATGGATTTGGTTTATGCGGCAGCTGATGTAGTGATTTCCCGCGCTGGTGCTTCTTCAGTGTCTGAACTGTGCATCGTTGGTAAACCGGTAGTTTTTATCCCGTCACCCAATGTGGCTGAAGACCATCAAACCAAAAATGCAAAAGCGATCACGGATAAAAATGGTGCTATTTTGCTTAAAGAGGCGGAATTGGATGCGCAGTTTGAAATTGTTTTTCAGCAATTGATTTCTAATGAAGAACAACAAAAGCAATTAAGCGCAAACATAAAGCAATTGGCTTTGCCTAACGCTACAAAAAATATAGTTGATGAGATTGTAAAACTGATAAAATAATCTTTAAATTATTAAATCGTTCAATCTTTAAATTAAGAAAAAACATGAACCTAAATCAAATACAGAACGTCTATTTCATTGGAATCGGAGGCATCGGAATGAGCGCCCTGGCCCGTTATTTCAAATTCATCGGAAAAAATGTGGCGGGTTATGATAAAACGCATACGCATTTAACGGGAGAATTGGAGGAAAGCGGTATTTCGATCCATTTCGAAGACGATGTGAATTTGATCGGTCAGGAATATTTGAACAAAGAAAATACGTTGGTGGTAATTACGCCGGCTGTGCCTAAGCATCATTCGGAATGGAATTACTTTCTCGATAACGGATTCGAAGTGAAAAAACGCGCCGAGGTTTTAGGGATAATTACCAAAGATACGTTCTGTTTTGCTGTGGCCGGAACACACGGAAAAACGACGACTTCCAGTATTTTGGGGCATGTACTGTATGAAAGTGGGGCCGATGTTACTGCTTTTTTAGGAGGAATTGTGGAAAACTACGATTCAAACTTAATAGGGAGCGGGAAAACCGTAACGGTGGTGGAAGCAGACGAATTTGACCGTTCATTTTTACACCTGCATCCTAATATTGCCTGTGTGACTTCAATGGATGCGGATCATTTGGATATCTACGGTGATGCGTCAGCGATAGAAGCTTCGTTCGTGGAATTTGCGAATAAAATCGAAGACAAAGAAAATCTTTTCATTAATAACGGATTGCCATTAGATGCGATAACGGTTGGTGTAGATGATGGTTCTGATTTTGTGGCAAAAAACATAAGAATAGAAAATGGTTGGTATGTTTTTGATGTGAAAACGCCAACGGAAGAAATAAAAGATTTGCGATTTGGCCTACCGGGCAGACATAATCTGACCAATGCTTTGCTGGCTTTGGCGATGGCACGTACTTTCGGCACCCCGACCGAGGACATTGCCAAGGCTTTTTTAACATTCAAAGGAGTAAGACGCCGTTTTTCATTCCAGATCAGAAGACCCGAGTTTGTGTATATCGATGATTATGCACATCATCCGACGGAAATAAATGCCGTACATCAGGCGGTTCGCGAGCTGTATCCGGGTAAGAAGGTATTGGCTGTTTTTCAGCCCCATTTATTCAGCAGAACTAAGGATTTTGCAGATGATTTCGCCAAGAGTTTATCGCAGTTTGATGAAGTGATGTTGATGGAGATTTATCCGGCCAGAGAATTACCGATGGAAGGGGTTACTTCTCAGTGGCTATTGGATAAGATGAAAAATGATAATAAAAGACTGGTTCAGAAGGAAGAATTGATTTCCCTGATGAAAGCATCTGATGCTCAGGTGCTTGTTACAATCGGAGCAGGAGATGTCGGCGAAATGGTGCCGGATATTAAAAAAGCCTTAGAAGATAACAGAAGTCATTAATAAATTGCAAGCATTCAATTGCCAGTGCATTGAATACTATGGGAAAATAAACTTGATGAGATGAAAAAGATTAAATGGACAGACGTTCGGATAGTGCTCATGATAGGAGTGCTGATTTTTCTGTATTCGTTCTCGGCAAAACGAAATGAAGACAGAAAACTGGTAAAAACGGAAGTTAAATTCATTGGCGAAAACACGCCTTTTGTCACCGATGAAATGGTTAATAACTTGTTAATACAAAATTTTAACAGTGTTACGAGTATACGAAAAGATAAAGTAGATTTGAATAGATTAGAGCGTGAACTCGATCATCATGAAATGATTGCTGACGCACAGGTTTACGCTACTGTTGACGGAACTCTAAAAGCACTCGTAACGCAAAAGACCCCAATCGCTAGAGTGAGTAACGAAAGAAGTTCATATTACATTGACTACGAAGGGAATAAAATGCCTTTGTCGGATAATTTTTCCGCAAGAGTGCCGCTTGTTTTAGGGGAAATAAATGAAGAAAACAGAAAAGGTCTGACGGAAGTGTTTCAAAAAATTCACGATGATGATTTTTTGAAAAAAAACATTACCGGCGCTAAGATTTTGGAGTCAGGAAGCTTATTGATGACGAACAGGAATTACAATTATGAGATTCTTTTCGGTAAACCGATCAATGTTGATAAGAAGTTTAATAATTACAAAGCGTTCTTTCAGCATGCGATCAAAGACACTTTGATAGGCGAGTATAAAATGATTAATTTGAAGTTTACACAGCAGGTTGTGTGCACCAAATAGAAGGAGATTATGGAAAAAGAAAGTATTGCAGTAGGGTTAGACATCGGGACAACGAAGATCGTTGCGATGATTGGCAAGAAAAATGAGTATGGGAAGTTAGAGATTTTAGGCGTTGGAAAATCCAAAAGCCTTGGTGTAGCTCGCGGTGTTGTGAATAATATTACGCAGACAATCCAGTCGATCCAGCAGGCTATTGTTGAAGCGGAGGCGGATTCCGGTTACAAGATCAATGATGTGGTGGTTGGTATAGCCGGTCAGCATATTCGTAGTATTCAGCACAGCGATTACATCAGCAGAAGCAATCCTGAAGAAGTAATCGGAGATGCGGATATCGATTTGTTGATCAATCAGGTGCACAAACTGGCGATGTTGCCGGGGGAGGAAATCATCCATGTGTTACCGCAGGAATTTAAGATTGACGGTGAAGCCGAAATAAAAGAACCTATCGGGATGTATGGCGGACGTTTGGAAGCCAGTTTCCACGTGGTGGTAGGTCAGGCGTCTTCCATCAGAAATGTGGGTAGATGTATTAAAAGTGCCGGATTGGATCTGTCGGGATTGACTTTAGAGCCATTGGCGTCTGCAGATGCGGTTTTAAGTCAGGAAGAAAAGGAAGCCGGAGTTGCTCTTATCGATATCGGTGGGGGAACAACAGATTTGGCTATTTTCAAAGATGGGATTATTCGTCATACCGCCGTTATTCCTTTTGGAGGTAACGTAATTACTGAGGATATCAAGGAAGGCTGTTCGATTATTGAAAAACAGGCGGAATTATTGAAAGTAAAATTCGGTTCGGCTTGGCCGGGTGAAAATAAAGACAATGAAATTGTTTCTATCCCTGGATTAAGAGGTCGTGAGCCTAAAGAGATTTCGTTAAAGAACCTTTCAAAAATTATTCATGCCCGTGTGGTTGAAATCGTTGAGCAGGTTTTTGCGGAAATCAAAGCTTACGGACACGAAGATCCGCGTAAAAAACTGATTGCAGGAATTGTGTTGACCGGAGGTGGGGCACAATTGAATCATATCAAACAATTAGTGGAATATATTACGGGTATGGACACTCGAATCGGATATCCAAACGAGCATTTGGCTGGAAATTCTGATGAGGAAATATCAAGTCCGATGTACGCCACTGCTGTTGGTTTAGTAATGAACAGTATTCGTAATAATACCAGAAGTGCAACGCCTTTGGTACAAATGAAAAAAGAAGAGCCGAAAATTGAAATCAGACCTCAGGTTGTAATTGAGGAACGAGTAGAAGAAGTTTTGGAAACGGTAGAGCCAATACAGCCGGTGCAACAGCATGTGACTTATGAAAAGCAACCGCAAGTAGTACACGAATCTACCGGAGATAAAATAAAGCGAGGCTTTTTTGATAAATATATAGACAGAATTAAGGAATTTTTAGATAACGCAGAATAAAACCGATACAGTATGGAAAGCAATTCAGATTTTGGAAGCATCTCATTTGATTTACCAAAAAATCAATCAAATGTGATTAAAGTTATTGGTGTAGGTGGAGGTGGTAGTAATGCCATCAATCACATGTTTAAACAAGGGATTAAAGGAGTAGACTTTATTGTTTGTAATACCGATTCACAGGCGTTGCAAAACAGTGCGGTACCAAATAAAATCCAGTTGGGCGTTAATTTGACGGAAGGTCTTGGGGCAGGTGCAAATCCTGAAGTAGGACAGCAATCCGCTTTGGAAAGCATCGAGGAAATTGAAAAAATGTTGGATGTCAACACTAAAATGGTATTCATTACGGCAGGTATGGGTGGTGGAACTGGAACAGGAGCTGCTCCGGTTATTGCCCAGTTGGCAAAGGAAAGGGATATTTTGACTGTAGGGATTGTTACCATTCCGTTCCAATTTGAAGGTAAAGTTCGTCAGGACCAAGCGTTATCTGGTGTTGAGAGACTTAGAAAACAAGTGGATTCCTTAATCGTTATCAATAATAATAAGTTAAGAGAAGTTTACGGTAACCTTGGTTTTAAGGCCGGATTCTCTAAGGCTGACGAGGTTTTAGCAACAGCTTCACGCGGTATTGCGGAGGTAATTACGCACCACTATACGCAAAATATCGACTTGAAAGATGCTAAAACTGTATTGTCTAACAGTGGAACAGCAATTATGGGTTCGGCAACGGCATCCGGTGAAAACCGTGCAAAAGATGCTATTATCAATGCATTGGATTCTCCATTGTTGAATGATAATAAGATTACAGGCGCTAAAAACGTATTGTTGCTTATCGTTTCGGGAACAAATGAAATTACCATTGACGAGATCGGTGAAATCAACGATCATATTCAGACAGAGGCAGGTTTCAATGCTAACATTATTATGGGGGTTGGTGAAGACGAATCATTAGGAGATGCAGTAGCGGTGACTATCATCGCGACAGGCTTTAACGTGGAACAACAGGCAGAAATTGTAAATACAGAGCCAAAGAAAATTATTCACACTTTAGAAGGTGAGCAAAAATTGGTTCAGGATTTAACTCAGAAACCGATTGTGCCGTCATTTGATTTTTCAATCCCGACAGAACAGCCAAAAGCTGAGCCGGTTGTAGCGGAAGTTACGCCTGCAGTTGAGGAAAAGGTTGTATTTACGTTGGAAGAGGAGGTGGAAGTTGTTGAAGTAAAAAAGCCGATGGCAGAAGTGGATTTAATTCCGACTTCTGAATTCATCAATAACTTAGACGTATTTTTCGAAATCGTTTCCCCGGCCGTAGAACAGCCAAAATTTGAAATTAAAGACGTTCGAGAAATAGAGGTTTTCGGTGCAGAGATTGTAAGACCGGAAATTATTAAATCTGAGATTGAGCAAGTTCAGGAGCAAATTACTTTTTCTTTTGATCTGACTAACGGCGGTGTTTCTACCAACGATGACCGTATGGTTTTTGACCTGACGGAAGAAACCCGTGAAATGAAGGTTAACGAACCGGTTCAGGTAGTTCCTGTAACGGAAGTAAATCAGTCAGGTGTGATTCGTTATTCTTTGGATGATTACATGGAAAAAGAAAACGAGTTGGCTAATTCAAAACCGGTAGTGGAAGAAGTGAAAGAAGAGCCAATTCCGGCTGAGTTGAACTTCACCATGAAAAAGACGGAAGAAGCTCCGGTAGCGACAATTCCGACTCCGGCGCCAGTACAAACGCAAGCACATTACGACGAAATTTCTCCGGTAGAAATGACTATTGAAGAAACATTGCGTATGCGTGCTGAAGAGCGCAAAAGAAAAATGAAGGAGTTCAATTATAAATTCAACAACAGCGCAACCCGTGTTAATGAATTGGAAAAAGAACCGGCTTATAAAAGAATGGGAGTGGATTTGAACTCGGCTTCCATCGATAACAGTAAATCCCGCATGTCTTTGGGAATGGATAGTAACGACGATATTCAGTTGCGTTCCAACAATTCCTTCCTTCATGATAATGTGGACTAACTAACCTTTTTTGAGAAACCTTTAACCCGAAGCAGTAATGTTTCGGGTTATTTTTTTATCTTCGCATAGCAAAATAAAAATGAGTTTTGTCCTGCTGGTTTTAGAGAAAAGATTTAGGGATAAGTCTTTGAATTTTAGGATCAAAGTCGGATAATCGAATAAATAGATACAGAAATATGAGTTTAGCAACAAAAATCATGGACGAAATGAAAACCGCCATGAAAGCAAAAGATACAGTAGCTTTGGAAGCTTTACGTGCGATAAAATCAGAATTGTTATTAGCGCAGACCGCTTCAGGCTCAAAAGAAGAAATCTCGGAAGCAGAAGAGATCAAATTATTGCAAAGACTTGTAAAAATGCGTAAGGACAGTGCAGCTATCTTTACAACTCAGAACCGTCCTGATTTAGCAGAACCGGAATTGGCTCAGGTAGCAGTAATCGAGAAGTTCCTGCCGGCTCAGCTTTCTGAAGCGGAAGTAGAAGCGATAGTGGCAAAAATCATTGCGGAAACCGGAGCATCAGGAATTGCGTCTATGGGTAAAGTGATGGGATTGGCTACTGCGGAGTTGGGTGGAACCGCTGAAGGAAAAACCATTTCTGCTATCGTAAAAAAATTATTGGCATAAAATAGAATATAGAGAATAGAACAAAGAGAATAGACTTAAGAAGTTTGAAACAGTCTTTTTTCTATTTTCTTTGTTCTATTCTCTAAATACCGGCCTCGTAGTTCAACTGGATAGAATATCAGATTTCGGCTCTGAGGGTTGGGGGTTCGAACCCCTCCGAGGTCACTAAAAAAGTCTGTTTATAAGACTTTTCAGAGCTTTTAGTTAACATTTAGTTAACCGCTTAAAAAAATGCCCTTAATTATTAATTCAAGGGCATTTTTATTCTGTTATTTGAGTTTCGTACAAACTTCTTTTATCGTTTCTGATAACTCTTTAAAAAGTAAGTCTTGAACTTGATAAACTTCTTTATCATTTAACTTTTCGATTATGAAAGAATTTAATTCATTTAAAAATTCAAAATCAGAACTTAAATAATCTTTAATATTGCTTGATGAATATCTACTGCCAAGTAAGTCATTGAGCTCTGACAATGTTTCGTTCTCAACAGATTCTAATATCTCAAACAATTTCTTTGGTACTAAAAGTTCAAATAACATTTTTTGTCCTTGATACTTATCAAAGATATCTTTAATCAATTCATGATTGTTTTCTGCAAGAGCAACTATTAATTGATTGACTTTGGTAGCTTCTTTTTTTGCTTCGATGGCATTATGAGCCTCTTTTATTAAATTAGAAATGATTGTGTCGTCTTTATCTCTTCCGAAATGAAAAATAGATTTGTAAAGTTTATTGTCGCTTTCCTCTCTTAATTTTGCAATTTGAATACCATCAGATAAAGCGCTTTGGATTTCTTGAATAGAAACTTGTATTAATTTGTTTTCAGAAAAAAAATTAAAAAAACTCGAAATTTGTAAATAATCATAGATGCTATATTTGCCCTCTTTTGAATATCCAAGAACCTCTTCAGAAAGCTTTGAAAATTCGTCGTTTTTCAAAACTCTAAAACCATAATTTAACAATTTTCTAAAAGCTAAAATTTCTTTTGGGATTACTACAGGATACCTTGATTTTAACTCGTCTGATAATTTTTCTTTGTCAAGATAACCAGTTAAAATGAATTGATATATCGAAGCATAAAAGTGATATTTGGTAATGTTATTTTGTAAATATTGTTCATGAAATATTTCTAATTCAGATTTAGGTTCTTCTTTTTCAGTTTCGTTAGTTACAAAATAACTGTTTTCTTTAGGTTTCGAGAAGTTGAACAAAGTGAATGCGGAATCTATGCCATCATATCCTTTAAAATCTTCATAATCATTTGAAGTCAATTTGCCAGCTTTAAATTCAATAGTCATAATTAAAGAGAATAATAAAACTTCATCAGTATAGTCAATATGATTTTTTAAAGTGGAATAGATTTTATTTAAACTTTCGAGGTAAAAAGCTATGTTTCTTAGGTTTTCTTCTTTGTATTCAGATAATAGACTAAGGATAAAATCACTCTTACTATGTAAAAATGTATAAAAATCTTTATCAGAGGTTTTATACTTTTCAATTATTAGAGGCAAAGTGTCCTTTAAACTATTTTTAAAATTGAGAATACGACCTACTACTTTTTCTTTTATTGAATTATAGTTTTCTTCTTTAATGTTTGCTATTTTACTTTCGTCCGATAAGAATACTACCTTTAAATTTTTGTGTTCAACAAAATCATTTACATATCCTAATACTTCTGATAAAGGCACTTTACAGCGCTCTAAATCATCAAAGCAGATAATTTTATTTGAAAACAAAGTTAAATCAATCTCGACGTCCTTAATGATGTTTTCAGGGTCAATACTCCATTTACCTTTAATTAACTCAAATAATATATTTTTTGTGAGATTACCTGCCGAGGCAGTTTTCTTTACATCTAACTTGTTTAAAAGGGGGATTAGTTTGATTTTTAATTGATAATCAAGAGTTTCAATTTTATTAATTCCATTCAGTGATAAATAAACTGGTGTTATATTCGCTTTTTCTGAAAGTTCAGTTAGTTTAGTTTTCCAAAAATATGTTTTGCCACTACCCCAAGAACCATTGATTAAAATGGCATAATTGGTTTTTTCAGTTGCCAAGTAATCTTCAAAAATGTCTTCAATGTATTTACTTTCCATAAATAAAGTTTCATATCAATGGGTTTATAAAAAACGGCTCTATTTCGAGCCGTGTAATTCAATTTGTGAAAATCTTAGTATGACTTCAAATGTTATTTTTTAGTTTTCTCATATAAATCTATAACATCTTTTTTCAATGTATTTATTTCAACATCTTTAGAGACTGGAATTTGGTTAACAGCCTCAATGAGTTGCTCGATATATTCTGAATCAATTAAAATTTCCTCTCTTGCATAATTCAGTATGGCTATCCAGTTCAATTCTCTATGATTTATAATTTTTGTTTGATCAATAGCATCCAAATACAACTTTCTGCCTATATCAATCATTCCTTTTCTGAAAAAAGCTAAACCTTGAGTAGCTGTTAAACATGCTTGTGTTATTTCATCATAGTCAGAAATATTTTTAATCTTATCCAATTCGATAAACGCATCATTAGGTCTGCCGTCAAGTGTTAATGAGTATGCCAAATTGTTTATTAGCATTGGGTCATTTGGATGACTAATAAGACCTGCATTTAAAAACGAAATGGCTTTTGATTGATCTTTTAAAATTGTGCTTGATAAATTTGACCCGAACATTACAGCTCTTTTTGAAAAGGGCATATCAACAAACCAATTTGCTGCATGTTCAAGGGAGTCTTCAAAATTACTATTGTGAAAACTATCCAGCGCCAATGCTTCAAAATTCATTTCAACTTTAAAATTGGATGGATTAATTTCTAATTGATTATCTTTTGTTGATGCCCATTCTAACTGTGCAAGGCTGTTATCATTTGGACTTATTAAAGATTTGTTGAAAAATTCACGACTTTTTTTTGTGCTTCCGTTTAAGAGTTCGACAGTACCAATACTACTTGCTAACTCTGTAAAGTTGAATGGGGAAATATTTTTTGAATTAATTAAATCAACCCCTTTTTTGATAAATTTTGAATTCCTTCCCCTAACTGTAGCAATTGAAATCTCAGTAGAAGTTAACCAAGGGTCATAAGGGGTTAAAGGGCTTTTTCTCAAAAAGTCATGGATGTAATCCAAATAATCATTATTATCACTCGCATAATGAATAAATAATCTTGTGGCGCATCTAAGAATAAACCTGTTGTTTGGAAATAGATGTAAGGCAACCCTCATAGCTTTTATAGCGCTGATTTCTTGACCTAAAATTGAATAATATCTCGATAACTCAACATAAACAATCGCGTTGTAAGGATTTATTTTGAGTAAACTTTTACTTTCTTTTATTTTTGATTTAATCTGTTCGATGTCAATGGACTCAGAAAGACTTTCAAGATTAATAACATTTAAAGAATTATAAATATTTTCCTTTGAGCCATTGTACAGTATTATATTAGCTAATGAGATTTGTGATTTTGAAGATTTATCTTTATTATCTAAAATAAATTTTGCGGCATCTAATACAAATTGATTATCCTTCTTATTGTTGACAATTCCAGCACTTAATAAATCTGCTGCATGAACAGTTGTTTTATTTAATTGCCAATCTATGATATATTCATCGATATTTGTTTTCGGTCTTACAAATGGCTGATCAATTTGAAATGAATTAAGTTCACCCAATACGGTGGTCTTTCCAAAACTTCTCCAGTTTGGAATTACTCTACGTTCTTTATGTTCAAAAAAATTAGCCAAATTGGAAGTTTTTTATTTTTAGTTCTGATTTTCTTTTTAATAAATCTAATGATGCAATAAACCTTTCCATATTGTAGTTATTGCCCCTTAAACTGATGTTTTTAGGGTGTCCTCTTTTTTCTGGGAAAGGGTTACATAAATATTTCACTAAAGTTACCAATTCATTTTTAATGTTAGGTCTATTTATATTTGATTCAAACTCAATTAATGCATTTGTAAATCCATTTTCAAGATATGGAATGATTTCTTCATAAGAACCCCTCCACAATTCCCAGCTAAAATTATCAGGGATATGTTTTCTTAATAGTGCTGTCATACTTATTCCGGCAAAATAAAAGGTAATTAAACTGCCTAATAAATAACAGTCAGTTGCAAATACCCTTTTTAACCAATCTCTTTCAAAATAACCATACATTAATTCAGGTGGAGCATAAGTCCAATCTCCTGTGAAAACTTCTCTATTGTAAGGACCATCTATATTTCTGCAAATAGACCTTCCTAAATCGCCAATTTTACTTTCACTATTTGAAAATGTAAGAACATTTGAAGGTTTTAAGTCTTGATGTGTTACCTCAATAGAATGTAATTGCTTTAATCCAACAGCAATATCATGTAGCGATTTAAATCTCATCGCATAATCAAGTTCTGAAGAGAATTCTAACTTTTTACGTATGTCACCTTCAGCAAGGTCAAAGATCAAATATGGAACAATTGATATCGGATAACCTACAACCAATTCTTCATCTGCCTCTCTAACAAATGAAACTTTATTTATACTATTGTTTTTGCAATGTTCTGATAAATCTCTTTCATATCTATAAGCTGTCAACATATCGTTCATTACATCAACGATTTTCTTCCCTTGCTCGGAAATACTTAGAAATTTGGAAAAATCAAAGGCTTTCATAAAACATGTTTCGCCTTCTTTTTCTACTAAATAGCAAACTGAAAAAAAAGAACCTGTTTGATTATCCGTCTTTTGTATTTTTTGCTTTACATGCCAACCTGTAGTAAGAGTTAGATTTAATAGATTATGTGCAGCATTATCACTCATAAGTATTTTTTAAAAGTATATTTTACGAATATAATGAATTTCATACATTTTAGTTGGTTAATCAGATTCAATTTGTATCATGGTTGAAATAAAAAAAAGGCTCAAATTTGAGCCTTTTTTAAAATGGTTGGTTTAAAGAAAACTTTTCGTTGAAGAGGTTGTAATAGTCAATTAAAACTTTAAAATGCTTCTGAAGCTTTTCTGTGCCGTTTGGGATATCAATTTCGGCATATTTGCCATCACGCTTATTGGTATATCTAATATTTAAACCAGTTTTATGCTCTAAGATGTACTTTATTAATGTTTTTACATTTTCATCTGCGATTAAATCTGATTTTTCAGAAATGCCACGGTTTACATCTCTTTTTGTTTCATCATCAATTGTTTTAAACACTACTCCTTTGCCGTATTTAACTTCTTTTCGAGTTCCAAATAAATAACTTACTTCATCAAAGAAAATCCAATCTCGGTCTTTATATTTATTAACTAAATGAATTGGTGTCATGTATTGCTTTCCGTCTTTTACATACATTCCGAAATAAATTTGAATATAAGTAACAGAGTAGGGGCTAATGGTAAAATCTTTTGAGACTAATGGGATTGGTTTTGATTTTATCCAGGAAATGTTTTCGTGATAATCATTTTCAACTTCAACTCCTTTTAGTTTTATTGGGTCTTCTTTTTTTTCTTGTGCAAATAGTGCTGTGGAAAATAAAGTTGACAAAGCAACGATGATAATTTTCTTCATGATTCTTAATTTAGATTGTTCTTAAAAAAGTTAATGTCTTTGATGTATTTAAAATTGTATTTTGTTGAAAAGCCAAGTGATACTTCAATTTCCCTTATTTGGCTTTGTTTGAAATAATTGATGTCATTTTCATTTAAAAGAATCAAATGTGCTTTTCTTTCATTGATACGATTTGAGATACTTGTAAAATTTACAAAATCAGTGCGGTCATCATTATAAGTAGTGAAGTAAAAATTAAAACTGACAATATCAGAGTTCTCATAATCATTTGTGTATAGTTCGTCATCAATGATTATTTCTAAAAAATTATAATTATCAATCTTTAATATTCGACCTTTAATTTCAATTAATTTTTTAGGAGAGAAATAGCCAATTGTGGTAAAATCGGTTATGGATGGGTTTGTAACGGAGTTTTGTCCTTGCATAGCACCATTCATGAAGAAAATAAGTGTAAATGCGAGAAATGTTTTTTTCATTTTTTATAGTTTTTGTTACCGTTCCTAATAACATTAAACAATAAAAAAAGCGTGGAACTTAATCTACTTCTGCTTTCGGAGGTACTGGCATACCTAAAAACTACAAAATAGACAAGCCCACGCCAGAGCGTGAGCATTATCCTATTATCCTTGTAGTTTTTTAGAAAGTTTTGCCAGTTTTCCGAAAACAAGAATAAAGACTAACGCTTTATTATATTTTAAAATTCAAATTTGTTCTATCTCATAGAGAAAATTACTTTATACAAGCAAATATAAGCTGTTTTCTTGGAAATTGTGTGCTGTTTGTAAGTTTAGTCTTGAACGTTCTTAAAAAGGAAGATTTGCTGTGTATTAGTAGAATATTTTGTGCAAACATAAAAGTAAACCTAAAATGAAGCTTTATTTGTAGGGTGTGGAAATTTACAGCATACATTAAGTGTCAAAATTCGTACCCTTTAAGGAATCTATTTTCTTTCCCATTATTTCGGTTAGTTGGTTTTGCATTTTAGCAGAGTTGTTTAATGTTAATTGTTGAAGTTGATTTCTATGTTTTCTATAAAGGCTGTCGCTTTTGTGTTTTATCATTTCTTTCCAATAAAGAGGGTTTTTATATTTCAATAACAATTTGCGGTCTGATTTTATTGTTTTGTCATAAAATAAGATGCTATTCCATTCTTTAATGATCATTTCTTTAAAGTTTTCGTAATCAAAATTTACTAAGTCGTTCAGGTTAAAAATTCCAAGTTTGTTCAATTTTTCCATTTTGGTGTATTTTATTTCAAAACGCATTATTTCATTATCAATTTTGTAGCCTTTACTTCTATAATGCAATGCTTTGTCATAAAGCTTTATAATATACTGGGTATGTCTTACTTGTTTGTAATTTCCTTCGTCTGAATGGTATTTGCGTTCAAATGTTTTTTTTGAATGTAGGAAACAGTAATCTAAAATCTCGTTTGTTGGTACGGGTGGAATGATATTTATTCCGATTTCTAAACACTTTATAATTGATTGTTCGGGGATTATGCCAAACTTTACTTTTAAGTCCGTTAATACCTCTATAAATGCCTTTTGGTCAAAATCATTGTAGTTGTGCATTCCCTCATTCCAATATTTATGTAGACTACCTTCAATAGTTACAGTTCCATTTTCATAGATTTTGAATTCCAAACTTCGGTAATATGCGTTTTTATAGGGCGTTTTTTTTGTTCCATTTCGATTTACATCTCTAATTTTTCCAGTTGTGTTGGTTTCCCCGAAAAACTCCAATAGAGGATTTGCTTCTAAAATAGAAGAAGTTAAGTTTTTTGGTATGATTTTCATGAAGTCTTTCAAAAAAAATGCCCTATTTGTTGAGTTTTTTATGGGTAAAATTTCTCCCTACGCGTGCGTGCGCGTATAGGTTGCGTATTTATGTACAGGTTAAGTAATGGTCTAAAAAAGTTAATCTTATGACCTGTGATGATGTGTTTTGAGAATGTCAGTTTAGTCCACTATTTAAAAGTGAAATACTTTTTAACCATTTAATCGATTAATGGCTTTTAGGACTTCGCTACGTTTGTATAGGACGCGCTTGCCTATGCCAAAACTTGTAAGACGCCCACTTTTAGTGTGCTTCCAGAGGGTTGTTTTGTTAATGTTAAGAAGTTTACAAACCTCATCTCGTGTTAAAAGTTCTTCTTGAGGTTGCTGTGGAGTGTTATTTTGTTGAGATTCAAGTAACGGTTTTAAGGCTTCTACCAATTGCTCGAGTGTAATACCGTTTAAGAAAATTTGTGTGCTCATTGTACTTACTTTTTTAATGAGTACAAGCATATTTAAGAAATAAGGGGGTAAAAAAGGGTGTTTTTAGGTATAAAAAAGGTATTTTTAGGTATTATGTATTTATTTGAATTATTTGCCTCTAAATTGCTGCTCAAGTGAACTTAAAGTTCCCATTTCTTCTTCAAATTTCTGTTCAGCCGTTTGGTATTTTTTAATTTCAATATCATAGTTGGTTTTTATGAATTCGGTATATTCGCGTTGCTTAAAATTAAAAGTATAGTTTGCTTTTTCGATTCTCTTCTTGAAGAAGTAGAATATGTTGATAAATTTGATTTTACCCTCTTTTTTATAATTTTCAACTAAATAGATAAAAAGATTAAACGAGTTTTTGCAAAAATGGTTAGCATCAAAATGGATACTATTGCCTGACTCATTATTTTTATCGGTAGAGCTTTCATTGTTTTTCTCAATAAATATACACTCCCATAATTCGTCAATATTTTTTTTAATTGACTTTAAATATTCTAAAGTTTGATTTGGTGCTGCAAATTTATGTTGAAGTGCCGCAAGGTCAGCTAATTTTGCACGCTTATCTTCTATTTCAGCAAATATTTCTATTTTGTCATATTCCTCTCCAGTTGGTTTAAATATAGCGTAATAGCCTTTCTCGTCATACCCCTGATATAAAACGTTTCCTTCTTTTCTTTCGTTAGGATATTGATATTTTGGGCTGTTTTTTAAGACATCTTTTTCCTCTCCTCTTACTTTATATTGTTCGTAAAGGGCATCGATATATTTGGCTCTTTTTTTTGGAGTGAGAACTTCGCGTCTATCACTATGGGGTGATATTATTATTTCGGCATTTACATTTTTCATTTAGGTGATAATTTTAATTTGCAACCGTTTTATGTATTACCTCCATTTGAGATGTTTTTTCTTTAGGCTTCAATCTATTAAAGTATTCAACCATTTGATAGGCATTGTCATAGGATGTTTTTCCTATGTATTGTAAAAACATACCTTCAGTTCCGTGGGCGGTTATTCTCATTAATACAGGTGTTGGAATGCGTCCATAAAAATTGGTTGCAAATGAGCGTCGACAAACATGTGAAGTTATTAAGTCGCATTTTCGATACATCCCTGAAACATTCAATTTTGTTTTTTCGGAAATAAGTTTTCCAGTTTTTTTTGAAACAACTTTTCTTCCGGTTTCTGTGGTTGTTGATTTACTGCCTTGAATCATATGAGTTAGTCCGGCAGCCTCACAAATATCTTTTATGTATTCGTTAAAACGTGCAATTGATATTTTATAAGGTAAGCCACTTTCAATTATTTCAAGGGCATCAGGTAATAATGGAATGGCAACCAGTTTTCCTGTTTTTTGTTGCTGAAGCTCTATTATTTTAATACCTTCTAACTCTTTTATGTTTTTATTGGTAATATTAAGTAGGTCGCCACCGCGTTGCCCTATTAAACAGCCAAGTAATAGCCATTTTCGAGCATTGATTAATGCTTCTCGAATTAAAGGAGCTTTTTTTATGAGCTCTTGCTCATCATCATTTAAAGTTATAATTTGTTCAGGGGGTTTACTTTCTGAAATCCCTTTGATATTTTTTATTTGTGTTGAGGTTTCAATGTCATTTTTATAGGCATCATTGCAAATTGTTTTAATATTTGCAATATTCTTACCAACATAATTTACAGAATAGTTTTTACTGAATAACCACGTTTTGAATTTCTCAACAAATAGCAAATTGATTTCTTTTATTAAAATACTCTTGCCATTAAAAGCTTCAGTCTCATAGCGCAGGATAGTCTCTTTGAATAGCTTTAGGTTTTGAATACGACCACTACTTAATCCAATTTCTTTTTTTTGATTTTGTTTGTATGGAGCTTCGTCTATAAATTTTTGAATATAATTTGTCAATACATCAAGTTCTATAACTTGTTTTTTGTTATTAAAAATATCTATTTGTTCTTGAAGCCAATCTCCATTGTGATCTATTCCGTTGCTAATAGAATTGTTGTAAGCATTCTCTATGTGAATAACCAATTTATCAAGTTTTGTTTTTAAAACTTTTAATTCGTCATTTTTTTGGATTGGTTGTGCTTTAGTTGTACTCCAGTCTTTTGGATTTATGACTAATCCAGTTTTGCGTTTTAATACTTTTTTTCTACTAATTGAAAATTGAGCATAAATATTTGCATTTTCACTTTTACTTTGAAGTAAGAAATTTATCTTTGCCATAACAAGGTAACTTATTTGAACAAACCAAATATAATATTTTTAGTTAACCATTAGTTAGCAAAAAGTGTATTTGAATAAATTTTAGTTAACCTGAATAAATTGTATTTTTTTAAAAGCTTCTGGAATTGATACATTTAAGTTTTTTTAAAAATAATGAAATCGAGGGGTTATGCCCCCTCCGAGGTCACGAATAAATAAGAACAACACAAAAATGTAAAGCTTGCTTTTAAATTTTTGTGTTTTTTTATTTTCAAAACGGAGCTTTGAGGGGAAGACTTTGTCAACCCCTCCGAGGTCACAAATAAAAAAGAAACAAAATGTTGGGTTTTGTTTCTTTTTTGTATTTTTAGGCGGTTCGTTAGAAATAATGGCTCTTGTATTTTAAACAAGTAAAAATAACTAAGCCCCAAAAATCTATAAATTGGAATTGTTAGAAACTTATCTTTTCGGTTTTGTTGCGTTTGTTTTTGTCGGATTGTTCCTTTTTAAGGTTTTCGAGAAAGCATACGTTGCCTATTTCAATAAACCTCTTTATATTCACTTTTATCCTTTTCTGAAGCGTTTAAAACGATCACAGCGTTCAATTTTAAAGAGTGAATTTGTTTTCTATAACAAGCTTACCCGAAAAGAAAAAAAGTATTTTGAACACCGTGTAGTGAATTTTATTGCCGAATATGAATTTGTAGGAAAATCAGGGTTGGTCGTGAATGATCAGATGAAGGTACATATCGCGGCTACTTCTACTATGCTGACTTTCGGCATGAAAAATTATCTCTATGATGTTTTTGAACATATATTGATTTATCCTGATGAATATTATTCTATCTCCACCGAAAAATATCATAAGGGGGAATTTAATCCCCTGGTTAAGGTAATTGCTTTTTCCTGGAAAGATTTTCAACAGGGATTCAGTATTCAAAATGACAACCATAATCTGGGACTTCACGAATTTGCCCATGCGCTTAACTTCCAGGCCATGAAAAGTTATAATACCAGCATGAATATATTTTCGGATATGTTTGATGATATCATGCGATATATCCATCATTTACCCAATGCAAAACGCTTGGTTGACTCTAACTATTTCCGCATTTATGCCTACACCAACAAATACGAATTTTTAGCCGTAGTACTCGAACATTTTTTTGAGAGCCCCGACCAATTCAAAAGAGAATTTCCCGAACTGTATCACAAAGTTGAATTGATGATCAACTTCAAAGGAGGGCGCTAAATTTTTGTTAAATACTGTCCTAAAGGGATGTTAAAAAAGAGATTAAGAAGTAGCTTTGTTTAAACCAAATCTTAGAATTGGAGTCCTAAAGTACATATCTTATATCTTATGAAACCCAAATACATCATTTACTTACTGCTCTCCGTCGTTTTGGGAGGGCTGATTTTTTACAGAATATCGCAAAATCAAGAAAAGGAAGGAAAAGGAAAAGAGAAAGGCGGAGATAAAAAACCGGCTAAAGTTACTGGTATCGTTCTGAAGCCCCGCATTTTTTCAGACAATCTTTCACTTTCCGGTTCGATTGACGCTAATGAGCAGGTGGAAATCCGAAGCGAAGTTTCCGGTATAGTTGAAAGCATCAATTTTGAAGAAGGAACAGTTGTTTCCAAAGGACAACAGCTTTTTAAAATCAATGATCTTGAACTTCGCGCCCAGTTGTCTCAGGCAAAGACAAAACAAACATTAGCTTCAGAGAACGAAAGAAGAGCACGCTTATTATTAGAAAAAGAAGCCATAAGCCAGGAAGAGTATGACATCGCGAGTGCCGATTTTCGTTCGGCTAAGGCACAAACGCAATTGATACAGGCCCAGATTGCCAAAACTTCCGTGAAAGCTCCTTTTGCGGGTAAAATCGGACTTCGTTCCATCTCAAAAGGAACCTACGCTACCCCGACCACAGTTATCGCAAACCTGGTAAATACCAATCAGGTGAAAATTACGTTCTCCATTCCTGAAAAATATGCTACACAAATGAAGATCAATACTGAACTGTCATTCACGGTAGCCGGTTCCACGGAAAGATTCATGGCTAAAATTTATGCCATCGAGCCAGGAATAGAAGTGGAAACCCGAACGTTAAAAATGAGAGCAATTGCCAATAATCCAAACGGTAAACTGATTCCGGGAACATTTGCCAGCATAGCCTTGCCGTTGGATAAAATTAATGACGCCATATTGGTGCCGACCGAAGCTTTGATTCCGGTTCAAAACGGTAAAAAAGTGTTTGTTTCAGTCGGAGGAAAAGCAAAAGAAGTAATGGTGGAAACGGGAGCCCGAACCGATAAAGAAGTTTTGGTGTTGTCCGGACTTAAAGCAGGAGATACTCTTTTAACCAGTGGCGTAATGATGCTGAAAGACGATTCCCCCGTAAAAGTGAATTTAAAGTAAGATAAAAATACAGATTATGAGTTTATCCACTTTAAGTATAAAAAGACCCGTACTTACGATTGTACTTAACCTATTGCTGATACTTTTCGGAATTATAGGGTATACTTTTCTGGGAGTACGTGAATTTCCGTCGATTGACCCGGCACAAATATCGGTGCAGACGAATTATTCCGGTGCGAATGCCGATATTATCGAATCACAGATTACAGAACCTTTAGAGAAGGCGGTGAATTCCATTGACGGAATCCGTAATATATCTTCTTCCAGCAGTCAGGGACGAAGTAATATCAATATCGAATTTGACCTTGATAAAAACCTGGAAGAGGCAGCTAATGATGTACGCGATAAAGTGTCTCAGGCGATTCGAAGTTTGCCTCAGGATATTGATGCGCCGCCGGTAGTTTCTAAAGCCGATGCGGATTCAGAGCCGATTATCACCATGACGGTGCAGAGTGATAATAAAAATGTTCTTGAGCTCACGGATTATGCCGATAATGTGCTTTCCCAACGTCTGCAAACTATTCCTGGCGTGAGTAGCGTTCAGATTTGGGGGCAGCGAAAATATGCTATGCGTTTATGGATTGATCCGGTAAAACTGGCTTCCTATGGCTGTACGGTGGCGGATGTACGTTCCGCACTGAACAAACAGAATGTGGAATTGCCATCAGGAAAATTAACAGGCGCCAATACAGAGCTTACGGTTAAAACTATAGGAAATATTTCTACCGAAGAAGGTTTCAATAATATTATCATTAAGGCAGAAGGAGACATAATTGTTCGTCTGAGCGATGTCGGTAAAGCTTCTTTGGAAGCGGAAAACCTGGAAACGAAATTGTCGGATTCCGGCCAGCCGATGGTTGGTTTGGCCATCATTCCACAGCCGGGGACAAACTATCTGGATATCGCTGAAAAATTCTACGAAAAATACGATCAGCTGAAGAAAGACCTGCCGAAAGACTTTAAATTGAATATAGCCGTTGACAATACCGTTTTTGTAAAGAAAGCGGTTTTGGAAGTTGCAGAAACATTAGGATTGTCAATTGTTCTTGTGGTATTGATCATCTATCTTTTCTTCAGGGATTGGGCGATTGCCTTTCGTCCGCTAATTGATATTCCGGTTTCCTTAATAGCTACTTTTTTCATCATGTACCTGTGCGGATTTTCGGTGAATGTATTGACATTGCTGGCCATCGTATTAGCGACAGGTTTAGTGGTGGACGACGGAATCGTGGTAACCGAAAATATTTTCAAAAAAGTAGAAGAGGGAATGACACCAATTGAAGCGGCTATTAAAGGTTCCAATGAAATCTTCTTTGCTGTAATTTCTATTTCGATCACGCTGGCAGCGGTTTTCTTGCCGGTGATTTTCCTGGAAGGATTTGTGGGAAGGTTGTTCCGTGAATTCGGAGTGGTAATTGGAGCCGCAGTATTGATTTCGGCATTCGTGTCGTTAACGCTAACGCCGATGCTAAATGCTTATCTGATGAAAGGCGGCGTTCAGAAAAAATCCAAAATGTATGATTTGACGGAACCGTTTTTTCAGAAAATGAATTCGTCCTATGCCGAAACACTGACGGCTTTTCTGAAGAAAAAGTGGTTGAGTTTTCCAATACTGATTGGTTGTTTCGGACTGATTTTTGTGTTTTTCAATGTACTACAGAAAGAAACGGCTCCGTACGATGACCGTAGTTTTATCAGCGTAAACGTAACGGCTCCGGAAGGTGCGTCTTATGATTACATGGATCGTTTCATGAGCGAGCTGACCGAGTTGGTAAACGATTCGATTCCGGAGAAAAAGGTGAGTTTGATTATTACATCTCCAGGATTTGGTTCTTCTTCTGTGAATTCAGGAAGGGCTAGAATTGCATTGGTTCAGCCGGAAGAAAGGAAAAAGACTCAGAAACAAATTGCCGAAGATCTGACCAAGTGGACCAAACAGTATTCTGAGGCGAAATTAAATGTTTCGGAATCACCAACAATTGCCGTAAATCGAAGAGGAGGAATGCCGATCCAGTTCGTAATTCAGGCGCCGAATTTTAAAAAACTGGAAGAGAAAATTCCGAAGTTTATGGAGGAAGTGGAAAATGATCCAACCTTCTCGAACTCAGATGTCAACCTAAAATTCAACAAACCTGAAATCTACGTTACCATCGACAGGGAAAAAGCACAAAGTCTTGGTGTTTCGGTAATCGATGTGGCGCAAACGTTACAGCTTTCTTTAAGCGGACAGCGTTTCGGTTATTTCATGATGAACGGAAAACAGTATCAGGTAATGGGGCAATTCGACAAAAAAGACCGAAATGCTCCGATGGATCTGACCTCGATTTTTGTAAAAAGTACGAATGGTCAGTTGATTCAGTTGGATAATCTGGTTACTGTCGAAGAGCAAAGCAGTCCACCACAGTTGTATCACAATAATCGTTATATGTCGGCGACGGTTTCTGCCGGTTTATCTCCGGGAAAAAGTATTGGAGACGGAATTGATGCAATGGAACGCATTAAAGAAAAAGTGCTGGACGACAGCTTTACCACCGATTTAAGTGGTGAATCGCGAGATTTTCAGGAGAGTAGTTCAAATACCTCTTTTGCGTTCGGATTGGCGTTGTTGCTGATATTTTTGATTTTAGCGGCACAGTTTGAGAGTTTTATCGATCCGTTCATAATAATTTTAACGGTTCCAATGGCGGTAGCAGGAGCGTTGTTCTCACTTTGGCTGTTTGGCCAAACCTGGAATATCTTCAGTCAGATCGGAACGGTGATGCTGATCGGACTAGTAACAAAGAACGGTATCTTAATTGTGGAATTTGCAAACCAGTTGAGGGAAGAGGGAAAATCAAAATATCAGGCGATAATAGAAGCTTCCGAATCGCGATTACGTCCTATTTTGATGACGAGTTTAGCAATTGCTTTGGGAGCCTTGCCTATTGCGTTGTCTTTGGGTGCTGCTTCAACTAGCCGAATTGGAATGGGTGTTGTAATTGTAGGCGGAACTTTATTCTCTTTATTGTTAACGTTATTCGTGATCCCTGCAGTTTATTTAATGTGGTCAAGGGAAAGAAAACACCGACCTGAATTTGATAATATTGAAGAATATGAAAAATAAGATACTGTTTCAAATCACATTTTTGTTAGTAGCTGTTTTTAACTGTTCTGCCCAAGAGGTCTTGACGGTTGAAGAGGCTGTGCAGATCGCTTTGAAGAACAATTATGATATTAAGATCGCTTCCAATGAATTGGAGGTAAGTAAAGAGAATAACAATATTGCCAATGCGGGAATGTTGCCTAAAATAGACGGAACATTTACGCAAAACAATAATGTCCAAAATACCAAACAAACCCAGTCGACGGGCGAGGTTCGTGAACTGAACAATGCTAAAAACAACAACATGACGTATGGTGCGAATTTAGGATGGACCGTTTTTGATGGCTTTAAGATGTTTGCCCGTTATGATCAGTTGCAAACTTTGGAAAAGCAAGGTGAGACACAATTAAAACTTACTGTTTTAACTAGAGTCAGTGATGTTATGACCACGTATTATGATTTAGTGAAACAGCAACAGTTGATACAAGCTTTAGATACCACTATCATGATTTCGAAACAACGCTTAAAGTTAGCTGAGAACCGTTTTTCAATTGGAAAGGCATCCAAACTGGAAGTGTTAAATGCAGAGGTTGATCTGAATCAGGATTTGTCTAATATTTTACTGTTGAAACAGGTTTTTCAGGTCACAAAAGTAAATCTAAACGAACTTCTGGCACGTGATATGGCAACCGATTTTAGCGTAGTGGAAGAAGTTCAGATCGACGATAACCTGCAGTTAAAGGATTTACAGGATTTAGTAGAGAAGCAGAACTTGCAACTGCAATTGGCTGTGATCAATAAAAGAGTAGCTGAACTGGATCTGAAACAGGTGCGTGCCGAGAGGTATCCGACCGTAAGGTTGAACACGGGTTACAATTTCAATAAGACAGAGTCGAGTCTGGGGTTTGTTTCGCAATCGCAAAGCAACGGATTTAATTACGGTGTATCAGCTACATTGAATATTTTTAATGGATTTCTACAGACGAAACACGAGAAAGTGGCCAAACTTCAGGTGGAAAACTCCAGTCTTTTTGTAGAACAGCAAAAACAAGTGGTCAGTTCCCAGTTGCATTCGACTTATCAAATGTATCTGACCAATGTGGCTTTGTCAAAATTGGAAGAACACAATGAAGCGATTGCTAAAAAGAACCTTGAGATTACCTTGGAGAAATTCAAATTAGGATCGATTCCGACTATCGAATTCAGAAATGCTCAGGAGAATTTTATCAATGTCAAGGCAAGAAATACCAGTGCTAAATTTCAGGCGAAAATTTCAGAAGTAATGCTGCAGGAGATTGCCGGAAATATCAAATTCTAATTTGCTGGGGATTTGCTATCTATTTTGTAACTTTATGATGGTAAATTATTCATTGTCAAAATAGTAAGATTATGAAAAAGCATGTCGACGTGTCAACCATTATGACGCAAAATATAGTAAAACTGAATTTGACCGATGATTTGACCAAAGCTGAAAGTTTGTTCAAAGAACATAAGATCCGTCATATTCCGGTGGTCAGTGGGAACAAGATTTTAGGCATTTTGAGTTATACGGATTTGCTTCGCATATCGTATGCAGACGCGGCCGATGAAGAGGACGAAGTGATCGATGTGACGGTTTACAATATGTTTACCATTGAACAAGTGATGAGCAAACGGCTGGTGAAAATTACTCCGGACACGACAATAAAGAAAGCAGCCGAGATATTGGCAAATAATGAATTCCATGCATTACCCGTTTGTGAAGGTGATTTGCTGGTGGGAATTGTAACGACAACTGATTTGATTCGATATCTTATCGAGCAGTACGAATAAAAAAAGGCGCCGATTTAGGCGCCTTTTTTATTATATTTCAGTGATTTTTTTCAGATTGGAAATGGTTGCGATCGGATCGTCAGCTTTGAAAACATAACTTCCGGCAACAAGAACATCTGCTCCTGCTTCTACCAGTTGTTTAGCGTTTTTATTGGTTACTCCACCGTCGATTTCGATTAACGTCGAAGCACCATTTCGGACAATGATTTCTTTCAGTTGTCTGATTTTTTTATACGTGTTTTCAATGAAAGATTGGCCTCCGAATCCGGGATTCACACTCATGATGCAAACCAAATCGATATCATTGATCAGATCTTCCAAAAGCGAAACGCTCGTATGTGGATTTAGTGCCACTCCCGCTTTCATTCCTTCCGCTTTGATGGCCTGAAGCGTTCTGTGTAAATGCGTGCTGGCCTCATAATGTACCACAAGAATGTCAGAACCTAATTCTTTAAATGTTTTGATGTAACGGTCCGGATCCACGATCATTAAGTGAACGTCGATGGTTTTTTTTGCATGTTTGTTGATTGCTTCCAAAACCGGCATTCCAAAAGAAATGTTCGGAACGAAAACACCGTCCATAATGTCAATGTGGAACCAATCGGCCTCACTTTGGTTGATCATTTCGACATCGCGTTGTAAATTGGCGAAATCGGCAGCAAGTACCGACGGTGCTATAATTGCTTGTTTACCCATTTTTTATGATTGTATTGTTGTGTTGTTGTGTTTGCTGGTGCAAAGATAGTATAAAAAGCAAAACTCCGGACACCCGAGCAATTTTGCGAACAGACTGGAGTTTTGATTGCTTAAAAAGCAAAACTCCGGAAACCCGAGCAATTTTGCGAACAGACTGGAGTTTTGATTGCTTAAAAAGCAAAACTCCGGTAATCAGCCGGAGTTTCAATCATCAATCAAAAAACGAACAGTTATTGAAACTGTTGTTATTTTCAATATTTTTAGGACTGTATGTCAAATTTTAAGATCGTAAAGTTAAAATAAACAATTTAAATTACAACTTTTTTTTGAGATTTCAAACTATCCTAAGTAAGTTTTAAGAATTTTACTTCTTGATGTATGTTTCAATCTGCGGATTGCTTTCTCTTTAATCTGACGAACACGCTCGCGGGTCAAGTCAAAAGTTTCTCCGATTTCTTCTAATGTCATCGGGTGCTGGTCGCCCAAACCGAAATACAAACGAACCACGTCAGCCTCTCTGGGAGTAAGTGTTTCCAAAGCTCTCTCGATTTCTGTGCGCAAGGATTCGTGTATTAATTCTCTGTCCGGATTTGGTGATTCACCTGAACGCAATACATCATATAAGTTAGAATCTTCACCTTCCACAAGAGGAGCATCCATTGATAAATGACGGCCTGAGTTTTTCATGCTCTCTTTTACGTCATTAACGGTCATGTCCAATTCCTGTGCAATCTCTTCTGCTGAAGGAGCGCGCTCGTTAGACTGCTCTAACAAAGCATACATTTTATTGATTTTATTAATCGAACCAATTTTATTCAACGGTAAACGAACAATACGAGACTGTTCGGCTAATGCCTGAAGGATCGATTGACGGATCCACCATACGGCATATGATATAAATTTAAATCCGCGGGTTTCATCGAAACGTTGTGCGGCCTTAATTAACCCTAAGTTACCTTCGTTGATCAAATCCGGTAAAGTTAGTCCCTGGTTTTGATACTGTTTTGCCACTGAAACCACGAAACGCAAGTTGGCTTTTGTTAGCTTTTCCAATGCTCTCTGATCTCCGGCTTTGATTCGCTGTGCTAATTCTACTTCTTCATCTGCAGTAATCAAATCAACTTTTCCAATTTCCTGAAGGTATTTGTCTAAGGAAGCAGTTTCACGGTTGGTAACCTGCTTGGTGATTTTAAGTTGTCTCATTTAAGAATCTCCTTGTCTTTTAAGTGTTCAAGTGGTTATACGTATAAGTTTCAGAAAAAGTTACACAGTTTTAAAAAAAATAACAGCTCTCTCAGAATTTTGTTGCTGAAAGAGCTGTTAAAAACAGAATAACTAACTCTATAATTTTCGCGTCGCCTTCCAGCTGCCGCTTTGTGGTGTCTCATTTTGCCAATTGCCGCTCATGCTGTTTTTGCTGATGGAGCCAGTGAAGGTGCCTCCCTCAAACATACCGGAAATTGATGTTCGGCTCAAGGTACCGTCCAGATAAATGGCTTCGGTTTCACCTTTTGTAACGGCCAGTCCAAGGGCATAGTTGTCTTTTGGGCTTTCTGAATCCGAGGTGGTTGCCACATTAAAAACGCCGCTTTCATCACCATTGAAAGTTCCGAGATAACATTTGATATGTTCGAAAGAATACTCTTTGAGTATCTGTGCAAATGGGTTGGCGTGACCACTGATGTGTATATTGTCCACAACCGGATTTTCCCCGTCCGCCTCTACACTGAAATCAAATGACGAACTTCCGTTTGTAAAAGTCAGACCCGTGATGGCCTGCCCTTCCGTTACCTTTTCCGATGTTGTAAAATTATAATTGACATCATTAATTTTCATTTTTGCCGAAACCTTCCCGTTATTGTATATGTTAACATAAACCGTTCCTGATGAACCTACAAAAATGCCTTTATAGACGCCGTAGCTAGTGGCATCATATTCGGATTTTGCCTCAGGTCCCACAGAGAGCTGGTCTTCAACGGGAGTTACCGCATTAGAATTGTTATCATCCGAACAACGAAAGAAAAGTAAACTAATGATCAAAAGAAAAGTAATTTTTTTCATGTTCCCCGATGTTGATGATGAGCATAAAGTTAACTACTTTCCTTTTCAGAAAAAGAATCCTGAATCGGTTAATCGATTAAATGTCAGTTATTTCAGTTGATTATTCGATGCGTATGTCTTTTTTAATGGAGATAGCCTCTCCTTTGGTGGTAAAGCCTTCGATGGAAATTTCGAAGGTTCCTTTTATGTCGGAAGTGTAGAAAAAAAGTGCTGTTTCCTTTTCAGTCAGTGCTACTTCCGGCTCCCACAGCAGTTGGTAGCGGTAGTCGGGGATTTTCTCCATTTCTTTTTTAGAGTAATCAGGTGCAAAGTATTTTTTTCTTGTCAGCGGTCGGTCCAGAGTTGCCGATTTGAAGAATTCGCCAGAAGCTTTGGTTTGGTAATCCGCCTGTTTGGTGATAAAATTAATGACCCCGTTGAACACTTTGGGTCCGTATACATACCCACGACGGATCAGACTTACCTTGTAAATATTCTGCATGTCATAATCAAACAGTTCATTGACATCCTGGATGAGCAGTCCATCTACCATTACCAGGGCTTCACCGTAAGCATTGTCTTGTCCGTAACTATTTCTCAGATGAATGGAATATCCTTGTTCGTTTTTTGTGTAATATACATCTTCTAAGATCTCTACGATGGTTTCTTTCAAGGATGGAAAACGGGTATAATCATCCAAAACGTATTCTTTTTCCATCGGATGGTAGAATGCCGGAACCTTAGGTTGATTAAAGAGGCTGTCCTGCTTCTTGTGAAAATAATTGTTTTCTATCTGATTGGCGATCGATCGGTCTTCAATCGCGATTTTGTTTTTTGGCGCTACCTCCAACGGATTGGAAACCGTCAGTTTGCTGAAATCAGGGCTGTTGCTTTCGTCGAGCGAGATGCTGTAATCGTTTCGGTCTTTTTCAGAAATTTGAATTATCGCATTTGAGGCATCCGGAACATCATCAAGAATAAAATTGAATCTGCCTTCTTCGTTGGTTTTTACCATCTTCAATCCGAAACTTTTGCCTGGAATGGAAAGCGATACCGTTTTATTTTTAAGGTCTTTGGAATTTTTTACGGAAGTGATTTTTCCCGATATGATTTCACCTCGTAATTCTGGTAAAAATTTGCTCTTTTCGATATTTGAATTGTTTTCAACTCCGGCCAAATTTAAAAATGCTGTAGATGTTGCTGGTCGGGAAACGGGTAAACTGTCTTTTTTTCGTACGGAAACGGAAAAACTTCCTTTACTGTTATTTGTTGATACATTCAATAAAGTAAGGCTTGCTTTTTCACGAAGTGTATATTTTGTTTTGTCGGTTTTAATCTGAAGAATATTGTTTTGTACATCAGTCAGGACGTCCTTTTTTTCGGAAGAGAAGTTGTTTAGCGCTGTTTTTTCCGCAGATTTTGAGCCGTCACTTTCCTTCAAAGGAATTCTTTCATACGGATTTATTATAAAGATATCGGTTTTATAAATTCCTTTTACTCCCTTATTAAGTGTCCAGTTTGTATAAGCTATAAGTTTGTAGTTTCCTGTTTTTAGTGAGGTTGTGATAAAACAGTCGCCTTGCCCGGTTCCGTTAGTCAGAGCTATTTTCTGTTTCAGGACACTTTGATTTTGGTCGTCCAGTAATTCAACATAGCCTATTTTGCTTATCGTGGTGAGTTTTTTTTGTGCTGGATTCAGAACATACAACTTGTATAAAAGGGTTTCTCCCGAAAGGAGTGTTGTGGTGTTACAATGCAGGTAAACACTTTCTTCAATGGTGCTGATCTGGCTTATTGATTTTGCACCATTGGTATTCTGTCCAAGAATAAGATTGCTGGTTAAAAGTGTCAGAAAGAGGATGTTAATTATATTTCTCATTGCCAAAAAGGAGGGACTACATTAGATGAAAAAGTGGTACAATCACCACAAATTGGTTTGACCATAGTATAGAAAGAAAATGCTTTTTTATAAAAAATCAGATTCCCCATCCTGATCGCTGATCGTAACGCTGCTCCCGGTCCACCGGTTCCGCAGGGAACTTCCGGAGTTGGATGAGGGTTTTCGCCAAAATCCAGACTGTCAAAAGAATACTCAAGGCATTCGTAGGGGTAGGGAGGGACCTGGGTAGTCGGGAAAATATCATCGAAATTGAAAAAAATCCTTTTCGATGACACGGAAGCTACTTCAAAAAATCCGATTACTTTTTCTTTTGGATTGGAAACGGATTTTAGATTTCCACCGAAAAAACCGGGCTGATTAGGTGATAGAAGACTTTCTGAACCTGACATGTCCTTCAGTGTTTTGTAAAATGTGTACGCTTCAAAACTCTGAACATATTGTGTCACCATAATACTGTAGCGCTCTGCTATTGTATAGTCGGTATTGGCAATAAAACGAACAGGGAAGTTGATAACCCTGTCTTCGTTCAGAATACTGGTATTGTAAATGAAAATTTGATTTGAGTGATGTGTAGTATAACAGACTCTTGTGTTTGGATCCCTTGGTACAAGGGCAATAGTTTCAAATCCGGGGAATTCTGTTCCGGCGCAAACGCGGGGATGTTCTAACAAAATAGTGTTATAGGCGCTCCATTTCGGAGCGGTAATTTTTGCAGTTTCTTCGTATATGTAACGGTAATATTTTGAAGTACCGGTCGGATCATAACTGTTCACCCCGATTTCAACGCCGGTTTGCCCGTCTTTCGAAACCACTGTGGTGCTCAGACTTTCAATTTCATTAACTGTGGTTAAGGTTTCTTTTGCGGATGTATATTCGTGACCATCTGCAGTAATGATAAATAACTGGTAGTTCCTTCCTGGTAGTGCCTGAAATTCGGTAGTTGATTCGTAAATATGGTCGCCTTCCGCAAATTCATAGTGATTGCCTAAATCGTCCGTCATATACACTTCCGCTCCGGATTCAAAGGTTGGCCCGTTTTCTTCCAATCGATACGTTTTGCTAACTTTCACCTGCTGTTTTTTCAGTTCATTGGTTATTGTGGCTTCTATCACAATGGCCTCTTCGAACGTATTGGTTTGTATCTGATATGGTTCGGTACAGCCTGTTACGCCGGAAAAAAACAGCAATATGGCAATGGCTTTCAGAATATATGTTGTTGTTGTTGTTTTCATTCGATTTTAATTAAAACGCACTAAAATGGTTTCGCACGCAACTATTTTTCTCCTATTTTTCATTGCCAAAAAGGAGGTACTATATTAGATCCAACGGTGGTGCAATCACCACATTGGGGTTTGACCATAACAAAGATCGGAAAGAATTCTCTGTAAAAGAGTAATGTACCACTTCTTATACCTGATCTTAATGCTTTTCCTTCTCCTTCGGTTCCGCAAGGATATTCCGGAGTCGGATGGGGATTGCTTCCGAAGTCCTCACTATTATAAGAGTATTCACTACATTCGTAAGGATATGGAGGTACTTGCGTAGTGGGAAAAATATCATCGAAATTGAAAAATATCCTTTTCGATGACACGGAAGCTACCTCGAAAAAGCCGATTACTTTTTCCTTCGGATTGGAAATTGATTTTAGATTTCCGCTGAAAAAACCGGGTTGATTAGGTGATAGCAGACTCTCTGAGCCTGACAGGTCCTTCAGCGTTTTGTAAAAAGTATATGCTTCAAAACTCTGAACATACTGTGTTACCATAATAGTGTAGCGCTCTGCAATGGTGTAATCCGTGTTAGCAATAAAACGAATGGGGAAGTTGATCACCCGGTCTTCGCTTAAGGCGCTGGTAGTATTGATCAGGATCTGATTGGAGTTCTTGGTAATGTAGCAGGTTCTTGTGCTTGGATCCCGCGGCTCAAATCCGATGGTTTCAAATCCGGGGAACACGGTTCCGGCGCATATCCTGGGCTGGTCTAACAAAATTGTATTGAACGGATTCCATTTAGGAGTCGTAATTTTTGAAGTTTCTTCGTATTCATAACGGTAATATTTTGATGTACCCGTTGGATCATAACTGTTTACCCCGATTTCAACACCCGTTTGTCCGTCTTTTGAAACCACTGTGGTGCTCAGACTCTCAATTTCAGTGGCTGTGGTTAGGACTTCTTTTGCTGATGTATATTCGCTGCCATCTTCTGTGATGACAAATAACTGATACTGCCTTCCGGGAAGCGCCTGAAATTCTGTAGTGGATTCGTAAATATGATCTCCTTCCGAAAATTCGTAGTGATTGCCTAAATCGTCGGTCATATACACTTCCGCTCCGGACTCAAAGGTTGGTCCGTTTTCTTCCAATCGATATGTTTTGCTGACTTTTACCTGTTGTTTTTTCAATTCATTTGTTATCGTGGCTTCAATCACAATGGCCTCTTCGAATGTGTTCGTTTCGATCTGATAGGGTTCGGTGCAACCTGTTATACTTGAAAAAAACAGCAGTACAGCGAGTGTTTTCAGAATGTATGTTGTTTTTATTTTCATTTGATTTAAAACTTGAAATTATAGGATATTGTTGGTACGGGAACCGAAAATATGGTTGTTTTATAGGCTTGGATATCACCATTTTTAGTTACGAAAAATACGGAATACGGATTGTTTCTCCCTAGCACATTATAAACGGATATATTCCAAAAACTATGTGCGAGCTTTTTTATTTTATGATTTCCTTCAATGTTTACACCGATATCCAATCGGTAATAATCCGGTATACGGAACTGGTTTCTATCACTGTAAAGCGTATATTCTGCGTTACCGTAAGTGTATTTACCAACGGGATAGGTAATAGGTCTGCCGGTTTGGTAAATGAAATTAGTGGAAACACTGTATCTCTTCGTAAATCTGTAATTTAAAACAGCGCTCAAGTCATGTGGTTTGTCGTAATTGGCAGGAAACCAGTCTCCATTGTTAACTTTGTCGCTCTCAAATTGACTGTCCAGTTTTATAAAGGTCCTTGAGTAGGTGTACCCCAACCATCCGTTCAGTCGTCCTGAATTTTTTTTCAAGAGAAATTCAATCCCATACGCTTTTCCTTTTCCTCTTAGTAATTCAGTTTCGATGTTTTCATTTAATAACAATTCGGCTCCAACTCTGTAATCTAAAATGTTGTTCGTTTTTTTGTAATATCCTTCGACGCTCACTTCGCAATCTTTTTCAATGAAATTTTTGTATACTCCCAATGAAAATTGATTCGCATCTTGAGGCGAAATATTCAAGTCGGAAAGTTTCCAGGTATCAGTGGGCGATTGCGTTGTGTTGCTGGAGAGTAAGTGCAGGTACTGATACGTTTTGTCGTAACTTGCTTTAACGGATAGATCATTGGTGAGGAAATAGCGTACCGAGACCCTTGGTTCGAATCCATTGTAGGTTTTTACAACCTCATTGTTTCCAAAGTCTTTGGTTTCAGTTACCGTTGCGTCTGTAATTGGCGACCCGGCCTGATAAGTTCTTTGTGTGGATGGGCCCAACGCGGCATAAAAGGAATATCGTATTCCTGCATTAAGCAATAGTTTTTCTGATATTTTGAACGCATCAGAAAGGTATATTCCTGATTCCAGTGCTTTTTCTTTGTCTATTGTTACAGGAGTAATTATAGTTCCTTGACCGGTAGGGTTTAATTCTCCGGGTTCTATCTGATACAGTTTCGAACTTAAACCGTAACTTATTTTGTGTTTGTCATTTAAAGCGTAACCGAACTTAAACTGGAATTGGTTTTCATTGATTTTGTATCCGAAATCGAATGATTTTGTGGGATCGGTTGCTTTGTCATATTCGATATTGAATTTGTACTGACTGTTAGAATATAACACCGCTGCTTTGTGTTTGGAATTAAACGAATGATCCCATTTTAAAGTGAAAAGGCGGTTGCTGTATTTGTACAGTGAGTCGGAAGAAACGCTGAACTTGTCATGGCTGTAATAAGCGGTTGCTTCCAGATCATTCTTTTCGTTGATTTTATGGTTGTATTTCACTACTCCGTCGTAAAATGACGCCTGGCTGTTTTGAAGGGATTTCTCGTCTAAAGTTTTTAGAATCCAATCGGAATAAGTGGCCCGGCCGCCAACCAAAAGACTTGATTTTCCTTTAATTATCGGAATTCCTACCGTTAGGTTACTGGTGACCGGTCCGATCCCGCCTTCTCCGGTCAGTTTTACGTTATTGGCATTTTTGGTTTTAATATCGAAGACAGAGGAAAGACGACCTCCGTATTCGGCTGGAATACTCCCTTTGTAGATGTCGGCCGTGCCGATGGTAAACGGATTAATTCCGGAAAAGAAGCCGAAGAAATGTGCCGGATTGTAAATGACGCCATTGTCGAGAAGGATTAGATTCTGGTCTGTTTTTCCACCGCGTACATTAAATCCTGCGGATCCTTCACCGGCTGTTTTGATACCGGGAATTGTGGTAGCCACTTTAAAGATATCGCGCTCGCCAAGCACCATCGGAATGTTCTTCATTCCTTCGATATCGATTGAAGTTACGCCGGTATTTGCGCTTTTTACAGTCTCGCTTTTTTTGCCTTTTACGACTACTTCTTTGAGTTGGTTCACATTTTCTGAAACAGCAAAATCCATTTTACCGTTATTGTACATCATGACTTTACGGGTTTCTTTCTTGTACAGAAAGGTTTCGGTTTCGATGATATTCAGACCGGCAGGTAAAGTTATGGTGTAGAATCCCTGGTCATCAGTAATGGCTGTAGCATCACTGTTTTTAGCTTTTATGATAATGTCCGGAAGGGGTTTTCCGGTTTTGGTGTCTTTTATATGACCGGATAAGGTAAAGGATTTTCCGTTTTGCGTTTTATTTTCTTTTCCTATTAAACTTACGTTGTTTTCCTTTGTGTTTTGGCCTTTTTGGAAAACCGGAGCACCTTGTATTACTACTGCGTTGTTGTTTTGTGGTTTTGTTTTTTCGTTGTTAAAATAATTCTCCGGCAACTTGTCATAAATCATGCTGTTTTTCGTCAGAATTACTTTTTTATCGGTAATGTAAAAATTGAGCGTCGTGTTTTGAAACAATGTGTTTAAAACAGTTTCCATGGTTTCATTTGAAAACCGGTAAGTAATTAATTCCGGTTGATTTTTGAGCCAATCCCGGTCAAAATAGAAAGAGTAATCCGATTCTTGTTCGATGGATTCGATAGCTTTTTCTAAGGTGATGTTTTCGAAGTTGAAGGAGAATTTCTTTTCTTCAACCTGAGCCGTTGCTAATTGATGTACCAGCGCAACCAATATAGTAATAAGAAGTCTTTTCATTGGTTATTCGGCATTGCTGGCCATTGCGTTATTAAGGTAGATCATCATTTTTTCGTAAAAAGTCGGGGCGTCGGATTTTAGCAGATTTTTATAAGAAGAATAGAAATCGTTTATTTTTCTTTTCTGCTCCGGAAAAAGTTTGATCAGCTCTTTTTTTGAACTGATCCTGTTGAAGGCACCGTCTTTTTTGACAAAGTATTCATAATTGTCGTCGAATTCATAAAATATGGATATGCCTTTAACTACTTCTCTTTTATCCCGATGATGTTTTATGTAAAAAGTAAAAGTTTTACCAATTACATTTTCTTCGTAATAACCAGGTTTTAATTGATTTGCCTGAAAATAAACATTGTTGATATAAATGAATTTCCTGTTGTTTACGCTAAATGAGGATGTTTTTTCCGGGGCCAGTTCAATGCTGATAACATCCGATTCTTGGGGTTGGAAGATTACAATGTCTTTGAAAAGATCGTATTTGATTGGTATGTCGAAATAGTTCTGATTGTTGTAAACAACATTGCCGTTTGCGAATTTTTCGGTGGGATAGTATCGGTGTTTGTTGTTTAGGACACGGTACTCGTTAACATGTACTGCGCCGTTGTTGATCGCTAAATTGTCTTTTCCGATTGCCAGATCAAAAGATTTTATAAGCGCTTCATCTGTGGATTGGCCGTGAAGAAGGTTTTGATTGAAAAGTACAATGGTGAGCACAATTAAAAGTTTTTGTAAAGCTCTTTTGGGTTTAGTTTTCATTTTTAATTCGTACAAAAAATACTGGATAATTCTTACGCAAAATAGAGATTAATTTAATGTGAAAATGTTAAATAGTATTTTATTTTAGAAAAAATGCGATTTATTGTAACAAAAAAGGAAAACCCTGTCTCGAATCCGAAACAGGGTTTACTATGAATTAATCTTATTGAAAAAAATTAACCTTTTTGAGGAACTTCTTTTTTCTCCTCACGCGGAGGTCTAGGCAATAAAGCTTTTTTAGAAACTTTTTCTTTTCTTGTTTTTGGATCAATACCAAGATATTTTACCATAAACACATCGCCCATATTAACTACGTCAGCAACATTTTCGGTGCGCTCCCAAGCTAATTCCGATACGTGAAGCAATACTTCATTTCCAGGTACTTTGGTATATTCTACTACGGCTCCGAAGTCAAGCATCTTAACCACTTTTACTTCATAAGCCTCGCCAACTTGAGGTTTGAAAGTAATAGCATCGATTTTTGCCAATACAGCATCGATTCCTTCTGGGTTGGTTCCTAAGATCTCAACTACACCTTGCTCATCCACTTCATTGATAACGATAGTAGTACCGGTAGCTTTCTGTAATTCCTGAATTACTTTTCCACCCGGTCCGATTAAAGCACCAATAAAGTTTCCTGGGATGGTAACGGTAATAATTTTAGGAGCTTTAGGTTTTACAGTAGCATTTGGTCTTGCAATAGTTCCTGTTAATTTACCTAAAATATGTAAACGTCCGTCACGAGCCTGGTCTAAAGCCTGCTCCATGATGTCATAACGTAAACCGTCGATTTTGATATCCATCTGACAAGCCGTGATACCGTCTGCTGTTCCGGTTACTTTGAAGTCCATGTCACCTAAGTGATCTTCATCTCCTAAGATATCCGATAAAACTGCGAATTTCTCACCGTCAGTGATCAATCCCATAGCGATACCTGAAACCGGTTTGATCATTTGAACTCCGGCATCCATCAAAGCTAATGTTCCTGAACAAACTGTCGCCATAGAAGACGAACCGTTTGATTCCAATACTTCAGAAACTACACGGATAGTGTAAGGGCAATCAGCAGGGATCATGTTAGCTAAAGCACGTTGTGCCAAGTTTCCGTGACCTACTTCTCTTCTTGAAGTTCCTCTTAGTGGTTTTGCTTCACCGGTAGAGAAAGGAGGGAAGTTATAGTGTAAGTAGAAACGCTCTTCACCTTGCTCTGAAGGTAAATCGATAACGTTCGCTTCTCTTGAAGTACCAAGAGTAACGGTAGCTAACGCCTGAGTTTCCCCACGTGTAAAGATAGCTGATCCGTGCGCTGATGGTAAATAATCCACTTCACACCAGATTGGTCTGATTTCTGTAGTTTTTCTACCGTCCAAACGAGTTCCTTTTTCAAGGATTACATTACGAACCGCTTCTTTTTGTGTTTTGTAGATGTATTTTGAAACCAATTCTGCTAAATCAGCGTTTTCAGCATGTTCTTCTTCTGTGAATAATGCTTTAACTTCGTCTTTGATTGCGCTGAATTTTTCGCTACGCTCCTGTTTTGAGGAAGCTTCCTGAGCGATAGCGTAATATTTGTCGTATGACGCTGCTTTTACTCTTGCGTAAACAGTTTCATCGCTTTTATCTCCTTCGTATTCTCTGTAAGCCGGGGAACCAATAGCGGCTCTCATGCGCTCCTGAGCAGCAATCTGAATTTTGATAGCTTCATGTGCAAATTTAATTGCTTCGATCATTTCAGCTTCAGAAATCTCTTTCATCTCACCTTCCACCATACAAACAGAGTCAGAAGAAGCACCGATCATCATGTCGATGTCAGAAACTTCCAATTGCTCACGGCTTGGGTTGATGATGAATTTTCCATCCACACGACCAACGCGTACTTCGGAAATCAGGTTGTAGAAAGGAATATCAGATACAGCTAAACATGCAGAAGCAGCTAAACCAGCCAATGCATCCGGCATTACGTTATCGTCATGTGACATTAACTGAATCATGATTTGCGTTTCCGCATGGTAATCATCCGGGAATAACGGACGTAATACACGGTCTACCAAACGCATGGTAAGTACTTCGCTGTCACTTGGACGCGCTTCTCTCTTGAAAAAACCTCCAGGGAAACGTCCTGCAGCAGCAAATTTTTCGCGGTAATCTACCGTTAGCGGAAGAAAATCCACGCCTGGGTTCGCAGTACGGGCAGATACTGCCGTTGCTAATAACATTGCATCGCCCATACGAACCACGACAGAACCGTCGGCTTGTTTGGCAAGTTTTCCTGTTTCGATCGAGATGGATCTTCCGTCTCCTAAATCGATAATTTCTTGGGTAACTTTAGGAATCATAAAATTTAATTCTTAATTAAACAAAGGGTGTCAGTTGTGTTGTTGTGTGTTGTTGTGTAGTTGTCTAATACCCAATGAAAAACCAAACTTTTTTCTGTAAAATATATAAAACAAAAAGAGGCGCGCGGGCACCTCTTCTCATGATTATTTTCTGATGTTTAATTCTTTGATAATCGCACGATATCTGTTGATATCTTTTTTCTTTAAGTAGTCAAGAAGACTTCTTCTTTTACCTACTAATAAAACTAACGAACGCTCAGTGTTGAAATCGTGACGATTTTTTTTCAAGTGCTCAGTTAAGTGTGAGATTCTGAAAGTGAACAAAGCGATTTGTCCTTCAGCAGAACCAGTGTTTTCAGCTTTCCCTGCGTGTTTAGCGAAGATGTCAGCTTTTACCTCTTTAGATAAATACATGCTAATATTATTAAAATGATTATTATGTAGATTGGGACTATCCCAATACGGGTGCAAAGGTAATCTTATTTTTTAAATGTGCAAAATATATATTAATTGAATTGCCTCTTCAAATAATTAACGATACAGGTTTCGATATAGGTCATGGTGTTTTCTGAAATTAAAATTGACTTTACTTTACGCAGTTCCGCTGGGGAATTGGCCTGCTCATTGTACCATAATCCCAAACCGGGGCTTTTTTGGTTTCGCCATTCCTTTATTTGTTCCGGAGAATTTTTTTCCCAGTCTAATTTGTCAAAAGTATTGTCGACGGTTGCTTTGAAATAAATTATTCGGTTGTCGGAACTCTTTAGAGGAACGATAAATTCCGACCAACTATGGTTCCCGTTTGTAATGACTTTGCCTTCATAGCCTAAAGTTTTTAAGGAACAGACAAAGGCCATTTCTCTTTCACTGCACCAGCCGAACGTTCTGAAATTTCCGTTCGCTTGCGTAAAATAATTTGGTTGGTCACTTAAAAGGTCTTTCATGAACAAAGAGGGAATCCGGTCCACATCAGCCAGGGATTTATATTTCTGAAACTCTTTCGGAGGTTTGACCTTGTTCAGTTTTTGATTGGAGGCCATAAATACAATCTCATGGCGGGGATTCGGATCGGTCCAATGCCAAAAATAAGGGATGTTTAGAATTTCTCCTTTGGAATTGTTGGTGGCACTTTTGCTGGTAAAGAGTTTGTGCAGGATCTTAAACGTAAAAAAGGTCTTAGTATTTAAGGAGTCCTTCTGGTTGATTTCATTTTCAGAAAATAACTGTTTGATGTCGGAATCTTCTAAAATATAAAAATCTCTGTAATGGTTTTGGACTACCTGTGCAAAGAACTCAGGGGCCTGCATCTTTTTATAAATAAAGGTTTTGGGATGAAAATCGCTTATGGTCTCCTGAGAGTGGTTTTTGCATCCGATCAGAGCAAAAATGACAAGTAATACAGAGGAATGTTTCAGGGACATCTTAAAATAATTTGGCAACTTCCTGATTTACAAATTCTAAAAAGTCTTCGTCGTCTTTTGTGAACGGATCCAGTACATGGCTGTCAATGTCAATCTGTCCGATGTTTTTTCCGTCCACAAATAGCGGAACTACAATTTCCGATTTCACGGTAAGACTGCAGGCGATGTAATTGTCCTGAGCTTTAACATCGGGAACAACGAAATTAGCATTGGATTCGGCTACCTGTCCGCAAATCCCTTTTCCAAACGGAATCACGGTATGGTCGGTCTCTGCTCCAACATAGGGTCCAAGATGCAGCGTTCGGGTTTCGTGATCGGCAAAATAAAAGCCTACCCAGTCATAATGGCTGACGTTGTCGCTCAATAAGCCGCATAGGTTTTTTAATTTCTCGTCGCGTGAAATGCTGTTTTGCGAAAGTAACGCGGTAACTTTGGGTTGTAATTCCTGAAATGTCATGTTTTTTGGTTTTAAGCAAAAGTATTTAATTGTACTCTTTTAAATTTTATATTTTTGTTAAAATCATTCCAGTGAAAAAACTCTTTTTGCAATACAAACCTTTTTTTCTTTTCCTGATAAAGTTTTTTGCACTTTATGTTCTTTTGACCGTCGGATATAGATTTTATCTGAATCAATTCGATGCGGCGACTTTTGAAGTGGATGGTTTTACCCGTTCCGTGGCGGGACAGGCTGAAAGTGTGTTGCGATTTTTAGGCAAGGAAGTAACGGTGGAACGGAATGTTTTCGAACCTTGCATGAATCTTATTTACAAGGGGAAATTCGTTGCCCGCATCGTGGAGGGTTGTAATGCGTTGAGCGTAATGATTCTTTTTGCGGCTTTTGTATTTGCGTTTTCGACCAGATGGATAAAAACAATAGTATATATACTGATAGGATGTCTGGTTATTCACGTATTGAATGTGCTTCGGATTGTATTGCTGGCCATGGCGCTATATGATATGCCGGAATATGAACATTTACTGCACGGCGTGATTTTTCCTTTGTTTATTTATACTGCGGTTTTTATTTTGTGGGTATTATGGATTCAGAAATTTTCAGGTCATGCTAAAAGAAATTCTGAGAAATAGAAGTAAAATAGTCTGGCTCGTTGTTTTGGTCGGTCTGCTGGTGGTAATACGTATGTTTGAACAGGACTTGTTTTCGGACCCTTTCCTGCTGTTTTTCAAAAACGAATTTCAGAATGTTCCCTTGCCGCATTATGAAGTATTTCCGCTGTTTTTTGGTATGTCTTTGCGCTATTTTCTGAATTCGGCACTTTCGGTAGCTATAATTTATGTGGTTTTTAAAGATGTGCAGCTCGTAAAGGTAACTTCTGTTTTATATCTAACTTTCTTTGCTGTCCTTATGGCCGTGTTTTTCGGTATTTTGTATTTTTCAGAGAAACCGGATTTGATGTTGCTGTTTTATGTCAGACGCTTTCTGATTCAGCCCTTATTTTTAGTGATTTTTCTTCCGGCCTTTTATTATCAGAAAAAGAATTTCTGAGATAATTTCGTACCTTTATGTAAACTTTTTCGGTTATGAAGGTCGTTAAGCAATCAGGTGACATCGTATATTTTGATAGGGAAAAACTACGCAATTCACTTTTGCTCACCGGTGCCCACTACGAGAAAATTGAAGATATCCTGAGTATTATCGAAAGGGAGATTTACGATGGGATGCCAACGCGCAAGATTTACAAAATGGCATTTCAGCTGCTAAAAAAAACTTCCAAAACACATGCCGCAAGATACAATCTGAAAGCTGCCGTTCAGGCTTTGGGACCGGCCGGATTCTTTTTTGAGAAATACATTGCCTTACTATTCAAAACGGAAGGTTTTGAAACAAAAACCAATCTCATACTGAACGGGAATTGTGTTTCCCACGAAATAGACATCGTGGTAAAAAAGGAAAATAAGATAGCGATGGTGGAGTGCAAGTTTCACGGGAGCAACGAAATTAAATCCGATGTCAAAATTCCCATGTACATTCTGTCGCGTTTCAATGATCTGAAAGAAAAAACGCATCCGATTTTCAGTGAAAGGGATAAAATAACCAAATGTTGGGTAATCACCAATAACCGTTTTACCACCGAAGCGATTCAGTTTGGCCAATGTTCCAATTTGAAACTCGTTAGTTGGGATTTTCCGATTAAAGAATGTCTGAAATATAAAATTGAAGAAAACGGATTGTATCCGGTGACCTGTCTGACCACTTTAACGCTGCATGAAAAAGAGAAATTACTCATTCAGAATGTGCTCCTCGCATCAGAGTTAATTAATAATAGTGGAATATTGATGGAAATCGGCATTAATAACCGACGGGTAAAAAATATTATCAGGGAAGCTTCAGATTTGTGCGAGAACAAAGGGGATAAAAGTTTTATTTTTAATGATTAGACCATGAAAATACAGTTTTTGGGTGCTGCAGGCACAGTAACAGGTTCCAAAACTTTAATCGATTCAAAAGGGATCCGCATTTTAATGGATTGCGGAATGTTTCAGGGAGGTAGGGAAATCAGGCAACTCAATTGGGAACCGCTGCCGGTTTTGCCTTCAACGATCGATTTTGTATTGCTGACACACGGTCATCTGGATCATTGTGGTTGGCTTCCGCTCTTAATTAAACAGGGTTTTGAGGGGAAGATTTTCTGCACTAGTCCCACCAAGGCGATTACCAGATTGATTCTTATGGACAGTGCCAAAATTCAGGAAGAGGAAGCAGAAAGAGCCAATAAGGAACAGTATTCCAGACACAATCCGGCGCAACCACTGTACACGGTTGAAGAGGCCGAAGAAGTCTTGCCTTTTTTCAGGATTATCCAGCCCGATACGTCTTTTGATATTGACGCCGAAATTTCAGCACGTTATTTTTCGGCAGGCCACATTTTGGGAGCTTGTTCGATTGAATTGATGATTGAAGGTAAGCGACTCGTTTTTTCAGGTGACATCGGAAGGGATAATGATGACCTGATGTTTCCGCCTGTGAAACCCAAAACTGCAGATTATGTTTTTCTGGAAAGTACCTATGGTGACAGAATGCACCCGGATAATGATCCCAAAACCGAACTGAAAAACTGCATCAATGAAGCTTTTGAAAAAGGCGGTAATGTAATAATTCCAAGTTTTGCTGTTGAACGCGCTCAGGCGATTATGTACCTGATCTGGCAACTTAAAAAAGCCGGTGAAATTCCGGATATGCCTTATATTATCGATACGCCGATGGGAATCAAGGTAATCGATATTTTTGAAAACAACCGGGAATGGCATAAATTGAATTTGGAGGAGTGCAGGGAGATGGGCAATGTTTTTTCCATGATCACCGAATATGAGGATACGATTGCTGCCATTTATGATGATCAGCCCAAAGTCGTTATAGCTGCCAGTGGCATGATTACGGGAGGCCGCGTTCTGAGTTACCTGGAGCGTTATATTATCCGGCCGGAAACTACCGTGATTATTGTGGGTTATCAGGCCGAAGGAACCCGTGGAAGAAAATTGCTCGACGGAGAGAAAGAAATTAAAATGTTTGGCAAATATTTTCCCGTGGAAGCTAAAATAGTTGAGATAGAGGGGCTTTCTGCTCATGGTGATCAGGAGGATCTGTCCAACTGGCTTTCTGAATTGGAAGAGAAACCACAAACGGTTTTCCTGGTACATGGTGAAACAGAAGCACTGGTTGCCTTGAAGAGTAAAATTGAAGAACGATATTCCATAAATTGCGAGATACCTTATCAGGGTCAGATAGTTGAAATCAATTAAGAGTATTTTATGTTTTACAATTGGAAAAAAGAATTACTTTTGACATGATTTTATAAAAATGAAAATAAATAAGCACATAAGTTTTGTTTTAGCACTTCTGATATTGGTTTCCAATGTTGGATTGGCGTTCAATGTGCATTATTGCGGCGGCGAACTGGCCGGCATTTCATTAGATTATAAAAAAGCAGTGGCTTCTGAAGTAAAGAAAATTGAAAAAGAAGATTCCTGTTGTGCTGCTCCGAAAGAAGAAAATCAAAAAGACAGTTGCTGTTCTAACAGTAAAGTCAACTTGAAAAAATCCATTTCTGATGAAGTTCTTGTAAAAAGTTTTCAGTTAGACTTAAGTACTTTTACTTTTTCGAATGTTTGGAAACCTATTGCGTTTACAGCGGTTGAGCAATCGGAAGAAAAAAGCGATGTGCCTTCTTTTTATTGTGACAGCAACGCACCGCCACTCTATAAACTATATTGTCAATACGTTTTCTACGAAAGATTTTAATGTTTTTCAGATTTCCGATATAATCGGAGTGAAGTTCTAATAAACATTAAAACAAAAATCATGTATAAATATTTTATGATTTTCCTTATGCTGACAGCCAATGTTGTCTTAGCGCAGGAAAACGTGTCGGGTACCATAACCGACGAAAAAAATAATCCGATGCCCGGTGCTTCTATTGTGTGGAAGGATACGGACAAAGGAGCCACGGCCGACGAAAATGGTTTTTTTACCTTGGCGATGAATCCCGGAAGCCACGAAATAACCGTGAGTTATGTTGGATATCAAACTATGTCTCTTATGGTTCATGAACCAAAGGAAATCAAGGTACAGCTGAAACCCAATAAGAGTCTGGATGAAGTGGTGGTGACGACCAAACGAAACTCACTTCAGAAATCCTACGTAAAAACAGCCAATGTGACCACCATGAGCAGTAAGGAACTGCTAAAAGCGGCTTGTTGTAATCTGTCCGAAAGTTTTGAAACCAATCCGTCCATAGATGTGAATTTCTCCGATGCCGTTTCAGGTAGCAAACAAATCAAGATGCTGGGATTAACCAGTCCGTATATTTTGATCGCTGAAGAAAATATCCCTTCGGTTCGTGGCGCTTCTCAGGCGTATGGCTTGTCTTTTATTCCCGGAACCTGGGTGGAAAGCATCCAGATTACAAAAGGCGCGGGAAGTGTAGTGAATGGTTATGAGAGTATTTCAGGACAGATCAATACTGAATTGCTTAAACCGGCCAATGACATTCCGTTTTACCTGAATGCTTATGGCTCGACCGACAGCCGTTTCGAACTGAATACGCATTTCAACCGAAAATTTACCGATAAATTGAGCAGCAGTCTGTTTGTTCACGGAAGTACACGTGTGTCTAAAAAAGATATGAATGACGACGGGTTTTTAGATAATCCGCTTGGGAACCAGATCAATGTGATGAACCGCTGGCAGTACAATGACTTGGAAAACGGATGGGTGAGTTTCCTTAATGTTCGTTACATGAGAGATGAAAAGCAAGCCGGTCAGGTGGCTTTTGATCCTGATACGGATAAAGGTACGACCACGCATTGGGGTTCCGAAATTAATACCGACAAGGTAGAAGTATCTTCCAAGGTGGGTTATGTTTTTCCGGATATGCCTTGGAAAAGTATCGGTTTTCAAAATTCGTATAACTATCACAGACAGCAATCCTATTTTGGTTTAAATCAATACAATATTCAGCAGAACAGCTTGTATTCCAATCTGATTTTTAATTCAATCATCAGCAATACCTTAAATAAATTTGCGACCGGTCTGAATTTCACTTCCGATGATTACAATGAATTTGTGATGGTAAATTTGCCGATGGATGTTAGCCGACGCGATAATTCCCTGGGCGCTTTCTTTGAATATACTTACGATAATACGGATAATTTCAGTTTGGTGGCTGGTGGTCGTGTTGATATGCATAATCGCTTGGGCGTGTTTTTTACACCAAGGGTTCATATGCGTTATAATCCATGGGAGAAAGCGGTATTACGCGTGTCCGCCGGAAGAGGAAAACGCAGTGCTAATATTTTTGCCGAGAACCAAAACCTTTTTGCTAGTTCAAGAGATTTTTCTGTAATCAATGCCAATGGTAAGATCTACGGATTAGATCCGGAAATCGCGTGGAACTATGGATTAAGTTTTATGCAGGGTTTTCAATTGTTCGGAAAGAAAGCGGAAGTAACATTGGATTACTACAGAACGGATTTTCAAAATCAGGCGGTTGTTGATGTGGATTATAGTCCGCAGGCCGTCGTATTCCATAATTTGGATGGTAAGTCGTACGCGAACAGTTTACAGATCGATTTCAATGTAGATCTGATGACGCATTTATCGGTGCGTACTGCTTATAAATTCTATGACATCAAAACCGATTATCTGACAGGAACGTTAGAACGTCCTTTGCAGGCAAAACACCGGTTTTTTACCAATTTGGCTTACGAAACCCATATCAAAGAAAAGGGAAAGCAATGGAAATTTGACTTTACGTATAACTGGATGGGTAAACAGCGTCTGCCTAATACAGCAACCAATCCCGAGCCCTACAGGCTGAATGAGTTTTCAAATCCGTTTTCCGTAATGAATACGCAGGTTACAAGAACGTTCTCAAGTGTGTTTGAAGCTTATGTAGGAGGAGAGAATATTGGAAATTATAAGCAAAAAAATGCTATTTTAGGCGCGGATGATCCGTTTGGCCCGTATTTTGACAGTTCAATGATATATGCTCCGGTTTTCGGGCAGATGTATTATGCAGGAATCCGATTTAAAATTAAATAACAAGACACAAAAACGATACATAATGAAAAAATTAATGATAGTATTGCTGGTTTCCCTTTTCGGGTTCGCGGTACAGGCACAGGAAAAAAAGAACAAAAACGCAAAAGCCGATATTGAGGTAAAAGGCAACTGCGACATGTGTAAAAAGAGAATTGAAAAAGCGGCTTATTCCGTTGCAGGAGTAAAATCAGCCGTTTGGAAATCGGACGATCAGGTTTTGCATTTGGTTTATAACGAACAAAAATGTTCTATGGAGGAGGTTGAAACGGCGGTGGCCAAAGCGGGACATGATACAAAGGATGTGAAAGCCCCGGCGGAATCCTACAATAGCCTACATACCTGTTGTCAATACGACCGATAATAAAAAAGCCGACTATATCATACAGTCGGCTTTTTTTATAACTCAAAAATTTTTAGTGTATCTGTTGTTTTGTCTTTAAAAGCTATCATTTTTAAGTTCCAAACAATTTAATTCAAAAAACAACGTTACTACAATACCTGCTTGTTAGCCACCTGTGTTTCTTAGTTTAAACATTGTTTCAGTTTTCCACTGATGTATGTTGAAGATTAAGTTCGAAAAAGAAAGGCTTCGGTTATACAATAAAGATTTAGTTGGTTATTATTAAAAAGCCGTTCAGAATTTCTGACCGGCTTTGTTTTTTATGGGATTTCAATGATTTTTGTTTCCGAGATTATTTGTCCGTCTGAAGATATACCTTCGATAATTACTTTAACGGATTTCAGATAATAGTTAGGAATCGAGAATCTGAAAATTCCGTTAGCATCCGTCTCAACATACGGCTGCCAGTGAATCGTACCAAAATCTAAAAATCCGGCATCCTTAAAGCTTGTGTATTTCGGATTTACAAATTGTTTGGTTTTCTCAAAGCCATCCTTAATCAAAATTGCCTGTGAATTGGTTCGTATGCTTGATTGATTTACCATTAATTTTTTCGTATAGATTCGGATTACACCATTGGAAGCTCCCATCCCGCCGCCAAATCCATTTTTGTTAATGTAAATTTCATCAACAAACCTCAGACTGTATCCGAGTAGCATGTTGAAGTCGGTTACAGGAACATCGTCCATATAAATAAGAGGGCTCTTTGATCCTAAAAAGGAAGTGGATCTTCGGCCTAAAATTGTAACATTCATTCCGTTTTGGCTAACATCGAATCCGTTAGCTGCTATAAATTGTAAAATGTCTCTTGAAGCGTCTCGGTCTGAAATCTTAAATCCTTTTGACATATTGTTGCCAAAACGGGTAACATTTGTAAGTTTTACTGTTTTGGTTTTGCTTTTAAGAGTTACGGTATCCAATTGTACGGTGTTGGCAATTTTTGGGAACGAATACCCGGGATCGACGCTTTCAGTGGCCAATAAAGGACATTCTTTTAACTGGTTTTTAAAAGGCTTAATGAATGTTCGATTGTTGTTTAAGATTTGTGTGGCCAGTTTTATTTCGGTACTCTTTCCTTTTCTGTCCAATAGCGAATAATGAACTAAGGTAGAATCCGAGACTAATATGTTCTTAAAATAAAATTCATTTTTTTCATTTAGTGAAGAAGATACGTTTATTTGGGACGTTACAGCGGTCATGTTCACTTTAGAGTCCCTGTCTTTAGGAGGAATGTTTAAGGTTCCTTTGATCGTTAATCCGCTGTCGAATTCGTATTTTTCTTTTGGCGCTGAGGTTAAGATTGTTTGCCAGTTGTATTTTGATTTCTGGGCAATTAAGTAAGTGTCCAATTCGTAATGTTTTCTCCTTGAAAAATTGGAAAGCAAAATATTGCCGTCGGGCGACTTATCATTTAATTCGTTGTCCAGTAAAAAGGAGTTGTACATGGTTTTATGACCGGCTAGTGATTTGGTTTCGTTTGGTAAAACAGAAACACTTAGGGTTCCCATCAGTATGGTGCTGGTACCGCTGATTGCGATGGAATCGTTTTGTTTTCTCAGGACCTGAAGATTGATGTTTTGTTCAAACTTTAAAGGCTGATAGATTAATCTTTCGGCAATTTTTTTATCGTTTTTGTCAACCAGATATATTGAATTGATACCATTCATGAAGTTTTCATTCGTTAAGGTTAACAACTGTTCTGTACTGTTTTCTTTGAACGTAAAAGGAAGGTAAGAAATATAATCGTCCTGCTGGATGACAAGCTTTAAAGGTTCGTTTTTGTATTCGGTCAGACTTTTAGCATTAGTCTTAACCTTTAAAGTGGTCTTGTTTTCGAAAGTGTAGTTGTTTGCGGAGAAGGTTATTCCCTTAGCCTCCGGCCATGGTAATGGTTTTTCGGTTCTGGTTTCGTTGATCGTAAAAGCAGCTTTGTACAATTCGTTTTTTGTCTGAAGAATTTCGAATTTGCCATAACCTAGTTCGTTAGTGCTGAACGTCGTAATGGTAACGCCTTGTGGATTGATAATTTCTCCGTCTTTCACACTGACTCCGTTTCCATTGCAATCCGTAATTTTGATGGCGATGGTATTGGAAGTGCCTTCTAAAAACACATTTCCTTCCGGGAAAAATTCGGTGGTTATTGTGTTTGGATTGACTTTCGTAGTGTTGGGAATGGATCTTCCGTCCGTCGGATTGATGATTTTAAGTTTAAAAACAGATGATTCATCCTCCGCGAAATTATTCATGTAATTAGTGTAAACCTGAAGGTAATAGGTGCCTGTAGTAAGGTTGTCGTCCAATTTGATATTACCGTCAAAAATACTATTGTCGGCAAAGAACAGATAGGTTTTTATTTTTGTGCCATTTTCATCAATTAGGTTGATGTGTACGTTGGATGTAGGCAAATAAGGTTTTTTGTTTTTCTTTTCGATTATGTATCCCTTAAACCAGATTTCATCAGTGGTTAGGAACGTGTTTTTATTTAAATGAAGGTGGATATTTTCCCTGTCCAGTTTAAAATACTCAGTAAAGGCATCGTTCACTTTATCGTTTCCGTTGGTTGTTTCGGCCTGTGAGAAGGCTAAAGTCTGGATTGACAGGATGATAAGTGAGAAGATCGTTTTTTTTAAATTCATTATGTGTGTTATTTGACGCACAAAGATAAAAAAAAACTGTCTGAATAGTACTTCAGACAGTTTTTTGTAAGAATTTATTTATGAATAAATTACATCATTCCCGGCATTCCGCCTCCCATAGGCATTCCGCCTCCGGCATTTTCTTCTTTAATTTCTACTAAAGCACACTCTGTAGTTAAGATCATTCCGGCAACCGAAGCAGCATTTTCCAAGGCTACACGGGTTACTTTTTTAGGATCGATAATTCCTGCTTTAAGCATGTCTACGTATTCGTCAGTCTTAGCGTTGTACCCAAAGTTGTCTTTTCCTTCTGCTACTTTTGCCACTACTACAGATCCTTCTAAACCTGCATTTTCCACGATTGTTCTTAACGGAGCTTCCACAGCGCGTGATACGATTTGGATTCCTGTTGCTTCGTCAGCATTTTCAGCTTTGATTTTATCCAATACTTTTTTAGCTCGAAGTAAAGCGACACCGCCACCGGCAACGATACCTTCTTCCACCGCCGCACGTGTTGCGTGTAAAGCATCATCCACACGGTCTTTTTTCTCTTTCATTTCTACTTCAGATGCAGCACCAACGTAAAGTACAGCAACACCTCCGGCTAATTTAGCCAAACGCTCCTGTAATTTTTCTTTGTCGTATTCCGAAGTTGATGTTTCCATCTGAGCTTTGATTTGGTTTACACGGTTTTTGATTGTATCGTGTTCGCCATTTCCGCTAACTACCGTTGTGTTGTCTTTGTCGATAGTAACGCGTTTGCAGGTGCCCAACATTTCTAAAGTAGTATGTTCTAAAGTGAAACCTCTTTCTTCAGAAATTACAGTACCACCAGTTAAGATAGCAATATCTTCTAACATTGCTTTTCTTCGGTCACCGAAACCTGGAGCTTTAACTGCTGCTATTTTTAAGGCACCGCGTAATTTGTTAACTACTAAAGTGGAAAGTGCTTCACCGTCTACATCTTCAGCGATGATCAACAATGGTTTTCCTGATTGTGCAACCGGCTCTAATATTGGAAGTAATTCTTTTAAAGAAGATACTTTTTTGTCGTATAATAAAATGTACGGATTTTCCAGTTCCGCTTCCATTTTTTCAGGATTGGTCACGAAGTAAGGGGATAAGTATCCTCTGTCGAACTGCATTCCTTCAACCACATCCACATAAGTGTCGGTTCCTTTTGCTTCTTCAACAGTGATTACACCTTCTTTTCCAACTTTTCCGAAAGCCATTGCGATAAGCTCTCCGATAACGTCGTCATTGTTAGCTGAAATTGAAGCTACTTGTTTTATTTTGTCTGTAGAACTTCCTACTTCTTTGGCTTGTTTTTGTAAATCGGAAACGATAGCTTCCACAGCTTTATCGATACCGCGTTTTAAATCCATTGGGTTAGCGCCTGCTGCAACGTTTTTCAATCCTTCTTTAACGATGGCTTGTGCTAAAACAGTTGCTGTTGTAGTTCCGTCGCCGGCTAAATCATTGGTTTTGGAAGCTACTTCTTTTACCATTTGCGCACCCATGTTTTCAAGAGTGTCTTTCAATTCAACTTCTTTTGCTACTGAAACACCATCTTTAGTAACAGTTGGTGCTCCGAATGATTTGCTGATGATTACGTTACGTCCTTTTGGACCTAAAGTTACTTTTACCGCATTTGCCAATGCATCAACTCCGCGTTTTAAACCGTCGCGAGCTTCAATATCAAATTTTATATCTTTTGCCATTTTTTATTTATTTGTTGATTTGTCTCGTCAGTTAACTGAATTTTGAGAATGTTTTTGATTATTTTGGATTAAATAATTGCAAGGATGTCATCCTCACGCATGATAAGGTAATCTTTGCCTTCAAATTTCAAATCGGTTCCGGCATATTTTCCGTATAAAACAGTATCACCAACTTGTACCGTCATGGTGTGTTCTTTGGTTCCGTTTCCTACAGCAACTACCGTCCCTTTTTGAGGTTTTTCTTTAGCAGTGTCCGGGATGAAGATTCCCGAAGCAGTTTGAGTTTCTGCTGCCATAGGTTCTACAAGAACGCGGTCTGAAAGTGGTCTGATGTTTAATGCCATAGCTCTTTTATTTATATGTTATTAATTTTTGATAGTTTACTTTTTTAATCTGTTTTTTGAGCCGATTGGATTTGCTGAAAATCTTCATGTCGGTTTCAAAAATTTGCTAGCCTCATTTCAGAAATTATGCCAAGCGTTTCTGACTGCCAAATTTACTAAATAAAAATGCCAGCACTGACAGGCTGGCATTTTAAAAGCGTTCAATAAAGAAATATTATTTTGCAGCTTCTTCTGTAGCAGCCGGTTTGGCAGCTTCAGTAGTAGCCGGAGTTTCTTGTTTTGCAGCCTCCTGTGTTGCCGGAGCAGCAGCTGGAGCTGGAGCAGCAACCGGTGCTGGAGCAGCAGCGCTGTTGTCAATGATTTTTGAACCGTTGTCACTTAAGTTTCCGGTGAAGCTTAAGCTTGATAATAAGATTAAAGCGATTAATAAACCAGCCAATGTCCAAGTACTTTTATCAAGGAAATCATTTGTTTTCTGTACACCGCCCATCATTTGTGATCCTCCGATAGAAGAAGATAATCCTCCTCCTTTAGGATTTTGAACCATAACTACCACTACAAGTAAAAAACATACGATTGTGATTAACACTAAAAAAATTGAAAACATATTTAATTCTTTAATTATTATTTTGTTGTAAAAGTCTAATATCCGAAATACGGTCTGCAAAGAAAGTACTTTTTTCCGGATATTTCAAAATTAAAATCTCATAAGCTTGAATTGCTTTCTGATATTTTTTCTGTTCCAAATATACTTTGGCTAAAGTTTCCGTCATCAAGTAAGAGTTGTCCTGTGTGGATTTCTCAATGTTTATAGGGGTTATGACAGCATTTTTAACCGGAGATATTTTTGGATTATTCTCTATGAACTTGTCAATCAGTTCTGATTTTTTCTTTTTCTCTTCGTCAGATTCTGTTTCTTTCGGCTCATTTTCCCTGTTAATAGGAGTAACTTTTGCTAATTGCAGCCATTCCTGGAATGAATGTTTTTCCTGAACAGAGAATTCCAGCGGTTTTCCGATTTCAAGTTTTTCTTCCAGCGACTTCGGTTTTTCGTCTTCTGCGGCAATAGGTTCGGGCTGAATTTGTTCAGTAGAAATTGATTCTGTCGAAGGTTGTTCTGTTGCTGTTTCCGGTTCGGAAATCTGGATAGAAGTCAGAATGGACTGTTCCAAAGGATTTGCCTTGGGCTTAACTTCAATAGCCTGCGGAATGACAATTTTATATTGATTGACAATTATATCATTGATCGCCGCTTCTTTTTCTTCTAAAAAGGCTTTGTGAACGGAGGTGAAATTTTCGGAAGTGATGAATTCAAACAAAACACTTCGATCGGCCGTGTAAGCCGCTGTTTTTTTCAATTCCTGATTGTAACGGAAACTTTTCTGATTATGAAGTCCTTTCAGATGAATGGCCCTTGCCGATTGGAAATACGGAAATTGATCCAAGACCGTTTCCAGTTCAATGGTCTGCCTTCCGTTCAATGAGGCGGGTTTGGTAATCAGGTATGTTAAATCGTGTACGTTCAAGTCCGTTTTTATCTTTTATGCGACAATTTATGGAATTATCCGGAGATTGTCGGTGCATTATTCAAAAATTACCATTTTGCCAGAGAGGCATTGAAAATATCCTGTGTGATCCTTTCGAAAATTACATCTAATGCTGCGGTCAGTCTGGAACCTACCAATTGTTCGTTGGCAGGAAAATCATAGTAAAAGGAAAACGCTTTTTCGAAATCATCATCCGCTTTTTTCCTGTTGGTAAAACGCACATTTACTGTTATGGTAAGTCGGTTTTGTGCTGCTTGCTGATCGGCGGTTGCCGTCATGGGCGTAATTCGGTATTCTTTGATTTCACCTTCGTAAACCAAATCTCCACCCGAATTCGTTAAATTAAGATTGGTCTGATTTTGGATCAATTCCTGCAGTTCCAATGTGAAAGTCCGTTCGATTCCTGGCTCAATTAAAGACGCATTGTTCTGGAAATAGTTTACCTGAAAGGTTTTGGCGTCGATTTTTCCGGTTCCTGTAAAGTTGTAGACCGAACAACTGCTGAAAAAAGACAGCGTGATTACGGCAATGATATATTGTAAATGTCTCATCTGATTTTTAAAATCCAAATATATTATAAATCGAATTGTTTTATTTTACGGTATAAGGTTCTTTCTGAAATCCCCAATTCATCCGCAGCGGCTTTTCGTTTGCCTTTATTGCGTTCCAATGCTTTTTTGATGAGTTCGATTTCTTTTTCGTCCAGACGAAGTGAATCCTCTTCTTCCACAGTTTCGGCAAAAAGATAATTCTGATCGTCATCATCATCTTCAAATTCTTCCTGAAGATTTTGATTCTGCACCGGAAAGGCTGTTAATGAAGGTTCTTCAAATGGCACTTCGGTTTCTTCTTTTTGTCCGTAAATACGCTGGATAAGATTCTTGTTTGTTTCCTGAACATTTTTGACATTACCGCTTTGCATTAGTTCCAAAGTCAGTTTCTTCAAATCGTTCAGGTCGCTTTTCATGTCGAAAAGGATCTTGTACAAAATCTCGCGTTCCGAACTGAAATCGCTTTCCGATTTTTTAGTACCGATTACGGATGGCAAATTGCTACCTTCTGTCGGAAGATAGGTCTGTAAGGTAGCCAGTGTGATGTCGCGATTGGTTTCCAGAACTGAAATTTGTTCGGCGGCATTCCTCAACTGACGGATATTTCCTCCCCAACGGTATTTTGTCAGGTATTGTATGGCGTTGTCGTCCAGTTTAATGGGCGGCATTTTGTATTTGTGTGCAAAATCCGACGCAAATTTTCGGAACAATAAATGAATGTCATCCTCTCTTTCGCGCAATGGCGGCAGCATAATTTCTACCGTGCTTAAACGATAATATAAGTCTTCACGGAATTTTCCTTTTTCAATGGCTTCAAACATGTTTACGTTTGTTGCCGCCACGATACGAACATTGGTTTTTTGTACTTGCGATGAACCCACTTTAATGAACTCACCGTTTTCCAGAACACGCAATAAACGAACTTGAGTGGTTAACGGTAATTCGCCCACTTCGTCAAGGAAGATTGTTCCGCCGTCCGCAACTTCAAAATAACCTTCACGGGTTCCGGTTGCTCCTGTAAATGACCCTTTTTCGTGTCCGAACAATTCACTGTCGATGGTTCCTTCCGGAATGGCTCCACAGTTTACGGCAATGTATTTTCCGTGTTTTCGGTGCGAAAGGGAATGTATTATTTTCGGAATGCTTTCTTTACCCACGCCACTTTCTCCGGTAACCAAAACCGAAATGTCGGTCGGAGCTACCTGAATGGCTTTTTCAATCGCACGATTGAGCTTTGGGTCGTTCCCAATAATCTCAAATCGCTGTTTTATGGCTTGAACTGATTCCATTTTAATTATTGATTGTGTTGCAATTGATGATATTTATTGCATTTCACTGTATCCGATCGCTTCTCCGATAAGAGTCGCTGTCGTACAGTCGTCTACTTTTACCAGTACAAAATCACCTGGTTTGTAATTGCCTTTCGGGAAAACCGTGACCACATTTTCAGAATTTCTTCCGCTCCAGTGGGCATCCGATCTTTTTGATTCTTTTTCAACCAAGACTTCAACCACTTGATTTACAAAACGTGAGGTTCTCTTATGGCTTATTTCCTGTTGTAAATCAACAACTTCCTGTAAACGACGTTTTTTAACTTCTTCGGGAACATCATCTTCCATTTTTCGGGCAGCTAAAGTTCCGGGTCTTTCTGAATACGCAAACATATAACCAAAGTCATATTGCACATATTCCATCAGACTTAAGGTGTCCTGATGATCTTCTTCAGTTTCAGTTGGGAAACCTGTGATCATATCTTGTGAAATCGCACATCCCGGAATGATAGCCTTGATTTTGTCTACCAATGCCATGTATTCTTCACGGGTGTGCTGACGGTTCATTTCTTTTAATATACGTGTACTTCCCGATTGTACCGGTAAGTGAATGTAATTACAGATATTATGGTGTTTCGCAATAACATGCAACACTTCTTCATGCATGTCCTGCGGATTCGAAGTCGAAAAACGGAAACGCATCTTCGGAAACTGAATCGCACACATATCCAATAACTGTGCAAAATCCACAGCGGTAGCTTTCTGCATTTCAGTGGCTTTGTCGTAGTCTTTTTTCAAACCACCGCCATACCAAAGGTAACTGTCTACGTTCTGACCCAAAAGCGTAATTTCTTTAAATCCTCTCTCGAACAGGTCTTTGATTTCTTCTAAAATGGATTGCGGTTCACGGCTGCGCTCGCGTCCGCGGGTAAACGGAACTACACAGAACGTGCACATATTGTCACATCCGCGCGTGATGGAAACAAAAGCATTGATACCGTTGCTCTGTAAACGTACCGGTGAAATATCACCATAAGTTTCATCTTTCGATAAAATTACGTTGATGGCGTCGCGGCCTTCTTCTACTTCTTTTAAAAGATTCGGTAAGTCCTTGTAAGCATCAGGTCCTACAACCATGTCCACGATTTTTTCTTCCTCGAGGAACTGGCTTTTCAGACGTTCGGCCATACATCCCAAAACGCCCACTTTCATGCCCGGGTTGATACTGCGTTTTACCGCATTGTATTTTTCCAGACGTTTGCGAACGGTTTGTTCTGCTTTATCGCGAATCGAACAGGTGTTTACCAAAACCAAATCAGCTTCTTCCAGATTTTGGGTGGTGTTGTAACCTTGTTCGGTTAATATGGAAGCTACAATCTCGCTGTCCGAAAAATTCATCGCACAACCGTAACTTTCAATAAATAGTTTCTTAGTATTCTCTTCTTTTTGTTCTAAAACCAGGCTCGTACCTTGTTTCTTCTCATCAATTTCCTTTTCCATAAAGCACTTAAAAGTGTAAAATCTATGGGCAAAGATAGTACTAAATTTTATTTTCTGACAAGATGGCAGATTTGTTTAACAAAAGTTTTGGGAGCTCAATTGCAGATAGGAGCAGAGCGTCAACAATAATAAGGCAAAACAAACTTTATTCCTGAGGGCAGAATGACTTTTAAGCTGGTAAATATCCTTTGAAAAGAGCCTTATTTAAGAAGATAACCCTGGGCGACTTTTTTGAAATCGGTAATTTGATTTTCTTTCCAATCCGCATTTTTATTTAGCTCTTTTGATAAAAGACTGGCGACTTTTTCACTGCATTCTATGGCGGCGGCGGCATCTAAAAACAGCAATCGAAGTCGTCTGGCTAGAATGTCTTCAACCGTTCTTGCCATTTCATTTCGTACGCCCCAAACCACTTCCGATAACGTATACGGGTAATCGGGATGTAATTTTTCTTTTAATTCCGGTTCGTTTTCCTGTAGTTTCAAAAGTTCGGAAATATTCGATCCATAAACAACTAAGTGATTTTTCTGTTCGGATTCTTTTGAGACCAGGTGACCGTGGATAGGAATATGTCGCGTTTTGCATTTGACTTTTGCCAGATGATGGATTTCAATGGCTTTGTCAATTACATCTTCAGCAATTTTGCGGTAAGTGGTCCATTTGCCGCCAATAACGGAAATTAAACCGGAGTCGGAAATAAGAATTTGATGGTTTCGGGATATTTCTTTGGGTTGTACGCCTTCTTTTTTTGGAAGTACCAATGGGCGTAGTCCGGCAAAAACGGAGAGAACATCGCTTCGTTGCGGTTTTTTCGATAGAAATTTTTGAGCAGTTTCAAGAATGAAATTGATTTCCGCTTCTAATGGCTGTGGCTCTAAAGTAGGTTCGTCCACCGGCGTATCGGTAGTGCCTACAATGATCTTGTTCTGCCAGGGAACGATGAAAAGTACTCTGCCGTCGCTGGTTTTCGGAATCAAAAGTGCATTCTCGGTAGGTAGAAAAGATTTGTCGAAAACAAGATGGATTCCCTGACTTGGAATAATGTGCTTTCCTTTTTTTGAATTGTCCAGACTCATGATGTCACCGGTAAAAACTCCAGTTGCATTGATGACGATATTTCCTTTTAATGTATAGGTTTCGCCTGTTTCCTGATCTTCTGCTGTAATCCCTGAAATTTTAGTTTCCTCATTTTTTAAGATGTTGACGGCTTTCGTATAATTTAAGATGCAAGCGCCATGTTCAATAGCTGTCTGGGCAAGATTTATGGCAAAAAGGGCATCGTCAAATTGACCGTCATGGTAAATAATGCCTCCCTGTAAGCCTTCTTGTACTATCGTAGGCAACAATTCAATTGTTTTTTCTTTCGATAGCGATTGCGAACTTCCAAAACGGGTGCTTCCGGCAAGTAAGTCATACAGCTTTAATCCTGCTGAGAAATAATAACCGTTCAAACGACTATAAATAGGAATCACAAAGGATTGGTTTTTTACCAAGTGACCTGCATTTTTCAGCATCAGTTCTCTTTCTTTCAGGGCTTCGCGTATTAATGCTACATTCAATTGTTCTAAATACCGAATCCCACCGTGGGCTAATTTTGTGCTTCGGCTGGATGTTCCTTTTGCGAAATCAACCGCTTCAATTAAAACAGTTTTGTAACCTCTGCTTGCTGAATCGAGCGCAATTCCCAAGCCGGATGCGCCGCCTCCAATTATAATAACATCCCAAAATTCGGTTTGTTTTAATTTGGCTAATTGTTCGTCTCGATTCATTGAACAGTTGCTTTTTGTGCTTTGGTTCTATCAACAAATTACAAATTTGCTGTCTGATGTGCAATGAAATGGGCGGAAATATTTTTGAAGGTGATTATCTTAAAAAAGTTACTATATATATAGGTATAACTTTTTGGTTTCGGATGTTTGAATTATTTTTTTTAAGACGTGAGCACAATCTTTTCTCATGACTTTAATCGACAAAATTTACATTTAAAATAGGTGAAAATGCAATATTTAAAAAATTCCTATACTTTTGCGGCATAAATTAAAAGTAAATGGCAAAGAATTTAGTGATCGTTGAGTCACCGGCAAAGGCGAAAACCATAGAGAAGTTTTTAGGAAGCGAGTATCAGGTAGAATCAAGCTACGGACACATCGCCGACTTACCTTCAAAGGAAATTGGTGTAGATGTGGAGAATGGTTTCAAACCGAAATATGAAGTCTCTCCGGATAAAAAAGCCTTGGTGAGTAAATTGAAAACGTTATCTAAAGCTGCCGATATGGTTTGGTTGGCTTCCGATGAGGACCGCGAGGGAGAGGCTATTTCATGGCACTTGGCGGAAGAATTAAAATTGGATCCGAAAAAGACCAAACGTATCGTTTTTCACGAAATCACGAAAACTGCTATACAGAAAGCAATCGAAAATCCAAGAGGTATTGATTATAACCTAGTGAATGCGCAACAGGCGAGAAGGGTTTTGGACCGTTTGGTGGGTTATGAATTGTCACCGGTTTTATGGCGTAAGATCAAAGGCGGATTGTCTGCCGGTCGTGTGCAGTCGGTATCGGTTCGTCTGATCGTGGAACGTGAACGTGAAATCCAGAACTTCAATGCAGTTGCTTCTTATTCGGTTGTAGCCGAATTTACAAATGAAGCGGGAAGAGCGTTTAAAGCGAAATTGCCAAAGAACTTCAATACGAAAAAAGAAGCCGAAGATTTTCTGAATCAGAATATCGGCTCTATATATAAGGTAGCGGATTTGGAAACAAAACCTACCAAAAAATCACCAGCAGCTCCTTTTACAACATCAACTTTACAACAGGAAGCGGCCCGTAAATTGTATTTGCCGGTTGGAATTACCATGCAGTTAGCACAGCGTCTGTATGAGGCCGGACTTATTACTTATATGAGAACGGACAGTGTGAACCTTTCCAAAGAAGCAATGGATGCTGCGCAGGCTGAAATCATCTCATCTTACGGAAAAGAGTTCTCTAAGCCGAGAACGTTTGCTACCAAAAGCAAAGGGGCACAGGAAGCGCACGAAGCGATTCGTCCGACAGATATGACACGTCATTCGGTAAACATTGATCGCGATCAGGCACGTTTATATGATCTGATCTGGAAAAGAACCTTGGCGTCTCAAATGAGCGATGCCGAATTGGAGCGCACCAATGTTAAAATCGAAGCGAATAATCACAGTGAACTTTTTGCAGCAACCGGTGAAGTGATCAAATTTGAAGGCTTCCTGAAAGTGTATCTGGAAGGTCACGATGATGATGAAGAAGAACAGGAAGGGATGTTGCCGGCCATGAAAGTCAGCGAAAGACTTCAGAATAATTACATTACAGCAACGGAACGATATACACGTCCTGCTGCCCGTTATACCGAAGCGTCTTTAGTGAAAAAGCTGGAGGAACTGGGGATCGGACGTCCGTCAACTTATGCGCCGACAATTTCGACTATCATCAACAGAAATTATGTTGAGAAAGGGAACTTGGAGGGTCAGGAAAGAAAATATACGCAATTAGTGCTTCAATCCGGGAAAATGGAAGAGAAGCAACTAAAAGAAAATACGGGTTCGGATAAAGGAAAATTAGTTCCAACCGATATCGGAACTATTGTAACCGACTTTTTGGTTAAGAATTTCGAAACAATCCTTGATTATAATTTCACTGCAAAAGTAGAGCAGGATTTTGACGAAATTGCTGAAGGAAATATCGAATGGGCTAAAATGATGAGCGATTTTTACAATCATTTCCATCCAACGGTTAAAAATGTTGAAGAGAATGCCGAGAGAGAAAGCGGTGAACGTATTTTAGGAACGGATCCGAAAACCGGAAGGCAAGTGAGTGTTCGTTTGGGTAAATTTGGGCCAATGGCACAAATCGGAGATGCTGATGACGAGAACAAGCAGTTCGCAAGTTTGCGTACGGAACAGAATATCGGCAGTATCACTTTGGAAGAAGCATTGAATCTGTTTTTACTTCCAAAAGTGTTAGGTACATATATAGGAGAAGAAGTGGAAGTGAGCAATGGACGTTTTGGTCCTTATGTGCGTCATGGAAGTGTATTTATTTCTTTACCGAAAGGAGAAGATCCATTGGATGTAACCATGGAAAGAGCGCAAGAGCTTATTGATGAGAAAGCGAAAGCTGATGCGCCGATCGCCATGTATAAAAATGAGCCGGTTCAGAAAGGGGTAGGCCGTTTTGGTCCTTTCATCAAATGGAATGGTGTGTTTATTAATGTAAGCAAGAAATATAATTTTGATAATCTTTCACAATCCGATGTGGAAGAATTGATCGAAGATAAATTGCAGAAGAATATCGATAAGGTTATCCATAATTGGGAATCCGAAGGAATTGTTGTGGAAAAAGCACGTTGGGGTCGTTCGGTTATCCTTAAAGGAAAAATTAAAATCGAATTGAGCAAGGATGTGGATGCGGCGGCAATGACATTAGAGCAAGTGAAGGAATTGATTGAGAAAAAAACTCCGGCAAAGAAAACCGCAGCCAAAAAAACAACAACTAAGAAAGCACCTGCTAAAAAGAAATAACTATGGTATTTGATTTTTTTCAACCACTTGATTCTGAGTTTTTTGAGTTCGTTCAGGGCTTGAGCAGTCAGGCGTTGGGTAAAAAAGTTGTTTTTCATTCGGAAGCCGAATTTCCGGTTATCGAAAAAGCTGCGATTGCAATTATCGGTGTGACGGATAACCGTGGTTCGGGTGAAGGGAACTACGATGTGGATCTTACACATGTGCGTAAAGAGTTTTACAGTCTGTTTCCGGGAAACTGGGAATCACAGATTGTGGATTTGGGAAATATTGTTCCGGGGAATTCATTGGAAGATACTTATTATGTGTTGAAAAATGCTGTGGCGCATCTGATAAAGAATAAGGTTGTTCCCGTTGTTATTGGCGGATCGCAGGATTTGACGTATGCCATGTACCGTGCTTACGACCAGTTGGAGCAAATGGTGAATGTGGTTTCTGTAGACAGTAAATTCGATTTTGCGAAGGAGACCGGTGTGCCGGCAAATTCTTTTTTGTCAAGTATGATTGTAGAAGAGCCGTCTAATTTGTTCAATTATAGCAACATCGGATATCAGACGTATTTCAATTCACAGGAAGAAATCGATTTGATAGAGAAATTGTATTTTGATGCCTACCGCTTGGGGGAAATTTGCAATAATTCGGCCATAGCGGAGCCTGTTTTCAGAGATGCAGACCTGGTTTCGGTAGATTTGACTTCCGTAAAATCGGCGGATTCAGGAAATTTTGTGAAATTTAATCCCAATGGATTCAATGGAAAGGAAATTTGTGTACTTTCGCGCTACTCCGGAATCAGCGATAAGGTGACTTCGTTTGGAGTGTTCAATCATAACGGTTCTGTGGCAGAATCTGTATTGGCAGCGCAGGTTCTTTGGTATTTTATTGAAGGATTTCATTATCGTTCCAAAGAATATCCGTTTGGGGATAGAGAAGAGTATTTGAAATATATTGTTCCGCTTGAAGATGAAGAGTTGATTTTCTTTAAAAGCGATAAGACCGAGAGATGGTGGATAGAAATACCTTTTTTGTCGGGTATTAACAATAAATTAAGAAGAAGTACGTTATTACCATGCACCTATGAAGATTATTTGGGTGCGATAAGTCAGGAAATTCCTGAAAGATGGTGGAAAGCGCAGAAAAAAAATTTAGTATAAATAGAAAGAATTGCGATAAGCCTTGTCTGTTTTGTGACAATTTGTTTTTTTTTAAGTTTTTTTTAGGTAAAAAAATTGTTTTTTAAAAAATAAATAGATAGGTTTACGCCCTTAAAAATGTATATATAATTAACCCAGATTTATATGAAGAAGTTCATAGCATTTACAGCACTTGTTTCATTGTTCTTTAGTAGCTGTCACAAAAACGACAGAGGAGAGCTAGTAGGAGTTAAAGGAAGAAAATGGCATCCAGAGAAGCCATTTGGAATGACTTTGGTTCCTGGCGGTGCATTTATTATGGGAAAATCAGATGATGATTTAGCTAATGTTCAGGATGCTCCCACTAAAACGGTTACTGTACGTTCATTCTATATGGATGAAACGGAAATTACAAATAGTGAGTACCGTCAGTTTGTGGAATGGGTAAAGGATTCAATTACCAGAACAAGATTGGCTATTCTTGCTGATGAACAAGGTATAAAACCTGGTGGAGGAAACGGGAAAACTGGAAGTATTGGTGATTTTGCCTTTAAAGATCAGGATCCTGCTAAAATGTCTGCGTATGATAAATATATGTATGAGAACTATTATAGTGTTGGTACCGATGAGGATCCATACGCTGGAAGACGTTTGAATAGAAAAGTTAAATTGCATAATGATGTTCAGAAATATCCGGACGAGCACTATGTAGAGGTAATGGATTCGTTGTATTTACCGGCTACAGAATCATATAACGGATTAAGAACATTTGATGTTTCTAAATTGAAATTCCGTTATACGTGGATGGATATTCAGGCAGCTGCAAAAGATAAAACTGTTGGAAGCAGCAGAACTAAGAGAAGTAAGTACATGAAAACTGAAAATGTTGAGATCTATCCGGATACAACAGTTTGGATCAAAGACTTTGCTTACTCTTATAATGAGCCAATGCATAATGATTATTTCTGGCACCAGGCGTATGGTGAGTATCCTGTAGTTGGGGTATCTTGGAAACAGGCTAAGGCGTTTTGTGCATGGAGAACTATGAATAAGAATTCATACATCAAAAAGAAAAAAGGAAGAGATCAGGTGAACTCATTCCGTTTGCCAACAGAGGCAGAGTGGGAGTATTCAGCTAGAGGAGGTCTGGAGTCAGGAACTTATCCTTGGGGAGGTCCTTATGCTAAAAATGACAGAGGTTGTTTCTTAGCTAACTTTAAGCCAAACCGTGGAGATTACGCTGCAGACGGTGCTTTATATACTGTAGAAGCAAAATCGTATGAGCCGAATGAATATCACTTATATAATATGGCTGGTAACGTAGCTGAGTGGACGGATTCTTCTTATGATCCTGCAGCTTACGAGTACGTGTCAACAATGAACCCGAATGTTCCGGATTTATCGAACATGCGTAAAGTAACACGTGGAGGTTCTTGGAAAGATGTTGCTTATTTCTTACAGGTAAGTACACGTGATTATGAATATGCTGACTCTGCAAGATCTTATATCGGATTCAGAACAGTTCAGGATTACATGGGTACAAGCAACACGAAAAACCAAAAATAATTCGAAAAAATTAACCAATTTTTATATTAACTTAACTAACTAAAATTTATTTATTATGGCAGTATTACCAAAAAAAGTGATGAGTTTTGCCTACGGTATGGGGGCAGCAGTAGTAATTATCGGAGCATTATTTAAAATTATGCACTGGCCAGGAGCAGGAACATTCCTTATCATTGGTTTGGGAACTGAGGCTTTAATCTTCGGATTGTCAGCTTTCGAAACTGAAACAGAATTGGATTGGACTTTGGTTTACCCGGAATTAGCTGGAGGTGAAGCTAAAAAGAAAGAAGCTAAGAAAGTTGAAAACCCAACAGAAGCTCAAGGTTTGTTATCTCAGAAATTAGATAACATGTTGAAAGAAGCTAAAATTGACGGTGAGTTAATGGCAAGTTTAGGAAACAGCATTAAGAACTTCGAAGGTGCTGCTAAAAACATGGCTCCAACAGTTGATGCTATCGCTTCTCAGAAAAAATATGCTGAAGAAATGGGCTTAGCAGCTACTCAGTTAGAGACTTTGAACGGTATGTATAAAGTACAGTTAGAAAGCGCTACTCGTAATGCTGAAATCAACCAGGAAGTTGCTGAAAACAACTTAAAATTAAAAGATCAAATGCAATCATTGACTGCAAACTTATCTTCATTAAATAATGTATATGGCGGAATGCTTTCTGCAATGAGTAACAGAGGCTAATTAGTTTCAAAATCATTAACTTTTTTTAAAAACTAATTAGAAAATGGCAGGAGGAAAATTAAGTCCTAGACAGAAGATGATTAACCTAATGTACCTGGTTTTCATCGCGATGTTGGCATTAAATATGTCAAAAGAAGTATTAACAGCTTTCGGTTTGATGAATGAGAAATTCGAAGGTGTTAATAAATTCTCTGAAGAATATAACGGAAGCTTATACGGTCAATTAGAATCTAAAGCTGGAGAAAATGCTGCACAGTTTGGTGCTCCGTTTGCAATGGCTAAAGAAGTTAAGCCGATCGTTAAGGAATTTAACGATTATATCCAGGCTTTAAAGAATGATGTCACTAAAGATATTGAAAAAGATAAGGATGGTAAATTACCATACGAGTCTATGGATAAAGGTGATAAAATTGATGAGGCATGGTTTAGCGGTGACGGATATTCTAAAAAAGGAAAAGAAATCATTGCTGCTTTTGATAAATTCAAAAGCGGAATTGCTGGAGTTATCGGTAAGGATGTGAAGTATCAGATCATCATGAAAGATTTGAATGCTAAATTCAGTACTGCTGATGTTAAAGATCATGAAGGTGTAACTAAATTATTTTTAGATTACCACTTCAAAGGATTCCCTGCAGTAGCATCTTTAACAAAATTATCTGCTATTCAAAGTGATATCAAAAAAACAGAGCAGGATATTTATAATGCTTTGATTGGTAACACAACTGCAAAAGCAGCGTCTATGTCAAACTACAAAGCTATTGTAGTTTTCGAAAAGTCTGTAGTTTTCCAAGGAGAGGCTGTTAAAGGAAAAGTAGTATTAGGTCGTTATGATGAATCAACTGTTCCTAACTCTTTCAATGTAAACGGAGCTAGCTCTAAAATTGAAAACGGTCAGGCAGTATTCAACGCTACAGCTGGTGGTGTAGGTGAAAAAGAAATCTCTGGTAAATTTACATTTATCGAAGATGGAAAATCTATCCCGGTTGAGTTCAAAGAGAAGTACGTTGTAGTACCAAGACCAAACTCAGCTAACATCTCTGCTGATAAAATGAATGTTGTTTATAGAGGGTTAGCTAACCCGATGACAATTTCATTTGCTGGTATCTCTGATGATAAAGTAAGTGCTTCTGCTCCAGGTTTAGCTAGAGCTGGTAAACCAGGTCAGTATAACTTGACGCCAGGTTCAGGTACTGAAGTTCTTGTTAGCGTGACTGGTAAATTACCTGACGGTAAATCAGTTGTTGATAAAAAATCTTTCCGTATCAAGAATATTCCTGCTCCAATGGGTGCTATCGGAGGAACTACTGGTAGTGCAAAAGGTGCTAAATCTAGATTGGAAGTATCTCAGATTTCTGCTAAGCTTGAAGATTTCGCATATGACTTACAATATCAAGTTACTCAGTTTACATTTAAAGCTCCTGGACAGGCTGCTGTAATTGTAAATGGTGACAGAGTTAATGCTCAGTGTAAAGCAGCTATGTCTAAAGCAGGTAGAGGTGATGTGATTACTATCTCTGATATTAAAACTAAGATTATTGGTGTTTCTGGGATTATACCTCCTAGAGTTTCTCCAGTAGTTTACGAAATTCAATAATCATTTAAGTACAGTAACTTAAATAACTTTAATTTTAGAACATGAAATTGAGAAATTTTTTAGTAGTCTTTTTTGCAATGGCAGGAAGCTATGCATCTTTGGCACAGTCTAACTTGTTGAATGCTAAAACTCCAGCTGAAATAGGGAAGAAAACTGCTGCGCAAATGAATGCCGATAACGATAAGCCATTGCCTTACGGGTATGTGCACGATCGCGATATCTTAATGGGTAAAGCAATCTGGGAAGTGATTGACCTTGATGAAAGGGTTAACTTTCCTTTGTATTATCCTATTGACTCGGTAAACATTGGTAGCGACAGACGTTCTCTTTTTGATGTTCTTTTAAAAGGTATTAAAACCGGTAAAATTACAGAAGTTTATACTGATGACTACTTTAATACTAAGAAGACATTAAAAGATATGGCTTCGTCTTTCACTTACATTGATACTACGCAGGCAGGTCGTGATGAGATCAATACTTATTATGATGACTATTTTCCGAAAGCGAAAACTGTTAAAAAGAAAGTTGACGGTAGATGGGTAACTGAAACGGTTCCTGGAACTCCAACTAAAGTTTTGGATCCTCAGTATATCGATAAGAGAGAATTGACAGGAATTGATATTTCCGGTTACAAAATTAAAGGTTACTGGTATTTTGATAAAAGACAGGGTGAATTGAAATACAGAATGTTGGGTATTTGTCCAGTGGCTCCGGAAGCGAGAGAGATTGGTGCAGAAAACCCTGACGTGATCGAATTGTTCTGGGTATACTTCCCGTCAATCCGAAATGAATTACATGAAGCCAAAGCTTTCAATGACAAGAATTCAGCTATGCCGCTTACGTTTGACCACTTGTTAAATGCACGTCGTTTCAGCGCCGTAATTTATAAAGAAGAGAATGTATACGGAGATAGAAAAATTGAAGACTACATGAAAGAGAACTCTCAGATGCAATTGTTAGAATCTGAGCGTGTAAAAGAAAAAATCCGCAACTTCGAACAGGATATGTGGAACTACTAGTAGTAAATTCTTTTTAATTATATAAAAACTCTCACCATAACGGTGAGAGTTTTTTATTTTTGTACCATGATAGATTATTTAATTGTTGGGTCCGGTATCGCCGGAATTTGTTTTGCCGAAACGGCGCTTCAAAATGGTAAATCATTCCTTGTTGTAGAAGATTATTCCTCTTCCTCTTCAAATGTGGCAGGGGGGCTATATAATCCGGTTATTTTAAAGCGTTTCAGTCAGGTTTGGCAGGCAAATGAGCAATTGGAGTATGCACTGCCGTTTTATGCTAAAATCGAAGATCGACTCCAGGTTGTTTTTGATTATAAAATACCGGTTTATCGCAAATTTGCTTCCATTGAAGAGCAAAACAACTGGTTTCAGGCTGCCGATAAACCTTCACTGTCACCTTTTCTGTCTACAAAACTCATTCAGAAACAATACAAATCGATTTCATCTGAATTTGGATTCGGGGAAGTTTTGCATACAGGTTATGTGGATACAGCCACTTTTATAACCTCTTATGTCGAATATCTGCAAAAGAATAATCTGATCGTAAACGAAACGTTTGATTATGCTCAGATAGACATTCTTGAGGAAGCGGTGAAGTATAAAGACATCGAAGCGAAGCATATTATTTTTGCTGAAGGATTCGGATTGCGTAACAATCCCTATTTTAATCAATTGCCTTTAGACGGTACAAAAGGAGAATTGCTGATAATCAAAGCGCCGGAATTGAATCTGGATGTGGTTTTGAAGGCCAGTATTTTCATATTGCCAATAGGGAACGATTTGTTCAAGGTGGGTGCGACGTACAATTGGGACGATAAGACCGATACGCCAACCGAAGAAGGAAAGCAGGAATTAATAAATAATTTAAAAGAACTAATTGATTGTGATTTTGAAATCATAGATCATTTTGCCGGGGTGCGTCCAACGGTAAACGATCGTCGACCATTAGTGGGAACGCATGCAGAATTTAATAGGTTGCATATCCTGAATGGACTTGGAACCCGAGGCGTAATGCTCGGTCCTTTTTTAGCAAGGGAATTGTACAGTCACATTGAAAATGGCAAAACATTGGACATGCAGATCGATATCAAACGGTTTGTAAAAAAGAAGAGATAATTACTTATTGTTTTTCCAGTCTTTGTCGAAATGGATGAAGATGTTGATCCAAATGTTTCGGGACAACCTCATGATGACCGGCATAAAGCCAATTAATGTGGCAATTATAGCAATGAAAGAGGTCTTAAGATTTGCATGTAAGAATAGGTGCGTGATTACAAAGGATGCAACTCCAAACGCAATTCCAACACCGTAACTCACATACATCGCGCCATAAAAAAAGGAAGGTTCGATTTTATATCGCGTTCCACAATGGCTGCAGGTCTCATGCATTTTTAGAGTATTCGATAAATGGTACGGGTTTTTGTCAGAATACATGCTCTCTTCCTGACATTTAGGACAACTTCCTGTTAAAATGCTGTTTAGTTTGGATCCTTTTTTTAACATTTGCAAAAAAATTTATGTAAAGGTAAATCATTTGTTGATTTGCCTTGGTAACATCAGTACTATATTATGCTTAATATTCACAATTTGTCGGTTTCTTTTGGTGGGACTTTTCTGTTTGAAGAGGTAACTTTTCGTTTGGGCGCCGGAGACAGAGTAGGTTTGGTTGGTAAAAACGGAGCCGGAAAATCCACTATGCTTAAAATTTTGTCCCGTGATTTACAGCCGGATTCCGGAAGTATTGCCACAGAAAAAGAGGTGAAGATCGGTTTCCTTCGTCAGGATATTGATTTCGTTAAAGGAAGGTCCGTTTTGGAAGAAGCGTATCAGGCTTTTGAGGAAATCAGAAATGCCGAATTAAAAATCGATGAAATCAATCACCAGCTGGCTACAAGAACGGACTATGAAAGTGCAGGCTACTCGGAATTGATTGAGCAATTAGGTGATGTTACCCATCATTACGAAATTTTAGGTGGATACAATTATGTTGGTGAAACGGAAAAAATCTTATTGGGATTAGGATTCAAGCGCGAAGAGTTCAATAACCAGACCGATACTTTTTCAGGAGGTTGGAGAATGCGTATCGAATTGGCTAAACTGTTACTTCAAAGCAATGATATACTATTGCTGGATGAGCCTACCAATCACCTTGATATCGAAAGTATCATCTGGCTGGAGAGTTTCCTTCGAACCTTTCCGGGCGTAGTGGTGATTGTTTCCCACGATAAAATGTTCCTGGACAATGTGACCAACCGCACGATTGAAATCTCCTTAGGAAAAGCATACGACTTCAACAAACCGTATACGGAATATTTGGTATTGCGTCAGGAAATCCGTGAGAAGCAATTGGCTACCCAAAAAAATCAGGCCAAGAAAATAGAAGAAACGGAAAAACTGATCGAGAAATTCCGAGCCAAAGCATCCAAAGCTTCTATGGCACAATCCTTAATTAAGAAATTGGATAAGGTGGAACGCATCGAAGTGGACGAAGACGATAATTCGGTCATGAACATTTCGTTTCCCGTTTCAATTACACCGGGACGTGTGGTTGTGGAAGCGGAGCACGTAACCAAAGCATATGGTGAAAAAACCATTCTAAAAGATATTAACCTGTTGGTGGAACGCGGAAGTAAAATCGCTTTCGTAGGTCAGAACGGACAGGGGAAATCTACTTTCATGAAAGCCATCGTAAACGAATTCGAATTCGGAGGAAGCATAAAATTAGGGCACAATGTGCAGTTGGGGTATTTTGCCCAAAACCAGGCCGAATATCTGGATGGCGAAAAAACCTTGCTGGATACAATGATCGAAGCGGCTACCGATACGAACCGTTCCAAAGTGCGCGATATGTTAGGGGCTTTTCTTTTCCGCGGGGATGATGTAGAGAAAAAGGTAAAGGTGCTTTCTGGAGGCGAAAGAAACCGTTTGGCGTTGTGCCGACTGTTATTACAGCCTATAAACGTACTTGTAATGGATGAGCCGACAAATCACCTGGATATTAAGTCGAAAAACGTTTTAAAGGCCGCTTTACAACAATATGAAGGGACTTTGTTGTTGGTGTCTCACGACCGTGATTTCCTTCAGGGGATGTCAAATATCGTATACGAATTCAAAGATCAGAAGATCAGGGAGTATTTAGGTGACATCAATTTCTTCTTAGAGCAACGTAAAATGGAAAACATGCGGGAAGTGGAGAAGAAAGATGTTGTGGTAAAAGAAACACCCAAAGAAAATAAATCACTTTCCTACGACGAACAAAAAAAGAACAAATCACTGCAAAACCGTCTGAGTAAAATTGAAAGTCAGATTCAGCAGTTGGAAAAAAATATTCAGCACGACGACAAGGCTTTGGCGGATAACTACGACAAACACGCCGGAGATGCTAATTTCTTTGCGGCGTACGAAAAGAAAAAGAAAGATTTGGATCAGTTGTTGGAAGAGTGGGAAAACGTTCAAATGGAACTGGAAACGATATGAAATGTTTTCGGAGCGAATGGCTTGGGCTAAGAATATACCATTTTCCCGCTGTTCGCTCTATCTTTTTTTGCCATTTATCAAAGCAAAAAAAGGATGCCGCTTCCATCGGGGCTAGAGAATCACTTGGGGTATTCTTTGATGGTTTTTTAGCTGCAAACTGTTACTTTCTGACCACTGCTCCTGAATACTGCGTTCTGCAACCTGCCTTCTATTTAAAAGGGTTCCGTTCCTGCCAAATCGTTTCCGGTTCGAGTGATTTGAAAATCCTGCCGGCAAAACGGTTAATCAGCGGATTCGAATGCTGAATAAAACCAACCATTTCATAAGGCTTCGCGCCTACAGAACTTTTAATTTCCAAAGCCGTTCGGGCAAAAACAATTCCTTTGTATTGTTTTTTAATGGAATAGTTGATCATATCGTAAAGCATGTTCAGATAGACCATCATTTCCTTTTGATGCTCGTCATCATATCCTAAAAAATAGGTGTCAATAACGCTACCATTTTTAATTAGTGTGTTGAACCCGATTAATTTGTCTTCCAGAAAATAGCCGTAAAAAAGGAAATTATGGCCCAATTGCTTTTTGAGTTCGTAAAAATGGTTTTCCGATAAAAAGAACGTGTTGAAAGGCGCATTCTTGGCTACATTGTGATAAAGTGCATTGAGCGTTGCGTTGTGCTGCTCAATTTCGGCCAGATTCATTTTTCGCTTTTCAATCCCGTCCAGTTTTTTATGGGCTCTTTTGTACTGGTCGCGGTATTTTTTGCTTAAAGCGCCAATGTAATCTTCTTCGGTTTTCCAGTTATCGGCTATCGAGAAAATCATATTCGGTTGGGTCGAGAACTTGTAAAACGACTGGAATTCCGGCGCTTCTAAAACATCTTTTTCGTGGGTGAAAAAATCCTTAAACGTAGTCAGGTGGACTTTTTTGCCTTTTTTCTTAAATCGGGACTGAAGTTCCAGAGCTGCTTCATGCAATAGTGTAACGCCTTCATTTGGATTAAGCTCTTTTGCGAAAATAAACGCGTTTTGACCGGTAAGCATATTGTTACCCATGAATAAGACATGAGAAGTAAAGTTTCGGAATACAAAATTTCGAACCGAAGTTTTAATGCAATTGTCGCGTTCTCCGAAAGAATCCACTAAGTTCAGATCCAGAAACTGGGAAAGGGCGATGCCTATAAGTGTCTTATCGTTAAATAAGCCAATGTAATGACAGGTCATGTTTTTTGGCGCTGATTGGTCCAATGCTTTGAGATAATCAGTCGAAAGAAAAATATTGGAAACAGCCAAAGCATCCCATGAATCAGGAAGTTCTGTTGCTGAAGAAAATATTTTATAATGATAAGGCAGCTTCATAAAGACAAAAATCGCCCTACAAATGTAGAGCGATTGTGCTATAATAAAATGTTAATTTTTATTTCCATCCGCAGATGATTGCGCCCATGATAGTTAGGGAAACAATCCAATAGCCGGCGTTAATCAACATGTATTTCCAGGATTTTTGTTCAAACAATCCATTAACGGAAGTGATTGGTAAAACAATAAAGAGCCCTGATAAGAAACCGTGAAGTGCTCCATGCTTAAATGTGCGGAAGGCATCACCATAATCCGCCATAAAAGCAGCGTAAGAGGGAAGGGCCTTGTCTGCATAAGCTGGTCCGCCTATCATCGCGAATGCTCCCATCTGATGGATTACCAGACTTGGGACAGCTGAAGAAAGCAGTAATGAATAGAAGATTGTTAATCCGAAAATTTTAAGCATGTTTCCCTGTTTGGCTTTTTCTTCAGTCATTCCCGTTTCTTGCATCCAGATCGTTCCGAAAACTTTTGGGTTGTACCATACAAATCCGACAAGCAAAGTGACCAGCGAGGCTACCAGTACTGCTGCAAAGTTAAATTCCATAAAATGTTGTTGTTTTTGGTTGATTTTCAAATCTAGTAATAAAAAGCCAAATAAAAAAACCACCAACTTTCGTTGATGGTTTTGATGTATTGTAGAAATGAATTTACTCCGCTGCGACTAACTTGCTTGCGCTTCTGTAGGTAAATTCATTAAAGATATGGCGTTTTGCAAAACGATTTGGTGATTCTGCATTGATCATTTTGATGTACGTGTTTTTCGGAACCCCAAAATATTCAAACTGATTACCGTCCAGGAAACTGATGTATAAAACCCCATTGTCCATGTAGAATTCCAAAATATTGGATGTAGTCGTAGTTTTGATGTATTCTTCCTTGTCTTTCTCAAGGGTTTCCGGTGCGATGCTTACTAAAAAGTGATAGGCTTCTATGACTAGTTTGCTTCTTTCTTCTGCCGCTAAACGTTCAACAGGGTCGGCAATGGTGTCCGGATGGTCTTCCTTCATGCTTTTTCTGTAGATTGTTTTTAATTCTTTTAATGTTGCTGTTTTAGTAACATCCAGTAATTTTCTGTATTCGGCAATTTTTTTTGTATTCATAAAGTAAAAAATAAAAGCGATTCTTTAGTGAAACGTTTTGATTAACAAGAAGATAAATCTTAAAATATAAGAAATAAGCAACTTCAGTTTATTTAAAAAAAAAGAGAACCAAAATGATTCTCTTCTTAGTAGCGGGAACAGGACTCGAACCTGTGACCTTCGGGTTATGAGCCCGACGAGCTGCCTACTGCTCTATCCCGCGATGTACGGTTTGTATTCTCAATATTTTCTTAGTAGCGGGAACAGGACTCGAACCTGTGACCTTCGGGTTATGAGCCCGACGAGCTGCCTACTGCTCTATCCCGCGATGTTTCGAGTGCAAAGGTACACCGAAATTTGACACATACAACAAAAAAGATAAAAAAACTTTAAAATTTCTTCTATTCGCTTGTTATGACTACCTTTGTAGGCTAAAATTTTTACTATGTCACACAAAGCAGGTTTTGTAAACATCATCGGAAATCCAAATGTTGGAAAATCGACACTAATGAATGCTTTCGTAGGGGAACGCCTTTCAATCATTACATCTAAGGCACAAACCACCCGTCACCGTATTCTTGGTATCGTAAATGGAGAGGATTTTCAGGTATTGTTTTCAGATACCCCGGGAATCATCAAACCGGCCTATGAATTGCAGAATTCAATGATGGATTTTGTAAAATCGGCTTTTGAAGATGCTGACGTTTTGGTGTACATGGTGGAAGTAGGTGAAAAGGAACTGAAAGACGAAGCCTTTTTCAACAAAATCATTCATTCCAAAATACCGGTGCTTTTATTATTGAATAAAATCGACAAATCCAATCAGGAACAATTGGAAGAACAGGTAAACCTGTGGAAGGAAAAAGTGCCTAATGCAGAACTTTACCCGATTTCGGCATTGGAAAATTTTAATGTGAAAGAGGTTTTTAACCGTATACTGGAATTGCTTCCCGAGTCACCGGCCTATTATCCGAAAGATGCGTTAACGGACAAACCGGAACGTTTCTTCGTAAACGAAACCATCCGTGAAAAAATCCTTTTGCATTACGATAAGGAAATCCCGTACGCCGTAGAAATCGAAACCGAAGAATTTATTGAAGACGAGGATATTATCCGAATTAAATCGGTAATCATGGTGGAACGTGATACACAGAAAGGAATTATCATCGGGCACAAGGGGTCGGCGATAAAAAGAGTAGGAATAGAAGCCCGCCAGGATCTGGAAAAATTCTTTGGAAAACAGATTCACATCGAAATGTTCGTGAAAGTCAACAAAGACTGGAGAAGCAATGCATATCAGTTGCGCCGTTTCGGGTACAATCAGAAGTAAGAAATTAGAAAATAGAGTCAGGAGACAAGAGATAAGATGTTGGAATTCACTCGAATTTCGCGTCTTAAATTATAAAAGCGTACTTTTGCGCAAAATTTAATAGAAATGAACAATATCGTAGCCATTGTAGGAAGGCCAAATGTTGGAAAATCAACCTTTTTCAACAGGTTAATTCAAAGAAGAGAAGCTATCGTTGACTCGGTGAGCGGAGTAACCCGTGACCGTAATTACGGAAAAAGCGAATGGAACGGAAAAGAGTTTTCGGTCATAGATACGGGCGGATATATTAAAGGTTCAGATGATATTTTTGAAGGCGAAATCCGTCGTCAGGTAGAATTAGCCATTGATGAAGCGGATGCTATCATTTTTATGGTAGATGTAGAAGAAGGAATCACGCCAATGGATGCCGAAGTGGCAAAATTGCTTCGTAAGGTTACCAAGCCAATTCTTATCGCGGTTAATAAAGTGGATAATGCGATGCGTGAAAAAGACGCGATCGAGTTTTATAATCTAGGGTTAGGTGAATATTTCACCATTGCTGGTATGAGCGGTAGTGGAACCGGAGAACTTTTGGATAAACTGGTAGAAGTGTTGCCGGAATTGCCGGATGCAATGGAAGAAGAAAATCCATTACCGCGTTTTTGCGTGGTAGGACGTCCTAACGCCGGAAAATCATCTTTTATAAATGCTTTGATTGGAGAAGATCGTTTTGTGGTTACCGATATCGCAGGAACAACACGTGATGCCATCGATACCAAATACAATCGTTTCGGATTTGAATTTAATTTAGTGGATACGGCAGGAATTCGTCGTAAAGCGAAAGTGAAGGAAGATCTTGAATTTTACTCGGTTATGCGTTCGGTTCGTGCCATTGAGCATTCGGATGTCTGTATCCTTATGATTGATGCTACCCGTGGTTTTGAAGGTCAGGATCAGAATATTTTCTGGTTGGCGGAGAAAAACCGCAAAGGAATCGTGATTTTGGTGAACAAATGGGATTTGGTGGAGAAAGATACTATGTCAGCACGTGATTATGAGGCGCAAATCCGCAAAGAACTTGAGCCGTTTACTGATGTGCCGATTCTTTTCGTATCCGCACTTACAAAACAGCGTTTACTTAAGGCCTTGGAAACTGCTGTTGAAGTTTTTGAAAACAGAAAACAGCGTATCACTACGTCTAAATTCAATGAAACGATGTTGCCGATCATCGAACGTACTCCGCCACCGGCATTAAAAGGAAAGTACGTAAAAATCAAATACTGTATGCAGTTACCAACGCCAACACCACAATTCGTGTTTTTCGCCAACCTGCCGCAATATGTAAAAGATCCTTACAAAAGATTCATAGAAAATCAACTGCGCCAGATCTATAATTTTTCGGGAGTGCCTATAGATATTTACTTCAGACAGAAATAGTGTGTTAAATTTTATACAATAAATAAAATTCTTACATAATAAAAACTTTATTTTGCGGTTTTAATGAGAAATCATTTTAACCGCAATTTTTATTTAATGTCCAAACAAATTTTCATTTTCGTTCTTTCGCTGTTTTCAGTGTGTGCTTTCTCCCAGAAATCCTTTTATATCAAAGGAAAAATCATTGAAGAAAATACCAAACTTCCCCTGGAGTCCGCAACGGTCTATCTTTCGATGGCCAAAGATTCTTCTCTGGTAGACTACACGATTACCGATAAAAACGGAAATTTTTCATTGCCTGTTAAAAAGATAACACAACCCGTTTTCTTAAAAATATCTATGGAGGGTTTTGAAAGCTATAAGAAAAGTTTCGATGAACTGCTAAAGACTACGGATTTTGGCTTAATTACTTTAAAAGAACAATCCAAAATGTTAGAAGAGGTCGTGATTAAAGCGGAGGCACCTCCTATCCGTATTAAAAAGGATACATTAGAGTTTAATGTGGCTTCTTTTAAGGTAAGACCCGATGCTAATGTTGAAACGTTGTTAAAGCAGTTACCCGGTGTAGAGATTGACGCAGAAGGTAAAATCACGGTCAACGGGAAAGAAGTGAACCAGATTTTGGTCAACGGTAAACCATTTTTTGATAAAGACGGAAAGGTGGCATTGCAGAATCTTCCATCGGATATCATCAATAAAGTACAGATTTCGGATACTAAAACGAAACAGGAAGAACTTTCCGGTAAGTCCGCCAGTTCCAATAACGCCAGTATCAATTTGACTATTGATGAAGACAAAAACAAAGGATTATTCGGGAAATTTATGGGCGGATACGGAACGGATGACCGTTATGAGGTCAGCGGACTGGCGAACTATTTCAAAAATAAAAGAAAGTTTAGTGTTTTGGCGTCTTCCAATAATATTAACTCGGTTGGTTTTTCCATGGATGAAATATTCGATAACATGGGAGGCGGTCGAAGCCGTTCGGGATATTACAATGATAACGGGTCATTCGGGGTCAACGGAATGCGTTTTGGCGGCGGTAACGGGATCACACAATCGGATATTGTGGGGGTTAACTATTCCGACGAATGGATTAAGGATTTTGAATCTTCGGGAAGTTACTTTTTTTCGGATCAGCATACCAAAAATAACAACAGGGTAAAACAGGCTAACTTTTTGCCTACAGGAGGAATCATAACCGAAAGTAATTCACAGACGACTTCGGATCGCTTCGGACACAATGCGAATTTTGAATTTGAATATAAGATCGATTCCACAACGTCTGTGGTTTATATGCCGAAGTTTTCAAAATCACACGGAAAAGACAGGGATAAATCGTTCCAGTCTTCAACAGATGAAAATAATGTTCTTTTGAATGAAAGCACTTCCAATACTTTTGATGAAAGCGATGGGAACAGTTTTAAAAACGCACTCTATTTCAATAAAGGCTTCAAGAGAAAAGGGCGCTATCTGAATGCCTCTCTTGATACTGAGAATAATAAAGACGAAATAAATTCCACCAATACATCCACCACCATTTTTTATGAAGGGGCAGAGCCTGACGATATCAGGGACCAGTTAAAAAAGAACAGAAATCTGAAGGATAGGTACAACGTTGGGATAAACTATTCGGAACCTGTGGTTGATTCGTTAAGTGTGAATATCGGTGTTGGAAATGAATGGAACCGAACTTCCCAAGACCGTGAAGCCTTTGATTTTGATGCCGTGTCGCAATCTTATTCTAATCCGAATGCGATCTTGACAAACTACATGTCTCAGTCCGTGAAAACAATTCGTCCAAATGCGGGATTTAGCTTGGAAAAGAAGAAAATTACCTTCAGTATGTCCGGTGGTACGGCAATTGCGCATTTTGACAATCATTCCTTTTATCTGGGAAATACAACCGATCTGAATAAAAATTATATGATTCCTTTTGGAAGTATGTATCTTAATTACAAGTTGAGTAAATCAAAATCGATTTGGGTAAATTATAATTTTGAATTTGATTTTCCTACAGCCAGCCAGGTATTGCCGGTAGTGGATTCTTCCAATCCGTTGAATACTTTTGTCGGGAACCCCAATTTGGAGCTGACTAAAAACCACAGTGTCTATCTGAATTTCAATAACTACGATTACGCTACCCGCTCAGGGGTATATCTGTACGCAGGCGGGGATTTCTTCGAAAGTCAGATTGTGTCTTATACGTTGTATGGACAGGGAGGTCAGCGCACGACTACCTATGTGAATGTTTCGGATACATATTCTTCTTATGGAGGCGCAAGTTGGAGCAAGACTGTTAAAAAGGAAGCTCATAAATACCGCTTCGGATTAGGCGTCAATTCCAATTTCGGACTGTCAAAAGGATTTACAAACGGAGAAATGTATGATGCCAAAGCTTTACGTCTGACACCAAGAGTGTTCTTTAATTATGATTATGGTGAATTGTTAACGGTTTCTCCTTCTTATAATTTCTCGTATAACGAAACTAATTATACTAATTATACGATCAGTTCTTCGGTTAACAGGATACACAGGTTCAATCTTCAGACTACAAATTACTGGCCTAAGAACTGGGTTTTCGGAAATGATTTCGGATATACCTACAATTCCAATATTTCAGATGGTTTTAAAAAGGATTTCTACCTGTGGAATACCAGTTTGTCCTACAGTTTTTACGACAAAAAGTTTACGGCAAAAGTCAAAGTGTATGACATGTTGAATCAGAATCAAAGCGCTACAAGAACGATATCGGCAACGACTATCAGAGACGAAGAAAACACGGTGCTGAAACGTTATGCCATGTTTTCCCTTACCTATAAAATTGAGAAGTTTGCCGGTAAAGAAAAACCATCCCGCGGTGGATTCCGCTAAAAAAAAAGAGACTGCTTTGGCAGTCTCTTTTCAATTAATCGAAATTTTAGTTGCTTATTTTATGTTGACAATTCATGTTTTTCTGGTTTGTCGCTATACCAATCTTTAAACTTTTTAGTGGTTTTGTAATTGTCTGTAAGCACGGTGTAAACCATATAAGGTACAAGAAAACTACCCAAAATAAATAAACTGCTTATCAATGGCAAAGGTATGTTTGTCTGACATAAGCCAGCGAAAATAAACACAAACGCCGTGGTAAACCAAACCAGTTTAATTGCATAATTTTTCATGACCTTTATAGTTTTAATAAAGGTACGCTGAATCATCGAAGTGTTGTGTTAAGGATACTACAATGAGTTCTTAATGGCTTTTAGTACGGTAAATAAGGTGAAATAAAAAAGAGATTGCAGGTGCAACCTCTTTTTGTTATCTGTTTACTGCAATCTGCCGACTGTGTTTACCAGCTTCCTCCAGCTCCTCCTCCGGAGAAGCCTCCTCCTCCAAAGCCGCCACCGAATCCGCCTCCGCCAAAACCACCTCCGGAGCTTCCGCCTCCAAAGCCTCCGCGGCCCAAGCTGCTCAGAATGATGATGTCGCCTAGGCTGGGACCGGAAAAACGACCACCGCTGCTGCCACCGCCACGCTTGTTTCTGGAAATGATCGCGATGATGATTATGAAGAGAATGACAAAGAAAATAATTTTTCCTCCGCCGGTTGATTTATCGCCTTTTCGTTCTCCTTTGTATTTTCCTTTTAAGACATCGAAAATAGCATCAGCACCTTTGTTTAAACCATTGTAATAACTTCCGGCTTTAAATTCAGGAATGATGACGTTACGAACCAGTTCACCGGTGATTCCGGCCGTCAGTCGGTCTTCAACGCCATACCCCGGAGCAATCCATATTTCTCTGTCGTTTTTGGAAAGTAAAACCAAAACACCATTGTCTTCCTTGGCCTGCCCGATACCCCATTCATGGGCCCATTTTGGCGTCAGAATACCAATGTCTTCCCCCTTTAGGTCTTCAATGGTGATGACCACAATTTGTGTCGTGGTCGAGTCCGAATACCTAACCAGTTTGTCTTCCAGTTGTTTTTTTTCCGTGGAACTTAACAAATTAGCGTAATCGTAAACACTAGTCTGAAAACTTGGTTTTTCAGGAATTGTAAACTGCGAAAAAGCAAAGCCGCTGGTAAAGAGTAAGGAAAAGAGAAGGATGACTTTAAAAATCCTTATGGAATTTGAAATTTTCATGATCTGGATTTTTTAGTAACTATCCTTTGGATATTTCGTTTGATAATTCGTCAGCGTCATCGTCCCTAAATGGAAAATGTTTTTTTAAGCTATCTCCCGCCTTTAGGATTCCTTCTACCAAACCTTTTTTAAACTGATTGTTTTTAAAATGGGCGATGACCAGGTCTTTGGTAGCGTTCCAGAAATCATCTTCAACGACATCGTCAATTCCTTTATCGCCCAAAATGACAAAGGAATGGTCCTGCACACCAACATAAAACAAAACACCGTTTTTGGCTTCGGTTTTATCCATTTCCAATGCGTGAAAAACCTCCTTAGCTCTTTCCATCGGAGGTTTTTCAGCATGTGCCTCTATATGAACTCTGATCTCGCCGGAAGTGTTTTTTTCGGCCAATGAAATCGCATTTACAATTTCTTTTTCGTCTTCCGGGGTTAGAAAATCTTCGGTTAACGACATTGCTTATTTGTCAAAATTAAATTCTACGTCCACTGGTTTTTCAGCTCCTGCAACGGCATCGAAGAATGGTTTTTCTTTGTATTCGCCCAAGAACCAGTTGTTAGGGATTTTAAGGATATAGTTGTTGTAGCTCTGAACTGATTCGTTAAAACGTGTTCTTGCAGTTAAGATCTGGTTTTCCGTGCTTGCTAATTCGTCCTGTAATTTCAGGAAGTTAGCATTTGCTTTTAAATCGGGATATTGTTCAACAGTTACCAATAATCTTGATAAAGCCGAAGAAACGCCACCTTGTGCCTGTTGGAACTGCGCCAGTTGCTCCGGAGTAACGTTAGAAGGGTCAATGGTTACCTGAGTAGCTTTTGCTCTTGCCTCAATAACGGCTGTTAAAGTCCCTTTTTCGAAATCAGCAGCCCCTTTTACGGTTTTAACTAAGTTACCGATAAGGTCGTTTCTTCTTTGGTAAGCCGTTTCCACATTACCCCATTCTTTACCTACTGCCTGATTTTCGCGAATAGCTCCGTTTTTGATTCCGATGTACCAAAACCCGATAATGGCCAGAATGACCACAATGATTAATATTGGTGCAAATTTTCTCATGATTTTTGATTTTAGTTGATTTTTGTTATTAGTCGATTGTTTGGTGAATTGTTACTTACAATTCGTTTTTAATATTGGTTAACTGTACTTTAATAGTTTCCAGTTTTCGTATGATTTCGAATTTGTCCAGCGTTTTTTTCTGGCCTTCTTTCAAATGGACTTTTGCTCCGTCCAATGTAAATCCGCGCTCCTTTACCAAATGATAGATCAGTTGCAGGTTTTTTACGTCTTCGGGAGTGAACATACGGTTCCCTTTAGCATTTTTTTTCGGTTTCAGAATATCGAATTCCTTGTCCCAAAAACGGATCAGGGAGGCGTTTACGTCAAAAGCCTTGGCCAGTTCGCCGATGCTGTAATATCTTTTTTCTGGTAAGTCTAAATGCATTTTTTTGTATGAGTTATGAGTTTTTCTCCAGACTCCTCTCTTTTCTATATTCTTTGTTCTATACTCTGTTTTTCTTCAGCTTAATCCAACGACTGGTTCTCCTGATTAGCAATCTGTGAAATTAAAACATATTCTTTGGCCGAAATCGAGCCGTAATAAAAATTCAGCGGATTGACCACTTTTCCGTTTTGATATACTTCATAATGTAAATGCGGCGCTTCACTTCTTCCGGTGCTGCCCACATATCCGATGACATCGCCTCGTTTAATTCGCTGGCCCGGTTTTGCCTTGTATTTGCTCAAATGAGCGTAGAGCGTTTTGTAACCATAGCCGTGGCGTATTTCAATATGATTCCCGTAGCCCGAAAGTGAGGCATCCGCTTTTTCCACGACACCGTCACCGGTAGCATAAATCGGAGTCCCGGTTCTTGCGGTGAAATCCATCCCTTTGTGGAACTTTCGCACTTTGGTAAACGGATCGCTTCTATACCCGAAACCGGAAGCCATCTGCCTTAATTCTTCATTTTTTACCGGTTGAATCGCGGGGATTGCCGCCAACAGTTTTTCTTTCCCTTTTGCTAATTTATGAATTTCATCTAACGATTTCGACTGAAAAACCATCTGGTTCGAAATAATGTCCAAACGCTTCGTGGTCGATATCACCAAATCCGAATTATTATAACCTTCCAGTTGTTTGTATCGGTTTGCACCCGGCTCTTCTCCTTTTCGTTTTTCCGCATCAATAGGCGAACTGTTGAAATAGGCGCGGTACACATTGTTATCCCTTTCTTCCAGATCACCCATCGTTTCGTTCAACTGGTCCACGCGCTTGTTCAATAGCTCATAATTGATTCGCATGTTTTCAACTTCGCGGGCCAGAATTCGGTCTTTCGGTGTTTCAAAATAGGAAGTATTCAAAAGCACTACAAAGCACAAAAAACCAAACAATGCCGAAGCTACCAGAAACAGTGCAAAATAGCCTAGCTTTCGCCCTTTTTTCGGTTTGATTTTCCGATAGGCTAATTTTTCAGGGTCGTAAACGTATTTTACCTTCGACATGTTCTAAAATATACTATTTTTGCAGCTTGTAAAATGGTGCTGATGAATCGGTTGTAGGGGTTATACGAACAAATTTAAAAAATGTTTCAAATTAATTGTTTTTTGAAGCGAAACATTTGGTTAACCATTTTACCTTTTGTAATCGAAATTGAAAATTAGTGGATTTGTTGATTTTGAGAATTTGTTGATTTGTGAATTTCCAAATAACCGAACAACCAAATAATCGAATATCCAAATCACCACATAACCAAATAAAAAAAATGAAATCACAAGACATTCGTAAGGCTTACCTTGATTTTTTTGAGAGCAAAGGACATTTGATCGTTCCTTCTGCGCCGATCGTTTTAAAAGACGATCCGACTTTGATGTTTAACAATTCCGGGATGGCTCAGTTCAAAGAGTTTTTCTTAGGGAACGGAACACCGAAATCGCCAAGAATCGCCGATACGCAAAAATGTCTTCGTGTATCGGGAAAACACAACGATTTGGAAGATGTAGGTTTTGATACGTATCATCATACCATGTTTGAAATGTTGGGAAATTGGTCTTTTGGCGATTACTTCAAAAAAGAAGCATTAGCTTGGGCTTGGGAATTCTTAACGGAAGTTTTGAAATTAGAAAAAGACCGTTTGTATGTTTCCGTATTTGAAGGTAATCCGTCTGAGAATGTTCCTTTCGATCAGGAGGCTTTCGATATCTGGAAGCAATATGTGTCAGAGGACAGAATCATCTTAGGGAATAAAAAAGACAACTTCTGGGAAATGGGCGATCAGGGACCATGCGGACCTTGTTCTGAAATCCATATCGACTTACGTACTGCAGAAGAAAGAGCTGCCGTTTCCGGTCGGGATCTGGTAAACGCCGATCATCCGCAGGTAGTGGAAATCTGGAATAACGTATTCATGGAATTCAACCGTAAGGCGGATGGTTCTTTGGAAAAATTACCGGCACAACACGTTGATACCGGAATGGGCTTCGAGCGTTTGTGTATGGCGATGCAAGGTGTGACTTCCAACTACGATACGGATGTGTTCACGCCGCTTATCGAAAAAGTAGAACAAATCACAGGTAAAAAATATACTAATAACGAAATTAAGGACATCAGCGAAGAGCAAAACAAAACCAATATTGCCATTCGCGTAATTGTAGACCACGTTCGTGCAGTAGCCTTCGCTATTGCTGATGGTCAGCTGCCGTCAAATGGTGGTGCTGGTTATGTAATCCGTCGTATTTTACGTCGTGCGATTCGTTACGGGTTTACGTTTTTAAATACAAAAGAGCCGTTTATCTATCAATTGGTTGAGGTTCTGGCAAATCAAATGGGGGCTTTCTTCCCGGAGATTGTAGCTCAGAAAAATTTGGTAGCTAACGTAATCAAAGAAGAAGAAGCTTCATTCTTAAGAACATTGGACCAAGGTTTACAGTTGTTGGAAAATGTTGTTGCTGAAACGAAAGGAAACGAAGTTTCAGGCGAAAAGGCATTCGAATTGTACGATACTTTCGGATTTCCTAAAGATTTGACTGCTTTGATCCTAAAAGAAAAAGGCATGTCCTTCAGCGAAAGCGAATTCGAGAAATCGATGGCAGAGCAAAAAGCCCGTTCACGTGCAGCTTCGGAAGTTTCTACGGAAGACTGGACTGTTTTGATCCCGGGTAATGTTGAAACCTTCGTAGGTTATGATCAAACGGAAAATGAAGTGAAAATCACCCGTTTCAGAAAAGTAGATTCTAAAAAAGACGGGAAATTATATCAGATCGTTTTAGATAACACACCGTTCTATCCGGAAGGAGGAGGACAGGTTGGTGATAAGGGAACTTTGGTTTCCGCAAATGAAACTATCGAAATTATTGATACCAAAAAAGAAAACAACTTAATTCTGCATTTCGCGAAAAACCTGCCCGAAAATGTAAACGGTACTTTGGTGGCAAAAGTAAATGCCGATTTACGTAACCATACAGCGAGCAACCACTCGGCAACCCACTTATTGCACCAGGCATTGCGTTCGGTTTTAGGAACGCATGTGGAGCAGAAGGGGTCATTGGTAGCACCAAATTATTTACGTTTCGATTTTTCTCATTTCGCAAAAGTGACGGATCAGGAATTGAAACAGGTGGAAGATTTCGTAAACGCGAGAATCCAGGAGCAATTGCCATTGATCGAAAGAAGAAGCATTCCGTTTGCACAGGCGATTGAAGAAGGTGCAATGGCATTATTCGGAGAGAAATACGGTGATAATGTGCGTGCTATCAAATTTGGTCAGAGCATGGAATTGTGCGGAGGAATCCACGTGAAAAACACAGGTGAAATCTGGCATTTCAAAATTACAAGTGAAGGTGCGGTTGCGGCCGGAATCCGTCGTGTGGAAGCGATTACCAACGATGCGGTGAAACAATTCTTCGCGGCTCAGGAATCGGCTTTGAAAGAAATTAAAGAGACGTTGAAAAATCCGCAGGATGTGATTAAGTCGGTTGTTTCTTTGCAGGATGAGAACGCAAAACTGAAAAAACAGATCGAACAGTTGTTAAAAGAGAAAGCGAAAAACCTGAAAGGGGAATTGGCTTCTCAATTACAAAATATTAACGGCGTTGATTTCTTAGCAGTTCAGGTGGATTTGGATGCTAACGGTGCTAAAGATCTGGCTTACGAGTTAGGACAGAACAAAGACAACCTGTTTTTGGTTTTAGCTACTGCAACGGATGACAAACCAATGTTAACTTCCTATATTTCAAAAGAATTGGTGGAAAGCAAAGGTTTAAATGCAGGACAGGTGGTTCGTGAATTAGGGAAATACATCCAGGGTGGTGGTGGAGGACAGCCGTTCTTCGCGACAGCCGGAGGAAAAAATGTAGGAGGAATTGCTGAAGCTTTGGAAAAAGCGGTTGAATTTGTGAAATAAAATATTTCAGGTTAATATTTAAGAACCCAAAATCATTTCGATTTTGGGTTTTGTTTTTTAAAACAATGACAATCAATAAATTATAATTTATTTAAGATTTTACTTCTGCAATAAAATTATCTTTGGAAACTTTCTTAAAAATCTTAATGGAGGAAGGCTCTTTTTAATCAGATTTTTACCTAACTAACTGATAGTTAATCGATTAAAGTCAAAAAAAATCGTTAAAAAGCACTTTTGTTACATTTTTTTTTATTCCTTTGCTAAAGTTTAATCAAAAAATCAAAAATTTATGAAAAGATTTAGTAGTGTTTTGGGGATGATTGCGATAGCGCTCCTGGCTTCGTGTTCTAATGATGAATTTGTGGATACTATTTCTGATTCAGGAAACGATGCAAAATTAAATCCAAATCTGGCACTTGTAAAACGAATAGTAGGAACTACCAATTCGGGAGCCACTGTTTCAACGGACGTTTATACTTATAGCGGAAGCAAACTGATCAAAGTAACTTCTTCGGATGGACGACATGTCAATTATACATATACAGGAAATCTGATTACCGAAAGAGATTATTATACCGACAACGTTTTGAATTCTAAAGAATTGTATGAGTACGATGCAAACAATCAGTTGATCAATTACCGAAGAACAAATGCTTCCAATACGGTTACTTACAGAGCGACTTTCAGCTACAATAGTGACGGAACCATTTCCGTTGGTGGTTATCGTGGTGATGTAGTTTCACAAACGGCCCAGATAGTAAACCGAAAAGTTTTCCTTACCAGCGGAAGAATTTCCCGTATGGAAACTTACAGAACGGTTAACGGCTCTGCTGTTACTGAAGTAAACAGTTATACTTACGATACCAAAAATTCTCCTTATAGAGGTATCCTGGGATTTGATAAGTTAACCTACCACGATGCAGCTACAAATGGTAACATGAATAATATCACATCGATTGTAACCACCGGGCTTTCGGCAGTAAATAACACAACAGACCAGATCCAGTATACGTACGATAGCAGCAATTATCCTGTAACGGCAAGCAGAGGATCAATAGTATTCCAATACTATTATTAATAATAATTGCTAAGTTTGCATAAATCAAGCTTAGTATGCATTTCAGAACCCAAATACCTGTTCCTAAAAGTAATAATCCCATTGATTATGCTTCAAGAATAGTGTCTTTGGGTTCTTGTTTTGCTCAAAACATCGGAGAAAAATTCGAGTACTTCAAATTTCAGCACACAGTCAATCCCTTCGGAATCATTTTTAATCCAGTTTCCATCGAGAAACTGATCCGGAAGTCGGTTGCAGGTAAACTGTTTTCAGAAACCGACATCTTCTTTCATAATGATTTATGGCATTCTTTTGAGGTGCATTCCGAATTGGATGCGCCGGATAAGGAAGCCTTGCTCCGTAAACTAAATGCAATTGCAGAAGATTTTCGCAAAGATTTAGCACAGGCAACTCATGTGTCTCTTACTTTGGGAACGGCGTGGGTGTATCGAAATAATAACGATGATGAAATAGTGGCCAATTGTCATAAAGTCCCGCAAAGGGAGTTTACCAAGGAATTGCTTTCTGTGGATTCGATTGAAGATAGTCTAAAAAACATCATCGCATTGGTTTCGGATATAAACCCGGATTGTAAATTCATTTTTACCGTTTCCCCGGTGCGGCATATCAAAGATGGTTTTGTTGAAAATCAGTTGAGCAAATCCCATCTTTTGACCGCTTTGCACCGAATACTGTCTACTGAACTCTGCTCACTGAACTCTTCTTATTTTCCCAGTTACGAAATCCTTATGGATGAACTCCGGGATTATCGTTTTTATGCGGAAGACATGCTACATCCCAACCAAACGGCAATCGATTATATCTGGGAACGTTTTTTTCAGACGATGATAGCCGAAGAATGTTACCCGGTTATGGAAACCGTAGCTTCGATTCAGAAAGCATTGCAGCACCGGCCTTTTAATCCGGATTCGGCACAACATCAGAAATTTTTAAAAAATCTGGATCAGAAAATAGCGGTGCTTCAACTTCAATTACCTCAAATTTCATTCTGAAAATAGGGCAATTGCCTTATTGTTCTGTTCTTCGGAAAACCGCATCTTTACAGTAAATATCCTGCAACAAATGTTACTGATACTTAAAAAGATGAAGGACGAAGTGATGAAATACGGAAACTTTAAAATCGTAATAGCGCTTATTGTGCTTTTGGTTTTATTCTGTCTGATTCTCAATCTTTATTTCATTTTTATGAAATGAAAATATAGAAGTAAAGCCTTTTCTCTAACGGATTGGACAAATGGTTAAGGCTTTTTGTGTAATTTTAGCGAAACATCCCATTATGCTGTTGCGACCTTTTTTTTACTGCTTGCTTTTTTTTATCATTGGTCCGTTAGTTTTTGCCAATAAAACTCAGGGTAAAAAAGAAATCGATTCCATCAACAACCTTCCTTTTGATTATAAAATTGCCAATACGTCCAAGACCATAAAACTGACTTTGGGAAACATTGAACATGCCCGAAAAATAAAGTATCCGAAAGGAATGGCGGACGGTTATCTCAGTTTGGGTCTGATGTATTACTACCAGGGCAAATACGATAAAAATACATTTTACATGTTAAAGGCAATTCGCGTTTACGAACAGCAGCAGGATGTAGTTTCGTTGATCAAAGCCTATGGTGATTATGGTTATCAGTTGAAAAGAAGAAGCATGCCTCAGGCACTTTCGTACATGAACAAAGCGATTAAGCTGGGGGAACAAGGCGATCATAAAACCGAACTTCAAGCTGTGTACGACAACTACGGCGTTTTAAAAGAGATGGAAACTGATTTGGACAGCGCTTTGTATTTCTACGAAAAAGCACTTCACTTTAAAGAAGCCTCCAAGGACGAATTGGGAATTCCCTACAGTCTGAATAAAATTGCCATGGTGAAAATCATGCAAAAGAAGTTCCCTGAGGCAAAGGAGCTTTTTGACCATGCTTATGCCATAAGAGTAAAGGAAGATGATAAGATTGGAATAGCAGAAAATCTGAATTTCTACGGGTATTATTATAAAAGTATCGGGGATGTAAAGGCAGCCATAGCTTATTTTACCAAAGCGCTTGAAAGGAGCAAAAAGTACGATTACATAAATCTGGTTCAGGAAAATTATCAGGCGCTTTCCGAACTTTATGAGATGAATAAGGAGTATGAGAAGGCATTAGCGCTTTATAAGAGTCACATCCAATATAAGGACAGTATCCAGAATTTGGAAATACGATCCAAACAGGCGGAACTGGATATTGAATATGAAACCGAGAAGAAGGAGCAGGAAATCCTTGACCATAAAAGCATATTGGCTGAAAAGAATTTATACCTGCTGGAAGTCGGAGCCCTTTTGATTATTTCTATATTGTTAGGTTATCTGTTTTTTAACTTCCAGAAAATTAAGAATAAGCAAATGGTAAGGGAAAACGAATTGAAACAAGCGCTTCAGTTGATCGAAACCCAAAACAAACTGCAGGAACAACGGCTTCTTATATCACGGGATCTGCACGATAATGTGGGTGCTCAATTAACGTTTATCATTTCCTCCATCGATAACCTGAAATACGGATTTACCATTGAAGACGAAAAATTAAACGACAGGCTTTCGGGGATTGGGAATTTTACCCGAAGTACAATCATGGAACTTCGCGATACGATTTGGGCAATGAATAAAGACGAGATTGCCTTTTCCGATTTAAAAACCCGAATTGCAAATTTTATTGAGAATGCTAAGGCTGCCTCCCACGGAATCTCGTTTGAATTTGATATTGATCCTGATGTTGCTGATGATTTTACCTTTTCCTCTTTAAAAGGAATCAATCTTTACAGGGTTATTCAGGAAGCGGTAAACAACTGTCTTAAATATGCCGAAGCTACAGAGGTTAGAGTGAAAATCGAAAAAGTGAATGATCAGTTTGCAGTTATTATCTCGGATAACGGAAAAGGATTTGATGTCAATCAGGTGACATTTGGAAACGGAATCAACAATATGAAAAAAAGAGTAGCTGAAGCTGGTGGGGAATTTGCCATAAATTCAATTCGGGATAAGGGTACAGCGATAAAAGTATTCATTTCTTAAAGTGTAATTATGAGTCAGAAAATAAGAATAGCCATTGCAGAGGACAACACCTTTTTGTTAAAAGCCATTTTCGAAAAATTGTCTTTTTTTGAGGATTTGGATGCACGATTTCATGCGCATAACGGAAAGGAACTATTGGATAAATTCAGGGAGAACAATGCGGTCGATTTGGTTTTGATGGATATCGAAATGCCGGAAATGAATGGGATAGAAGCCACGGAATTGCTTAAAAAGAAATACCCTCAGATTAAAGTGATCATGCTGACAGTTTTCGATAACGATGAGAATATTTTCAAAGCCATTAAAGCCGGAGCTGACGGTTACCTGCTGAAGGAGATTGATGCCAAGGAACTTCATGACGGGATTGTGGAAACCTTAAACGGGGGTGCGGCCATGACGCCATCCATTGCTTTGAAAACGTTACGTTTGCTAAGAAATCCACTGGATATAAATAATATTAAAGTTGCCGATGAGGTAAAGTTGTCGGAAAGGGAAATCGAAGTTTTGGAGCAGTTAAGCAAAGGCCTGAGTTATACCAATATCGCAGAAAATCTCTATTTATCGCCCAGCACCATTAGAAAACATATTGAGAATATCTACAAAAAACTACAGGTCCATTCCAAAATCGAAGCGATTCAGAAAGCAAAGGATAATAATCTGATTTAAGTTTTTGCTACCTTTATAGGAAATTTAGTAAACTATGGCTACCCGAAGAAATTCGTCCGCAGAAACCGACTTAAAAAATATGCTTGTGCCTTTGGTTCAGGTTTTAGGCCGTTCCCGTAAGTTCATCTGGTTGATCATCCTGGCGGTTGTCGGCGTAGTTCTGTTTAAGTACTTCACATCCGAAAAACCTACGGAAACAACGGAATATAATACGGATTTAATCGAACAACAGATAAAAAATGTTGGGAAATTGGTTGTTACTGAAGGTCATTATTCTCAGGTGATGACCTATAAAGATCAGCAGAAATACATGATGAACCTACTGACGTTTGAGAAAAAAGCGCTTATCATCATCAATGCCGATGTTACGGTTGCTTACGATTTGAGCAAGGTGAAATACGACATCGACGAAAAAAACAAAACCATTAACATTGTCAGTATTCCCAAGGAAGAAATAAGAATCAGTCCGGACATCCAGTTCTATGATGTGGATCAAAGTACCTTAAATCCTTTTACCGGCGACGATTACAATAAAATCAATAAAAAAGTAAAAGCTGATCTGGCGAGAAAAATTGCAAAGTCAAAATTGAAATCCAATGCTGAAAACCGCTTTGTGAGCGAATTGGCAAAAATTCTGATCGTCACCAATGCGTTAGGCTGGAAACTAGAATACAAAAACCAAGTTATCCAAACGGAAAATCAGATGAACAAGACCATCAAATTATAAAAGAAAATCCCGCCAATGAAGCGGGATTTTTTAAAAAATTATAGTTTGCGTTGTAAACTTTCCCAACCGCCGCCGTTTATAGCTTCGATTCCGTTTTGTTTTAATAGGGAAGTAGCCTGACCACTTCGCATTCCGGAACGACAGCACGCAATTACCGGGCTGTTTAATTTTTTGATTTCCTCTATTTTTGATGCAATCGTATCTAACGGAATGTTTTTGGAGCCTTTGATGTGTCCCGCAGAAAATTCACCGGTTGTTCGCACATCGATAATCACGGCTCCTTTGGTGACAAATTCCTGAATTGCCTCCGATTTGTTGCCTAATCCTAAAAGATCTAATAATCCCATGTTGTTCTAATTTTAAACAAATGTACGACCGGGCGCCGAATTAATTTGTAGCAAATGTTACCAAACCTGAAATAAATTCTAATTTTGCATCCGATGAAATCACTGGACAGAAAAACTGAAATAGTAACCATAGCCGCTAAGCTTTTTAAGGAAAAAGGATATAGCGCCGTAACCATGCGTGATATTGCGCAAGCGATGGATATTAAGGCGGCCAGTCTGTACAATCACATCAAATCCAAACAGGAAATCCTGGTATTGATCATCATTGAAATTGCCGAAGAATTCACCAATGTGATGCAGGAAATTGTTCTTTCCAACGAAACGGCCATTCAGAAAATTGAAAAAGTGATTCAGCTGCACATTGATATTACGGTTCGCGATTCCGATGCATTGGCATCTTTGAATGCCGACTGGATGCATTTGGCTGATGCGGAGCTGGCCTATTTCATCAAAATGCGTGAAGAATACGAAGAGAATTTTCGCAAAATAATCGTGAAAGGCATGGATGACGGGGAGTTAAAAAAACTCAATCCCGAATTGATCAGTTTTTCCATGCACTCCACATTACGAACGCTTTACCTTTGGTATGGTAAGAAAAAAAGCCTGAATGCTTCGGTTTTGAAAGCCGACATGACACAGGTTCTACTCCACGGAATCGTTTAAGGTTTCATCAGAATTGGCTGTTCAAATTCGACCATTCTGTTAAGATTTTCCATTTAATTCCATTTTTTTAATCCCGTTACGATTACGTATTGAAATATTACTTATTTTTGCACTACAAACTAACAAGTGTTAGTTAAAATTAACAGGTATTGCAATGACTAAATTTCACAGTATAAAAGTTTCGGATATTTATAAAGAAACTAAAGATTGTTCTGTTATTTCATTTGAAATTCCGGAAGAATTGAAACATGATTTTGTATTCAAACAAGGGCAGCATCTTAACGTAAGAACTATGATCGACGGTGCTGAAGTACGTCGTTCATATTCATTATGTTCGAGCCCGGTAGAAAATAAATGGCAGGTTGCAGTTAAAAGAATTAATGGAGGTTTATTTTCGGGTTTCGTTAATGAGACATTAAAGAAGGGAGATTTTCTGGATGTAATGGCACCGGCCGGAGTTTTTTATAAAGAGGTCAACCCGACAGTTGCCAAAAATTATGTTGTTTTTGCTGCCGGAAGCGGGATCACGCCTATTTTATCAATCATCAAAACGCACCTTGCTTTAGAGCCTGAAAGTACTTTTCAATTGTTTTATTTGAACAGAACAGTAAAATCAATTATCTTTAAAGAGGAAATTGAAGCGTTGAAAAACAGATACTTAGGTCGTTTTGAGATTTATTACTTCCTTTCCAAAGAGTTTCGTAATGTGGAATTGTTCAACGGACGTTTTACAAAAGAGAAACTACAGGTTCTTACCTCTAAAGTTATTGATGTTCCCTCGGTGGATGAATGTTTTATCTGTGGTCCGGAAGAAATGATCTTCCTCATTCGGGATGAAATGGTTGCGGCAGGTTTGTCAAAGGATAAGATTCATTTCGAATTGTTCCACACCGGAAATTCCGAAGCAGACAAAGAGCGAACCAGCAAGATTTTAGAGAAAAAAGTGGAAGGTACCGAAGTGACCATTCTGGATGGTGGAAAAGAATTCCACTTTACAATGGATGATGATTTCGATAATATTCTGGACGGAGCATTAGCTGCAGGTGCCGACTTGCCTTTCGCATGTAAAGGAGGAGTTTGCAGTACATGTAAGTGTAAGGTTTTGGAAGGATCGGTTGAAATGAAAATCAACTATGCTTTGGATGAAACCGAAGTGGAGAAACACTATGTGTTAAGCTGTCAGGCGGTTCCGACTTCCAAAAAAGTAGTGGTCGATTTCGGCGTATAATAGAAAATAAACAGTTTTCAGTCGCAGTTATCAGTGAAAAATCTAAAATCTGCACTATAAATAAAAAAGTTATGTCAGAAAAGGAAATAAAAAACTTAGAAGAAATCTTCGATTTGCGCATTGCAAACGATGAGAAAATCGAGCCGAAAGACTGGATGCCGGAGAAATACCGTCAGACGCACATTCGTCAGATTTCACAGCATGCCCATTCTGAAATCGTGGGTATGTTGCCAGAAGGAAACTGGATTACCAGAGCGCCTTCTTTACGTAGAAAAGTAGCCTTACTGGCAAAAGTTCAGGATGAGGCCGGTCACGGTCTGTATTTGTACAGCGCATGCGAAACCCTTGGTGTGTCCCGTGAAGAATTGTATGAGCAATTGCATTCCGGAGCTGCTAAGTATTCAAGTATTTTTAACTATCCGACCATAACCTGGGCAGATATGGGTGCTATCGGATGGTTAGTGGATGGTGCTGCCATTATCAATCAGGTGCCGTTAACTGCGACTTCTTATGGTCCTTATGCCCGTGCGATGGTACGTGTGTGTAAAGAGGAAAGTTTCCACCAACGTCAGGGATTTGAAATCATGATGACATTGGCAAACGGAACTCCGGAGCAGAAAGAAATGGCACAAGATGCTTTAAACCGTTGGTGGTGGCCGTCTTTAATGATGCTAGGACCAACTGATGCCGCATCGGTTCACACAGAACAGTCGATGAAATGGAAACTGAAACGTAAAACCAATGACGAATTGCGTCAGCAGTTCGTAGACCAAACCGTGCCGCAAGCCGAATTAATCGGGCTTACAATTCCGGATCCGGATTTAAAATGGAACGAGGAAACCAAACGTTATGATTTCGGTCCTTTGGATTGGGACGAATTCTGGCAAGTGGTAAAAGGTCATGGTCCATGTAACAAGGTAAGAATGTCGGCAAGACAAAAAGCCTGGGACAACGGAAAATGGGTACGTGATGCCGCTATGGCTTACGCCGAAAAAAAGGAAACTAAGAATTTAGAACAAGCAATTTAAAATTTAGTTTTCAGTGGCAGTTTACAGTTTTCATGCTGTAGACTGTTAACTGTGAACAGTAAACTATAAGATTATGAAAAACTGGCCACTTTGGGAAGTATTTATAAGAAGTAAAAACGGATTGGAACACCGTCATTGCGGAAGTCTTCACGCCAGCGATGCAACAATGGCTTTGGAAAACGCACGCGATGTGTACACCAGAAGAAATGAAGGTGTAAGTATTTGGGTAGTTCCATCAGCACAAATTACAGCATCTGATCCGGATGACAGCGAAGAATTATTCGAACCTGCAAAAGACAAAGCATACCGTCATCCGACTTTTTACGAACTGCCTGACGAACTAAAACATATGTAGCATATTACCCTGCAGGTTTTTAAAATCCTGTAGGTCTTAATAAATATTCAAATGAATAACAATTTAATTCAATACATATACGGAATTGCAGATAACGCTCTGATCTTAGGTCAGCGTCTTGGCGAACTTTGCGGTCACGGTCCTAGTTTGGAAACCGACATCGCAATGACCAATATGGCATTAGACTTATTGGGACAAACCAGAAGTTATTATCAGTATGCTGCAACTTTGCTTGGCGATAATGCAACCGAAGATACCATAGCTTTCCTAAGAAGAGAAAGAGAATATAAAAATGTATTATTGGTAGAACAACCGAATACAGATTTTGCGTATTCGATCGCCAGACAGTTTTTATTCGACATCTTTCACCTTTTGCTTTTGGAAGAATTGCAAAACAGCAACGATGAAACTTTAGCGGCAATTGCTAAAAAATCGATCAAGGAAGTGAGTTACCATACACGTTTTTCTTCCGATTGGATTCGTCGTTTAGGAGACGGAACGGAAGAAAGTCACGAGAGAATTCAAACTGCCATTGACGATTTATGGGTTTACACTGATGAGTTATTCCATCAAACGGATGCTGATAAAGCGATGGTAGCGGAAAATATCGGAGTGGACGTAACCAAATTAAAAGAGGCTTTCTACAAAAAAGTAAGTGCTATTTTGGAAGAAGCTACTTTAACAACGCCTGTTGTACAATATTTCCAAAAAGGCGGAAAGCAAGGTATTCATACCGAGCACATGGGGTATTTGTTAGCCGATATGCAATTCATGCAACGCGCTTATCCAAACATGAACTGGTAAAAGAAGGTATTGCTTACATCATGACAGAACAACTTCAACATATCGATAGAAAAATACTGGACATCCTGGGAACGGTTTCCGATCCTGAAATTCCTGTGCTTTCTATTATGGATATGGGGGTGGTGCGTTCCGTACAAGTTGTAAATGATATCATCGAAGTAGCGATTACGCCAACTTACAGCGGCTGCCCTGCGATGGATGTTATTGGCGATGACATCAAAAAAGCATTCAAAGAAAAGGGATTGGAAGCTAAAATCAGTTTGGTGCTTTCACCAGCCTGGACAACCGATTGGATCACCCCAAAAGGAAGAGCTGAACTGGAGAAATATGGTATCGCTGCCCCGTTGGATGCAGATGCTGATAAAGAAGCGCTGCTCGGGAATAAAAAACTGGTTAAATGTCCGCAATGCGGTTCGTTTAACACGAAATTGATCAGCCAATTCGGTTCGACGGCCTGCAAGGCACTGTTTCAGTGTGAGGATTGTCTGGAGCCGTTTGACTATTTTAAATGTTTAAAATAAATACAACCCGCAGGGTTCTTCCTTGCGGGTTTTTAAATAAAATTAGGTATGAGCTCAAATTCAATTGAGGTTAAGATTGAAAACAATGTTGCGTGGATTGCACTCAACAGACCTGAAGTATTCAACAGTTTCAACAGAGAAATGGCGTTGTCGCTTCAGGATACGCTTGAAAATTGTGCTGCTGACTCAAATGTTCGCGCCATCGTACTTACCGGAAACGGAAAAGCATTCTGCGCCGGACAAGACTTAAAAGAAGTAACAACCCCGGAAATTAACCCAGGGTTCAGAAAAATACTGGAAGAGCATTACAATCCGATCATCCAGAAAATCAGAACGATTGAAAAACCGATTGTAGCTGCCGTAAATGGTGTGGCTGCAGGTGCGGGTGCTAACATTGCTTTGGCTTGTGATATAGTTGTAGCAGTAGAATCGGCAAGTTTTATTCAGGCTTTCAGCAAAATCGGATTGGTTCCGGATAGCGCGGGAACGTTTTTCCTTCCACGATTAATCGGTTTTCAAAAAGCATCAGCCTTAATGATGTTGGGTGATAAGGTTTCAGCCGAAGAAGCGGTAAATATGGGAATGATCTACAAAGCCTTCCCAGCTGATACTTTCGAAACAGAAGTGAAAAAAGTAGCCGAGAATTTGGCGCAAATGCCAACATTGGCTTTAGGCTTGACCAAACGCTTACTTAATCAATCCATGACAAATTCACTGGAACAACAATTGGCGTTAGAAAGCGATTTGCAGATTGAAGCAAGTTCTTCATCTGATTACAATGAAGGCGTAAACGCTTTTGTGGAGAAAAGAAAACCGGAATTTACAGGGAATTAATTTAGAATCAGAAATCAGAATTCGGATTTTAGATTTTAAAATTTCGGATTTCCAACAAAATAAAATGAAAGTAGCAGTTATAGGCTCAGGAACAATGGGAAGCGGTATTGCACAAGTGGCAGCCACAGCAGGATGTTCCGTAAAATTATACGATACCAATCAGGAGGCGCTTGCAAAAAGTGCTTCCAATCTTGAAACTACCTTGTCCAAAATGGTGGAGAAGGGGAAAATTGATGAGGTAGAGAAATCAAGAATTATCAATGCCACGTCTTATGTAAGCGCATTAAAAGATTTGGCGGATTCGGATTTGGTTATTGAAGCCATCGTCGAAAATCTGGAAATCAAAAGAAAAGTGTTTTCGGAATTAGAAACTTATGTTTCAGCCGAAACGGTTTTAGCGTCAAACACTTCTTCGTTATCCATCGCTTCGATTGCCGCTTCATGCCAGAAACCGGAACGCGTTATCGGAATTCATTTCTTCAACCCGGCGCCATTGATGCAGTTGGTTGAGGTAATTCCGGCTGTTCAGACAAGCGAAGCAGTGACTCAGAAAATAACGCAGACCATTTCCGATTGGAAAAAAGTGGTAGCGGTTGCTAAAGATACACCGGGGTTCATTGTGAACCGTGTTGCAAGACCTTTCTATAGTGAAGCATTACGTCTTTATGAAGAAGGTTTTGCGGATTTCGCTACCATCGACTGGAGTATGAAAACTATCGGAGGTTTCAGAATGGGGCCTTTTGAATTGATGGATTTCATCGGACACGACGTAAATTATACCGTTACGGAAACCGTTTTTACATCCTTTTATTTCGATCCGAGATACAAACCATCGTTTACGCAAAAACGTTTAACCGAAGCCGGTTTCTTAGGTAGAAAATCAGGAAGAGGATTCTACAATTACAGCGAGGAAATGCCAAAACCAACCGAAGATACGGCGATGGCTAAAATTATTTTCGAACGCGTAATCGTAATGCTTATCAATGAAGCGGCCGATGCTTTATTTTTAAACATTGCGTCTGAAAAAGATATAGACAATGCCATGACTAAAGGGGTGAATTATCCGAAAGGGTTATTGGCTTGGGCAAACGAATTAGGTATCAACTGGTGCGTTGAAAAGTTAGACGAACTGTACAACGAATACCACGAAGACCGTTACCGTTGCAGCCCGATCTTACGAAAATTGAACAGAGAGAATAAAGTATTTAGTGTGTAATAACTGATGGAAGAGATTCTAAATTCCAAATCAAAAATGCAAGGAGAAAAAATACCTTTTAAAATGCTCTCACTCGATCCGTTCAGTCAATGGCTGGGTATCGAGATTCTGGAATGCGAAATCGGAAGATGCAAGTTGGGTATGACCGTCCGCAAAGAAATGCTGAACAGTATGGGCAAAGCGCACGGCGGAATTACTTATTCGTTAGCGGATACTGCTTTTGGGTTTACCGTAAATACAAACGGAAGATTTGCCGTATCCATCGAAACATCGATTAACCACATTGAAGCGTTGGAAGAAAACGATTATATAGTAGCCGAGGCCAGTCTGGAAAGCCTGAAAAATAAGTTGGGTTTTTACATTGTTGAGATTAAAAAAGGAGATCTTTTGGTGGCGCTTTTTAAAGGCGTAGCCTTCCGAACTCCGAAAGAATGGGAAGAATAAAATATTCTGGAGCAAATGTCACGATAGCTATCGGGATGGTCATTTTTAATAGAAATAAAAGTTTTAAACAAACATAAAATATAAATAGAGGTCAGTTTTCAGAACCTGAAATCTGCAATCTAAAATCTGTAATCTGAGTATGGAAGCATATATCATAGACGGAGTACGTACTCCAATAGGAAGTTATCAGGGAACCTTAGCAGCAGTTCGTCCGGATGATTTAGGAGCTTTGGTAATCAAAGCGGTAACGGAAAAAAATCCAAATATCCCAACAGACGCTTATGACGATGTTATCTTGGGATGTGCCAATCAGGCGGGAGAAGATAATCGTAACGTAGCGCGTATGTCGTTGCTTTTGGCTGGGTTGCCATATACTGTTCCGGGAGAAACCGTAAACCGTTTGTGCAGCTCCGGATTGTCAGCGATCATCAGTGCAAGTCGTGCTGTTAAAGCAGGAGACGGACACGTTTTTATCGCAGGTGGCGTGGAAAACATGACCCGCGGACCATTAGTGGTATCGAAACCATCGGCAGCATACGGAACCGACAGTAAAATGTACGACAGCAGCTTCGGATGGCGTTTCGTAAACCCGAAAATGCATGCGATGTACGGTACCGATGCGATGGGGGAAACGGCAGAAAACTTAGTGGATAAATATTCGATTTCCAGAGAAGATCAAGATGCCTTCGCGTTGAACAGTCAACAAAAAGCTGTTGCGGCACAAAACTCAGGTCGATTGGCAAAAGAAATCGTAACCGTTGAAATTCCACAAAGAAAAGGTGAACCAATCCAGTTTTCGAAAGACGAGTTTGTGAAACCGTCAACGTCAATGGAAGGGTTGTCTAAATTGCGTCCGGCTTTCAGAAAAGACGGAAGCGTAACAGCAGGAAATGCATCGGGATTAAACGACGGTGCGGCTGCGACCATCATAGCTTCTGATGAAGCGGTTAAAAAATACAACCTAAAACCGTTAGCACGTATCGTAAGTTCAGCGGTAGTTGGTGTGGAGCCAAAAATCATGGGTATCGGACCGGTTGATGCGACTAACAAAGCATTGGAAAAAGCAGGTTTGACTTTAGATCAAATCGATATCATCGAATTAAATGAGGCGTTCGCGGCACAAAGTATCGCTTGTATACGTGAATTAGGATTAAAAGATAACGATCCGCGAATCAATCCAAACGGAGGTTCTATTGCAATCGGACATCCGCTGGGTGTTACCGGTGCAAGAATCGCTTATTCTGCGGCATTGGAATTACAACTGACAGGTAAACGTTATGCTTTAATTACCATGTGTATCGGAGTAGGCCAAGGGTACGCAGTAATTATTGAAAGAGTATAAAAAATCAAACTTAGCGTCCCGATAGCTATCGGGATTGCGGTTAAATAAAATAGGTATGAGCAAAATAGAAAATTACATTTTAGGAAATTGGACATCCGGTTCCGGAGAAGGGGTACCTTTATTTGACTCGGTAACGGGTGAAATTATCGGTAATGCATCGACTCAGGGTATTGATTTTGCCGAAGTGCTTCATTACGGAAGAACTAAAGGAGGCGAAAAACTTCGTAAAATGACATTCCAGGAACGTGGAAACATGATCAAAAGCCTGGCGATGTATTTAAACAAACGCAAAGAACAGTTCTACGAAATAAGTTACAGAACAGGAGCAACGCGTGTAGACAGCTGGATCGACATCGAAGGTGGATTCGGAAATCTGTTTGCCAATGCTTCGTTACGAAAATTATTCCCAAACCAACCCTATCATGTAGAAGGAGATCCGATTGATTTATCAAGAGGAGGCCGCTTTATGGCGCACCACATCTTGGTTCCGAAAAGAGGTGTTGCAGTGCATATCAATGCCTTCAACTTCCCGATTTGGGGTATGCTGGAAAAGTGTGCGGTTAACTGGATGGCAGGTGTTCCGGCGGTTGTGAAGCCAGCGACATCGACGTCCTATTTAACCGAAGCCGTTGTTAGGGAAATCATCAAATCCAATATTTTGCCGGAAGGCGCGCTGCAGTTGATCTGTGGTTCGGCTCACACATTACTTGATACGATTGAAAGTCAGGACGTGGTAACTTTTACAGGTTCGGCATCAACCGGACGTATGTTGAAATCGCATCCGAGAATCATCAGCGAGGCAGTTCCGTTCAATATGGAGGCCGATTCATTAAACGCTTCCATCTTAGGAGAAGACGCTGTTCCGGGAACTCCGGAATTCGACTTGTTTATCAGTCAGGCGAGAAGCGAAATGACCGTGAAATGCGGACAAAAATGTACGGCTATCCGTCGTATGATCGTTCCAGAAAGCCTTGTGGAGGATGTTCAGATTGCCCTTGGAAAAGCATTAGATAAAGTAACTGTTGGAGATCCGAGACTTAAAGAAGTTCGTATGGGATCTTTAGTGAGCAAAGACCAGGTGCAAGAAGTAAAAGACCGGGTAAAAGAAATTGCAAAAACAGCTTCAATTGTATACGGAGATTTCGATAAGTTAGACCTTGTGGGCGCTGACGATAAAGGCGCTTTCATTACGCCGATGTTACTTCGCGAAGACAATCCGTTTGAAAACCTTACGGTGCACGAAACGGAGGCTTTTGGTCCGGTTTCAACTATTATGCCATATAAGAATATAGACGAAGCTATTGAACTGGCTCAAATGGGTAAAGGTTCCCTGGTTTCTTCTATTGTTACGAATTCCGATGAAATTGCAAAAGACTATGTAATCAACGCTGCGACTCACCACGGTAGAATCTTAGTGTTGAACAGAGAAAATGCAAAACAAAGTACGGGTCACGGTTCGCCGCTGCCTTTATTGGTTCACGGAGGTCCGGGTCGTGCCGGAGGTGGAGAAGAAATGGGTGGTGTACGCGGAATCAAGCATTATATGCAGCGTTGCGCTGTTCAGGGATCGCCAACAACCTTAACGGAAATTACCGGTATTTATCAGCCAAATTCAAAATACAAAGAGACACCACAGCATCCGTTCCAATACCACTGGGAGGATATTCAACCGGGGATGTCGCTTAAAACACACAAGCGTACGGTTACCGATACGGATATTATCAATTTCGCCAATTTAACGTGGGATCATTTCTACGCGCACACTGATATCACTTCTTTGAAAGGAAGTATTTTCGAAAAGCGTACCGCTCACGGGTACTTTATTTTGGCAGCAGCAGCAGGATTATTCGTTTATCCGAACAAAGGACCGGTAGCTGCAAATTACGGATTGGAAGAATGTCGTTTCGTTCGTCCGATCTATCACAATGATACTATTTATGTTCGTTTAACGTGTAAACAGAAGATAGAGCGTGACAGCGTAGGAAAAGAATTGCCATGCGGAATCGTGAAATGGTTTGTAGAAGTATTCGACCAAAATGACGAATTAGTGGCAATCGCGACAATTCTGACGATGGTTCAGAAGAAATCACCGTTCGTGCAGATCGACAGAAGTAACATCCAAAACTACTTAGCGAAATTAACCGAAAACGCTACGGCTAAATGGGGAATGATGAAGCCGCAGCACATGGTGGAGCACCTTGAAAAATCTTTGAGAATTGCCTCAGGTGAGATTCAGGATTTTGAAATTTCCACGCCGGAAGAACATTTGGCGAAAGTAGTCGAAATGGTATTCAATCATAAACCAATGCCGAAAGATTTCAAACATCCATTAATGGAGAAAGAAAGTACAGATGCTTTGATTCATCCGGATTTGGCTACAGCGAAACAAAAACTGATTGAAGCTTATGATGCTTTTGAATTGTATTTCAAAGAAAATCCGGAAGCGACAACTAAAAATGCCGTATTCGGGATCTTGGATAAATTTGAATGGGATTTAATGAATGTTAAGCATTTTAATCATCATTTTGAACAATTCGGAATTTTGTAATAGCCCACAGATCGTAACGGATTAAACGGATTAACACAGAATAATTCGTAAAAATCTGCTTAATCCGCGTCATCTGCGTGCCATTTAAATGAAAAAATAATATGACAGAAGCATACGTAAAACACGACATACAAAACGGAATCGCTACTATAGAGTTTTTCCACCCGGAGCAAAATTCATTGCCGGGAACTATTTTAGCACAATTAGCTGAAACGATTACCACTGTTGGAAACAACAACGAGGTAAAAGTAATTGTTTTAAAAAGCGGTGGCGACAGAACTTTCTGCGCCGGAGCCAGTTTTAAGGAATTAATCACTATCAACGATGAACAAACCGGGAAAGTATTTTTCTCAGGTTTTGCAAACGTAATCAATGCCATGCGCAAATGCCCGAAATTCATCATCGGAAGAATTCAGGGGAAAACCGTAGGAGGTGGAGTAGGTATTGCCGCTTCAACCGACTATTGTATGGCGACTCAATTCGCAGCGGTAAAACTAAGCGAACTTAACGTAGGTATCGGTCCGTTTGTGGTAAGTCCTGCGATCGAAAGAAAAATGGGAGTTTCCGCTATGTCGCAAATCGCTATTGATGCTAATTCGTTCTATGATGCATCGTGGGCGAAAGACAAAGGATTGTACGCGAATGTATATGAAAGCATCGAAGCTATGGATGAAGCAGTTCAGAAGTTTGCAGAACATCTGTGTACTTACAATCCGGAAGCTATGCTGGAAATGAAAAAAATATTCTGGAGAGGCACAGACGACTGGGATACGTTATTGGCAGAAAGAGCAGCCATAAGCGGAAGACTGGTACTGTCGGACTTCACTAAAGAAACACTGAAGAAATTTAAGTAAAAGAAAATAGAGCAAAGAGAAAAGACAATAGACAAAATCGAAAAGTCTCTTTTCTATGTTCTATCATCTATATTCTGAAGATTATGGTTTACGAATTCAAAGGTTTTATACCGGTTGTTCACGAAAGCAGTTTTATCCATCCGCAGGCCGCGGTTACGGGGAATGTGATTATCGGGAAAAATGTATATGTAGGACCGGGTGCTGCCATTCGCGGAGACTGGGGTGAAATTATCATCGAAGACGGTTGTAATGTACAGGAAAATTGTACGATTCACATGTTTCCAGGAAAAAGTATGGTACTGAAAGCCGGTGCGCATATCGGTCACGGAGCCATTATCCACGGAGCCAATATCGGTGCGAACTGTCTGGTTGGAATGAACGCCGTAATCATGGATAATGTTGAATTGGGCGATGAATGCATAGTAGGTGCTTTGGCGTTTATAAAAGCAGATACGAAAATCCCCAACCGAAAAATGGTTGTCGGAAATCCGGCTACGATCATTAAAGATGTAAGCGATGAACTGATCGAATGGAAAACTAAAGGAACGGCTTTGTATCAGCAATTGCCTAAAGAGTGCTACGAGACTTTAAGAGCAGTAGAACCTTTACGCGAAATTCCGGCGAACCGACCAACGCAGGAGGAATTTTATAAAACATTAGGAGAATTTAAAAAGAAGTAATTAGTCGTTAGAAATTAGTCGTTGGTTTTTTTGACTTTCGACTTTCGACTTTCGACTGTAAGACTAAAATATGTCAATAGTAGAATTCAAAATGCCCAAAATGGGTGAAAGTATATCGGAAGCGACCATCATTAGCTGGCTGAAAAATGTTGGTGATACCGTGGAAGCAGAAGAAACCCTGTTGGAAGTAGCTACCGATAAAGTGGATAGTGAAGTTCCGGCGCCTTGTTCGGGGGTTATCACCGAAATCCGTTTTCAGAAAGACGATGTGGTGGCTGTTGGTGAAGTGCTGGCATTGATTTCATCGGACGGAAAATCGGAAGTAAAAACACAAAAGAAAGAAGAAGTAAAAGTTAATGCTCCGCAGTCGTCAGCTCCGCAAAGCGCTCCAAAACCTTTGCAGTTAAAGAGCAATCCGGATGCTTTTCTTTCTCCGTTAATTATCAGCATAGCTCAAAAAGAAAATCTGTCCTTGGAAGAAGTACAGAGTATTCCGGGTTCGGGTGCTGAAGGAAGAATACAAAAAAGTGATGTTTTCAACTATCTGAAAACCCGAAAATATCCGCTTCAGCGCAATTCGCAATTCGCAGCGCCTAGCACGCCTGCTTCGACTTATCCTAAGCCGGTAATCAATTTCGTGGAAGGCAAAGACCGCATCGTGGAAATGGACCGCATGCGCAAAATGATTGCCGATCACATGGTGTATTCCAAACAGACTTCACCTCACGTAACGTCTTACATCGAAGTGGATGTTACAAATCTGGTGAGCTGGAGAAATGAAGTTAAGGATAAATTCCAGGAAAAATACAACGAGAAGCTGACGTTTACGCCCATTTTTGTGGATGCGGTGGCCAAAGCGATTCAGGATTTTCCAATGATCAATGTTTCGGTTGACGAGAAGAAGATCATCGTTCACAATGATATCAATATCGGAATGGCTACAGCTTTACCAAGCGGAAACCTGATAGTTCCGGTGGTGAAAAACGCTAATGAAAAGAGCTTGTCGGAATTGGCAGCATCTGTAAATCATCTGGCGGACAGTTCCCGAAACAATAAATTAAAACCGGATGAGGTTCAGGGAAGCACGTTCACGATTTCGAACGTAGGTACCTTCGGAAGTTTAATGGGAACACCGATTATCAATCAACCGGAGGTAGCTATTTTGGCTCTTGGAATCATCAAGAAACGACCGGAAGTAATTACTACTCCGAAAGGAGATGAAATCGCCATCCGCAGCATGATGTATCTGTCGCTTTCGTTCGATCATCGTGTGGTAGATGGATTCCTGGGAGGATCATTCCTGAGAAAAGTGGGTGATTATTTAGAGCAATTTGATGCAAATACAGCAATATAAATTAGAAAAAAACAGACTATGTCTTACACTATAAAAATAAATCAAGTGGAGTCCTCAAACGTGAGCGAAGTGGATATCAACAACATCGCGATGGGGAATGCTTTTACGGATCACATGTTTATTTGTGATTATGAAAACGGAGCGTGGATCAACCCAAGAATCGAGCCTTTAGCAGCTATTGCAACGCATCCTGCTGCGATGGCATTGCATTACGGGCAAGCGATTTTTGAAGGAATGAAAGCGACTTTAGGTAAAGATAATGTGGCTTTGTTGTTTCGTCCGATGGAAAATGCAAAGCGTTTGAATTTCAGTGCCGACAGAATGGGGATGCCGTCATTTCCGGAAGATTTGTTCGTGGAAGCATTAAAGCAATTGGTTGCTCTTGAAAAAAACTGGATCCCATCTGAAGAAGGGGCCGCTTTGTATTTGCGTCCTTTCATGTATGCGGATGAAGCGTTCATCGGAATGCGTGCGGCTACAAGATATAAGTTTATCGTTATCGCATCGCCTGCAGGACCGTTTTTCAGCAAGCCGATCAAATTATACGCAGAAACAAAATACATCCGCGCCGCTATCGGTGGAACGGGAGAAGCTAAAGCAGCCGGAAATTATGCCGGAGCAATCCGTCCAACGGAAATCGCCAAAGCAAAAGGCTACGATCAGGTACTTTGGTTGGATGCTAACGAATTTGAATACATCCAGGAAGTAGGAACAATGAATGTTTTCTTCAAAATAGGAGGAAAGTTCATTACTCCGGATTTAAGCGGATCGATTTTGGCCGGAATTACAAGGATGTCAGTAATCGACGTGCTTCGCGATAAAGGTTTTGAAGTAACCGAAAGACCGATCAAAATCTCTGAAATTATTGAAGCATCGCAAAACGGAACATTGGAAGAAGCTTTTGGTGCCGGAACAGCGGTTGGAATTGCGATGATTGAAGAAATCGGGTATAAAGACATGAAAATAACCTTTCCAAAAGAAAATCCGGTTTCACATGAGGTGAATGGTACGTTGAACGCTATCAAAACTCAAAAAGCGGAAGATAAATTCGGTTGGATAGTGCCGGCGGTTAAGAACTAGCCTTGTTAATAATGCTGAAGAAAGAAATAATGAATACGATAGATATGCCAGTACTTGTAGATAAATCAACCCTTAAAAAAGCATTTTCGACAATGGCTGCTGCCAAGGCGATGGCCACTTTGTATGAAGAAAATTTTAAAGTGGTTTCCAAATACGTTCACGCTACGTCACGCGGACACGAGGCGATTCAGATTGCTGTGGGAATGCAGTTGTTACCACAGGATTATGCGTTTCCGTATTACCGTGATGATGCGATGATGTTGGGAATCGGGATGCAGCCTTACGATATGATGTTGCAGTTGATGGCAAAGAAAGACGATCCTTTTTCGGGGGGAAGAACCTACTACTGTCACCCAAGTTTGCGCGATGCCGACAAACCTAAAATTCCACACCAGTCCTCAGCGACGGGAATGCAGGCGATACCGGCAACGGGTGCAGCTATGGGATTCTGGTATAAAGAAAATGTAGGTCTCGATGATACGACAATAAATGAAAAACCAATTGTGGTTTGTTCGCTTGGAGATGCTTCCGTGACCGAAGGTGAAATTGCTGAAGCCTTCCAGATGGCGGCGTTGAAACAATTGCCGATTCTGTATCTGGTACAGGACAATGGTTGGGATATTTCGGCAAATGCTGCTGAAACACGTGCCCAAAATGCATTTGAATATGCGAAAGGATTCCACGGAATTGAAGCAATTACAATTGACGGAGCTAATTTTACGGAAAGTTATTTAGCGATTCAAAAGGTGTTGAAAACCATGCGTGAAGAGCGTCGTCCTTTTTTGGTTCATGCGAAAGTTCCGTTGTTGAATCACCATACATCGGGTGTGCGAATGGAATGGTATCGTGATGATTTGGAAGAAGCGCATTCAAGAGATCCATACCCTGTTTTGTTGAAGCAAATGATTGATGCCGAATTCACTTTGGATGAGATTGCAGAAATGGAACATGCGGCTACAGAGAAAGTAAAAAGAGATTACGAAAAAGCCTTAACAGCAGAAGATCCTCAGCCGGAAGATTTATTCACGCACGATTTTGCCCCAACCCCTATCACTGAGGAAGCAGGTGAAAGAAATCCGGAGCGTGAAGATAAAGTGGTGATGGTGGACTGTGCTTTGTTTGCTGTGGAAGAACTGATGCGAAAACATAAAGAATGTCTTTTGTACGGTCAGGATGTTGGAGGACGATTAGGAGGTGTTTTCAGAGAGGCCGCTACGTTAGCACAGAAATTTGGAGACGAGCGTGTATTTAATACTCCGATTCAGGAAGCTTTCATCGTTGGTTCTACCGTAGGGATGTCGGCTGTAGGTTTAAAACCAATTGTAGAAGTACAGTTCGCCGATTATATCTGGCCGGGATTGAATCAGTTATTTACTGAAGTAAGCCGTTCTTGTTATCTTTCTAACGGAAAATGGCCGGTGAGCATGATCTTGCGTGTGCCAATCGGTGCTTACGGAAGTGGTGGGCCTTACCATTCTTCTTCCGTGGAAAGTGTCTTGGCAAATATCCGCGGAATTAAAATTGCTTATCCAAGTAACGGAGCTGATTTGAAAGGATTATTGAAAGCTGCTTATTACGACCCAAATCCGGTAGTGATTTTAGAGCATAAAGGATTATACTGGTCTAAGGTAAAAGGAACGGATGAGGCGCGTACAAATGAACCGAGCGAAGATTATGTTTTGCCTTTCGGAAAAGCGAACATCGTTCAGGAAATTTGGGAACAGGAAACAAGAGAAACTATTTCTGTTATTACTTACGGGATGGGAGTACATTGGGCTTTAAATGCATCGACAAAAATCAAAGATCAGGTGGAAATTATCGATTTAAGAACGATAAATCCTTTGGATGAAGAAACGATATTGAAATCGGTTAAAAAGACTAAGAAATGTCTTGTGGTGACCGAAGAGTCTATCAATAATTCTTTTGCAAGAAGCTTAGCCGGAATGATTCAGGAAAAATGCTTTAAGTATTTAGACGCTCCAGTGATGACGATTGGTTCGGAAAATATGCCGGCCATTCCGCTGAACAGTGTTTTGGAACAGACTATGATTCCTTCTTCTGAAAAAGTGAAGGTAAAAATAGAAGAGTTGTTAGCGTACTAACGATTTTTAATTGAGATAAAAAAAGAACCGTGTCATATAGCACGGTTCTTTTTTTTATTTGTTTTCAGCCATTAGCTGCTGATTTTTGCTGGCCCTGTCTTTTAGGATGTTGAGGTAGCGCAAGGCGAGTCTGTCTCCGTAGTCGCTGTAGGATTTCGAAGCCCAATTTACTGCTTCATCCAAATTTCCGTTTATTTCATTTATGATGGCCATGTTATAACAGGCTCTTCCTGCGATGGTAGGGTCTGGATTGTTTACTTCTTTAGCCCAAAGTTCGGCGGCTCCATCCCAGTTCCCGGTTTGTGCACGACGTCTTCCGATTTCGAAATTCGGAGTTCCTTTTACGTAGTAATCACGGGAGACCCTAATTTTGTACGGTAATGTTTTTAAAGCGTATTCAGAGCCTAAATGATTGCTCATTTTTAAAACATTTTGTTTTCTGTTCATTACGGCTTCTGCTGCGGTTACAGGATTGATTCCCCTTCCGGAGGAATTGATGACATTGTTGGAGGCGATTTCATCGACAATTTCCCTGTTTTTGACATCGTAGATGCGCCACCCATTTTTGATCATCGTAGTGACGTTAACCTGATGTTCCAGGACCGGGATTTTAATTCCTACTACATTTGCTTTTTCGACAGTAGCAGTTTTGTAATCAAACTTAGTATCCGTGTCATAGAAAGACAATTCGAAAAGATAATCCACCTGATTTTTTTTGGCTATTTTTTCAACGCTTTCCCATTGGATAGGAGCCGGGAAAACACTTAGGCCAATGCTTTTTAAATTCTCGTCTTCAATCGTTTTTACGGCAACAAAACCATTGTTTTTGGTGAGCTCGTTCTGTAAGCCTAAAACGGATTCGATTGCGCCATCCTTGTCCAGGTCTTTTCCTTCTACGGAAAGGATTTTGTCAATGACATCGATAGCTTCGTTTTGTTTGCTGGGTAAACTTCGGTTAATGATACCAACCGATTTTCCCTGTGAAGGGATATAAATGGGTGCGGGTTCCGTTACGCTTAGCGTCAAAAGATTGGTTGAACTGCACGAAAACAAAAAACCGGAAAACAGTAAGCCTAATGTTAGTTTAGAGTAGTTTTTCATCATGATTTGCAATTAGTTAGATTGGGTTTTAAAACAGACTACTGCAAAATAGTTAAAAAAACAATGTGAAATACTTAGGTCAGTGGTTTTTGATTGGCATTTCGGAAATATTCTATTTTGTAGTTGAACATCTCTGCCATTTTTCCCGCGCGCCACTTGGATTCATCGGCGATCGGGCCAACAAATTGTTCGTCAATATTCTGGGTAAAAATAGCCATCCATCGGTCGAAATGTTCTTTCTGTATCGGAAGACGGGCATGTGGAGGGAACGGGCTCCCGGAATAGGCGTGGACATCAAGCAAAACGGTCTGCCAGAATCCGTACATTTTTTCCAAATGGATTTCCCAGCGGTCCTGGATCTGTTCGTCGAAAATCGGTCCGATGAACTCGTCCTGTCGCACTTTGGCATAGAAAGAATTTACCATTTGTTTAATATCGTCGAGGTTCTGAATGTCTTGCATAATTTTAATTTCTACAAATTTAAGGGGTTTAAACTTTTTTCTGTATGACAATTGTTATGTGAAAAGAAAAAAGCAGCCATTACAGCTACTTTTTATCTTTTTTTCCTTTTGGTGCTTCCGGTGGAAACTGCATTAGGATCGTGTTGACAAATTCATTAATACGTTGTTCTTTTTCGCTCATTTTTTCGGCTAAAAAACCAACGCCGACGCCTTGCCACACGAGTTCTTTTTTCTTAGCATCGATCAGGTCGATGTATAAGGTTCCTTCAGTTGAGGTATAAGCGTAAGGAGGACCATAGTAGTAAGGATAATATCCCCAATACCCATAATACCCCCAGTAGCCGTAATAGTAGTTTACATCAATGTAATCCATTTCCTTGGTGAAAAAGTTCACCAGTAAATCAGGTGTTTCACTTTTGGTGTAACCTTTGGCCTGCATCTGATTGTCAATCGCATTGAGAATTCTTTTTTTATCCAAATCGGAAATCTCAACTTTGGCAATGCCGTCTTTCATAAAAGCATAGGTTTTATACTTGCTGAAATCTGTGCCTTTCTCATAATCTGCGTCTACTTTTATAGGGCTACATGCTCCTGCTGTCATGATCAGCAAAAGCATCAACAGTTTTATTGTTTTCATAGTAGTACATTTTCCTGTTTAAGAACTTTAAGTTTTAAATCTCAATGCACTACCGAAACTTAAAACTAATCGTTTAACAACGCATCATCCACTAAATTCGGAATCGTTACTTTTAATAGCGGTTGGGTCTCCATTGCGCGTTTTATCGCGAAAAGAGCACCTTCGTTTCTGGCCCAGCCTCTACGGGAAATCCCGTTGTTCACGTCCCAGAAAAGCATTGATTCTAAGCGTCTTGAGGCATCTTTACTACCATCAAGAACCATACCAAAACCACCATTTACAACTTCTCCCCATCCTACACCGCCACCATTGTGGATCGATACCCAGGTAGCGCCTCGGAAACTGTCTCCAATAACGTTCTGGATGGCCATGTCAGAAGTAAAACGTGAACCATCATAGATGTTTGAAGTTTCTCTGTATGGAGAATCCGTTCCTGAAACATCGTGATGATCACGGCCTAAAACCACATAGCCAATTTCTCCTTTGGCAATAGCCTGATTAAAGGCCTCGGCGATTTTGATTCTTCCTTCCGCGTCAGCATAAAGGATACGTGCTTGAGAGCCTACTACCAATTTATTTTGTTGTGCTCCTTTAATCCATTGGATATTATCTGCCATTTGCTGTTGGATCTCGGAAGGTGAGTTTTTCATCATTTCTTCCAATACTTCGCAGGCAATTTTGTCTGTTTTTGCTAGATCTTCAGGGTTTCCTGAAGTACAAACCCAACGGAACGGTCCGAAACCAAAGTCAAAGCACATTGGTCCCATAATGTCCTGTACGTATGAAGGATATCTGAAATCGATTCCGTTTGCTGCCATTACGTCGGCTCCCGCGCGGGAAGCTTCCAGTAAGAACGCATTTCCGTAATCGAAGAAATAGGTTCCTTTTGCTGTGTGTTTGTTTATTGCTGCTGCATGACGACGCAGTGTTTTTTGAACCTCGATTTTGAATTGTTCCGGATTGTTTGCCATCATATCATTGGATTCTTCAAAACTATATCCGGTAGGGTAGTAGCCACCTGCCCAAGGATTGTGCAATGAAGTCTGATCTGATCCTAAATCTACGTGCAATCCTTCTTCATCGAATCGCTCCCAAACGTCAACGATATTTCCTAAGTAGGCAATAGAAACAATCTCTTTGTTTTCCATTGCTTTTCGAACTCGGGCTACCAATAAGGTAATGTCTTCCACGATTTCGTGGATCCAGCCCTGTTCGTGGCGTATTCTGGTGATTTTCGGATTTACTTCGGCACATACCGTTACGCAACCTGCGATAGTTCCTGCTTTTGGCTGAGCGCCACTCATTCCTCCAAGACCTGAAGTCAGGAATAAGTTTCCGCTAGGGTTCTTTTTAATTTTTCGGAATCCGTTTAAAACCGTAATGGTTGTTCCGTGTACGATTCCTTGTGGGCCTATGTACATGTAACTTCCGGCTGTCATTTGTCCGTATTGCGTTACGCCCAGTGCGTTGAATTTTTCCCAGTCGTCCGGTTTGGAGTAATTTGGAATCATCATTCCGTTAGTTACTACCACTCTCGGCGCTTCTTTGTGGGAAGGGAATAAACCCATCGGATGTCCGGAATACATAACCAAAGTCTGCTCGTCGGTCATCTCGGACAGATATTTCATGGTTAGAAGGTATTGTGCCCAGTTGCTGAAAACCGCTCCGTTTCCACCATAGGTAATCAATTCGTGTGGGTGTTGTGCCACAGCATAATCCAGGTTGTTCTGAATCATTAGCATGATTGCCTTTGCCTGTTCGGTTTTTCCGGGATATTCTGAAATTGGTCGTGCATACATTCTGTAGTCCGGACGAAGACGGTACATGTAAATGCGTCCGTATTTTTCAAGTTCTTCTTTGAATTCCGGGATTAGTTCGGCGTGGTGTTTTGGTTCGAAATAACGAAGTGCATTGCGAAGTGCTAATTTTTTCTCGTCGTCTGATAATATTTCTTTACGTTTTGGAGCGTGATTGATATTGGTTTCGTACGGTTTTGGTTGTGGTAAAACCGATGGGATTCCTTGTCTTATTTGTTCTTGAAATGTCATTTTTTAAGTTGCTAAGGTTCTGAGTTGCTAAGGTTCTGAGTTTTGAAACAGAAATCTGGACAACTGAGAATCGTTTTTTAAATTTAAGGTATTGAATAGTGATTACTCTTTCGATATGTTCAGAATGATACCTAGGGATAGCGGATATCCGACCTGTGGTAGGACTTGTAAATTTTGATTCGGTAATATTGTAAATGGATGTCCATTTTATATTGTTGTGTTGTTAGTTGTCGTTTCGCGTGAGGGATTCCTTCGGCAGTCGTTTTGCTCGTGTGGAGCAAGTACCGTGTACTGCGGACAGCCCGACCCACAGGGGCACGCCCACCTATTTTTTCTTAGTTATCTCACCTGTTTTTTTATCAAATCCGTAAGGACAGTGGCGGCATCCGCTTTTGCAGCAGTAGCCACGTTTCAGGTGGTATTTTTCCGTGAAACATTTGTAGCCTTCGGGCGTATAATAAAAATCTTCCCCCTCTTTTAAATTATTTGGGTCAATTTGGTTATTCATGGGAACAAATTTAGGAACTTTACGGTTAATGATAATACTTGTAATTAAATATTTAACGCCTAAAGGGTTTCGTGGGATTACACTTTTTCCGTTTATTCTTCTTACCCGGAAAGAAGACCGGGAAGATAGGGTAATGATTAACCATGAAATGATACATATCCGACAGCAGTTGGAAATGCTGATTATACCTTTTTTTCTTTGGTATGGTATGGAATTTCTGGTTCGTCTGATGCAATTTAATGATAGACATTTGGCGTATCGGAATATCAGTTTCGAAAGAGAAGCCTATGCCAATGAAAAAGACCCCGACTATTTGAAGCAGAGGTCTTTTTGGAAGTTTTTGAAGTATGTCTGATTTAGAATTTTACTATCGAGACTTTAAAGGCCGTGTTTGGTGGATTTACGCTTGCGCCACTTAAGTTTAGGAAACGTACGGATACAGTATCTGCAGCGCTTACCCATGCTTGGTAATCTAAACGTCCATCCGTCATTACACCTGCTGGAATTCCTAAAATTACAGGATCGCCCGAAACTGCGCCAGAAACGGTAATGGTAAGTATTTCAGAAGCTCCATTTGCAATGTTTCCAAAATTTAGGTTTGCTGAGCCAGTTAATGTTTTAGCAAGGGTGTACCTTGTTCCAGCTGAAGTAACAAAGTAGTTTGTTCCATCATATTCTACCGCACCGTTTTCCGGGGTTGTTAAATTGGTTCCGCTTGTTAACTTTAGTGGAGCCGTACTTGCGGCGGCAGTACCAGCTGCCAATGTTAATTTTGCGGATGGGCTAGTTGTGCCGATACCTACATTTCCAATCTGGTCAATTCTCATTCGCTCTAAAAATAGTTCGGAGCCGACAGTTCCCACACTAAAAACCATGGGTCTGTCACCCGATGCCATTTGGTAAAATCCTTTGCCGCCAAAACCCGAAGCACCACCAGTATTAACATAGCCAATGTGACCTCGATAAGCAGTGTTCTGAAGAAAATATACTCCACTAAAACCACCAGATGTTGCATTGTCGATGGACATTACCCCACCACCATCCTGATCATTGCGAACGGATAGTTTGTAAGATGCAGCGCTTGTTCCGATACCAACATCACCATCCAATTCTACTCGCATTCTCTCAGTGCCAGCTGTTGCGACTCCCAGGATATCAGCTCCGGGGCTGAATAGTCCTGTGTTGGTGTCGGTTTGCCAGGAATAGGTTGGGAGTGCGGCGGTTCCTAAAGAGTACGATTGAAGTTGACCGCTGTTAGCGTTCGAAATGTTCCAGCGATCAACTCCTCCAACACCTGTTTTGATTCGCAAGTCTTGGGCATCCGTAGTTCCGATAAAATTAGTTCCTGCTGTTGTACCGGCGTTACCGGTAAGCGACCAATCGGAGTTTTTTCCGGTAGACAACGCTATCCAAAGCGATCCGCTCCAGTAGTAGTAGCCCGGATTGACTCCGTTTGCTCCGCCTACCGTAGCTGTGTTGTATATTAATTCTGAAACTGTCGGCGTTGTTACCGGAGCTGCAATATTATCTGCTGTAAGTGCAACACGGGGTATTAATAGACCGTCATTTGTAGATGTAATGTCTAAAGCTCCTGAAGGTGAAGTAGTTCCGATTCCAACCTGTGCGGAGACATTTTGAATTTGAAACAGTATCAATACCGTCGCGAAAAGTAATTTAATTCGTTTCATATCTTTTGTTTTTTAATTATTTCAAAACTTTACAGATACAAACGTCTTTTTCTTGGGGGGTTTTTGGAAACATAAATTTAAAGCAATTTTTTGGCGATTGGTTCTTTTCTTGTTAAAAAGTAGTTGAATGGTGATGTGTTGCCGATGATTGTTCTTTTTTGAATTAATCGAATTACGAATAGTGCTGAGAAAAAATGATTGCAAACAAAAAGCCCTGCAGTTCTTTGCAGGGCTTGATAAAGTGAACTTGAAAAAGCTTATTTTTTAGGATTTTGTTTCTTTTGGTAATGCATTAAACTCTCCGGAATTCTTTCGAATTTAACATTTTGTCCGTCAAAGTAAATTGGAGTACCTTCTTCTGTGCCACCGTCGTTTGTCATCACGCCATCCATTTTCTTATCGAAATCTTTAGCTAAGATCGTGCTTGATATTTCTACGCCATTTTCATATCCTTTTCTTGCAGAAATTGCTGTCCAATTAAACGAAGCATTGCTTGTTCCGTTTAGGTTTTCTTTGATATAAAAACCTGTTGAAGTTACTTGGCTAACATAAACTCCTTTTGTAGCGCCGGTAGGAGTGATGGTAATATTAATCAGTTCCTCATTTGTGTTTGCAAGCGCAAGGAAATTGTTGTCGAACGCAACAAAGGCTTCTCCGTTATTTAGTTTTGCTTTTCCTCTTGTTGAAACATCTACAGTTGTTGAAGCAGTCATGTATGTTGCAATTCTTGTGTTTTCTTTTTCGGTTAACTGAACGATTGGTTCGTTTACGATGGTGTTGCCCTGAACATACATACCAAACTCTTTTCCTTTTGTCATCAAACCGTATTGGTTTCCTTTCACGTAACCTCCCATGAAACTACCGTTGATTCCGATACCGACATGGTTGTTTGGTTCTTGTGTGTTTCCTGCTCTTCCCGTGTTTCCAGCTCCGATCGATTGGTTTTGATTACCGCCATAAACACTGAAAGTTGTTCCGGATTTAGTTTTATATCCTAGTATTCCAAAACCTCCGGAGGAATTTGTTCCTAACACCCCGCCCGACGCATCAGGTTGTCCGGCTACACCCAAAAGCAGGATGTCACCAACGACACCAAATTGAAAAGAATTTGTAGAGGAGTTAGAGACTCTGGTAGCATAATTTCCATATACAGAACTCGTTGCAGGTGCACTTGAATTGTATGCACCCCCGCCAAGACCGGTTCCTACTGTGATGTTATTGTTTTCACCCAATACAGGAGTTGCTGTCTGTAAACCTGCACTTGTTTCGTCTATAATTCCGTGAACACCTATTGGGATAATTGAAACACCTGTAGCCCCTGAGGTCTGACCTAATACACCTTCTCCTGTCTGAACGAAAGAGGATATTGTACTTGGTTGCGTAAGTCCGACAACACCATATCCTGTTCTGTTCGCATATCCGAAGATACCCATTCCGTTTGCATCGGCATATCCTGAAACGGCTCTTGCAGCGGTAACGTTTGGATATCCGGTAATGTTGCTATACGACGAAGTGGACGTATGTACGGATAATTTATCTCTTGAATCTTCTCCGGAAGCTTTTCCAATTACAGATTGGCCTTCAATTCGTACTCCGTTTGCTGGTGCCGCATTTGCAGCAGCGTAAGTCGATCCAATTGTGGCATTTGCTGCAACAGACAATGTACTTGCTGGTGTGGTAGTACCGAAGCCGGTATTTCCTGAGCTTAAGATTCTGAATCGTTCTGTTCCGTTTGTTTTTCCGACGAAGTCAATTGCGTCAGTAGTTCCGATAAAATTTGTTCCTGCAACTGTTCCTGAGTTTCCTGTTGTTGTCCAGTCGATGCTGCCTCCGGAAGAAAGTTTAACCCAAAGCGATCCGTTCCAATAGTAAAAACCAGGGGTCACCTGATTTGGACCTGCAGCTGAAGTATTTGTATTGTATACTAATTCTGAGGTGGTTGGGGTAGTAACTGTTGCAATGTTTGTTGCTGATAATGAGATTCTTGGGATTAATAGACCATCAGTGGTTGATGTTACGTCCAATGCTCCATTCGGTGTAGTGGTTCCAACACCTACCTGGGCAAAAATTGTAGTTGGTGCCGCAGATAATGTTAGAATTAATAATAGTCTTTTTAAGTTCTTCATTTTTAACAAGTTTGTGGGTTATTTTAGTGGCAATGCAAAAATATACGTTTTTGTAACATATACAACATATATTGTTAAAAAAATGAAAAAAATTTAAAACATAAAAAAAGCCCTGATAAACAGGGCCTTTACTATTGTTGGGGGACAATATTTAATAGATCACTTTTTTGGTGATTATTGTATTGTTTTCAAGCGTAACCTTCACAACTAAGGTTGAGTTAGTAGGTGATAACGTTGAAGCTGTGAACTCATTGGAATTGACTTTTTTGTTGTTTACAAGCAAGCGTCCCAATACGTCATAAATAACAATTTCTTTTATCGGTTCTATAGTGGAATTAACTTTAAGTTTTTCATCCGTGTAAATCACCACCGAATTTTCAAGTAAGGTGTTGTCTTGGTTGCCTAAAGTGTTTTCAGTATAGCGAAGTATAAATCGATTATCAAATTCGCCTGCAGCAGATGTAAAACTATATGGTGCTAGTTTTAGATCGTGTACGATATTTAACATTTTGTCTTCCAGATAAATATTCTGATTGTCGAATTCGTCATCCAGATGGTCAATGCCTATAGTGTAATTTCCTTGTGCAGTAGATTTAAATCCTAGAGGGATTAAATCAGTAGCGACAAATGGCCAAGGTCGTCCTTGAATGGTTAGTTTCTTATCAGCTCCCAAGGAGTAGAATTTAGTTGCATTTCCAGCTAAAGCTTCTCCGTCTAAACCTCTGTCCCAAGATAAGCTTGCTCCTTCCGCGTAGCCTACAAGAATCTGACTGAAACCATCATTGTTATTTGACAGGTTTAACCAAAGGCGTTGTTTGTTGAACCCGTTAGCGTTAAAATTATTAGCGGCATTTTCAGAACGGTAGAAGTTACTGTTGTTATTGGTTACGCGCATGCTGTTGTTAAACGTGACATTGCCAGTGGTACCATTTGCCATCGCATCATCTGCACTGATGAAGAACGATTGTCCTGATGCAATGTAGCGGGTAGGGGCAGTTCCTCCTGTAGTCGCTGTAGTTGTTGAACCTAATGAGTTAACCGTTGCATAGTCGTTAACTGTATAATTATACACGTAATTACCATAGAAAGGATCTACTTCAGCATTGCTTGGCAATGTGTTGTGCGTCCATAAATAAGCCGTACCATCTATAACCGGAGTGTTTGCTGGTAAGTTTAAGAAAGTAACAATGTCAATAGCCGATGGATATGGATTTCCGATAAGATTCCATTCGTCATCTGAGTCTAAAATAATTGTTGAATTTCCCGGAACAGTGCTTCCCATGTTGGCATTTGTTCCTTTCTTGATCGGCATTAAAATGTTACCATTGTTTGGCGTTCCCGTAAAATTAACCGTATAAGTTTGTTTTGCTCCTGAAGCAGGGAAAGTGCTAGGTGCTCTGGCAATGATTCCGTAAGTAGGATCCATCGCTGTCGTTGTGGCAACTTGTGTCCACGTACCATTTCCGTTTGCAACAGTTGGTGTGTATTTAAAGATATAGTTCGTTCCCGAAGTCAAATTACCAACTGCAAAATTAGAGGCAAGGGTAACCGGAGAGTTCCAGTACGAGTAGTCCAAATTATACATCGGTGAAGAGGTTCTCTTAATATGAGCCGTTCCGGTATTTGCGACATTATTCGTTTGTACTAAACTTGCGTCATCTTCTAAGATTAAGTCACCTCCCGCATTAATGTTTACCGTATTTACAATTGAAAGGTTGTTGTTAGGATTTACGGTTAAAACTGCACCATTGTTGATTACAATGCTGTATCCTAAACCTACATAACCTGAACCACTGATAATAGGGTCGTTTGTTACATTCGGAATTATAATGCAATCTGCTGCAGTTGGTACGCCTGATGGAGTCCAGTTGTTAGCTTTAGTCCAGTCCGTATCTACGGAACCGTTCCACACTTTACTGTTGGAAACTGTTACAGTGGTTTGTTCTGTTTCTTTCAGCGTGCTTCCATTACAAAGAGTGTAGGTTACTTCCGCTGTGTAGGTTGTTGTAGAAGTCGGACAAACGTTTATTGTGTCGGTGTTTCCAACTACTGGGCCAGTTGTTCCGGCTCCTTCATACCATTTGATGGTTGTGATTGAAGCACCTGATGGAACAAATCGCCAAGCTTCATTGGTTACAGACCAGTTGGTGTCTAAACCATTTCTTGCAGGAGCAGTTGTCGCAACAGTACCTGACGCATTCTGAACACCTATTATAGCATTTCCGTCATTCCAAGTGGAACAAATGTCTTTTTTCTGAACATATACTTCTATGATGTTTGTGTTCTCGTAAAGTACCATCATTCCTGTGTATAGCATAGAATTACAAGAAGATGAGAACATTGGGATATCTTTCCAGGAAGCAACTAAAGCTCTACATCCTGAATTTAAGGTAATCAATTCCCAGCCAACTTCCCCTCCTTTGCTTGGGTCAATGTCTTGATAAACACCGAAAATAGTGTTTTTGAATAAGGATGTGTCAGGAAGGCCGGTGGCAAAACTCCAAGCCGAAAATCCTCCGGACGTGTTGCTGGTCAAATCGAAAGTCAGTACTCCATTAGAGCCGATTAAACATTGGTTGTAGTTTGATCCGTAGAAACAAAAGTTGAAAGGAAGATTAATTACCGGAGACCATACGTCATCCGTATTAACACTTACCGGATTGGCCAAACATCCGAACTGATATGGAGGTGAATAAGCAATGCTTTGCGCAGTGTAACTTGTTGTCTGCCCTAATTGTAAATAGGTAGCTTCTAAATCTACACAGTTTGAAGCTGATGAGCAGGTAATTGCTGCCGGATCTGCTCCGTTCAGCCCTAAACCACCCGAAACAACAGAAGGGCATCCTAAAGTTGATGTACCTACTCCGCTTCCTATGGCACAGTTAGGGACATAGAAATTTATTGGGCCAACCCAGGCACCTTGTCCTAATCCGCCACCGCAATTTGAGCGAACCCAAATGTAGTATGTGGTTCCGGATGTTAATCCGGTAAGGTTCGCTGTTGTTACCCCTGCAGCAGTGCTCCCAGAAGGCGTTGTGCCACTTGTCGGAGCAGTATTGCTTGTTGAGTAATAATATTGATAACCATTGGCAGGAGCTGGTGTTGCAGCTGTCCAGTTTACTGTTGCAGTAGTTAACGAAGTTACTGTAACCGTTATTGCGGAAGGATTGCCTGAACAAGGAAGTGGACCTAAGCAGGTTACTTTGTAATCTTCTGTTTCACCATACGCATGATCACCACAAGCTGGAGCAGGGTTGCTTAAATAAGCATTTCTGATTCTCATTCTGTAGTTTCCGGCCGGAGTTCCTGCAGGAATGGTTACAGATCCTACTGATGCTGGAGAACTTAAGTATCCTGTTGTTAAAACGCTTTCGCCGCTATCCGAGAAATCACCGTCATTATTCCAGTCAACCCAAACCGTATATCCATAAGTACTGGAAGGGTGGGTTGCGGTGATAGTAAAGCTTAAACCTGCATTTTGTGATACAAAATGAGTTGCAGTATAATCTATATAGCCGCCCGCACTGAAAGTAGTACCATTATTTGAAATATTGGCAGCTCCACCAGCTGTTGTAACGCCACTGATGTAGTAAGTTGTGTTAGTGCTGTTGTTTGCAGTACAATAATAAAATGGAACTACTGCATTTCCGGTTGCCGGTGATGTCGTCTGATAAAGTGGTCCACCACTACAAACTGCATTATTGGAGAAAATAAAGAAGTAGTAAGTTACACCTCCTGTTAATCCTGTTAATGAGAACGTTGTGTTGTTGTCTGTATCTGCAACTGTATTTCCTGCGCCAACTGTACCTCCCACTGTATATGTGGTTCCGTTTACCGGTGAAGGTGTGGTGCCTGTTGTGTTGTAAACTACTAAATAGTTAGTTGGTGCCGGGCTGGCAGCTGTGAATGAGCCATTAATCGAACCATTCGCAGGTTGAGTCAATACCAATGCGCTTGGCTGGGAAGTTGGGGTAGTACAAGCCGCAGTTGCCGTTACTACAAACGTATAATCTTCAGTTTCACCACTAGAAATTGATCCGCAGGCCGAAGGGTCAGTCGCTAAATAATTAGCAACAATTCTCATTCTGTGACTGCCTACAGGCGCTGTTCCCGGTACCGCAATAGATCCGGTAGCAGAACTTACATAGGCTCCTGAGGAATATACTTTTTCACCCGCGTCATTAAAATCGGCATCGTTATTCCAGTCAACCCAAATGTTGAATCCAAAAGTGCCTCCTGTGAAAGCGGTTGAAAAGTTAACACTTGCAAACTGTTGTTGTGTAACGGTTTGTGCCGTGAAATTACCATATCCCGTAGCAGAGTAACCCGATCCGTTATTGGTAATATTAGTAGAACCTAATGTTGTCGAGAAGTTATTGATATAGTAGGTTGAACTTGTAGATGTTGAAGAACAGTAGAATACTGGAGTGGTCGCATTTCCGGTTAATGGGGATGTCGTTAAGTATAGTGGACCTCCGGTGCAAGTGATACCATTGTAAGAATATACAAAGAAGTAGTAGGTAGTGCCTGCACTTAATCCTGTAATGGAGAATGTTGTATTTGTGTCGGTGTCCACAACAGTTCCTCCTGTGATACTTCCGCCAATAGTGTAGGTAGTACCGTTTGTTACCGTAGGGGCCGTTCCGGTAGTGTTATAAACAACTAAATAGTTAGTAGGTGCAGGTGATGCCGCGGTAAATGAGCCATTTATCGTGCCATTTACAGGTTGTGTCAAAACTAATGTTGTTGGCTGGGCAGTTGGGGTAGTACACGGGGTACGTGTTGAGGCACAAATTCCGAATGTTCCATTGTTGTCATTACCGTATTCCCATACACGAATGTAGATCGTTGTTCCAGGGGTTAGCCCTGTAACTGTTGCGGAAGACATGTTACCATTGGCACTACTGTCGTCGTCACAGGCGATTTGCGTCAAAGATCCGCAGGCACCTGTGTAAATTGCTAGTCCACTGTCAAGCATTACACCGGTTTGTGTATCTATTGTTACTTCTCCGGTTGCCGGAACTACAGCACTGAACCATACGTCTCCGCCTGAATAGGTTGAACAACTTGGTGCCGATACTCCAGAACTTCCAGTTGCATAAGCGTTTGTGTAAGTAGTATAGGAGCAGCTCGTATTTACGGTTAGAGCAATAGCTCCTGCGCAATCGTCATTTGACGGGGGAGCTGTAACACAAAGGCTGTTAAGTGTCATGTTGTTGTTGTTTCCAACGTTTGACACTTTTACATAGTAGGTTCCATTTGCCAGAGTTGCAGATATTGTTTCTGTTTGAGCACTGTTTGTGTTGGTGTCCGCATTCGCACACGCAACTTGTGCTAATCCTACACAAGTTGATGTCTGTGATATCAACTGTAAATACAGGTTTCTGTCTCCTGTACTTGCTGTTATCACGACTGGAGTTGGACCTCCCGTCACGGTAAAGGAATACCATCCTTCTCTTCTGAAAGTACCTGTAGTACAGCCAGAACCAACATTTGGAGAATGTTGTCCCGTGTCTGTGATAGTTCCGCTCGCACACGCGCCATTAATTGTTATTGGGGTCGCTGAAGCACAATCTGTTCCCTGTGAAAATCCAAAAAGGCTAGTTAGTAGGAAAAAAATAGAAAAAGCTGCCGACTTCCAAAGTTTGTTTGGTGAAGGGTACTCGCAATCTACTGAGTTTTCAAACGCATTCCTGCTAGTTTGTTTTAAGAATCGGTTAATAAAATAATTTTGTTTCACAATTTTCTTGGTTTTTGTGTTGGTTGTTTGGAAAAAATGAATTTTTGGCTGTATGTAAAAATAACAAAAGTGTCGATAAAACAACTAATTTGTTCGACGAACTATGATTTTGTTGTAAAAATGCTGAAAAAAATTCAGAAAAATCGCAAATTGCCCGTTTATTAACTAAATTACGTTAAAATGTTATATTTATGTTAACTGTGTTAAATTGTTGTAAAAAGCACCTTTTTTTTAACCATAAAAAAAGCCTCGAATTTTCGAGGCTTTTAGTGTTTTTGTAAGGTTTTTTAGAAAATTATCTTTTTGGTGACTACAGCACCATTTGTCAGTTCTGTTTTTACAATGAGGGTTTTAGTTGTCGGATTTAAGTTCTTAACTTCAAAATCGTTACTGTTTACTTTTTTGTAGTTACCCAATGTTCTTCCTAATACATCGTAAACCGTTATTTCTTTTATCGGTTCTAATGTCGATTTGACATTGATCTTACCATTGTTGTATACAAGCAGCGAATTTTCAATTGCATTGATTTCGTCATTGCTTAATGTGTTTTCTGTATAGCGCAATACAAAACGGTTGTCAAAAGTTCCCTGTTCTGAAGTGAAGCTGTACGGACTACGTTTTAAATCGTGAACTATATTTAAAGTTAAGTCTTCAAGATAGATGTTCTGGTTGTTGAACTCCTGATCAAGATGATCAATACCAATTGTGTAATTATCTTGTGCTGTCGTTTTGAAGCCCAGCGGTACAATGTCTTCCTGAACGAACGGATAAGGACGTCCCTGAATAGTTAGTTTTTTATCTTCAGTAAAGGAATAGAACTTAACGGCGTTGCTGGCTAAGGCTTCTCCGTCCAATCCTCTGTCCCATCCAAGTGTTGCTCCCTCGGCATAACCCACTAATATCTGACTGAATCCTCCGTGGTTGTTTGATAAGTTTAACCAAACTCTTTGTGCCGAGAATCCGTTAGGTGTAGACGGTTCGTCTCCTGTTCTGAAGAAATTATTATTGTTATTCGTCACACGCATGCTGTTGTTGAAAGTTGCATTGGTAGTGGTTCCGTTGGCTACTCCTGCAGCAGGTCGGATAAAGAATGATTGTCCGGCATTAATATATCGAGTAGGCGTTAATCCTCCTGTAGCTGCCGTACTAGTTGCTCCTAATGAATTTACAGTTGCGTAATCGTTCGCGGTATAATTCAGAACATAATCGCCGTAGAAAGGATCCGGAATGGCTGACGATGGAACAGTATTATGTGTCCAAAGATATACGGTTCCGTCGACTACCGGTGTGTTTGCAGCATTGTTTAGGAAAGATACAATGTCAATTGCAGACGGGTAAGGGTTTCCGATTAAATTCCATTCATCATCCGCATCTGTGATGATAGCACCGCCTACCGATGTTCCAATGTTGGCGTTTGTTCCTTTAGAAATTGGCATAGTGATGTTTCCATTGTTCGGTACTCCGATGAAATTCACTGTTTGGGTTTGTTTTGCTCCGCTGGTAGGGAAGGCCAGAGGTGCTCTGGCAATGTATCCTCTTGTCGGGCTCATCACTGTGGCAGCGCTTTGGTTTGTCCAAATTCCGTTTCCACCCGCTTGCGTAGTGGTGTAATTCCAAATGAAGCCGGTTGCAGTGGTCAGATTGCCTAAGGTGTAACCTGAAGCTGCTGTAACAGGTGAGTGCCAGTAGGTGTAATCCAAACTATACATTGGTTGCGAGATTCTCTCCATGTTCATGTTGCCGGTATTGGCAACATTGTTGATTTGTACTAAGCTACCGCTGTTTTTGATGTTAAAGATTCCTCCTTCATTTTTCACCCACTCGGTAATTGTTAAGTTGTTGGAGGATTGTAACTCAAGATTACCGGTATTTTTAATGGTAAGGTTTTTTCCGTAAGCATTATAGCCGCTTCCTGAAATTATTGAATTGGCCGGGATGATTACACAAGTGTTTGCGTCGGGCACTCCAACAGGGGACCAGTTATTCGGATTATTCCAGTCTGTTGAAACGGTTCCTTTCCATACTTTGGATTTGTTTGTGATTGTAATCGGTGTACTGGCAGAACATCCGTTTGCTAATATAGCACTCGCAGTAAATGTATACGAGTTCATTTCTAATTGGGCCAATGTTGGTTTTACGTAGACCGTTACTGCCGGAGTTCCTGCAACGTAAGGGATAGTACATGCCGGATCCGAATATGCATCAGGTAATGAAGCGCCTGACCAGTTGAACGCCGTGTTTAAAGGTTTTGTTCCGTACAGGTCTATATTGTCAATGGCAACACCATCACACCATTCTCCGTAATAGCGTACTCTTACTTTTAAATTGGCTTGGTTAACATACGCGTTTAAGTTATAGGTTTTGGTGATGAATTTTGTTCCGAAACCTACATCCGCTGTAAATCTTTCTAACTCGGTCCATGATCCTCCGCCGTTAGTTGAAACATCAACGGTAACATAATCCAGTGTTAAGTTTGCTCCGTCGATATAGTATCTTGAGTAGAACATTTTTAAACTCAACGTTAAATCGGTAAATGAAGTTGAGTTAACCGTCGGTGAAATTAACGCATTGTGAGTTACGTAAGAACCTACATCGGAAGTGGCCATAACAAATTTATTGGCGCCAAAACCGGATGAGATTGCAGGGAACCATACCTGTTCAGCAGGTACAAAAGTACTTGTTCTGTTTTGCCACATCGTTTTTCCGTTGATCGTGGCGCTGTTACTAACAATGTTTTGATTTGTAAAGACCCCTAAGCCGCTATTGAAAGCCTCATTGATAAGGTATACTTGTTCTGTATCTCCTGAAGCAGTTAAAGCCAATACGATATTTTCTCCACAAACCTCTGGGGTAGTTGGAGTAAAGCTCAAAGTTGGTATTGGGCTTACTTTTGCTACAATAGGAGTTCTTACCAATGATTCACATCCATTATAGGCAGTCACATAATAGGTAGTTGTGCTTGATAAAGAAGGTGTTGTCCATGTTCCGGTAGCTGTTGTTGCCACAAGGGAGCCTCCGGTAAGTGCATTGTACCATCTGAATTCTGTCGGTGCGCCTGAACCGGTAGTGTTTAAGTTTACAGTTCCTGTTCCGCAGGTGTTTCCGTCAGTAACTGAAGTGATTAGTGCTGAACAGCTTGCTACAACCCTAAAAAGATAGTCTTCTGTTTCTCCGTAATAATTAATATTCTGACACTGGTCAAAAGTTGAGATTGCATCCGGGTCAATTGGGAAAACAGAGTCGTCTTTGCTTATACGGATACGTACTCTGTAGTTTCCGATCGGCTGAGCTGAAGGAATTACGAAACCGAATGTTGTTGAGTAGGACGCAATTCCTCCTACGTCATACACCTTTTCCCCTGCGTCTGCAAAGTCACCGTCATTGTTCCAGTCTACCCATGCTTTAAGGTAACCTCTATTGGTTGTTTGGGTTGATATGTTGACACCTTCACCTTGTGCTTGCTGTGCAATAGTTCCAAGTCCGGTAAAATCCTGATATCCTCTTGGTGATGAAGAGTAAGTAGAGTTGTTTGATGTGTCGTTCAATGTTCCTACAAAACTGATGTTAGTGAAATAGGTCAAACTTTCAAAACCGGCACCCACGGACGGCGTACAATAGACCGGTGACGCGGCTGTTGTTGTGGTTGAGCCATTTAATGGTGTAATTGTTCTGTAAATAGGACCGCCAAGACATAAATTATTGTATGAAAAAACAAAAATATAGTAAGTGGTTAGGTTTGATAAACTTCCAACTGAAAAAGAAGTATTGCTATCAGTATCTACCACCGTATTTCCTGCGCCCACTGTGCCGCCAATAGTGTAAGTTGTACCGTTAACAGGTGATGGTGCTACACCAGTAGTGTTGATTACCACTAAATAGCTGTCAGCAGGTGGTACGGCTGCAGAGAATGAGCCTGATATTGTTGTTCCGGTAGGGGTTAATGTCAAAGCGGTTGGCTGTGCAGTAGGTGCAGCACAAGCAGAACCTAATAGTACATTGACTTTATAGTCCTGAACATCAGTTAAGCTGTTTGTGTTACAAGGGGCTGCTACACCTTCTGTATCGAAAGCTAATTCAACACGAAGTCGGCTTACGTTAACTACAGCTGCGATAGGAACTGTAAAGGTGTTTGTTAAAGTGACGCTCTGAGCTGAGGCTACAGTGGAACTTGTGGATAATATAGTTTCGCTGGCGATATCGTATACACCATTATTGTTCCAGTCAATCCATGCTGATATGTTTTTCTTAGAAGTAGTTTGGTTCCAAATCTGCACACTGATCGTGTAATTAATTCCTTGAGTAACGTTCGTAGATACAGTAGGGTAGTAATCACGATAGCCGCCCCATGCTGCATTATTTTGGTTGATGGTGTTTAAAGTTACATTGGAGATATAAGAAGTTGCGGCTGTACCACCTCCCGCAGTACAATAGGTGTAACAACCCGGTCCGATTGGAGTTGTTAGTACAACCGTGTCAGATATATTGCCACAAGATCCGTTTGCTATGGTCCACTGCAAAGTTGCTGAACTTCCCGGAACCAATCCTGTAACCCCTGAAGTAGGGGATGAAGGTGTTGTTATGGTAGCTGTGCCCGAAACCAATGTCCATGTTCCTGCTGCTCCGGTTGGAGCTGCATTTCCGGCTAACGTAGCGGTTGTTGCGCAAGTAGTTAAAGTTTGATCGGGACCTGCATCTACGGTTAGGGTAGGACAGGTGTAGGTGAATTTAATCTGACCAGCACCGCCAGTTCCTCCAGCATTACCGGAGCCTCCTGATTTTCCATATCCACCTGAGCCACCAGCTCCTGGTGTCGACCCGGGGTTTCCGGTGCCTGTAACATTGTTTTTGCCATTAGCTCCTGCAGCTCCACCAGTGAAGCCTCCTGGGACACCGGCACTTCCGCCGGCAAGACCTCCTGAGTTTCCTCCGTTGCCTCCTCCTCCTCCGGAGCCGCCACCGCCTCCTGAAATTGATCCTAAAACTCCTGCCGCTCCATTTCCTCCATTTGAAGTGAAATCTCCAACGCTGCTTGTTGCTAATCCTCCATTACCACCAGCACCAGAGTCACCTTTTGCTCCTCCTTTTCCGCCGTCTGCCGTAATGGTTACGCCATTGATGGTGGCAGTAACTGTGGTTCCGTCACCTCCGTTTGAAGCTGCTGCGCTTGTTGCTGCAGGTGAAATTGTAAAATTGTAAGTTGCTCCGGGTACTACAGTAATACTGTTCCGTCTGGCATAAGCCCCGGCTCCACCACCGCCACCGGCCGAGCCATTGGCTGGATTTGAACCTCCTCCGGCGCCACCGCCTCCCCACGCTTCCACGCGGACTGACGTAACTCCGGCTGGACAAACCCATGAACCCGATGTGGTGTATGTGTTAACCTGAGCAGATAGTTGGTCTGCAGATAAAATCAATAAGATCAAAATAAGAAATGAAGATATTTTACCTGAGAGGGTAACGGCTTTCATTTTTTGAATCGCTGTAGAAAGGCAGGATCTTTCTTGCTCAGTTTTTGGAATTCGATTTGCGTAATTTTTCTTCATAACGTAGGTTTTAAATCTCATATTTGTAAATATATAGCAAAAAGCTTTAATTGTAATATATTCTTCAAGGTTGCGTCTTGTTTGTTAAAAATATCGCACAATTGTTTTCCCTTCTTTAAGGATAATTCAAAACCGCTTTATAGCGGTGATTTTGTGGTTTTCGTCGATTTATTTTTTTTTAAGAAAATCTTTTTTAAATTGCAAAAAATAACAAAATAACAGAATAAAGTTATTTTTAAAACTTAATTTGAAAGAATTAACTTGTTAAAAAATAATATAATGTAGGTTTTGTAGTGCAAATAGTTTTGAAAAAAATAACGCTTTGCATCTTATCTGTGTAAAAGAGATATTTCGCTAAAAATGCTGAAATTCAAACTGTAAGTATTGTCTGAAAAACTTTTAATCGTTTTTTCAAAGATTTAATCGATTTAAAGTAATATGTGTAAAAGTTTTGTGAAAATAAATTATATTTGTGAATCAATAGTATAAGTAATCCCAAATACCCAAAGTCTATGAAGTCAAAATTACTCAAAGGAACATTATTGCTAGCTGTGGTAATGTTCAATCAATCAGAGCTTTTTGCTCAAATGTATGTTAGTCCTAACAGTTACGTGTTCGTAAGTAATGAGCAGTTGTTTGTTAAGGGGGATGTCGAGTTAAATGCGGCAACTAGTAATATGTATCTGAGAAATGATGCGCAATTGCTTCAAGGGACGGTTGCTTCAGGAGCCAATAAAGGAGTAGGTAGCCTTTCCGTATATCAGGAAGGAACTGCTGATGGTTTTGATTATAACTATTGGTGTTCGCCAGTAGGGAATGTGCTTTCTGCGACCTCGGTCAATAATCCTTTTGGAATTACACAACTAAAAGATATTACAGGTTTGATTACCTCGGCTGATCCGGCGATAACATCCGGTTATAACGGGACGGCCTCTCCATTTACAATTTCCAATCAATGGATATACAAATTTATAACTTCCAATGCCTATTCAAATTGGGTTTTTGTCGGAAGTGCAAATACTATTGATGCAGGTCAGGGTTTTACCATGAAAGGGACCGATGGAACCAGTATTAATAATCCGGGTGCAAACCAGCGTTACGATTTCCGTGGAAAACCAAATGACGGTAATATCGGAATCACGGTAGCGGCAAGTATGAGAACTTTGACCGGAAATCCTTATCCTTCTGCTATTAACCTTAATCTGTTTTTAAGAGACCCTGCGAACTTGGCGGTTACCAATGGCTCGGCTTATTTCTGGGAACACAATGATGCAGTAAATTCTCATATTTTAATTGATTACCAAGGAGGTTATGGAGTATATGTGGCAAATAACGGTGATTATTCCCCGGGAACTTATACTGCAGCAACATGGAATACTTATAATCCTGACGGAACATTAAATACTAGTGGTGTTTCTACAGGCAGTACATATAAAAGAATGTTCAGTCCGATCGGTCAGGGTTTTATGATTGAAGGAACCGGAGCGGGTACGGTTCAGATGAAAAATTCCTATCGCGTTTTTGTGAAAGAGGGAGCTGCTAACAATTCACAGTTTGAAAGAACTGCAAACGATGGAAGATGGCAGGAAATACAAAATGTGGCCGGAGTTGATTATACACAGTATTCTAACAAAGAATTACCTCAAATTAAAATCCATACCACTTTAAATAATCAGTATACAAGAGAGGTGGCATTAGCGTTTAAAGGTGATGCTACAGATGGATTTGATATGGGGATGGATGCGAAAGTTCCGGAAGATAATTTACCAAATGATGCTTATTTCCCATTGGATGCAACTAGTCAGTATGTTATTTCTACACTTCCGTTCGGTATCGAGAAAAGAATTCCGTTCGCTTTCAAAGCGGCAGGTCAGACTACATTTAAAGTTACTGTAGGGAATGTGATTAATTTTACAGATGCTGAGAATGTTTATTTGTATGACAAGTCCACAGGTTTGTATCATGATATTAAAAATAATTTCTTTGAGATTACATTACCGGCCGGCAACGTAAAGGATAGATTTGAAATTACTTTCAGAGACAATACATTGTCGTCTCAGGATAATGCACTTGCCGGAAGTCTGACTGTATATCAAAACAATGGTGTTAAAAGTCTGAACATTGCCAACCCTCAAATGATCGATCTGGCATCGGTTGCGGTTTATGATATTGCTGGTAAATTAGTGTTTACAAAAAGCAAATTAGGCGCTAATGCAGAATATTCATTCCCAACATCGAATTTGAGTGATGGGGTGTATGTTGTTAGATTGAATTCTAGCGATAATAAAGAAATGGGCGTAAAAGTGTTGGTGAAAAACTAATACAGTTCAAAATGAAAGAATATAAGTGCAGCTGTTAAGGTTGCACTTTTTTTGTTTATATATATTATCTTTGGGCGATGCAATCATACAATCAGCAAATTACTATTTCGGACACAAAAAGGATTTTACTTTTTTTAAAGCGGGAAGATTTGCTTGATCCTGAGATTTCGGGGAATAAATTTCGGAAGCTAAAATATAATCTTGTTGCGGCTGAATCAAAAGGATTTAAAACACTCTTGACATTTGGAGGTGCATTTTCCAATCATATTGCTGCCGTTGCGGCCGCTGGTAAGAAATATGGCTTTAAAACTATAGGGATTATCAGAGGAGAAGAACTAAAGGGTAAAATTGATGAAAATCCTACTTTGTCGTTTGCAAGACAAAACGGTATGGAGTTTATTTTCCTTTCGCGTGAGGATTTCCGTCAAAAAGGAACTCCGGAGTTTGCGGAAAATTTAAAATCAGTATATGGAGATTTTTATCTCTTGCCGGAAGGAGGGACGAATGAGCTCGCGGTAAAAGGTTGTGAAGAGATTTTAACAGAGGAAGATGCTCGGTTTACCCATGTATGTTGTGCTGTAGGAACAGGAGGGACTTTATCCGGGATAATCAATTCACTGAATGAAAATCAAAAAGCGATGGGATTCCCTTCGTTGAAGGGGGATTTTTTATCGGATGATATTCGTAGATTTGCAAAAAATAATGATAACTGGGAATTAATCACTGAGTATCATTTCGGAGGATATGGCAAGGTGTCTGAAGAATTAATACTTTTTTTAAATGAGTTCTATGATACCTACGGGATTCCTTTAGATCCGATTTATACCGGGAAGATGATGTTTGGAATTTTTGATTTAATAAAAAAAGGGTATTTTGCTGATGGTTCCCGAATACTTGCTGTTCATACAGGTGGTCTACAGGGATGTAAAGGGATGAACCTCCTTTTGGAAAAGAAGCGTTTACCACTGCTAAACTATATATGATATTGAAACGGATTTTTATTTTATTTCTTTTTTTAGCGATTTGCAGTTGTGGCTCGACTACTAAAGTACGAACTACCTCGACACGTCCTAATAAAACCAAGGCCGTAACGGCGAAAAAGCCTGTAGTTACTGTTAAACAGAATGATAAGCCAACTCAAGGAGGAAGCAGATCTGAAGTTCTGGAAGCGACTTCCAAGATTTCGGTGACTCCGGAATTGGTTCGGGAATATATCGAACAATATAAAGAGATCGCAAAAGATAACATGCGTAAACACGGAATACCGGCCAGTATTACTTTAGCACAGGGGGTTTTGGAATCAGGCGCCGGAACAGGTGTTCTGGCTCAAAAAGCGAATAATCATTTCGGGATTAAATGCCATGCAGGATGGACCGGAGAAAGTGTTCGTCATGATGATGATGCCGAACAGGAATGTTTCCGTAAATATGAGCAGTCTGCGGAATCGTACCGTGACCATTCTTTGTTTCTGACAACCCGAAGCCGCTATGCCAATCTGTTCAGGTTAGATAAAGGAGATTATGTCGAATGGGCCAAAGGTTTACGCGCTGCGGGTTATGCCACAGATGTAAAGTATCCTGAAAAACTTATAGGGCTTATTGAGCGTTATGAACTGTATAAAGTAGACGAAGAAGTTTTGGGATCGGGTTATAAACCAATTGCAAAAACGCCGGTAGCGCAAATGGATGATAAGTCGTACAGGGTTTCACAGGGAGATACATTGTATTCTATCTCCAGGAAATTTAATATTACCGTTGATGAGTTAATAAACATGAATAAACTTTCGGATAATTCAATAGCCATAGGTCAAATTCTTAAAATAAAATCATAATAATGTTATATCAGAGAAGTAGTCAGCTATTTGTCGAGGCTGCAAAAGTAATTCCAGGTGGTGTCAATTCTCCAGTAAGGGCTTTTAAAGCAGTAGGGGGAACTCCTATTTTTGTAAAAGAAGCCAAAGGTCCTTATTTGTATGATGAAGACGGAAACCGATTGATCGATTATATCAATTCCTGGGGGCCAATGCTTTTAGGACATGCTTTCGAGCCTGTAGTAAGTGCTGTTATCGAAAAAGCAAAAAAAGGAACTTCATTTGGGATGCCAACCGCTTTGGAAACTGAAATCGCCGCTCTGGCAGTTTCAATGGTTCCGAATATTGATAAAATACGTTTTGTGAATTCAGGGACAGAGGCATGTATGAGTGCTATACGACTGGCCCGCGGATATACTAAAAGAGATAAGATTGTTAAGTTTTCGGGATGTTATCATGGTCACTCGGATTCGTTTTTGATTCAGGCGGGAAGTGGTGCTGTAACTTTCGGTTCGCCGAATAGTCCGGGCGTAACAGCCGGGACTGCAAAAGATACGCTTTTGGCTCGTTATAATGATCTTGAAAATGTGAAGCAATTGTTTGAAGCGAATAAAAATGAAATTGCTGCGATCATCATTGAACCGGTTGCCGGTAATATGGGATGTATTCCGCCGAAAAAGGGGTTTTTGGAAGGTTTACGTCAACTTTGTAATGAAAATGGCGTGTTGCTTATTTTTGATGAAGTTATGACCGGATTTCGTCTGGCTAAAGGGGGTGCACAGGAATTATTCGGAATCACTGCTGATATTGTTTGCTTCGGAAAAGTAATTGGAGGCGGTTTGCCGGTAGGCGCATTTGCAGCCCGAAACGAAATTATGGATTATTTAGCTCCGGTTGGTCCGGTTTACCAAGCCGGGACATTGTCGGGGAATCCATTGGCAATGGCGGCTGGTTTGGCAATGCTTCAGGAAATTAATTCGGATGCCGGATTATTTACCCGTTTGGAAGAGAAAACTGCTTATTTGGAAAATGGAATTGCGAAAGTTTTAACCGATAATAACGTTGTGTATACTATAAATCGTGTCGGATCAATGATTTCAGTGCATTTTGATGCTGAGCCGGTTTATGATTTTCAAACCGCAGGGAAGGGTGACAATGAAACTTTTAAAAAGTTTTTCCACGGATTGCTGAGAGAAGGAGTTTATATTGCGCCTTCTGCCTACGAAACATGGTTTATTACTGATGCGCTGACGTATGAGGATTTAGATTTTACGATCAGCGTAGTAAATAAGGTAGCAAAAGAATTATAATAAAAAAAACCACCAGTGAAATGGTGGTTTTTTTATGCTTGTTCAGAAATTATTTTTTCTTCTTAGCTGTTGCAGTTTCAGCAGGTACTTGTGCAATCATCTGAGCGTAAAGATCTTTGTGTTTTTCTAAAGTAATCATCTGATCGTTTGTTAAAGAAGATCTCAATTTAGCATCGATGATTGAAGTGATTTCAAGTCTTCTTGCTTGTGTCATTTCAGGAGCATCTAATTCCTGGTATTTTTTTATGAACAAATTGTAGATTGCCATTTGCATGTTGTTGTCAAGCTTAACAACATTCATCAGTTGTTCAAGATCTTTCTTGGCGCTGATTTCGTATCCAACAGATTTGTCTTGAGCTGAAGCGTTTATTGAAAAAGCTAAAAACAATACAAAAAGGGTAATTATTTTTTTCATAATTTTTATTTGTGGTTAATAGTTATATTCCCCAAAACTAAATAAAAATGTATGAAATCCAAAATTTAAGTGAAATAATTATCGGTTTAATGATTTTTGTGATATCTCATCTGTTTTCTTTCCTTCATCTGTTCCATCCTGTCTTCTTTTAGCTCCTTCCATTGCTCCATCTGTTTTTCGGAAAGGATTTTTTTCATTTCCGCTTTAAAAGCGATTTGATCATCCAGCATTTTGCTCTTCATGGCGAACATCTCATCGTTGGTTGGTTTCTTGTCAGAATCCTTCATTTCCTGATGTTTCGCCCTTGCTTCCTGACGTTTTTTATTTTGCTCGGTCAAAAGCTTTTTCATGTCTTTTTGCTGCTTGTCGTTTAAGTCCAATTCCAATGTCATTTTTTTTACCTGTAATTCGGCTTTTTGTTCAGCAGTAAATTCTTCCCGGTGCATTTTTCTGTCCTGTGCAAAAGTTGCCACTGAAATCATAAGGGCAACTGCAATAATCACGTTTTTCATCTCTTTAGTTTTTTTGTGTTACGGAGGTAGGACAATCCAAAGTTTAAAAGGTTTAATCGGAAAATAAAAAAGGAGCTCAAAATGAGCTCCTTACTGACTATAGATGTTCTTGTGGTTTTAGTCTTTCAAGGCAACAAACTTGCTGTCGCCGTTTACAGTTACCGATGTTAATCCGTGTTGCGCTAACGTTTTCATGGCTTTATCCCATTTTTTGCTACTAAGAGAAGCTTTGATCTTAAGTTCAGACAGTTCCATTCTGTTTTCGTGTTTTTGAAGCAGTTCCACAATCAGTTTCTCTTCGACTTCCAATTCAATCTGGATTGTTTTTTTCTCCGGACGCATTTGCGGGAAGAACAAAACTTCCTGGATTGAAGCATTGTTAGTTAAGAACATGATCAAGCGGTCCATTCCGATACCTAAACCTGATGTAGGCGGCATCCCATATTCCAATGCTCTTAAGAAATCTTCGTCGATAAATTGCCCTGCTTCATCATCACCTCTTTCTGATAGTTTTAATTGTGCTTCAAAACGCTCTCTTTGGTCAATCGGATCGTTCAATTCCGAGTAAGCATTTGCGATTTCTTTTCCGCATACCATTAATTCAAAACGCTCAGTCAGTTCCGGATTGTCACGGTGTGATTTACACAATGGTGACATTTCTTTCGGATAATCCGTGATGAAAGTTGGCTGTATAAAGTTTCCTTCGCATTTCGCGCCGAAAATCTCATCAATCAGTTTCCCTTTACCCATGGTATCATCCACTTCGATTCCCATTCCTTTCGCTGCGTCGAATAATTCCGCTTCCGATTTTCCGGAAATGTCAAAACCTGTAAATTGTTTGATCGCGTCGGTCATCGTAACTCTGGCATAAGGTGCTTTGAAGTTAACTTGGTGCTCACCAAAAGTTGCGTCAGTGGTTCCGTTCACTTGTAATGCGCAGTATTCCAAAAGGTTTTCCGTGAATTCCATCATCCAGTTGTAGTCTTTGTAAGCTACATAGATTTCCATTGCAGTAAATTCAGGATTGTGCGTTCGGTCCATTCCTTCGTTACGGAAGTTCTTCGAAAACTCGTATACTCCTTCAAAACCACCTACGATTAATCTTTTTAAATATAGCTCATTGGCAATTCGCATATATAAAGGAATGTCCAATGAATTGTGGTGTGTGATAAATGGTCTTGCCGATGCTCCACCCGGAATCGATTGCAGTACAGGAGTTTCCACTTCCATATAACCGGCTCCGTTAAAGAAGGTACGCATTGCAGTGAACAGTTTTGTTCGCTTCATGAATACTTCTTTTACCTGCGGGTTCACCACCAAATCCACATAACGCATACGGTAGCGCAATTCCGGATCGGTGAATGCGTCAAATACATTTCCTTCTTCGTCCATTTTCGGTAAAGGCAACGGGCGTAAAGTTTTGCTTAAGAAAGTAAAATTAGAAACGCGGATACATTTTGCTCCCACCTGAGTCGTGAACAATTCACCTTCAATTCCGATAAAGTCGCCTAAATCCGTCAGTTTTTTGAAAACGGTATTGTAAAGCGTTTTGTCATCACCTTCGCAAATCACATCACGGTTAAAATAAGCCTGAATTCGGCCTTCGCTGTCCTGAAGTTCGGCAAAAGAGGCTTTCCCCTGATCGCGTACACTCATTAAACGCCCGGCTACCACAACCTTCTTGCCTTCTTCAAAAGCGTCCTTTATCTGCTTCGACGTATGGTTTACGGGAAACAAATTTGCCGGATACGGATTGATGCCAAGTTCTCTCAACTTGCTCAATTTCTCTCTTCTGATGATTTCTTGTTCTGAAAGTTGCATAATTCTTATGTTTATTTTAAGGGTGCAAAGATACTATATAAGTTTCAAAGTCGCAAAAGTTGGAAAGTTGCAAAATTGTTCGTGTTGGAAATTGTAAAGCTTGTTTTCAGGAGCGGAATGGTTCGGGAATTTTTGTGATCCATGTTCCTGCTGTCTGCTGTATCTTTTTTAATGTTTGAAAAAAACATTTAAAAAAGGATGCCGCTCCCATCAGGGCTATTCGTGAAGTATTTTGTATTTTTGAGAAAATTTTTTGAAATGAAAAAAAGAATACTCTTGCTTCTTGTTGCTTTTGCTGGTTCCATGACAAGTTGTGTCATTACGGAAAGCGTCAATTTTAATGCAGATAATTCCGGAAAGATCAATTATCGATTCGATATGTCTAAAGTGATGTCGATGGTCGGTAAGGAAATGGGGGGAATGGGGTCGTCAAAGAACGGAAAGTCGAAAGATATTGATTCTACTTTTGCAATGGCTTCGATTTATGCTTCCAAAAAAGACAGTATTGCCAAACTGCCGAAAGAAGAACAGGAGAAAATCAAGAAGATGGAAAAATTTACCTGCCACATGGTAATCAGTGAAAAGAAACAGGAGTTTCTTTTTGATATGTATTCCGATTTTAAAAACATAACCGAACTTCAGAATATGGTTTCTCCGGTGAATGCGCTTTCAGATGTTCAACCAAAGAGTAAAAATCCGGTACAGGGTGCTACGCCAAAGAACGACGGAGTGACCCAATATGCATTCGACGGGAAAAAATTCAGTAAACAAGTTACTGTGATGACCAAAGAAGAGCTTCAGGCAGAATATGCAAAAAGTTTTGCTAAGGAAGGGGTTAGTACAGAGGACGCGGAAGCGCTTTCAAACCAAATGGCGCAATCGATGGAAATGATTTATCAGGAGTCGAATTATATTATGAAAGTTACTTTCCCTAGAAAGGTGAAGAAGATTTCCGTTCCTGATGCAAAAATTGGTGACGACAAAAGAACGGTGATATTATCTTACCCTATGAAAGAATACATGGAAAGTAAGAATCTGAATTTTGAAGTGGAATTAGAATAAGTGAATTATGAATAAGAAAGTACAGTTCCAAGATCTGGGATTTAAGGATTATAAAGAAACCTGGGATTTTCAGGAAAACCTGTTTCAGGAAATTCTTGACATCAAAATTAAAAACAGAAGGGAAGAATCTGCAATTGTTACGCCGAACCATTTTTTATACGTGGAACATCCGCATGTATATACGTTAGGGAAGAGTGGGGATTTTTCAAACTTACTTCTGTCAGAAAAACAATTGGCTGAAAAAGGTGCGACCTTTTATAAGATTAACAGGGGTGGAGATATTACCTATCATGGTCCCGGTCAGATTGTGGGTTATCCGATTTTGGATCTGGAGAATTTCTTCACCGATATCCATAAATATCTTCGATTGCTGGAAGAAGCGATAATTCTGACCTTAGCCGAATACGGATTGTCCTGCGAACGAAGCGAAGGGGAAACCGGAGTTTGGTTGGGTGTAGGTACGCCATTTGCGAGAAAAATCTGCGCTATGGGGGTTCGTGCTTCCCGTTGGGTGACCATGCACGGTTTTGCACTAAACGTTAATGCGGATCTGGGTTACTTTGATAATATTATCCCATGTGGCATAAAGGGTAAGGCGGTGACTTCAATGCATGTAGAACTTGGAAAGGCGGTCGACGAGCAGGAGGTGAAACAGAAAATTGTGAAACATTTTGCTGATTTGTTTGAAGCGGAAATCGTTTAGCTGTGAAGGAATAAGTAAAAAAGGAAAGCGATTTTTTGATTATATAATAGGTAGGAATTTTTGATTCCTGCCTTTTTTGTTTTAAAGTTCTAACTTTAGTTGTTCGGGTAATAAACGGAAGGAAATGCGGTGGTATTTTGTTACACCATATTTGCGAATCGCTTCCCTGTGTTCTTCGGTTGGATAGCCTTTGTTTTTTTTCCAGTTGTACATTGGGAACTCTTCGTGGATGCGGTCCATGTATTCATCCCGGTAAGTTTTTGCTAAAATGGATGCTGCGGCAATGCTTAGGTATTTGCTGTCTCCTTTTACAATGCAACTGTGAGGAATATTGTTGACCGGTTTAAAGCGGTTGCCGTCTACAATAATGTACTCCGGAGTGGTTTTTAGATTAATGATACATTCCTGCATGGCTTTGATGGATGCATTTAGGATGTTGATCTTGTCGATGATTTTTGGTTCCAGGTGAACTACTTGGAAAGCAATTGCTTCGTTTTCAATAAGGGGTTTGAGTCTTTCTCTTGTTTTTTCTGAAAGTTGTTTGGAATCGTTAAGTAATTCGGAAGTGAATCCTTCAGGGAGAATAACGGCAGCTGCGGTAACCGGTCCGGCCAAACAGCCTCTCCCGGCCTCGTCGGTACCTGCTTCCAAAATAAAATCGGAAAAATTCTTGAGTAGCATTCTTTTATTTTTTTGCAAAAATATAAAAATAGGGGTTGATTATTAAGATGTTTGTCTTTTATTGAGGTGTTTCTTGTTTATTTCGTTTTTATTTCGTAAATAATTTAACACGTGGTTGATAGTATTATTCTGTAGTAATATTTGGTTATTTAAGAAATTATTAAGAAGTTTGCGAAATAACTAACTCAAATAAATTTAGTATGAGATCGAAGTTTAAATGGATTTTTGCGCTATTGCTGGCGTTTTCAATGCAGTTTTCCTTCGCACAGGAGAAAACTATTACTGGTACAGTAACCGAGGGTGGTTTGCCGTTGCCAGGTGTGAGCGTTGCCGTTAAGGGTACAACACGCGGAACACAAACTGACATGGATGGTAATTATACCATCAAAGCTAAAACTGGCGAAGTTTTAGTGTTTACTTTCATTGGTATGAAAGAATCTTCGATGACCGTTGGGGCATCGAACAAAGTTAACGTTCAGATGGCTAGCGAGTCTAAAGCGTTAACGGAAGTTGTTATTACTACAATGGGTATTAAGAAAAGACAAGATCAGATCACGTCTTCTAACCAGGTGGTAAAAGCAAAAGAATTAACACAAGCTGCTAACCCGAACGTTGTTCAGTCATTAGCAGGTAAGGTAACAGGTTTGCAAATTAACACTACAAATAATGGTGTAAATGCTACAACACGTATCGTATTACGTGGTACCCGTTCAATTTCTGGTAACAACCAGGCGTTGATTGTTATTGATAACGTTGTTTCTACAGCTAGTATCTTACAATCAATGGCTCCTGAGATGATCGAGTCAACTAACATTTTGAAAGGTGCTCAAGGAGCGGCTCTTTACGGAGATTTAGGGGTGAACGGTGTAATCGTTGTTACGACTAAAAGAGGTGCAAAAAGCGGTAAGTTAAACGTTTCTGTTAACTCAGCTATTGACTTCGAAGAAGTATCTTTTGTTCCTCAAAGACAAGAGCGTTACGGACAAGGATGGAACGGACAACACGTTTCTTACGAGAACGGTGGTTGGGGTGCTGAAATGGACGGTGTAGTTAGACCAGTAGGTTTAGCTCAGGCAGATGGTTCTTACATCATGTCTCCATATAGCCCAATCAAAGATAATATCAAAAAATTCTTCAACACTGGAACAATCCTTCAAACAGGTTTTGCAATCAGTGGAGGTGATATCGAAAACGGATATGTTTCCCTTTCTGCTAACAGACAAAACACTGAGTTTGTTGTTGAGGGTGATATGTTAATGAGAAACTCTTTTATCTTTAAAGGAGGTAAGAAAATGGGAAGATGGACAGTAGAAGGTAATACAAATTATATTACTCAAAAATCTAGTCAGACTTCTTCTAACTTGTTTACAGACTTATTACAAACGGCTTCAAACATTCCTGTTGAGCGTTTCGAGAACTCAGGTCAGGATGGTCACTGGACTTCTTACTACAATAACCCTTACTGGTTAAGAGATAACGTACGTAATGACAACAGATCTGACTATTTCAGTGGTATCGTTACTTTAAACTACGAGTTAAATAAAAACATTAACTTTGTATTTACTCCAAGTATCCAGGTTACTCAATCTAATGCAAGAAGTCATACTAATGCATGGGTAGATTTGATTCAAGTTGGGGGTGGTGATCACAATGTGGTTTCCTCTTTCGATGCAAGTAATTCTAATTCAAGAAGATTCTACAGTGATTTCTTAGTGAACTTTGATTACAAATTGACTCAGGATTTAGATTTAAAAGCTAATCTTGGTAACAACATTCAGGATCTTTACACTCAAAGTGTTAGTGTTGGTGGAGATAACTTAACTATCCCTGGTTTGTATAACATTTCAAACGTTACAGGTGAGGTTAGAAGATCTAACAGTTATACAAGACAAAGAAGATTCGGTTTCTTCGGAAACGTGGATTTAAGCTACAAAGAATTCTTGAACTTGAACTTAACAGGAAGAAATGACTGGAACTCTGTTTTACACGGTGCTGAAAAAGATAACTATTTCTATCCTTCAGTAGGGGTTTCATTCATTCCTACAAAGGCATTCGAAGGTTTGAAAAACAACAAAGTGTTGAACTATGCTAAAATCTATGGATCATGGGTAAAAGTAGGTAACTCATCTAATATTGGTGTTAATGATATTAATGATCTTTATGTTGCGGGAACTGGTTATCCGTTCGGAAGCTTGAACTCGTTTACATATAACAGAACTCCTACTGATTCTAAGATCAAACCTGAGTTTATGGCAACTTTAGAGGCTGGTTTAACATTAGGTTTCTTTGGTGATAGATTAACATTTGATGGATCTTTCTACCAAACAAAAACTACTGACTTGATTACAAACAGATCGGTTTCTGCTGCTACAGGTTTTAATACGGTTAGAGGTAACGTAGGGGAAATGACAACTACAGGTTATGAGTTGGAATTAGGTTTTATCCCTGTTAAAACTGAGAACTTGATCTGGGAAAACAGAGTAGGTTATACGCACAGTGAGTCTATCGTAGACAAAGCTGCACCAGATGCTAAATCAGTTGCATTAGTTAACTTCTCTGGAAACGGAGTAGGTATCTTCGCAGAAGAAGGAGAAGAGTTCCCATTAATTAAAGGTATCGCTTACGAAAGAGATGATCAAGGTAGAGTAATTATTGATCCTAATACTGGTAACCCAGTACGTACAACTGAGTACAAAACATTAGGTAAAGCTACTCCTGATTACATCATCAACTATAATACTTCAGTTGAATACAAAGGTATTCGTTTAGCTGCGGTAATGGATTACAGAACAGGTCACCAATTCTGGGCTGGTAACAAAGACTGGATGTCTTGGTCAGGTCACTTAGTGGAGTCTGCTGAAAACGGTCGTTCAGGATTCATTTTCCCTAACTCTTCTGTTGATACAGACGGAGATGGTGTTTATGAGGCAAATACATCTGTTGTAACTGGAGGTAACACTTATACTTCTTATTTGAACTATTTCTCAAATGAGTACAGAGCTGTTCAGGAAAATATGGTGTTAGATGCAACTGCGTTTAAAGTTAGAGAGTTGTCATTAAGCTATTCTTTACCATCAAAAATGATTGAAAGAGCTGGTTTATCTTCTTTGCGTTTTGGTGTTAATGCAAGAAATCCGTTCATTGTTTTACCTAAAGAAAACAGAGGTTACCACGATCCTGAGCAATCTAGATCTAGTGGGAATGATCAAGGTTTAGCGGTAACAGGTCAGTATCCTGCTACTAGAACTTTCGGTTTCAATGTTAATCTAACTTTTTAATTGAAAAGAAATGAAGAGAATTAAATTTATATTACCGTTAATAGCTGGTTTCATGCTATTTTCATGTAGCGATTATTTGGATGTGAATGATTCATCCGATAATGCTGATGCTTCTTTGGTTACGCCAAACTTGTCGCTTGCGGCAGCTCAGTCGGATTCATACAGAAACTTAACTAGACGTATGAATGAATATGGAAACGTATTTATGAACAACTGGGGAGCGAACGTAAACTCTTTTACAGGAGGTTATGCTGAAGAATTCGGAATCTTTTTAAGTAACAACTTCTATGATGATATCTGGGATGGTGTTTACAGAGGAACCGGAGAATTCACAAGAATTATCAATCACCCTGCTCCAAACTTTGAGAATCATAAAGCTATTGCTATGATTTGTAAGACATTCTACTTCCAATATTTGGTAGATTTGTATGGAGACGTTCCTTATAGCCAGGCTCATTTATTTTTAAATAATTTGTCGCCTGCTTATGATGATGATAAAGCGATCTATAGAGATTTAGTAGTACAGTTAGAAACTGCTATTCACATGATTGATAACCCAACTTCTTCTACAAGATCAGTTGGAAGTGAGGACGTTATTTTAGGTGGAGATATGGCAGGTTGGAAAAAATTTGCTAACACTTTGAAACTTAGAATCTTGTTAAGACAATCTGAGTTGAATGATGCTGAAACTACAACTTATTTAGCTAATGAATTTGCTGAGTTGTCTTCTGCGTCTTTTGTTGATCAGGATGTTACAATCAACCCTGGTTATTCAAATGGTAGCGACAGCAGACAAAACCCTTGGTATAACTTGATGTATGACCTTAAACCGGTAACTGATCCAACAAGAGCTGAAAGAACGGCTTTCCGTTTCAGAAGAGCTTCTGCTTACATCGCTGATCAGTTGAATGTTGGTCCAACGGATGCTAGAAGAGGAAGACTATTCGCTCCAATCGGTGGAACTATCGTTGGTGTTGAGCAAGGTGATGCTTCAGTTCCAGAAGGAAATGCACCAACTAACATTTCTTCTTTAGGCCCAGGTTTGGTTATCAGCTCTGAGCAAGATGGTTACATGATGTTATTGTCAGAAAGTTTGTTATTGCAGGCTGAAGCGGTTCACAAAGGTTATTTAGCCGGTGACGCTCAGACATTATTTGATGCTGCAATCGCTGCTTCTTACAATCAGTTAGGTGCTGGTGATCCAACGGCTTACATTAGCTCTGTTAACCTTGTAGCTGGAAAAGGATATGGTGCAATCGGTGCCACTCCTGAACAACAATTGGAAGCAATTTTCTATCAGAAAAGTATCGCTTTAAATGGTATCAATGGAGCTGAGATCTTTATCGAGTATACAAGAGCTCGTAAAGGTGGTATTCCTCTAATCGATGCTAATATTCCAATGCCTTTGAATTCGGTAACTCCGGATGGAAACCACAAACCTCGTAGATTGATGTATCCAATTTCTGAGATTTCAAGCAACACGGCTAATGTGCCTGCACAAACAGTTACTGACTGTTATACTTCAGGTCCATTCTGGTTTGCACCATAATATAAACACAAAAATTATAAGTTATGAAAAAGTTAATGTCTTTATTAATCTTAGCAGCTGCTACAGTTGCCTGTACTGATGATGATATCAAAACAGAACAGGATTTTTCGAATGGTCCTAAAGTTGTAGGTTTTGCCTCTTCTTTTGAGTCAGTTGCTTATTTTGAAGATTTAGGTGCTGTGGAAAGAGGTTTCCCGGTATCTGTAATCGGTACAGGAAACGGTCAAAATCCTACGTCTCCAATTACGGTTCATTATGAAATCGATCCTGCTTCTACAGCTACTGAAGGAGTTGAGTTTGATTTTGTTGATCAGTCTGGTATTGTTACGATTCAACCTAACGGTACATTTGCTAACTTCCCATTATTGGTGAACACAGGGCAATTGAACCCTACTGCAAAAACTGAGTTGATCTTAAACCTTACAGGAGCAGAAGGTGCTGTTGTTGGTTCTCAGTACAACAGATTAAGAATCGTTTTCGTTGGATGTCAGTCTCAATTGGCTGGTAACTACCAAACAAGATGTACTAGAAATGACGGTTTTGTTAGAAATTTCCCAGCTCCTGAAGCAATCACTTTAGTTGATGTGAATACATTCAAAACGGTTACAACTGCTACTTATTTACCAGGTACAATTGCACCAGATCAAGGATATAACTTCATTGACATCTGTGGTGACATGACTGTTCCTCATCAAAATTTAGCTCAAGGTACATATTCAAACGAAGTTTATGGCTTGACTACGGATGGTACAGATGGTCATATGATTGATGCGAACACTTTTGAAATCAGATATGAAGTAACATTCACAGCTGGTAACAGACAGTATGTAAGCAGATATACAAGAATTAATTAAAAAATAATGACAATGAGAAAACTATTTAATTATAGATTCGTTTTTGCTGCTGCTGTCATAGGTTCTCTTGTATCATGTAATGATGATGAAAACGAGACTGCAGATCAAAGAACGTTCAAACCAACAGTTACTGTTGAGGAAACTAACTTTACGGTTGAAGAAGGTGAAGTGGTAAACCTTGTGTTGAACACAGACACTCCACTTAACAAAAGAATGGATTTTAAACTTGAGTTAGTTGGTGGTACTGCAAACTTCAGAGACTATACAGTTGAGGGAGATGCAGATCCTACTACTGATGATGAAACAAACATCGATGATGGATGGGGATTGATCGGACATAAAGTGTTCTTCCCTGCTTATGCATCAACTCATACAGTAGACGTTACGCCTATTTTTGATTTATTGCCGGAAGGAACTGAGACTATCAAGTTGAAGTTAATCTCTATGGGTAACGCAAACGGTAAAGTTGATCCAGCTTCTGAGATCATCACCATCACAGTTAACAACAAAACTTCAAATGACTTTGTTGCTGTTGCTGACTGGACTCAAACGGTTGCAAATTCTCATGGTACTTTAGTTCCTGCTGTTTACAAAGATGATAGCGGTGCTAATGAGCATGATTTATGTACATTTGACTTCGACTTAGAATTATATGATCAAGGATTCAATGTTGTTGCTGACGATTATACTGGTTGTCCTGCTACATTAACGCTTCCTGAAACTGCTCCTGACGGAGTTTACTTCATCGTTCCAAGTTTCTGGTCTAACGCTACGCCTTCTACAGATGTACCTGCAGAAGACATTCTATTCAAAATGAAAGTTACTATGGCTAAGCCTGGTGTTTGGATGCATGAAGTTAACATCGATGATGTATTTAAATACAGTTTAGGTGGAGCAAACGAAGGTTTTGCTGATGCATACCAACTTGCTGGTGTTTTAATCAAAACTGGTAGCACTTATGAGTTACAAGATGCTGATGGAAACGTTTTAGCTCAAGGTAGAATGGCTGATTTCAAATTGAAATCAAGAAAAAACAGAAAATAATTATTTCTGAAAAATAATTAAAGCCTCACTTCGGTGGGGCTTTTTTATTTTAAAAAGTTATGTAAATCTGATTACCTTTGTGCTCTAATCAAAATTTATGAGACATAGTCTTTTCTGTTTGTTATTTTTATGTGCGTTGTCTGCCTATGCACAGGATGATGATTTGCAGTTGCAGAAGAATGCTGCAAAAGGGAGTGCTGAAAAGAAAGCGACCGTTGATTTATATAAAATCATTTCCATAGAAAAAGACACTACCATTGTAGATACGGCACTTACCATTAAACGTGAGTACAAAGCTAATTACCTTCGGAAAGATATATTCGGACTATTGCCGTTTCTTAACGAAGGACAGACATATAATACTTTGGATTTCGGAATGACTCATTTTAACCCTTTTCCGGAATTCGGATTTCTCGGAAAGCACTTTAACTATCTTGAAGTCCGCGATATTAGTTATTACAATGTTCCAACCCCTTATAGCGACCTTTATTACAGATCGGTTATGGAACAAGGACAAAATCTTGATGCATTCCTTTCTGCCAATATAAACAAGAACCTTAATATAGCTGTTGGGTATAAAGGGCTCCGTTCCTTAGGGAAATACCAAAACCAGCTTTCCAGTACAGGGAACTTCAAATTTATTACAAGTTATAACACCACTGATAAACGTTATTTTCTGAGGGCGCATATCACCACGCAGGATTTTACGAATCAGGAAAACGGAGGAATACAGGTGCTTTCGCAATTTGAAAGTGGAGACGATCTGTATCGTGAGCGATCACGTCTTGATGTATATTTCTACGATGCTCAATCGCTCCTGAAAGGAAACCGCTTCTTCGTAGATCATTCCTTCAAGCTGAACAAGACGCCAAGCAGCATTGTGTTGAACCACCAGTTCAACTACGAATATAAGTTCTTTGAGTTTTCCATGGGGCCCAGCAGTCGTTTCGGCGAAAGCTATACCTCGTTCATTAACGACAAGACACGTTACAACCGAATATATAACAAGATTGGAGCCGCTTACTCGCATAAGATTTTAGGTGACTTTAATTTCTTCGTTGAAGATTATCAATATAATTATTATTATCACAGAACTGTTATTCAGTCTTCAGGCTTTTTTATTCCTAATGCGAACAGTGATAAGATCAATACCTGGGGAGGCCAGTATGTATACCAAAAAGATAAATGGAAAGGAACATTTCTGGTGTCTAACTCCATCACAAACCAATCGCTTTCCAATATTGATGCCACCCTTCGCTATACATTGAACGAAAACAACGTCTTCTCGTTCCGATATCAGAAAATGAATAAATTACCTAACCTTAATTACGTGCTATACCAAAGCGATTATAAAGAATATAACTGGTATAATAGTTTTAAGAACGAAAAGATCAATAACATCGAAGTCGAAGCAAAGACCAAATGGTTTGATATTTCGGCACAATATTCCGTGTTGAACGATCATTTATATTTTGCCAATTTTAACCCAACCTATAACGCTGAAGGAATCGCAGATCAGTTAATTGTTAAGCCTTTTCAATATGATAAAACGATCAACTATTTATCAATTAAGGCGGCCAATGAATTCAAGTTTGGTAAATTCGCTTTAGATAACACCTTTCTTTTTCAACAGGTTCAACAATCCGAGTATATTCTGAACGTACCGCAATTCACTACCAGAAACTCCCTTTATTTTAGCGAGTATTTCTTCGGTAAGGCGTTGTTCCTTCAGACCGGTGTCATATTTAATTATTTCACCAAATACAAAGCAAATGACTATAATCCGTTGTTAGGCGAATTCTATATCCAGAATCAAAAAGATGTTGGTGATTTTCCTATGCTGGATTATTTTATAAATGCGAAAATACGAACGTTTAGGCTTTTCCTGAAGGCAGAACACTTTAACTCCGGTTTTTCTGGATATAACTACTATACAGCACCTAATTATCCATATCGTGATTTCATGATCCGTTTCGGCGTAATCTGGAATTTCTTCAGTTAAGTTTAGAAGCGAATGTTCCGATAGTTTAAGGAATGGGTATTTTGAAATCGGTATTCCCGTTGACTATTCTATCCATCCCGTTTTTGGCGGGAGGGATGCCACTGGCATAAGGGCTAATAGGGAAACTTTTTTCTCTTTTGGAAACTTTCTATAAATCAATATCTTTACAGACCAAAAAACGACAGGTAAATTATAAATAGAAATGAAATACGCAAAAAATATATTGGAAACCATCGGGAATACACCCATGGTAAAATTGAACAAGATAACCTCCGAAATCAATGCTTTGGTTTTGGCAAAAGTAGAATACTTCAACCCGGGCCATTCATGTAAAGACCGAATGGCACTTAAAATGGTAGAAGACGCGGAAGCAGACGGCCGTTTAAAACCAGGGGGGACCATCATTGAAGGAACATCCGGGAACACTGGTATGGGATTAGCTTTGGCAGCGATTGTTAAAGGCTACAAATTAATTTGTGTTATTACGGATAAACAATCCAAAGAAAAGATGGATATCCTACGCGCGGTGGGGGCAAAAGTAGTGATCTGTCCTACGGATGTGGAACCAACCGATGCTCGTTCCTATTATTCGGTTTCAAAACGCTTAGCTGAAGAAACTCCGAATTCATGGTACGTTAATCAATACGATAACTTGTCGAACACGCAGGCAAACTACGAGCAAACCGGACCGGAGATATGGGAACAGACAGATGGTAAGGTAACGCATTTCGTTGTAGGTGTTGGGACCGGCGGAACGATCTCGGGTGTTGCTAAATTTTTAAGAGAGAAAAACCCAAACATCAAAATCTGGGGTGTAGATACCTATGGTTCGGTTTTCAAAAAATACAAAGAAACCGGAATCTTTGACGAGAATGAAGTGTACTCGTACGTAACAGAAGGAATTGGAGAGGACATTCTTCCACAAAACGTAAACTTCGACCTGATCGATGGTTTTACAAAAGTTACCGATAAAGATGCGGCGGTATATACCCGTAAATTGGCTTTAGAAGAAGGTTTGTTTGTCGGAATGTCTTCCGGATCCGCAATCAAAGGTTTACTGCAGTTAAAAGACGAATTCGGGCCGGACGATGTAGTAGTGGTTTTATTCCACGATTCAGGATCGCGTTATGTAGGTAAGATCTTCAATGATGATTGGATGCGTGACAGAGGCTACCTGGAAGATGAAGTGACAAAAGCAGAAGACCTAATTAAAGAACATATTGATAAACCGTTGGTGGTTGTTCGTACTGAAGAATTGGTTTCTCATGCGATTGATCGCATGCGCAAGCATAAAATCTCTCAAATCCCTGTAATTGATATTAACGGATTTGTAGGTTCAGTAGATGAAACGGACTTATTCCAAAGCTATGTGGCCGATAAAAACGTGGCGGAAAAACCAATCCGCGAAGTAATGGGAGCTGCCTTTCCGATAGTGAAATTAGGGACTCCGGTAGAGGAAGTGTCTAAACTGATCAATAAAGACAATCAAGCCGTATTGGTAGATTTAGGAAACGGGAAACACCATATTATCACGAAACATGATATTATCAACTCGATAAAATAAGTAATAAAAAAAGCCACCGTTAAACAGTGGCTTTTTTTATTTTAATTTCCAATCAATACTCCTGAAACGTTCCATGCGCTGAATCCGCCCCCTTCCGGAGCTCCCTGAGGTATTTTTACCCGGATGGTGTGTTTCCCTGTTTTTAAATCGCCTAAATCAATAAGGTTAGGATTGGTAACCATACCGGGACACCAATTCGAACGGCTATAGTCCGACGACGATAATCCGTTAGGGAAATTCCCGGAAGCCGGATTAAACAATCGGTAGGAACCGCAATCCTGTCGCCACGGAATAAAGGAGAAAACCTTTTTGTCATCTAAAAGAATGGTGTTTTCTTTCTGTACAAATTCGTCTCCGTTTTCCCATCCACCATGACCGGTCGTGGTGTAACGCAGTTTTGCATTCTTCACATCTTTGTCTAGGGTGAAAGTAACCAACAGCCCATTTTCATTATCAAACATCGTACTGTATTCCTGTGACGCCATTTCCATAATATTGGTAGTGTTGAAAAGCGGCAACGCAAAAGTGTTTTTTACAGGCTGGTTCTCTTCATCGTGAATGGTGATATGCATCGAAACCTTATGTCCGCCCTTGTCATAGTTTCCGATAAACGTTCCTACCCAAAGTTCTTTATTGCTAAGCTGCGAATACAATTCGGAAATGTCCTGACGGTAAGGAACGATCTCATGCCATTTTTTGTCTTTTAACTCAATATGATTGTACTGTTTGATTCCAAAAGGAGTAAAGAAGCGCATTAGTTCCAAAAGAGGGGTGTATTCCTCCGTCCTTACGACACCCTGATATTGTTTTCCGTTTCCGTTTTCATAAATAGGAAGCGTTTTGGCACCGTTTTTTAAACCGTCCATAAAAGACTTTTGTTTGTCCGTAGGGATTATGAAAACAGAGCCGGTACGGTCATAAGCATCTCCGTTAGACTGCTCGGCGACATCCACAAAAATCTGACTTCCGCTTTTGATCTCCGGGAATTTTACTTTTTTAATGATGATGGTCCCATTGGCGAATCGCAAAATACTGTCATTTGATTTTGAAGCATCGGAAAAGTTGATGACCTCATTTTCAAAAACATTAATAGTGGTGAAACGGCTTTTCCATAGCAAATCACGATAGGTTAACGGATCTACAGATGTTCCTGTATTTGAAACAAGTTGTGAAGGGCTTACATTCTTCAGTTTTTCGATTTTGGAAGCCGATACGATATAATTTCCATTACGCACCATCTCCAATACCAATCCGATCTTCTGACCTAAAACGGTCGGAGCACCTTTCACTTTCAATTCATCTGTATACCAAAGTTCAATTGTGTTCGAGTTGATAATGGTTTTTGCTTTTTTGCATTTATAACCTAAAATGGTTTTAGTGTCATTCAAGGTTTCAAACGTCTGTTTTTCTATACTAACGGTGTCGATCGTCGAAGTGGTTTTTGACGGGGAAAGACTGGCAACCAGAACCAATTTGTTTTTTGGTCGACTGATCAATGTCTGTTCAAAAGGAAAAGATGCCTTTTTAGTGTAGGTCTTCTCGGTGGTGATAACCGTTTCGTTTTCATTTGTAAAAACCAGAATCGGATCTTGGTTTTCAGTCAGTTTTCCGTTGGAACTCTTTAAATACGTTATTTTAAAACCGTTTGTGGCTCTTGATTTATTTTGTCCAAACGCCGTTAGAAGGGTGAGGAAAAACAAAATTGTAAGATTTTTTTTCATTTTTTTTAATCGTGTTGGTTCACAAAGATAATTTTTTTCATACATTCGTCTTTCATTTTATACGCCATGCACGAAGAATTTTTACACCACATCTGGCAATACAGAAAATTTGCCTATGAAAAACTACAGACTTTTAAAGGAGAGGAACTTCAGATTCTCCGTCCCGGTCACTATCTGAAACAGGCCGGACCTGATTTTTTTAATGCTCAGATTTATATCGGAGGTCAGAAATGGGCCGGCAATATTGAAATCCACATCAAATCATCTGATTGGTATTTGCACCATCACGAGAATGATCCGGCTTATGATGCTGTCATCTTGCATGTGGTTTGGGAACACGATACCAATGTTTTTCGGGCTGATAATAGCGAGATTCCTGTTTTGGAACTGAAGAATTATGTTTTCAAAGATGTTTTGGAAAGTTATATTTCACTTTCGGTAGCCAAGTCATGGATTTACTGTGAAAAAGATCTGGCTTCGATTGATGGATTTGTTTTGAAAAAATGGCAGGAACGCTTGTTTTTTGAACGGCTCGAACGGAAAGCACTACCTATGCAAGAGCATTTGCATCAGAATAAATATGATTGGGAGGAAGCGTTGTTTTGTTTTTTAGCTAAAAACTTCGGTCTGAATTCAAATGGTGATTCCTTTTTTGCCATTGCGAATTCCATTCCGTTTTCCGTTATCCGAAAAGAAAAGGCTGAAGTTGAAAATATTGAGGCGCTTTTTTTTGGAAGGGCTGGTTTACTGGATGAAGAAAAGCAGGATGTTTACTATAATGACTCGAAAAACCGCTGGCATTATTTGTCTGATAAGTACCGACTGGGAAAGAGTAACATTGCACCTGTGCAGTTTTTTAAACTTCGCCCCGATAATTTCCCAACGATTCGTCTGGCACAACTGGCTCAGTTATACCATCAGCAGGACAATCTTTTTTCGAAAATTACGGCTGCTGATTCGGTTTCGGCTTTCTACAGTATTTTTGATGTGAAGGTTTCGGAATATTGGCAAACCCATTATCAGTTCGATAAAGAAAGTCCGAAGAAACGGAAAACGCTGACATCTTCATTTGTTGATTTGCTGGTTATGAATACGATTGTCCCAATGAGGTTTTCTTATGCAAAACATATTGGAAAGGAAGTGGCTGATGATCTAATTGGCTTTCTGGAAGAGATTGCTGCCGAGAAAAATGTTGTAATAGACAAGTTTTCCGGTTTCGGAGTCTATGCGGAAAATGCTTTTGATTCGCAAACGCTTCTACAGCTGAAAAACGAATATTGCAATCGGAAAAAATGCTTGCAGTGTGAAATTGGTATTGAATTGTTAAAGAAATAATTACATTTGTACTATGGGATTGATAACCAATATACGCCACTTTTTTGAGAAACACGGTTTCGAAGTGTCTTCCCGTTTAGCGGATCGTCTGGGGATGAGAACTACCAGCGTTCGCCTTTTCTTTATTTACATTTCTTTTTTCACGGTCGGACTTTGGTTTGGTGTGTATTTGACACTGGCTTTTTTATTCAAGCTAAAGGACATGGTTTATACCAAGCGCAGTTCCGTTTTTGATTTGTAAATCCCTTAATCATGAAAATTACGTCTGATTTTAAATACACCCGCGAACAGCGGAGTGGCATCGTCGCACTTATACTGCTGATGATTTTAATTCAATTGGTTTACTGCTTTTGTTTTTCCGATATGGGATTTTCAACGCCAACGGCAAGCAGAGAAGAAAAGGAATGGTTGGCTCTGCAGTCCGAAATAGACAGTCTTAAAGGTGCAAAAGGGGTAGAGAAACATAAAATTTATCCGTTCAATCCCAATTTTATTTCAGATTACAAAGGATATGTGCTGGGCATGTCGGTGACTGAAATTGATCGTCTTCATAAATTCCGGGAGGAAAACCGATTTGTAAATTCGGCTGCCGAATTTCAGCAAGTGACTAAAGTTTCCAATGAGTGGCTTGCCGGTGTGTCGCCTTATTTCAAGTTTCCGGATTGGGTTAAAAATAAAAGAAAAGATAGTTCTTTTACAGGCTATCCAAAACAAGTGACTGATAAAAAAGAAAAAATTACGGTTGCGGATATCAATCTGGCGACTCAGGAAGATTTGATGAAGATATACGGTATCGGGCCGGCACTTTCGGAACGAATTCTGAAAGAGCGCGAAAAGTTTGGAGCGTTTGTTTCTATGAAGCAGTTGGAAGATGTGTGGGGTTTGTCGCCTGAGGTCCTTGTGAATGTCAATAAGCGGTTTTCAATTTTCGCTGTTCCGAACATCCGAAAGCTTGACATCAATGAAGCCTCTGTTAAAGAATTAATGCAATTTCCTTTTTTTAAATATGCTTTAGCCAAGGAAATAGTGACTTACCGCAGTATGAATGGTGAAATTAGATCCAAGGAAGATTTGGCAAAAATTAAGAATTTTCCACTTGAAAAAGTCGATATAATTGCCTTATATTTGGGCCTTAATTAATTAATATCAACTATATACTATAGTAATAATATTTCAAACTGTATGAACTCAATATATTTTACAGAAGAGCATCAATTATTTAGAGAAAGTTTACGTGATTTTTTGCAAAAAGAAGTCGTTCCTCATATTGAAAAATGGGAAAAAACCGGGACTATCGAACGTTTTATATGGAAGAAGTTCGGGGAAATGGGCTTTTTTGGTTTAAGATATCCTGAGGCTTATGGTGGATTAAATCTGGATTTGTTTTACACGGTTATCTTTTTAGAGGAACTTCAGAGAATCAAATCAGGAGGTTTTGCTGCAGCTATGTGGGCGCACACGTATTTAGCGATGACACATTTAAATGCAGAAGGGGATGAGCGAATCAAACAAGAGTATTTGGCAGCAAGTATTTCCGGGGATAAAATCGGAGCTTTATGTATCACAGAGCCTTTTGGAGGAAGTGATGTTGCAGGGATGCGTTCAACGGCCATAAAAAAAGGGGATAAGTATATTATTAACGGTTCTAAAACATTCATTACGAACGGTGTTTATGCTGATTACTATGTTGTGGCAGCCAAAACAAATCCGGAACTTGGAAATAAAGGGATCAGTATGTTTTTGGTGGACAGCAATCTTGCAGGAATATCCGCTACCAAACTTGATAAATTAGGATGGAGAGCTTCTGATACGGCTGAAATTGCATTTGATAACGTAGAAATTCCTGTTGAGAATTTAATGGGGGAAGAAGGAAAAGGGTTTCCGTATATCATGCAGCATTTCGCCTTAGAGCGATTGATCATGGCGATAAATGCTCATGCTAGTGCGGAGTATGCAATTGAGTATACGATTGACTACATGTCAGAACGTGAAGCATTTGGAAGAACCATTGATAAGTTCCAGGCCTTAAGGCATACAATGGTGGAGCACGCAACAGATGTGGAGCATTGCAAACTGTTTAATTATGCAGCGGTAGCAAGATTGGATAAAGGCGAATATGTGGTGAAAGAGGCTACTATGGCTAAACTGAAATCAACGAAAGTCGCCGATGATACAATTTACAGTTGCCTGCAGATGTTGGGAGGTTATGGTTATATGGAAGAATATCCGTTAGCGCGTTTATTGAGAGATAGCCGTTTAGGGCCTATCGGAGGTGGAACTTCGGAAATTCTTAAGGAGATTTTATCTAAAATGGTAATCGACAAACAAAATTACAAGCCGGCTGTGAAGCATTAAGAGGTGAAGTGATTACAAAATAGAGAAAAGAGCCAAGAGACAAGAAATTGTGACTTGGCTTTTTTGTTTCGCAATATGTTGTAAATAGGCGTGGAAAAATAAAATTCGTAATTTATAATTCGTAATTCGTAATTTTTTTATAAGTTTGCGGCCTAAATGAGAGGAGGTGTCTAAAACATGTTAATTATCCCAATTAAAGACGGAGAAAATATCGATAGAGCATTAAAGCGCTATAAGAGAAAATTCGACAAAACAGGAACTGTTCGTCAGTTAAGAGCACGTCAGGCGTTTACTAAGCCATCTGTAACAAGAAGAGCTCAAATTCAAAAAGCACAATACATTCAAGGATTAAGAGATTCTTTAGAAGCTTAATACTTTTTTGAATGCTACTATAACCGTTAGTATGCGAAGTTTTATAACTTTGTGGCTAACGGTTTTTTTATGATTACAAATCAGCTTGCGTATCGCGATTATCTTCAGAAAGAGAAAAATTATTCTCCGCATACACTTACGGCATATCTAAATGATGTGGCTGAATTTGAAAATTTCCTGAAAACACATGATGCTGATTTGGTTTTGGATGCTGTCGGTTATTCACAGATCCGTAGCTGGATTGTTTCTCTGGTGGAAAATAATGTTTCCAATACTTCCGTAAACCGTAAAATTTCGTCTCTAAAATCGTTTTATAAATTCCTTCTGAAAACGAAACAGATTGAGGTGAATCCGTTGCAAAAACATAAATCTTTAAAAACGCCTAAGAAGGTGCAAATCCCTTTTTCAGAAAAGGAGCTGGAGCTGGTGTTTGAGGAAAATGATTATCCGGATGATTTTGAAGGAATCCGCAATCGTCTGATCATTGAGCTGTTTTATACTACCGGTATGCGTCGTGCTGAATTGATTGCGCTCGAAATGGGTAATTACAGTGCTTATGGTAAAACATTTAAGGTTTTGGGGAAGCGGAATAAGGAGCGTGTACTTCCGCTTTTGGACTGCACGGTTGAGTTATTAAATCGTTATCTTATTGAAAGAAACGGGCTTGCGAATATCGAAAATGGCAATTTGTTAATATTGAATAAAAACGGTCATAAAATAAGTGAATCGTTTGTTTATCGATTAATAAATGATTACTTTAGTACTGTCTCTGAAAAAACAAAAAAGAGTCCCCACGTTCTTAGGCATACATTTGCAACCCATTTGCTAAATAATGGTGCCGATTTAAATTCAGTAAAAGAATTGTTAGGTCATGCAAGTTTATCTTCCACTCAAATCTATACCCACAGCAGTTTGTCTGAATTGAAGCGAGTTTATCAAGATGCACATCCGCGAAACCGAAAATGATTCGAAGTTTAACTAAATAAAATTTTTATTATGAAGGTAAATGTTCATGCTGTTAATTTTAACATTGACAGAAAATTAGTTGATTTTGTTCAGGAACGATTAGATAAGTTGGAAAAGTATTATGACAGGGTAGTGTCTTCTGATGTTTTTTTGAAATTGGATAACACGAGTGATAAAGAGAATAAGATAGTGGAGATTAAGGTGATGGTGCCGGGCGACGATTTTATAGTTAAAAAGCAGTGCAAGTCCTTTGAGGAGGCAGTTGATTTGTCTGTGGATTCTTTGGAACGTCTTTTGTTGAAAAGGAAAGAAATAATCAGGGCGCATGCTTAAAAAATAAAAAAAAGATAAAAAATATTTTGATTAAAAAATAAAATCCCTACATTTGCAGTCCGTTAGAAATAGCGGACTTTTTTTATTGTAGTCGCCGGTGTAGCTCAGCTGGCTAGAGCAGCTGATTTGTAATCAGCAGGTCGTGGGTTCGAGTCCCTCCATCGGCTCAAGTTTTTAAGTGACTGTAAGTAAGAAGAGTTGGGGAGATACTCAAGCGGCCAACGAGGGCAGACTGTAAATCTGCTGACTAAGTCTTCGCAGGTTCGAATCCTGCTCTCCCCACAAAATCATCAAAGCAATGCGATGATTGTCGAATTAGGGAATTAGAAATAAGAATTTGATTTTGAAATTCTGAAAACTGGCTCCTGAATGCACAAAAGCCGGTGTAGCTCAGGGGTAGAGTGCTTCCTTGGTAAGGAAGAGGTCACGGGTTCAAATCCCGTCATTGGCTCAATTTTGAATATTTGAACACTAATTATATAACTAAGATTAAATTATTAAATCATGGCAAAAGAAACCTTTGATCGTTCGAAGCCCCATTTAAATATCGGAACTATCGGACACGTAGATCACGGAAAAACAACTTTGACTGCTGCTATTACTAAAGTATTAGCTGATGCTGGTTTATCAGAAGCTAAATCATTCGACCAGATTGATAACGCTCCTGAAGAAAAAGAAAGAGGTATTACTATCAATACTTCTCACGTAGAGTACTCTACAGCTAACCGTCACTACGCTCACGTTGACTGTCCAGGTCACGCGGATTACGTTAAGAACATGGTTACTGGTGCTGCTCAGATGGACGGTGCTATCCTTGTAGTTGCTGCTACAGATGGTCCAATGCCACAAACTCGTGAGCACATCCTTTTAGGACGTCAGGTTGGTGTGCCTAGAATGGTTGTATTCATGAACAAAGTAGACATGGTTGATGACGAAGAGTTATTAGAGCTTGTTGAAATGGAAATCAGAGATTTATTGTCTTTCTATCAGTATGATGGTGATAATGGACCAGTTGTTAAAGGTTCTGCATTAGGAGCTTTAAACGGTGAGCCTCAATGGGTTGCTACAGTAATGGAATTGATGGATGCTGTTGATAACTGGATTGAATTACCAGCTCGTGATGTTGATAAGCCTTTCTTGATGCCAGTTGAGGACGTATTTACAATTACAGGTCGTGGAACTGTTGCTACAGGTCGTATCGAAACTGGAGTTGCTAATACTGGAGATGCTGTTGAAATCATTGGTATGGGTGCTGAGAAATTGACTTCTACAATTACAGGAGTTGAGATGTTCCGTAAAATCCTTGATAGAGGTGAAGCTGGAGATAACGTAGGTTTATTATTACGTGGTATCGATAAAGCTGATATCAAACGTGGTATGGTTATCATTAAGCCAGGATCTGTTAAGCCACACGCTCACTTCAAAGCTGAGGTGTATATCTTGAAAAAAGAAGAAGGTGGACGTCACACTCCATTCCACAACAACTACCGTCCACAGTTCTACGTACGTACAACTGACGTAACAGGTACTATTTCTTTACCTGCAGGAGTTGAGATGGTAATGCCAGGTGATAACTTAACAATTGATGTTCAATTGTTGAGCCCAATCGCTTTATCAGTAGGTTTACGTTTTGCTGTTCGTGAGGGTGGTAGAACTGTAGGTGCTGGTCAGGTAACTGAAATCTTAGACTAATTCATAGTCAATTATAATAAAAACCAGCGGTTCGCTGCTGGTTTTTTAAACAAACGGGCGTAGTTCAAGGGTAGAATAGCGGTCTCCAAAACCGTTGATGGGGGTTCGAATCCCTCCGCCCGTGCAAAAGAAATATATAATGGCAAAGGTTGTTAATTACATATCGGAAGCATTTGAAGAATTAAAATCAAATGTTACTTGGCCGGAATGGGCTGAAGTACAAAAGTTAACTATAATAGTAGCTTTATTTTCTATTTTATTTGCATTAGCAACTTGGGGAGTAGATTCTACTTTTGCTAAAGCATTAGGGTTTTTCTTTAATTGGTTAAAAGCTTAATTTTTTTTTGATATGACTGATAATAATATCAAAAAATGGTATGTAGTTAGAGCGGTTAGCGGACAGGAAAACAAGGTGAAAAACTATATTGAAACGGAAATTAGCCGTTTGGGTATGGCGGATTATATTTCACAGGTATTGGTTCCTACTGAAAAAGTAGTGCAGGTACGTGATGGAAAGAAAATCAGCAAAGACCGTGTTTACTTTCCTGGATACGTTATGATCGAAGCTAACTTAACCGGAGAAATCCCTCACATCATTAAATCGATTACAGGTGTAATTGGTTTCTTGGGTGAAACAAAAGGAGGAGAAGCTGTGCCGTTAAGACAGGCAGAAGTAAACCGAATGTTAGGAAAAGTGGATGAGTTATCTGTTAAGGTAGATCAGGGAGCTATTCCTTATTCTGTTGGTGAAACCGTAAAAGTAATTGACGGGCCTTTCAATGGTTTCAACGGAACTGTTGAGAAAGTGAATGAAGAAAAGCGTAAACTTGAAGTAATGGTGAAGATCTTCGGAAGAAAAACACCATTGGAATTGAGTTTCATGCAAGTTGAAAAAGTATAATATCGTTACATGTATAAATCCACATCAATCGCTTCCAATTGAGAGATGTGCTAAATTTTTTTAAAAATGGCTAAAGAAATTAGTAAAGTAGTTAAACTACAAGTTAAGGGAGGTGCCGCGAATCCTTCGCCACCGGTTGGACCTGCTTTGGGGGCTGCTGGGGTTAATATCATGGAGTTCTGTAAGCAGTTCAATGCTAGAACACAAGATAAACCTGGCAAAGTTTTACCAGTACAGATTACTGTGTATAAAGACAAGTCTTTTGACTTTGTTGTTAAAACGCCACCGGCTGCAATTCAATTATTAGATGCAGCTAAATTAAAGTCTGGTTCAGGGCAACCGAACCGTAAAAAAGTAGCTAACGTTACTTGGGATCAAATTAGAGCTATCGCTGAAGACAAAATGGCTGACTTGAATGCTTTCGAAATCGAAAAAGCAATGAGTATGGTTGCCGGAACAGCTAGATCTATGGGTATAACAGTATCAGGAACAGCTCCTTTTTAATTCTAACAAAGTATTAAGACATGGCAAAATTGACAAAAAAGCAAAAAGAGGCTGCAGCAAAAATTGAGAAGAACAAATTATATTCTTTGAAAGATGCATCTGCATTAATTAAAGAAGTTGCTTCTGCAAAATTTGATGAGTCTGTTGATATCGCAGTAAAATTAGGGGTAGATCCTAGAAAAGCGAATCAAATGGTAAGAGGCGTTGTTACTTTACCTCACGGTACTGGAAAAGATGTTAGAGTATTAGCATTGGTTACTCCGGACAAAGAAGCAGAAGCTAAAGCAGCTGGTGCAGATCACGTAGGTTTAGATGACTATTTACAAAAGATCAAAGACGGTTGGACAGATGTTGATGTAATCATCACTATGCCTGCTGTTATGGGTAAATTAGGTCCTTTAGGACGTGTTTTAGGTCCAAGAGGTTTAATGCCAAACCCTAAAACCGGTACTGTAACTATGGATGTAGCGAAAGCTGTTGAAGAAGTTAAAGCTGGTAAAATCGACTTTAAAGTTGATAAAACAGGTATCGTTCACGCTGGAATCGGAAGAATTTCTTTCGACGCTCAGAAAATCACAGAGAACGCTCACGAAATTATTCAAACATTAATCAAATTAAAACCAACTGCAGCGAAAGGTACTTACATTAAGAGTATCCACATCTCATCTACGATGAGCCCTGCAATTGCTTTAGACCCTAAAGCAGTTTAATTGGTAGTTAAAAATTTTTAGTATGACTAGAGAAGAAAAATCAATCGCGATTGAAGATTTAACTGCACAGTTGGCTGGTAGAAATGTTGTTTATTTAGCGGACATTTCTGGACTTAATGCAGAGACTACTTCAAACTTAAGAAGAGCTTGTTTTAAAGCAGGTATCAAATTAGAGGTTGTTAAGAACACATTACTTGAAAAAGCAATGGAAGCTTCTGAAACTAACTTCGGTGATTTGGCTACAGTTTTAAAAGGAAACACTTCTATATTAATTGCAGATACAGCTAATGCTCCTGCAAAAATTATTAAAGAATTCCGTAAAAAATCGGATAAGCCTTTATTAAAAGGTGCTTACATCATGGAAGAGATCTACATCGGAGATAACTTACTTGATTCATTAGCATCTCTTAAATCGAAAGAAGAGGTTATCGGAGAAATCATCGGATTACTTCAATCACCAGCTCAAAGAGTTATTTCTGCTCTTAAAAACCAATTCAAAGACGAAGAGGGAGCTGAATAAATATTGCACTAATTAATTATTATATTTTACAAATCATTTTAAAAGATAGAAAAAATGGCAGATTTGAAACAATTCGCAGAACAATTAGTTAACTTAACAGTTAAAGAAGTTAACGAGTTAGCAACAATATTAAAAGACGAGTATGGAATCGAGCCGGCTGCTGCTGCTGTAGTAGTTGCTGCAGGTGGAGGTGATGCTGGTGCTGCTGAAGAGCAAACTGAATTCACTGTAGTATTGAAAGATGCTGGAGCTTCTAAATTAGGAGTTGTAAAAGCTGTTAAAGAATTAACAGGTTTAGGACTTAAAGAAGCTAAAGATTTAGTAGATTCTGCTCCAACTAACGTTAAAGAAGGTGTTTCTAAAGACGAAGCTGAAGGTCTTAAGAAAGCATTAGAAGAAGCAGGAGCTGTAGTTGAGCTTAAATAAGCTAAACTAAAAAAATAAGCTAGGTTTAGGCCTTTGGGATTCTTTCCCAAGGCCTAAACCATTTTGCGTATAATAAATTATTGTTACAATTTGTCTTAATAATAGTTTGAAATACGAAAAAAATAGTCAATACGAAGAAAGAAAATGAAATTATAACTTTCTGTTCATTTTCAAAGATGTATCGGTTATTAAGAAGAAAGTAAAATAAAACTGTGTATTTACACAAAATCTACTTTTTTTAATCAAAATTTTGTCCATTGATGTTAGCAAATCAGACTGAAAGATTAAATTTCGCCTCGACGAAAAACATCCCTGATTACCCGGACTTTCTGGATATTCAGGTAAAATCTTTTAAGGATTTTTTCCAATTGGAAACCAAATCCGACGAAAGAGGAAACGAAGGTCTTTATAATACCTTCATGGAAAACTTCCCAATTACTGATACAAGAAATCAGTTCGTATTGGAGTTCCTTGACTACTTTGTTGATCCACCCCGTTATACAATTGAAGAGTGTATAGACAGAGGTTTAACGTACAGTGTGCCATTAAAAGCACGTTTGAAATTATACTGTACTGACCCTGAGCATGAGGATTTCGAAACAATTGTACAGGATGTATATTTAGGTACTATCCCATACATGACACCAAGCGGTACGTTTGTTATCAATGGTGCTGAGCGTGTGGTTGTATCTCAGTTACACCGTTCACCGGGTGTATTCTTCGGACAATCTTTCCATGCAAATGGAACAAAACTATACTCTGCCAGAGTAATCCCTTTTAAAGGTTCTTGGATTGAATTCGCTACCGATATCAACAGCGTAATGTATGCGTATATCGATAGAAAGAAAAAATTACCTGTTACGACTTTATTCCGTGCTATCGGTTTTGAGCGTGATAAAGACATCCTTGAAATCTTTGACCTTGCTGAAGAAATCAAAGTTTCGAAATCAGGTCTTAAAAAATATATTGGTCGTCGATTAGCTGCTCGTGTATTGAATACTTGGCACGAAGATTTCGTGGATGAGGATACAGGAGAGGTTGTGTCAATCGAACGTAACGAAATTATCTTGGATCGTGACACTTTGTTAGATAAAGATAATGTGGAGGAAATTGTAGACGCTAACGTGAAATCGATCTTGTTACACAAGGAAGATAACAACCAGGCGGATTATGCAATCATCCACAATACGTTGCAAAAAGACCCTACAAACTCTGAAAAAGAAGCTGTAGAGCATATCTATCGTCAGTTGCGTAATGCAGAACCGCCTGATGAGGAGACAGCTCGCGGTATCATCGATAAATTGTTCTTCTCTGATCAACGTTATAACTTAGGTGAAGTTGGTCGTTACAGAATGAACAAAAAATTAGGTTTGGATATCCCAATGGAAAAACAGGTTTTGACCAAAGAGGATATCATCACTATCGTGAAGTATTTGATCGAACTTATCAACTCTAAAGCAGAGATTGATGATATCGACCACTTATCAAACCGTCGTGTTAGAACAGTTGGAGAGCAATTGTCGGCACAGTTTGGTGTTGGTCTTGCACGTATGGCAAGAACAATCCGTGAGAGAATGAACGTTCGTGATAACGAGGTGTTCACGCCAATCGATTTGATCAATGCTAAAACATTATCATCGGTTATCAACTCTTTCTTCGGAACCAACCAGTTGTCTCAGTTCATGGATCAAACGAATCCATTAGCAGAGATCACACACAAGAGAAGATTGTCTGCGCTAGGACCTGGAGGTCTTTCGAGAGAGAGAGCCGGATTCGAGGTGCGTGACGTTCACTATACGCATTACGGACGTTTATGTCCGATTGAAACACCAGAGGGACCAAACATCGGTTTGATTTCATCGTTGGGTGTTTACGCGAAAGTAAACGGAATGGGCTTTATCGAGACTCCTTACCGCAAGGTAACTAATGGTAGTGTAGATTTAGTTTCTACTCCTGTTTATTTAAGTGCAGAAGAAGAAGAAGGTAAGTTGATTGCTCAGGCAAACATCGAGATGGACCAGTCTGGTAAGATTACCGCTGAGAATGTTATTGCTCGTGAAGAGGGTGACTTCCCGGTTGTTGAGCCAACAGCGGTTCACTATACCGACGTAGCGCCAAACCAGATCGCTTCGATTTCGGCTTCGTTGATTCCGTTCTTAGAGCATGATGATGCGAACCGTGCGTTGATGGGATCAAACATGATGCGTCAGGCTGTACCATTGTTACGTCCTGAAGCACCGATTGTTGGAACTGGTCTTGAGCGTCAGGTAGCTACCGATTCCCGTGTACTTATCAATGCTGAAGGAGAAGGAGTTGTTGAGTATGTTGATGCAAACATGATCACTATCAAATACGATAGAACTGATGCAGAGCGTGCTGTTAGCTTCGATCCGGATGAGAAAACATATCAGTTAATTAAGTTCAGAAAAACCAACCAGAGTACATCTATCAACTTGAAGCCTATCGTTAGAAAAGGTGACCGAGTTACTAAAGGACAGGTACTTTGTGAAGGTTATGCAACGCAAAACGGAGAGCTTGCTTTAGGTAGAAACCTACAGGTAGCGTTCATGCCTTGGAAAGGGTACAACTTCGAGGATGCGATCGTAATTTCTGAAAAGGTAGTTCGTGATGATATCTTTACTTCAATCCACGTAGACGATTATTCATTAGAAGTTCGTGATACGAAATTGGGTAACGAGGAATTAACGAATGATATTCCAAACGTTTCTGAAGAGGCTACTAAAGACTTGGATGAAAACGGTATGATCAGAATCGGAGCAGAGGTTAAACCTGGCGACATTCTAATCGGAAAAATTACACCAAAAGGAGAATCAGATCCAACTCCGGAAGAGAAATTGTTAAGAGCGATCTTCGGAGATAAAGCGGGTGATGTGAAAGATGCTTCATTAAAAGCTTCTCCATCTTTACACGGTGTTGTTTTAGACAAAAAATTATTCGCGAGAGCGGTAAAAGATAAACGTAAGCGTTCTAAAGATAAAGACGATTTAGCAGTTCTTGAAACGCAGTTTGAAGTGAAATTCAACGAGTTGAAAGATAAGTTAGTTGAGAAACTATTCGAAATCGTTAACGGTAAAACGTCTCAGGGTGTAATGAATGATTTGGGTGAGGAAGTATTGCCAAAAGGTAAGAAATACACGCAAAAAATGCTTTATGCTGTTGAAGACTTTGCTCACTTGACAAAAGGACAGTGGACTACAGATGACGAGTCAAATGCTATGGTAAATGACTTGATCCACAACTATAAAATCAAGTTGAACGATTTACAAGGTGCATTACGTAGAGAGAAATTCACGATTACTGTTGGAGATGAATTACCATCAGGTATCTTGAAATTAGCTAAAGTATACATCGCTAAGAAACGTAAACTGAAAGTGGGAGATAAGATGGCAGGTCGTCACGGTAACAAAGGTATCGTTGCGAAAATCGTTCGTCAGGAAGATATGCCATTCTTAGAAGACGGAACACCGGTAGATATCGTATTGAATCCACTAGGGGTACCATCTCGTATGAACATCGGGCAGATTTACGAAACGGTTCTTGGATGGGCAGGTAAGAAATTAGGAAGAAAGTATGCAACGCCAATCTTTGATGGTGCTACTCTTGACCAAATTAATGAACTGACAGACGAAGCAGGCGTTCCAAGATTCGGTCATACCTATTTGTATGACGGAGGAACTGGAGAGCGTTTCCACCAGCCGGCAACCGTAGGTGTGATCTATATGTTGAAATTAGGACACATGGTTGACGATAAGATGCACGCACGTTCTATCGGTCCATACTCATTGATCACGCAGCAGCCTTTAGGAGGTAAAGCACAGTTCGGAGGTCAGCGTTTTGGAGAGATGGAGGTTTGGGCTCTTGAGGCGTATGGTGCTTCAAGTACTTTGAGAGAAATCTTGACAGTGAAATCGGATGACGTTATCGGTAGAGCTAAAACTTACGAGGCAATCGTGAAAGGTGAAACTATGCCGGAACCAGGATTACCTGAATCATTCAATGTATTGATGCATGAATTGAAAGGTCTTGGATTAGACATCAGATTAGAAGAATAACAAAAAAAAGCAGTTTTCAGTCCCGATTTTTTCGGGGCTGATTACTCATTTATAGAGTTTTTAAGGATTTATACCCGTAACCCGTTCCGATTTTTTATACTAATGCAGGGCATTGTGTAACTAGCACTTCAGGTGAGAGTCTGAAGTTTAGAGAAGTAATTCGAGGTGGCAGCGTAATGATTTGACTCTTTCTTAAGAGTAAATTATAAGTCTAAAATCAATTTTTAATTGCAAATAAATCAATAGTAAAAACTATGATGAATAATAGAAATAAAGATAAAAACACGATCAAGAGATTTAATAAAATTTCAATCGGTTTGGCATCTCCGGAATCTATCTTGGCCGAGTCAAGAGGTGAGGTTCTAAAACCAGAAACAATCAACTATCGTACCCATAAACCAGAGCGTGACGGTCTTTTCTGCGAACGAATTTTCGGTCCTGTAAAAGATTTCGAATGTGCTTGTGGTAAATACAAAAGAATCCGTTACAAAGGAATCGTATGTGACCGATGCGGGGTTGAAGTTACGGAGAAAAAAGTACGTCGTGACCGTGTAGGACACATCAATTTGGTGGTGCCTATTGCTCACATCTGGTATTTCCGTTCACTTCCGAACAAAATTGGTTATATCCTTGGATTACCGTCCAAGAAATTAGATATGATCATTTACTACGAGAGATACGTAGTAATCCAAGCGGGTATCGCTAAAGGTCCGGACGGAGAATCTTTAAATAGATTAGATTTCTTAACAGAGGAGGAGTATTTGAATATTTTGGATACCCTTCCGATGGAGAACCAATATTTAGATGATACAGATCCAAACAAATTCATCGCTAAGATGGGGGCGGAGTGTATCATGGATTTGTTGGCTCGTACGGATTTAGATGCTTTGTCGTATGAATTGCGTCACGCAGCTAATAATGAAACATCTAAACAAAGAAAAACAGAAGCGTTAAAACGTCTTCAGGTAGTAGAGTCTTTCCGTGAAGCAAATACGAACAGAGAGAACCGTCCGGAGTGGATGATCATGAAAGTTATTCCGGTTATCCCACCTGAATTACGTCCGTTAGTGCCACTAGATGGTGGTCGTTTCGCGACTTCGGATTTGAACGACCTTTACCGTCGTGTAATCATCCGTAACAATCGTTTGAAGCGATTAATGGAAATCAAAGCGCCTGAGGTGATCTTGAGAAACGAAAAACGTATGTTACAGGAATCTGTTGACTCGTTATTCGATAATACAAGAAAAGCTTCTGCTGTTAAAACAGAATCAAACAGACCGTTAAAATCACTTTCTGATTCCTTAAAAGGTAAGCAAGGTCGTTTCCGTCAGAACTTATTAGGTAAACGTGTGGATTATTCTGCGCGTTCGGTAATCGTCGTTGGACCGGAAATGAAATTGTTCGAGTGTGGTCTTCCAAAAGATATGGCTGCTGAACTGTACAAACCATTCGTTATTCGTAAGTTAATCGAAAGAGGAATCGTTAAGACAGTTAAGTCGGCTAAGAAAATCATCGACAAAAAAGAGCCGGTAGTATGGGATATCCTTGAAAACGTAATCAAAGGTCACCCGGTATTACTAAACCGTGCTCCTACTTTGCACCGTTTGGGTATCCAGGCGTTCCAGCCAAAATTGATCGAAGGAAAAGCGATTCAATTACACCCGTTAGTGTGTACGGCGTTCAACGCGGATTTCGACGGTGACCAGATGGCGGTTCACTTACCATTAGGTCCTGAGGCTATTTTAGAAGCGCAATTGTTAATGTTGGCTTCTCACAATATCCTTAACCCTGCCAATGGTGCGCCGATCACGGTACCTTCTCAGGACATGGTTCTTGGTCTTTATTATATGACCAAAGAACGTTTGTCTACACCTGAGCACAAGATTTTAGGGGAAGGTTTAACTTTCTATTCTGCAGAAGAGTGTAATATCGCTTTGAATGAAGGAAGAGTTGAGTTGAATGCCCGTGTTAAAATCAGAGCAAAAGACTTCAACGAAGAAGGTGAGTTGGTATACAAAATCATCCAGACTACTGCGGGTAGAGTATTGTTTAATGAAGTAGTACCTGAGGCTGCGGGATATATCAATGAGGTATTGACCAAAAAATCGTTGCGTGATATTATCGGACACATTTTAAGTGCTACTGATGTACCTACAACGGCTGCCTTCTTGGATAACATGAAGGATATGGGATACAAATTCGCTTTCAAAGGTGGTTTGTCATTCTCATTAGGAGATATCCGTATTCCGGAACAAAAACAACAATTGATTGCAGACGCCAGAGAACAAGTTTCTGGTATCTCAATGAACTATAACATGGGTCTTATTACCAATAACGAACGTTACAACCAGGTTATTGATATTTGGACTTCAGCGAATGCTCAGCTTACCGAGTTAGCAATGAAAAACATTAGAGAAGACCAACAAGGTTTCAACTCGGTGTATATGATGCTTGACTCAGGGGCGAGGGGTTCGAAAGAGCAGATTCGTCAGTTAACCGGTATGCGTGGTTTGATGGCTAAGCCTAAAAAATCAACTGCTGGTGGTGGTGAAATTATTGAAAACCCGATTTTATCGAACTTTAAAGAAGGTCTTTCGATCTTAGAATACTTCATCTCTACGCACGGTGCTCGTAAGGGTCTTGCGGATACGGCCCTTAAAACGGCGGATGCGGGTTACTTGACTCGTCGTCTACATGACGTATCTCAGGATGTTATTGTAAACTCTGTAGACTGTGGTACTTTAAGAGGTGTTGAAGTTTCTGCTTTAAAGAAAAACGAAGAGATTGTAGAATCTTTAGGAGAAAGAATCTTAGGGCGTGTTGCTTTACAGGATGTGATTAATCCGTTAAATGGTGAAATTCTTGTTCATGCAGGAGAACAGATCACAGAAGCAATTATGAAAAATATCGACGCTTCTCCGGTGGAGAAAGTGGATGTTCGTTCACCGCTTACTTGTGAGGCTCCGAAAGGAATCTGTGCTAAATGTTACGGTCGTAACCTGGCAACAGGTAAGATGACGCAAAGAGGTGAAGCAGTTGGAGTTATTGCAGCGCAATCCATTGGTGAGCCGGGTACACAGTTAACACTTCGTACGTTCCACGTTGGAGGGGTTGCTGGAGGTATCTCTGAAGAGTCAAGCATCATCACTCGTTTTGCTGGTAGATTGGAAATCGAAGATCTTAAAACGGTTAAAGGAGAAGATAACGAAGGAAACGCAGTGGATATCGTAATCTCCCGTTCAACTGAATTGAAATTGGTTGATGAGAAAACAGGAATCCTGTTAAATACACATAACATTCCTTATGGATCAAGCATCTTTGTTAAAGATGGTCAGGTCGTAAGCAAAGGAGATGTGATCTGTAAATGGGACCCTTATAATGGTGTAATCATCTCTGAATTTACAGGAAAAGTTGCTTACGAAGATATCGAACAAGGACAAACGTTCATGGTTGAGATCGATGAGCAGACAGGTTTCCAGGAAAAAGTAATTACAGAGGGTAGAAATAAAAAATTAATCCCTACTTTATTAATCTATGGTAAAGACGGTGAACTTATCCGTTCATACAACTTACCGGTAGGAGCTCACTTAATGGTTAACGACGGTGAGAAGATTAAAGCAGGTAAAGTATTGGTGAAAATCCCGCGTCGTTCTTCGAAAGCAGGTGATATTACCGGAGGTCTTCCTAGAATTACCGAGTTGTTAGAGGCTCGTAATCCTTCAAATCCTGCGGTAGTTTCTGAAATCGATGGTGTAGTTTCTTTTGGAAAAATCAAAAGAGGTAACCGTGAGATTATCATCGAATCTAAATTCGGTGAGATTAAGAAATACTTGGTAAAATTGTCAAGTCAGATCTTAGTTCAGGAAAATGACTTCGTAAGAGCAGGTGTGCCATTGTCTGACGGAGCAATCACTCCGGATGATATCTTAAGAATCAAAGGACCTGCTGCTGTTCAACAGTACTTGGTAAATGAGATTCAGGAGGTATACCGTTTACAAGGGGTAAAAATCAATGACAAGCACTTTGAGGTTGTAATTCGTCAAATGATGCGTAAAGTACAGATCCAGGATCCGGGAGATACTCTATTCTTAGAAGATCAATTGGTTCACACGTCTGACTTCATCATCGAAAATGACAAGTTATACGGAATGAAAGTGGTAGAAGATGCAGGTGACTCTGAGAGTTTAAAAGCAGGTCAGATTGTTTCTCCTCGCGAGTTAAGAGATGAAAATTCGTTGTTAAAGCGTAATGACAGAAATGTAGTAGTGGCAAGAGATGTAGTTCCGGCAACGGCAACTCCGGTTCTTCAGGGTATTACAAGAGCTTCGTTACAGACTAAATCATTTATCTCTGCGGCATCGTTCCAGGAAACAACAAAAGTATTGAATGAAGCTGCTGTTGCAGGTAAAGTTGACGGATTGGAAGGATTGAAAGAAAATGTTATCGTTGGTCACAGAATCCCTGCTGGTACAGGTATGAGAGATTACGACAATATTATCGTCGGTTCTAAAGAGGAGTTTAACGAACTTATGGCAGTTAAAGAAGAATTTAATTACTAAGAATTAAATTTCTCACTATATTTATAAATCCTAACAGTGTAATACTGTTAGGATTTTTTTATTTTAGCGTAATAATTAAAAAGTACAACAATGAGTGATAAGAACAATCCACAAGGACAAATCAACATAGAATTAGATGAGCAAACGGCTGAAGGAACTTATTCCAACCTGGCTATCATAAATCATTCGAATACCGAATTTGTAATCGATTTTGTAAGTATAATGCCTGGTGTGCCAAAAGCTAAAGTGAAATCGAGAATTGTCCTAACACCGCAACATGCTAAAAGACTTTTAATGGCTTTGGGTGAAAATATCCACCGTTTTGAAACTGCGCATGGCGAGATAAAGGAAGCGGAACAAACCCCGATCCCCTTTAATTTTGGACCGACAGGACAAGCATAATGGATGTCTTTCCCAGTTAAGATTTTAAGATTTCCTTAAAGAAAAAACAACCCCCAAAATACTGCTCAATGAATCTACCTTACTCCAGACAAAGGCTGAAGTACAGTTTTGTGCTTATGCTTATGATTGTGTTTTCAGCAAATGCCCAGGTTTCTTTTTCAACAAATTTGTCAGGCACTACTTCTGAAATTTGCGCCGGATCGTATAAGAAATTATCGGTCAGTGTATTAAAAGGAACGTGTGCCGCCTTTTTAGGTGATGTTAATTCAGTAACCTTCGATTGGGAAATCGAGTCCGCTCCGGGAATCTGGGTTTCCAAAGATAGTTATAGTATCCCGGGAGTGACCTATAGTATTGAAAAAAGAATCAATTCAGGAGGAACTGTTATTACGAATATTCTAACCGTAAACACAACAAGTGCAACGCCTGAAACCGTTTTGAAATACCGCGTTTCGACTCGTGGTTCCGGAGGTTGTCCGGCCATATTATCTGCCAAAGAATTAGTTGCTGTTAAGTACTACAGATGGGTAGGAACTGTTGATGGTGCTTGGGAAAACCCCTCTAATTGGAGTTGTGGTAAACTGCCTCCTTCCACAAGTGTAGTGATCATTCCACCGGCGACTAATCCAGCGGTGGTTTCTTCGGCCGTGACAGTCAGAGAGATTATTGTAGAAGATGGAGGTAGTCTTTCTGTTAATTCGGGAAATAACTTTACGGTAAATGGTCCTGTTACAGTGCAGGGAACAGGTAATTTTGAATTGCAGAACAACGCAAACCTCATGCAATCTTCTTATATCGGTCCTAATTCCGGAAAAATTAAGGTTGGTCGTAACAGCTCGGCATTAGTTCGTTTGGATTATACGATGTGGTCGTCACCGGTAAGTGGACAAAATTTGCTTGCCTTTTCGCCAGCAACTTTAACCAATCGTTTTTATACCTATAATTCAGATACGAATCTTTACAATGTGATAACGCCTTCTTCAAATGATTTTCAAATCGGGAAGGGTTATCTAATACGCACATCTAATGTACATCCGACAACTCCAACAGTTTGGAACGGAGTTTTTACCGGTGTGCCCAACAATGGTGATGTTCCGTTAACCATGTACAACGCAGGAGTAGGGAAACGCTTTAATGCAATTGGAAATCCATACCCTTCTCCCATAAAAATGAGTTCTTTCGTTACATCCAATATCGGAAAAATGACCGGAACCATTTATTTTTGGAGAAAGAGTAACAGTACAACAACGGAGCCGGGATATTGTACCTGGACCTCTGCCGGTTTTGTCAGCAATGGGGAAGCTCAGGTTTTTAATCCCAACGGTATTATCCGAACAGGACAGGGTTTCTTCGTAGAGATGGCCAATGCTGAAACCAGCATTGTTTTTAATAATTCGATGCGAATTGCCAATAATGCAGATCAGTTTTTCAGAACTAGTGAGGAGGATCAATCCGAAGAAGGAATAGTTGCAGGAGACAAAATAAAATTGAATATAAAAAGCTCTGATGGCTACAAAAATCAAATGCTGTTAGGTTATTTTGATGGGGCAACAAAAGGAGTTGATTTTGGTTATGACGGCAAAAAGATGGAAAGCTATCCTATAGCGTTGGTAACCGACATCGATAATGAAGAGTTTTTGATCCAAGGCCGTCCTTCCTTTGAAAAATCAGATGTGGTTGCTCTGAAATTCAAAACAGAATCAGCAGGTGAATTCGAAATTGCCATAGAAGAACTTGAAGGTGTTTTTTCAAAAGACCAAGACGTTTTTCTAAGAGATAAATTTTTGAATAAAGTCCATGATCTTAAATTTTCAGGATACCGATTTGCTTCTGATTCCGGAACCCATGCAGACCGTTTTGAACTGTTCTTTGATGTGAAAAAAAAAGAACTGAATTCGTCTCATGAAGAAAATCAGCTTATTGTTTATAAGGAAAGAAATCAGTTGGTAATCAAATCGGATAAATTAATAAGCAATGTTCAGGTTTTTGATATAAAGGGACGATTGTTGGCCGAAGTTGATAATTTAGGCAAGGCAGATCATAATTTATATTTGACGGCCAAAAACGAAGTGTTATTAGTTAGGGTAACCACTCAGGACGGAACCATTTTAAATAGAAAAATTATTTTTTAAGATATAAGCCCCTTCTTCTGAAGGGGTTTTTTATTGTGAGCTATGAACGTATCTTTGCGGTCTAAAGTAGCCTGAAGGAATGTTGTTTGTCGATTTTTATCGGAAAAAGATGAATTTGATGTTCTAAATGGTTAACTTTAAGACGCTATGTTTAATCAAGTATGCCATTATGCATGAAGGGAAAATTACTATGTTAAAAAAGAGCAGTGATAAAAACGCCATTACAAATTTATTGTTGTTTTTCTTTCTGTTTTCTGTAAATTGTTTTTCACAGTCAATACAGGTAACCAGTGTGGTTCCTAACCCTGTCTGTGGAGGAGAATCGGTTTCAGTTACTTTTGATGCTACCAATGGAAACGGTCCAAACAGAAGATATACTTCCGGTACAAATTTTATTGCTTATTTAAGCAGTAATACCGGTGGCGCTCCTTATACTTCATTAGGACCGCTAACGATGTTGCCGTATACTTATTCAACTTTAAATGGCGCGGTTAACAGCAATGTACAGGGAACGATAGTGCTTCCGGCAAATGCAGCAGGTACCTATAAGATAGCGGTCGGATCAACCAATCCTGTTTTTATTGCAGCCAGCGGAAATGGAGCCTCTCCGAATTTTACCATCAGAGCAGCTCCAAATGGGGGTACGATTTCTGGAAGTGCAGTGGTTTGTCCCGGAACAAACAGTACGACCCTTACATTAAGTGGTCATGCAGGAAACATTGTTAAATGGCAGTCATCCCCTTTAAATGATTTTTCAGCTTCAGTGACCGATATTCCTAATTTAGCCGCAAGTCTAACCGTTACTGATCTTTCGTCAACAACATACTATAGGGTTGTGCTGACCAATGGAATATGTACTGTGAACAGTCCAATTGCATCAATAACAGTAGATCCAACAGCTGGGACGGTATCAGGAGATCAGAGCATTTGTGAAGGATCACAACCGACAGATATAGTGCTCTCGGGTAGCAATGGAGTAATTCAGTGGCAAAGATCAACGGATAATGTCAGTTTTTCGGATATTGTTGGCGCAAATGCGACTACACTGACTTCAGCTCAAATGGGGGCGCTTACGGTTACGACCTATTATAGAGCTCAGTTAACAGGAGGCTGCGGCGTGATAGCTAGTCCGACCGTTACTGTTGTGGTAAGTCCGGCGACGGTAGGTGGGACAGTTACACCTGATGCAACTGTTTGTTCCGGAAATAATTCAACCCTATTGACATTAACGGGACACACGGGGAGCGTTGTAAAATGGCAGTCGTCAACGCAACCGAATTTTAATACATTCGTCGATATAGCTAATACTACAAATACGTTACTTGTTACTAATATTACAACGACGACTTATTATCGGGCAGTAGTGCAAAGCGGAACTTGTGCTCCGGTGAACAGTGCGCGAGCCAGACTGATGGTGATAAATTCTCCAAATGGAGGGACATTGTCGGGAAGCGCTACGGTTTGCTACGGAATAAACAGTACAACATTAACATTGGCAGGATATACCAATACGATTCAGAAATGGCAGTCTTCCCCCGTTAGTGATTTTTCATCGGGTGTTGTGGATATAGCCAATATAACTGCTTCTTTAACAGTAACCAATTTAACTGCGTCGACTTATTACCGAGTGGTTGTTGTTAATGCAAATTGTACGTCTTACAGTACGATTGCTGCAATTACAGTAAATCCGATGCTTACTGCTACGATAACTGGTAATAACAGTCCGATATGTATTGGTTCCAACGCTGTTTTCAATTTGACGGGTACAAATGGTGCAACTGTGACCTACACAATTAACGGCGGAACGAATCAAACAGTTGTTTTAACCGCAGGAGTAGCCACAATTACCATAAATGGACCGGTTTCTAATCAAACCTTAAATTTGGTTTCGGTAACCCTGGGTCCTTGTTCTCAAACGGTAAGCGGAACATCTACAGTTACCGTAGGAACTTCAAATACTTGGACCGGAAGTGTAGACAATCAATGGAGTACGGTCGGGAATTGGAGTTGCGGCACATTGCCCACAGCAAATACAAACGTGATCATTAATTCGGGTACTGTTGTTGTTTCCGGAATTAATGCGTTAGCCAATACACTTGCTATAAATGGGACATCAGCATTAACGGTCAATTCCGGCAATAACATTTCGGTTACCGGAGCAGTTACTATTGCAAGTGGAGCAAACATGACGCTTCAGAATAATGCAAATCTTTTACAGATCAACAACGTAGCAAATTCCGGATCTATTGTTGTCAATAGAAAGAGTTCTGCTTTAATGCGTCTGGATTATACCTTATGGTCATCACCGGTTGCTTCTCAAAACTTACTGGCTTTTTCGCCCTTGACAGTAGCTACTCGTTTTTATGTATACAATTCGGCCACAAACGTTTACAGTGTTATTACACCAAGCTCTAATAGTTTTCAATTGGGGAAGGGGTATTTAATTCGTATGCCTGATAATCATCCTACCACGCCTACCAAATGGGATGGGGTTTTTACCGGCGTGCCGAATAATGGTAATGTGAATTTCAGTGCCTATAATGGTGGTGCCGGCCTTCGTTTTAATGGAGTGGGAAATCCCTATCCTTCACCGGTCGACCTGACCAGTTTTGTAAATGGAAATGCAGGGAACATAACGGGAACGCTTTATTTCTGGCGTAAGACAAACAACGTTGCTACAGATCCGGGTTATTGCACATGGACGACCGCCGGTTTTGTAAGCAACGGAGAAGCCCAAGTTGTGAACCCGAACGGGATTTTAAGAACCGGACAGGGTTTTATCGTAGAAATGAGCGGTGGCGCAACCACTGTTTCGTTTACCAATGCCATGCGTGTGCCTGATAACGCAGATCAGTTTTTCAGAAACAGTGATTTAAACGAAAAACAGGAGTTAACGGGCGATAGAATGTGGCTGAATGTAGTAAATGGTTCCGGAGCAAATAACCAAATGCTTTTAGGCTACTTTCCAACTGCTACCTTGGGCGTAGACTTCGGAATAGACGGAAAAAGTTTTGAAGATGCGCCTGTTTCATTGACCATGGACATTGAAGGTGCCGATTATTTGATTCAGGGACGACCTGTATTTGATGTGTCGGACATTGTTCCGTTGCGATTTAAGACTTCCTATACAGGCACGCATACCATATCGATCGATCATCTTGATGGCCTATTTTTAGCCAGTCAAAATATCTATTTGAAAGATAATCTACTCAATCTAACTCATGACTTAAAAGCATCGGCTTATTCATTTGCTGCTAATGCGGGAACTTTTACCAGTCGTTTTGAAATTGTTTATCAGACTTTATTGGGTGTGAATCAAACTAATTTTAACGGAGAAACGGTTGTAGTTTTCAAGGATGAACAAAAGAATTTATCCGTAAATGCGAATGGTGTTACAATAGATGCAATTGAAGTGTATGATGTACGTGGAAGAAAATTGAGTAGCAAGATCGGGATAAATGATTCGTCGGCTCTGATTTCTGATATAAAAGAAGAGAATGCAGTTTTATTTGTGAAGGTCATTTCTGTCGATGGCAGAATCGTAAATAAAAAGATTGCTTTTTAATTATTACAATGTGTGTAAAAAAAATCCACCAAATGGTGGATTTTTTTATGCGGTTTTGTTTTTTCTGTTTCGGAAATAATTAAAGGCTAATGCAATTCCAAAAAGAGCCAACCAGAATAATTTTCCGTTTATTGGCGCCACAGGCGGATCCTCGCCTTCAAGTCCACCGCCACCGTCATCCGTTCCGGGCTGTGCGAACATTACAAAATCAGACAGAAATAAAAAGCTGAAAATGTAAATTTTAAATAAGTTAGACTTCATGTTAGTTTAGTTTGGAGATATTATTTTGTTGGGATGTGAAAATAATAATTATGTTTCAAATGCCAATTTTAAAAATGTTAATTAGTCAAATTCTGATGTGAAAAGCAATTTAACGCTAGGATATTTGCTTTGTGACATCTGGATCGAGAAATCAGAATCGGCCAGGAATACCAACTGTCCGTATTTGTCTTTTGCCAAAAACTTCTGTTTTATACGTTTGAATTCGGCAAATTCTTCGTTTTTGGGATCTTCCGGTTTTACCCAACATGCTTTGAAAGCCGGGAAGTTCTCATACGAACATTTTGCACCATATTCGTGTTCCAAACGGTATTGGATTACTTCGTACTGAAGTGCTCCAACGGTACCGATAACTTTACGGTTATTCATTTCCAAAGTGAAAAGCTGAGCTACTCCTTCGTCCATCAACTGATCTACACCTTTTTCAAGTTGTTTTGCTTTCATAGGATCGGCGTTGTTGATATAGCGGAAATGTTCCGGAGAGAAACTCGGAATTCCTTTAAATTGCATCAATTCGCCTTCTGTCAGTGTATCACCGATTTTGAAGTTTCCGGTATCATGCAATCCCACGATATCGCCCGGATAGGAAATGTCTACGATTTCTTTTTTCTCAGCGAAGAACGCATTCGGACTCGAGAATTTCAGATTCTTGCCTAAACGAACGTGCAAATAAGGTTTGTTTCTTTCGAATGTTCCGGAAACAATTTTTATAAAGGCCAAACGGTCACGGTGTTTCGGATCCATATTGGCGTGGATTTTAAACACAAACCCGGAGAATTTATTCTCGTCCGGTTTTACTTCACGGGTATCGGAATCTTTCGGTCTTGGCGTCGGTGCGATTTCAACAAAACAATCCAATAATTCACGTACTCCGAAATTATTCAATGCCGAACCGAAGAAAACAGGCTGCAAATCGCCGTTCAAATAACTTTCGCGGTCAAATTTCGGATAGACTTCCTCTACCAATTCCAATTCTTCGCGCAATTTATTGGCTGGTTTTTCGCCGATGATCTTATCCAGCTCAGGATTGCTTACATCGTCAAAAGCAATGGTTTCTTCAATATTTTTACGACTGTCGCCTTCAAAAAGATTAATGTTTCTCTCCCAGATGTTATAAATCCCTTTGAAATCATACCCCATACCGATTGGGAAACTCAAAGGTGTTACGTGAAGTTTTAATTTCTTTTCCACTTCATCCATCAAATCGAAAGCATCTTTACCTTCACGGTCTAATTTATTGATAAAAACGATCATTGGGATGTTACGCATACGGCAAACTTCAACCAGTTTTTCCGTTTGTTCCTCAACCCCTTTGGCAACGTCGATTACAACGATTACACTATCTACTGCGGTTAAGGTGCGGAAGGTATCTTCAGCGAAATCCTTGTGACCCGGCGTATCCAGAATGTTGATTTTTTTGTCTTTGTAGTTAAAAGCCAATACGGAAGTAGCCACGGAGATTCCCCTCTGACGCTCAATTTCCATGAAATCGGACGTAGCTCCTTTTTTGATCTTATTGCTTTTCACGGCTCCTGCTTCCTGGATCGCTCCTCCAAATAACAACAGTTTTTCTGTTAAAGTGGTTTTACCGGCATCGGGGTGAGAAATAATCCCGAACGTTCTTCTTCTCTGTATCTCTTTTTGAAAACTCATCAGACAAAATTTTGTGGGTGCAAAAGTAACTATAATTTGTGAAACTTATTTTATTATCAAAAAAATAGGGTTTTGATAGTTATGTTGAATTTTGCGCATAATTTTTTGTTAATAGTTTTTTGTATGGTTGGATAATAGGTTTGAATTGTTATTTTTGTTGGTTGCAAATCAAATGTTCTGTAAATAGTACGGATCTTTTTGAAAGCAACTAAAAAACTAACCCATTCAAACTAAATAGTGTTAAAAAAGAAATGAGATTAAAACAGATTCTATTAGGTCTTTTTATGACTGCCAATGCAGTTTCCTTTGCTCAGGACAATAAAAAAGAGGTTCTTTTTACCATAGATGATAAACCATTTTATACTGACGAATTCGCAAGAGTTTACAAGAAAAACCTTGAGTTGGTGAAGGATGATTCTCAAAAGGATCTGAATCATTATCTGGATCTTTTCATCGGATATAAGTTAAAAGTTGAAAAAGCGAATAAGTTAGGTCTTCAGAATAATACTGCTTATCAGAATGAACTTAAGTCATACCGAGCACAACTTTCCAAAAGTTACGTAACCGATACAAAAGTGACGAAAGAGCTTATCGAGGAAGCTTACAAAAGATCTTTGAAAGAAATCAAGGCATCTCATATCTTATTTACCCTGGATGAAAATGCGGAACCTGCCGATACGTTAAGAGTTTATAATCAGGCGATGAGTGTTCGCAAGAGAATCATTAACGGCGAGGATTTTGAAACACTGGCAATGCAGAATTCCCAGGACCCGTCGGTAAAAGATAACAAAGGGAATTTGGGATGGTTTTCCGTATTCAGAATGGTTTATTCATTTGAATCTGGGGCCTACAAAACTCCTAAAGGTGAAATTTCCATGCCTGTCAGAACCCGTTTTGGCTACCATTTGATCAAAGTTTATGATGTTCGTGAAAACCGCGGGCAGGTAACGGTATCGCATATCATGACATTAAACGGGCAGAATCCGGTGGAAGCGGCAGCAGCAAAAACTACCATTGATGATGTTTATAAAAAACTTAAGCAGGGGGAATCTTTTGAAAGTCTGGCGCAACAGTTTTCACAAGACAAATCGTCTTCAGGAAAAGGCGGACAATTACAACGTTTCGGTTCTGGCGAATTGAGTTCGGAAGAATTTGAGAATGTTGCCTTTTCGTTGAAAAAACCGGGTGATATTTCGGAGCCTTTCCAAAGTCAGTTCGGATGGCATATCATCAAATTAATCGAAAAACATCCGGTTAAGTCATTGGAAGAGACCGACGTTGATTTTGACAGTAAAATCAGAAAAGATGACCGTTCCCGTCTTATCAATGCTTCGCTGAACGAAAAACTTAAAAAGAAATATACTGTAAAAAGAGACGATAAACTTTATAAGAAAGTAATGCCGCTTGTAACTGATAAGTACTACAAACAGGAATGGGAACTTCCGGCAAACATGAAAGAACTGAATCATAAGTTGTTGACAATCAATAATGACAGAACGGTTAACGCTCCGGTTTTCTTAAATTATCTTTATGCACAGCAAAAAAACAACAATAGCACGAAACCAATCGGAAAATTGGTTGATAAGCTGTATGCTAAATTTGTTGAGGAACAATTGGTAAACTACTATAATGACAATCTGGAAAAAGAATTCCCTGAGTTTTCTTATGTAATGGATGAGTACAGAGACGGTTTGTTGTTGTTTGATCTTATGGAAAAAGAAATTTGGAACAAGGCAAAAACAGACTCGCTTGGTTTAAAGAATTTCTACGAGGCTAATAAGGCAAATTATCAGTGGAAAGACAGAGTGGAAGCAAATGTATTTTCATCAACAAAAGAAGATGTGATAAAAAAGACAGAGCAATTCCTTAAAAAGAAAAAGTCGGTTGAGTTCATCAAATCGAATCTAAATAAAAACGGAGCTGTTGACGTGATGGTTAAATCAGGAATTTTCGAGGTAGGAAATGATGCCTTACCTAAGCACCAGAACTTTAATGTCGGACTTACCGATATCAGCCACGAGGGCAATTATTATTTCATTACTCAGGTATTCAAAAAAATAGAGAAAGGTCCTAAAAAACTGGAAGATACTAAAGGAAAGGTAATCAACGATTACCAGCAATATCTTGAAGCGCACTGGGTAGATGAATTGAAAAAAGAATTTACCGTAAAAGTAAATCAGGATGTTTTTGACCGAGTGAAAAGTCAGTTGCAGATCAAATAAACCAATATAATTTAACAAAAGTAAAATACCAATTAATAAGAGAAACATGAAGTTGAGTAACAATAAAATTGCCCTGATTTTCGGATTTATAATCTGTGCTTTCAGTTCAATACATGCACAAAAAAGTCAGAAAAAGAAAATTGATGGCGTAGTTGCTGTTGTTGGTGATTATGTGGTTTTGGATTCCGATATCGACAAGACATTTTTGGAATTGCAGGCGCAAGGCGTTGACACAAAGAATATACCGAGATGTGAGATGCTAGGTAGTTTACTTGAGGATAAATTATATGCACACCAGGCTATTCAGGATAGTATAGTGGTAAGTGACTCGGAAGTAAACGAGTTTATGAACTCCCAATTGGATCAGATGGTGGAACAGGTTGGATCAATAGACAAGGTAATTCAGTTTTACAACAAAAAGAATTTAGAGGATTTTAAAGCCTATTTCTTCGATGTTGTTAAAATGAATAAGCTTACTTCTCAAATGCGTTCGAAAATAGTTGAAGACGTTGAGATTACGCCGGAAGAGGTGAGATTGTTCTTTAATAAAATTCAGAAAGACGAGTTACCGGTTTTCGGTGCCGAAATGGAAGTAGCTCAAATCGTTGTGAAGCCGGTCATTACGCAGGTTGAAAAGCAAAAGGCGATTGATAAACTGAAACAATTGAAAAAAGAAGTACAGGAAGGTTCAAGTTTTTTCAGCCGTGCGGTTCTGTATTCTGAAGATCCGGGGTCTAAATCGACCGGAGGATATTATAAACTGACTAAAAAAACCAATTTCGTAAAAGAGTTTAAAGATGTCGCTTTCAGTTTACAGGAAGGCGAGATTTCGGATCCTTTTGAAACGGAATTCGGGTATCATATCATCTACCTTGAGAAAGTACGTGGGCAGGAATTGGATGTCCGTCATATCCTGATTTCTCCTAAAGTGACTGATGAGGCTCTGGCAGAAGCAAAAACTAAGATCGAAAACATTCGCAAAAGAATTGTAGACGGACAGATTTCTTTTTCAGAAGCAGCTAAGCAGTATTCTGATGAAAAAGAAACCAGAAATAGTGGTGGTATATTAATGAACCCGAGGACTATGGATACTCGTTTTGAGTTGACAAAAATGGATCCTTCGTTATATGCTGAAGTTTCAGAATTAAAAGACAATGCGATTTCTTTACCATTGGTAGATCAAGAGCAAAACGGTAATAAGAAATACAAACTGATAACGGTAACCAACCGATACGAGGAACATACTGCTGATTTTGCGACCGATTATCTTAAGATCAAAGAATTGGCCTTAAAAGAGAAACGACTGAAAGCAATCGCTAAATGGACCGGAGAAAAGATTAAGGAGACTTATGTCAAAATTAACGGTGAATACAGAGATTGTGTGTTCACTAGTAACTGGTTAAAAAAATAAGTATAAATTATTGGTTATAAGTTGTGAGTTCCCTGTTGTTTTTAACTCATAATTCATAACTCCAACTCATAACTTTTAAGAATATGTCGGACGTAACAGCAATTCAGAATCTGGTTCAGAAACAAAAAGCCCTTAAGGACGAAATTTCTAAAATTATCGTAGGCCAGGATGAAGTAGTGAATCAAATTGTGTTAAGTATTTTTTCGGGAGGACACGCGCTTTTGGTAGGTGTTCCCGGATTGGCAAAAACACTGATGGTAAATACCATTTCACAGGCTTTGGGATTGGATTTTAAACGAATTCAGTTTACTCCGGATTTAATGCCGTCCGATATTTTAGGAAGTGAGATTTTGGACGAAAGCCGAAATTTTAAATTCCTAAAAGGACCGATCTTTTCCAATATTATCCTTGCCGATGAGATAAACCGTACGCCTCCAAAAACCCAGGCCGCATTATTGGAAGCGATGCAGGAAAAAGCAGTTACCATTGCAGGTCAGCACTATAAGCTGGATTTGCCTTTCTTTGTATTGGCGACTCAAAACCCGATCGAGCAGGAAGGTACATATCCGTTGCCTGAAGCGCAATTAGACCGATTCATGTTTGCCATAAAACTGGATTATCCTTCATTTGCAGAAGAAGTCCAAGTCGTAAAAAGCACAACCACTGATTTTACAGTAGAAGTGAATCCGTTGTTCACGGCACAGGAAATTATTGATTTCCAACAATTGATTCGACGTATCCCAGTGGCAGACAATGTGATCGAATATGCGGTGACATTAGTATCCAAAACACGTCCGGATAATGCTCTGGCAACCGACTTCATAAAAAATTACCTGGATTGGGGTGCAGGGCCAAGAGCCTCACAAAATCTTATTTTAGCCGCAAAAACCAATGCTGCGTTAAAGGGTAAATTCTCTCCGGATATTGAAGATGTGCAGTCAGTAGCTACCGGAATTCTTCGTCATCGTATCATTAAGAATTATAAAGCCGATGCGGAAGGGATTTCGGAAGAGATGATCATCAAGAAGTTGTTTTAAGCGTAAATCATAGGCCAAATGAAAGTATTGAATAGCATTTTAGCAGGTAGATTTCAAGTTTTGCTGCCGATGTTTTTCCTTTATTTTGGCTCACTTTTCGGTCAGTCCCAATGGCGTCCTCTGGCGTCTGCTATTTCCAATCCCAATAATCAGCGTTTTGACGACGTTTTTTTTATATCGGACAATGTTGGCTGGGCGCTCAACGGAGCTTATGCGGCAGTATACAAAACAACAGATGGTGGAGTTACCTGGACCATGCAGATGAGCGAAGGGACTTTAGGCGGAAATTACTATTTCAGAAATATTGAATTCCTAAATGACCAGATCGGTTTTGTCGGAACCCTGAACAACAAATTTTTCAAAACAATCAACGGCGGGACTACCTGGACCGAAGTAACAAACTTTTCCACAAATCCTGTGGCGATTTGCGGATTGGATACCGTTGGTACATCAACTGTTTATGGTTGTGGGGCTTATTTTACTCCTGCTTTTCTAATCAAATCAACAGATAGTGGCGCGACGTGGCAGTATATTAATATGGCTGCTTATGCAGACGCCTTGGTGGAAGTCCTTTTTTTGGATGAAAATACTGGTTTTGCTTCCGGAAGTAATGCAAATGGGGCAGTTGTTTTAAAAACTACCAATGGTGGCGCAAGCTGGACTACAATTTATAATGGAACGATACCTGGAGAAATGGTTTGGAAACTTCAGGTTTTGCAATCGGATCCCAGCGTTATGTTTGGTTCGGTGGAAGCAATATCTCCTAATTTGGGAAAACTGATCAGATCTACTGATGGAGGTCAAACCTGGGTTAGCAGAAATGCGCCGGAAACCGATATTCAGGCAGTCGGTTTTCTTACCGCAAATCACGGGTGGATGGGTGGCCATACGACGGGTTTTCAGGAGACATTTGACGGCGGACTTACATGGACAAATACAAACATAGGAGGGAACCTCAATCGGATTTTTATCATCAATGACAATCTGGCTTACGCTTCTGGAACTACCGTTTATAAATATGATCAGACGCTTGGAACTACCGGTTTTCAGGATAGCGACAGAGTGCCTCTGAAAGCCAGCGTACAGCCGAACCCGGTTGGAGATAAATTAAATTTAACTATAGAATTCCCGGATATCGATCACTTGGTTGTGGAACTTTACGATCATTTGGGAAGAAAAATAAAAAGTTTAAAATTAGATACAATTCAGGCAGCTTCGGTGAAAACATATTCATTCGATTTTCCATATGCCTCGGGTGTTTACTATGTGAACCTGCATACCAATACCGGAAGGCAATCCATAAAGGTTATCAAGAAATAGTAACTGTAAACCTATAAAAATTAAAGAGTGATGTATGGAATTGACAGTGCTCTTTTTTATGTTTTATTGTTGAAATGCTTTTCTGAAATGTTTTTGTCCAGCTCGGCATCATAGAAAAATAAAAACATGCTGCCCATCATGTCCTGATCGATTTTTGACGTATTGTCGCAGGTCAGAACAAGTTCGTATTCGTGATCTTCATATAGCCAAACACCTTTTTCTGAACTAAACGTTTCGATTTCTTTTAAGCCGATTTTGTTTTTGTAATTCGTAATCTTACAGGTGAAAATAGTTTTGTTTTCGGTTTTATCGAACAGGCCGATTGATGTGGCAAAGGGATGCACATGTGGTGCTGAAAAGTGCAAACGGGCACTGTCTTTTATCAGTAATTGTTCGGTAATGGAACTGCGGTAAGTCTTTGTGCCTGTTGGAATAACCCAATGTCCGGAAAGCATGTTGCCGGATTTGTCACAGTAGGTATGGTTTTTTGTTTCGACCGGAATACACTGATTGCTTCCAGGATCCAAAGGACCTTTGAAAGGATCATACTTGTCAAACGGCAACTGAATGTAAACCGTTTTACTCATCAACGGTTTTTGTGCATTGCTGTTTGCCTGATATTTTACGGAAACCTCATGTTTTACTTTTTTGAAAATATCCGGCTGATTGTGGTTAAGGGTTTGTGTGGTAACAAATAGAAAATCAGTGCCAACTATCGGGACACCATAACCTTTCGGAAAATCAAAACGCTCCAGACCATGTGATAATGAGGTCATTCGCGGGTATTGCTTTCCGATGCGGTCTTCGAGTTTCCAGTGGCTGTAATACTGCGCGTCGTTAATGTCGACATTCATATGGCAGATATAATCATTCGGGAGTACTTCACTGGTCTCGGCATCAATGGCTTTCACATCAAAACCGGTAATCCACACTATGCTGTCGGATTGGTTTAGCTGTATGTAACGTGATGCTTTCGGTCCTTCCATCGACTTGTAAATACCATCAATGATAAAAGTCGGCGAAACCATTTTATATTCTTTTTGGCTGTTGTTGATGTGCCAATTGTTGTCTGCTAATCCGGTCTTGTGAAATAGAAACGTCTTTATGATAGCCTTGTGTCGATTACTGAGTTGGGTATAGATCGCCACTCCAAAAAGACTTGAAAGGATAAAAGTAAAGGCTAAATATTTATATATCTTTGAGCGTTTGAACATGTTTAAAAGAATATCGGCAAAAATAAGAGAAATGAGTTTAGAAAAACATAATAATAAGAGAATCTTTGGTTTAGACGTGGTGAGGGCACTCGCTATTTTACTTGTATTGTTTTCTCATGTTTATTATCTTACAGAAACGGTTAATCCTCTTTTGATTTCTCTGAGCGGGCTTTTCGGTTTTGCGGGGGTAGAACTTTTTTTTGTTTTAAGTGGTTTTCTTATCGGTACCATTTTACTGAAAATGTTTTTGGCGGACGATTTTTCAAAACGAAATTTATTTGTTTTTTTAAAGCGAAGGTGGTTTAGGACTTTGCCGGCTTATTATTTAGTACTGATCGTAAATATCGCCATTGGTGCTTTTTTCTCCTATGACATAAGCGGAAGCTGGAAGTATTTTGTTTTTATCCAAAACTTTTCAAGGTATGACATGGTGATCTTTACAGAATCGTGGAGTTTGTCTGTTGAAGAATGGGCGTATGTTATTGCTCCGCTAGCCTTGTTTTTAGGGTACAGGGTTTTTGTAAAAAATAAGAAGATCGGATTTTTAGTGATCTCATTGCTTCTGATACTCCTTTTTCATTTGTTGCGGTACAATTTTTACGTAAATAATAAACTTTCGGATATGCAATCCTGGAATCTGGCTGTAAAATCGCTGGTTATTTTTAGAATTGATTCGATTTTAGTTGGTTTTTTAGTGGCATGGGGGCATTATTACTACAAAGAATTAATCAGAAAGTATTCGGTTTATTTGCTGATCATTGCCTTACATCTGTTCTTTCTTCAATTTGTGGTGCTGAATGTTTTAGGTGTTGATATCTTATCGAAGCCCTTTTATTTTAATGTATTGTATTTTACATTTTCTTCCGGCACCATTGCTTTAGGAATGCCTTTCTTTATTAATTGGGAATTTTCAGGAAGCGTTCTGGCGAAACCAATCCAATTTGTCAGCAAAGTGTCTTATAGTGTTTATTTACTTCACTACAGTATCATAGCGATTCTTATGAAGTCTTTTTTAAATGTGCGGAATTTCTCCTTATTAGAACTTTTTGGTGTCGTAGGATGTTATTTGGGAATAGTTTTTTTTCTTAGTTTTTTGCTTTATAACTACTATGAAAAACCCATTATGGATCTCAGGGACAGGTTTTATGCCTGATAATTTGTTAAAATAATGACCTGTTTTTTTGCGATTTAGCAAAATATGATGCTAAAATTGGGAATTCATAAAAAAAATAGGTTTTTCGATGATTTTGTTATGTTATCTGCATCAAAATAGAATGTTTATAAATAATATTCTTTCGAAATTAATGAAATGCTAAATATTTTTTAATTCAGTGGAGATTAATTAAATTTGTCCGACTTTAAAAAATAAAACATAACTGATTCAAATAAAATCGAAATGAATATTTATAACGATTACATCAACGAAATCCAAGAGCGTAAAACGCAAGGACTTCATCCAAAGCCAATTGACGGTGCTGAATTATTGAGCGAGATTATTGCGCAAATCAAAGATGCGGCTAATGCAAATCGCGAAGATTCTCTAAAATTCTTCATTTATAATACATTGCCGGGTACAACTCCTGCTGCCGGTGTTAAAGCTAAATTCTTAAAAGAAATTATTTTGGGTGAATCAGTGGTGAATGAAATCACTCCTGCTTTTGCTTTCGAATTGTTGTCACACATGAAAGGTGGTCCTTCAATCGAAGTATTGTTGGATTTGGCTTTAGGGAATGATGAGGCGATCGCTAAACAAGCTGCTGAGGTTTTAAAAACGCAGGTATTCTTATACGATGCTGATATGGATCGTTTAAAAGTGGCGTTCGAAAAAGGTAATGCTGTAGCAAAAGATATATTAGAGAGTTATGCGAAAGCAGAATTCTTCACGAAACTTCCGGAAGTAGCTGAAGAAGTTAAGGTAGTTACTTTTATCGCCGGAGAAGGGGATATCTCAACCGATTTACTTTCGCCAGGAAATCAGGCACACTCCCGTTCCGACCGTGAATTGCATGGTAAATGCATGATTACGCCTGAAGCTCAGGAAGAAATCAAAGCTTTGCAGGCACAGCACCCGGACAAATCTGTGATGTTAATTGCAGAAAAAGGTACTATGGGTGTAGGTTCATCGCGTATGTCGGGCGTAAACAACGTAGCGCTTTGGACAGGTAAACAAGCTAGTCCGTATGTTCCATTCGTTAATATCGCTCCGATTGTTGGAGGAACAAACGGCATTTCACCAATTTTCTTAACTACGGTAGATGTAACAGGTGGTATTGGTTTAGACCTTAAAAACTGGGTTAAAAAATCAGATGAAAATGGTAATCCGGTTCGTAATGAAAACGGTGAGCCGATTTTAGAAGAAGCATATTCTGTTGCAACAGGAACGGTTCTTACAATCAATACAAAGACAAAAAAATTATATAACGGAAGTCAGGAGCTAATCGATATCGCGAAAGCATTTACTCCGCAAAAAATGGAATTCATCAAAGCGGGTGGATCTTATGCAATCGTATTCGGTAAAAAAATCCAGACTTTCGCTGCGAAAACTTTAGGAATTGAAGCTCCTGTGGTGTTTGCTCCATCAAAAGAAATCTCTAATGAAGGACAAGGATTAACAGCGGTTGAGAAAATCTTCAACAGAAACGCTGTTGGTACAACTCCGGGGAAAGTGTTGCATGCAGGTTCAGATGTTCGTGTAGAAGTTAATATCGTGGGTTCTCAGGATACTACTGGATTAATGACTGCTCAGGAATTAGAGTCAATGGCAGCGACCACAATTTCGCCAATCGTTGATGGTGCTTACCAATCAGGATGTCACACGGCTTCTGTTTGGGATAAAAAAGCGCAAACGAACATTCCTAAATTGATGAAATTCATGAACGACTTCGGTTTGATCACAGCTCGTGACCCGAAAGGTGTTTATCATTCAATGACCGACGTAATCCACAAAGTACTTAACGATATTACCATTGATGAGTGGGCTATCATTATTGGTGGTGACTCGCATACGAGAATGTCCAAAGGTGTTGCTTTTGGTGCAGATTCAGGAACAGTTGCTCTTGCTCTTGCTACCGGAGAAGCTTCAATGCCAATTCCGGAGTCAGTAAAAGTGACTTTCAAAGGAGAGATGAAAGGTTATATGGATTTCCGTGATGTGGTTCATGCTACTCAGTCACAAATGCTTAAACAGTTTGCCGGTGAGAATGTATTCCAAGGTAGAATTATCGAGGTACACATCGGAACGCTTACTGCTGACCAGGCCTTCACATTTACAGACTGGACTGCTGAAATGAAAGCAAAAGCATCTATCTGTATTTCTGAAGATGCTACTCTGATCGAATCATTAGAGATTGCAAAAGGAAGAATCCAGATCATGATCGACAAAGGTATGGATAACGCTAAGCAAGTGTTGAAAGGATTGATCGATAAAGCAGATAAGAGAATTGCTGAGATTAAATCGGGTGAAAAACCGGCTTTAACTCCGGATGCAAATGCTAAATATTATGCTGAGGTTGTGGTTGATTTAGATCAGATCGCTGAACCAATGATCGCTGACCCGGATGTAAACAATGCAGATGTTTCTAAACGATACACACACGATACGATCCGACCACTTTCTTTCTACGGAGGAACTAAAAAAGTGGATCTTGGATTTATCGGTTCTTGTATGGTTCACAAAGGCGATATGAAAATCTTAGCGCAAATGCTTAAAAATGTGGAAGCGCAAAAGGGTAAAGTAGAATTTAATGCTCCGCTTGTAGTAGCGCCTCCGACATATAATATCGTTGATGAATTAAAAGCGGAAGGTGACTGGGAAGTGTTACAAAGATATTCAGGTTTTGAATTCGATGATAATGCACCGAAAGCTGCAGCGCGTACGGAATACGAAAACATGTTGTATTTAGAGCGTCCCGGATGTAACCTTTGTATGGGTAACCAGGAAAAAGCAGCTAAAGGAGATACGGTAATGGCGACTTCTACGCGTCTTTTCCAAGGAAGAGTTGTGGAAGATTCTACTGAGAAAAAAGGTGAATCATTACTTTCTTCTACACCGGTCGTGGTATTGTCTACAATCTTAGGTAGAACTCCAACAATCGAAGAGTATACTGCGGCAGTGGAAGGTATTAATCTGACTAAGTTCGCACCTTCTCATAAATTGTTGGTCAAATAAAAGCAACGATTAATTAATCATATTTGAAAAGCCTAAGTCAAAACTTAGGCTTTTTTTTATTATAGCCAATCTATTTTTTTCGTAAATTGTAATGTTAAAAAATGTAGTAATAATAATATAACTTATTCATTATGGCTTTTGATATAGAAATGATTGAAAAAGTGTACGCGACTATGGCTGCTCGTGTGGATAAAGCACGTGCGTTGGTTGGGCGTCCGCTTACCTTGTCGGAAAAGATTTTATATTCTCACCTTTGGGAAGGAATGCCTTCTCAATCGTTCACAAGGGGGAAAGATTATGTTGATTTCGCGCCGGACAGAGTAGCGTGTCAGGATGCAACTGCCCAGATGGCTTTGTTGCAGTTCATGCACGCCGGAAAAAGTAAGGCGGCTGTTCCTACAACAGTACACTGTGATCACCTGATCCAGGCTAAAGTAGGTGCGAAAACAGATTTGGCTGTGGCAAATACACAATCAAAAGAGGTATTTGATTTCCTTTCATCTGTGTCAAACAAATATGGTATCGGATTCTGGAAGCCAGGGTCAGGGATTATCCATCAGATCGTTTTGGAAAACTATGCGTTCCCCGGCGGTATGATGATCGGTACCGATTCACACACCGTAAATGCAGGTGGTTTAGGAATGTTGGCTATCGGTGTTGGTGGTGCTGATGCGGTAGATGTAATGTCCGGAATGTTCTGGGAGTTAAAATTCCCGAAATTGATCGGAGTGAAATTGACCGGTAAATTAAGCGGTTGGACCGCTCCAAAAGACGTAATCCTAAAAGTAGCCGATATCTTAACGGTTAAAGGTGGAACAGGCGCTATCGTAGAATATTTCGGTGAAGGCGCTGAGTCGATGTCGTGTACCGGAAAAGGAACCATCTGTAACATGGGGGCTGAGATCGGAGCTACGACTTCAACTTTCGGTTATGATGATTCCATGAGACGATATTTGGCAGCTACAGGTCGTCAGGACGTAGTAGATGCCGCTGATAAAGTGGCTGCTTACTTAACGGCTGATGCTGAAGTATACGCTGATCCTGCACGATATTTCGACCAATTAATCGAAATCAATTTATCAGAATTAGAACCACATATCAACGGACCATTCACGCCAGACAGAGGTACTCCGGTTTCTCAAATGAAAGCTGAGGCTGCCGCGAACGGGTGGCCAATAAAGATAGAGTGGGGATTAATCGGTTCCTGTACAAACTCTTCCTATGAAGATATGTCAAGGGCAGCTTCTATCGTGGAACAGGCAGTTGCTCACGGAATCACTCCAAAAGCGGAATTCGGTATCAACCCGGGTTCAGAGCAAATCCGTTATACCATAGAAAGAGACGGTATCATTGCCACTTTTGAAAAATTGGGAACAAAGGTTTTTACCAATGCTTGTGGACCCTGTATCGGACAATGGGACAGAGAAGGTGCCGACAAACAGGAAAAAAACACGATCGTTCATTCCTTCAACCGAAACTTCTCTAAAAGAGCAGACGGTAATCCAAATACACACGCTTTTGTAACGTCACCTGAAATGGTGGCTGCTTTAGCGATTTCAGGGCGTTTGGATTTTAATCCGATTACAGATTCATTGATTAATGATAAAGGGGAAGAAGTGAAACTGATTGCTCCTACAGGTGATGAATTGCCAAAAAGAGGTTTCGATGTTGAAGATGCCGGATTTCAGGCACCTGCTGAAGACGGTTCTTCCGTTCAGGTAGTAGTTTCACCCAATTCCGATCGTTTGCAATTATTAGATCCTTTCCAACCTTGGGATGGAAAAAATATCACCGGAGCTAAGCTGTTAATCAAAGCTTTCGGAAAATGTACCACAGACCACATTTCTATGGCGGGTCCTTGGTTGCGTTTCCGTGGTCACCTGGATAATATTTCAAACAATATGTTGATCGGAGCGGAAAATGCTTTCAACGGAAGAACAAATTCGGTTAAAAACCAATTGACGAAACAATATGCAGAAGTTCCTGCCGTTCAAAGAGCATATAAAGCAGCCGGAATCCCGTCTATCGTGGTGGGTGACCATAACTACGGGGAAGGTTCTTCCCGTGAACACGCTGCTATGGAGCCTCGTCACTTAGGGGTAAAAGCGGTATTGGTAAAATCATTTGCCCGTATCCACGAAACCAACCTTAAAAAACAAGGAATGTTGGGGTTAACCTTCGCTAATGAAGCAGATTACGATAAAATCCAGGAGGATGATACTATCAACTTCTTGGACTTGACAGAGTTTGCTCCGGGAAAACCATTGACATTAGAGTTTGTTCATGCTGATGGTTCCAAAGATATTATTATGGCTAATCACACATACAATGAAGGTCAGATTGGCTGGTTCGTTGCCGGGTCTGCTTTGAACCTGATTGCTGCCGGTAAAGCTTAATTTGTATTAAATAGGCATACTTCGTTTTGATGGAGTATTTAAAATAAAACTCCCGGTTAAAGCCGGGAGTTTTTTTGTTGAAATATTATAACAAAATTCTTTAAAAATAATTTTTTTGTAGCTTTTTTATGTATAATTTGGCGATTTTAATTTTGTAAGAAAATTGAAGTTCTGTATGTTCCATAGCGTTGTTAAAATCTGAATAAAGTGAAAATAGAGGTGCAAATCATAACCTTTGTAAAAATTGAATGAAACAAGTAATGTATATTTTACTGGTCTTGGTAACCGTAGCCTGTTTTAATAAAAATGAGCAGTTGGAAAAAGAAACGGCTGTCAAGGGGAAACAAGCTCCCGCTAAAGTGGAACCGGTTAAAGCAATTCCGATTTTAAAACAGGAAACCGAACTGCTGAAAAAACTAATCAACGTGGAGATTGCAGAAACTACGGAAGGCGAGCCTACAATCAATCTCAATGAATATCCTTATTCCGTTCATTTTTATGTTGAAGGCGACAGCCATACTGTGTATTTTTCGATTATAGGGTCTGATGATTTTAATGGTGATGGCATTATGGATTATATCGTGGATCGCACTTCGGAAGGAATGTTGGGCGGAAATGTCAATAGTAATGCAAATTTCATTTTCGTCATCATGAAAGAGGGGAATAGTATTGCGGAACAACATTCGGTTTTAACGTATGCTCCGTTTTCGTATAACATTTTAGATAATCCGAGATACAAAGCCAAAAAACTTAAACTTACGGCAGCTAAGAATTTCAGGACCTATATGTCAAATGATGAAGAAGCTGTAAATCTTGTTTTTTTATACAGAGATGGAAATCTTTATGAAGCTTCTTATCTGTCGAAATGCAAATTAGCCGAGTTGGAAAATAAAGTGATTTTTAATCCGATAGCAAACGTCACCAAAAGAGCCAGAAGTATTGATTGGCACAATTATACTGAAAACATTGAGGAAACCTATCAATCAAATGATACCATTATTCATGCCGGGCTCTCTGGTTGTGATAATCCGAAATTTGAATTTGACATCGTGGTTCCGGCAACCGAAAATCAAATTCGCGATGAGGTTTTCATAAAAGAGGTTTCGGTGTCAGTATTGGAATTTTTGTCGGCGAATACTCAGTTTCAAAATGATATTTCTCCTGTAATTGAATATTATAAGGAAAATAGCATATCGGACAGGAAGATTGTAACAGATGAAAATCTTGTCTTTCGTCTTTTTGTAAGAACCGATGACTATGATAAAAAGGAAAGACGTCTGTCAATAAACTTAACCATTGAACGACAGAATAACCCCAATCAAAATGAAAATTGGGAAATTACAACCCGTAAAAAGGCGTTGTGATGAATTAGTAACGCCATAATAGTGACTGAAATTTATTTGTTTTAAAAAATACCAAGTACATGAATTTTTCAAAAATGAAATTGTTTAAATTTTCGATAATTATAGAATTGATTTTAGTAATTGTTTTATCAATTGCCTCTTTTTTTACTTCAGTGAAAGGCAATAAGTTGAAAATTAGCTATCTGCATCCGAATGAGTTTTATGTGGCATTGGGATCACTTTTCGGACTATTGCTAATCAGTTGTTTTCTGGCATTTCTTGTTACCTCATTTCTGAAAGCAAAAGACGCAAACGTCACATCGGAAGATGCGGAAAAAACTATGCGCAGTCTTAATTTTTGGAAATTTACGTTTTACGCCAATTTGAGTTTTACTTTTTGTTTGCTGTTGTATTCGCTTTTTGCAAAATTCAGTGCAACTAGGCCTTTGGTGATTTATGAGATAAATGAATTTTTGACCGTTTTCTTTGGATTTGCTTTAGGAACAATAGTACTTAGTTTGTTGGTCGGAGCTCTTTTTTTAGGGGCTTTTACGTTTTCAAAGACCAATAAAGGATCTTCGGCAATTGCCTTAATTATTGGCGTTCTTTTTTTTATTTGCCCTTTTTATTTGGTTACAAATTATAAAAATCGCTGTGAGGCTATTTGTTTTAATCATACAAGGAATGATGAAATAAACAGTGTGGCAGAAGGAACGGATGAATCGGATTACGACGAGGCTTATGATGAAGAAGGGGATGACGGATCATTTTCGTTTAAGAGCATTTGGGACGATCCTGAAAATGACGAAACCAATGTATTAGGCGCGATGGAATTGTTTTTATGTGATGTCTTAAATTTTAATTCGGACATATTAGATGTGATTGATGTAAATGAAACTTCAAAATTGAAGAATTATCTATCGAAAAAATTTGAGAAAACAGAAGAAAATAGTTTAACTAACCTCAGAATACGATTTTCTTATATGACTGATGCAGATATCCCGAGTGATCTTGAAGATACAGACGAAAGTGATGCCTCTGAAGATGATATAAATGGCATTAGGTTCATGGAAATAGTAGACGAGGTAAGTCGTAATCCTGAAAAAATTGCCGCTGCGTTTGAATCGTATAATTATATGTTGTACGCCTTGCTGGACAAAAAAATATATGTGGATTCCGATTTGGAAAAAATAGTAAATATCATGATTCAAAGTCATGTGGATATTGAAAAGGCTGAGAATTCAGATCAGGGTTTTAAAAATATATATCAGGAAATGACAGTTCCCAAAAAGAAGATGGATTATATAGATGTTAACTATGGCTTTGTTTCAAAATACATTTCGAGTGAGATCAAAGATTATCTGGACTATATCAAAACGGAGAATCAATTTGAGACAACACAAAATGATATTGTGTGGGTGTATAGTTTTTGGGCCCGCAGAGATCACGAAGGGAATCGCCATGAAGTACTGAATGTCCTTAAACAAATAAAAGAGCATTATGCTGAATAGTAACGCATTTGGCTGTTTTCGGTAAGTAGTTCATTTTTTTTGTATTTAACACTAATATGATTTTTAATAAATGAATGCGAGTAGGTATAAGTTCTCGATAATTACGGAAGTGATTCTGGTATTTTTTTGCTGATTGTTTTTCGATTTAGCGTACTTTGGAATGATAATCATGGACTGAAAATTGATATGTTACATCCAAATGAGTTTTATGTAGCTGTTAGTGCGGTATTTGTGCTGTTTTTGTTCAGTTTTTTACTTGCTTACTTTTTATCATTTATTATCAGATCTAAAAAAGTAAATGAAATTAGGGATTCAGGCGAAATCAGAACAGAAAAGCAAAATCGTAACTTCTGGCATTTGTCTTTTTATGCTAATGCAGCGTTGTCTTTTTGCTTGCTGATTTTTTTGATTTTTTTGAAGTTTACTGCCAAGGGATCTGTCGTACCGAATGAAGTCAATTCCTTTTTAATAGTCTTGTTCGGTATTGTTTTCGGAGTTTTGATTTTGAGCTTTATGCTTGGAGCTCTTTTGGTTAATGTGACTTTGCTGTGGAAAACGAACCGACTGGTTGTATTTCTTATACTGATAATCAGTGGTCTGCTTTTTACGATCCCTTTTTTCGTGGTTTCAAATTATCAAAATGAATACATTTCCTATGATACAGATCGGAGTTGGGTAGAATATGCAGAGCCTCAAGAATACGAAGGTGAAATATCGGAAGAAGAACCGGAAGAAGAATCAATAGATGATTACAGCGACAGGGAAATAACTTTTTCATTGGCTTACCTGTGGGATAATCCCTCTGAAGATGACAATAATGTATTTGACGCTATTACCTATATGGTCAAGGAAGGTTTGGATTTTGAGTTTGATTTTTCGGAAATTTCAAATCTGGATGAGAAAGGTCGGATGAAGTATTTTAGGGATAAATTGCATAGTGATTGTGGGGGGTTAACCCGACTGAATGCAAGGAGAATTATTTCTGCCGAATCTCCTAAAGAAGCGCAGTCGAGTTGGGATGTTCAATCTCCTGATGAGGATAAGTTCTTTATGAAATTCATGAAAGTACGGGACGCAATTGGCACAAATCCTAAAAAATTAAAGACAGCATTCGAAAGTTATAATTGTTTGCTGTATCATTTTTTAACCAAAGAGATGTATGATGAGTCGGAGTTGGATTATCAGTTGGAAATCTTACTTCGCAGTCATGATGATATTTATACTAAAATTAATTATAAAACCATTTTAAAAAATATTTACGATTCCATGGCTTCGATGAATATCACATCAACCTATGAATATTATAGTGCAGTGGAACCTTTTGTGTCCGGGGAAAGTAAAGCATTCATTGAAAGGATTAATTCGGAAAGCACGGGGTTAGGGGAGGACGATATTGTCTGGGCGTACAGTTTTTGGGTAAGAAGAGATTTGGAAGGTAACAGCAAGGAAGTATATGATATTCTTACCCAGGTGCAGGAGCATTATCAGGATTAAACAGTTTTTGTTTTTTGATTAAATTTGTTATATTTGGAAAGAAAAAACTTGTTAAATTTTAAATCAATAATAAATAAACGATGATTATTTACGGAACAGGATCAAAAAATATTGGAAATTTTGGTATTAATAATCATGAGTGCTCGCACTGTGGTAGCCAAGAGTCTCAGGAAATATCAGTAATCGGGAAATACCTGCATGTTTTCTGGATTCCTTTTTTTCCAATTGGAAAAAAGGCATTTGCAGAATGCACTCATTGCAAAAAAACAATCGAAAAAGGGGAGTTTCCACAGGATTTAAAAAGTAAATACGAGGAAAGAAAGCATCTGGTAAAAAGACCGTTTTATCATTGGGCAGGGCTTATGTTGGTCGGTATTTTGATATTGGTTGGAATTGTAGGGGCTGCAGTTAAAAAAGAAGATCCAAGAGAGGCATTGTTAATGGCTGATATAGATGAAATGAGTTTGACACCAGAGGTGAAACAGGACTCGGTGGCCTTTTTATTAAAACAAGGTTTTGGTGAATTCCTTGAAACGGATATGCCTATGGAAGATGTTCAGTATTTGACCAAAACAAAAGGGGATAAGCTTCTGGTTTTAGTGAAAGTTCCTGAGTTAAAAGATTTCGAAAAGGAGGATAGGGAGAAATTTATAACGTTGATTGAAAGGCTGTTAACTGCGTTTCCGGAATTGAGTAAAAAAGAGGTTTATATCGGAGTGCACGGAAAGTTGAATATGATGCTGGTTAAAACACCAACAGCTTTTGAAAATTCCAATCTGGCTTTGGATACACCTTTGCTTGAATTTTACGGTGAATCAGCCACTGAAAAATAGTATGTGAAGCAACAAAAACGAGAAGTGAGATTACAATGGAGTTAAATCGAAGAAGAAAAACGGACTGAATTCCAAAACAAAATAAAGTTGCTTTAAAAAGTATGTCTGCAAAGCTAATGAGATCGTTGCTGTTTCTTAGAATCTGATTCAGCCGGTAAAGCTTAATACTATTAAAATTATATTAAAAAACGCTCTCACAAGGAGCGTTTTTTTGTTGGTAGCTGTGGTATTTCTATATTTACATCCTAAACCCAAAGTAAATGAGAAAAATAGTTATAATCGGTATTGTTGCTTTAATTGGTATAGTCGGATTTCTGAGTTGTGATAAAATTCAGGATGCTTTTTTTGGTTCGGATTTGCCTGAACCGACAACTATAGCTTTTGAAAAACAGTTGCCTTTGTATTCCTACGACTGGAAACTAATCGGCCCAACCGGAAAATCGCTTTCCTTTATTGAATACATGGACAGAAATGTGATTGTAAACTATTGGTCAACAACTAATCCGGAATCAGTAGAAGAACTGAAAACCTGGGCAAAGTTGTATGACGATTATAAAAATGATGTGTTTTTTATTTTTGTAACAAAAGATGCTCAAGGTGATGTTAATACTTTTTTGAAAGAGAATGGGTATGTTTTTCCGGTTTATTATTCGGGAAGCACACCTTTAAAATCGATTGTTCTTGATAAAACACCAAAAACTTACATGGTCACCAAAACCGGAAGAATTGTAGTGAATCATACCGGTGCTGCCAATTGGAATTCCGATAATTTCAGAAAAACTTTGGACGGCATAATTAAGAAATAATAAATAAGTAAAAATTCCGTTGTTTTTAAAGTTTGTTTTTTGCCCCAGAAAAACCAATTTTTAATAAACCCCTACTTGATGAAATTCCCTAAACTACTTTCGTTGCTTTTTATATTCATGTCGGTTTCCGTTTTTGCCCAGAAAACAATCAGCCATAAGGTGAGCAGTGGTGAATCGGTATACAGTATCGCTAAAAAATACAATGTTTCCGAAGATGAAATTTTTGAACTGAATCCAAAGGCAAAAGGTTTGTTGCAATTGGATATGGTACTTTTGGTTCCGAAAAGCTCCAAGAAGAAATCAGAAGACAAAAAAAATAAATTTGTTCCCAAAGGACCTTCTCATAAAGTTGAATCCGGAGAATCCTTATACACTATTGCGAGAAAATACGATACGTCCATTGAAGAACTTCGGGAAGCCAATCCGCAATTGGATTCGGACAATCTGCAGTTAGGGGAGTTGTTGGCATTACCTAAAGGGACTAAAAAGACGGCTGAAGAAAAACTCTCAAAAGCGGAAAGCAAAAAAATAGCCAAGCTTCAGGGTACGTTACAAAAACATACTGTTGCCTCGGGAGAATCATTTTATGTGATTGCCAAAAAATACAATGTTTCGGTCGAGGAACTTAAGAAGGTAAATCCGCAGGTTGAAAACAATAAATTGGACGTTAAAGACGTAGTGTTTATTCCGGGAACAGAAAATGCAGCAGAGATAACCGAGAAAAAGAAAACCAAAGAGGAGAATAAGAAACAAATCGAAACCACTCAAGCAGACGAAGCTCTTGCGGTTGAGAATAAAGAAGCTGCTCATGAAGCAAGTTCAGGAATCCATGAAGTGATGCCTAAAGAAACGAAATACGGCATTTCAAAGCGTTACGGCATTTCTATCGCCGAGTTGGAGAGACTAAATCCACAAATTGCAAATGGGTTGGATGTAGGACAGCGACTGGTGATAAAAGAATCAGCAAGAAAAGAAGAGCCTAAAGTTAAAGAGGTTCCGAAAGATGAGAATGATACTAATGTTGCATCAACTTCAGATGGGAATGATGTTAAACCTAGTATTGAAGTTCCCCCAATGTCGGCAGATGCTTCTGAAAAGGCCGAATTTCTAATAATAAAAGCTTCTGAAAATCTTGGCGTTCGTTATCGTGGCGGCGGAACCGATCGAAATGGTTTTGATTGTTCCGGATTGATGTTCAGTACTTTTAAAAATATCGATATGACTTTGCCAAGATCCTCTTCGGAAATGGCCTCCAGTTCCGGTGTGAAAATTGACAAGAGTCAGGCACAGAAAGGCGATTTGATTTTCTTTGCTACCCGCGGAAGATGGGTAGGCCACGTGGGCATGATCACTGAAGTTCTGGAAGATGAAATCAAGTTTATTCATTCCTCGACCAGTTCAGGTGTTATTATTTCTTCTACCAAAGAACCATATTATGCTAAGCGATTCGTGCAAATCAACCGCGTACTTAACTAAATCATTTATTGCATTACTTCCTGTATTCTAAACGCAACGATTTTCCGGATTAATTCAAACGGTATTTCTTCGTTCAAAGGGAATTGTATGGACCCTTTTCCTGTTTTGTATTTGGAGAGTTCATTTTGAAACGCTTCATTTCCGGACGGTAATGCATAAAATCCGATATGATTTTTAAAGGCGGCAAAATAAACGAGGATCTTCTTTTGTTTAAAAGCAGGCATGTTATAACTGATGGTTTCGGTAGCATCCGGTGCAGTTTCCCTGATGCAGTTCCGGATTTTTTCCAATAGAGAAGCAATGTCTTTTGGAAAATCGGCTATATATTCGTCAATGCTCTCGTATGCTTTTTTCTCCATGTGTACTTATTTCTGAAACCAGTTTTCTTTCCTAATCAGGTATTCAAGATTCATTTTTTCGGGTTCGCCATGATAAGCTACCGTAATTTGTCTGTTCTGTATCGCACCTAATCGTTCAATGGCTTTTTGCGAACGGACGTTGTCAATGCCAATATGAAAATAGACGGTCTCTACAAATTGGAACGCATAATCCAGCATCAGTTTTTTAACCTGTGGATTATAGGCCGAACCCCAATAGGTTCTGCCGTAAAAAGTATATCCGATCAACACCGTTTTTTCGGCCGGATCTAAATCGTAAAAACGTGTCGAACCAATGATGTGGCCCGAAGCTTTATCAACGATTTTAAAAGCACCTCCCGAGTCCATAGCACCTTCAAAAAACGTCTGAAACACTTCTCTTTTATAGCGGTCTTTGTTTGGGTGCTGTTCCCAAATCAACGGATCTGACGCGACAGTATACAATTCTTCAAAGTCATTTTCCTGCAATGGAATCAACTGAATGGTTTCGTTTTCTAAAATGGGCTGAAGGTTCATGTGTCATTTAAATTATTACTAAAAATGTGGTTCGTGTAAATATACGGCATAATGATTTCAGTGTTGCAACGATGTTATTTTATTCAGTTTTTTTTGATTAAAATTGCTTTCACTCCCGTGTTTTTTCGTTGAAAAAATAGTAACTTTATAGGTGGTTGTCAGCGGTTTATGTGAGCTGAAAAATAGCAGATGGAAATTACTTTGGGCTTGTATTATCAAATTCGAAGAACGGAATGTATCGTTGGAGAGTGGATTGTTTAACTAAGCGATTAGGGATGAAGCAATTTTTCGATTTTCTGATGATTTCAGGCGTCATACTTGGAATTGTTTTTATCATAGCGACACAGGTTTCAAAAAATGGAAGAGAAAAATCTGTTATCTTCCTGAATCTTGTTGTGGCGTTTCTGATGCTGAACAATCTGCAGGCATTTTCACTCGAAACTATTTTTGTTGATGCGCCTTTTTATATTCAACGACTGCAGATTCCATGGTATCTTCTGATTATGCCCTCCTTTTATGCCTTTTTGGTTTATTATCTGCGAATTGAAGATAAAGTCCATTCCTATGCCCGGATCTCTGTCGGCCTTTTTATTCTTCAGATGCTGATACGGGTAGCAATGATTCCTTATTATAATGATGAAAGTAAAAACCTGGTCATAGGACAGTATGTACAGGTTGAAGAAATCTTTAACGCGTGCTATTCCATATTCCTCTTTGTGAAATCAATTATTTTGCTTTTCCGATCTTCCGAGATGTATGAAACGGTACTCACATTCGACAGTCTGCGATGGCTGAAAAACTTTATGTTCCTGGGCGGTTTGGTAATCCTGATGTGGATTTGCGCCATATTGCTGAACAGAAACCGCGCCATTCATCCCGAATTGTATATTTATTATCCTTTACGCTTAAGTACCACCATATTGCTTTACTGGATCTGTTATCAGGGTTTTTACAGTTATTCGCTCATGTCGGAACGGATAAAACTTCGGGAGGCCATCGCTACTGAAGAGAAGGACAGAATTGCTGTAGAACAAAATGGGATTTCCGAAGATACTAAGTTTGAAAAAATCAAAAATCACATCGAGAAGAACAAAAGATATCTCGATCCTTCCTTCAGTCTGGAAAAATTGTCCTCAGAAACGGATATGAGTGTAAGTAAATTATCCCATCTTATCAATCAGGAAAGCGGATATAATTTTTCAGATTACATCAATTACCTAAGGGTGAAAAAGGTGAAAAAATACCTGTCCAAACCCGATTACTCCTCTTATACTATCGTTGCCATAGGTCTGGAATGTGGCTTTAACTCTAAGTCGGTGTTCTATGCCGCTTTTAAGAAATTCACTTCGGTTACACCTTCCGCTTTTAAAAGACATCACCTCACCTAAATGTCCTGAATTTTGCAATTTGTCCTGATTTCTGCAAAGCAGATATTTCGGGATATCGGAGTTTTGTTACCAGCGTAACTTTGGTTATAATTTTAAAACTAAAAGTTATGTTATTCCTTATTTGTTACACGCTGCTTAAGAAATTTTCGAAAGGCAGACAGCATCCGGCGCTGAAATTTATGGAATTTATAAACGGATGCGCTTCAAGATTATCGGCAAAATTCTTTATGAGATTTGTATTGCTCCTTATACCGCTGATGGTATTCCCACAAGATTCCTTGTTCAATTATAAAATACTTTATAAAGGAGATAATATCGGCTGGATGAAACTTGAAAAGTCGATTGACGGAGACAAATCGGATATCTCTTTGGTTTCGGAAATCAAAACAAAATTTGTACTTCCTATTAAAGTCTTTTTAAAAGAACAATCTGTTTTTGAAAAAGGAAAACTGATTTTTTCTTCCCAGCTCAGTAAAACCAACGGAAATGTAAAAGTGGATAAACAGACCAAACTGATTAACAATAAGTATGTAGTAACCGAAAATGGTGTTCAAAACATCATTCCCTATCCGCCAATCACCAATAATCTTCTTTTGATGTTTTTTGAAGAACCGGTTGCCGCAAAATATGTGTACTGCGAAAAGCCGCAACGCTTCGTAAAGATCGTCAAAACAAGTGATGGCGGTTATCAGTTGAAATTCCCCAATGGCAGTAAGAATTGTTTCTATTATTCAAAAGGAATCTGCACTAAAATAAAAGTCCAGCATGATTTATATGCTGTGGAAGTGATATTTACGCCAAAAAATTGATCATGAAAGCGAATGTAATGATAGTGCTCTTTGTCTGTTATTTAGCTTTTTTTGCAATCAGCTGGAAAGCTAAAAAAGACAGCTGTCTCAAGTTTGTAGATGAATTTGGGAACATCGCGCTCGAACCGTTAAAATTGATCCTATTCCATCTTACCGGATTGTTCTTCTTGGGATTGATGCCATTCCTGTTTCTTAAAGATATGGTTTTGGACGTCTTGGATAATGCGACACGAATTGATGCGGTAAATACGATGATGTATGTTGGCTGTTCTTTGATGTTATTGTTTATTGCTTTCCGGCAAAGTAAAATGCTTTTTGAAAAATCACACGAAACCAAGGTTTTAAAAGAGGTGTGGAATTCAAAATGGGTTATGGTTTACGTAATCGTCCGATTGCTTTTTCTGGCGGTTTATGAATTCTGGTTCAGAGGGCTTTTATTCTTTATCTGTGTCGAAGCTTTTGGATTAATGCCTGCCGTTTCGATCAATGTGTTTTTGTATGTAGTACTTCATGTTTTTAGCGGAAAAAAAGAAATGCTGGCTTGCCTTCCTTTCGGATTGCTGGCGTGTTTTTTTATGACGACCTTCAGTAGTATCTGGCCAGTAATGCTTCTTCATATCGGAATCTCATTTGTTTATGAATATTCTTTTCTACGATTATTTGTTTCTAATTATAAAACTTCAATGTCATGAAAATTTTAGTCACCGGGGCAACCGGATATATGGGAAATAAGCTGGCAATGTGTTTGGCTGAAAGCGGAAATAGCGTGCATGTTTTAGTGCGAAATCTTAATTCGGCAACTATTCCGGTCCACGAAAATATAAAGGCTTTTAAAGGTGATGTCACAGATGTCCGTTCGATAGATGCGGCAATAAAAGACTGTAAACAAGTTTATCATACCGCCGGGCTGGTAAAATTGTTTGATAAAAATTCAAATCTGTTTTATGAAATCAACGTGGGAGGGACCCGAAATGTTCTCGAGAAATCACTCGAATATAAAGTGGAAAAATTTGTCTATACCAGCACTTGCAGTGTGATTGGTTTTTCAAACGGAGAAATTTTGAATGAAGGTACTTTGAGAAATGCTCCGCTGGTTTGTCATTATGATATTTCAAAACATCAGGCTGAAGAACTGGTTATGCAATTTGCCGGTAAAGGATTGCATACTGTAATTGTTTCTCCTTCCAAAATTTTTGGATCCAGTCCCGTTGAATCAAAAACACTAAGCGTAAATAAAATGATTCGGGGATTTGCTTCCGGAAAACTGACTTTTATTCCTTATCCGGGAAGCTTTATCGCTAATTATTGTTTTGTTGATGATGTGGTGAAAGGTCATATGCTCGCCATGGAAAAAGGAAGAAGCGGAGAGCGCTATATTTTAGGAGGAAACAATGTGTCGTACAGGGATTTTTTCCACGATCTGAGAGCTATTACCGGCAGTACAGCAAAGCTGATCGAAGTTCCACGACCTGTTGTTGTGTTAATGGCTATCGGACAGTGGATGTGGTTTGCCGTGACAGGTTCAGAACCTTTTGTTACCCGCAACGGTATCAGACATATCTATTGCAATAAAAATTTCAGCAGTGAAAAAGCTGTAAAGGAATTAGGTTATAAAATTACTTCCTTATCGGAAGGACTGAAACAAACCGTTGCTTACTTCTTAGAAGCCAACGTGTAACCTAATGTTAAGCTCTTTACCCAGTTAATTTTTTATCGATTATAAATTAAAAGTCCAGGAATTAAAGGGTTTTCAAGCCTCTTTAATAACCAGGAGTGGATAATACTGTTTAATTTTAAATATTAGAAATCATGAAAAATTGTGTGTATACTCTAATAACCGGAGCCAGTGAAGGTTTCGGAAAAGCACTGGCCACCGAATGTGCTTCAAGAAATATGAATTTGATCTTGGTAGCACTGCCTGGAACGCAACTTGATAATTTGGCGGAACAGCTAAAAGAAGATTACGGCATAGACGTTGTTGCGATGGAAAAAGATCTTTCGGTGGAGGAAAACTGTATGGCTATTTTTAATGAAATTAATGACAGACAGTTGCAGGTCAACATGCTGCTCAACAATGTCGGTATGGGAAGTACCATGTTTTTTAAAGAAGGAAGTATCGATTTCTTCAGAAGACAAATCAAAGTAAATATCATGACTACTACGATCATGACCTATATGTTTTTACAGAATCTGGGGAATTTTAGTCCGGGTTATATCCTAAATGTGGGAAGTCTTTCAAGTTTCTTTTTCCTGATGAAAAAACAGGTTTACGGAGCAACTAAGTCGTATGTTTATTCTTTTTCAAAAAGTTTACGACGTGAATTGGATTCGGAATTAATCAATGTAAGTGTTATTTGCCCCGGACCGATGAATACGAACAAAGCGGTAACCGCATTAAATCAGTCCTTTAATTGGTTGACCAGAATGTCGGCCATGAATCCGGAAGAAGTTGCGCCGATTGCAATTGAAGGCCTTTTAAATAAAAAAGAGGTTATCGTACCGGGCAAACTGAATAAGCTGTTTTTGTTTTGCGATATGATGATTCCCGCTTTTGTAAAAGATTTTATAGTTGGTTTACAGATGAGAAATGTCCAATCTGTAAGTGCAATGGAGCGTAATTTGGTTAAAAATTAGATTAAAGTCAAGTAAAAAAAAAGCCAGTTCAGTATTTTTTTGAACTGGCTTTTTTTATTTCTTCGGATACAGTAACCTGAAAGCGTTGAATAAAGCCGGGTGGGTCACGGTCGCATGATCTTCTTCAGGCAGATAATCAAAGAAAGCTTTAATGTTTTTGCTTTCCGAATTTTTGATCTTATCATACAACACATTGGCATCGACTTCCATGACGTGATTGTCGAAAACAGGCCCGAGTCCTTCCTTTCCGACACCAATATAAATACTGGTCTTTTGAGGGAAATTGGCTTCTGCAATAGAAGGTTTCGTTTTTAAAAGCGCGCCATCATTCCACCACAGACTCGGGCTGATAATAATGTATTTGTCAAAAAGTGCCGGCTTGGTAAAAAGGATTTCGGTCGTCAAAAGTCCGCCTAAAGATTGTCCGATAATGGTTTTTGAATTGGTCGTTTTGTAATTTTTGTTGATAAAAGGCTGAAGTTCTTTTTCGATAAAGGAAATGAATTTTTCCGAACCTCCGGCTTTAGGGAATTGTTCTTTGGTTACCGGAAAAGTCGATGGTGAAGTGAAATCGCGGCGTCTGTCGGTATTAGCTATTCCTACTACAATGGATTGCGGAATGCGGTCGATCCACGGAAAAGTGTTGTATTGCACTAGTCCAACGACATGAATAAAATCTTCATCGGCTGAACCATCAAGAAGATAAATTACAGGGTATTTTATCGTGTCAGTTGCTTTGTAACCTTCCGGTAAATAAATGTTGAGGATTCTTTTTTCAGATAAGATTTTTGAATTGATCTGCCGGATTTCCCCCAATACAAAAGGTTTTGATTCGTTCTTGGCTTGGGTAAATGCAAGATGGAAGGAAATGAGTGTTATTAGAGTTATGATTTTTTTCATTTTGACTGATGCGATTTATCTGTAGGAAATATAAAAAAAAATCCGCCTCAATTTCTCGAAGCGGATTTTTTATATTCTAAATTCTATTTCTGAACTCTAACTTATTAGTAGTACATGTAACGTCTTACTTTAGCAATGTATTTCGCTAAACGGATTACCTGGTGGCTGTAACCGTACTCATTATCATACCAGATGTAAAGAACAACGTTTTTACCGTCAGCAGAAACAATCGTAGCGTTACTGTCATAAATCGCAGGAGCCGAAGTTCCAACGATATCTGACGATACTAACTCATTGTTCAGTGAATATTTGATCTGCTCTACTAAGTTTCCTTCCAAAGCATAATGCTTCATGATAGCGTTGATATCATCTTTAGAAGTATTTTTACCTACTTCAAGATTTAAAACTACCAATGAACCATTTGGAACCGGTACACGGATCGCGTTTGAAGTCAATTTACCAGCTAAACTAGGTAATGCTTTTGCAACAGCACTTCCAGCGCCTGTTTCAGTGATAACCATGTTTAAACCTGCAGCTCTACCACGACGGTATTTTTTGTGCATGTTGTCTACAAGGTTCTGGTCGTTTGTATATGCGTGGATGGTTTCCAAGTGTCCTTTAACGACACCTAAAGTCTCTTCGATAGCCGCTAAAACCGGAGTAATTGCGTTTGTTGTACAAGAAGCTGCAGAGTAGATTTTTACTTCGTCCGGGTTGTATTCTTCGTGGTTTACACCGTAAACGATGTTTGGAACGCCTTTTCCGGGAGCCGTTAATAATACTTTATCAACGCCTTTAGAAGTTAAGTGACGGCTTAATGCTTCTTCAGTTGTGAAAGCACCAGTGTTGTCAATTACCAAAGCGTCATGGATTCCATATGCTGTATAATCGATTTCTTCCGGAGAGTTTGCAGTAATGATATGAACAGTAGAACCGTTGATTACTAAAGCATTGTTTTCTACATCTGCAGAAACCGAACCTTCGAAATCACCGTGAACCGAGTCATAACGCAATAATGAAGCACGTTTTTCCAATAAAACAGCGTCACTTTTATCACGGGTAACGATTGCTCTTAAACGCAATTGCTGACCTTTTCCGATTTTAGACATCATTTCACGCGCCAATAAACGACCGATACGTCCAAATCCGTACAATACCACATCTTTTGGTTTGATTTCGGAAGTGTCTTTAGCGTTTTTCAGTTTGTCGATAACGAAAGCCGTAGCATCGTTGTATTTATCGTCCTCTAAATGATATTCGTATGTTAATTTACCAATGTCAATTCTTGAAGGCGGTAAATCTAAAGCCTGGATTGCTCTTGCGATTTCTACTGAATCAAAAACGTTGATTGGTTTTTGAACAAATTCCACAGCATATTCGTGCAAGTTGATGATGTCACTAACATTTCTGTCGATTAATTGGTTTCTGAAAAGTACCAACTCTATCGATTTGTCATACCATAAATCACTGATAATCTTGATAAGTTCTACGCCAGCTCTTCTTCTGTCTGCCTGAAAAGCCAATTCTTTTTCGTATAAAACTGAATTGTCCATATAAAAATTGTGTTGTTTGATTTTGGTGCAAAATTATTGATTTTTAATCAGATTACGGAAAATAATTTTGTGAAATATTCCATAAAAAAACCAGTCGTTGGACTGGTTTTGCGGAAAGATATTTCCTGTTTTATAAAATCATCTGAAGGCGTTCCCCTGCCTGTGTGATAACTTCGATTCGGAACTTCTGATTGCTGGTTTTGGAATTCAGGATACGGGAAGCCTGATCCATTGAGTTGATCTTGTTTCCGTCAATTCGCAAAATAATGCTTCCTTTGAGAACATCGGCGTATTCAAGATATCGTTCATTAGTCACGTCTTTGATTTTTACACCATCTTTCAGTTGGAATCGTTTTTTGTCGTTGGCGTCTATTTCTTCGAATTCGAAACCTTCAAATTCAGCATTGATCAGTTCTTTTTTGGTAAGCGTTACCGGAATTGTTTTCTTTTCACCATCTCTTAAAAAACCTACCTGAACAACATCATTAGGACGTTTGGTATTGATGTATGAGGTTAAATCCGAATACCCATTTACCTGACGATTGTCCAACTGAACAATAATGTCGCCTTGTCTTAAACCGGCTTTTTCAGCACCCGAATTTTTTGAAACGGAATTGACGTAGAAACCTTGTGTTTGTTTTACACCTAATTCTTTAGCGGCTTCACTGTTTAATTCTCCGCCACCAACGCCTAATACGCCGCGTTGCACATTTCCGTATTCCATCAAATCTTCAATGATTTTTCGGGTGATGTTGGATGGAACGGCAAAAGAGTATCCCACATAAGATCCCGTTTGTGACGAAATCATGGTGTTAATGCCAATAAGTTCGCCTCGCGTATTCACCAATGCGCCACCGCTGTTTCCGGGGTTTACTGCCGCGTCGGTTTGTATGAACGATTGAAGGCCTGTGTTGCTAAGGTCTCTTGCTTTTGCAGAAACGATCCCCGCAGTTACCGTGGAGTTCAGGTTGTATGGATTTCCAACTGCCAGAACCCATTCGCCGACTTTCATATTGTCAGAATTTCCAAAAGTGGCATAAGGGAGTTTTTCGTCAGCGGTTATTTTTAACAGGGCAATGTCCATTTTACTGTCGGTGCCCATTATTTTTGCTTTGTACGATCGGTTATTGTTAAGTGTTACTTCAAGTTCGGTAGCATTTTGGACCACATGATTGTTGGTAACGATATAACCGTCTTCGGAAATGATTACACCCGATCCGGTTCCGATCTGGGTTTGCTGCTGTCCGCCACGATAACCATAGAAATATTCCATTATCGGATTCGACGGGACTTCCGAGACGGTAACATTCTTCACGTGTACCACAAAATGTACCGCTTTTTCTGCGGCAACCGTAAAATCACTGTTTTCGGGACCCAGACTTACATTTCTTGCAAAGTTGTCTGAAGCGATCGATAATTTGCTTCCGGAAGCACTATCCGGTTCGAGGAATAATTTGTATGCGCCAAGCGTTATTGTGCCGCTTAACAGAGATACTACTAATAAGCTTGAAAATTTGTTCATGATGTATAGAGATGTTTATTAATTTAACAGTAAAATTATGAACTTCATTAATTCGAAAAAATGCTTTAACTACGGTTTAACAATCTTTAACTTGCCTTTAATATTCGTAATTATTCGTATTTTTGCTACTTATTTGAATGTCAGATGAATTATACTTTTTATAAATACCAGGGAACCGGAAATGACTTTGTCATGATCGATAACCGAGACTTACATTTCCCCAAAAATGATACCAATTTAATAGCGCAATTATGTGATCGCAGATTTGGCATTGGAGCCGATGGACTTATTCTGCTGGAGAACGATGCTGCAACTGATTTCCGAATGGTTTATTATAATTCGGACGGGAATGAAAGTTCCATGTGCGGTAACGGCGGACGTTGTCTGGTAGCATTTGCCAAGCAATTGGGTGTAATTGATTCCGAAACTACTTTTATTGCAACCGATGGTCTTCATTATGCTACTATAAATGAAGATGGTATTGTCTCGCTTCAGATGAAAGATGTGGATGAGGTTCAGGAGCACGAAAAACATGTCTTTTTAAACACGGGATCACCACATCACGTGCAGATGGTGGAAGACCTGAATATTTTTGATGTACGCAATGAAGGCTCCAAAATCCGATATGGGGAATTGTACGGAAAGGCCGGAAGTAACGTGAATTTCGTATCACAAACCGATGAAAATAAATTCAGGTTGCGTACGTATGAGCGCGGAGTGGAAGATGAAACGCTTTCTTGTGGTACCGGAGCGACAGCTGTTGCGATTGCAATGAAAGCCACTGGAAGAACCAACAGTTCCGTAATTGAACTGGAGGTAGAAGGCGGAATCCTGGAAGTTTCCTTCACGGAGAAAAACGGATTTTTTACCCATGTTTTCCTGAAAGGTCCAGCTAAATTTGTTTTTAAAGGCGAGGTTTCTGTAGAAGAGAATAGAAAATAGAATAAAGAAAATAGTAGCAAGAGACAAGAAGCAAGAAAACCGATTGTGCTTAAAAAATAATATGCAATTCTAAACTAAGAAATCTGATTTGATCACACTCAAAGGAAATACCGTTTACCTGCGCGCGCTTGAGCCGGATGATCTGGAATTTGTCTATGCGATAGAAAACGACGAGGAAATCTGGGAGGTTAGCAATACGCAAACACCTTACAGTCGGTTTTTGATCCGGCAGTATCTGGAAAATGTGCATCAGGATATTTACGAGGCGAAACAACTTCGTTTGGCGATCTGTAAAAATGATGGTTTTGAGGCCGTCGGTCTGATTGATTTATTTGATTTCGATCCGAGAAACCAACGCGCGGGAATAGGAATTGTAATCAAAAATCAGGAACACAGGAACTTAGGTGTTGGAAAAGAATCCCTTGAATTGCTGGTTAATTTTTGCTTCGGACAATTACAACTGCATCAGCTCTATGCAAATATTGGTACGGAAAATACACCAAGTATCAACCTTTTTACTAATTTTGGCTTCCAATGCGTAGGAATAAAAAAAGACTGGAACCGTTTTCAGAACCGCTACGCAGATGAAGGCTTTTATCAATTGATTAATCCATTAAATAAATAATAAAGTTTTGAACGCGAAAAGAATTGTGCCGATTGTGTCGGTTGGTATCTTGATTGCAGCAACCGTTGTAGGTGTTGTTGTTTATTTAAAAGCATTTACCGGCAATACAAAATTTGATGAGAATGAAGTTTTTGTGTATGTTCCGACGAATTCTACATATGAAGATGTAAAGAAGATTATATCGCCTTATGTGGAGGACATGGACAAATTCGTTTTTGTAGCTGAAAAAAGAGGCTATATGTCCAATGTGAATCCGGGGAAATTTTTACTGACCAAAGGGATGAGCAGTTTTAGTATTGTTTCTTCTTTGCGTCATAACGTTCCGGTGAAACTGGCCTTCAATAACCAGGAATCGTTGAGTAAACTGGTTCAACGTCTGTCTTCTCAGATTGAACCGGACAGTATTACGCTAACCAAAGTGTTTACCGATTCTGTTTTTATGGCAGAAAACGGGTTTGATAAAGAAAATATCCTGGCGATGTTTATTCCGAATACCTATGAGTTTTACTGGAATGTAAGTCCGACGAAAGTGCGCGATAAACTGGCAAAGGAATACAGAAGATTCTGGAACGAGGAGCGTCAGGCGAAAGCAAAGGCCTTAAATTTAACTCCGGTGCAGGTTTCAACCCTTGCTGCGATCGTGCATGAAGAAACTGCAAAAGCAGATGAAAGACCGCGTGTAGCAGGTGTATATCTGAATCGTCTGAAAAAGGAGATGCCTTTACAGGCGGATCCGACGGTGATCTATGCAATCAAAGAGAAATCTCAAAATTTTGATCAGGTAATTAAAAGGGTATATTTCAACGATTTGAGAATTGATTCGCCATACAATACATACATCCATATCGGATTGCCGCCGGGACCAATTTCAATGCCGGATATTTCGGCTATTGATGCAGTGTTGAACGCTGAGAAACACAACTATGTGTATTTTTGTGCAAGTGTTGACCGTTTCGGATACCACGAATTCGCGGAAACCTATGAGCAGCATCAGGTAATCGCTAAGAAATATGCCGAGTGGGTTGCACAACAAGGGTATCAGCGTTAATTTCTTGAAAAGAAAATTGCAAATAATTATAAAGGAATCGCAAGCATTTTTTAATCGAAAAGTGCTTGCGATTCTTTTTGTATTGATAGTCCTTCCGGTTTACTCCCAATCAAAATTTGAAGCTTTTTTAACGCCTTCGGATACTTTAAATATCAAAAGGCGGAATACCGTCTATATTTCCGAAGCTGCTTTTTTGGGGGTGACTTTGGTAGGATTGAATGCTCTTTGGTATAAGGATTATCCGAAATCATCGTTCCATTTTATCAATGATAATAACGAATGGCTGCAAATGGATAAGGCCGGTCATTTGTATACAACCTACCATATGGGGCGTTTCGGCGCAGAAGCATTGGCTTGGAGCGGTGCCGATAAAAAACATCAGTTGGTTTATGGGGCGACAGTTGGTTTTGCCTTCATGACGGTGGTGGAGGTTTTTGATGGTTTTTCGGCCGAATGGGGCGCGTCCTGGGGAGATGTAGTAGCTAATACCGTCGGGACCGGTTTGTATGTTTCACAGGAATTACTATGGGACGAACAACGCATCACGCCAAAATTCTCGTTCCATACAACCGAATATGCCGAGTTGCGTCCGAATACCTTAGGGAGCAGTCTGAACGAACAGATTCTCAAGGATTATAACGGACAAACGTATTGGCTGTCGGGCAACCTACATAGTTTTTTTAAGGAAAGTAAAATTCCAAAATGGTTCAATGTGGCCTTGGGATATGGTGCGGATGGGATGTTATACGGTGACAGCGAATCGGTACCGGCAGGCATTGAAGTCCGCAATGAGCGCACCCGACAATTTTATTTAAGTGTAGATGTGGACTTAACCCGAATCAAAACAAAATCTCCTGTTTTGAAAACTCTTTTTTCTGTTCTGAACACAATTAAAGTGCCGGCTCCTACTTTGGAGATCAATCAGTTCGGCGATGTAAAAGGCTACTTTATCTATTTTTAACAAACTTTAACTTGCTGGTTTTCAGTTTCATAAATTAGCACCGTATCTTTGCATACAGGTAATTTCACATCGGTGACAGCGGGTGAGAAAATTTAATTTATGATAAAAAAATGGACGTATTTTTCAGGATTAGTACTTTTAATTACTCTAATCAGTTCCGGTTTTAAAGCCTTTGAACCTGAAAAATTAGAGGGTTTTCACGTTGAAAATGACGAGGTGATTACCTATCAGGTTCCGACCAAAGAAGAAACTGAAAAAGCGTATTTTAATTTTCCTTATACTGGGAAATCTTTCATCGGTTTCAAACAAGCTATTGCAATTAAGGAGTCCTTGGGGTTATACAGGTTGGTAAATGCCTATGGTTATATGGGTAAGTACCAGTTTGGAAGAAGTACGCTTCGTACCTTGGGAATTCATAATACGACAGACTTTTTAAGAAATCCCGCCTTGCAGGAAAAAGCATTTAAAGCTTTGTTAGCAAAGAACAAATGGGAACTGCGAGCGGAAATAAGGCGTTACGAGGGTAAAATCATCAATGGCGTTAAAATTACAGAATCCGGGTTGTTGGCGGCTGCTCACTTAGGTGGCGCCGGCTCAGTGAAAAGTTATCTGAGGACGAACGGTCAAAGTGGTTTTACGGACGGTTTTGGGACTTCCCTGAATAGCTATATTAAAAAGTTTGGAGGTTATGATACTACCAACATTATTGCAAACGCAGATCCAAAAGTGAAAAATTAGTAAAAAATTAGTTCATTTTATGAATGATGAAAATGCAAGGTCGGTTATGTAAATCGACCTTGTTTTTTTTCCATTGGTTCACCGATTGTGTTTTGATGAATTCCGTAGGAAGTGTAATGTCGCACGCGACACATAAAAGCGTATTCGGTTGTAGTATCGCAAGTAAATCTTCCAGAAATTTATTATTTCGATAAGGTGTCTCAATGAATAATTGCGACTGGTTTTTATCGAAAGACAGTTTTTCCAGATTTTTAAGTGCCGATTTTTTATCCGATTTATCAATCGGCAGATAACCGTTAAAAGCAAAACTCTGTCCGTTCATACCCGAGGCCATCATAGCCAATAGGATGGAGGAAGGGCCAACCAACGGCACTACCTGTATTCCTTTTTCATGAGCCAATTTTACAATTGCGGCGCCGGGATCAGCAACTCCGGGACAACCTGCTTCGCTCATCAATCCCATGTTTTTTCCTTCCAGTAGTGGTTTTATAAACTCATTATGCTCGGAAACATCAGTGTGTTTGTTTAAGGCGAAAAGTTTTAATTCGGGTTGTTTTTTTTCAGGATGAACGCTTTTTATGAAACGTCGTGCTGTTTTTTCGTTTTCAACGATATAGTGATCTATGAAGTCAATTGTTCTCTTGATGGTGTGAGGTAAAACATCTTCCGGATTCATTTCGCCCAAGGTGGTCGGAATCAAATATAATTTTCCAAAAAGAGTAGTTGGTTTCATTAGTGTTTGGCTTTAAGTTTTTGGGCAATAATTTCGCAGGCTTCATCAAGCATTTTGAATACCTCTTCAAATCCGCTCGCTCCTCCATAATAAGGATCGGGAACATCTACATTTTCTTCCGGGAACAGTTCGTTTAAAATCAGGGTTACCTTTAATTTAGCATCTTCGTTGGGTGCTAAGGCGATAACGTTATGATAGTTCGAAATATCCATCACATAAATATAATCAAAGTTGTCAAAATCAGATTTACTGATTTGTCTTCCTCTTTGATGCGTAATGTCAAGGCCTTTGTTTTTAGCGATGAGAATGGAACGTTTGTCCGGTTCCTGTCCGACATGCCAGCTACCCGTCCCCGCTGAGTCTACTAAAAATAATTCTTTGGGAAGTTTTGATTGTAAAATTCCTTCTGCCAACGGAGAACGGCAAATGTTTCCAAGGCAGACCATTAAAATCTTAACAGGCATATCTTATAACGATAACTTTTTGTGGATGTCGTCTACGTATTTTTTGAACTGCTTGTCTGTCGCAACTAGATTGTCCACAGTCTTGCAGGCATGTAATACGGTGGCGTGATCACGGGATCCGATTTGCGATCCGATGTTCGCCAAAGAAGCTTTGGTGAATTTTTTAGCAAAGAACATAGCCAATTGACGTGCCTGAACCACATCACGTTTTCTGGTTTTCGACTGTAAAGTTTCAACATCCAATTGGAAATAATCGGATACAATCTTCTGAATGTAATCGATAGAAACCTCGCGCTTTACGTTTTTTACGAATTTCTCTACGACCTGTTTTGCCAACTCAATAGTAACTTCGCGGTGGTTGAAAGAAGACTGAGCAATCAATGAAATAATAGCGCCTTCCAATTCACGAACATTCGATTTGATGTTTTTGGCAACATACTCAATAATGTCCTCCGGTATTTGAACTCCATCTCTGTATAAGATATTTTTCAGGATGGCAACTCTTGTTTCGTAATCAGGCTGGTGGATTTCCGCAGAAAGTCCCCATTTGAATCTTGATAACAAACGTTGCTCAATGTCCTGCATGTCTACAGGTGCCTTGTCTGAAGTAAGGATAACCTGTTTGCCGTTTTGATGCAGGTAATTAAAGATGTGGAAGAACACGTCCTGTGTTCCTGCTTTTCCGGAAAGGAACTGTACATCATCAATGATTAGTACATCAATAAGTTGGTAGAAATGAATGAAATCATTTCGTGTATTTTTCTTAACCGAGTCTATATATTGTTGTGTGAATACTTCAGCAGAAATATATAATACGGTTTTATCGGGAAATTTTTCTTTGATTTCAACACCAATGGCGTGTGCCAAGTGTGTTTTTCCTAATCCTACACCTCCGAAAATAAGGAAAGGATTGAAAGAAGTTCCTCCGGGTTTGTTAGCAACAGCCATACCAGCCGAACGCGCTAAACGGTTCGAATCACCTTCAAGGAAATTGTCAAAACTGTAATTCGAATTTAATTGGGATTCGATTTTTACATTTCGGATTCCCGGGATAACGAATGGGTTTTTTAACTCCGGATTTTTATTTTGAATAGGAACGTCAATCTCCTGTGGTTTTACGGCAGGACGATTGTTACTTGGCAGCTGTTCCGTGAACGGAAGTTTGTTACCAAGTTTGTTCTCCATTTTGATTTTATAAAGTAACTTTGCGTTCGGTCCAAGCTCTTTGGTAAGAGCGACCTTTAATAATTTAACATAATGCTCTTCCAGCCATTCGTAAAAGAATTTGCTGGGAACTTGAATATATAAGGCGTTATCTGTAAGTTCAACAGCCTTGATGGGCTCAAACCAAGTCTTGTAGGCTTGATCCTGGATGTTGTCTTTTATAAAAGACAGACAGTTTTCCCATACTGATTGCGCAGTTGTACTCATATATTCAGGCATGCTTTTTATAATTAATTGTTGAACAAAAAGTTATTGTAGGTGAACTTTTTTTTGATTGGGAAGACAAATATGTGGACAAAATTTTTCAAAAAAAAATCTTTTGTATATTGGTTTTGTGAAAAAAAAATTGTAAGCCATTTTTGGAAAGTTTTTAGAATAAATTAACATAAAAAATTGCATGAAAATACATCAATTTCAAGTGCGTGTCCGCTATGCTGAAACCGATCAGATGGGTGTGGTTTATCACGGTAATTATGCACAATATTTTGAGATGGGACGCGTGGAATGGCTCAGAAACCTTGGGGTTTCGTACAAATGGATGGAAGAGAACGGAGTGATGCTTCCCCTGGTTTCCCTTTCGATGAATTACAAAAAACCGGCACGTTATGATGACTTACTGACGGTGAAAACAATCTTTAAAAGTCAGACCTCTGTTAAGATCGAATTTGACTATGAAATATACAATGAAACGGGGGAGTTATTAACAATTGGGAACTCCGTTTTGGTGTTTGTGGATACGAAAACAGGCCGACCGATTTTACCTCCAAAATACATCACGGAACGGTTGGTTGATTTTGTGGAAAATTAAAAAATATAACAAAATAATTTTACTCTTTTTCCAATATCTCCACTTCAAACAAATTAGAGAAAATGTCGAATACCATTTCGGCATTTTTTTTTCGGGTTGAAATTTCGATTTCGCAGTCCATTTCCATTTTTTGGGAAACGATATCGAGATTTTTTTCCTTGATGATACGCATTACCTTGTTCATGTTTTTATAATCAAACTTGATCAGGTAATGGATATCTATGGTTTTCTCGATGATTGGTGCAACTTCCAATGCCATTTGAGCGGCCGTTTTATAAGCTGAGATCAATCCGCCTACGCCCAGTTTTACGCCGCCAAAATATCTAACAACTACTACGAGTGTATTGGTGACATTAAAAGACTGAATCTGTCCGTAAATGGGCATTCCGGCTGAATTGTTAGGTTCGCCGTCATCGTTGGCGCGGTATTGGATTTTGGTGGTGCCCAGTTGAAAAGCATAACACCAGTGTCGGGCGGAATAATGTTGCTTTTTTAAATCTTCAATTATGCCTTTAACTTCTTCTTCAGAAGTAACCGGATAAGCATAGCCGAAAAATTTGCTGTTCTTTTCCTTGTATAGCACTTCTTCCGAAGCAGCGCCCAGGGTTTTGTATGAGTCGGTTTCCAATGGTGATTTACCAGGTTTTGTCAAACAGATCCACAACGTCTTCTTTGCCTACTTCAAGGTTCCACACGTGCATGCCCAAACCGGCAGCCACATCCGTGTGGTGTTTGTTGTCGTCCACAAAAAGAGTTTTCTTCGGATTTAGATCGTGTCGGTTGATGATATAATTGAAAACTTCAGGATCTGGTTTTCGCAGACCAATTTCGTATGAGAAGTACACTTTTTCGAAACACTGATAAAATTCGCGGCAAAAGGTCATCCCTACTTTGTGTTCAAATTTTTCAATATGTGTTTTGTCTGTATTGCTTAGTAGAAACAGACGGTATTTTTGCGATAAGCGTTGTAAAAATTCCAAACGATATAATGGGAAATCCAGTAATATGGCATTCCAGGCTTCTCTAATTTCGTCCAGTTCTTTATTTGGGATGTAGCGTTGAAACTCCGTGAAAAACTGCAATTCGTCAATTTTTCCTTTTTCATATCGCTTGTTCAGACTGTCCAAATTCTCATTCCAGCATGCCAATCCTATTTTTCGCATATGGTCAAAAGGAGCCTCCTGACTTAAATTGATAAAGACATTCCCAAAATCAAAAATAATTGTATCGATCATACATTCCTTAAAATTAAAAGTTCGTCATCCAAAACAGTTTGTTTTTTGATTAGGTTTCCAGAAAGATTTGGTGCCGATTTTCCTTTTTTAAAACTTACATTTCCTTTGAAAACCAGGGCTTCATCCCACAGGTTTGCATCGATAAATGTTTCCAATGTCTGCCTTCCGCCTTCGATGATTACCGATTGGATTTCATGTTTGAAAAGTATGTCGGAAACAGTAAAGGCCAAAGAAGAATCAAAGGTACAATTTTCGTAAAAGATATTCTCAGAATTCTTGAAATTTTGACTTTCCGTTATGATAATTGTTTTCGTCTTTCCGTCTTTTACCGAATAGTCCTCTGAAATCTTTCCTGTTCTGTCCAATACAATACGAACGGGGTTGTTTCCTGTCCAATCTCTAACATCCAATTTCGGGTTGTCATCCAGAACGGTTTGGGTTCCCACCAGAATGGCCTGTTCCTCGCTGCGTAGTTTGTGAACAAGTTGTCTGGAATACGGATTGGCGATCCAGACCGGTTTTTTTGTACTCTCGTTAAGAGCCTGTCGATCTGCTTCATCCGGTGCGATAAATCCGTCTATTGATTCGGCCCATTTTAAAATGATATATGGTCTTTTTTTCTGATGGAAAGTGAAAAAGCGTTTGTTGAGCTCATTACATTCTTCTTCCAAAATACCCAGCGTCACATTTATTCCTGCTTCCATGAGTTTTTTGATCCCATTTCCGGCCACCTTCGCAAAAGGATCAATAGTTCCGATTACTACGTTGGGAATTTTATTGGCAATGATCAGATCACAGCAGGGTGGTGTTTTTCCGAAATGACTGCAGGGTTCAAGACTGACATATATCGTCGCTTTGGATAAAAGTGATTTGTCTTTTACTGAATTCACGGCATTAACCTCGGCATGGGGTTCGCCTGCTTTGCGATGCCAGCCTTCACCGATTATTTTACCATCATATACAATCACACTGCCCACCATAGGATTAGGGTAAGTGGTTCCCAAACCGTTTTTGGCCAATTCAATGCAGCGTTTTATATATTTTTCTTCCGTAGTCATAGTTTTTGCCTAAGGTCGTCAGGAACGCTAGCGACTAATTTAGGAAATTGCTTTTTTTTCATGAGCGTTTCACGTATCTTCACATTGCAAAATTAAACTATTTCTTAAAAATGAATGAGATGTTAATCAGGGAAATCCATAAAGCGGATAATATATCGCTTGCCAAGGTAATCAGAATGGTTTTGGAAGAATTAGATGTGCCAAAGGTCGGGACTGCTTATGCTGATCCGCAATTGGATTACATGTTCGAAACATATTCCAAACCGAGATCGGCTTATTTTGTTATTGAAAAAGACGGCAAAATCATCGGTGGTGCCGGAATCGCACCTTTAGTCGATGGAGCGCCCGACGTTTGTGAATTACAGAAAATGTACTTCATTCCCGAAGCACGGGGCTTGGGACTCGGAGCAAAAATGATGGAGCGTTGCCTGGATAAGGCTGTCAGTCTCGGATTCAAGCAATGCTATCTGGAAACCATGTCTAACATGGAAGCAGCGCAAAAATTATATGTAAAATCCGGTTTTCGTTATCTGGATTCACCTATGGGCTGCACAGGGCATTCTTCATGTCCGGTTTGGATGGTGAAAGATATTTAGCTTAAAAAAATGTTATTATTAGGAAATTGCTCCTGAAAGAATAGCAAAATTTGTATTTTGCACGGTATTTTTTTCATTTATCCCATTTAACTATGTTTTCTAAAGCATGTGAATACGCCATCAGGGCAACCATTTTTATCGCAGCTGAATCTCTGAAAGATAATAGAGTCGGACAAAAGGAAATCGCGGAGGAAATTGATTCTCCGGTTGCTTTTACTGCCAAGATTTTACAGAAACTGGTTCGTTGTAATATTGTGAGTTCAGCAAAAGGTGTCGGCGGCGGTTTCAGTGTTGAGAAATACCGATTGAAAGAAATCAAGCTGGTAGAAATTGTTGAAGCCATAGACGGTGATTCCATTTTTAAAGGATGTGGTTTGGGATTGTATGATTGTTCTGAAGTCCGCCCTTGTCCTGTTCATGAAAAATTTAAATCAATACGCGGCGAGTTGGCTACAATGCTTGAAAAAACCACATTGGAAGAACTTGCCTTAGGGATTAAATCCGGCAGCACATTCTTAAGATATTAATAATAAAAGAGGCTTGAATTTTCAAGCCTCTTTTGTTAAACCAATAGTCCGATTTCAATGGCTTCGAGTTCCATCTTATATTTATTGAGTTCGCTTTGAATAGATTCTTTGTCGGTATGAAAATACCTTCCGTTGGCAAAGAGATTACGGTAATACTCAATTCCCACCAACAGATTTTCTCTGAAATTGGTCAGTTTCTTTTGTTGCGCCAAATTTTCGGTTTCAAAGAAATCCTGCACTTCATTTTTAAAATATTTCAGGTATAACGACAGTTCTTTTACAAACATATTTGGACGTGTTACGTTGTTCAAAACCGATTTGTATCCATAAATATGCTGTACCATTTCTGATAGTGAATATTGTCTGTTGAAATAGGCAATATTTGGACCGGGACACACAACAACGCCTTGGGCTTCCCCTTTTATTTTGATGTTATTTTCCAATAAAGAAGCATTCGCCAATCCGATGCAAAGACAGGATTTCTCCGTTATGGCATTTTGTTTTTTGACGAATTCTTTCTCTGTTAAATAACCTCTTTCGGATTGCAGTTCATCAAGTTTTATTTCCTGATATTTTCGTGAGGCGGTGCAAATTCCTTTTTCATCATACTGTTTGCTTAAGGCTAAATATTTTTTCGGACAGGAACTTCCTGCTTTGTTTTCACGGATGCGTTTCTCCCGCAGTATTTCATTTGTGGTGCCTCTAACCGTGTTAAACGGAACACCCAAAGGTGAAATATTACTCAGATACAGATCTTCTTCTTTTGCTTTTGCCAGTAATTCGCGGGTTTCGTTATCTGAAGAAGTCGCCTCAGGCACCAGTAAAAAAGGAGAACCCCAACCAACAGAATCTGTTTTATAGAAATCAAGCAAAAATTCGTGTTCTTCAGCAGTTCCTACACCGCCTTGCACTGTGATTTTCAAATTGAGTGGTGTTTCAGGTACCGGAAGATTTTTCTGCAGAAGCGCCTTGCACAATAAATCATGAGTGGACATCAAAAGGTTTTCTTTTTTCTGTTTGAATTCTTCGAGGATGGGGCCTAATAAATGACCCTCCGTAGCAAACGCATGTCCGCCGCAATTCAAACCCGATTCAATGCGGTATTCAGAAACCCAAAGTCCTTTTTTAGCTAAAAAGTTGCCCTGTACCAATGCCGAACGGAAATCGCTCACTTTCAGAATTATTTTCTTTTTGAGATAGAAATCCTGGTCCGGGAAGAAATCAGGAAAAGTTTCAAAATAACTGTACAGTCTCGGATTCATTCCCGCTGACAACACTACTGATGAAGTCAAAGTACTATTGGCAAAACCTCTTAGTGCGGCATGAGCATCGTTAAATTCTACAGGAAGCTGCGTGCTTTTTTCAAAGTTGTCCTTGTCGACTTTCGTCATAATGTTAATGTCGATATCGCCAGGGAAAAGATTTTTTTCAAGATAATTTTTGATGTTTTCCTTGATGACACAGCCTTCCTGTATGAAATTCTCAAGCCCTTTTCGGATTTCCGATTTATTGGGAAGCATGGAGATGTAGTTTTCCAGAGCGGCCTTGCTTTCTGAAAGTTCTGTTTTGAAGTTTTCGAATTTTTCAGTTACGATTTTATCAACGGTATTGAGATACGACGTAATTCGTTTTGCTCTGTAATCACTTATTTTCTGAGATATTTCCTGATAGGGCAAATCAAATTTTTTGCTGTAAAAAGCATTCATTTTTTCGATCAGATCATCATCCATAATGGAAATCACAGACGAGATGCCGTATTGTGCTACCCGAATCGGACTGTCAATGGTGTACGCCAATCCCATAACAGGTATGTGAAAAGTGTGTAAATTGTTGGTTTTGAGTACATTTTTCATCGCATAGTATTTAATTTAATTCACAAATATTAAGCTTCTATTTTTATAAAAAACTGATAAAAATCATACTTCTCTTTTTTACTTAAGGATATTTTTGTCTTCTATTGTTCTGATGACATGAATCGAAAGAAAACACAAATTTACATGGGCTGTATGCTTGCTTTGGTGAGCGTATTCAGCTTTTACAATTTTACAATATACACAGAAGGTGATTCCAAGAAACCATTGAGTGATAAGGCTCTCAAAGGGCAGGAACTCTGGCAACAGAACAATTGCTTTTCGTGTCATCAGTTGTATGGATTGGGAGGTTATCTGGCACCGGACCTGACGAACGTTTATTCTGAAGAAAACAAGGGAGCGGAATACATCAAGGCTTTTTTAAACAGTGGAATAAAAGCGATGCCAAGATTTCATTTTACAGATGATGAGAAAGACGCTATTGTGACTTTTCTGAAAGAGGTAGATGAGTCCGGGTATTATCCGAATCATAATGCAGAAATCAAATCAGACGGTTGGGTTGAGATTGAATACAAAAATGAAATGCGTTGCGAATAATTGATAAATAGGTTTCAACTTGATGAAAAACAAAATATCCTTATTATACATTGCCACTGCTTTATTGGCTTTATTGTTGGGCATGCTCTTCGGAATTCTTTCCGGACTGCAGTACATCCTTCCTGAATTCATAAAAGAGATCTTGCCTTTCAGTAGTTTAAGACCTTTCCATGTTACCAGTGTTATCGCCTGGATCATTCTTTGTGCCACGGGAGGGATCTATTATTATTTGTCGAATTCTGATGGTCCGGGGCTGTATTCAAAGCGGTTATCGAAAATACATTACCTTCTTTTTACTGGAGTAGGCCTTTTGATTTATTACAATTATGCCAACGGGAATTTCGGTGGAAAAGAATATCTGGAATTTCCGCCGTATCTGATATTACCAATTTTACTCGGTTGGTTGCTGTTCGGGATTAATTATTACAAAACCATGGTCGGTAAAGTCAAAAACTGGCCGGTTTACTATTGGATGTGGGGTACAGGTATCGTTTTCATGATCTATCATTTGAGTGAAGCGTACCTGTGGCTTCATCCCGATATGAAAAACAACTTTATTAAAACGTTGGCCATTCAGTGGAAGGCGGGCGGTTCTTTTGTAGGCAGCTGGAACATGCTGGTCTATGGTACTGCTATTTACGTGATGGCAAAAATCAAAGGGGATGATAGCTTGGGAAGAAATCCAAAATCGTTCTTCTTTTATTTTCTGGGTCTTACGAATTTAATGTTTGGATGGGCGCATCATATTTACATAGTGCCAACAGCACCATGGGTTCGCTATGTGGCCTACGGAATCAGCATGACCGAATGGATCATATTGGGGCACATGATTTACGAATGGAAAAAATCATTGCCTGAAAGCGCAAAAATCAGAAACTTTATTTCGTATAAATTCCTTGTAATGGCAGATGTATGGGTGTTTTTGAACCTGATTTTAGCATTGCTGTTCTCCATACCGGCCATCAACTTTTTCACCCATGGTACACACATAACCGTCGCACATTCCATGGGAACTACCATCGGAATCAATACCACTATTTTATTGGCTTCGGTATTGTTTATCGTAACACAGATTAAACCCGATTTCAAACTTCTGCAAGTCAAAAAAGGATTTGAAATCTTTAATATTTCGCTGCTTCTTTTTTGGCTGAGTCTGCTTGTGGCCGGAATGAAGCGAAGCTATTGGATGTATTTCACGAAGGGGATTCCGTTTGCTGAAATGCAGTCGCAGACGCATTGGGTTTATGTGGCTTTTTTATTGTTCGGAATCGGAATTTTTATCGGTTTGCTTTTGATAGTATTGCCGGTGCTCAAAATAATAGTTGGAACCTTCAAGCAAAGAAAACAAATGAAATTGATTGCAAATGAAAAATCTTAAGGAACAAATACTCGAATTAAAAAAACAGAAAAATGCGGTCATTTTAGCGCATTATTATCAGGAAGATGCTATTCAGGAAATCGCTGATTACGTAGGCGACAGTCTCGGATTATCACAAGAGGCAGCAAAAGTGGATGCTGATATTATTCTTTTTGCCGGTGTGCATTTCATGGCTGAAACCGCCAAAATACTGAACCCGAATAAAAAAGTAATTCTTCCCGATTTAAAAGCAGGATGCTCATTGGCAGAATCATGTCCGCCCGAACTCTTTGGCGCTTTTGCTTTAAAACATGCCGATCATATGGTGGTGACTTATGTGAATTGTTCGGCCGAAATAAAAGCGATGAGTGATATTGTCTGTACTTCTTCCAATGCGGTGAAAATTATCGAATCCATTCCGGAAGAAGTACCAATCATCTTTGCCCCCGATAAAAATCTGGGGAAATACATCATGGAAAAAACGGGACGTAAATTAACATTATGGGAAGGTTCCTGTGTGGTGCACGAAGCTTTTTCCCTTGAGAAACTGATCGATTTGCATAAGAAACATCCCGATGCTGAAATTATAGCGCATCCCGAATCGGAATCCCATATTTTATATACTGCCAATTATATAGGATCGACCGCCGGCATGATCGATTATGTGAAGAAAAGTAACAAATCAAAATTTATAATCGCCACCGAAGCCGGGATATTGTACAAAATGCAGCAGGAAGTTCCTGAAAAAACTCTGATTCCGGCGCCGTCAAATGAAGATAATACTTGTGCCTGCAGCGAATGTGCTTACATGAAGTTAAATACGCTTCAGAAAGTTTACGATTGTCTGCTCAGTGAAAGCCCCGAAATCATTGTTCCGGAAACGATCCGAAAAAGAGCATTGATCCCTATTGAACGAATGTTGGAACTATCAAATTAGAACAGCTATGAGAGCAGATTATTTAATTATTGGTTCAGGTGTGGCGGGATTAACATTAGCCCTTAAAATTGCCAATTACTTTCCCGAGCGAAAAGTTGTCATCATTACAAAATCGGAAAAAGGAGAGTCCAATACAAAATATGCTCAGGGAGGTGTCGCTGTTGTAATTAACGAAATTGAAGATTCGTTTGATAAGCACATTCAGGATACGCTGGTCGCGGGTGATGGTATGTGTGATCCGGAAGTTGTTGAAATGGTCATAAGTGAAGGACCACGACGTTTTAGGGAATTGGTAGTATGGGGCGCAAAGTTCGATAAAAATGCTGATGGCGGATTTAATTTGGGTAAAGAAGGAGGACATTCCGAAAACAGGGTAGTGCATCATAAGGATCAGACCGGCTTTGAAATTGAACGTGCGATTTTAAAACAAGTTGGTCGAACCCGGAATATTAAAATTCTGGAATACCATTTTGCTCTCGATCTCTTAATGCACAACAAAAGATGTTATGGCGTTTATCTGATGAATGAAAATGACGGCACCGTTGAAATCTGTGAATCAGGGTATACAATTTTGGCAACAGGGGGAATAGGCCAGGTTTACGGACACACCACCAATCCTGAAATTGCAACGGGAGACGGAATCGCCATGGCTTACCGGGCAAAAGGAAAAATTAAGGATATGGAATTTATTCAGTTTCATCCCACGGCTTTGTACGATGAAACTTCAATCGATACCTTTTTGATTTCTGAGGCTGTCAGAGGTTTTGGAGCCTATTTGCGAAATGAATCCGGAAAGCGCTTTATGTTCGATTATGATGAAAGGGGGGAACTGGCCTCAAGAGACATTGTTTCGCAAAGCATTTATAAAGAATTAAAGGAAAGTCAGGAAAAATGTGTCTATCTGGATTGTAGGCATTTGGATGCAGCGGACTTCAATACTCATTTTCCAATGATTTACAGTCACTGTAAAAGTTTGGGGATTGACATTGCAAATGATTGGATTCCCGTGATTCCGGCGCAACATTATCTCTGCGGCGGAATTATGGTGGATAAGAACGGAAAGACTAGTATAGAGCATCTTTTTGCCTGCGGAGAATGCTCCAGAACCGGTTTGCATGGCGCGAACCGGTTGGCTTCGAATTCATTATTGGAAGCTTTGGTTTTTTCAGATCGGATTTTCAAATACATTGCCAGCAGATCACTGATCTCGTTAATGGTCCATTACGATTTTCCGAAATGGAATTCAGCGGAAAAAACAGAAGCCGCTCCCGATTATCTGAAACAAAAGAAACAAGAACTTCAGCTACTGATGCGTGAAAATGTTGCTATCGTCCGAAATGATGCCGATTTAGTGGCAACGCAGAGAAAAATAGTTGACCTTCAGGCAGAAGTTGAGGAAATGTACTGTAAACATAAAATAACAACTTCACTTTGCGAACTCCGTAACATGATTCAGGTTGCTTTATTGATAATCGAGCAGTCGCTGCAACGCACGAGAAATCGCGGCGGTTTTTTAAAGGTCAATCATTGTTTTGTATCATAAAAGAATAATTTGTGTTGCGATGATTACTCTCAAACAATTGCAATTGGAAATTCTTTCACTTTTCAAATATAAAAAGAGCGAACGGACCTGGCATGTTCCATTCTTAGCTTCTTTATGTGTTGGGATTCCGCTATTTGTGGGATGTTATTTCGGTAAGCCGAACTACGGTATAACGGCGAGTATCGGCGGACTGGTATTCCTGTATCTGCCCTCAAGTTCATTGGCGCGGCGCATGGTTACCATTGTGGCCTGTTCCTTCGGATTTGTTTTTGCTTTTACCATTGGGGTTGTGTTCAGTTTTAATCCCTATCTCTCGGCCTTGGTTTTGGGACTTTTTGCCGCTTTTGTGCATTGGGTCTCCCGTTTTTATCAGTTAAAACCACCTGGGAATTTTTTCTTTATCATGATTGCTTCCATAGCAAGTTGTATGCCTTTTAACTTATCCGTTATACCAATAAAAGTAGGTTTGATTGCGATGGGAACCATGTTGGCCTGCGTGATTGCGTTTATTTATAGCATACGGCTGACAAAGGAAACTGTTTTTAAATCGGAGTTCGTTGTGGTGGTCCAGCGTAACTATGTTACAATTTTTGAGGCCGTTGTTATTGGGGTTTTTATGTCACTTTCCTTGTTGACAGGTTTGTTGCTAAAACTGGATAATCCGTATTGGATTCCTATTTCGTGTGCTGCGGTCATTCAGGGTGTAACCTTAGAGCAGATTTGGAGGAGAACATTACAGCGTATTTTGGGTACTTTTCTCGGACTGGTACTGACTTGGTTCCTGTTGGGTTTTAATCTGAACTTGTTTTGGATCTGCTTATACATAATGATATTTCAGTTTGTTGTGGAAACCTTGATTGTTAGACAATATGTGCTAACCATTATTTTTATGACACCGCTGACCATCTTTTTAGCTGATGTTGGAAAGTCGATTCCGGTCGATGCTAACGCATTAATTACCGCACGATTTTTTGATATTGTTATAGGAAGTTTGATCGGTGCTGTGGCCGGATGGCTCTTACATCATCAGTATCTTCGTGATAAATCGGAACATCAGATTCGGAAAACCCGCATTGCAATGTATCGGAACAAAATCACAAATTTTCAAAAAATAGTATTTGAAAATAAAGCGTAAGAACGAAGTAATTTCTGTCGAAAATTTTCGTAAATTTAAGGGATTTATAATAAGGGTTCAGAGCGAATCTGGAATCTCATGGGTTTTCAGTCACATCATAAATTATTGTAAATATGCAGATAGATTTAGATTTGCTGTATTCTTGGGGAGGTATCACTAAGGAATACAAAAAAAATGAAATTATTTTTTTCGAAAATACTGCAGCAAGGTTTTACTATCAGATTCTGGAAGGGTGCGTAAGGCTGTTTAATACCAATGATAAAGGAAAAGAATTTACCCAAGCTTACTTTTTGTGCGGGGATAGTTTTGGGGAGCCTTCCTTGCTGATTGATCAGGATTATCCCGCCAGTGCAGTTGCTTTGCGCGACTGTATCATACTACAGCTTCCAAAGGAAAGTTTTGTCAAGATCTTAGATGAATATCCTTTCATACAAAAGCATTTTCTCGAATTGCTGGCCAATCGCGTTCATACTAAAACAAAATTGTCCAAAGACATCATCAACCAAAAACCCGAGTTTAGGATCAATGCCTTTTTAAAAGCACAAAAGAACTGTGACATGGGTGAAAAATGGCTGGTACCCTATACACGGCAGGAAATTGCGAACTTTACCGGTTTACGGGTGGAGACTGTTATCCGGGTCTTTTTAAAGATGAAAGACGCTAATAAAATAGAGTTGGTAAACCACAAAATCTATTACTGATGAAACTTGATGTTAAGTTTTGGTTGCGACTCTCCTTGATGAATCTTTTTATCGTGGCGCTCTTAGGTTTACTGATGCGCTACAAAATCGGATTCGAATTTCCTCATTTTGAGCAAAAAAACCTTCAGCTTTCCCACTACAATTTTGCATTTATCGGATGGATCAGTCAGACGCTGATGGTACTGATGATTTATACACTTCAAAACAGGGTAACGGATTTCAGAACCGAAAAATACACGAAAGTCCTCGCTTTTAATCTGATTTGTGCCTACGGAATGCTTGTTTCTTTTATTGTCCAGGGATATGGCTTATTCTCGATAGCTTTTTCTCTTCTTTCTATAGTTACAGCCTACTGTTTTGCTTTGTTGTTTTTTGCTGATTTAAAGCAGGTTGGAAATGAATTCCTTTTCAAAAACTGGTTTAAAGCTGCGATTTTTTTTAATGTGGCTTCCTCATTGGGTTCCTTCGCTTTGGTTTATATGATGGTTACAAGAAATATTCCACAGACGGAGTATCTCGCATCCATTTATTACTTCCTTCATTTTCAGTACAACGGCTGGTTTATGTTTGCGTGCCTGGGTCTGTTTTTTGATTTTTTCGGACTTAGGAAGTCGGAAGATGCTTTTTTTGCTACTTCGTTTAAACTGTTTTTCATCTCATGCATTCCGGCTTACGGTTTGTCTGTTTTATGGATGGAATTGCCTGACTGGCTGTATGGGATCATCGCAGCATCAGCTGTAATTCAGGTTTATGCCTGGTTTAGACTTTTGTTAGGAATTCTGAAAATGAAAAAGGATGAAATTCGAAAGCTTGATTTTGCCATGCGCTATATTTTGCTTTTTGTAGGTTTTGCGTTGAGTATAAAATTACTGCTTCAACTGGGGTCGACCGTACCGGCAATCAGTAAACTCGCATTTGGATTCAGACCTATTGTGATTGCCTATCTTCACTTGGTTTTATTGGCCGTTATTTCGCTGTTCCTTCTTTTTCGTATTCATGCGGAGGCTTTCTTTCCAAGCTTTGTAAGAACCGTTTTCGGACTGATTCTTTTTTCAATAGGCGTAGTATTGAACGAAATTATTTTGGCCATTCAGGGAATAGCCTCTTTTAGTTATACGGTGATTCCATATGTAAATGAATTATTGTTCGCAGTCGCTATAATATTGGTCACCGGTAGCGGTTTTATGTTAAAAAATTCTTTTAAAACAAGTTAAAATAGTATTCATTTTGCTGATTATTATCATAAAATAATTGTTCAACTGATTGTAAATTTGAGTAACCTTAAAACATAAACACAATGAAAAAAACGATTAAAATAATGTTATTTGCTGGTTTATTGGCAATTTTCGCCTGTAAAAAAAGCGGTGAAGCTCCGGCAGAAGCAACAGGAGAAGCAGTACCAACAGAAGCAGTGGGACAATCCGGAGTTGTTGACGAAACATCAAGTCCGAACATTGTGCAAACAGCCGTTGGCAGTAAAGATCATACTACTTTAGTGACCGCTGTTAAAGCTGCAGGATTAGTGGATGCTTTAAGTAACGCCGGTCCGTTTACAGTTTTCGCGCCAACCAATGCGGCTTTTGATAAATTGCCTGCCGGAACAGTAGAAGGCTTATTAAAACCGGAAAAGAAAGAAGAATTGAAATCGATTTTAGAATACCATACATACGTGGGCGTTTTGAAAACCGATTATATGCAGGATGGTCAGGAATTCGAGATGGTGAATCCTAAAAAAGTAAAAATTACGAAAAAAGACGGAAAGACTTATGTTAACGGCTCTGAAATTGTAGCTTCCATTGAAACTTCAAACGGAATCATTCATGTAATAAATGACGTGCTTTTACCGAAATAAAAAAAGGAATTATTAATTCAAATTTCCTATTCTGATTTTATCAGAGAGAAAAGCGCTAACTTTTGATTAGCGCTTTTTTTATTTTTTTAAGATTCGGTGGTTTTTGCCTTTAAAGCATCTGCAATGTTTGACGCCCGTTCTTTGATTTCTGCGGCCTTCGGACCGGAAAAGGATTCATCAATCGTCGAGTTGAATAATGCCAGCCAATGCTTGAAATGATGAGGTGTTAAAGCGCTTTTCCGGTGCAATTCCTGATGGGTGCTCATGGGGTTTCCGTCATAATTTCCGTTGTGGAAAAGAATGTTTTCCCAAAAGTCATACATTTTCGGTAAGTGGTTATCCTTATTTACGTGAGCTACATCATTGAACAGATATCCTATGACAGCATCCGTTTTTATTTTTTCATAAAAAGTATCCACCAGTTTTTCTATGTCTTTTCTATTCCTGATATCTTTTTTCATTTTTAAGAGGATAAGTGAGTTGGGAATATGCAGTAGGGAATTTGTTCCGACATTCTTATAAGTCTTTTCGGTTGAATTTTTTCAGCGAAATAAAAAACGGAATGATCGCCCATAAGCATAACAATAAAAACGAAACAAAAAGACCAGCTGTATTGCCGAAGAAATCTTTAAAAATAGCTCCGGTATAGCCCATCATTGCTGAAACATCAAGATGCAGGAGTATTTGAATCCGAGCCAGATCTATCGGGCTCAGCGCGGTTAATCCTACCATTGCGCTTTCGATCGGGTAATCTTCCAGTTGAAATAATAAGAACAATACAATGCCGTCAAACAACAAAGCGAAATATAGCCACATCATGATAGCTATTCCGATGCCTTTGGCTTTGTCCCTGGTGAGAATGGAACTCAAGAAAGCCAGCGCTACGAAAATAACCGAAATCATACATCCGATAATTATCATCATAATACCTGTCATGTCCGGTGAATTCACCAACAATGGAATTCCGGCTCCAATGATGAACGAATATACCATTGATGAAGCCAAACCGATAAAAAGACTATACCATATTTTCTGACGCTTTACGGGCTGACTGAGCAAGAGCTCAATAAATTCGGCTTGGTTATAGAGATAGATGGTTGCAAAAAGTATTGATACTAAGGGAACGGTAAATAATATCACATTCAGAATTGTAAGTAAGCCTTTCGCGGAATTGTCTTCCAAAGCAAACGAACTCCAGGAAAGAATCGCCAGAATAACCGTATAGCCTAAAACAATTTTGTTTTTGACGATATCCAGTAAAATGATCTTAATTATCCTGTTCATTTTTCGTACTCTTTAAAATTTTAGCCACTGCTTTTGATATTTTATGCTCGTTGGTTTCCAATTTAAGTTCCTCGACTTTTTTATGGAAAAAAACGCTTCCTTCCTGCATGAAAATCAGTTCCGTAATCAGATCGTCCAATTCACTGAGCAGGTGGGAAGTGATCAGAATCAGTTTTCCTTTTTTCTTTTCCTTTATAATTTTATCTTTCAGGATTTCCGAAGCTAAAGGGTCTAAACCAGCGGTCGGTTCATCCAAAATCAATACATCGGGATTGAATAAAAAGGCTAAAGTAGCACTCACTTTTTGCGTGGTTCCGCCGGACAATGTTCGCATTTGTTTGTTGAACATTTTTTCTAACTGAAAAGCTTTCAGCAGATCTTCATCCAATTCCTGATCGGTGTTTCTGATTTGCTTTATCATCGTAATGACCTGTCCGATGGTCATATTGTCAGGATAGCGCCCTATTTGTGGCATATAGCCGATTTTCTCCCGATAGTGATATTCGTTGTGAATCGATTTTCCGTCAAATAGGATCGTCCCTTTATCCGGTACAACCATTCCTAAAACGGATTTTATAAGGGTCGTTTTTCCACAGCCGTTCGGACCGATAAGTGCGATACACTCACCTTTGTCACAGGTAAGGTCGACACTTTTCAGCACGTCTAATTTTCCGAATTTCTTATTTAAATCTTTGATGTTTATCATAATGGCAGGGACTTCATTAATGGCGTATTGTCTATAAAATTATCCGGCGTTATACTAGGTAATACCTTTTCAGATTTGTCTAATAGCGTAATCATGAAACTTCGGTACAACAACATGGTGGACGGGCTGGATTCAGTTAACACGGCAAATAAACTCAGCGGATGATACGGAACATCGCCAACGCCGTTTTTGTCTAAATCATAACCTTCGTATTTGTCCCAATAATTACTGTTAAACGTGTTTAGAACCAAACTTCCGTTCGTACTGATGTCAAAAGTGTTTTTCAGGTAATTGTTATTAACGATTTCATTGTCCATACAGCTCGCCTGGATTTTCATTCCCCAGCCGTTGGATTTGAAAACATTCTTTTCCACTTTGATGCGGGAAGTTCCTTCCATATAAATTCCGGAAGTATTTCGCGAAAATCGATTGTTGTAAATATAACTGTCTGCAATTTCTTTGAGCAATAAACCATAAGCCGAATCACCCCAGTTTTCTTCAAAATAATTGTTGAACATTTTTACGTTTTTGGTGAACATCACTGCGACACCCGCGCCATTGTTTTTAAAAATATTGGTTATGTAGGCATCATCGTTGGAGAACATAAAATGCAATCCGTAGCGAATATTCTGGAAGGAAGTATTTCGCCAAATGACCGAGTTGGTCACAAATTCAAAATAGATCCCGTCGCGATGCCCTGATATTTTATTGGCAACTATCTGCAGGTTTTCACTTTTCCAGCAGTGTATTCCGTTTCCGATCAGTTGTTCTTGTTTGCCATAGGCTCTGACTACATTGTTTTTAATGATGCAGTTTTTTCCATTCTGAATATAAATGCCGAAGAAATTGTTGTCGAGGATATTGTTCTTGATTACCACATTATTTCTGTCATAAACCCTTACTCCACAAGGATCTTCTAAGGCGGCGTGACCGGAATTGATGATTTTGAAACCCTGAAGAACAACTTTATCTGCACTTATGGATACGACTTCAGATTTATGCTGACCGTCAAGTACCGGAAAGTTTTTCCCAATCAGAATGATTTGTTTGTTTATAAGAATCCGTCCTTCTTTGTAAATTCCGCCGTTTACGACAATAGTGTCTCCATCAACGGATTGTGCTATTGCAGCTTTAATACTCTTTAAAGGGTGATTGCTTCCAACCGATAAAGTTCTGGCCTGACACAATAGTGAAAGGGAAAGGAAATATGCTAAAAAGAGGATTTTCATTCAAATGAATTATAAATTTCATCCCAGGTTACTGAGGTTGCATTCAGTTTTGTTTTGTATTCACCTGCTTCCTTTTGGGTGGAAAAAGCCGCCGTGTTTCCTCTCATGGGACTGCTGATATTTCCGCCTTTCAGATAGAATGCTTTTTCTGCGGGAATCAACGAGTTGTCCTTTAAATAATCACTGATGTAAAAAGCTTTTGCGGGAACTGGTGTTCCGGATTTGGCGAATTGGACCATACAGTGAATATCATCGAACTTGTAGTTCCGTCCCTTCTCCGTAATCAGTTCGGCACCGAATTTTCCATTTGAAATAGTCATTTTGCAATTATCGCAACTATCGGAATTCAGTTTTATCGGTTTCGATTCATTTGAACTGCACGAATTCAAAATGAACATGGTAAAAAGAATCAATGCAACTCGTTTCATAAATGGATATTTATTTTTTCTTTTTAAATAAATCAAACTCCTTCAAAACAACTATGATGAGTAACAGTCCCACTGCGGTTAGCATCCAACCACCGGTATCGGGAATGGAATAGGCACCGAAATTCAACAATTGTTTGTAGCCTATAAGTGGTGGCTGATAAGCCATGCCGGGAACTTTTATTGCAGCGTTCGGATCCAGATTGTGACCATATTGGTAATTCCAGCGGTAAAAATCGATTCCGGCCAAGATTACAAATAAGATGTAAGTTATTAAAAAAAGTAATACGGCTTTTCGTTTTGCAATGAAAATAGTCAGAAGTGAAAAAAGGGCTAAACCTCCGATGATATAAGGTAATATTTTAAATTCGATAAAATTTTCGGTATGTAAAGTCGCCATACCTATATAGTGGTTCAATCCGTTAATAATATCAACATCTCCACCAATTTTATTTGCATGTAATTTTAAAACCAATCCTTCAGGATACTGAGGTGCATTTAGTTCAATTTGCCACATCGGTACAAATAATGACCCAACAAGCAAAGCAGCGATAATCAAAAGTAAGACTTTTGATAGTATTGAGATTTTTGCTGACATCTGGTAAGAGATTTAAAAAAAAGGACAACTTAACGCTGCCCCTTTTTTATTTTGTTAAGCTATTTCGAAGCAGGAACATTTGTTCCTACACTAAAGGAAATCGGTACATTGCTTCCGGCAGGGGAAACGCGGACATATCCTGACATTTCCTGGTGCAGTGCACTACAGAAGTCGGTACAGTACATCGGGAACATACCCACTTTTTTCGGAACCCATTTTAAGGTTGTAGTTTCGCCCGGCATGATCAGTAATTCTCCATTATCAGCGCCTTTGATGGCAAATCCGTGCGGTACATCCCAATCCTGTTCAAGATTTGTTACGTGGAAATATACTTCATCACCCAGTTTGATACCTTCAATGTTATCCGGCGCAAAGTGAGATCGAATGGAAGTCATATAAACATGCACTTTGTTTCCTTCTCTCACAACCTTAGATTCTTTTTCTCCCTTGGTTACATAAGGGTGATTGTTATCATTGATTTTAAAGAACTTCAACTGTCCGTTATTTCTAATCAGATCTGCCGGTGCCGCCTGAGCATAGTGTGGCTCACCAATGGTAGGGAAATCCAGGATCATTTTCATTTTATCACCGCTGATGTCGTAAATCTGGGCACTTTGTGCTAATTCAGGACCTGTCGGTAAATAGCGGTCTTTTGTTATTTTGTTGTAAGCGATCAGGTATTTTCCATATGGTTTTTTACTGTCACCTCCAGGGATACAAAGGTGCCCTACTGAATAGTAAGTCGGAGCTCTGTCTAATACTTTCAGCGATTTGATATCCCATTTAACCACTTCCGATGAAACGAAGAAAGTTGTATAAGCATTTCCTTTTCCGTCGAATTCGGTGTGTAACGGACCTAATCCCGGTTTTTGTACTTCTCCGTGAAGAGCAGCTTCATATTTGATCACCGGAATTCCTCCGTAATCGCCTTCAAATTGTTTTTTCGCAATAGCAGACTGCATTTTGTCAAAACTGAATACAGGAATCAAGGCAGCTAATTTACCGGAACCAACGATGTATTCTCCTGTTGGGTCAACATCACAACCATGCGGTGATTTCGGACACGGAATCATGTAGCAGATGTCTTTTAATTCGGCAGAATCTAAAACCAGTACTTCTGTTTTGATCTCTGATTTTGCGGTATGTGTTTTTTCATCCCATGTGTTGTGCGCATATTTTACAGACTGTTTTTTCCCTTTACCGGCTTTAATATATTCTTCCGCTTTTTTCCAGTTCACCGCCATGATGAAGTCTTTGTCTTTTTGAGACGCGTTAACTTCTAACAGTGTATTGGCCTGTTCTGTGTTATAGCAGGAGAAGAAGAACCATCCGTGTGATTTTCCTTTTCCGGCGTGGGAAAGGTCAAAGTTTACACCCGGTGTAACGATTTGGAAGGATAAGTCCATTTGACCTTCTTTTCCAACTTTTACAAAACTGATGTGTCCTTTAAAATTTTCTTTATAAGTATTAATTGGAACGTCACCGTTTGCATAGTCTGCCGGTACGCTGAAACGTGTTCCTGCAACCACATATTCGGTATTTTCGGTGATGAAAGGCGAGGAGTGGTTACCACCGCTGTTTGGTAATTCAAGAATCTCAGCAGTTCTGAAAGTTTTTAAATCCACACGTCCGATACGTGGTGTGTTGTTTGCATTGGCAAAAACCCATCGGCCGTCAACTTCTCCGTTAGTTTGTGACATTTCCGTATGGTGCAAATCGTCCCAAGGCACAAAACCTTGTGAGGTATTAAGCATTGGTTTGGTTTCCTCACTATATCCCCAACCCTTTTCAGGATCAACAGAGAAAACCGGGATTACGCGGAATAACCTTCCGCTGGGTAGACCGTAAACGCTTAGCTGTCCGCTAAAACCTCCGGAAACGAAATTGTAAAATTCGTCATATTTACCGGGAGCGACATATGCTTTCTCAGCAGCATCGCCACTTACGGCATCACCGGAATTTTTTGGTTTGCAGGAAGTAGTCATAAAAGCACTCCCTAAAGCAATTAGTGCAACTGCTTTTACAAAGGTATTTTTCATTGTTTGCAAGTTTAAATTAAGATTTTGCCATCCATTTTCCTTGAGCGGATTGTGTCTGACTTATTTTACGCCGTCATTTTTGCGCATATATTCTAAGATACTTCTGGCTTCATCATCTGCAAGACCTTGGTTTGGCATTCTAACCAAACAGATTTCAAGTTGTGCCTGGACTGCAGGATCTTTGTCGATCATCGGATCCGGATTGGTGATAAAGTTCATGATCCATTCCGGTTTTCTTCTTTCGGTTACCCCTTTCCATCCGGGGCCTACTAATTTTTCATCCGTCGGTTTATGGCAGGATGTACATTTTACAGCCGCTACGTCTTCTCCTTTTTTGGCCATGGCCTGATCTAGTGAAGGTCCGAAATCTACCTTTGAATATTTTCCTTCTCCTCTGTGTGGGTCGTAAGTTGATGGATCAGTAGCTGCAGCAGCTGTACTGGTTTCTTCCGCGGCAGGTTGGGAAGCGTCCTGCTCTTTTTTTGATTTATCTCCTCCACATGAGGCAAAAAAAACGCTGAAAATGATGGCTAAAATTGAAAACTTGTTCATGTTTTGAGTGTTTAAGGTTTATTCAAATGTAAAAATATATTTATGAATTTTTTATGATTATAATCATAATATAGGGTCTTAAGTTGTTGTATTTTTAAAATTTTTCTTAAAAAATTATATTTATTTTGAAAAAGCCCTGCCTTGACAAAAGCAGGACTTTTTTAACCAATCTAACCTGATTTCCAACTGCAGTAAAGTTGGGTTTTGTAATTTGGAATTGCCTCATATGCTGCCTGACTAAACACCATATTTTCTGTATGATCAGAGAAGAAAATTTCAAAATGTGCACTTCTTAACTAAAAAACTTTTCTCTGATTTTAGTAACACCAAATCCAGATTTAGGCATCCCTAAAAGTTTATTAAATTGGTTTATACATAGATTTCAATTAACAGTACTAAATAAGATAATTTTATCCTTTATTGACATGATATTTGTCAGGTTTGCAAAAAAAAAATCAAAAAAGGAGTAAAATAGTTGTCAGTATAATTATTAAAAGAAACCCAAGACTTACTTTCCAGAAAATATTGGCTTTTTTCACTTCCATAAAATCGAATGCGACCAATAGGAACTTGCCAGCCCAAAGAAGTAATAGCCACAGAAGCACAGTGGTTTCAGTTTTTGTTTTCGTAGCCAGGAAACCGGAGAATACAGTCATTGTCAATAAAGCAAGGAAAGTATGTTCTTTTGTAATTTTCATTTTTTTAGAAGATTAGGTATAGGATTGGGAATAATAGCAACCAAATCAAATCACACATATGCCAAAAAGTTGCACATGTTTTCACGTCTTCAGCTTCGGTAGTGGTATTTATTTTTTTCATACTGTAATTCGTCCAAAGAATGATTACTAATCCGACAATGACGTGAATAAGATGGAAAGCGGTAAGTAACCAGTAATACATATAAAAACTGTTGGTTTCTGGTGTAAGTCCGGAGTCAATTTTAATAGAATATTCAAAGAACTTCACGACTATGAAAAGTAATCCACCCAAAGCAGTAATTTTCATAAATACGGATGCTTTTGAAATATTGTTGCATTCAAATTCATGAACCGCCTTAGCCATGAAAAAACCGCTGGTCAAAAGGAAAATAGTATTAATTAGACCTAAAGTTGCATTCAGGTGAAGACGCGATTGATGGAAGATTTCATGGTTTTTCGTTCCGTCATGAACAAAGGCGATCAGTGCCATGCCGAATGTCAGCAGTTCCAAAAAGATAATGATCCAGATCAAAATGCCGCCCGGAGGATAATAGATGTTCTTATAATCGATTTTAGCCGTTTTCATTTTATTTAATTTTTTAAAAAGTGAACCTGCCCGGTATGAATATCGTAATAGGCTCCTACAATTTTTACTTTGCCTTCGTCTACGTGATGTTTTATCGTAGAACTGCTTTCATAAATATGTTTCATCGTCAATTTTACGTTGAGTTTCGAAGTCTCCTCGGCAATGTGTTCCGGAATAGGATAGGTGTTATGTTTGCTGAAAGCCGGCTTAATTTGTTCGGTAAGTTGGGTCAAATGTTCGAGTTTGACATTGTCTATCGCGCCCTGAACCGCGCCGCAGTGACTGTGTCCTAAAACCAAAATTAGTTTGGTGTGCTTGACTTCCACGGCATATTCCATACTTCCCAAAATATTGTCGTCTTCCACATTTCCGGCTACCCGTGCAACAAATAAATTCCCTATTCCCTGATCGAAAATAATTTCCGGTGGAACGCGTGAATCGATGCAACTCAGAACAAAACTATGCGGATGCTGTCCTTTTTTTGTTTTTTGAATCTGTTCATGATAATCGGTGTAAATCATCTCACCATCCAAAAAGCGATTGTTTCCGTAAATAAGTTCGTTATGAGCGTCTTCGGGCGAAAGGACTTCGGGTGCAATTTTGTCCCGTTCACTGAATTCCATAAAGAAAACCGCAAGGAAAACCATGGCAATTTTTGTAAGCCATGAGGAAATAAAGGAGCTTGTTTTTTTAGGATTCTTCATCGTACTAGTGTTTGGTTATTTCCAATCCAACAGGCGTTTTTCGCCTTCGATGTTCTTGATCTCGGTAATGTCCTGAGACATTTCAATTACTCCTTTGTAATTTTTTTGCGCATCACGAACCGCGAAATAACGAATGTAAATCAGACGGTCTTTAAAGTTGATCCAAAACGAAGATTCGTGTTGTTCGCCTTTTCGGAATTTATCCAGAATTTCCAGTACGGTTCCCACACTTTTCGGCGGATGGCAAAAACGTACTTCACGGCCAATGATACCGGCGCTTCTCGGAAAGACTCGTTCTTCTCCGCGATTGTAGAAAATCACTTTGTCATTTTCATCCACATAAGTAATATCTAAAGGCATGGTTTTTAAAAGCAGATTCACTTGTTCCACAGTCATATAACCTTCGTCGTAATGCGTTGTGTTTTCCAACGAAAAGCTCATTTCCCTGTTGGTGAAATCCTGACTCGGATGTACATATTCCTCCTTAGGATAGGCTGCTGGTTCTTTCGGTAACATCCAGCCAATTTCTTCTTCTCCGGAACGCATTTCAATCCAATCGGCATCGGTTAAAATATCCAATGCATTGGGAAACAGAACTGTTTCTTCGATCTGCATCAATCGGTATATCCCATTGATCAAATAGGCTCTGTTGGTTTTTATGATTTCATACTCCTTATTATCAATGTCTTTACGAAACATTCGGAATTGTTCGCGTAAGTTATCATGAAATGACCACATGCCTTGTGATGGTCCGTTCCAACCGCGTTTTTCCAGAAATGGGAAAAGTTGGTTTTCTTTTCGCTGAAAACGTTTTTCGATTGTATGCAGTTCATTGAAAACATTGAAGAATTTCTGCGCTTCGGTCATCGGATTTGTGACGGCCAATTCTTCCAGTAATTTGTGAATTATGTCGGTTTCCTGAAAATAGGTGTGCACCGGATGTCCTTCAGGGAAGGGTGTTTTATTGTGAGTGTCATTCATGATAAGTTATTTTTGATGTTTGATCTTTTCGTATAATTTCACCAGCGATTGTAAAAGTTCCACCGGCGTGGTCAGAATCTGATAGTGATTTTGTCCGAACATCTGCGGTAAATAATATTTCGCCTGTGCCTCAATGGCCAGAGCATAGGAGTTGATATTTCGTTCGTTAAGCTCCCGCAAGGCCTGTTTCACATCATTGATGCCGTGTTTTCCTTCGTATTTGTCGAAGTCGTTTGGTTTTCCGTCCGAAATAAGAATAATCCATTTGTTTTTGGTTTTTCTCGTGTCCATTCGGGCTCCTGCGTGACGTAAGGCGGCACCGATCCGGGTATATCCGCTTGGAGAGACCGCACCGATTTTATGTCTGGCCGTATTCCAGTTTTCGTCAAAATCTTTCAGCGTGAGATAGGAAGCGTAGTTTCGCGTTTTGGAATAAAAACTGTCGATTGAAAAATCGATGTTGAATTCATTCAGAATTTCCCCAAATAAAATGGAAACTTCTTTTTCTACATCTAAAACTCGATTGCCGGCCGCATAACTGTCACTGGAAAGACTAATGTCTAAAAGCAATAAAATGGACAGGTCTTTTTCTTTTTTCCGGTTGGAGATGTAAATGTTTTCCGAAGGCGTTCTTCTGGAATTTACGTCAGCAAACAAATCGGTAATAGCATCGATGTCAAATTCATTGCCTTGCGTTTGCCGGCGTTGCTGTTGCATTTTATTGTTGACATTGGTCAGCATTTTTCGCAGCCCGGTTAAAGTAGACGCGTTTTTGTTTATAGTGTTTTTATAATAATCGACATCCGTTTTCAGTTGTGTTTTCGGATATACTTTGCAGAAATTTTCTTTGTAAGCGCGCTTGCTGTAATCCCATTCGTCATATTTTAAATGAAATCCTTTTTCATCGGTTTCTGCACTTTCGGAAATGGTGGTGTTTTCAATGAATTCCGACTGATAGACCGAATGCGCGGTATCATCCACACGAACGGTAAATTTCATGCTGAGTTCCTCCAGTGCATCCTGATGGTCTTCCAATTCGTCGGAACCGTCAAAGTCTCGCCAGGAACCACTGAATTCATCGGCTGTTTCCACTTTCTCGAAGTTATGCGTCATCACATAATCTTCCTGCTGTTTTTTGTCAACTTCAAGTGTAATCACCTCTTCAACAGCGGTGGCTTTAATAATGGTTTTTGGTGGTTTGTCCTGAGCGTTTTTTACCTTGTCCGAAAAATTTTCCAGTTGATTGTCTGATTTTGTTTCCGGATCGTTTTTCATCCACTTTCCATAGAGCCAGGAGAAGTCGGCTGGGTTTTTATCGGTGGCTTTCTCATGAAAGTAAGAGGAAATCGTTTCGTGTATTTTTTTTGTTACCGGATAATCACGGAAGATTTTTTCCAAAATCAGAGGAGCGGTTTCCAACGCTTTTTTTTGTGAAACTTGTAAAGACTGTTCTTCGCCGGTCCAGTTCAGATCGAGCGCTTTTTGTTCGCTGAGGTAAAGTACCCGGAAGAGATAAAAAGAAAGATTCTCTTCAAAAGAGCGTAAAGCTGAGAAAGATATGGGGAGGAAAAAGTTGTTGTTTTTATAACCGCCTTCACGTTCGGCCGGATAAATTTCAATGGATTTTCCGGTCAATGCGGTTGCCAAAAGCGTTAACCGTGGTTTGATATCGGAAAGAAAAACAGTTTTACTGAGCGTTTCGGCATCTGTTTTTTTGTTGTTTTTGAAGTATTTTACGATTTTTCCGTAGAGGAATTCGTCTAGTTCTAATCCCATTTTTTCAGTAATTAGTGATTAGTAATCCGTGTTTGAAATAGCATAGCATTTTTTTTTGCTATCTGCTATCTGCTATCTGCTATCTAAATCATCAGATCGCACAAATCTTTTAAAGCCTGTAGCGTCTGAAGGTCATCTGTTAAAGGTTCCACAACGCCCACGTGAACTGATAATCGTTTTGGCAATCCGCTGTGAATCAGTTTTGCGGCATCAACCAATAAACGGGTAGAAACGGTTTCGGTTAAGCCTAATTCGGTCAGATTTCTGATTTTATTTCCGATGTTCACCAGTTTTTTGGCAATATCACTGTCAATTTGCGTTTCGTTTACCAGAATTTGGGCTTCCACTTTTGCTTCAGGATATTCGAAAGAAAGCGCAATAAAACGCTGACGGGTAGAAGGTTTCAGTTCTTTGAATCCGCGTTGGTAACCCGGATTGAAAGAAGCAACCAGCATGAAATTGTCGTGCGCTTTTACAGTTTTTCCCAGTTTGTCGATGAAAAGTTCGCGGCGGTGATCGGTAAGCGAGTGAATGGCAACAATGACATCCGGTCGGGCTTCGGCAACTTCATCCAGATAGATTATTGCACCTTCCTTAACTGCTGTGGTTAAAGGACCGTCAATCCAAACCGTTTCCGCTCCTTTGATGATGAAACGCCCGATTAAATCGGTAGCCGAGGTTTCCTCATGACAACTGATTGTGATAATTCGTTGGTCCAACTGATGCGACATGTATTCGATAAAACGGGATTTTCCGGTTCCGGTTGGTCCTTTCAAAAGCAGTGGAATCTTATTTTTAAAGGCATGCTCGAAGACATCTTCTTCTTTGCCTGTAGCTTGATAATAGGGGATGGTTTGTATCATGATTAGTCAGTTTTTAAAAAACGAAACCCATTCTTATGCTTACAGGCAGTGACGTTTGCTGTAAGTCGTCAGAACGAGTTTCGTTAAAAAAATGAACGTATATATAATTTAGTTTGTTTATTCTGATAAAACAGCTTTCGCAGTTGGTACGTTATTTAATTTTTTGCCGGAATGTGCATGATTAGGTTCTTTTTCCAAAGCTTCATCCGTTGGTTTTCCATGTTTAAAGAAGTCGTAGATGAATAGAGAAATCCCCACAGTGAACATCGTCGCACAAAGAATAAGAACCACAAAGTGAATGCTGATTTCGTTTTGAACATCCATGAAATCCATTTTCATTTTTCGTTCCATATATACCTGAGCTACGCCGGCTACTCCGAAAGCTACTGTCATTCCAAGCATACCAATGTTCGATAGCCAGAAAGCTAATTTACCTTGCGCACTGTTATAGCGTTTACGTCCGGTTAGGTTTGGTAAAGCATAACTGATGATCGCCAAAACAATCATGGCATAAGCGCCCCAGAAAGCCAAGTGACCGTGTGATGCTGTTACTAAAGTTCCGTGTGTGTACAGGTTGGTTTGCGGTAATGTGTGTGCGAAACCTAAGATACCGGCTCCGATGAATGAAACAATGGAAGCTCCAATGGTCCAGAATAATGCAATTTTGTTCGGATGGTCTTTTTCTCCTTTTCGGTACATATTTACGGCAAATAACGCCATCGCAAGAAAAGCCAACGGTTCAAGAGCTGAGAAGATTCCGCCTACAACCAACCAGATTTTATTTACTCCGATGAAGTAGTAGTGGTGACCGGTTCCTAATAATCCGGAAAGAAATGTAAGTCCAACAATCACGTACAACCATTTTTCGATGACCTCACGGTCAATACCTGTTAATTTGATTAACAAGAAAGATAAGATTCCTCCCATAATCAGTTCCCAAACACCTTCAACCCAAAGGTGAACTACCCACCATCTGAAGAAAGAATCCATTACCTGACTGTCAAACCAAATCATCCCCGGTAAATAAAGCAACGCGGCAAATAGGAGACCCATTGTTAAAACCAGGGATGTGGTTGTTTTTTGTTTTCCTTTGAACAAGGTGGCGAGAATCAGTCCCAGGAATAAAAGAACGTTCACTACTACAAGGAAGTCTAGTTCTCTTGGGATTTCAAGGAATTTTCGGCCTTCCCAATGGTTGAAGTGATATCCGACAACGGCAACAACACCAACAACGGCCAAAGATATCAGTTGGACATAGGCCAGTTTGACATTGACCAATTCGCGTTGTGCTTCTTCGGGAATAATATAGTAGGCAGCTCCCATAAAACCGGTCAATAGCCACACTACCAAAAGATTTGTGTGAACCGCACGGGCCGTATTGAACGGAATAAATTCGTGTAGTCCGTCAAAACCAATTCTGGCGAAGCCCATGATGAATCCGTAGATTATCTGCAATGATAGAAGCAACATGCATAATCCGAAAAACCAATAGGCTACTTTTTGTGATTTATATTTCATATTTGTAAAATTTATTTGTTAGCGGTCAAATATGTATCGCTTTTATTTGAATATGTTTGCTTTTGCAAACCTTGTTTTTGATGGCGATTTCATAATGTTATGTTTTAATTATTATCCTTTGCTAGAGGTGATATGACTTTGTCAAATCCGTTCAGGTTGATTTGTCCGTTCCATTTTAAAAAGGCAATAACAGCTTCGGCATCCGCTTCTTTCATGTTATATTTTACCATTTTTCTTCCTTTCGGAGCCCATGGAACTGGGGACATAAGGACCGCTTTTACGTAACCTTCTCCGCGGCGGTCAATTACTTTTGTAAGTTCCGGTGCATAGTAGCCTCCTTCCCCCAAGAGTGTATGGCAGCCCATGCAATTGTTTGATTCCCAGATTTCCTTTCCTCTAACAACCTTTTTGTCAATTTTGGAATAATTGGACTGATCATTAGAAGGCATAAACGAGTAGATGGTCAATCCGATAAAGACGAGAAATGTGACTACGGTTCCGCCTAAAAAAAATGCTCTGGCCTGTGATTTTGAAAGCATAATGATTAGTGTTTATTAGTTATATAATTTGATTTTAATAAAAGACATTTTTGTCCTTTATTGTGCAAATCTCGGTTTTGATTTGCTATAACAATATGATAAATGTCATTTTTCAATTAATTTATTCGTCTTTATTTTATAATATAAAAATTGACCATTTGGATAGAACTTACGGAAGATTTTTTTTCCAAAAGTACTGTTGAAAATAAAAAAGGATAATTTTGTCCTTTATTAAAAATAATATGTAATTTTGTTTGTGAAATAAATTAAAAATGATTGATTATGAATGCGATTGAACAAGAAACGGTAGGAGGGTTTGTAGCTGAAGATTTCAGAACAGCCGCAATTTTTTCAAAATACGGAATTGATTTTTGCTGCAAAGGTCATAAGACTTTAGAGGAAGTATGTCAGACCAAAGGACTGGATATTTCCATCATTCAAAACGAGATTTCGAGTATAATGAGTACAAAAGGAGATATGGGAATTGATTTCAAATCATGGCCCACAGACCTGTTGATCGACTACATCGAAAAAACACATCACCGTTATGTGGAAGAGAAAACACCAATATTACTTCAATTCCTGGATAAACTATGTAAAGTCCACGGGAATGCCCATTCGGAACTTTTCGAAATCAATACTTTATTTAAAGGATGTGCCGGCGAATTAGCGCAACACATGAAAAAGGAAGAGCTTATATTGTTCCCGTTCATAAAAAGACTGGTAAAAGCCAGTATGAACAATGAACCGGTTGCAATTCCGCCTTTTGGAACGGTTGATAATCCGATTGCAATGATGAAGCACGAACATGATGCGGAAGGCGAGCGTTTCAGAAGAATCGTGGAGTTGACAAATAACTATACGCCGCCTGCTGATGCCTGCAATACTTACAAAGTGACATTTGCTATGTTACAGGAATTTGAGCAGGATCTGCACAAACACATTCATCTGGAAAACAATATTCTTTTTCCCAAGGCACAGGAGTTAGAGAAGGCACTTTCTATTTAATTATTTATACTTCAAAAGTAAAACACAATACCATCGGACGTTATGGAAAAATTTGTCATCAAGAGAAATGGAGATTACAAACCTTTTGAAAGTTTCAAAATAAGGGATGCCATTGCAAAAAGTTTTAATAGTGTTGCCATACCGTTCGATGTGAGTGTTTTCGATAGTGTGATGACGGCCATCGAAATCAAAGACATCTGGGCGGTTGAAGAAATTCAGGACATGATCGAAAAAACGCTTTTCCAGAAAGAGTATTTTTCAGTAATGCGCTCATTCATGCTGTTTCGTCATACAAGAAAAATGCAGCGTGAACATGTTAGTGGCCTGAACGATGATACCACCTATGTGGACAGCACGCAAACTATCGAAGAATATATCAGTCAAACGGACTGGCGCATAAATGCCAATGCCAATACATCGTATTCCAATGCGGGTTTGGTTAATAATGTGGCAGGGAAAATTATCGCGAATTATTGGCTGGACAAAGTATACAGCAAAGAAGAAGGGTATGCCCATCGTAATGGTGATGTACATATCCACGATCTGGATTGCCTTACCGGATATTGTGCCGGATGGAGCCTAAGGGTTCTTCTGAACGATGGTTTTAACGGTGTTCGTGGTCGTGTGGAAAGTAAAGCCCCTTCTCATTTCAGGGAAGCCTTGGGACAGATGGCCAATTTCCTCGGAATTCTGCAAAGTGAATGGGCGGGTGCTCAGGCCTTCAGTTCGTTTGATACTTATCTGGCACCCTATGTTTTTAAGGATAATCTTTCTTTCGAAGATGTGCTGAAAGCGGTGCGCAGTTTTGTTTACAATCTGAATGTTCCGGCACGTTGGGGACAGTCTCCTTTTACCAATATCACGTTGGATTGGGTAGTACCTTTGGATCTGAAAGAACAGATTCCGACCAAAAACGACTTGCATTTATTCGACAAAATTGAAGATGAAAACCTGTTGGATCGTGCCAAGGAAAGAGGAGTTTCCACATTAACGGAAATGCGCTATGAACATTTTCAGACGGAAATGAACCTGATCAACAAAGCCTATTACACGGTAATGACCGAAGGCGATGCAAGCGGACAGCCTTTCACATTCCCGATTCCGACCGTAAATATTACAGAGGATTTCGACTGGAATGGAGAAAATACGGATCTGCTGTTTGAAAACACCGCTAAAATCGGATCGTCTTATTTTCAGAATTTTATCGGAAGTCAGTATGTGTTGGATGAAAACGGAAACCGGGTTGAAAATCCGAACGCTTATAAACCCAATGCGGTGAGAAGTATGTGCTGTCGTCTGCAGCTAGATTTAAGGGAATTACTGAAACGCGGCAACGGACTTTTCGGAAGCGCAGAAATGACCGGAAGTATCGGTGTGGTTACCATTAATATGGCCCGGTTAGGCTATTTATTCAAAGGTGATAAAAAAAGCTTATTCAGTCAACTGGATAAGCTGCTTGAATTGTCTAAATCGACTTTAGAAAAGAAAAGAAATTTCATCCAGGAAATGTACGATCGCGGTTTATATCCTTATACGATGCGCTATCTGCCGCATTTCAGAAATCATTTTTCTACCATCGGCGTAAACGGAATGAACGAAATGATCCGCAATTTTACGTCTGATAAATTGGATATAACTTCTGATTTTGGAATAACGTTCTGCATGGAGATTTTAGATCATATCCGTAATAGAATGAAAGAGTTTCAGGAAGAAACAGGAAATTTGTATAATTTGGAAGCCACTCCGGCCGAAGGAACCACTTATCGTTTTGCCAAAGAAGACAGAAAACGTTTTTCGGATATTCTCCAGGCAGGTATAGGCGACAATATTTATTACACAAACAGTTCTCAGATTCCGGTAGATTATACCGAAGATCCCTTTGAAGCTTTATTGATGCAGGACAAATTGCAGTGTCAGTATACGGGAGGAACGGTATTGCACCTTTACATGAGCGAAAAAATCAGTTCGCCGGAAGCCTGCAAGCAGTTCGTGAAAAAAGTCCTTACGAATTTCAAATTGCCATACATCACTGTTACTCCTGTTTTTAGTGTTTGTCCGGTACACGGTTATTTAACTGGAGAACATGAGTACTGCCCTAAATGTGATGATATCTTACTTCAAAACCACAAAAATGAATTATATGAAGAACAGTAATGAAATCCTGGAGCAGAATAAGCATTTAAGAACAAAATGTCTGGTCTATACACGAGTAATGGGCTATCACAGGCCTGTTGAAAGTTTTAATATCGGTAAAAAAGGTGAACACAGTCAACGTACCCATTTCATGGAAAGAAAATGCTGCTAAAGCGATTTTCAGCATAACTCCGTTTAGTTTGTTGGACTATCCGCATAAATCGGCCTGTATCCTATGGTTTACGGGCTGTAATATGCGGTGTTTGTATTGTTATAATCCTGAAATTGTACTTGGGAAAGGCAAAATTTCATTTGAAGAAACCCTTTCTTTTCTTGCTACAAGAAAAGATTTGCTGGACGCTGTTGTGCTTAGCGGAGGGGAATGTACGATGCATAAAAACCTGATCCCTTTTGCAGAACAGATAAAAGCGATGGGATTCGCTATTAAAATAGATACCAACGGCTCTAATCCATCGGTTTTGGAGCGGTTGATTATTAATAATTTAATTGATTATGTGGCTTTGGATTTTAAAGCTACTGAAATGAACTTCCGCCGGATCACCCAAACCAATTTGTTTTTGGCCTTTGAAGAATCACTGCATTTATTACTTCGGTATAAAATTCCGTTTGAAGTGCGAACCACTTTTCATTCGGATTTAATTGATGAGCAGGAACTTCATGCGATGGTAAGTTACCTGGAAAACAAAAAATACAGCGGAAACTACTTTGTTCAGCACTTTGTGAACAATGTTGAAACGATTGGGGATTTGCCCCGATCATCACGTGAGATTGAAAAAAGCTTCTTCAGCACGGAAACGATAAAAGTAAACTTTAGAGCTTGATTATGTTTAAGAGATGGATATTGATATGTTTCGGAAATTTTTTGGTTGCAGCCATGATGGGTTTACTGTTGCGTCTGCAGACTGTTGCGCCGGTAAACGGCATAAATTACCTTTTTTTGCTGCACGGGCATTCGCACATTGCCATGTTAGGCTGGGTTTATCTGGCACTTTTTGCGTTGATCTATCATTTTCTGATCCCGAAAAATAAAGAAACTGAGAAAAAATTCAATCGTCTTTTCTGGGTTACCCAATTGGCGGTTGTCGGAATGATGATTGCTTTTCCGTTACAGGGTTATGCCGTTTTTTCCATTATTTTTTCGACGCTGCATATTTTCTGCAGTTATTATTTTGCCCGACTGGTCTGGAAATACCAGCAAATCGAATCGTTAGCCGAAAGGTATCTGCTTAAAACCGCATTGTTTTTTATGGTCTTATCCACCTGTGGTATCTGGTGTTTGGGCCCTGCCGTTGGTTTAATGGGAAAAGCGAGTGCTTTTTATCAGATAGCCATTCAGTTTTTCCTCCATTTTCAGTTTAACGGCTGGTTCATTATTGCCGTGTTGGCTTTATTGTTCCATCAGATGAAACTGAAAGTTGAAAATCCTACTTTCTTCTCCTTTTACAGATGGCTGGTTGCCGGTACCATAATTACATTCGCTTTACCGATAAGCTGGTATGTGTCGAATCCGGTACTGACATGGATAAACGGAATGGGAGTGGTGGTGCAATTGGTCGCTTTTGTGAAATTAGCATTGATATTACGCCCACAATTTGTTGAATTTTATTCGAAATTGAAAGAAATCGAAAGGATAGTATACAGTTTCGCCTTGTTGTCTTTAGGAATGAAAGTGCTGATACAATTGGCGCTCATTTTTCCAGAAATAGCAATGCTTTCACATCAAATCAGAAACTTCGTCATCGGATTCATCCACATGATCATGCTTGGGATTATTTCCGGATTTTTACTTGGTTATTTACTGAACTCAAAAGCTATTCAACGCAGAAACCGGTTTTCGGAATATGGAATCAAAATTTTCCTTCTAGGTTTTGTACTGACCGAATTCCTACTGTTTGCCCACGGTGCAGCGCTCTTCTTTCATTTGACGATCATACCGATGTATCAGCAGAATTTATTGATTTCCAGTGTTTGGCTGGTAGTCGGAATCACAATGATCATCTTTAGCAATACCAATCTGAAAAACAGTTTAAAATGAATCATCACTTTTTGTTAATCATCCATTTACTATGTGCCGCGATATGGGTGGGTGGGCATCTGTTGCTCGTATTTGCGTATTTGCCGAGAGCCCTGAAAGAAAAAAATCAACGGATTATTCTCAATTTCGAAAAGAAGTATGAGCCTGTCGGTATGCCGGCTCTGGTTTTGTTGGTTGTCACGGGAATTATGATGGCTTATAAATACGGAGTGAGTATTGAACAATGGTTTCATTTTGAAACACCGATCGAAAAAGTCGTTTCCGTAAAATTAGCCTTGCTGTTCACAACGGTACTTTTCGCGTTAAGCGCCCAGTTCAGGGTAATCCCGAAATTAGAAAAAAACAAAAATAAATTACCGGAAATGAGTCTCCATATCATCTCAGTAACCTTAATCGGAGTAATCATGGTTATTATGGGATCATTTGTACGATTTGGAGGAATTTAAAAAGAATAAATTATGATTGAAACTGCACCATTAGTAAGAACAAAAGAATTGCGTCCCTTGAGTCGCGAACACCATCATGGCTTAATGCTTTGTTGGAAAATACGATCCGGTTTTAATAAAAATGTAGATCCGGCACGAATTAAACGGTATACGGACTGGTTTTATATCAAGTACTTATTGCCGCATTTTGAATTGGAAGAAGAATATATTTTTCCGATTTTGAAGAAGGATAGTGATCTGGTACGAAAAGCCCTTGCGGATCACAGAAGGTTGAGACGTCTTTTTAATCAACGAATTAACGTTGAATTGAATTTAGGATTAATCGAAGAAGAACTGGAAGCGCATATCCGATTTGAGGAACGTGTCCTTTTTCCTGAAGTACAGGAATATGCTTCAAAAGATCAAATGGAACGAATCGAAAAAATGCATAATGCAGACGATTTTGTGGAAAACATAAAAGACGTTTTCTGGAAGTAATCGGATTATTTAAACAACACTAAAATTAAAAAAGCCTGTGTCTCCTTAACGGAACACAGGCTTTTCGCCATAATTAACCTAACTGAAATTAACCTATTGAAATTAAATTATTGAATTATTTTGCTGTTGTGAAGATTCTCGGATTAATGGTAATCATTACCCATGCCCAGTTGTTGTCATAACCTTTGTTGCCGGTTTTGAGAACTTCCAGGGTTTCTGTTCCGAACATTTGCGAATACCCGCCTGAAATAGTGATGTCTTTCTGCAGACTGTAACTAGCCGTTAAATCGACTTCGGTGCCAAGATAAGAATCCATTTTTTTGGTGACATCTGTGGGATCGATTACATTGGCTGCTGTCATAAATACGTGTGGCATTAAGTTGAATTGCCATTTATTATTAGTATAACTGAATTTGGCAAAAAGATCCTGTAATCCTACCGTGTTTCTGTAATTGCCTACGTAGAAATAATCCATGTAACCATTGAACGCATGGTTGGTTCCGAAAATAGGGAAGAAGGATTTTATTTTACTGTCGGTGTCATCCTGATCTTTTCCGGAAAGGTATTCATAGCCAAGACCGGCTTTAACTTTGGTGCTGAATGCATAATTTGCCATCAATCCACCGTAAAAAGCACTTACCGTTGTGTTTTCAGTAACTAATTTTCCGTTTCCGGTTTGCGCGTAAAGTCCCAAATTAGCATCGAATTTGTTTTTTGCGTAAGTCAGATACGTTCCGAAAGTCTGCATATTATCCACTTTCAGATTATTAGTTGCCGCTTCTTTATACTGAATGCCGACATTTAGGAAAAGTAAACTCATTCCCAGATTGTCGAATTTGGTGTGGTACCAGGCATGTTGCATGTGCTTGTAACTGATCGTGTACAAGTCACGGTACAGTTTTTCAGAATCTGAATTCAGAGCAAACCCTAAATCCAGCTGATGGTTCGGTTGTTTCCAGGAAATAAGTGCTGCGTCATGGCTTTGACCTTGCTGCGCCCAATCAATTTCCCCCATGATTCTCTGGTTATCATAAGAAAGAACCTGTCTTCCCAGTCTTGCGCTCCATTTCTCATTGATATCATATTGTGCCCAAGCCTCGAACAGAGCGATTCCATTTTTATCAGATGTCGTTGTTGTGGGCACGTCTCCCCAAACCCTGATGTTCTGAAAGGTCAGTTTAGCTTTTAGTTTGTCCTGTTTGAAGTTAAAGTTAAGACGTGATCGTTGGGATACAAAGGAAGTCGGAAGCGAACCGTCTTTCATCAGTTCCTTGAATCCGTTTCGGTATTCATAACGTGGTCTTAGTTGCAGATTTGCATCTAATTCCTGGGCGAGAGCGCCCGTGCCTATCATCAAAATCAATGATAAGCCAATTTTTTGTAGTGAGTTCATAGTTTGGATTAGTTTAGCTTTTCAGCTTCTTCTGTAATTTTGTTTACGGTTTCGTCATAGCTTACCCCCAAACCTTCCTGTTGATATGCCAATTCACCATTGGCATTGAAAACACTGATTATGTTAGAATGAGAGAAATCCATGGGTGATATTTTTTTGTAGTTTACGGCTAACACCGCAGCGAATTCACGTGTGTTTTCTTCGGTAGAGCGAAGGAATAGCCATTGGTGATTGTCCATTTTGTTTTCTATGGAAAATGCTTTAAGACGTTTTGGCGTATCTACGGTCGGGTCGATACTTACCAGTACAAGTTGAACTTTATCCTTAAGGTTTTCAGGGATGCGTTCTTCAATGTGGCGCATGTCTGCAACTAATCTCGGACAGGCCGATTTACAAGAGGTATAGATCATTACCATCACCAGAACCTTTCCTTTCAAATCTTTCATCTCAATATTTTTGTTATCCTGAGTAGTCCACTGGGATGGAAGATTATAAATGGATAGTTCTGAAATAGTAGTCTTTGTGTTTGTTGATGCGGTCTCGTGTTTGTGTTGTGAGTTGCAGCTCTGCAAGCCCATTAGGATTACGAATAATCCCATTACTATAGTTTTCATAGATGTGAAATTTGATTTTTCTTCAGAAAAAGTTACATAGCCTAAGTTGTGCTTTTTATTTCGGCAGATCTTTGGCGCATCTGAACCCTAAATTTCTGGTGGTATAACTTGCTTTTAAACTGCCTCGAAAGGCATAGCGCATAAAAGCAGCGTAATTCATCAAATCAGATGCATTCACAGATCCGTTCCCGCAGAATAAGTTTTTGTCTGAATCCTTATCTTTTCGGGATTCTCCGGAAAGGAAAATGCTGTTAAAATCAGAAGTCCATTCCCATACTAAACCATGCATGTCATAAACTCCCCAATAGTTTTTGAATGTTTTGCCTATCGCATTGTTATACGTTTTTGACTTTTCATACCAGGAAAGAATATATTTATTGTATTCTTCCTTGGTTCTGGCATCAATTCGTTTTTCATCCGCCATAGCCACATATTCCCATTCATCCATTGTTGGCATTCTTTTTCCCTGACATTCGCAGTATTTTTTTGCGGCAAACCAGGAGATATTGGTTACAGGAGAGTTGGGTTTTTCTGTTCCGAAATTAAAGTCGCCTGTCCAATGCGATAAATAGCTTTTATCAGCAAAAAGACCTTTGATTTTTGAGCGGCTGTATTGTGGATTTTTTTTCAGGAAGTTCAGATATTCTTCGTTGGTTATCGGATAAATATCTATTTTGAATGTTTTGACTTCAACAGGTTTCTTGTCAGAGGTTCCATAAAGGGGAACATATGTTCCCCTGTTTATGGTAACCATGCTTTTTTCCTGAGCATTAAGAGCTGTTGCCATAAATAAAACAGTATGGAAAATCAAAACTATTTTATACTTGAGGTTCATGGTCAACGTGTTTTTGAAAATTATTTATTTTTTTCCTCTTTGTGCTTTCACCATTGCAGTGGTAACTTTCGTTCCGTTATTTCCCCAACTGCTGTAAACGTAGGTTAAAACATCTGCAATCTGTTCGTCGGATAATGATTGTGGCGTCATCATCGCGTTGAATTTCTTACCGTTTACCGTCACCGGACCGCTTAATCCGTTAATTACCGTTCTTATGGCGCGATTAACATCTTTATTCAGATAATCTGATTTGGCCAACGGAGGGAATGCGTTCGGAACTCCTTGTCCGTTTGCCTGATGACAGGCGATGCAGGTTTTTGAGAATACCTCTTTTCCTTTAATTGGGTTATTAATAGCAACTTTGGTTACTTTTTCCGTTTTCGCTGGAGTTTTAAAACTATATAAGCCTATTGCTAATGCGGTGGCAGTAACTCCTAAAATCATCTTTCTCATGATAAAAAGTATTTAAATAATTATTGATTGTTTATTCGTGTAAGTCGTCTTTTGCTTTTGCGACGATTTTTCCTCTTTGGGCTTTTACCATCGGAGCAGTTATGTTCGTTTTGTTGTTGCCCCAACTATCATAGACGTAGGTCAGAACATTGGCGATTTCTTCATCCGTAAGGTTTTGACTGGTCATTACACTGTTGAATTTTTTACCGTTTACAGTGATTTCTCCGGTCAAACCGTGTAGGACTGCATCAATTGCTTTTTTTGGATTCGCATTAAGAAAGTCTGATTTAGCCAAAGGAGGGAAGGCATTTGGTATTCCCTGTCCTTCTGACTGGTGGCAGGCAAAACAGGTTCTGCCGTAAATTCCTTTTCCTGCTTGTACCTGCTCCGGAATGGATTTCGGTACGTAGGCTTTTGCATCTCCTTTTGTTTTTGGCATGTTTTGGATGGTTCCGCCTTCCGGTAAATAGATTCCTTCCTGAACTGTTCCCGAGTAGATGGTTTTGTCCTGTTCGCCTTCAACTTTAAGCATTCCGATCGCGCCTTTGTTGAACGCTCTGAAAATCGAGTGGTCTACAAGGATGAATGTGCCCGGAACATCAACTTTGAATTCAACGATGGCGGAACCGCCGGCAGGAACTAAAGTGGTTTGTACTTCTTTATTAATCAGATTTCCGCCTTCGATATGAACTTTGTCAAAGATCTCTCCGATTACGTGAAAAGAAGAAACCAGGTTCGGACCTCCATTGCCCATGAAAATGCGGACAGTTTCACCTTTTTTAGCAGTAATTGCTTTTTCTCCTGTCAATGAGCCAACTTTTCCGTTGAACACTACATAATCCGGTTGTTCCTTTACGGCTTTTTCCATATCAAAAGGTTGCGAACCTTGCTCGCCATAAGCGCCTTTGGTGTAGAAATCACCCTGCATTACATAGTATTCTTTGTCTACCGGAGGTAAACCTCCTTCCGGTTCCACTAAGATCAGTCCGTACATTCCGTTTGCGATATGCATCCCAACCGGTGCGGTAGCGCAGTGGTATACATATAGACCCGGATTCAGACATTTAAAGTTGAACACTTTTTCATGTCCGGGAGCAACTAAAGAAGATGTGGCACCTCCTCCAGGGCCTGTTACCGCATGTAAATCGATGTTGTGCGGTAATTTGTTGTCCGGATGGTTTTTTAAGTGAAACTGTACTTCATCACCAATTCGGGTTCTGATGAAACTTCCCGGAACCGAACCGCCAAAGGTCCAATAGGTATATTTAACACCATCGGCCATTTCGCCTTCCTGTTCTTTAATTTCCATGTTTACGATGAGTTTGGTAGCAGCTCTGTTTCCAATTGGTTTAGGTACAAATGGTGGGGCTGTCAGTTCGGCTACCATTTCGCCTTCAACCTTAATTTTGGTGGGATCAATAGAGGAGTCGTTTCCAAAAGAAAACAAGCCTACTGATATTGCTGATAGCACTAAAACACCGGCAGCAATTTTTAATCTGGTTTTCATAATTGTGGTTTTTTTGTGAATTATTTTATTGAGTAAAATTAGAGGACAAAAAGGTCTTTTATTGTGATATTTGTCATCTTTTGAAAAATAAAATGAGAGGATTTAAAAAAAATGCTTCTCTGTTAAATTTTCAGATAATGGATAGCAGAAGTGCCAAACCCCATACTGCGGCAGCGAAACAATTATTAGCCTGGTCTTTTGACTTGTCGAAAAGTTTTAAACCTCTTCTTTTTCAGTTATCTTTGAATTGAATTTTATAAGTATGCTTCTAAAAAAATACCGTACCGTTTTCATGCAGGAACTTTCATCGCTGTATGATGAATATGAAACCGAAAGTTTCTTCTATATAATATTGGAAGACTTTCACAAGATGAAGCGTGTCGATTTGGCTTTGAATCCTGCTTTCGAATTGAATCCTGAAATGCTCCACCAATGGCAGAACGTATTGGCGCAGTTAAAAGAACACCGTCCGATACAGTATATTCTAGGTGAGACAGAATTTTACGGATTGCCATTTTATGTCAACGAGAATACACTTATTCCAAGACAGGAAACTGAAGAGTTGGTCGATTGGATAATTAAAGAGAATTCCGAAGGTGATTCTTCAAAAGAAATAAAGATTCTGGATATCGGGACGGGGACAGGTTGCATTGCCATTTCATTAGCGAAAAACCTTCCGAATACCAAGGTATATGCAATGGATGTTTCAGAGCAGGCAATAGCTGTGGCAGAGAAGAATGCGGCAAGAAATGAAGTCGAAATTACTTTTTTACACCAAAGCATTTTAGAAACAGATGATTTGTTGCAGACCTTTGATATAATCGTGTCAAATCCGCCTTATGTCAGAATACTTGAAAAAGAGGAAATCAAAAAGAATGTATTGGATTTTGAGCCGCATCTGGCATTGTTCGTAGAAGATCATGATGCGTTACTTTTTTATCGTAAGATTGCCGAATTGGCCACCCAAAATTTATCTGAAAACGGACAACTTTATTTCGAAATCAATCAGTATCTCGGAAGAGAAATGATTTGGCTGCTGGAAAATTACAGTTTTAAAAATATAGAGCTACGTAAAGATATTTATGGCAATGACAGGATGATAAGAGGGGTTTTTCAGATGGCGGATGGCAGATAGTAGAATTCAGGTAGCAGAAATTAGTTATATATAGTTAACTGAATTTTTCAGGATTACTCATCATATAATTTACAAGCCTACCAACTTCAAGACTCTTGGATGTAAAATTGTCAAATGTTTCAGAATTAATATAGTTGCAGGCTAAGGCGTATTCTAACCAAACCTGTGTTTCTGCATTTTCAGCATCACTGTCTGTGAGTTTCGAAATAAAATGATTCGGATATCTTCTTTTTCGGGTGGCTTCGGCAATATTCGCAGAAACACTTCGCGACGAGCGTCTGATTTGATCCGTTAGGGAATATTTTTCTTCAGAAGGAAATGATTTGGTAATTTCAAAAATGGACATTGCTAATTCAAAAGACTTTTTATAGGCTAATAAATCCTGAAATCTCATAATGGCGTATAAATAATGTTATTCAAATATTTTTTCAATTGAAAAAATCTTACTGCTTGCATTTCCTGTTTCCTGTAATCTGCCATCTGTAACCTGGCATCTGCCGCTTACTCGTAACGCAACGCCTCCACAGGATCCAGTTTCGAAGCCTTAATCGCAGGATACAATCCGGAAACGATTGCAACAATAAAAGTGGTGATGAAAGCCGCCATAATCGCCATCCACGGAATAACAAACGTAAATTCAATGGCTTTGGAAATTCCGAATCCTATGGCAATTCCAAGGATGATTCCAAGGATCCCACCCATCTGGCCAATCACTAAAGTTTCAGTAAAAAACTGCCAGGCAATTGTACTTTTTTTCGCCCCAAGTGATTTTCTAACTCCAATCTCGCGGGTTCTTTCGGTAACGGAAACCAACATGATGTTCATCAACGCGATTGAAGAACCAAAAACCGTGATGATACCTATAACCCAAGCACTGATGCGCAGCACTTCGGTGTTCGAAAGTAAACGCTGAATCAAATCGTCACTGCGCTCCACTCCGAAATTGTTTTCCTGAACCGGACTCAGTTTTCTGATTTTTCGCATGGAAATAGTAGCATTGTCCGATGCAAGGGGTAAACTTTCTTTTTTGCTCACCATCACGTTGATATCGTAATTGATATTGGGAGCCGAAAATAAGGAACGTGCAATCTGAATCGGAATCAAAACCCGCAAATCCTGATTGTTTCCAAATGTGGAACCTTTTTCTTTCAGCACGCCAATCACTTTGAATTTAGCTCCGCGGACCGAAATGGTTTTATCGATCGGATTAATGTCTTTAAAAAGTCCTTTTTCAAAATCGGAACCTAAAACACAAACATAATTATTGTTGGAAATATCAAAACCGGTAAAATTTCGACCTTTTGTAGCTTCCAGACCTTTGTTCGGAAGGAAATTCTGGTCGACACCCACGATGGTGATTTCCGGATCGGTTTTTTCCGATTCGTGTTTTACTTCCGCATTTGATGTAGCCGTAAAGGATAGGGAAGTGGTTGTAAAAGGAAAATTGTATTTGTCCTGAAATGCTTTTGCCTGTGGATAACTGATAATCGGATTGATTTTTTGTTCCGAGTTGTTTCGGTTCACGCGTTCCGAAAAATCATATTGGCTGATGGAAAACGTATTGGCACCCATCGAAGCAAAATCCTTCATGATGGTATTCTCCAATGCCGAAACCACCGTAAGGATTCCAACCAAAGCGGTTATACCGATGGCGATGATCATCACTGTTAAAATGGTACGCAACAGCTGACTTCTAATCGCCCCAAGCGCAATTCTCGTATTTTCCTTAAAAAGACCGATTCCAATCATAGTAGCAATTTGTCATAAAAATAGGTGATTTGTTACATTCAGAAAGTAAGAAATTAGAAATAAGGAGTCAGAAAGTGTAAAAATTGATTTTAATAAAGCGCAATATGTCCGATATTTGCAAAAAATAAATAATGAAAGAATTTAGCTTTCTCTTTTCAGAATCCTAAATCCTAAATTCTAAATTTTAAAATGGCTCAAAAACCAAGCATACCAAAAGGAACCCGTGATTTTTCGCCGGCAGAAGTCGCGAAACGCAACTATATTTTCTCCATAATCAAAACGAATTTCGAAAAATTCGGATTTCAGCCCATTGAAACGCCGACATTCGAAAACTCGGAAACCTTAATGGGGAAATACGGTGAGGAAGGCGATCGATTGATCTTCAAAATTTTGAATTCGGGTGATTATCTGTCGAAAGCAAATGAAACTTTTTTGGCGGAGAAAAACACTTTGAAACTGACTTCCCAAATCTCCGAAAAAGCACTGCGTTATGACTTAACTGTTCCTTTTGCACGTTACGTGGTACAGCACCAAAATGAAATTGAATTCCCGTTCAAGCGCTACCAGATCCAACCGGTTTGGCGAGCGGACCGACCTCAGAAAGGCCGTTTCAGAGAGTTTTATCAGTGTGATGCTGACGTAGTGGGATCGACCTCATTATGGCAGGAAGTGGAGTTGGTGCAATTGTATGACAGTGTGTTTTCCGCATTGGGATTAGAAGGCGTAACTATTAAGATCAACAACAGAAAAATATTATCAGGTATCGCTGAGGTAATCGGCGCTTCCGATAAATTAATCGATTTTACCGTAGCATTAGATAAATTAGACAAAATCGGTGAAGACGGCGTGAAGAAAGAAATGTTGGAAAAAGGCATTTCAGAAGCCGCGTTGGAAAAAGTACAGCCGCTGTTTAACTTCACCGGAACCATTTCGGAGAAAATCGAAAAACTTTCCACCTTACTTTCTTCTTCAGCAGAAGGGATGAAGGGAGTAGAGGAGTTGCAGTTTATCTGTGATACTATTATGTCACTAGGTCTGGATAAATCCGAATTGGATTTAGATGTGACCTTAGCCCGCGGACTGAACTATTACACCGGAGCTATTTTTGAAGTAAGTGCTCCAAAAGGTGTGGCAATGGGTTCTATAGGTGGTGGTGGTCGTTATGATGACTTAACCGGAATCTTCGGTTTGAAAAACATGAGCGGTGTCGGAATCTCATTTGGTTTGGACAGAATCTACCTTGTTTTGGAAGAACTGAACCTATTTCCGGAAACAGTAACGTCAACATCAAGAGCATTGTTCTTAAACTTCGGACATGAAGAAGCTTTGTATTCGATGAAAGCCATTACGCAATTGCGAAAAGAAGGCATCAAAGTGGAAATGTATCCGGACAATGCCAAAATAGGAAAGCAATTCCAACATGCCGATAAACGCGGAATCCCGTATGCGGTAATCGTAGGAGCTGATGAAATGGCAAATAATCAATATGCGCTGAAAGATCTTGCTTTGGGCGAACAGGAGAAAGTGACTCTGGAAGAACTGAAAGAAATACTTAAATAATTGAAAAGGCTGTCGGAAACGATGGCCTTTTTTATTTAAAATTTATATCCGATTCTTGCCTGAATAGCGAAAACAAAATCTTCATTATTATTGTTAACCCTATCGTCTTTTTCAAATACTTTTCTGTATCCCAAACCAGTAGAAAGTTCATAGTTAAAATGCTTTCCTAAATTCCGTTTCATTCCCCAGGTTGGCATAATATGTAATTCGGGAACAACTTTGAATCCTTCTGTATTACCCACTGTAAAACTATCGGGATAATAAGCATTACGTATCGAAATATAGTTTCCGGTATTGTCGCTGATGTCTTTTCCTTTTCGGTTCCTCTTGTTTATATTATAATAAAAGCGAGGTTCCAAAGTGATTTCAGGGGTTAGGAATGATGCAGATTCATCGGTGCTACTGTTTTCCACCGAATACAACAGTAATCCAATCTCCGATCTTAATGCTATTTTATCGGAAAGTTTCAGTTCGTTATAAATCCAGGTTCCAACAAAACCTATCTGAGTACCAAATAACGATTTTGCTACACTAACGTTTTCTGCCGTGTTTGTGTTTTCATTTTTTACCTCAGTAGTAGTTTGGGAGAATGTTTGTAATGTAAGACCAAAAAGTAAGGTAGTAATGATTTTTTTCATTTTAGGCTGTTTTTAAAGGCGCAAAAGTAATTTTTATCGCAGTATTTAGGCTTCTTTTTTAGTTTTTTTATTTAGAATTTCAATTGTAGGTAGAATGGTCTGCTGATGGGATTATAAGATATACAAGAAACATGAAATTTATCAATGTTCTTTGTAGTACGACGGTGTTTACTTGTGACTTTTTTTAAAAATGTTTTTTGCCAGAAATGTGAAGAACCAAACTGCAACCACTCAAGGAATGTTTTCACTTTCCTTAGCGCCATACAACGAAAATAAATGATGTTAAACCACTTAATTTGCTTTCTTTTCTTACATGTCTTAGCTTAGTATGTTACATGGCTTGTTTTAGTGAAATGTTAACCAAAAGAGATGAATTTCTTACTTATCAGTTAGCAGTAATTAAGTTCTACGATATGAGCATCAAGAAACCAAGTGAAGAAAGCCAGTCCGGCGGTTATTTAAAATTAGTGCCCGCGGCATTGACGACGGTAGGGGTATTTGTTGGCGCGGTTCAGTATAACAATAATTATGAGAAGGAGATCCGAAAAAGCACCTACAATACAACCTTTGCTGTTTACCAGGAATTTACCGAAAAATGCGCTGTATTGTCCCATTATGAAAAGGACAGCGTAGATACGAAATCATTTTACCGGGATTACAAGGAATTTGAGAAGATGTATTTCGGGAAATTTTTATTGGTACAGGATTCTACGGTCAGTGCTCAGGCCCAGGAATATTATGACCTTGTCAATAATTTTAAACAGAAAGGTTCTCCCGTTTCCAATTCCGATCTTGAAGATGGTCTCTTGAATTTAATCTCCGCTTCAAGAAATTCTTTAAATAAAATAATAGAAAAATGAAAAGGTTAAATTTATTCTTCGCTCTATTTCTTCTGATACTTACAAACGTATGTACGCTTCAGGCTCAGGAGGCGAAATTAGTGATTCTGAAGAATGGCGCTCCAATTAATCAAAATGATATGTCGGTCAAAATATCAGATGTGATTACGGTACAAATTTCAAATGAAAACCCAGCTGTGAAATATAAAATCAGCAATTTAAGTCTGGATATCCGAACATCTAAATCGGAGCAAATCAAGAACGTCCAAAAATCACCGCGTTACCAGAAAAAAATTAGCCTGAAAAACGATAAGTTTGAAGTCAGTCCTAAAATCAGAATTAATGTTCAGAAATATGCCAGCAGTGATGTAACGCGATTCATTCTAAAATTAATTTTAGTTGAGGAAGAAAAAAACGGGATAAAAAAGAGTGTTGATTGGATTACCTATGGTAAAGAATATGAATTTTGGTATAAGTAACTTATACTGACAGCCCTTTTTAAGAGTATAGGGTTTTAGGGTTAAAGTCAAACTTTTTACATCTTCAACGTAGTGATAAAACAGAATATGAGGAGTTGCTGTTTTGAACCGCTTTTAAAATTATGATTTTATATGTTTATGAGTTGACGGCAAGCCTTTTTCGAACTTCAAATTTCAATTAGCATGTCTATAGAAACAGATTTAGATACAAAACGGATACAAGCATTGACAGATGGGGTTTTTGCGATAGCTATGACAATTATAATTTTGGAGGTCAAAATTCCAACGGAGTTGAACTCTATTGCCCTTAACAATTATTTTTTCGAACACACATTTCAAGAGCTGCTTATTTACTTTATAGGTTTTGTTACGCTGGGAGTTCTTTGGATTGGTTCTCATTTTCATCACCATCACTTAATGAAAACGGACAGGATTAGCAGTTGGCTAAATATTATATTTCTAATGTTCATTTGCATAATACCGTTTTCAATTGGATTTCTTAATAATTACAGACATGATAAATTGAGCATCATTTTTCTTAGTATCAACCTAATTCTTTCAAGTGCTGCAAACTACCTCATGTTATGGTATGCTTGGAAAAAGACATATATTAAACCGCACTTTACCCTGAGCCATTTTACACATGCAAAGCACAGAATTTTATTTCCAATTTACATTTACCTGCTTACAATTCTTATTTCATTCTTTGCAACCTCTATTGCGCTCTATTTATTTTTAATTCCCTTCATATTACATATCATACCCGAAAAAGGGAACAAACGAATTGGTCAATCATAAATCAAGTAACTTATGTCAGTCGCTAACAAGGGTTTTGAGCAAGCGGGGCTTTAAGTTTTACCTTAGCATAATGATAAAAAAACTGAGGAGCGTGGGTAATCCACTACTTATTTCTCCGACTTGAAAATCTCCTTCACCACTTCCTCGTAATGCTTACTGTTCCCGGCTTTCTTGATCTTTTTGAAAGTCTTTTGCGGATTGGAAAACGATTCGGAAAAATACTCCCAAAAGCCCAGCATTTTCATTTTGATAGGCGTTGGACCTTGTAAGTAAGCATCGTAGTCGCGGTAAATCGTGTCGTGAAATTCCTCAAAAATTTCAAATCGGTTTTCAGGATATTCTGTGGTGTTGTTTTTAATCATACTCGGTAAGAACGGATCGGCAATCAAACCTCTTCCAATCATAAAATGGTCAATCGAAGGAAATCGTTCCTGCAGACTTCGGAATTTCTCCACCGATGTAATGTCGCCGTTATAATATAGTTTGTGTTTGGAGACATCAAGGCATTTCTGAAAGGAATCCAAGTCAACGCCACCTTTGTATAATTGCTTCCCGATTCGGGCATGGATGGCAATATTTTTGATCGGATATTTTTCCAAAACAGGAAACACATCGAGAATTTCGGAAGGGTTTTCATAACCCATACGCATCTTCATGGAAACAATAATATCCGTTTCGTTATGAGCGCGTTCTAAAATCGTATTGATGCAATCTGTATTTTTTATTAAGCCGGAGCCCATTCCGCTCTTTGCAACCATAGGATAAGGACAGCCTAAATTCCAGTTCAATTCGTTATAACCTAATTGCTTTACGTACCTGGCCACAAACAAAAACTCCTCCGGATCATTGGTGATGATTTGCGGAATAACCTGAAGCGTAGTATTGTTTTCCGGAAGAATGTCACGTTCATACGAACCTTTGATGACCATTTTTCCGTTCAGTTTTATATAGGGAGAATAGAAAGTGTCAATACCTCCAAAATATTTGTGAAAAGCATTTCGGAAACGAAAATCAGTAAATCCCTGTAAAGGAGAAGATAATAAAGTGGTACTCATCGTTTTGAGAGGTATTTACAAATTAGTTTCAGGTTGTACTTTCTTCTGTTTAAAAAGCCACTCATACAAGGCGTCTTCATGGAACAATCGTTCGACATTACCGTGATTTCCGCTGGGAATAATAGTAAATGTCACATCAGCGGCCGTATCACATTTCTTAATCGCATCCACAATTTTTTTAGATTCCGACATACGGACAATATAATCTTTATCTCCATGCTGAATCCACAACGGAAGGGTAGCCAGTTTACAGGCGTCTTTTACGTTTCCGCCACCACAAATGGCTACGGCTGCAGTTATCTTGTCGGCATGTTTTCCGGCGAAATGCAAAGTTCCGTAAGAACCTAAACTCATTCCGCAAACATACACACGGGATAAATCAGTGTTGTAATTTTTCTGTACATATTCTAAAAGCTGAAGGACTTTATCAGGATTCCAGGATCCTGAGGCTAATTGCGGCGCTACAACGATAGCCGGAATCGTTCTTCCTTTTTCTATAGCGCGCAAAACACCATAGCGTTTCACTCGTTTAAGATTAGTCCCTGAAAGACTTTTTCCGTGAAGAAATATCAATACAGGCTGTTTCTCTGTTTTTTCAGCTTCGGGAACCTGGATCCAAAACGGATAATCTGTTTTTCCGACAATGGTTTTTAATTGAGAAAAAGCGGTGTATGATGCAAAAAGTATCAGAAATGATAAAAAACGAAATTTCATGGCTTTTAGTTTTGATGGGCCACAAAGGTACTTTTTTTGTTTGAAATGCTTTTTGATGACATTGTTAAATAAAAAAAGCCCCAATTTTAGGGGCTTTTAGTATTATCGGATGATTATTTTTTTGGTGAGTGAACCATTTGCTGTTTTCACTTTTACAATGTATGTTCCTGTACGAATGTGTTCTACCGGAATCTTGATTTTTTGCTGTTCCTCATCTGCAACATCCCATGTCGCAATGGACTGGCCTAAAATAGTGTAAAGCTGAACGGATTCCGCTCGGATGTCCACTATATTGTTTTTGATATGCAGTATGTGATTACTGTCGGCGAAAACCATTATACCATTATTCAGAACAGCCTCGTCAGTGCCCAGCGTTTCGACAGTAAAGCGAAGTGAGAACCGGTTCAGGTATTCTCCTGCAGCAAGTTCTGTCTGGAAATCTTCATTTCTGAGATTGTGATAAATTCCGGTCAGGTTATCAAACAGATAGATTTCTGTCGTAGTCGGAATGTTTTCCAGTTCATCAATTTTAATTTTAGTCAAACCACGGTTCGTAATGGTAACTCCAATAGGTATGATTTGTGCAACATCAAAATCCCGGATACCCTGAATCACGAATTTGCCACCGCTGAAATCCCAATACATATCATCCTGATTCACGTCTACCATCGGAGCATCATAACCGATATCAAATAAGTTAGTAGTATTTTCGTCGGCGCCCACTAAAAGTTGGCGTTGTAATCCTGACGGAGCATCAAAAAGCAGTCTGATTTTTTGTCTGGTTTCCGTATCGGAATCTACAGTTGGGTTTTCATCTCTAAAGAAAATAGAGTTTGCAGCAGATTTCGTTTTAAAGGCACGCTGACTGTTTTTAAATCTTACGGTTCCTCCCGCAATTGGGTTAGGCATGCCTGTCGCACCGGCTATATCAGTTCGGATAAAAAATCCTTGTGCTACCGGAATGTATCGTTTCGGAACTTTTGAACCTGATGCGTTATTGTTGTTGATCAGCGGATCGCTTGAAGCACCGACAACACCTCCCATTAAATTATAGACTGCATATCCTCCGATATATTGACCTAAAATATGGGTTTGGGCGCCAAAGTGATCCCAAAAATATAAGGCACCATTAAAGACGTTAGAAGCGGCGCGTCCTCCATCCAAAATATTATCTTTTATAAATTCATCGGCATTTAAAGCAGACGGATAAGGGTTTCCCAACAGATAAGACTGATTAGGAGCCATGGTTAAATTTATGTTTCCGTTGTTAGGCTTTCCAATAAAAGTATAGTTTTGATAATTGGTATTCGGTTCTGAACCTGTAACGCCTTTCATCGTGTATCCTTCGCCAACCTTAAGACTTCCCGTGTTCTCGATTGCTTGCCAGGAGTAATAACTTGTACTCACTAACGTGTATTTGTATAACCAACGTTTGCTTATTTTTATAGGACTTGTAAGCGCACCGTCTGAAAAATTATAACCATCTCCAAAGGTTATTGTTCCCGGACTGAAAGGAGAAGCCAGCGAATTGGTACCGTCTCTCATAATACCGCCGATAGTGTAGTTCAGATTGTCAGGACTAACAGGGGAGGACCAATAGTTGTAATGGTAACTGCTTTTGGTTCCCTGTTGATCACAAATCAGACTTCCCGTGCCCCCGGCTGGGTTTGCAGTCGTTCCGTTTTGAACCAATTGGGCTTCGCCGGTCAGACGTAAATCACCGCTGGTTAAAACGAGATTGTTAGCTACAGTTAACGCAAAAGCATCCGGAAGATTAATTCCTTTTGCACCTCCCGTGCAGTTTAAAGTCAGATTATAGAAGCCTTCATTAAGTTTTATTCCGGAATTGATCAGTTGAACCTGGTTGCTGGTTGCTCCATTAAACGTTACGGTTCCGGTTCCGGGAATAAAGCTTCCGCTATTCTTCCAATCTCTTTTTACCTGCAAATTGGAATTGGCATTCATGGTAATCGAAGCACTCGGACTGATGATGACATCTCTGGCTGTTGCAATATAACTATAAGCAGCGGCAAACGGACTTAGCGGATCGATAACCGGCATTCTCGTTGCTCCTGTCGGAATTTGCGCATTGATAGTTGCTGTTGGTAATCCGCCGGCCCAGTTTTTACAGTCGAACCAATCGGTGCTTATTAATCCTGTCCATAATCCTGCCGTTCCGTTCAAAACAGTCACTGTTGCTGATCCGGCAAAATCGGACGCCTGAGCAGTACATTTTGAATCGTTCAACGCCGTAATAGAGTATGTCGTATTTACTAACATATTAGTAACATTGAAAACGTAAGGGTTTGTATTGATGTTATTTACCGTCGTTGAGCCTGATCCGTTGGTATAGGTCAATTTCCAGGGTCCGTTTCCGGTTAATGCAATACTAAAAGTAGCAGTTGCTCCTTTACACACCGTCTGATTCTGACTGATTACTGCGGTCGGTCTCGGATTTACGGTAACTGTAACATAAGCAGTTCCGTCTGTTCCAAAACTGTTGCAGCCATTCAGATAGGAAGTTACGGCGTATGTCGTGGTTACCGTCGGACTAACGGTCATGGTACTGCTGCTGGTAACTGCAACTCCTGTAACTGAATCTACCCACTGCGTCGTGAGACTTGGAGGAGCATCGGGAATAGCAATGTTGTCTACGGCCCATGCACTTCCTGTAGTTCCGTGATAATTGAAACGGATTTTTAAATTTGGCTGACCGATATAGGTATTCAGATTTATAGTCATTGGAATGAAGTTCGTATAACTCGGAACACCAGACGAACCAGTATATGTTGCTAATCCTGTCCAAGGGCCGCCATTAGCTGAAATTTCGACAGTTGCAGTTCCTCCGGCTCCTAAATTATGAGCTTGAGTAAAGGTTAAAGTGGCAGTTGTAAGGCCAAAAGTATCAAATGTGGCAGTGTATAATTGTGAATCAAGATTTCCGTTAGCTATGGCAAATTTTCCAACGGATGTGTACGTTGTTCCTGAATAGCTTCCGCCATTGGTCGCTGACAGCTGCCAAGGACCCGGATCCGTATTACTGCCACCCGCGCTCAAACAATTGTTTGGGCAACTGTCCACTGTCCATCCCGGTGGATTTGAATTGTTGAACGTTCCTCCGCTCGCAATATTTTGACTTGTTGCAAAATAACTTGTTGAAGATAGCACCGAACTTTCCCCGGCACATATCGTCGAAGGAGTTGCGATCACAGGAGTCGGTTTAATATTTGGAATAACGGAAATCACGCAGCCGTTAGAAATACTGGTGCATCCGCCGTTTTGTATTACTGCCCTGAAAACTGTGCTCTGAGTTATGTTGGAGTACGTATAGTTGCTGATTGTATTTGCAATATCAACCCACGAAGTTCCCGCTGTTGTTGAGTATTGCCATTTTACAACGTTACCCACACTTCCTGATAAATATAACGTTCCGGAAGCGGTAAAGCATTCTGTTCTGGAATTAATAATGCTGGAATTTGATAAAGACACAGCTCCTCCCACTGGATCATTCACGATCGTTACGGTTGTAGTTACAGGTGTAGCCGGACAACCACCATTCGCTGGTATGGTATAAGTAATAGTGTAGGTCCCTGCCGTACTGGTACCAGGAGTGATAGAGCCCGTAGCTGCATTAATTGATAACCCGGCTGGTGCTGCAGAATAGGTTCCTCCGGTATATGCTCCTGTTCCGCTTAGGGTTGCACTTGGAGCTGTTCCCAAAGATTTACAAAATGGTGAGCCCGTGTAACTTATTGTTGCAGTCGCAGGTGTGCTAACCGTAATAGTTCCAATTGCGGTAGCCGCCGGAGCACATCCTCCTGACGTGGTAACGGTATAGTTAAAAGTTCCGGCTACTGTCGGAGTACCACTGATGGTGAATACACCGCCAAGAAAGTTTCCGGTAATGCCCGTCGGTAATCCTGAAACGGAAGCGTTTGTGGCATCGGTTACATTATACGTAATATTGGTTATAGCCACGTTTTGACATCGCGTCTGCGTTGCATTGGCAGAACTCAAAACAATGTTTGGAAGTGAGGTCACGGTAACAATACTTTGGTCTGCAAGGACAGTAGAACAAGATGTTGGAAGAAAAGAAGCCAATATATAATAAGTGGTGATGCCGGGACCGGGAGACACTGTAAAAACTAAATTGTTGCCATCTCCGATTTGAGCTGCACCAATATCATTGTTTGTTGCTGCTTCCCTAAGTTGATAAGATACTCCGATTTCGCTTGTAAATAGAGTTATGGTCGCATTGTCTCCAGTGCAAATAGTCGGATCAGATACTTCTTTTTCAGCAGTACAATCTTGTCCGAGACAAAAGTTTGATAATAGGAGTAAAAGAAACAGGTAGGGGTAGTTGTTTTTCATTGCCACATATTTTAAATTAACTAAATGCTGTTTTCGTTATTTAGTTAATCCTGAAAAACCTCATGATGAATAGGCTGGATAAAGACTTGTGCTGAATATTGGTTTGATTAAGGATAAAACCATCTATTTTTATCAGTTATTAAAAGTAATTGCAAATTAAAATGCAATTAACCCATACTTTTAAGCAGTCTTTACCACCTTATAGTCAATTTTGTTTTTGGATTAACTGATTTAAAACTAGATAATTCAAACTTGAAAATTGAAAACGCGTAAGATTTTTCGATGACTTGATTTTAACTATCGACGAACTGCTTTTTTAAAGATTATTTTGTTAAACAATGCGTAATTTTTTGAATGTTTTAAGAATACTTCGGCTTTTTAAGGTATTTGTTATAATATATGTATTTGTGTGTCTTGAAGTTATGAAACGTCTCATATTTTGAATTGAGGTTTTAATTACCAGGATTATATAAAAAAAAGCCTCTAAAAAGACTTTGCTTTTTAGAGGCAGAAAAAAAGATTCTGTTTTTTTATCTGATAATCAATTTTTTACTGAGTAAACCATTGGATGCTCTCAATTTCACTATGTATGTTCCGTTGCGGATGTGTTCAACAGGAATTTTAATGTTTGGCTGATCTTCATTGCTTACATTCCATTTTGCAATCGATTGCCCTAAGATGTTAAAGAGTTGAACAGATTCTATTCTTGTATCCTTAAAATTATTTTTGATATTCAGAATGTGATTCGAATCGGCAAAAACCATAATACCGTTAGTTGCATTTATTTCATCCGCACTCAAAGTCTCAATAGTAAAGCGCAACGAGAATCGGTCCGTATATTCGCCTATAGGAAGTTGAGTGGCGAAGTCGCCATTTCTAAGATCATGATAAAGTCCGGTTACGCTGTCAAACAGATAGATTTCTGTGGAAACAGGAATATTCTCCAATTCGTCAAGTTTGATTTTTGCCGGACCGACAGTAGATATTTTGATTCCGATTGGAATAATTTGGTCAATATTGAAATTGTTGACCGCCTGAACTACGAATTTTTCATTGCTGAAATACCAATATATATCGTCTCGATTCACATCCATCATTATGGCATCGTACCCAATATCGAATTGGTTGCTCGCATTGGTATCAGCACCTACCAGAAGCTGGCGTCTTAATCCTGATGCTGTTTCAATACTCAATCTGATCTTTTGTCTGTTGTCTGTTTCTTCATTTACAGTGTCATTTGCGGATTTAAAGAATACTGAGTTGGCAGTACTTTCGACTTTAAAAGCACGCTGACTGTTTCTTATGCTGATGGTTCCGCCGGTTACTGGGTCAGTAACTCCATTTACCCCTCCCGCATCAGTTCGAACAACAAAACCTTGTCCGACCGGTATGTAACGTTTGGGGATTTTTGTTCCTGTTTGATTATTGTTATTTATCAGAGGGCTGTTGGAAATGGCTACAACACCTCCCATTAAGGTATACGTTGCATATCCTCCGATATATTCGCCAAGGTAATGTGATTGGCCGTCAAAATGATCCCAAAAATACAATGCCCCATTAATAACATTGGACGCTGCTCTACCATTGTTCAGGATATTGTCTCTGATTAATTCATCGGCGTCCAATGCAGAAGGATATGGGTTTCCAATCACGTAAAGTTGGTTTACTGCTATATTTAAGTTGATGTTTCCGTTGTTTGGTTTTCCGATAAAAGTATAGTTTTGGTAATTCGTGTTCGGCTCCAGACCTGTGACTCCTTTCATGGTAAATCCTTCGCCAACTTTAACGCTTCCAGTACTTCCGATCGCCTGCCAGGAAAAATAACTTGTACTAACCGCCGTATATTTATATAACCAACGATTGCTTATTTTTACAGGGCTGGTAAGCGGACCGTCTGAAAAATCATATCCATCGCCAAAAGTAATGGATACGCGACCGAACGGAGATGCAGCAGAATTGGTTCCGTCTCTTAATACGCCACCAACGGTATAGTTCAGATTATCAGGACTTACAGGAGAAGACCAATAATTGTAATGGAAACTGCTTTTAGTCCCTTGTTGATCTCGCAGCAGACTACCTGTTCCTCCGGAAGGATTTGCAGTCGTTCCGTTTTGAACCAATTGGGCTTCGCCGGTAAGACGTAAATCACCACTTGTCAAAACAAGATTATTGGCAACTGTTAACTCAAAAGCATCCGGAAGATTAATTCCTAAGGCGCCTCCCGAATTGTTTAAAGTCAGATTGTAGAAGGTCTCATTCAATTTGATCCCCGTATTGATTAACTGAACCTGATTACTGGTCGCGCCGTTGAAAGTTACGGTTCCTGTTCCCGGAACAAAACTTCCACTGTTTTTCCAATCTCGTTTGACCTGTAAATTGGAATTAGCATTCATAGTAATCGATGCACTGGTATTAATGATAACATCTCTTGCGGAGGCAATACCACTATAAGCAGCGGCAAATGGACTCACGGGATCAATTACCGGCATTAGTGCAGGTCCGTTCGGGATTACGGCATCTATGGTGGCAGAAGGTAATCCGCCGGCCCAGTTTTTACAGTCAAACCAATCGGTGCTTATTAGTCCTGTCCATAGTCCTGCAGTCCCATTTAAAACCGTAGCCGTTGCAGAACCTGTTCTGTCTGCTGGCAATGAGGTACATTTCGAGTCACTTAAAGCCGTTACGGTATAGGTTTTCGTGACTGTCATGTTGGTAATGTTGAAGTTATACGGACTGGTTGCAATGTTATTTACGGTTGTTGAGGTTGTTCCGTCGGAATAAGTTAAGCTCCAGGGCGCTGTTCCTGTAAGGGCAATGCTAAAAGATCCGGTTCCACCCAAACAAACGTTCTGATTCGCAGATATTACTGAGGTCGGTCTTGGGTTTACTACAATGGTAACATAAGCGGTACCATCGGTTCCGAAACTATTGCAGCCGGCTAAAGACGATGTAACGGCATAAGTTGTTGTTACCGTTGGAGAAACGGTCAATGTGGAACTGTTACTTACAAATATTCCGGTTGTAGCATCCACCCATTGGGTATTCAGATTAACAGGAGCGTCCGGAATTCCAATATTATCTACTGCCCATGAACTTCCTGCCGTTCCCTGATAATTGAAACGAATTTTTAAATTAGGCTGATTTATGTAGGCATTTAAATTTATACTTACAGAAAGGAAATTGCTGTAACTTGCGGCACCGGATGATCCTGTGTACGTTGCCAGTACAATCCACGGACCTCCATTGGCTGAAATTTCCACTGTTCCACTTGCTCCGGCACCTAAATTATAGGCTTGAGTAAAAGTTAGACTTGCTGAAGGTAAGCCAAAGGTATTAAAAGACGGAGTATACAAACTGGAATTAAAATTTCCGTTTGCAATAGCGAATTTTCCGATCGATGAATAGGAAGTTCCGGAATACGTTCCCCCGTTTGTTGCTGAAAGCTGCCACGGACCCGGGTTTGTATTACTCGCTCCTGCGTTCAGACAGTTATTTGTACAGCTATCGACCGTCCAGCCCCCAGGATTTGCATTTTGAAAATCTCCTCCGGTAGCGACAGTTTGACTACTGGCATAGGTGCTCGCTGAAGAAAGAACAGAACTTTGTCCTACACATATTGTTGGAGGTGAAGCCGTAACCGGTGATGGTTTGATATTCGGGATGACAAATATCACGCAGCCGCTTGAATACGCAGCACAACCTCCGGAATTTTGGATTACAGCTCTGAAAACAGTGTTTTGAGTTATGTTTGAATAAGGATGCGTGTTGGTTGTATTGGCAATATCTACCCAGGAAGTTCCTGCAGTTATAGAATATTGCCATTTTACAATGGTTCCAACATTTCCTGATAAATATAGTGTTCCGGACGCTGTAAAACATTCCGTTGCAGAAGTGACAGTACTTGAATTAGATAGCGATATGGTTCCTCCAACTGGATCGACATCAATAACAACTGAAGTGGTAGTGTTTACTGAGGCACAGCCTCCGCTTACAAGTGTCGAATAAGTGACAGTGTACGTTCCTATCGTGCTGCTGTTGGGTATAATTGCTCCTGTACTGGAATTAATGGATAGTCCTGCAGGTGTTGCTGAGAAAGTACCTCCGGTATAAGCTCCAGTGCCACTTATTGTTGGATTTTGTCCTGCAGTAACAGATGTACAATATGGAGATCCGGCATAACTGATAGCTACTGTCGGTATCGCTGTTATAGTAACACTTGCTGTTACAGGAACAGCAGCACAACCGCCACTTGCCGGTATGGTATAGGTAACGGTATAGGTTCCTGCGGTACTTGTACCTGGCGTAATGGCTCCTGTCGCGGCACTAAGGCTCAGACCTGCCGGAGCGGAAGTATAAGTTCCACCAGTATAGGCTCCTGTCCCGATTAATGTTACGCTTTGGGCAGTAGCCAGTGATTTACAGAATGGCGCTCCAGCATAACTGATGGTAGCCGTCGGAATAGGGGTAATGGTTACACTTGTGGTGACCGGTATGGCAGCACAACCGCCACCCGCCGGTATAGTATAGGTTACAGTATAAGTTCCCGCAGTACTGGTGTTTGGCGTAATGGTACCAGTGGAAGAATTTATGTTCAGTCCAGCCGGTGAAGCGGTATAAACCCCTCCGGTATAAGCTCCGGAACCGGTTCTGGTAACGCTTTGCGCAGTTGCCAGTGAGATACAGTACGGAGCTCCGGCATAACTAATCGAAGCCGTAGGTGCAACGGTGATGGTAACGCTCGTGGTTACCGGAACAGCGGCGCATCCTCCGCTCGCAGGTATTGTATAAGTTACGGTATAAGTTCCCGAGGTACTGCTGCTAGGTGTAATATCCCCTGTAGCGGCATTTATTGTTAATCCGGCAGGTGCTGTAAATGTTCCCCCGGTATAAGCTCCGGTTCCGTTAAGCGTAACACTTTGGCCTGTTGATAATGATTTACAAAATGGTGTCCCTGCATAGGTGATCGTGGCCGTCGGAACAGCTGTGATGGTAACACTGGCGGTAACAGGTATCGCGGCACAACCTCCACTGGCGGGGATAGTGTAGGTTATGGTATAAACGCCTGCAGTACTGGTATTTGGGGTTATGGCACCGGTCGAAGAATTTATGGTAAGTCCTGCTGGTGAAGCTGTATAAATGCCTCCCGTAAATGCCCCGGTTCCTGATCTTGTAACGTTTTGTGCAGTTGCTACGGATCTACAGAATGGTGTTCCTGCATAACTGATCGTAGCAGTTGGTACGGCTGTGATGGTAACGCTTGTGGTTACCGGAACAGCAGCACATCCGCCACTAGCAGGTATGGTATAAGTTACAGTATAAGTTCCTGCCGTACTGGTACTCGGAGTAATATCTCCGCTAATTGCGCTGATCGTTAGTCCCGCCGGAGTGGCAGTATAAGTTCCGCCGGTATAAGCTCCAGTCCCGTTAAGGGTTACAGTTTGGCCTGTGGCTAACGATTTACAGAACGGTGTTCCGATATAACTGATTGTTGCGGTTGGCACGGCTGTGATCGTAACGTTTGTGGTTACTGGTACTGCAGCACAACCTCCACTTGCCGGTGCTGTATAAGTTACTGTATAAGTTCCTGCGGTGCTACTGCTTGGCGTGATAGCACCGGTAGAAGCGTTAATGGTTAATCCGGCAGGTGACGCGGAATAAGTTCCTCCAGTGTATGCACCTGTGCCACTTAAGGTAACACTTTGGGCAGTTCCCATCGATTTACAATAAGGAGTTCCGGCGTAATTGATGGTCGCAGTCGGCACGGCTGTGATGGTGACGCTTGTGGTTACAGGTATTGCAACACATCCTCCACTTGCCGGTATGGTATAGGTTACTGTATAAGTTCCTGCAGTACTGCTGCTTGGTGTAATTTCTCCTGTTGAAGTATTAAGAGTTAACCCGCCAAGTGCTGAAAAAGATCCACCGGTATAAGCTCCCGTTCCGATAAGGGTTACAGTTTGGCCTGTGGCTAACGATTTACAGAACGGAGTTCCGATATAGCTTATCGTAGCGGTCGGTATAGCTGTGATTGTTACATTCGTAGTTACGGGCACGGCAGCGCATCCTCCACCAGCAGGTATAGTATAAGTTACGGTATACGTTCCTGCAGTACTGCTGCTTGGCGTGATCGCACCAGTAGAAGCGTTAATGGTTAATCCGGCAGGTGAGGCGGAATAAGTTCCGCCGGTGTATGCTCCTGTACCACTTAAGGTAACACTTTGGGCAGTTCCCATCGATTTACAAAACGGAGTTCCGGCGTAATTGATGGTCGCAGTCGGCACGGCTGTGATGGTGACGCTTGTGGTTACAGGTACTGCAACACATCCTCCACTTGCCGGTATGGTATAGGTTACTGTATAAGTTCCTGCAGTACTGCTGCTTGGTGTAATTTCTCCTGTTGAAGTATTAAGAGTTAACCCGCCAAGTGCTGAAAAAGATCCACCGGTATAAGCTCCCGTTCCGATTAGTGTCACGTTTTGACCTGTGGTCAATGATTTACAGAATGGAGTTCCGGCATAGCTGATGGTAGCAGAGGGGACTGCAGTGATAGTAACGCTTGTAGTTACAGGCACGGCAGCGCATCCTCCACTGGCAGGTATGGTATAAGTTATTGTATAGGTTCCGGTCGCACTGCTGCTTGGCGTAATGGCGCCCGTAGAAGCGTTAATCGTCAATCCGGCCGGAGCGGCTGAATATGTTCCTCCGGTATAGGCTCCTGTACCGCTTAAAGTCACACTTTGTCCACTTCCAACCGATTTACAAAATGGTGTTCCCGCATAGCTGATAGTGGCGCTAGGGAATAGGGTTACTGTAATGGTACCGGTCGCGGTATCGGCAGGAGCACATCCTCCGGATGTTGTAACGGTAAACGGAAAGGTCCCAGCGGCTGTCGGTGTTCCACTGATGGTGAAAATCCCACCGGCGTAATTTCCGTTAACGCCAGCTGGTAATCCTGAGACGGAAGCGCTGGTCGCATCGGTAACTGTATGAGTGATGTTGGCAATCGCCACATTTTGGCAACGGGTTTGGGTCGCATTGGCGGAAGTCAGTGCGAGATTTGGCAACGCAGTTACTGTAATTGTTCCCGTCGCTGTATTAACTGGAGCACATCCACCTGAAGTGGTTACGGTAAAAGGAAAGGTCCCAGCGGCTGTCGGTGTTCCACTGATAGTGAAAATCCCACCGGCATAATTTCCGTTAACGCCAGCTGGTAATCCTGAAACAGAAGCGCTGGTCGCATCGGTAACTGTATAAGTGATGTTGGCAATCGCCACATTTTGGCAACGGGTTTGGGTCGCATTGGCGGAAGTCAGTGCGAGATTTGGCAGCGCAGTTACTGTAATTGTTCCCGTCGCTGAATCAGCTGGTGCACAACCCCCTGAAGTGGTTACTGTAAAAGGGAACGTCCCGGCGGCTGTCGGTGTTCCACTGATAGTGAATACTCCGGCTGCATAATTTCCGGTAACACCACTTGGTAATCCGGAGGCGGAAGCGCTGGTGGCATCGGTTACATTATAGTCGATATCTGCAATCGCCACATTTTGACAACGGGTCTGGCTCGCATTGGCAGATGTCAGCGCAAGATTTGGTAACGGAGTTACTGTAATGGTAATCGAATCATAAGGGCTGGCACATCCTATTGCTACTACATTATACGTTGTTGACGGTGATGTCGTGGGATTGACCGTAAAGGTAATTGGATTATCGGTTCCGGCTGCGGTACCGATAACAGTGGTTCCTATTCTGATTTGGTAGTTTTGTCCCGATTCGCTACCACTCAAGGTGATAACTACGGGAGCACCAGAACATACTGACGAAAGGTCTGAAGAAAGTGTATAACCAGCTGTACAATTCTGGCCCACTCCATAGGAAGTGTAGAGTAAGAGCAAGAATACGATTCTCAAAAAGTAACTTTTTTTCATAATCCCCAAGGTTTATGTTGAACAAATGGTTTATTTGTTGCTTGAGAACCTTAGTCTTAGGGGAATAAATAATGAGGGAACTTTGAAAAATTAAGTGAAATTGATATTCTGAAAAGATTTTTGCTCCAAAAAACATGTTTTACCCTTGAAAAGGCCTTGTTTTTGGAATATTGAATAAATTTACTTAATTGTTTTTATTTCAATAATATTAGTAAGATGTTTTCGATGAATAGGGAAGTACTCACGATTAACGGACTGTAAATCAATGTGTTGATTGTCTTTCGGCAAACAAGTTAGTTTTAATGATTATCGTGATTGGTTTGTATGAAAAACCCCGATAGAATCGGGGCCTTTAGTTATCTGATACTAATTTTTTGACTATAAATTTTTGAATTTGACATCTTCAATTGCATGATGTATATTCCTGCGCTCAGATTTGATTTAGGAATTTTGATTTGTGTCTGGTTTTCCTTCTCAATACTTATGGTTTTCAATTTCTGGCCATGAATGGAGAATAGGGTTGCTTCGGTAACAGTATCTTTTTCGTCTAAATTATTTATTAGGATTTCCTCTGTATTAGCGTTGTAGAAGATACTTATTGAATTTGTATCCGCAGCATTTTTTACAATCAAATTGTTATTCTGAAAACGAAGCGAAAATCTCGAAATAATTTCACCTGCCGGAACTTCTAATTCAAAAGCGTTATTTCTTATGTTGTGATGTTTGCCTGTCAGATCATCATAAATATAGATTGGTTGGTTGCTGTCAAAGTTCTCAAGTCCGTCTATCATAAATTTTACAGTTCCGGGAGTATCCGTTTTTATTGTTATCGGATAAATTGCAGTGGCATAAAAATGACCTACGCCCTGAATTTGAAGCTTTTTATCCTGTAATTGGAAATACACGTCATTTGACTGGATGTCTATCATCTCAGCGTCATATCCTAAATTGAAATCCTCATCTGCATTTTCATCCATAAAACCAAGTAACAATTGACGATGTAAGTTTGTTGTTCCATTAAAACCGAGTCTTATTTTAGGGAAACTGTTATTTAGGGTAGAGTCATTGCTGTTGTCAGAATTGGCGTCGGTATTATTTGGATTTGAATTACCGTTTCTGAACATTATGTTTGAGTTCGCATCATCTTCTTTAATGAATTTTCTCTGACTGTTTTTGTAAGTTATTTGTCCGCCAGTCGCATTCCCTTTAACGAAGAACCCTTGTGCAATGGGGATGAAACGTCCAGGGATTCTTGTACTGGAACCCAATCCGCTTATTCCGGCAGGTGAAACAGGAACGGTTCCGCCTACTAAATTCAGTGCGGCATATCCACCCTGGTAACCAGTCAGATTGTGGGTGTTGTTGGAAGGGTAGTGTTCCCAAAAATACAATGTACCTGTAGTCCCTGATAAATTGTCTGTTATAAACTCATTAGCATCTAAAGCGGATGGATATGGGTTTCCGATTAAGTTTTGGAAGTTTGCTGCTACCTGGATTCCGATATGATTTATCAAACCGTTATTCGGCTTTCCGTTAAAGATATAATTTTGTACGTTAACACTTGGTGCAACTGCAATTCCGCTTCCTTTCATTGTGAAACCCTGTCCGGTTTGAAGTATAGTATTTTCAGTTATTTGCTGCCAGTTAGCATAGACCTGGCTAAGGTTAGTGAATTTATAAAGCCAGAACCTTGCCAGTTGTATTGGGTTTGCAGTGCCGTCATAACCTCCAACCCAAGATATATGCTGCGGAGATAATGGATTTGTACCGTCGGATAATACTCGTTTTACAGTAAAGCCGGTATTGTTTGAGGATATGCTTGTTTCCGTACTAACGGGTGAAGACCAGTAGTTATAGTTATATAAGTTGCCGGTTCCCTGTTGATCTCTTTCTAAACTGCCGATACTGGAAACGTCTAAATCACTGTCTGTGGTTTGAAGTAATTGTGAGCGGCCTTGCAAATCGATATTACCGTCAAGTTTCAAATACCAGTCGTTTTGAAGTTTAGTATCGTTGGTCATTGTAATCGTTGTACCTGCGTCAACTATCATTCCTAAATCTATGTTGTTGGAGTTAGATGTGATGTTGTGTCTGATATTAATAATAGACCAATCGTAGTCGTTTACATCCATGCCTCTGATTTGTTTTGAAACCGAATTGGAAGCTGTGGCAAAGTTACCCGTCTGTTCTGTCAAAAAAGGCATTGGTGCTTCCTGCACTTTAATTGTTTTTACATTGTAGATTCTCGCTCCGGGAGCAGTATCAACAGTAGCAGTAGTGTGATTGTCAATTACATCATCTTTGTAATTGTCCATTTTGTAATAACGAATAAGGTTTGCCCACGGAAGCGAAGGAACATTTTTAGGGATTATTACTCCTCTTACCTGGCCGGAATTATTTTCGATTTCCTGATAAACAATTTTTTGCAATTGAGAATCGGTTAAAGCTGTGTTGAACAGTCGCACTTCATCTATCTTTCCTTTGAAAAACTTGTCAGATGCAGCCGGGTTTTTTCCTATGGTCAGAAGTGAGGTGTCTGCAGAAATGCCTCCGGTTACACTTGTGCTGGAAACCATTGCTCCGTTGACATATAATTTAAGCAGTCCGTTTGTGCTGTCAAAAACAGCTGCCGTATGAATCCATTGTGAATTATTTAATGGGGAATTATAGTTTAAGGTAGTGCCGTTAGCCGTTACCTGAAGTCTTTTTGAACTGTCAATGCTCAGCAGGAATTTATTTTGTCCCACGATAACACCTTCATTCGAAAATAAATTATTGATGTTGATCCAGGCCATTAAGGTCGCATTTGGCCATGCGTTGATTACATTACTATCGGTCGCGTAATCGTTTCTTCCGTCAAAATCCACAAACAGTTTTCGTTCCAGATTTCTGGGAGACCCGAATTTGATGGTATTTGTATCGAAAGCATCTAGGATTCCGTCGTGATCTGCATCGGTATTTCCGTCAATAACGCCGTTGTTGTTTCCGTCAAGGTTTGAATAAAGTCCCAGTGAAATGTCGAAATTGGTTCCGTTGGATTTGGTATCCAGATAATTTGGAATTCCGTCACCATCAGTATCCAGAACATAATTAAGGAACGGAGCTACAGTACTGCCTTGGTCAAGATTACCATATGCATTTGCATTATAATCATAAATATCTAAAATTCCGTCGCCAAAACCTTCTGTAGTGCCATCACCATTAGTGTCTTTGTTTCTGAAAGTTTCCGATTCAGGGCCGTCACCAACGCCGTCACCATTAATGTCTCCGTCTCCGTTTACATATCCGGGAGAAGCATGGATGTTGCCTGCTCCTGATTCGTCAACATCGAAAAGAGAATCGTTATCACTGTCTAAATCCACGTAGTTTGGAGCTCCATCTCCATCCGTGTCTATTAAAGTTAATGCTTCAGCGCTGTCATGTAATCCGTTGGCATTGGCATCAACCCACGCGGTATCAATTTTGCCTTTTCCATTGCTTAAATTCCCCAGACCAACTTCAATAACGTCTTCAATGCCATCATTATCAGCATCAAGATCAAACACATCAGCTACACCATCACTATCCAAATCACATAAGGTCTGAGAGATAATAATGTCGTCAAGTGCTAAATCATTACCGGTTCCTCCGGTTTCGTTATTGATGAAAATAACTTTAAAGGCGCTTACGTTAAGATTTAAATTTGAAGTAAAATTGTACCAGCTGCCTGCAAGGTTACCAGCGGTGGTAGGAGGGATGTCGCCTGTTTCTATAAAAGTAATCAAATTGTCGTTCACGTCGCGGAACTCAACCCTAACATTAGGTCTTAGTCGCGTAGCTATTCCAGGGGCATCCGTTCTGTCTAAGTTTAATACCCAAAAACTATAAGTAATGGGTATGTTTGGTAAAGCTCCTGTAATAGTTGCGGTATAGAATATTCCGGGAGTATAGGATGCATTGAAAATTGCCATTCTTCCATTTGCGTTTCCGGTATGATCACCTCCCATGTGCCAATACTGTGATGCCCATGATGCTATTTGTGCGGATGGACCTACCGTGTATTTTCCATCATTTAGATCCGGAGTGCTTAAATCCGGGCAATCGGTAGTGTTGGCTCCTCCGGTAGAACCGTCTTCGTAACAGTAGGTAGTTATTGCATTGTATGTTGTGTTTATTGTGGTTCTTGTTCCGGATCCGAAAGTTTCATTCAGGAATTTGTAGTTTACTTTTGGACCGTTGGCTGCATTGCAATTGTTTTCTTCAATGCTGTCTCTGATACCGTCGTTATCGTCGTCAATATCTACATTGTCGTAAATGCCGTCGTTATCACTGTCGTAGAAGGTCTGTATTCCTTCGCCCTTAATGTTGAAGATATAAGGGTTTTCATCTGCATCATTGCTTGCAATGGATACCTGGGCAGATTTTGTTCCGGTTGAACTCGGATTAAACGTGATTTGGAATGGGGTTGAATTTAAAGTCGTAATAGGAGTTGCGGGTAATATTGTAACCGAAAAATCACTGCTTCCGATGATGTTTACAAGAGGGGTTCCGGTTAGATTAATATCATTGAATCCTATATTTTTGATGGTAAAGTTCCTTACGATAGGTGCTGATGCGACTTGTGTCTGCCCAAAAATTGTTCCGTTAGTTATTGATGCGGCGGAGTTATGCGCTACAGCATTGTTGCCTAATCCGGTAAGGGTAATGAAATTGCCCATCGGAGTGCCGTGTAAGCTGATGTTATCTATAAAATAGTTGTCGCTGGTATTACGATCATTATCAAGTTCATCAAATCGGATTCTTATTTTGACCTGCGTATTTCCGTTGGGAATATTAAAAATGAACGGAGAACCAACAGATGTTCCGGTAATTGCCGCATGTGTGTAGGGTAACGTATCCGGTGCGGCGTTGTTTTTTCCGTCTACCAATTTTATTGATGTTGCATAGCTGACTCCGTTGTTATAGGAAACGTCAAGGTAGAGATCATCCCCATCGTCCGGCGTTCCGTTAGAAGAAAAGTATACGCTTATGAAATTGTTGGCGTAAGTTGAGATGTTCACATTGTTAAATGATACAAAAGGATCATTGTTAGCGACTCCTGTGCCCACATCATTAGACCCTACAATTCTCAGAGAATTTGGAGATGATACAAATGCGGTAGTGTTCGTTGCGATGGCGCCGGTATTTAAAGTATTGGTATAGCCCCAGACATCTTGGGGGGTGGTATCAAAACCCTGATAAGCAATAAGGGTCTGTGCTTGAGTTGAAAAATGATTTAGAATGTTAAAAATCAGTAATATAAACAGATTTTTAAATACTGGAGTAGTTTTTTTATCCATAGGTCTTTGGAGGTTTGAATTAGAGCTATGGTGAAGTTAGTAATAAAAGGTGTACAATTTATTATGAATGAATAGTATTACAGATTAATAACATAAAAATAAATTTTGTGCACAAGTTGTAAGTTTTGCTTTATTTTTTTTATATTACCTATTGTTCAGTAATGCTTCTGTTTTTCAAATGTAAGTGGTTAGTAAAAAGCGATGGAAGTTAGTGTTATGTCTCTTGGGGGCTACTAGAAAAGCTTGGTTAAGCTGTTGGTTTCAGGAAAATTTAATTCAGAAGAATTGTGAAAGTCTTAAGTGAATAGTCAAGGAGAGTGATTATTCAGTTTTCTCACGTGAGGTGTGATTGGATTTATAATCTGAAAGCAATAAAAAAACCCTAACTGTTTGATTAGTTAGGGTTTGCTTTTTCGTAGCGAAGACGGGAGTTGAACCCGTGACCTCAGGGTTATGAATCCTGCGCTCTAACCGACTGAGCTACCTCGCCATTTTTTCGGTTTAACATCCTTGCTGAATGCGGGTGCAAATATAAGACTAAAATTATAGCTTCCAAATATATTTCTTAAAAAAAATATTTTTTTTCTTTTTTCAATTTTTTCTTTTTTTTATTAATGTAAATGCTATATATTTCAGCAAATTTAATATAATATGGAAGGTAAAATAAGATACGAATTAGAGTTCCCCATCATGTCATCGCCCCAATTACTATATCAGTACATCTCAACACCTTCTGGACTATCGGAATGGTTTGCAGATAACGTAAATTCTCGTGGAGAGTATTTTACATTTATCTGGAACGATTCAGAGGAAAAAGCACGCCTTGCTTCTAAGAAAACCGGTGAAAAAGTCAAGTTTCGCTGGATTGACGAGGATAATAAGGACGGAGATTATTATTTTGAATTACGAATCCTTGAGGATGAAATCACGAAAGATGTGTCTCTAATGATTGTTGATTTTGCGGAGGAACGCGATCTTTCGGAAGCTAAAATGCTTTGGGAGAATCAGATTTCCGATTTGAAACATGTTATAGGATCCGTTTAAAAAATCATTTTTATAACCTATATTTGCCCCGATTTAATCGGGGCTTTTTTATGGTAAATTATAACGGTTCATTAGTGGATAATTCGGGAATTGCATTGCAGCAAAACAGAGGTTTTCTTTACGGGGATTCTGTGTTTGAGACAATTAAGGTATTGGAAGGAAAAGTGTTATTTCTTGAAGATCACTATTTTAGACTGATGGCGTCCATGCGAATTGTCCGAATGGAAATCCCGATGAATTTTACCATGGAGCATTTCGAGGAACAAATTCTTAGTTTGACTCGTCAAATGGGGGATTCGCATTCCTTCCGGGTGCGGTTTTCTGTTTTTCGTAAATCGGGCGGATTTTATCTGCCGACATCCAACGACGTGGAATTTATGGTTACCGCAGAGCCGTTGGCTGAGACGTTGTATTCATTTGCAGAGGGCAGTTATGAAGTGGAGTTATTCAAGGATTTTTACATCACCAAGCAATTATTGTCTACGATTAAAAGCAATAACCGGTTGGTTCAGATCACCGGGAGCATTTTTGCGCATGAGAACGGTTATGAAAACTGTCTTTTGATGAATGATGAAAAGAATGTGGTAGAAGCGCTTCAAAGTAACTTATTTATGCTGATAGGGGATGAGTTGATCACACCTCCGGTTTTAGATGGCTGTCTAAACGGCGTAATGCGTAAACAAGTTCTGGCAATTGCTAAGAAAATAGAAGGTTTGCAAGTTGTTGAAAGATCGATTTCACCTTTCGATTTGCAAAAGGCAGATGAATTATTTCTGACCAATGTAATCAAGGGTATTCGGCCGATAACCAAATACCGAAAAAAAGAATATAAAATTGAATTTGCGGTTGAATTGTTGAAGAGGCTGAATGCCCAGGTGCGATTGGGTTAGTTTAAAATCGGATTTTCAGGTGCGTTGGACCAAATGAGGTAGTCGCCGCCCTGTTCCATGATTTTTTCTTTCCAGAAGTGAGTAGCTGATTTTCCTATAATTTTGTTTTGATAACTGTTTTTAGATACGATCCAGGAGTTTTCTTCTAATTCGTCTTCCAATTGGTGGGATTCCCATCCGGTATATCCCAGAAAGAAGCGAATGTTGGTTCTTTTGATTTTTCCTTCGTTAATTAAGTTTTTCGTGTGTTCGAAATCGCCTCCCCAATAGATGCCGTTTGAAATTTCAATGCTGTTTGGGATCAGTTCGGGGATGTTGTGGATAAAATACAAGTTGTCTTGTTCTACAGGTCCGCCATTGTAAATTTTGAAATTGGCATTAATTTCAGGAATTAGATCATGGATGGTATACTGTAAGGGCTTGTTCAATATGAACCCAACAGATCCCTCTGTATTGTGGTCGGCAAGTAGGACCACGGATCTGTTAAATGATAAATCTCCGATAATTGAAGGTTCTGCTACAAGCAAATTTCCTTTTTTTGGCTTAACTGATATCATCTTCCTGCGAGTTTATACTTAAAATTAGAAAAAAATACCCATCTCAGCAAAATAAAATCGTTTAAAAGTAAAAAGCCCCGATTTAATCGGGGCTGTATTTTTTAGCGGGAAAACTATTTTTTGTTTAAAGAACCTTCTAACTCAGCTCCAGCTTTGAATTTTACTACGTTTTTAGCAGCAATTTTGATAGTTTTTCCAGTCTGAGGGTTTCTTCCTTCTCTTGCAGCTCTTTTAGATACTGACCAAGATCCGAAACCTACTAATGATACTCTTCCACCTTTTGTTAAAGTTCCTTCTACGTTGTTCAAGAAAGATTCTAAAGCCAATTTAGCGGCTGCCTTAGTGATACCTGCGTCAGCAGCAATTGCATCGATTAATTCTGATTTGTTCATAAGAATAGTTATTAATGGATTGATTAATTAATTATTGTCCTACAAATTTATATGAATTTCCGGATTACGCAAGTGTTTTTCAGTTTTTTGCAAGTTTTTTTCTTAAAATGTTGATAACTCAAGCTGATTGTTAATAAACTAACTTGTTTTTTTCGAAATTTCGGGAGTGTTAGTGTTTATGGGGGTTACAGCGCCATAGCATTTTCAGTGAAAGATATTCCGTTCAAAAGTTCATGAGTTTGCATTCTTTTCTTTCCCGGAAACTGCAAACTGCGAATAATAAGGTAACCACCCTTCACCGCAATTTTCAATTCTTTTTTAGTGGAAAGAAGTTTGCCCGACGCCAGCTGATGTGCTTCTTTCTCAAAATCGGTTTCATAGATTTTTACATTCCATTCCTGATTGCTGTCTTTAATAAAGCACCAGGCTGCAGGATACGGACTAAGTCCGCGTATCAGATTATGAATTTCACTTCCGTCTTTACTGAAATCAATTTTACAATTCTCCTTATTCAGTTTGTAAGCGGTCTTGATGTCTTCGTTGGTCGGCTGAACGGTGGTTGTTACATTGCCTTGTTCAATAAGTTTCAAAGTTTTCAAAATGGTTCCGCTTCCCAAAACCATCAGACGATCATGCAATTCGCCGGCCGATTCGTTTTCACCAATCATAACTTCATCACTAAGGATCATAGCCCCAGTGTCTATTTTGTCGTCAATGAAAAAAGTCGTAACTCCTGTTTTGGTCTCTCCGTTGATGATTGCCCAGTTGATTGGTGCCGCACCTCTATATTCCGGTAATAAGGAAGCATGAAGATTAAAGGTTCCGAACTTAGGCATGCGCCAAACTGCTTCCGGCAACATTCGGAAAGCAACCACAACCTGAAGATTGGCGTTAAGGCTTCGTAATTCTTCCAGGAATGTTTCATCTTTTAAATTGGTAGGCTGTAATAAAGGAAGGTTGTGCTCCAAAGCATATTCTTTTACAGCCGAATATTTGATCTTTTGTCCGCGTCCTGCCGGTTTGTCTGCTGCGGTAATCACGCCAACGATTTCATAGTTGTTGTTATATATAGTGTCAAGGATTCCTACGGCAAACTCGGGAGTTCCCATAAAAACAATGCGTAACTTTTCCATTATAAACTAATGTATTGGTTTTGATTATTGATTTTTACTTTGTTGTTTTCCAACAAAAGCTGAAGTGCAAAGATAGTTTCCTCAGAGGTTAAATCCAGTGAATTTTCAATTTCTCTTGAGGATAAAGGCGAATTTTGAAGCAAAGTGATGATGCTTTGTGCAATTTCAAGCGGACTCCTTTCTGTTTTTTGCTGAGTGATGCAAAACGAACAAATGCCACAGTCTTTCGTCTCTGTTTCTCCGAAATAGTTCAACAGTAATCGGCTTTTGCATTGCTTTTTGTCGGATACGTAGCCGATTACCGATTCAAATTGTTTCGTTTTAATTTCGTTCTGCTGTTCGAGGAACTTCGAAATCCGGTTGATGGTTCGCTCGTCTTCCCGCACTTCGTTGAAGGTGAGTTGACTGTCATTGGACTGACTGTGGAATAAACAGACTTCCTTCTGATGCATCCGCTTCAATACTTGGGTCACATTTTCTTCCGAAGTTCCTGATTTTCGTGCAATCAGATTGGTGTTGATAGTGGTTTCGATTTCGTATACGCCGCTGTAATTCCGTAAAATTGCAGTAATCACAGGCTCGTCCGCGGGATTTAAACTGATGTAACGGATAATCTCACGGCTGTCCAATAAAAATCTCACGTTGATTTTTTCTGAAAATTCTTTGGAAAGCGAAATGATGCCCTGATTGTCCAAAAACTGCATCGAGTTGAACGTTTTCAGGACAGGGAATTTATATTGTTGACAAAAATGGTTCAGATTGAATGAGAATGTTTCGTTGATGCCTTCCCCATAGCCAATCTGAAAATAATTGTTCAGTTTGATGTAGACTTCTTTTAAAAAGGTTTTGTCCGGCAACATAGAAAGAAATTGACTTTCTGTGGATTGGATGTCAGAAGGAGCTAATAATAAAACCGCAAAAGCTTTCACTCCGTTTCGTCCTGCGCGACCGGCTTCCTGATAGTAATTTTCAAGGTTTTCCGGCAGTTGCACGTGGATTACGGTACGTACATTGGGTTTATCAATTCCCATTCCAAAGGCATTTGTCGCGACCATGACCTGAACATCTTCCATGAGCCAGGACTGCATGTTTTTTTCTTTTTCCTTCTGCGTCAGTCCGCCATGATAAAAAGTACTTTTGAAACCCATGGCTTCCACCTGCGACGAAACATCGTGGCATGCTTTTCGGTTGCGGACATAAATAATGGAAGGGTCAGGGTTTTTTGTAAGTATCTGTTGGACCCGGAAGAGTTTGTCTTCGGTTTCAAAAACCATATAGGCTATATTTTCTCTCGCAAATGATTTTTTAAACAACGCAGGATTTACTAAACCTAATTGCAGACAAATATCATCTTGAACTCTTTGTGTCGCTGAAGCAGTCAAAGCCAAAAAAGGAACTTTCGGAAAGTATTCTTTAAGTTTTGAAATTTTGAGATAAGCCGGTCGGAAATCATGTCCCCATTGCGAGACACAATGCGCTTCGTCTATGGCAATTAAATTGATCGGCAAACCTTTAATACGTTCCAAAATCCAGTCGGACTGCAGTCGTTCCGGAGACAGATAAAGGAATTTGTAATTTCCGAACTGGCAATTGTCCAGCAGATCAATGGTTTCGTCCGAAGAAATTCCGCCGGTCAGGGCAATGGCCTTAATGTTTCTTTTCTGCAGATTCTGAACCTGGTCTTTCATCAAAGCAATCAGCGGAGAAATAACTAAGCAGATTCCTGGTTTCATCATGGCCGGCACCTGAAAACAAACGGATTTTCCGCCCCCGGTCGGAAGTAACGCAAAAGTATCTTTACCTTCCAGAACCGATTGGATAATTGCTTCCTGCGGTTGACGGAACGTATCGTGATTCCAGTATTTTTTGAGAATTTGTAGCGCTTCCAAATTGAAAAACCTAATTTCGTTACGAATATAGCTTATTTCGGAAGATTTTCAAGGATAAAATTAATTCGGTTTTCCAACGAGTCTTTTGGGACCTCAATAAGTGAGTACCCATATTTTTCGTAAGTTTCGATAAGGTGTTTGTGAATCAGAACGGCCTGCTCATAAGTTTCGTAACGTTCTTCGTCACTTGTGTAGATCTCTTCCCAAGGCGGAAGGATGAAAATGTGAGAGTACCTGTGCTCGCGACAAGCCTGGTCAAAAAAAGAGGGATAGGCATCGCCAATATAATGCATGTAGGCTAAAACATCCGGAATGCCCCTGTCTATAAAAACAAGGTTTCTTTCTTCCTGAGCAGCGCTGTTGAATTGTCTTTTTCTGCCTTCCAATAATAATTCGCTGAATAAAAGTGGCTTTTCAAGGAACAATTGCTCGATTCCCTGCTTGCGTGCTTCATGTATGACTTCCCGGGAAACTTCCGGATAGCATATATGTCCTCTTTCGGTTAATCCCTCTATAACAGTGGTTTTTCCCGATCCTGGTCCGCCGATAATTAATATTATTTGTTTGGTCACTTTTTCGAAATAAGGGGCAAATTTACATTTTTTAGTTGAATCGGATAATTCTTTTTGGCTTTGTTGTTGTTTTTAGAGGTAAAAACTCAGAAATCATCATACATATTTCATAACTCTAATGTATATTTGCTTTTATTATTGATTGAAAGATGGATAAAAAGACCGAAGAATTTTACCATAGGCTTAAGGAAGAATTAATTAACTCAACAATATGGCCTTCAGAATATTTGTTTAAATTTATAGTTCCTACGGATGTTGAAAAGATTCAGATCATTGAAACTTCATTCGACGGTATGGGTGCGGTGATTGAAACACATCAGTCCAAAACCGGAAAATACACCAGTGTTTCGATAAACGTTACCATGAAAAGTGCCCAGAGTGTTATTGATAAATACCTGGAGCTGACTGCAGTTGAAGGAATTATTTCTTTATAAAAAACAAGCAATGCAATTTACACCAGAACAAGCCGTTCATTTTTTGGAATACAATGCGGAACGTCCGCACCTGATCATTCCGGAATATGGCCGTCATTTACAGAAACTGATCGATCAGGCTACCCTGATAGAAGATCGGGAAGAACGCAACAAAGCTGCCAGATATATCATTTCGGTGATGGGAGGGTTAAATCCGCACTTACGTGATGTGCCCGATTTTCAGCACAAACTTTGGGATCAGATTTTTATCATGTCCGATTTTAAATTGGATGTGGATTCACCGTATCCGATTCCAAATAAAGAAGTGTTGCATCAGAAACCGGAGAAATTAAACTATCCGCAGAACTTCCCGAAATATCGTTTTTACGGAAACAATATCAAATACATGATTGATGTCGCCAATAAGTGGGAGGAAAGCGAGCTGAAAAACACATTGATCCGCGTTATCGCAAATCATATGAAAAAATGTTATCTGAGCTGGAATAAAGACACCGTGAAAGATGATGTTATTTTCGAACATTTGTATGAATTATCGGGAGGAAAGATCAATTTGTTGAAAACAGATGAAGAACTTTCCAATACAACTGATCTGATGCGTGTGAACAAAAAAATGTCGAATAAAACACAGTTCAACAATCCGAAAGGAAAAGGGAATAATACCGGAAAGAATTTCAATCCGAGAAATAACAATAAGAATAGCAACAGAAAATAATTTTCGAAAACGCCATGGGAACATTTAAGATAGAAGGAGGAATACAATTAAAAGGGGACGTTCATCCGCAGGGTGCCAAAAATGAGGCACTACAGGTTTTATGTCCGGTTTTATTGACTTCAGAAAAAGTAAGAATAACAAACATTCCTGATATTATTGATGTTAACAAACTAATTACGCTTTTAGGTAATTTGGGTGTTAAGATTCAGAAAAACGGAGCCGGAGATTATACATTCCAGGCGGATGAAGTGAATATCAAATATCTTGAAACAGAAGCGTTTAAAAAAGAAGGCGGCGCGCTTCGTGGTTCGATTATGATCGTAGGGCCACTTTTGGCTCGCTTCGGAAAAGGATATATTCCAAAACCGGGTGGAGATAAAATCGGACGCCGTCGTTTGGATACCCATTTTGAAGGGTTCATTAACCTTGGCGCGAAATTCAGATACGAAAGAGCCGATCACTTTTACGGCGTTGAAATCGATGGCAAATTACAGGGAACCTATATGCTTTTAGATGAAGCATCGGTAACGGGAACGGCGAATATTGTTATGGCAGCTGTATTGGCTGAAGGAACCACTACAATTTACAATGCTGCCTGCGAACCTTATTTACAGCAGTTGTGTAAAATGCTGAACTCAATGGGAGCTAAGATTACCGGGGTAGGTTCGAACTTGCTGACTATCGAAGGCGTTGAAAGTCTTGGCGGATGTGAGCACAGAATTCTTCCGGACATGATCGAAATCGGTTCTTGGATTGGTTTGGCAGCTATGACGCGAAGTGAGATTACAATTAAAAATGTTAGTTATGATAATCTTGGCGTAATTCCGAATGTTTTCAGAAAGCTTGGAATTACGTTGGAAAGACAGGGAGATGATATTTACATTCCAGCACATATTCACGGATATGAAGTAAAAACCGATATTGATGGTTCCATTTTAACCATTGCGGATGCTCCTTGGCCAGGCTTTACTCCTGATTTATTAAGTATTATTCTGGTAGTAGCGACACAGGCAAAAGGTGATGTGCTGATCCATCAGAAAATGTTTGAAAGCCGTTTGTTCTTCGTGGATAAATTAATTGACATGGGAGCAAAAATCATGTTGTGCGATCCGCACAGAGCCGTGGTTATGGGACATGATTTTAAATCACAACTAAAAGCGACCACGATGAGTTCCCCGGATATCCGTGCCGGAATTTCACTGTTGATTGCAGCTCTTTCCGCTAAAGGAACGAGTACGATCCAAAATATTGAACAGATTGACCGAGGTTACGAAAGAATCGATGAACGTTTAAGAGCTTTAGGTGCAAATATCGTTCGAGCGTAATTATGCTGTATCATTAATTATATAAGAGCTGAATTCGTTTTGAATTCGGCTTTTTCTTTTTATCATGGAAATTCAAATTATACTATTTCTTTGCCTGGCTTCGTTTGCGGCCGGTTTTGTGGATGCAATTGTTGGCGGCGGCGGTTTGATTCAGACGCCGGTAGCCTTGATTTTAATGCCTAATGTTCCGGTGGCCAATATTATCGGTTCTTTAAAAATTCCGGCCTTCAGCGGAACCAGTTTTGCAGCCTACCAATACCTTAAGAAAGTAACAATGAACTGGAGGCTGTTGATGCTTATGTCGCTGATTGCTTTTGCTTCGGCTTTTGCCGGGTCTACTTTGTTAACGCATGTCAGTAATGATTTCATGAAACCTTTATTGCTGGTGGTGCTGACATTACTGGCGGTTTATACGTTTATAAAGAAAAATTTCGGACAGCATCAGGAAAAGCTTTTATCAGTTAAAACTCAGATAATTTATGCTGTGATCATTAGTGTGACCGTCGGATTCTACGATGGTTTTATAGGGCCGGGAACGGGTAGTTTCTTTGTGGTGGCATTTGTTTCCATATTGGGATTTGATTTTCTTCATGCTTCCGCGAATGCAAAAATGGTTAATCTGGCGACCAATTTCGGTTCGATCTGTCTCTTTGTTTTGAAGGGAAGAATTCTTTGGACCATTGCGATTCCTATGGCGGTTTGCAATGCGCTGGGAGGCTTTATGGGTGCTAAATTAGCTATCAGCAAAGGAAACGGATTTATTCGCGGTTTCTTTTTAGTGGTTGTTATCGGGACACTGATCCGTTTTGGGTATGATGTCTTTTGGAATAGCTAATATCAAAGTTGAAAATAAAAAAGCGCATCCGGTCAAAGATGCGCTTTTGTTTTTATGGTTTCTTTTGGTCTTAGTTCAGAATGTTCAGGAACTTCAGACCAAAGACAACGCCATCGGTTTGGAAACCGTTTTGATAAGCCCGTACATAATCAAATCGGAAGAAACGGAACTTTCCAAAGCCCATATTGTCAAATCCTACCGTATATTCCTGATACGGTTTAAAATTCGGAATGTTCAGCATATGGAAACCTACAACCAGATTCCACTGCAGTTTGTTCAGAAGTGGGATTTTGTTCATGATGAACCCTTTTTCGTTGTGTTCCATATGGGTTTCAAAATAAGCATCGTTTGTACTGGCCGCATAATAAGGAAGCAGGTTAAAAACGTTCAGGTATCGGTCTGCTGTCCCGACATGCGTCTGATTCCCGTTAAAATGCTTGTAATCCACAAAGGAAATGGTTTCGGCATTAAAAAACTGTCCGGCTTTCAGACGAACGGCGAAATCCCCTTTATTGCCAAAGGTTTTGTCGTAGTCAACCATCGCTGACAGGAAATCATAATTGTAAATCTCTTCGCTTCCGGCAAATCCTTTTTCATAACCGATCGACAATGTCGGATAATCATTGTTAGGAATGTTGATCTTGCCGTCCGGACGTGTAACATATTTGTTTCCAAAACGGATTCGTGTGCCAACATTAGCTTTTACCAGATTGTGTTTTACAATGGCCGGAGTGGTATTGTCGTACGGCAAAAGCGGATTGTTCGATGTGTAATCATGATCATTTTTGATCAGTACATAATCGGTATTGTTAAAAAGCGGTTTTCTGGCCGAATATTCCAAACTTCCGCTTGCTGTAATTCCGTTAAGGACATTCTGACTATAGCCTAATTTGATAAACTCCTTATTATAATATTTGGCGTAGTTGTCCTTGAAGAATAAGGTGCTGACCGTATTGATTAAGTTAGAAATCGGATTGGCAGGATTGAATTGGTTGATGCTGCTTCCTCCCGATGCCGACACAACTGCATAATTTGTGGTGTTAAAACGGTGGTAGAGGCTTCCGTTTACGCGCAGGCGATCTTCCGCAAAGCCGTAATTGAAAGTGGAATTGATATTGGTGTAAGTTCCTTTTTCTTCATTGCGTTTGGTGAATGAAAATCCGGAATCCAGATTCCAGCCCTGAACGGTATTGAATCCAAGTGAAGTTACATCCAAAACGCCTTTATAGGACGCCGACCAGCTGTGATAACTGTCTTTATAAGTATAACCGGTGAATAGCTTCAGGAATTTGAATTTATTTCCTTTTCGGTCGAGAGAATCCATATAGACCTGCGATTTACGGATGGTCTGTATGCTGTCTTTTTTATGATAATCGCTGATTTCTTCGTCTGTTAACGGAACCGGTCGTTTTTCATTCCAGTAAATAGTGTCTTTTTTGTTAGCGTCTTTTACGATTTTGGCAATCTCATTGGTGAATGTTTTCTTTTCAAACTGATCTTTGAAAACATAATTGCTGAAAATATGCGTGAACTTCCCTGTAAAACCCATTCCGAAAATGGAAGCTTTAAAATCGATGGTCTGCTGGTTTTTTGCCCAGATTCTGGTATTTGGATTGTAATTGAAATTCTGCGTAAGACCAATGTTTTCTAAGATCGGCTGTTGCATTCGATAGCCTTTGCTGTTTAAATCGATAGCATAGATGGCCCACGTATCTTCTACGATGTAAATGTAACCTTCGAAAACCGGTTCTTTATCGCGTTTTGCAATTACCTTAATTTTGTTGATCAGTTGATTGTGGTTGTCGGTGAAAATACTTTCCAGTTTGTATTTGTAATAAGACATCGCATTATCAGCAATAGGGGAAACCATGTTGATGCCCATGTCGACATAATTGGCGTAGAAATCGTAGTTAGTTCCTTGCGCTGTATTGAAACTGAAACCATTGTCGTTACCGCTGACTTTAGAAGCAATGATTTCTTCTTTTATTTTATTGGGTTTTTCAAATGCAATTTTAGAGACTGTTTCGGACAAATATAGAATTCCGGTTCCGGTGGAATCTAAAGCGCCATCGAAATCTCCAATTTCCATCCCCATGAATTTTTTCGGAACGTTTTTGGCTCGGAATATTCCGCGGGAATAGAAGTCGGCTTCGAATTTATCAGTTTTATTGGAATTTATTTTTCTGTTTTTAATAGCGTTCCTAATAATTTGATAAGCGGGATCTTCTTTTTTTGGATTTACTATCACTTCAGATAGTGTGTAATTTTCATCTTCCAGAACCACATCCATGGTATGCGGAAATGTCTTAATATCGGCAGCAACTTTTTTTGTTTTATAGCCCAAAGACTGAAAAATAACGGTGTATTTTCCCGTTTCTTTCACAATGAGTTCGAATAAACCATTTTCATTGGCGGAAGTGCCATTATAGGTGTTTTCAATAATTATGGTGGTGTAGGGGACGGGTTGTCCTAGTTTATCGGTAACTTTTCCTTTTATTTGAGCAAATACTGTGGCAGATAGAAATAATAAGGCAATCAGATAAAATTGTCGGATCATGGATTAAGTTTTGTTTAAAAGACGACAAAGCAAGCCGTTTGGTTGTATGGGTTATAAAAAAGATTTAAGGGCAAGTTCATAGCTTTTTAATCCGAAGCCGATAATAACACCTTTTGCATTCGGTGAAATGTAAGAAGCATGACGGAACGATTCTCTGGAAAACGTATTTGATATGTGAACCTCTACTACCGGAGTTGAAATAGCTTTTACAGCATCAGCAATTCCTATGGAAGTATGGGTATAGGCGGCAGCATTAAGGATTATACCGTCATAGCTGAAGCCGACTTCCTGAATTTTCCCGATTAGTTCTCCTTCGATGTTGCTTTGGAAATATTGCAATTCAACTGTAGTGTATTTATTCTTGAGCAGAAAAAAATAATCTTCAAAAGTTTCGTTACCGTAGATTTCAGGTTCGCGTTTGCCTAATAGATTTAGATTTGGTCCGTTGATTATGATAATTTTCATACAGGATTTGTTTTTGGTAAATGTAATAAAAAGGCTTGGTTGTGCTTTTTTGAAAACCTAAAAAATAGCACATAAGTGTGCGTTTTTTTACTGTTACCGTTATAGAAAAGTATGAACAATATTTTTTTGTAAGTTAAAACTTATGTAAAAAATAACAAAATTCAATTTATTATGAAAATTTAACAAAAAACATATCTCATGTATTTATTTGATAATCAATCATATAGGTTTTTGGCTGTTAATTTTTATTATTTTTTTTCCTGTTTTTTTAATTTGAAATTTTATCGGATTGGATTTTTTATAGATTTGTCAGGTAAATTTTTAAAATTTTAAACTAATCATGAAAAAAGTAATTTTAACATTAGCAGCTGTATTCGCTTTCGGATTTGCTAATGCACAAGACAAGGCAGCAGGATCTGATTCTTCAATCAAATTTGGTGTTAAAGCGGGAGCTAACTTCACAAACTTCACTGGTGACGACGCTGATGACGTAGACGGAAAAACTGGATTTTATGTTGGAGGTTTAGCAGATTTTACAGTTTCTGAGAAATTCCACGTTCAGCCGGAATTATTGTTCTCTATGGAGGGTGCAGATACAGATGGTTTAGATTTAGGAATCACTTACTTGAGAGTTCCGGTAATGGCTAAATATTACGTAGCTAACGGATTCAATGTACAAGCAGGTCCAGAAGTAGCTTTCAAAATCGCTACTGCTGAGGATATCGTTGATGACTTGACAAAATCAGTAGACTTCGGTTTAGGTTTAGGAGCTGGTTACGAAATGGCTAACGGTTTAATGTTTGACGCTAGATATAACTTAGGTTTATCTAACATTGCTGACTACACAGACGGTGATTTGAAAAACACTGGTTTCCAAATCGGTCTTGGTTACAGATTCTAATCTTTAATAAGATTGTTATAAATAAAGCCTCGCATTGCGGGGCTTTTTTTTGTCGATAAGGTTGTTGATATCTACTATTTTAGATTTTGATTTTTAATCATGATTATGAATAGTTTTATAATGCTAATTTTAAAACAAAACTTATGAAACGTATTATTTTAACGGTTGCTGCAGTATTTGCATTTGGATTTGCTCAAGCGCAGAAGAAAGGCGGATCATCAGACGCGATCAAATTTGGTGTAAAAGGTGGTGTTCAGTTCACAAACTTTGGCGGGGATGCTGACACTGATACAAAAACAGGATTTTATATCGGTGGTTTAGGGGATATTACTGTTTCTGAGAAATTCCATGTTCAGCCGGAATTATTGTTTTCTGGAGAGGGGGCTGATGATGATTTGGGAATTGCCTATTTGAGAATTCCTGTTATGGCTAAATATTATATTATGCAAGGACTTAATATTCAGGCAGGTCCTGAAATTGCGTTTAAAGTCGGAGCTGACGATGATATTGACGATGCGACTACAGGGACAGACTTCGGTATAGGTATTGGTGCCGGTTATGAATTGCCTAGCGGTTTAATGTTTGATGCTCGATACAATGGCGGTTTATCCAATATCAGTGATATTGATGGTTTTGATTTCAATAACACTGGTTTTCAAATCGGTGTGGGATATAGATTCTAAACTTTAATAAATGGTTAGTAAAAGCCCTGTAATGCGGGGCTTTTTTTTTGTCAATAAGGTTGTTGATATTTTGTTTTTCCGAGTTTTATTTTTCGCTTTAATATTGGATAGCTTTATTAAGCTAATTTTAAAACGAAACTTATGAAAAATATTATTTTAACGGTTGCCGCGGTATTTGCGTTTGGATTTGCGAATGCTCAGGAGAAAGGAACGTCACCAACACCGATTAAATTGGGTGTTAAAGGTGGAGTCCAGTTCACGAACTTAGCGGGTGATCTTGATACGCATACAAAGACGGGCTTTTATGTTGGAGGTTTGGCTGATTTCACGATCGCTGAGAAGTTTCACGTTCAGGCGGAGGTGCTGTATTCTGCAGAAGGGGCTGACCATGATGATTTTGATGCAGGAATCAGCTATTTTAGGATTCCGGTTATGGGTAAATATTACATTACCGAAGGTCTTAATGTTCAGGCAGGTCCGGAGTTCGCTGTTAAAGCGGGTACTCAGGACGATTTATTTGAGGAAATTATTACTTCGTTTGATTTCGGATTCGGTTTCGGCGCCGGATATGAATTGGCCAACGGTTTACTGTTTGATGCGAGGTATAATTTAGGCTTGTCTAATATTAGTAATGTTGATGCATTGGATATTTCTAATACAGGTTTTCAACTTGGTTTAGGATATAGATTCTAAGCTGATAAATGGTTAGTTAAAACCCCGAAATGCGAGTTTTTTTGTTAACAAAGTTGTTGATATCTCATGTTTTTAAGACATTCTTTGTCATTGTTATATGGGTAAATTTATAGTACTAATTTTAAAACAAAATTTATGAAAAGAATTATTCTAACTGTGGCTGCCGTATTTGCATTTGGATTTGCTAATGCGCAAGAGGAGGCAAAGAGCGAAGCTGCTTATGGTTTTACAAAAGGTAATATGTATGTCGAAGGCTCGCTTAAGGTTAGCTCAGACGACGATTCGAGCTCTTTCTCTTTCAATCCTAAATTTGGTTACATGATTACGGATCAGATTTCGATTGGGGGTGATTTGGATTTAGGGTCTTCTAAACAAGACCGTATAGGTGCGTTAGATCCTGATATGAAAGCGACTAGTTGGGGGATCGGAGCGTTTGCCAGATATAATTTCCTGGAATTAAACAGTAAGCGTTTTGTTGCTTATGGTGAAGTAGGTTTAGGGTTTAGTTCAACTAAAGTTGAGAATGATTATGTTGACCCTATTCCTGATACCGATGATACAACGAATGGAATTAAGGCGAATGTTGATTTAGGTATAAATTATTTTATTACTCCTAGATTTGCAGCTGTGTTCGTTGTTGCGAATTTGATCTCCTATAATAATGAAAATCCTGAAAACGGAAGTTCCAGAAATTCATTCGAAATGAATGTTAACTTGTTCAACAACCCTTTTGATCAGGCTCAATTTGGATTATTGTACAAATTTTAATGATCTATTATAAAAATAAAAAACCCGCTTTCAAGCGGGTTTTTTTGTCTGTATTTTTTTATATTTGATAAACTCGTAAAGCAAACTATATGAAAAATGTACTTTTTTTAGGATTATTTCTCGTGTTTTTTGGTGCTTCTCTTCAGGCACAAAGATTTAATTGGGGGCCTAAAGCAGGTTTGAACATCTCCTCGTTAACCGGTGATATTGAAAACACTAAATCGTTAGCAGGGTTTAATGCAGGCCTTTTCGCTGAATTTAAAATTTTAAAACTATTGGCGATTCAGCCGGAACTGGTCTATTCGACGCAAGGAACTGCTTTTGATGATTTTGAAGGGCATTCAGTGGAAAGTCTTAAATTGGATTACCTTAATGTGCCGGTTTTGGCTAAATTGTACATTTTTAACCTGGTTTATCTTGAAGCGGGTCCACAGTTTGGTTTTTTAATGAATGCCAAACAGGGCTCGGTGGATTACAAGGACAGTCTTGAAGATATGGATCTTGCGATTGCTGCGGGGCTCGGCGTTAGTTTCGCTGATAAGTTCCGTGCCAATGGACGTGTGAATATTGGAACTACGGATATTGTTAAATCGGATGTTGCTGATGTGAAAAGTATGACGGTTCAGTTGGGACTGGCTTATAGTTTCTAAAATAGTGTCCAATACCATATAAAATCCTGAATAGCTTCGGGATTTTTTTTATTTTAGACCTATGAAACAATGGTCGTCTTATTTATCGGAGTACAAAACCTACCTCAAACTGGAGCGGGGTTTGTCTGAAAACACCATAACCAACTATGTTTTAGATGTCGAGAAGCTGATGCTGTTTTTGGAACAAAAGAAATTGAAGTTTTCACCGGTTGATATTGCGGAAGAACAGATTCAGCTTTTTATTTACGCCATTTCAGGAAGCCTGAATGCGAGAAGCCAGTCCCGAATTATTTCCGGCCTTAAAAGTTTTTTTAATTACCTGATTTTTGAAGGCTATCGCAATACCACGCCGCTTGAATTGATAGAAGTGCCTAAGACCGGACGTAAATTACCTGATACGTTGTCAGTTGAAGAGATTGATATCATGATTGGTGCGATTGATTTGTCCAAAGACGAAGGAGAGCGCAATAGGGCGATGTTGGAAACGTTGTATAGTTGCGGTTTGAGGGTTTCGGAATTGGTAAGCTTGAAAATATCCGATCTGTTTTTCGAGGAAGGATTTATAAAAATTACAGGTAAAGGAAACAAGCAGCGTTTTGTGCCTATCGGTTCCTCAACCCAAAAATACATTTTGATGTACAGGGATTTGGTTCGGTCCCATCTTTCTGTGCAGAAAGGCCACGAAGACACCCTTTTTCTTAACCGTAGAGGCCGACAGTTGACCCGTGCGATGGTTTTTACCATCATAAAAGATTTGGCCGTTAGAATCAATTTAAGGAAGTCTGTCAGTCCGCACACCTTCCGGCATTCCTTTGCGACGCATCTTTTGGAAAATGGTGCCGATCTGCGTTCTATTCAGATGATGTTAGGGCATGAGTCGATTACGACAACCGAGGTTTACATGCATTTGGACCGAAGGTTCCTGTCTGAAGTTTTGAATTCGTATCACCCTAGAAAATAACAGGCAGATAGCAGAAGGAAGGAGAGAGAATGTAATATCAGATGATTCCAAATAATTTATAATAAAAAAACGTGATTGAATTTAATCAATCACGTTTTTTATTTTTGCTAACTGCTGTTATTTCGCAATATTTACTGCTCTGGTTTCGCGGATTACTGTAATCTTAACCTGACCCGGATACGTCATTTCCGTTTGGATTTTCTGTGAAATATCAAAAGATAAATTACCGGCCATTTCGTCGCTTACTTTTTCGCTCTCTACGATTACACGTAGTTCACGACCTGCTTGGATAGCATAAGCGTTTTTAACGCCATTGAATCCGTAAGCGATGTCTTCAAGGTCTTTCAGACGTTGGATGTAAGAATCCAATACCTGGCGTCTTGCTCCCGGACGTGCTCCTGAAATTGCATCACACACCTGAATAATCGGGGAAATCAATGATTTCATTTCGATTTCATCATGGTGAGCACCAATCGCATTGCATACTTCTTCTTTTTCACCATATTTTTCAGCCCATTGCATACCTAAAATCGCGTGAGGCAATTCACTTTCTGTGTCAGGAACTTTTCCGATATCGTGAAGTAAACCGGCTCTTTTCGCTAATTTCACGTTCAAGCCTAATTCCGCTGCCATGATACCGCAAAGTTTTGCAACTTCTCTCGAGTGCTGCAATAAGTTTTGTCCGTAAGAAGAACGGTATTTCATACGACCAACGATCTTGATCAACTCAGGGTGTAATCCGTGGATTCCTAAATCGATAACCGTACGCTTACCAACTTCAATGATTTCGTCGTCAATCTGTTTTGCTGTTTTAGCAACCACTTCTTCGATACGTGCCGGGTGAATACGTCCGTCAGTAACCAATTTGTGTAATGCCAAACGTGCAATTTCACGACGTACCGGATCGAAACAAGAAAGGATAATTGCTTCCGGAGTATCGTCAACAATAATCTCTACACCTGTTGCTGCCTCTAAAGCACGGATATTACGGCCTTCACGACCAATGATTCGCCCTTTAACATCGTCCGATTCAATGTTGAAAACAGAAACGCAGTTTTCCACGGCTTCTTCTGTTCCTACGCGCTGAATTGTATTGATGATGATTTTTTTAGCTTCCTGTTGTGCGGTAAGTTTCGCTTCTTCAATAGTTTCCTGAATGTGCGCCATAGCATTTGTTTTTGCTTCGGCTCTTAAACTTTCCACCAATTGGTTTTTAGCGTCTTCAGCAGAAAGGCCGGAAATGGTTTCCAGTTGTTCTACCTGACTCTTGTGAAGACGGTCGATTTCCTGTTGTTTTTTATCAAGATGCTCTAAACGGTTGCTGTAGTCGTTTATTTTTGAATCGGCTTCGTCGTTTAGTTTTTTGGTTTTAGCTAATTCATTGGAAACCTGTGATTCTTTATCACGGGTTCTTTTTTCGGCTTCTGCAATTTTTTTGTCTTTGGCTAAAATTTCTTTTTCGTGCTCCGATTTTAATTCAAGGAACTTTTCTTTTGCCTGAAGCAATTTATCTTTTTTGAGGGATTCTGCCTCAACCTTAGCGTCTTTTAAAATCGATGCAGCTTCTTTTTTAGCGTTTTTGATCAAATTGGAAACATTAGTTTTTTCTAAATATTTCGCAATCGCAAAGCCGATTCCGATTCCGGCAAGACAGCCAATGATTATGATTAATGTGTTCATAAGTGTGTTAAAATTATATATAAAAAAAGCCTACATTAGGGGTATTGCATAAACTCGTAAGGACAAGTTTTGAGTTAACTCGCTGTTCAAGGACCTGCTCGCGGCAGTTTGCTTTAGAAACGAAGATTCACTCATTTGAATTTGTTAGTGTTGAGTTTATCAAATAGGTACTAATGTAGGCAGTATCTTAGTTTATGTAAAGAACGTATTTATTTTGAAAGAATTGCACTCATCTTTTCATCAATGTTTTTTAAGCGCTCAAAAGCCTTTTCAAAATCGGTTGATTTGTCAATCTGCTTTTGTTCCACCTGCGAAGCAAATTGGAGTGCGCACATGGCGAGCACGTCCTGTTTGTCTCTCACTGCATAGTTTTCTTCGAATTGCTTAATCATACTATCAATTTTTTTCGAAGCGGTTCGTAAACCTTCTTCCTGCGAATAATCCACCGTTAAGGGGTATACACGGTCTGCAATTGATATTTTTATTTTAAGCTTTTCACTCATTCTTTATTAATCAGAAAGTTGTGCTATACAATAATCGATTTCGCGAATTAATGAATTTATTTTGAGTTTCGTCTCTCTTTTGTTATCGTCACTGCCTAGTAATGAATTTGCCATTTTGAGGGTTTCGTATTGGCTTTTCAGGGCCATAATTTCCTCAGATTGCTTATTGATAATGTTTGAGGATTTCATTAAATCATTTCGTAATTCCTGATTTGTTTTCTCCAAATTTTCCAGCTTCAGGGCCATTTTAGAGAATTTAATTTCGAGAGAATCAATGATTTCGTTTAATCCATTCATTATCGATCTGTTTCATTACACGATTTCACAAAGTTAGTATTCCATTTGATATATAACAATAAAATTGTTTAATTTTTAAAAAATGTTTTAGCTCTTTTGCTAATAATTTGTTGTGTAGCCAGTTATGTGAATTTTGATCACGGTTCTCTTTAAATGAGTGTTTTTTTATATATTAGCTACCTATTAGCCAAAATTTATAGTTATGAAATTGCCTTATTTTTTATTGTTTTTATCCGCCTTTTGCCTTGGCCAGTCTCCGGAATATCCCAAGGATTATTTTCGTTCCCCTTTAGATATTCCCTTATTTGCTTCCGGTTCTTTTGCGGAACTGCGCGGAAATCATTTTCATTCCGGTCTCGATTTTAAAACCCAGCAAAAAGAAGGGTTACCGGTTTATGCCGCAGCCGATGGTTTCGTGTCGCGCATCAAAATTTCCGAAAAGGGATACGGTAAAGCTATTTACATTACACATCCCAACGGTTTTACTTCTGTGTATGGTCATTTGAAAAAGTTTGACGGACCTTTAGCTGATTTTATCCGAAAACGACAATATGCCCAAAAATCATACGAAATCGAAATTTTTCCGTTAGCCAATGAGTTGCCGGTAAAAAAAGGACAGGTAATTGCTTTTTCCGGAAACACGGGAAGTTCGGGTGGTGCGCACCTGCATTTTGAAATTCGGGACACCAAAACGGAAGAAATCATCAATCCGATGTTTTTTGGTTTCGATAATTTGATGCCGGATACTAAAATTCCGACCGTCAATGATCTGGTTGCTTATGCGGTCGGGGACAGTGCGGTTGTTAACAATTCACAAAGGCCAATCCCGTTAAATCTTTCGCTTCAGCAGGACGGAAGTTATCTTGCCGATAAAGTGCTGGCAAAAGGAACTATCGGTTTCGGGATCAATGCTTATGATCTTTCGGATAAGAATTTCAACTGGAACGGAATTTATAAAGTGGAAACCTTCTTAAACGGAAGTAAATTTTTTGATTATGAGTTTGACCGTTTTTCCTTCGATGAAACCCGATACATCAATAATTTTATCGACTACTATCGTTACAAAACAATCAATCAGACGGTACAGAAATTATTTTACAAGAAGGTTTATCCTTTCTCGCCGGTAAGCCACAACAAAAAGAATGGTCAGATCAATGTCCTTCCGGATATGGTGTATAATTACCGCATCGAGATCTCCGATTTTCATAAAAACAAACGCGTCATCAACATCCCGATCCAGTATTCCAATTCCAATCCGACTATCGCAAGGGAACAAAAGAAGACGCCTTATTTTCTGAAATCAACAAATGATAATAATTATACCAAAGACAACGTTTCGGTTTTTATACCGGCAGGTTCTTTTTATGAGGATTTTTACATGGATTTCGATGTTAAGGACAATGTGCTTTTTCTTCATAATGAAACGGTTCCGGTACAAAATAACCTGACGGTCACGTTTGATGTTACGGATATACCAAATATTAACAGGGAAAAAACGTTTATATCCAGGATGGATGGAAATACGCCGGAATATTTTACGACTTCCAAAAAAGGTAACCTGTTTTCTATCCGAACCAAAGATTTAGGAAAATTCAAGATTATGATTGATACGATCGCACCGAAAATCTACAAACCTTCATTTACGGAAGGTGCTAATCTGGATAAAATGGATTCGATCAGCGTGCGTATAAACGATGATCTTTCCGGAATTAAGGAATATAGCGGCTACATAAACGGAAAATGGATTTTAATGGATTATGATTTTAAGACGAAAGCATTGACCCATTATTTCAGTGATGCTGTTTATGAAGAAGGCAAAAACGAATTAAAAGTAGTAGTTTCCGATAAAATGGGAAATTCTACTATCTTTGAAACTCATTTTTTTAAAACTAAAAAACAACCGTCAGTTGAAAAACCTAATTAAACTCCTGGTTCTCTATATTTTTATTGCAGGATTTACTACGTATGCACAATCAGCAAGATTAAAAGGGGTATTGCTGGATGAATCCAATAAACCTATTGAAAATGCTACCATCAAAGCAGGAGATGTCACTGCAAAATCCAATGAAAATGGTTTCTTTCAGATTGTAATTCCGGCCAACCAGAAGGTTACGGTAGAAATTACGCATGTTTCTTTCAAAAGATCATCCGTGGTTGTTGAACTTAAAAATAATGAGGATTACGAGCTGAACGTGGTTTTAAGTGAAAATGAAGAACGATTGGGAGAATTGGTAATTTCCACAAGTGGGCGAAAACGGGTGGAAGGAATTACCACTATTGAACCTCAGGTAATCAGAAAGATACCTGGTGCTAATGCCGGAGTAGAAAACATCCTGAAAACGTTGCCGGGAGTCTATTCAAATAACGAATTGAGTACTTCATATGCTGTACGAGGCGGAAACTATGACGAAAATCTTGTGTATGTAAATGAAATCGAAGTGTACCGTCCGTTTCTGATCCGTTCGGGGCAACAGGAAGGTTTGAGTTTTACAAATACTGAAATGGTTTCTAATGTCGATTTCTCAGCGGGAGGATTTCAGGCAAAATATGGTGACAAACTTTCGTCCGTTCTGGACATTACTTACAGAAGACCGGTAAAATTTCAGGCCGCTTTAGATGCGAGTTTGATGGGAGGTAGTGCGACAGTTGATTTAGTGTCCAAAAATCAGAAGTGGAGTAATATTACAGGCATCAGATACCGTAATAACAGTTTGCTGGTAAACAGTCAGGAGACCGAAACCAATTATACGCCAACCTTCGCCGATATACAGACCCAAATAAATTTTGATGCTTCGACAAAGTGGGAGTGGAGTTTTTTGGGGAATATTTCCCAGAACAAATACCATTACCAGCCATTAACACGTCAAACAAATTTCGGAACCATAGACGAACCGATTGCCTTGCAGGTTTTTTATGATGGTCAGGAGAAAGATGAATATTTGACCTATTTCGGGGCTGTCAAATCTACATATCAGGCAAATGAAAACACTAAATATAAGTTCATCGGTTCGATTTACCATACGCAGGAGCAGGAGTATTTTGATATTTTAGCGGAATACAGATTAGGCGAAATTGATTCGAACATCGGTTCGGATACTTTTGGAGATGTTGTGTATTCACGCGGAGTCGGTTCACAGCTTACGCATGCCAGAAATAATCTTGACGCGTTAATCGTAAATGCCGAAGTAAAAGGATTCCACGATATTAAAAAGAAAAACAGTCAAATAGAATGGGGCTTCAAATATACCCGAGAAGATATTCATGACCGTTTAGTGGAATGGGAAGTAGTCGATTCAGCTGGTTTTTCATTGCCAAAACCTGATGTTACACTGCCAAACGATCAGCCATATACACCATATTATGGTCCGCTGGCGCCCTATCAGAATGTCAGAGCGACTAATTTTGTTCAGATCAATCGTTTTTCGGGATACGGACAATGGAATTACAGAGGTACTTTAGGTTTGAGCCAAATTTGGGTGAATGCCGGAGCACGTGTCCATGACTGGCAGGTGCAGGGTGATAACCTAAACGGCAAAAATCAGATTGTATTTAGTCCGCGCGCTCAGTTTGCCATCAAGCCGCAATGGGAAAAGGATATGTTATTCCGATTGTCAGGCGGATTGTATCAGCAGCCTCCTTTTTATCGTGAACTCAGAGGTGCGGACGGTAAAGTCAATCCGGATGTGAAAGCGCAAAAATCCTATCATATTGTCCTGAGTAACGATTATAGTTTTAAATTATCAGGTCGACCGTTCAAACTGGTTTCGGAGGCGTATTATAAAATTCTGAGTGACGTCAATACCTATACGATTGACAATGTTCGAATTCGTTATCGTGCCAACAATGATGCGACGGCTTATGTTTACGGAGCCGATTTTCGTCTGAACGGCGAGTTCGTCCCCGGAACGGAATCCTGGTTTAGTTTTGGTTACCTGAAGACAGAGGAGAATCAAAACAACCGCGGAAATATAGCCCGTCCAACTGATCAGCGCCTGAAATTCGGTTTGTTGTTCCAGGACTATATGCCAGCCCTTCCAAACATGAAATTGTATCTGAATTTAGTATATAATACCGGACTCCCGGGCGGATCACCGTCTTATGCCGACCCATACCTATACCAAACCCGTCTGAAGGATTACCGTCGTGCCGATGTTGGTTTTTCCTATGTGTTTAAGGATGCAACCATTCAGTCACAAAGAAACTGGCTAAAAGGGTTTAAGGAATTCGCGTTAGGATTTGAGATTTACAATATGTTTAATAATCAAAACGCAATAACGAATACTTGGGTTCGTGATGTATATACCAAAAGCCAGTACGCTATTCCTAATTATATGACAACACGTACGTTCAACGTAAAATTGAATTTTAGGTTGTAATATATGAAGCATAGAAAGCGCGGAAAACTTTTATATGTTCCCGGAATGATTTCACTCTTCGTATTCCCTTTGCTTTGTTTGTGGTTTTTTTATTCCCGTGAGGTCTTTGTGGAATATCGTTGCATGACTATTGCATTTCCGGACCAGGAGTTTCTGCAGCAGCTAAAAAATGAATCCGGATTTCCTATTCCAAGAAAGTATAAGGAATATGTGCTTTCTGCCTCCGATGTCAAAAAAAAACAATTGTTCGAATCATTGCGACTTTCATTGGTTGAATTAAAAAAGAATAACGATACGGTCAACGGGGTTAAAATCAATTTTAAGCATGCTGATTATGGCGATTTTGTGCAGGCTCTTAATCTTCTTCATGATACCGATATGCCGACTTATCCTCCTTATGAAAATGATATCTGGGTTTTAATCGGGAATCGGCAAAAGAAAAGGAACAAGGATATAGAGGATGAAAAATATGTGTACGTGAATTGCGATACTCAAAAGTTTATTGATCTTGAGAATAGGAGAATTCAAAAGTTGGAGGAAGAGAATAATAAAGCGAAATTTCAAACATCTTTTTTAAAGGATATGTGGCCTGTGTTTCTGGGCTATGTGGGAATTGTGATAATAAATATTTTTGCCGTAGTAAAATTTATTAAGAACAGAAAGTTAAACCAAAAATCTTATATTTGATAGACCAATTTACGTTAATATGAAAAACTTCTCAAAATATACTGTACTGGGTTTAATTGCTTTTTTGGCGAGTTGTAAAGGTGAAGCTGAAAAGCCGAAGGTAATCTATGAAGATACAAAGAATACTGCGCCAAAGAATGTGGTTGCTAAGGATTCTTCGCAAATCAAGATCGCCGATTTACCGATTTACATGGAAGGAACAAAATACCTGATTCATGCTATCGGAGACGTTCGCGTATCGGTGGAAGGTGGCAGCTACGGATCCAGTAAAACGAATTCGATGAGTTATGCGATTTCCAATTACAATCGTTTTGAGCTTACCGGATATTTTGAGAATCTGAAATTCCAGCACATTGACTCTACGGCATTGCGACCGTTAACCGATAAACCGGTGCAGATCCAAACGGCAACGTTCCTTAATACGATTTCAGATAAGACCAAAAAACAGATTTTGGTTTATTCTTTAGTGGATTTCGATACAAATAAAGACGGGAAACTGGATGCTAATGATATCAAATCACTTTATATCAGTACTATGAGTGGGAAAGCATTCACTAAATTGTCTAGTGATCTTCAGGAATTGTTGGATTGGAATGTAGTGGAGGTTCAAAACCGTCTGTATTTCCGAACGATTGAGGATATAAACAAAAATGGGGCTTTTGATAAGACTGATAAAGTACATTACCATTTTGTGAATCTGGTTTCAAAGGACTGGGCTGTTGAGACCTACGAGCCGATAAACTAAACTGGCTGGTTTAAATCAAAATATCGCTTTCCAGATCTGATTTCTCGATTTCAAATCCGAATCCCAGTTTGGATACCAATTCGATAACCAATTTTTTATACCAGTTTTCGCTTTTGGGATGGATGTAGATTTTATTGATCATTTTATTGATGTCTACATCTATTTTCAACCCTTCATTTATTGTTAGGTTCTGTGAAGTCACATCAGAGATTATTCTGATCTCATTCTCGTACTGAAAGCTTTTTCGTTTGAAAAGAAAAGGGAAGAAGGCGTCATCAAAAGGGATCAGTTCTTTTTTGTAATCAATGTAGTTTACTTCGCCAATATGCTGTTCCGTATGTCTTTCTTTTTGTAAAGCTTCTTTCAGATTTCCTATAGTTGATTGGATCGCCAGTCCCTCATGGTTTTTTGTAAAAACCTGCCACATGGCAAAGCTTTCGTATTCGTTGGTATGCCAACTGCTGATGACCACATTTTCCCGATGCGATTTGTAATAGTCCAGGAATTTCGGGTTGTGTTGGGAGATCTTTTTTATCTCTTCAAAAGTAGGTTCGCTGAAAGTGCCTTCGTACTGATCCTCGAATTTATCCGATCGCGACATAAACATTTGACCCGAAATCAAAAGGTCTAAAAATTTAGACAAATCCATGTATTTCCAGATGATGGTATCCGGATTTTCAGGGATTTTGATATTCGGGTTGTTTACGTACATTCAGTAAGTTTTAATGTCATAAATCCGTTGTGTGAACTAGTTAGTTACTCGAAGGATTGCATCATCACCAATTTGGAATACGTTCCGTTTTTGGCTAGTAATTCATCATGTGTGCCTTGTTCCACAATTTGACCTTTTTGCATAACGACAATCATATCCGCCTTTTGAATGGTAGAAAGTCGGTGTGCAATTACGATGGAAGTTCTGTTTTGCATCATGTTTTCCAAAGCGACCTGAACTAATTTTTCACTTTCCGTGTCCAAAGCGGAAGTTGCCTCGTCCAAAACCATGATCGGAGGGTTTTTTAAAACCGCTCTTGCAATGGATAATCTTTGTTTTTGTCCTCCCGATAATTTGTTGCCGGCATCACCGATATTGGTATCGATTCCCTTTGGAAGGTCTTTTACGAATTCATAAGCATTGGCGATTTTCAAAGCTTCTATGATCTCTTCGTCCGTCGCGTTCTGTTTTCCTAACAGTATGTTGTTTTTTATCGTTTCGTTGAAGAGGATGCTGTCCTGGGTCACCAATCCGATTAGACTACGAAGCGACTCCATCTTCATGTCTTTGATGTCGGTGCCGTCCACTTTGATACTGCCTTCCTGAACATCATAAAAACGGGTCAATAGGTTGGCGATCGTACTCTTTCCGCTTCCGGATTGTCCTACTAATGCGATTGTTTTTCCTTTAGGAACTTCAAGAGCGAAGTTTTTAAGGACATTTTCTTTTTCGTAACGGAAATTGATATCCTCAATAGTAATCTTATCTGTAAAAGTACTTTTTTCAACCGCATTTGGTTTGTCGGTGATCGTGTTTTCAACCTCAAGAACATCAAAAACACGTTCTGCTGCCGCGATACCATTTTTAACGGCATAAGATGCTTTTGATATTGCTTTTGCAGGTGTCAGGATGTTGTAAGCTAATCCCATGTAGGCTAAAAATACGGCTCCGTCTAATGTTTTGTCAACAAGAACCATGCTTCCTCCGTACCAAAGCAAAACGGCAATGGTGATGATTCCCATGAATTCGCTTAAAGGCGATGCTAAATTGTTTTTCTTTCCGATTTTATTGGAAAGCACTAAAAGACGGTTGATGGATTCCGTAAAACGTCCTTGGAAATGAGATTCGGCATTATAACTTTTAACGATTTTAAGTCCGGATAAAGTTTCCTCCACGATTGAAATCAAGTGGCCACTCTCATTTTGTGCTTGTAGAGATCTTGCTTTTAGGTTTTTACCTATTTTGGAGATTATCAATCCGGAAATAGGGATAAAAATAAAAACGAACAGTGTTAGTTTAAAACTTATCGTGAACATTCCTATTATGGAAAAAACGATGGTCATTGGTTCCTTTACAATCAACTCAAGAATCGAGAAAAAAGAGTTTTGTACTTCATTGACATCTCCTAGCATTCTTGCCATTACATCTCCTTTTCTTTTTTCAGAGTAGTAAGAGATAGGTAATTTAATGATCTTATTGTACATGGTTTTGCGTAAATCACGTAAAACCCCGTTTCTCAGATGCATCATATGAAAAGATGCCAGATAATTGAAAAGATTTTTGAAAAGGAAAGTCAGGATTACCAAAGTAACAACCAAAAGAAGCGCTTTCTGAGGGCCATTGTCTTTGGTTAGTTGCGTGATATTGTAATACAGTAAATCCTGGGCATAACCCATAACGTGGAAAATGTCTTCCCAAACCGGAGGGGTTTCCACTTTTTTTGTTTTGTCAAACAGTACGTTCATCATCGGTATTAATGTGATGAAGGATAATGTACTGAATAGCGCATATAAAACGTTATAAAACACATTCCAGATGACATGTGATTTATAGGGTTTTACAAAAGGAAAGATTTTTGAAATAATTTTATTCATTTAATTCAATTGCATTTCAGCAATAATTTTTTTGATTTTAGTATCCAAATAGGTTTCAGCTTCCGGAACATCGGTTGTCGTTTCAATGGCACAATTGACACTGAAATAGAATTTTATTTTAGGTTCCGTACCGCTCGGGCGTGCACAAATTTTGCTCCCGTCTTCCAAATAATAAATCAACACGTCTGATTTTGGAATGGAAAGTGGTTCAGTTTCATCGGTAAATAAATTACGTACCGTCGAATTCTGGTAATCTTCGATGCATACCACTCGTTCTCCGTTAATTTCGTGTACCGGATTTTCACGAAGGTCAACCATCATCTGCCTGATTTCGTTTGCACCTTCGATTCCCTTTTTGGTAATCGAAATCAAATGCTCTTTATAGAAGCCGAAATCAGTATACAAGTGAAGCAATTCCTGATAAAGGGAACTTCCTTTTTCTTTGGCCTGAGCTGCGATTTCGCAAACCAAAAGAGTAGAAGCTACGGCGTCTTTATCGCGAACGGCATCACCGACCATAAATCCAAAACTTTCTTCGCCACCTCCAATGAATTTCTGATTAGGGAAATCCTTGATCATTTTCGCAATCCATTTGAAACCGGTTAAGCCGACTTTACATTCAATATTGTAAGCAGAAGCCAATTCCTGCATCATTGGTGTTGAAACGATGGTCGAGCCAACAAATTCCGTTCCAGTCAGTTTTCCTTGTTTTTTCCATTGCTGAAGCAGAAAATGTGTCATGACAACCATGGTTTGGTTACCGTTCAGTAATGTCATTTTGCCGTTTTCGTCGCGAACAGCTACTCCTAATCGGTCAGAGTCCGGGTCGGTACCCACTACTATATCTGCGTTTGTTTGTTCCGCCAGTTCCATTGCCATTGCCAGTGCTTCCGGTTCTTCAGGGTTTGGTGATTTTACCGTTGGGAAATTTCCGTCTGGTTCGGCTTGTTCTTTTACAATTTCAACATTCGAATATCCGGCTTTTGCTAAAACGTCCGGAACCAGTTTGATGGAAGTTCCGTGCAGCGAAGTGAAAACAATTTTTAGCTTTTCTTTGGCCGCAGCCGAAGTATTGAATGTGGCATTTTCGATTGCAGAATCAATAAATGCTTCGTCTATTTCTTTGTCGATATATTCGATTAGATCGTTATTGGCTTCAAATTTTATTTCACTGTAATCCAAAGCTTCAATCATTTGGATGATTTCATGATCCTGAGGCGGTACCAATTGGCCACCGTCCTGCCAATATACTTTGTATCCGTTGTATTCCGGCGGATTATGTGAAGCGGTAAGTACAATTCCGGAATGACATCCCAGATATTTTACTGCAAACGATAATTCTGGTGTCGGACGTAAATCGGAAAAAAGAAAAACCTTGATCCCGTTCGCTGAAAATACGTCTGCAACTACTTTTGCCAAGGTGTCGCTATTGTGACGACAATCATAGGCGATGGCTACTTTTAGTTCTTCGTTAGGGAATGATTTTTTCAGGTAGTCAGAAAGGCCCTGGGTGTTTTTACCTAAAGTGTATTTGTTGATTCGGTTGGTTCCCACGCCCATAATTCCACGCATACCACCGGTTCCGAATTCCAGATTTTTATAAAAACTGTCTTCCAGTTCTTTTGGGGAAGTAGTCATCATTTCACGAATTGCTTCGTGTGTATCATTGTCAAACGTTGGCGTAAGCCAGATGTTTACTTTGTCTAAAATTGCTTTTTCAATGTGCATTTTCAATTCTGATTTACAGATTTAACTCTTTTGAAATTTTATAACGTTCTTCGTTGTTTTTGGTTCTCAGGATGATTTCACCCAGGAATCCGGCAAGAAAGAGTTGTGTTCCTATGATCATGGTAGTCAGAGCAATATAAAACCAAGGGTTGTTGGTAACAAGAATGGCATCCTCATGGCTGTATATTTTGTACAGTTTCATGACGCCGATGTAACCTGCGGATAAAAATCCGATTAGGAACATCACCACACCTAATGCGCCGAAAAGATGCATAGGGCGTTTTCCGAATTTGGAAATGAACCAAATCGTGATCAGATCCAGAAAACCGTTAATGAAACGTTCCATTCCGAATTTCGTCGAACCGTATTTTCGTGCCTGATGAATCACCACTTTTTCGCCGATATTTCCAAATCCCGCGTTTTTAGCCAGAACCGGAATGTAACGGTGCATTTCGCCTGACACTTCAACGTTTTTTACTACGATGTTTTTGTAGGCTTTCAATCCGCAGTTGAAATCGTTCAGCTTAACTCCGGATGTTTTACGGGCTGCCCAGTTGAATAGTTTTGACGGCAGATTTTTAGCTACCACCGAATCATAACGTTTCTTTTTCCAACCTGAAACCAAATCATAGTTGTCGTTGGTAATCATGCTGAAAAGTCCTGGGATCTCGTCGGGGCTATCCTGTAAATCTGCGTCCATGGTGATAATGACGTCACCTTGTGCTTTGGCGAAACCGGCATGAAGCGCCTGTGATTTTCCATAATTGCGTAAAAAGCGAATTCCTTTAATATTGGGGTTTTCGGCAGAAAGCTGTTCGATTATTTTCCATGAATTGTCAGTGCTGCCGTCATCAATGAAAATAACTTCATAAGAGAAGTTGTTTTCTTTCATGACTTTTACGATCCACGAATGCAATTCGGGTAGCGATTCCTGCTCGTTGAGTAAAGGAATTATAATGGATAAATTCATTCGTTATTCTATATTCGAAGTTTTATTTCTGAAAATCAAGGCCAAAATTGAACCGACAATCGCAGAAAAAATAAAACTGAATGCAAGTCCTTTTAGCAGGTTGATGGGTGAATAGTTGTCATTTTTCTGCATATCTTCCACTGCTTTTGCTATTGCATCGGTTGGCGTGTTGAATTTTTTCATCATGTTTACCGCATATTCTATAGCATATGTGTTTACCGTTTCTTTGGCTTCTGGGTCAATTACGTTAAAAAGTAAGATGTTGAAAAGAACCGACATGGTTGCTCCAATTGCGGCAGCCAGAAAATAAACTGTAAAAGCTTCCTTAAAAGTGATAAGACCTTTCAGTTGTTTTTTTGTTTTTGAAACTAAAATTATACCAATGGTTAAAAAGATAACGATGCTTACAATCCCAATCCACATATTGGTGAAGAATTTCAGGTCAATTGCGTAAATAGAAGCGGTAATCAGAATTGAAATAGTCCCTAGGATTATTCCGTAGTTAATGCCGTTTTTTTTAATTACTTCGTTCATGGTTTTGCTTTTGGTTTAAATAATTTACAAATATAGGAATTCTATGGTATGTTTAGTTAGTTCGTTAATGTGAAAAAAAGTTACACAATAATTTGAATATTAAAAATTAGTTGTACATTTGCGCTCTGAAATAAATAGATTATAAACAAAAAGTTACAGGCGTTTATACCTTTTAGAGAATAAAAGCATCAGAACAGTTTGTAACCAATTAATAAAAAACGATTTACCATGAAAAAAGGAATTCACCCGGAAAATTACAGATTAGTAGCATTTAAAGATATGTCAAACGAGGATGTATTCATCACTAAATCTACTGTAGAAACTAAAGATACAATCACTGTTGATGGTGTTGAATACCCAGTATACAAAATGGAGATCTCCAGAACATCTCACCCTTTCTATACAGGTAAATCTAAACTTATCGATACTGCAGGACGTATTGATAAATTCAAAAACAAATACGCTAAATTCAGCAAATAATTGTTGTATCGCAATATATGGAAGCCTCTCAGTTTTGAGAGGCTTTTTTATTTTTGACATGGTGGTTTTAGTGGTAAACTTTGTAACTTTGATACTTTGCAACTCAGACCCGAGCAAGAAATGGCGAATTGATGAAATAAACTAAATACAATGAACTACATATTATTTGACGGAACCGTACGCAATGCGTTACTTCCTTTTACTTTTACCCGACCGGTGGCAGATATTCGTGTCGGAATCTTGACCATTCGTGAAAAATGGGAGAAATACTTAGGTTACACAACGACCACCTTAACGGAAGAATATCTGATGGATAAATATCCGATGGTGGAAATGGAAGAAAACATAATGATCAACGCTTCGTTTTTGCCAAACGCGGTTCTTTCGGAAATGGTTCGCTCTCTGGAAGCGGATCAGGCTATTTTTTATCATGATGAAGTGGTGGCTTTTTATAGTAGAGAAAATCAGGAAGAAGTTGATTTTGATACCTACGATATTATTGAATACACCGACGATTGCCTGAAAATTGAAAATACCTGGGATATTTTTCAGAAGAATGATGCAGCCTTACGCGAGGATTTTGAATTGATCACCGAAGGCCGTTTTTCCCAACCGATTCCTAAAAGTGTCAATGTGATGGCACCCGAAAATATCTTTATTGAAGAAGGTGCTAAATTGGAGTTCGTTACGCTTAATGCTTCAACCGGACCAATTTATATAGGAAAAAATGCTGAAATCATGGAAGGTTCGGTAATCAGAGGGCCTTTTGCTCTGTGTGAAGAAGCTATGGTGAAACTGGCGACAAAAGTGTATGGCGCAACCACTGTTGGTCCTCATTGCCGTATTGGCGGGGAAGTGAACAATTCTGTGCTTTTTGGCTATTCGAATAAAGGACATGACGGTTTCTTGGGGAATTCTGTTTTAGGGGAATGGTGTAATATCGGCGCCGACAGTAATAATTCAAACCTAAAAAACAATTACGAAGAAGTAAAACTGTGGAGCTATGAAACCGAAGGTTTTGCAAAAACAGGACTGCAGTTTTGCGGATTAATGATGGGCGATCACAGTAAATGTGGTATTAACACCATGTTCAATACAGGAACGGTTGTAGGAGTGAGCGCGAATATTTTTGGTAGCGGCTTCCCGCGCAATTTCATACCGAGTTTCTCTTGGGGCGGTGCTTCTGGATTTACAACCTACATTACCAAAAAAGCATTTGAAACAGCAAAAATAGTGATGTCTCGACGTCATGTAGAATTTACAGAGCAGGATGCTGCTATTTTAGAGCACGTTTTTGAGGAGACAAAAAAATACAGAAAAGAATAGTTTGAACATTAAGCAAATTATAATACCACGATTGCGAAAACAGTCGTGGTTTTTTTTGTAAATTTATTCTCTAAATTTTGAAATTATGTACAGAACAGAGAATGATTTATTAGGAGATATGCAGGTTCCGTCGGATGCTTACTACGGAATTCAGACACAGCGAGCAATTGATAATTTTCAGATATCGGGCGTGAAATTATATCAGTTTCCCGAATTCATCAAAGGGTTAGCCTATGTGAAATGGGCCGCCGCAGAAACGAACTTTGAATTGGGATTGCTCGATGAAAAACTCAAAAATGCAATCGTAGAAGCGGCAAAAGAAGTCATCTCCGGAAAATTCGATATGGAATTCCCAATCGATATGATTCAGGGTGGAGCAGGTACTTCCACCAACATGAACATCAACGAAGTTCTGGCCAACCGCGCTTTGGAACTGATGGGACATCAAAAAGGAGAATACCAGTATTGTTCGCCAAACGATCATGTAAATTTATCCCAATCTACCAATGATGCCTATCCTACGGCAATTCGCGTTGCCGGAGTGCATTCGACCAAATTGCTGATAGAACATTTAAAAGATCTTATTAACTCGATTCGAAATAAAGGGGAAGAGTTCAAGCACGTACTGAAAATGGGAAGAACCCAATTACAGGACGCTGTGCCGATGACGCTGGGTCAGGAATTTGAAGCTTTCGCTGTTACACTGGAAGAAGAAATCGAGCGTCTGACACAAAATTCCAATCTGTTCCTGGAAACCAATATGGGTGCCACTGCTATTGGAACCGGACTAAATGCGGCTCCGGGCTATGCAAAACTATGTGCTGAAAATTTAGCAAAAGTGACCGGTCTGGCAATTGTTTCAGCGCCAAATTTGATTGAAGCCACACCAGACACCGGTGCGTACGTGATTTATTCATCGGCCTTGAAACGTATGGCGATTAAGATTTCAAAAATTTGTAATGACCTCCGCTTGCTTTCTTCCGGACCACGTTGTGGTTTGAACGAAATCAATCTGCCACCGATGCAACCAGGTTCATCTATTATGCCCGGAAAAGTAAATCCGGTAATTCCCGAAGTGATGAATCAGGTCTGTTTCCGCGTTATAGGAAATGACCTGACGGTGACAATGGCCGCAGAAGCCGGACAATTACAATTAAACGTAATGGAACCGGTGCTGACTTATGCGATAATGGAATCAATGATGTTGTTATCTAACGGAATGGATACGCTCCGTCAGAAATGTATCGAAGGTATCACCGCAAACGTAGAGCATTGCCGTGAAATGGTATTGCACAGCATCGGAATTGTTACAGCCCTTAATCCGTACATCGGCTATAAAAACAGTACGAAAATTGCGAAAGAAGCGTTGGAAACCGGTAAGAGTGTCTACAATCTGGTTTTGGAACACAATATACTGTCGAAAGAACAGATCGATGATATCCTGAATCCTGAAAATATGCTTGCTCCTAAGAAAGGATAAACGAAAAGCCACGAATACAAATCGTGGCTTTTTCTTTTCCAAATTAATCAGCTATTGTTTTTATTTTCGGATTTGACCGCTTTGTTCAAAATCAAGGTCAATCTTATTGGTCAGATCCACATCGATATACTTGTGTCCCAAATCCACATGTGTGATTTTTTCGTTTGGATAGTTTGTTTTGACGTAGGCCAGAATTTCCGGTAAGATATAAGCGGTAGGGATGGGTTTCTTGTGTCCGTCAACTTCCCGCCATCCACCATCTTTCCAAAATTCGACTTCAGTTCCGTCTTTCAGTTTTACTTCATATCCTTTTTCACCATATTCGGGATCCCGACTGGCTTTCTCTACCGGATTATCCGGAAAATGTTCGGTTAAAAATGCCTTTGCTTTTTCAGGAAGTTCAGAAATATTGATTTTTTTTCGCTGGGCATTAATTATAGTGAATGTGAAAAGGAGCAGAACCGTAAGTGTAATTTTTGTATTCATGACGTATCTTTTTAAGTATGAATTAATTAACTAGTTAAATTTACGAAAACGATTTCAGATTTCAGATGAATCTGAGTGTGGTTTAATTAGTGTATTAAATTCAATAGTTTAATTTACAGGTAGTTGTTTCGGAAAATGTAAATAATTGAAATATAGTGGATTGTTGATTTCATCAAACGGATTATTGTATGTAAATTTGCCGTCTCAATTTTTTGACAACGATTTCATTAATTGGGCTATCTTATGGAAAACAAAAAGAAAGTAGCGTTCTACACGCTGGGTTGTAAACTGAATTTCTCAGAAACATCAACAATTGCACGTAATTTTCAGGACGAAGGTTTTGACCGCGTTGATTTTGAAGAGGTTGCCGATATCTATGTGATAAACACCTGCTCGGTTACCGATAATGCCGATAAGCAATTCAAACAGATCGTAAAAAAAGCAATGAAGCTCAATGATAAGGCTTTCGTTGCGGCGGTTGGCTGTTATGCGCAGTTAAAACCGGAAGAGCTTGCCGATGTGGATGGCGTAGATCTGGTTTTAGGCGCCACAGAAAAATTTAAAATTACCGATTATATCAACGATTTGTCCAAAAACGACATGGGCGAAGTGCATTCCTGTGAAATCGAAGAAGCTGATTTTTATGTTGGCAGTTATTCGATAGGCGACAGGACTCGTGCCTTTTTGAAAGTTCAGGACGGTTGCGATTATAAGTGTACTTATTGTACGATTCCGTTGGCAAGAGGAATTTCCAGAAGTGATACGATGGAAAACGTACTTAAAAACGCCAAAGAAATTTCACAACAGGGAATTCGGGAAATTGTTTTGACCGGAGTAAATATCGGTGATTACGGTAAAGGTGAGTTTGGAAATAAAAAACACGAGCATACCTTTTATGAATTAGTTCAGAATCTTGATAAAGTGGAAGGAATTGAACGTTTGCGTATTTCATCCATTGAACCCAACCTTCTTAAAAATGAAACGATCGATTTCGTGGCGCAAAGCCGAACATTTGTACCGCATTTCCATATTCCGTTACAATCGGGAAGCAATGAGATCCTGAAAAAAATGAAACGCCGTTATATGCGCGAATTGTATACCGAACGTGTTGCTAAAATCCGTGAAGTAATGCCGGATGCTTGTATTGGTGTGGATGTGATAGTTGGTTTCCCGGGCGAAACAGACGAACTGTTTTTAGAAACCTATAATTTCCTGAATCAATTAGATATTTCGTATCTGCATGTTTTTACCTATTCGGAAAGAGATAATACCGAAGCGACAGAAATGGAAGGTGTTGTGCCGTCGAATGTTCGTGCAAAACGCAGTAAGATGTTACGCGGACTTTCAGTTAAAAAAAGACGTGCCTTCTACGAGAGTCAGATCGGAACCAACAGAACGGTTTTGTTTGAGGGCGAGAATAAAGAAGGATATATCCACGGATTTACAGAAAACTATGTAAAAGTAAAAACACCTTGGAATCCGGAATTGGTTAACACATTGCACGAAATCAAACTGACAAGAATTGATGAAGACGGAAGTGTTCGACTGGAGTTTGTGAATGCGGAGGTGTGAAGCAGAAAACAGAAAACAGAAAACAGAAAATAGAAAATAGAAAAAAGAGGATGGCTTACTAGTTGTCCTTTTTTTTTGCTCTGTTCTCTTTGTTCTGTATTCTATTCTCTTTCCTAATATTTATAGTGAAATCGCAATTTAGTGACCCTGTAAACGCTATCACCCAATTGTTCCACAAATTCAAATTTGTTACGTCCGGCCTGGATAAAGGAAACGATCGAGCGGGCGGAAATTTCATAATACATTCCGCTGCCTTCCAGCATAAAACGATCGCCGGTGTAACGGTAAGCGGATCGGATTAAATCGAATTCAAAAAGATTCCACGTGGTGTAGTCGGCCGAAAAATCACCTGAAGAAGTGCAAATGCCTTCGGTAATATCGGTCTTACAGCCATAATACTTGACAATTTCTTCAAAAAAGTGAAGGATATCGGTGTAAAATTCTTCTTGCTCCATGCCATAAATATACATTTTTTTGTGATGTAAAGAATTATTTGGATGACATAATAATTTTTAAAATCGTAAGTTTTTCTGAATTGTAATTCTTCGGGAATAAGATAAATGATAAAAGGCCGATTTCAAGAGAAACCAGCCTTTTGCCTTTTTGAAAAGTATTTTCAAGTAAATCAAATTTTTATCCCTGGAGGCAGTAGTCCTTTATAGCCTGGGTTCTTTCTGAAAAAAGCCGCTACTTTTGGATGGATGGGTACTACTTTCCATTTTTTTTCTTCCGCTACCAATAAAATCTGTTTTATAAAATCAGATAAGGTCTCCGAGCCTTCAAATTGCTCCGGAATATTCACCTTGGAAAGAAAAATCTTTTTTTCCTGAAATGAATATTCCACTGTGAGTAACTGACCGTCGACAGTCGTTTCAAACTGCCTTGAGAATTCATTGTTTTTAATAATCATTTGAGGAATTGTGTTGGTGGATAAATACATTGCAAAGGTACTTATTTGACAGTCAATATCAAACTGTTTTTCCGGCTATTAAAAAAAGTTGGTCTGGACAATATTTTGCTGAAATTTATGTTTTTCAAAGTCTCAGATAATTGGGAAAAAGTGGTATTTTTATGAAAATTTAAAGACTGTTGTGCAGTCAGATTCAAATTCCACTTAATGAGTAAAATACCTGTTTATTTCATGCCGGGCTTGGCTGCCAGTCCAAAAATTTTCGAGAAGATCAACTTGCCTGAAGATCAATTTGAAACTTTCATGCTGGAATGGTTCCTGCCGGAAAAGAAAGAAACGCTGTCGAGTTATGCAAAAAGGATGGCTGAAAAAATAACACACGAAGATGCTGTTTTGATTGGTGTTTCTTTTGGCGGGATTTTAGTGGAGGAAATTTCGAAGATTAAACCGGTTAGGAAAACCATTATCATTTCAAGCGTAAAATGCAGGAAGGAATTTCCCAGACGAATGAAGATCGCAAGGAATACGAAAATGTATAAGTTGATTCCAATGAGTCTTTTTTCTAATGTGGAGTATCTTCTGAGGTACAGTAAAAGTCCTAAGATGAAAGAGCGTCTGGAATTGTATAAAACCTATCTTTCGGTAAATGATGTGAAATACCTGATCTGGGCCATTGAAAATGTAGTGATGTGGAACCGGGATGAGATCGACGAGAAGGTGATTCATATTCACGGAGATAAAGACGATGTGTTCCCGATCAAGAATATTAAAAATTGTATAGTGGTAAACGGAGGTACACATGCCATGATTTTGTTTAAGTACAAATGGATGAATGAGAACCTTCCGAAAATAATAACCGAATAAAAGAAGACTATGAAGTTGATCAGAAGAATTATGGCAGTTGCGGCAGTGATTGTTGTTAGTGGAATTTTTATTTATGCAGCATCAACCGTAACAACCGGAAGAGGGTATGAATTTACCAGGCTTCCGGCAGAGATGGATTTTGCGGGAGAAAAAGTTCCGTTGAAAATTTCAGATGTAAGCGAACGTTTTGATCGGGAACTGACGGTGAATGTAAATCTTCATGCTACAACAGAATTGGTTATAAAAAGAGCAAATCGGGCTTTTCCGGTTATCGAACCAATTCTGAAGAAAAACGGTGTGCCGGATGACTTCAAATATTTGGCTGTTATTGAAAGTGGCTTAGCTAATGTGACATCGCCGTCCGGTGCAAAGGGGGTTTGGCAGTTTATGCCTGAAACAGCAAAACAGTTCGGGATGGAAGTTAATGATATTGTGGATGAACGTTATCATCTGGAGAAATCAACGGAATCGGCGTGCCAATATTTGTTGAAAGCGAAAGCAAAATTCGGAAACTGGACAATGGCTGCAGCTTCTTATAATGGCGGGGTGAATGGAATGGATCGCTTCATGGAGGCTCAAAAAGTAACGGATTATTACGATTTGTTGGTTAATGAAGAGACTTCACGTTATGTATTCAGGATCTTAGCATTGAAAGAGATAATGCAAAACCCGCAGAAATATGGTTATACATTGCCAGCTGAAATTCTTTACAAGCAGATTCCGGTCAAAAAGATCGATGTAATCTCGGGTATTCCTGATTTGGCTGCTTTTGCGATAGAGCAGGGAATCAATTACAAAATCCTGAAAATTCATAATCCTTGGTTGAGAGATAAATCTTTGACGGTACAGCCTGGAAAAATATATACAATTGAAATTCCGTTAGAAGGATATACAAGGTAAAAATGAGATCCATGACATTAACTATAGTTTTAGCTTTAATGGCCATCGGTTTGCTGGCCGGTATTTTAAGCGGATTGGTTGGAATCGGTGGCGGTATCATTATGGTTCCGCTTTTGCTGTTATTGGGGTTTTCACAACATCAGGCGCAGGGAACCAGTCTGGCAGTGCTTTTGCTTCCGGTAACGGCTGCAGCAGTTTTTAATTATTATAAAGAGGGTTATCTCGATTGGAGGTATGCGGCTCTGATGGCGGTTTTTTTTGTTGTCGGAGGGTATTTCGGAAGTAAATGGGCCGTTTCCATCGATGCTAAAATGCTGAAAAAAGTGTTCGGAGTAGTGTTGTTGATTGTCGCCGGAAAAATGATTCTCGGCAAATAATCATTTTGAGATTCCTCCCGAGTTTTTTACGCGGTCTTCATTTGAAATCAGAGGGCTGATGCCGTCATAAAACCGCTCATAATTTAAAGAAAAGGATTGGTCATAGGGCATTTTGTTGCCAAGATTGACGCCGCCTCTTCTTATGGCAATTAAGTTCATTCCTTCATCAATTAAAAAAGTGGTTGGTATTCCGAGCGTGTGTTTTAGTGTAGATACAAGGTAATCGTCTTTATTGTAGGTTTCATGTGCGTAACATACTTCTATCGGATGGTTGAATTTACGCGCTATTTTTTTTATTTCTTCTCTTCTGTTCCAGAAAACTACAACGATCTGAATGTCCTTCCCATATTTTTTAGCTAGTTTGTTTAAGGCTGAAATTTCACCCGTGGACGTCAGGCACCAGGAAGAGTAGGTGAGAAGGTATACCGGTTTTTTAAAGGTATTTAGAAACAGTTTTTTTTTATTGAGACGGTGGAAACTGAAATTGTCAAATTTTGTACCGATAAGGGAATTGTGAATGAGCGAGTCGAAGAGTTTTTTTCCCAGTTCGTCGTCGCCTCTTTCATAAGCTGCATTGGCTTCTTTTATGTACGACTTGATGTTTTTGTGGATGTGGTATGAAAACAAAATATGCGCATTGTCTTGTGCAGTAGCTGTATAAGACAGAAGAAAAACAACTATGAATTTTAAGTAGAATTGTAGCATCTTCTCCGTTTTGAATCGATAAAATTACGTTTAAAATCGGTGAATTGCTTGTTTTTCCGTTATTCGGTTTAAATAGTCGTCAGGATGCAATTTAAAATAAAAAAAGCGCTTAAAAAGCGCTTTAAAATACTGAAAATCAATTATTTATATTTTTTTCATCTGCTCTTTCATCATTTTGATCTGATCTTTAAGCATGTTCTGTTTGTCTAATTTTTTGGCCTCGTTTAAAAGGTTGGTAGCTTCCACTTTTCTTCTTCTTGTCATAGCGATTCCTGCTAATTGCAATTTAGCCAAAGCCAAATCCTGATCCATACTCAAACCTAATTCGATCGCTTTTTTGAAGAATTTTTCAGCAGCCGATAAATTCGTTTGTGACACCATGATCCCGTTAAGGTAGTTGTAGTATCCCTGCTGTTTTCTAACTAAAGCCGTTTCCGGGTTTTTAATATGTGACAGCCATTTGCCAGCGCCTTCAAGATTTTGTTTTCTCAATTGCAGGAAAGCCAGTAAAATAAATTCGTTTTTGAAATAAAGTAAAATAAAGATTGAAGAGAAAAGGATCAGGAAAATACCGTTCCCGATATTGTCTTCCGTAAATTGCCAAATCCCTAATGCAATAACCAATCCGGCTAAAATCAATTTAATATTTCTGTGAAACATACTGTTTTTATTTTTAAGTTTGCAAATGTAATAAATAGAAATGAGCAACTGAAAAAAGTTTTTTCAAACTATTGAAATTCCTTAAATTTGCTGTTCTAAAGGTTTAAAAAACAATATCCTGCCGGAAGTTTAAAAAAATTTTCTAAACCACTTGCCAGAAATAAAAGTCTTTGTATATTTGCACTCGGTTTTGAAGCGAGGTTAATTTCAAAGCTGAACATATTTAAAAACACGATTTAAAGATAAAAGCAATGAGTAAGAGAACGTTTCAACCATCGAAAAGAAAAAGAAGAAACAAACACGGTTTCATGGATAGAATGGCTTCTGCTAACGGAAGAAAAGTGTTAGCGCGCAGAAGAGCAAAAGGAAGACATAAGTTAACGGTTTCATCTGAGCCTAGACACAAAAAATAATGATTTTTTAAATCATAAATAGAGCGTTACTTTTTATTAGTAACGCTTTTTTTATACCTTACCGAGAATAAAGACATAACTTTACGTGTCTTAATAATTACAACAACACAACACAATGCCAAAAGACAATTCAATCAAATCGGTTTTAATTATTGGTTCGGGACCAATTGTAATCGGACAAGCCTGTGAGTTTGACTACGCAGGATCACAATCTGCACGATCATTAAGAGAAGAAGGAATTGAAGTTATCTTAATTAACTCCAATCCGGCAACCATCATGACAGATCCGTCAATGGCGGATCACGTGTACTTGAAACCACTGACGACAAAATCAATCATTGAAATCTTAAAAGCGCATCCGCAAATTGATGCTGTATTGCCTACAATGGGTGGACAAACAGCATTGAATCTTTGTTTGGAAGCGGATGAAAAAGGTATCTGGACAGATTTTGGTGTACGTTTAATTGGAGTTGATGTTAACGCTATCAATATCACGGAAGACAGAGAACAATTCAAGCAATTGTTAGAGCGAATCGAAATTCCGACTGCGCCTGCAAAAACGGCAAACTCTTTCCTTAAAGGTAAAGAAATTGCACAGGAATTCGGATTCCCGTTGGTAATTCGTCCTTCGTTTACTCTAGGAGGAACCGGAGCTGCTTTCGTATTCAAGAAAGAAGATTTCGACGATTTACTGACACGTGGTCTTGAAGCTTCTCCAATTCACGAAGTGTTGATTGATAAAGCACTTTTGGGTTGGAAAGAATACGAATTAGAATTACTTCGAGATAAAAACGACAACGTTGTAATTATCTGTACTATCGAAAATATGGACCCGATGGGAATTCATACCGGAGACAGTATTACAGTTGCGCCTGCAATGACACTTTCGGACAGAACGTTCCAGAAAATGCGTGACATGGCAATCCTGATGATGAGAAGCATCGGAAATTTTGCCGGAGGTTGTAACGTACAGTTCGCCGTTTCACCGGATGAAAAAGAAGATATCGTAGCGATTGAAATCAACCCGCGTGTATCTCGTTCATCGGCATTGGCATCAAAAGCAACTGGATATCCAATCGCTAAAATTGCTACAAAATTGGCTTTAGGGTATACACTTGACGAATTACAAAACCAGATTACAAAATCAACTTCCGCTTTATTTGAACCGACTTTGGATTACGTTATCGTGAAAATCCCACGTTGGAACTTCGATAAATTTGAAGGTGCCGACAGAACATTAGGTCTTCAGATGAAATCAGTTGGAGAGGTAATGGGAATCGGACGTTCGTTCCAGGAAGCTTTGCATAAAGCAACCCAATCGTTGGAAATCAAACGTAACGGTTTGGGTGCCGACGGAAAAGGATATACCAATTACGACCAGATCATTGAGAAATTAACGTATGCGAGCTGGGATCGTGTATTCGTAATTTACGATGCGATTGCGATGGGTATTCCGTTAAGCAGAATTCATGAGATCACAAAAATCGACATGTGGTTCCTTAAACAATACGAGGAATTATATGTATTAGAGCGTGAAATTTCAAAATACAAAATAGATACGCTACCGAAAGAATTGCTTTTGGAAGCGAAACAAAAAGGGTTTGCTGACCGCCAGATTGCTCACATGATGGGTTGTCTTGAAAGCCAGGTATACAATCTGCGCGATCAAATGGGGGTGAACCGTGTTTATAAACTGGTTGATACTTGTGCTGCCGAGTTTAAAGCAAAAACACCTTACTACTACTCAACATTCGAAGCTGAAATCGAGAAAGCCGACGGTACTCGTTTCGTAGATAATGAGAGTGTAGTTACCGATAAGAAAAAAGTAATCGTTTTAGGTTCGGGGCCAAACCGAATCGGACAGGGAATTGAGTTTGACTACTCTTGTGTTCACGGAGTTTTAGCGGCATCTGAGTGCGGTTACGAAACTATCATGATCAATTGTAATCCTGAGACGGTTTCCACAGATTTCGATACGGCAGACAAATTATACTTCGAACCTGTTTTCTGGGAGCATATCTACGATATTATCCGTCACGAGAAGCCGGAAGGTGTAATCGTGCAGTTGGGAGGTCAGACGGCTCTTAAATTGGCTGAAAAACTTTCTAAGTACGGAGTGAAGATTTTAGGAACAAGCTTCGATGCTTTGGATTTAGCTGAAGACAGAGGACGTTTCTCAGATTTGTTGACCGATTTACACATTCCGTTCCCGAAATTCGGTATCGCGGAAAGTGCTGAAGAAGCTTCAAAATTAGCAGATTCATTAGACTTCCCGTTATTAGTTCGTCCATCGTATGTGTTGGGTGGCCAGGGAATGAAAATTGTAATCAACAAACAGGAATTGGAAGAACACGTAATTGATTTATTGAAATCAATTCCGGGTAACAAATTATTGTTGGATCATTATTTAGATGGTGCAATCGAAGCAGAAGCTGATGCGATTTGCGACGGTGAAAACGTTTACATCATCGGAATCATGGAACATATCGAACCTTGTGGAGTACACTCCGGAGACAGTAATGCAACTTTACCTCCGTTTAATATCGGTGAGTTCGTAATGCAACAAATCAAAGATCATACACATAAAATCGCGTTGGCGCTGAAAACAGTGGGATTGATCAATATCCAGTTTGCAATCAAAGACGATATCGTTTACATTATCGAAGCGAATCCGAGAGCATCACGTACAGTTCCATTCATTGCAAAAGCTTATGGTGAGCCATATGTAAACTATGCTACAAAAGTAATGTTGGGTCACAATAAGGTAACCGACTTTACATTCAACCCGCAATTGAAAGGATTCGCGATTAAACAACCGGTATTCTCTTTCAGTAAATTCAAAAATGTAAACAAAGCTTTAGGTCCTGAAATGAAATCGACAGGAGAAAGCATCTTGTTTATCGATGATCTGAAAGACGACCAATTCTATGAGTTGTACTCACGAAGAAAAATGTACTTGAGTAAATAAAATATCATCTTAGTTATAAAAGAAAATCCCTCGTTCGAGGGATTTTTTTATTTCGGTATTTATGTTCTGAGTTTGATGGGAATCCAGATTTCCTCTTCGGATTCTGGATCACCGTTTTTGTACTTGTCTCCTAAAGCTTCAAAATGCGGTCGGTTGTCTAACTGGTATTCCGAATTGGGCAGCCATTCTGCGAAAATATACTGGAAGATTCCTGTGTCTGTATTTGAGCCTTTGTAAAAGAAAACGGCGTAAAGCCCGCCCGGTAATACAAAAGTTTCCATCTCGTTCGGAATAGTATTGAAATTGTTTACTTCTACTGTCGCCCATTTTTCGAATTCCGTATTCGGACTGAAATTTTCAAAATAACCAGAAGGATAAACCTGAACAGAATAGCGGTCAGAACCGATTTTATTGTGAATTTCTTTTTCTGAAGTCATAAAACTTCGCCACAATTCGGCAGTAGCGTTCTTGGTTAATGACATGCTCTTTCGTTTTCCGATTAATTTTTTCTCGGATAACTTCTCAATTCTCGGGTTCATTTTGATTGGTTTTCAAAATCAAAAATACCAAATAAAACTTACGATTCATCGGTTTAAAATTTATAGCTTTACTTAAACTTATGATTCATGGCTTTTCTAAAGAAAATAAATGCGCGAGCAAAAGCAGATGCTAATAGCGGCTTCGGAACGAATTCTTCCAATTACGGCGGTAGGTTTATCAATAAAAATGGTGATGCCAATGTAAAGAAAGAAGGGATTGGTTTTGTGGAAAGTATCAGTTGGTATCATACCATGCTAGTGCTTCCTAGGTGGAAATTCATGCTTACGATTTTTGTCTTTTATTTATTGGTGAACTTATTTTTTGCCAGTGTTTATTGTGTTATCGGAGTGAATCATCTCAATGGTATTACAGCAGATAATCCTATGGATAAATTTGGTCAGGCTTTTTTCTTTAGTGCGCAAACCTTTACCACTGTAGGTTACGGGCATATCAGTCCAACCGGTTTTTGGGCCAGTTTTGTTGCCTCTGTGGAAGCTCTGTTCGGTTTGTTGAGTTTTGCTATTGCTACCGGTTTGTTTTACGGAAGATTCAGTAAGCCTAAAGCGTTTATTCGTTTTTCGGATAATGCTATTATTGCGCCTTATAAAGATATGACCGCCCTGATGCTGAGGATGACACCTTATAAAAATACAAATCTTACGGAAGCCGAAGCGCGTCTGACTCTGGGGATGACATTGGAAGAAGACGGAAAAACGGTCAACAAGTTTTATTCTTTGGACTTGGAATTGCATCGGATTAATGCATTGACGCTTAGCTGGACGGTCGTGCATCCGATTACGGAGGAAAGTCCGCTGTATAGTCTTAGCAAAGAAGATTTCGACAAGAATCAGGGTGAGCTTGTGGTTTACGTGAAGGTTTTTGACGATATGTTCAGTACTTCGGTGGTAAAACGCACTTCCTATACTTTTGATGAGTTTGTTTACGGAGCCAAGTTTATTCCGATGTTTTCAAGAAGTGATGATGATTCGCATACCCGACTTTATATCGATAAACTAAATGCATTTGAAGAGGTAATGCTTTAAAAAAAGCCTTTCAGTTTTCACTAAAAGACTTTTTAATTCTATAACTAACACAAATTATTTAAGAATACAGTCGACATTGATATTGACTGTTTTCGAAACTTTTTTGCTTACGACTGCCGGGATTTCAATAGCAAAATCATCAGAATTCACAGAGAATGCCGTAGTAAGTGAAATGCCGTCTGCTGTTTTTTTGATTTTTGCAGGTACCGATATTTTTTTCGATTTTCCGTGTAATTCCAGCGTGCCTTTCATAATGAATTCTTTTTCGGTCTCCGATAATTTAGACATATCAAAATCATCTATTTTGCCTTTAAATGTAGCCTTCGGATATTTGTCGCTTTCGATATAATTTTCGTTGAAGTGCTCCTCCATCAGGGCGACTTTGAACCGAAATCCCTTCATCAGGGCCAGGGCGGCAATATCGCCATTATCGGTGTTTAAAACTACAGTTGTTGTTTTGTTTTCGGCTTTAACCTCTTCAAAAGAAGGTACAGAGGCTTCAAACTTCACATCTCCGGTTTTGGTCATTTTTTTGGATTGTGAATAACCTAAAAAAGACATTGAGAGAAGGGCGGCTAAAAATAATTTTGTTTTCATGATGTTGCTATTCAGGGAAATTTGCGTTTCTCCATTCGGTTATTTGATTAATTTGCGCCTGCGGTAATCTTGATCTTCCATACGGCATTAAAAATGCGGGGTCAAAACTTGAAATCCGGTCAATCAGTCCTCTGTGCAAAACAGCATCTTTAACCTGGTCATAGGTGAGTAACGACATAGGCGCCGAATTTTGCGGAGGCTGGGCATGGCACTCAATACAATTTTGTGTAATTATTGGTTTTATTGTCTGGTTGTAGGTTATGATTTCGGGGGTATCGCCTATTAAATCTGATTCTGAGTCATTAGTACAACTCCAAACGGCAAAGACGGACAGCCCTAAAACAATGTTTCTCAGTTTAATCATTTTAAGTCATTTATGTAATTAAAGTTATGATTTTTATTGTTAAACTAAAAAGAAAATTAGTTAAATTTGTAAGAAATGGTCAAATAATATGAAAAGAAATAAAATTTTAGCAGTTGTAGTTTTGCTTTTGCTCATAGGTTATTTTGTTTATTCTTATGTGTACCAGGCTCATCGTGACATAGCTTCTGAAAAAGGGAGTTATACCGTTACCGCCAGTGATATTAACGCTGAATTTAAGGCAGATGAGAAAAAAGCAAATGAAAAGTACCTTGATAAAACCATAGATGTGACTGGTATGGTTTCCGGTTTGGATGAAGGTGGAAATGCCATAGTTGTTGACGGAAAGATGTTCGCCGTCTTTAAAGATAAGCTGCCGCAGAGTATTAAGGTACAGTCGAAAGTGAAAATCAAAGGCCGTTTTATCGGGTATGATGATTTACTGGAAGAAATGAAAATGGATCAATGCAGTCTTGAATCGGAATAGTTATGAAGAAAGTAATTGCAAATTGTATTTTGTTTCTTTTTTTTCAGTCGGTCTTTTCTCAGACAGATATTTTTGAAGTAGCCCGAAAAGGAACAGTTCAGGAAATGAAAACCCTCCTTAAGGGAAATTCCAATCTTATTAATTCGGTAAACAGCGACGGATACAGTTTGTTGATTTTAGCAACGTATCGCGGTAATAATGAAGTGGCCAAATTTCTTGTAGAAAACGGAGCGGATATCAACGGAACCAGCAATTACGGAACGCCGTTAATGGCAGCGGTCGTAAAAGGAAATTTAGAAATGATAAATGTGCTGTTAGCTCATAAAGCCGATACCAGTATCGCCGATCAAAGCGGAAATACGGCTTTAATCTATGCCGTACTTTTTAAAAAATATGATATTGTCGGTGTGCTGGTTCAAGCAAATGCCGACATAAACACTAAAGATATTCGTGGAAAGTCTGCTATGGATTATGCCACAATGACAAATGATGAAAAATTATTGCAACTCCTAAAAAAATAAAGGTTATGAAAAAAATTACACTTTCAATTTTAGTTTTTATGTTTGGATTAGGGGCGTTTTCGCAGACCTTTACCACAGGGACCGTTCAATTTTTTGCCAATTACACAGGTAAAGTTGATATTACCAGTTCTACAGTTACTTTAACCTTGGTTGGGCCATCGACAAGTTGGCTGGGCGTGGCTTTCAATGCTACTGCGTTAATGGATGATATTGGTAAGGATGTTGTTATTTTTGACGGGACCAATATGACCGATCGAAGTTTTAACGGCGTGGGTGTAACACCGCCTACGGATACCCAAAACTGGACTGTTACTTCCAATGTTATTAATGCCGGCGTAAGAACAGTTGTGGCAACGAGAAGCAGAGTTGCAACAGAAGGAACTGATTTTACATTTCCGTTTTCCGCACAACCGCTTCATCTGACATTTGCCAGAGGAACTTCCTTAGTGGTTACTTATCATGGAGGCGGTAACTGTAGTGCAACCAATGCAACTTTGTCAGTGGATGGCTTCGATTTGAGCAGCTTTAAAGTGTATCCGAATCCTGCTAAAGATTATGTGAAAATTGAATTACCAAACTTAGTGTACGAAGCAGACGTGATTGTTTATGATATCCAGGGTAAAAAAATCAAACAATCAACAGTGACTTCCGATAACAATGCCATGGATTTGTCCGGATTGACAAATGGCTCTTATTTACTGAAAATAAAAACAGTGAATGGGGAAGGAACGAAAACTCTGGTAATCAATTAATATATGAAGAGAATTTTACTGTCCCTTTTACTATTTCCTGCTTTTGCCTTTTCTCAGGATGATTTACTTGCTGAGATAGATACTGTTAAAGCTGATACTAAAGTTGAATCTGCCTTCAAAGGACTAAAGATTGTCAATCTGGAATCGACAAAACTGGCTGCAAAAGGAGACTTTTATTTCATCGTTGCCCACCGATTTGATTATTTAAAAAATGGTTTCGATGATTTCTTCGGATTGGATAATGCCAACACACAGCTTAAATTTTTATATGGTGTGACGGATTGGCTTACCGTGCATGTTGCAAGAAGTGGTTTTCAGGAGACTATTGATGCAGGGGTTAAATACAGATTAAAAGAGCAGGAAAAAGATGGTTTTCCGGTTAGCCTGGTCGGATTTAACAGTATTGCGGTGAATGCGGAAATGAAAGAGGAGAATTATCCGAGGATGGACTTTGCAAATCGTTTGAGTTATTGTACGCAACTATTGGTTTCAAGGAAATTCAACGAGAAGCTTTCATTAGAGGTAGCGCCCACGTATTTCCATGAAAATACCGTACGAGATATTTTAGACGAAAGTGGCGAGCCTATTTTGCCTAATCCGCAAAATAACAGTCAGTTTGCCATTGGAATGGGGGGGAGATATAAATTGACAAAGCGCTGGTCCGTAAATGTTGATTATGCAGCCCATTTGAATCGTGCGTCCGAGTCCATATACAGAAATCCGCTTTCCATTGGCGTGGATGTCGAAACAGGCGGACACGTTTTTCAGATGCATTTTACCAATTCGAGAGCAATGCATGAAACAGGATATTTAGGACAGACAACGGGTGATTGGTCGAAAGGAGAAATCTGCTTCGGATTTAATTTGCTGCGCGTATTTTAGTCTGAATGATATAGAAATAATAAAAAAGTCCCGAGTATTCGGGACTTTTTTATTGAGGTTATTTCTTGATAAACTTACTTGAGAATTTTTGACCAAGACTGTTTTCCAAAACAATTACATACGTTCCGCTCTGCAGTTCATGAACAGAAACCTGATTGTTTGTTGCATTGTCTTTTTTGACTACTTTTCCGGATAGGTCATAAATGGTAACCATTTTGATTTGTTCCGTTGCATTGGAAGTATTGAAGTTAATGTAGTCTCTCGTCGGGTTCGGATATAGCGCGAAGTTACCTAAATTGTTTTCGGCAATTCCTAATGTGCTTCCTTCAATTACAGTTAAGGCCTGATTAGAAGAAGGATTATTGATGATATCAACTATCCCTGATGGCCAGCGAATAATAACTTGTGCAATTTGTGTTTCAGCTCCAATCCCGAAATGTGTATTTAATGTGCTCATATATCGGAATCCGTCACCACTTCGTACATCTCTGATCTGTCTTCCCCAGGCGCCGTAAATTTCGACACGGGCTCCGATTCCGTTGCTGTTACTCTGAATTCCATGTAAATTGATTTTGATCCAATGATTCGCATTTGGAACACTGTAATAAACGGTAGAACCATTAAGGATGTCTAGAAAACCATCGTTGTTTAAGTCACCGATTGGTCCGTTAGTTGCAGTTACCGGATAAGGCGAAAAAGTCATATTTCCGTTATTTATCATCATGGTGTTTCCGGCGCCGAAAACATCTACATAACCATCGTTGTTGAAATCATGAGCAACATGTTCAATTCCCATCGACATAAAAGTATCATAACCTGAACCGGCTGTTAGATCGCTAAATGTTCCATTTCCGTTGTTTCTCATCAGTTTGTGCATCCCGTTTGCGTTTGAGCTTGCGCCTACGAGAGCATCCATATCTCCATCGTTATCAAAATCGCCCCAAGCAGAAGACCATGTTTGGATTGGATCGGCCATATTCGCTGCTACACTCACATTGGTGAATGTACCATTTCCGTTATTGCGGTGTAATTCGTTGATGTTAGCTGTTGTAACTCCGCCGCGACATTTTGCGATGAAAAGATCAGAATCACCGTCATTGTCATAATCCACCCAGATCGACCCGTAATTTCCGCCGTCGGTGTGATCACCTAAGCCTCCCTGATTGAAAGTTAATGTTCCGGTACCATTGTTTAAGAAGTAGACATTCGGATCAACATCATGACAAACGAAAGCATCTAGGTTGCCGTCCTTGTTTATATCAGTGAAATTTGAGCGCTGACAAAAAATATATTGAGCGTAATTAACGGCTGTATAAGTTGTTCCACTATTTGATGTTTTAAGGAAAGTCGCTCCATTTCCTCCACCGAGAAGTAGATCATTGAATCCGTCTTTGTTATAATCCCCGGCAGCAATACTCCAGGATGGCTGATTGGTCATATTAGCCGTTGGAATTGATGCACTCGTAAAACCGGGAGCAGATGTATTTTTGTAAAGAATCTGAAGTTGTGAAGCACTTACAGAAACAATGTCGTCCAGATTGTCACCATTCATGTCAACTACACAATAGTTATAAGTCCCCGTTGCAGAAACCGTTTGCGGAGTAAAAGAAACAACAGGAATGACTAAAGGCTGTTCGATGATCTGGAATGTAAATCCTGCAGCACTCCATCGGTTGTCAAAGGATATATAGTAAGTGGTACCGGCGGTCACATTGAACGTGCTGATTGATAAAAATCCGTTTCCGATTACACCGCTATCGTCATCGCCTGCAAAACAGTTTAATGCGGCACAACTGCCGGTATAAACATTAAATCGTGTGTCTTTTCCGGAATTGACAGCTAAATCAGTTGTAATGGTTACCGTATAGTCATTTGTTGGTGTATACGTATACCATTCGCTTAGAGTTGCAACCCCAGTATTCGGTCCGCACAGGTTTCCGATCGATGTAGGACCATCAACAGCGCTGACTACGTGACTTCCGGCTGGAATCGGGAGCGCTGTCGCACAGGTGTTTTGGGCGTCACCGACCCAAAAAGTTAATCCAAATAACAAATAAAGAGTAATTTTTTTCATAAGCTGTTTGTATAAATTTGGTTACTGTTTTTAATTACAGGCTGGGTCTAAAGAATTGATCCATTCCTCGATGAGTTGAACGCCTTCTTCGTGAACAATTGTTCGTCCCAGAAGCGGCATCCGGGTGGCTTCATTTACGGAACTTAGTCGGAAATGCATCACTGAACGTTGGGAATTTCCTTTGGTAACAATATAAGTTAGGGAGTTGTCAATGTTTTCCTGAGGAGCTACACAGATACCTAAGTTTGTCGGATTAGCGGTCTCACTGAAAGCAAATCGCATCGGACGATAATCGCAATGGCTGTTTGTGGCATGACAATGCGCGCAATTGGCATCTATATAGGAGCGGACTCTCATTTCCAGGGATTTTGAGGAATCTTTCCAATCTACCGTACTCACGATCGTATTAGGGTAGCTTTCCAGATAACCTTCTTCTTTCCATTTGGCCAGTTGGTTTTTTGATCCGCTGCTGTAAGTATAATTGAAATTCAGGTTTTGCGGCTTTGGCCCGATAGGAATTGGTCGCTCATTTGATTTATGACAGGTTAAACATTCGGTTCCTGAAGGGATTCTGTAGTTGGAGGATTTGATAACATTGTTTTCATCCTTCCATGAAACGGGAAAATAACTTCCGTTTAGATCAAAATAAGCCTCTGTTTGGGCATCGTTCCAGACATAATTAGCAAATATCCATTCATCTTGCAGTGTTACCGGATCGATCCCTTTTTTTATCATTACACGGGTTTCAATAATTCGTGTTGTATTTGATGGCTGAACATTATCGTAATAAAAGGTCTTGATTAACGCCGTACCTTTTGGGAATTTTAAAATTTTCCCATCTGCATCATAAGTGGCTTTTGAGCCTGAAGGCATCCAAACAAAACGCTTTTTTTTGGCATAGTCGGTAAATAAAGTACTGGCAAGATCATAAGGAAGAACCTTTGAGGAAGGATTAAGGTTTTTTAAAGATCCTTCAAAGAATTTATAATCGGATAATTTTGGATAGGGAACCTGAGTAAGATCTACGTTAACCGGAGATACTGAAGTATATTCCGCTTCCTCCTCCGAATTACAGGCAATGAGAAAAATTACGGTCAATAAGGATAAGAAGCCAAAAGCTTTTAGTAGGTATTTTTGTTGCATAAAATGTATATATTTAAAACTTATTTGTTCAAATATATAATAAATATATTTTTTTTACGCGAAATTGTTATTTTTTAATAGTTTTTATTAACGATTTATTTTTAGTTCAACGTTAAAGTTTTGTAGGTTTTTTAAGGCTTCTTCCGAGGAATAATCGAAGGTTCCGTCAGTTATTTTATGTTCTTTTTTACTATTTGCGCGTCTTAACGCGTCATAAAAACGACGTACTTCTTCCAGGTTCGATAAGATTAGTCCGGGTACCGGTGTTGAGTTCCCGTTTTCATCTTTAGCTACCATGGTAAAGTAAGAGGAGTTGCAGTGTTTTTCTTTTCCGGTTTGTATGTTCTGTGATGTAACGCGGATTCCGACAACCATGGAAGTTCTTCCCACATAATTGACAGATGATTTCAGTGTAACGAGTTCGCCGACTTCAATCGGACTTAAAAAATCCACTGTGTCCACCGATGCGGTTACGGAATATTTTTCAGAGTATTTCGAAGCACACGCAAATGCGATCTGATCCATTAACGATAAAATATAACCACCATGAATCTTCCCGCTGAAATTAGAGTGGGAGGGCAGCATCAACTGCGATAGCGTAATCTTCGAATCGCTTACCTTTTTGAAATTTTCCATAGGTTCTATTTTCTGAAGTGCGGAGTTTCCTCCAATTGTACATCGACAGCAAAATACTTGGTATCGCCCCACCAGGGAAACGTTTTGAAGCGTTCCACGTATTTAATTTTTACATATTTTCCCTGATATTTTTCTAAATCAGCAATGACTTTTGAATCTTTATCCAAAACTGAAAAAGCAAATATTTGCGCTCCTGCAATACCCTGACTTATTTCAGCTTCCCAGGTTTTTATAAGGACACCTTTATGACTTACTTTAATCAGTTCACCAGCCCTGACGCCATCACTGTACGGGACATAATATAGGAAAGCAAAATAACCGCTTATTGCTACTACGAAAGCAATGATGGAATAGATTAGAAATTTTTTCATAATGACCTAATTTTCAATATTTCGTTCTTTTTCAAGGGCACGTACTAAGATGCTTTCCGGGAGGGCTTTTTTGGCTTTAGCTCCCATTTTCTTAAGTTTTTCCACGCTGGTAACAAGATTGCCTTTTCCTTCTACAAGTTTGTTCATGGCGTTTCCGTACTCGGTCTTGGCTTCGTCCATTTTCTTTCCGATTTTAATCAGATCATTGATGAATCCTTCAAATTTATCGTAAAGAGCTCCGGCCTGACGTGCAATTTCATAAGCATTCTCCTGTTGCTTCTGATTAGTCCACATACTGTCAATGGTACGCAACGTAGCCAAAAGGGTAGACGGAGTTACAATGACGATATTCTTTTCAAATGCTTTGTTGTAAAGGGAATTGTCTTCGTTTAAAGCCAATGCAAATGCCGGTTCCATCGGAATGAACAACAAAACAAAATCCGGACTTTCTATCTGATATAGATCCTGATAGTTTTTGCTGCTTAATCCTTCCACATGACGTTTGATTGAATTAACGTGTTCTTTCAGGTAAGACGATTTTTCACTTTCATCTTCTTCGTTGATATAACGTTCGTAAGCGGTTAAGGATACTTTGGAATCCACGATCATCTTCTTGCCATCCGGAAGGTTAATAACCACATCGGGCTGAACACGGGAACCGTCTTCCGTTACAAAACTCTGCTGTATATCATATTCCCTTCCCTTTTCCAATCCGGATTTTTCTAGTACGCGTTCTAAGATCAGCTCCCCCCAATTACCCTGCATTTTACTGTCGCCTTTTAATGCTTTGGTAAGATTTAAGGTTTCCTTGCTCATTTGCTCGTTCATCTCGCGCAGACCTAAAATCTGTTGGCGTAATGCTGCATGATAGTCGATGCTTTCTTTGTGGGTGTCTTCTACTTTCTTTTCAAATAACTGAATCTTGTCCTGAAGCGGAGAAAGTATGTTTTTAAGATTTTCCTTGTTTTGCTCGGTGAATTTGTTTGTTTTCTCTTCCAGAATTTTATTCGCAAGATTTTCAAATTCTTTGGTGAATTTTTCCTGAAGCTGGTTCACTTCGTCTTTTTGTTCTTTGTTGCGTTCCCAAAGGTTTTCAAAATCCACCTCTTTTTTGGATAATTGAATGGCAAGCGCTTCTTTTTCCGTGCGGATATTTTCTTTTTCCGCATTTAACTGCTGAAATTGTTTTTCGAAGTTATTGCGTTCGTTCTGAAACTGCTCTTTTGCCTGTTCAAGCTGGGCAAGCAAACCGTTAATTCGCTCCTCTAATCCTGATTTCTCAGATTGGGATTTAGCTGAAAATAAAATTTTTCCAATGAAAATGCCTATTCCTAAGGCAATGCAAAATGCGGCTACTAGTAAAAGGGGTTGCGACATGGTTTTATGATTTTTCTGTTCCGTAAAAGTAGAAAAAAATAAACTGTATTTTGAACGAATTAATAGATGGAAATTACTTTTGGCGGAAATAATTTTAAAGTTTATTTTTTGCTGATGTATGCGAATCGGAGGATTCTTACTTTCAAAATGTTCAGTATTCATTTTGCTCAGAAGGGTTGTTTTTCTTGGTCAGGGCAATGAGCAATGATATAAAGGCGAGGTAGACAAAGAATATGCTTAAGAAGCTTAGGATTAACCACTTTTGGCCTCTCTGACACCATTCTTCTGGAGAAATTCCGTTCGAAGTATTGCTTTGCAAGAATTCAAGAACTTCCGGAAAGAAATAAAATGCAGTTGCCACCATGCCTAATACATAAATGTAAATAGTGAAAAGAATGTATTTGCGTCGTGCTATAATTTTCCATTTCAGCAGAAAAGTGATTGCCGTGGATATTATGCATTATTAAAGAGAATTTGATTAGGGACAAAATTAATTTTTCATAAATTTCTTTGTTAGGATTTGGTTTTCGATGTTGATCTGCAGTAAATACATTCCTGTTTTTAATTCGTGCACATCAATTTCAGTTGTTATTTCGGATAATTCTTTGATTTTCTTTCCGGTGATATCAAAAAGAGTCACTTTTTCAATTGCATAACTTTCCGGAAATACCAACATAATTTTGTCTGAAGCAGGATTAGGGTACAGATTTAAAACTAAGTCTTTTTTGAAATTTTCCGCGCTCAAAGTAGTACAATCGATATTGGTAGGGATATTTCTGTGTTGATTGGAACCAATGCCCAGTCTTCCGTCACTATTATAACCGCAGGAAAGTATGTGATCGTTGCTGTTGATTATAATGGTATGTTGATATGACAGCGCAATGTCGATCCAGTTGGTGTCCGTTCCTACCTGAATAGGCCCGAGCGTGGTAGTGTTTGAACCATCACCCAATTGTCCAAAATTGTTGTATCCCCAACCCCATAACGTTCCGTTTGTTTTTGTTGCCATGGTATGATATCCTCCCGCAGTAACATTTAGCCAATCCGCGTCAGTGCCTATTTGGACAGGAACTGATTTGTTGGCTTGAGTAGTATCTCCTAATTGTCCATAAGCATTCCAGCCCCAGGCCCATAACGTGCCATTTTGTTTGATGCCGACAGTATGCAGATAGCCTTCCGAAATTTTAGCCCAATTAGAGGAGGTGCCGATTTGCGTGGGTACCAGTCTGGTGTTGATCGTTCCGTCGCCCAATCGCCCATAAGAGTTGTCACCCCAGGCCCAAAGCGTTCCGTTTGTTTTTATGGCATACGAATTGTTCAGACCGGCACATACATATTTCCAATCGTTTTCGATTCCTATTTGGACCGGTTGGTTTTTGTTTATTGTTGTCCCATCGCCTAAATTACCGGAAACGTTACTTCCCCAAGCCCATAAAGTGCCATCTGTTTTTAAGGCAAGATTATGACTGCCGCCGCCTGAAACCATTTTCCAGTTGATGTGGGTGCCGATTTGGATAGGAACTGACGAATTGGTATTGGATCCGTCACCCAACTGACCGGAGTCGTTTGATCCCCAGGCCCAAAGCGTATTGTCGGTTTTTAATGCTACCATATGATTGTAGCCGGAAGAAATTGCTTTCCAATTAGTGGCAGTGGTTATACGAACAGGAATGTTTCTGTTGATGTGCGTGCCGTCACCCAATTGACCTTCACCATTAAATCCCCATGTCCAGAGGGAACCATCGGTTTTAATACCGGCTGATTGTCCGTTTTTTGCCGATATAGCCGTCCAGCATTGCGCATGGAGTGCTGGCGCTATTAGTAAGTATACTAAAAGTAATAATTTTTTCATAGGCTCACTTAATTAGGTTCAACAGCATAAACCTTATTGTTCAACAGCATAAATCTTATTTTAGAAAGATTGCTAAAAATAAGTTTTTACTTCTAATTTATCCAGATAAAGGGTTTTAGTTTGTTAATTTAGTAAAAATAAAGTTAAAGTTTTACTTTTTTAACTATTTTAGGTGAAGTGACAGAAAACATCTACAAGTGATGTTTTTTTAATTAATTTATGTTTTTCATAGTGAATTATGAAGAAAAAAATTGTAACTTTATTAAACGGTTTTTGATTTGTTATTCGGATTTGTTCATCCTTGAAAAGAGGGCAGGTTCGGTTCGGAGAAGTGAAAAAATATCTTCGGAAGTCAGAAAGACTAAAATAGCGAGATCATGTTTTTCATTAGTGATAATTAAAAAACATTTAGGCTATAGTTAATAAGGTAATAGTAAATCAAATACTGTGAGAAGAGGTCTGTAAAAGGACCTCTTTTTTTATGCAATACATAGAGCATAGGGATTTGGTGATTGTTAATAACTTTTTCTGTTAATGTTTTGATTTGTAGTTAGTTAAAAAAATAAAAATTGTACCTTTGAGTATGGTTTTTGATTTGTTATTCAAAAATGTTAGTCTGTTAAAGGATTATCAGGTTTGCGTGATCGTTTACACTAGTATAGTTAGAGGGTAATAGTAAATCAAATACTATAAGGAGGCCTGTAAAAAGGCCTCTTTTTTATTTCTAATCTTAAGCTGCTTACAGCTAATAATTCTTTTTATAAAAGAATTCGTAATTTTAACGTAATCAAATCAATATGAAAGTCTACGTTAAAAATATGGTCTGCCACCGCTGTATATTGGCAGCGGAAACAATCCTTGACAACCTCGGTCTGAATTACAAAGGTGTCATTTTAGGCGAAATCGAATTTGCGGATCCGTTGAAGGAAAGCGATCGGAAACAATTAGCCCAAAAACTTCAAGAAATAGGCTTTGAATTAATTGATGATAAAAAACGTCAGGTCATCGAAAAAATCAAAAGTCTGATCATTACACACATCCACCACGACAAAGAACTTCTTAAAATAAACCTGTCCGATTTTTTGTCCGCCGAATTGGGATACGAGTATAATTACCTGAGTAATCTTTTTTCCGACGTGGAAGGGACTACCATCGAAAAATATGTCATTCTTCAGAAAATAGAAAAGGTGAAGGAACTCATCGTTTATGATGAACTTTCATTAAAAGAGATCGCTAATCAGTTAGGGTACAGCAGTGTAGCTTATCTCAGTAATCAATTTAAAAAAGTCACCGGCCTGACACCTTCTCATTTCAAATCCATCGGACAGCAAAAACGGGTTCCGCTTGACCAACTGTAAAAGTTACAATCCATACTGAAAATACTGTAACGTTTTCTTTTATTGTCTGACGGAACTTTGTATCATCAAATAATAAGAACTATGGAAACTGATCATAAAATAACTGTAATCCCTCTGGAAGATGTTCATAGTGAACATTGTGCCCTTATTGTAGATGATGTTTTGGATAAAACCGAAGGCGTTTTGTCGCATAAAGTGGAACTTAACAACCATCAGGCAAAAATAGAAACCGACCCCAAGGTTTTTAAATTAGGACAACTCGTTCAGAATATCCGCGATTTGGGATACAATGTTTCAACGGTAAAAAAATCGTTCCCAGTGGAAGGGATGACCTGTGCTTCCTGTGCCGTGAGCGTAGAAAGCATGCTTTCTTTTGAAGAAGGTGTCGTGACTGCTGCAGTGAATTATGCCAATGCAACAGCCACAGTCGAATATGTGCCCGGAATTGCTAAGTTGGAAAACTTCAAAAAAGCTATCCAGAGTATCGGTTATGATCTGATAACTTCGGAGTCGGAAAATCAGGTAACTGAGATTGAAGACCGTCAGAAAGAGCAATTTGAAGTTTTAAAAAAGCGAACGACTTTGGCCGCTCTGTTTACGTTGCCTGTTTTTGTAATCGGGATGTTCTTCATGAATTGGTCTTTTGCTAATGTGGTCATGTGGCTATTTTCAACTCCGGTATTGTTTTGGTTCGGAAAGAATTTCTTCATCAATGCCTGGAAACAAGCCAAACACCGAAAAGCCAATATGGACACCTTGGTTGCTTTAAGCACAGGGATCGCTTATCTTTTCAGTGTTTTTAATACTTTGAATCCCGATTTCTGGTACAGTCGTGGGTTACACGCTCACGTCTATTTTGAAGCCGCTACGGTAGTCATCACCTTTATTCTCCTGGGAAAAGTGCTGGAAGAAAAAGCAAAAGGGAATACCGCTTCGGCAATAAAAAAACTGATGGGACTGCAACCTAAAACTGTCATCCGCTTAATCAAAGACAATCAGCAGGAAGAGGTGAAAATCAGTGATGTAATTCCTGGTGATGTGCTTTTAGCTAAGCCCGGTGAAAAAATCGCTGTCGACGGTAAAGTCACTTCAGGAACTTCGTTCGTAGACGAAAGCATGATTTCCGGAGAACCGGTTCCGGTAGCTAAATATACAGGAGAAATGGTTTTTGCAGGAACCATCAATCAAAAAGGAAGTTTTCAGTATTCCGCCGAAAAAGTAGGTTCGGAAACGTTGCTTTCCCAAATTATCCAGATGGTAAAAAATGCGCAGGGCAGTAAGGCTCCGGTTCAAAAACTGGTTGATAAAATAGCCGGTATTTTTGTTCCCTTGGTTCTGGTCATTTCGCTGATCACATTAATTGCCTGGGTACTGTTAGGTGGTGAAAACGGATTAACGCAAGGCCTGCTGGCCATGGTCACCGTTCTGGTAATCGCCTGTCCTTGTGCCCTTGGATTGGCAACACCAACAGCCATCATGGTAGGAGTAGGTAAAGGAGCTGAAAAAGGAATCCTGATAAAAGATGCCGAAAGTCTCGAACTTGCGCAAAAAATCGACACCCTTATCTTTGATAAAACGGGAACACTCACTGAGGGAAAGCCATCTGTGGTTGACTCATTTTGGAAAGATGAAAATCAAAACAATATTGAAATCCTGTTTTCAATTGAAGCACAATCGGAACATCCACTAGCCGATGCGGTAGTTTCGCATTATCAAGAAGTAAAATCTAAAACTGTCTCAGACTTTGAAAGCATGACCGGTTTTGGCGTGAAAGCGACAATAGAAGGTAAAACCTATTTTGTCGGAAATAAAAAATTCGCAATCCAAAATAACATTGTTATCGAGCACAGTTTTGAAGCGTTTATCGTGAAGAATTCCGAATTGCCACATACCTTATTGTATTTTTTCAATGAGGAAGAACTTCTGGCTGTAATTGCCGTAGCCGATAAAATTAAAGCAACTTCTGTAGAAGCCGTTAAACAACTTCAGGATCAGCGATTAGAAGTGATCATGCTTACCGGCGATAATGAACAGACTGCCGGGTCAATAGCAAAAAGCATGGGAGTTAACCGATACAAAGCTGAGGTTTTGCCGGAAGACAAATTATCGTTTGTGAAAGCATTGCAGTCAGAAGGGAAAGTAGTCGCTATGGTCGGTGACGGTATCAATGACAGTGCCGCTTTAGCGCAGGCGAATGTGAGCATCGCAATGGGAAAAGGATCTGATATTGCTATGGATGTGGCACATATGACCATTATTTCTTCCGATTTGCTAAAAGTGCCGCAGGCCATTTTACTTTCCAGACAAACAGTTGCTACGATAAAGCAAAACCTGTTCTGGGCTTTCATCTATAACCTAATCGGAATTCCGATTGCAGCAGGTGTTTTATATCCATTTAACGGCTTTTTACTGAATCCAATGATCGCCGGTGCAGCTATGGCTTTGAGTTCTGTATCTGTGGTAAGCAACAGTCTGAGGTTAAAGTTGAAAAAATAACTGTAAATATTGTAAAACGGAACCGAAATAGTGTAACAACTTCATCAAAGGATCTCTCGAAATTTGTAAGGAAATAATTAGTAACTTGTATACCATGAAAACAAAACAATTCAAAACCAATATAAACTGTTCCGGTTGTGTGGCCAAAGTAACCCCAATCTTAAACCCAATGCTGGGTGAAAACCATTGGGAAGTGGATACGGCAAATAAGGATAAAATCTTAACCATATCAGCTGATAATCTTGATGAGAAAGCCCTTTTAGAGCAGGTTAAGAATGCCGGATTTAAAATCGAATCACTAACAGATAACAAATAAATTATGAAAACATTTTTTTTAATTATGATGAGTTGGGCAGGTTTACTGACGGCCCAGGCACAAGACAAGGAGTACACTCAACTCCTTAAGGATTACCTGAAACTGGAAGACGCTTTGGTGGCTTCAAATGCAGGAAATGCTAAAGATGCGCTAATACAGATGCAAAAGGATGTTGTTGAATTGCAACCCGTTACTGCCGGTAAGACAGCGCAACAAAAAGAACTGAAATTTATGGCGGCCTATTTCGATATCTACAGCAAAACAGAATCGATAGAAGAAATAAGAACCGGATTTGGCAAGATATCAGGCTCTATGATTGCCTTAGCGGATCAAAAAGTATTTGGTTCCGAAAAATTATATGTGATGTATTGTCCGATGAAAAAAGTCACTTGGTTAGATGATTCCGATGCCGTTAAAAACCCGTTCTACGGAAAAGCAATGCTGACCTGTGGCGAGGTTAAGAAGACAATCAATTAAATACATTGACCATGAAAAGGTTTTTCCTTTTGTTGTTTATAATCTCGCTCCCTTTTATGGCAATCGGACAGAAAGTAAAACGTTACGATTTGCATATTAAGGATACGATGGTGAATTTCACAGGAAAAACCAGGCCTGCAATAGCAATTAACGGCCAGATTCCGGCACCCACTTTGGAATTTACCGAAGGGGACATCGCCGAAATCCACATTCACAATCATATGCACCATGAAACTTCGGTGCATTGGCACGGCATCATTTTACCCAATGAAATGGATGGCGTGCCGTATTTAACCACGCCTCCTGTTAAACCTCACGGAGAAGCAGTTTATCGCTTTCCAATCGTTCAAAGTGGAACATATTGGTACCATTCGCATACGATGCTGCAGGAACAGGTCGGGATGTACGGCGCTTTTATCATCCACAAAAAAGAACCTTCAAAAATAAAAGAAAAGGTGGTTTTACTAACTGACTGGAGTGATGAGAACCCAAATCAGATCGAACGTTCCCTACATCAGGCGACGGATTGGTATGCCATAAAAAAAGGGGCGACCCAAAATTATGTCCAAGCCATCAAAGAAGGCCATTTCACCACAAAACTGGAAAACGAATGGAAGCGTATGATGGCCATGGATGTGAGCGATGTCTACTACGAAAAGTTTCTCATCAATGGTCGTTTAAGTGATGCAGTTTCCGATTTAAAACCCGGCGAAGAATTACGGTTAAGGGTAATCAACGGAAGTGCTTCCACTTATTTCTGGCTGCAGTTTTCAGGCGGAAAAATGAAAGTGGTGGCCAGTGACGGTGCTGATGTAAAGCCGGTAAATGTTGATCGCATTATTGTTGGTGTTTCAGAATCGTATGACATCATAGTTACAATCCCTGAAAAAAGCAGTTATGAATTTTCAGCCACTTCAGAAGACCGAACCGGATCAACATCGCTTTGGTTAGGAGAAGGTACTAAAAGACCAGTGAAGCCAATGGAGCGGCTAAAGTATTTCGAAGGGATGAAAATGATGAACGACATGATGACCACCAGCGGAAAAATGAACGATATGGGTATGAACATGTCGTTGCAAAAAATGGATATGAATGCCGTGATGTATCCCGAAATTACCGGAAGTTATACAGAGGGGAAGAACGAAAAGATGGAAGAAATGCATCACGATCATGCTGAAACTCCTGAAGAAGATAAGGGGACTTTAAACTACAGTATGCTGGAATCGGTAACCAAATCGAAGTTGCCGGATCTTCCGTTTCGCGAGTTTACTTTCGAATTGACCGGAAACATGAATCGCTACGTTTGGACCATGGATAACAAAACGATATCCGAAGAGGATAAGATTCTGATAAAGAAAGGTGAAAACATCAGAATCATTCTGAAAAACAATTCGATGATGCGCCATCCGATGCATTTACACGGCCATTTCTTCCGAATTGTAAATGATAAAGGCGACTATTCTCCACTGAAAAATGTAATGGACATCATGCCGATGGAAACCAATGTGATCGAGTTTCATGCGTCGGAAAATTACGGCGACTGGTATTTTCATTGTCATATTCTGTATCATATGATGTCGGGAATGGGTAAAATTTTCAGTTATGAAAACTCTCCTGTAAATCCCAACTTGGGAGATCCGAAGAAAGCGTTGCGTAAAGTCTATGCCGATGACCGCCGTTTTTATTTGGGCGCCGAAATTGGTGTGGAAAGTAACAGCAGCGATGGTGAAATCCGATATGCTAATACGCGATGGATGCTTCAGACGGAATGGCATGTGGGCTTTAAAAAAGAATACGGCTACGAAAACGAACTCCGCTTCGGAAGGCTTTTAGGCAGAAGCCAGTTTTGGATGCCTTATGTCGGTTGGGATTTTCGCTATCGCCCGGGAGGAGAAACTGAAACCAACCTATTTAATCAGACGAATACCAAAGATAAGCGAAGTGTGATGTCGGTAGGTTTGCAATACACTATGCCTTGGTTTATTGTTGCCGATGCCCGAGTGGATTCGGAGGGAAAAGTCAGGATTGCATTTTCAAGGGACGATATTCCCCTAACAGAACGATTACGCCTGCGCGGAATGGGGAACACCGATAAAGAATGGACGGTCGGTGCGAAATACATACTTACAAAATATTGGGCCCTGTCGACGCACTATGACAGCGACATGCAATGGGGTGCGGGAGTAACTTTTCAGTATTAAATAAACATGCTTTTTAAAGGATAATCAAAACTGGTGATTTTCCTATTTGGGAAGGGTTACTGTAAAGGTTGTGCCTATGTTTTTTTCGGAACGGACTTCAATTTTTCCGTTAAGGCAGTCGGCGGCTTCTTTGACAATGTAAAGTCCGAGGCCGGATCCCATTTTCTCATTGCTGACAAAAAACATATCGAAAATTTTTCCGATACATTCGCTGTTTATGCCAATGCCGTTATCTTCAATTTCAATCACGACAGAGGAATTGTTTTCATAGGTTTTGATTGAAATGTGTTTATTTTCTTTAGTATCGTCCGAATATTTGATAGCGTTTGAAATCAGATTGTTCAGGATGATCCGCAATCGTAAACTATCAATGATTACCTTGTCAAGTGCAATGTTTTTTGTAAACGTAATCGCATTCGCTTTTTGCATGTACTGATGCTGGGCAATTATTTCATCAGTCAGTTTATCAAGGCTGATGGTTTCGATGCATTTCTGCTTTCGTTTGTTTCTTGAATAATCAATAATGTCGCTGATAAACTGATCCTGCCGGCTAAGACTTTCATGCATTAAATTCAAGTAATCTTTAATCTGATGGATGTTTTCTTCCTCTCTGGCAATTTCCACCAGTCCTTTAACCGAATTAATAGGCGAACGTAAATCATGGGAAGCACTGTACACAAAACGATACAGTTCTTTGTTGGCAATGGTCAGACTGTCATTCTCATTTTCCGTTTCTTTTTTTGAAAGCGTAAGTTTTTTTACGGTTGCCTGATAGTACAAAACAATCGGACTGACAATCAACAAAAGAAAGAAAGCGTTGCCCCAGATCAGGTATTTTTTTAAGGTAAAGGAACCGTCACCTGAAGTAGTGTTGGAGGATACCCCTTTTGTGTCGACTTGTGCAAAAAAAAGAATGGTTTGGAAATTCTTAAATAACCAAACCACTCCCTTTAAATATTTTTTGCTGTTTCTTCCGGCATTTATCATGCATCCAGCATTGCCATAATGAATCAGTGTGCTTGCCGTTGTGATACCATTATTAACAACTGTTGTTCCTTCCAATATTCCCCAAACGCGATTATCCTCTTTTTTGGGATGGCCAGCTAAATGTCGTTCTGCGTTTTTCGGATCTCTTATCCTTTTTTCAGCGCGAGTCCTATTCGGTGAATGATTTAAAGAAATTAACATGAAACAAGTTATGAACAGCAAATGCAAAGCGATATTCCGCGAGGGAAGCTTTAAATTCTCTAAAAAGATTGGCTTATTCATACGATTCCCTATTTAATGAAAAACGTTAAATCGATAACAAAAATACAATATTTTTTGTAAAATTTAGAAAATAAAGTAAGAATTTACTTCTTCATATAAAAAAGTATCAAATTATTGTGATTGTGGTGACTTTCCTGAAAAGAAACTAAACGTTAAGCAATGTGGCAATATCAAATTTTTTCATTTTCATGAAGGCTTCTACAACTTTTTGTGATTTTTCAGGGTTGCTCATCAGCTCGTTTAGGATCTCCGGTATAATTTGCCAGGAAACGCCATATTTGTCACTTAACCAGCCACACATGCTTTCGTGCCCTCCTTCCGTTAATTTATTCCAGAAATAATCGATTTCCGCCTGATCTTCACATTCCACAACAAAGGAAATAGCCTCATTAAATCCGAAACCTTTTGCCAAAGCACTATCCATCGCCATGAAAACATTGCTGTTCAGTTTGAATTGCGCATGTTTTATCGTCCCGATTACATCATGATCATCTTCTTCCGTATAACGAAGGATGCCGACAATATCAGAGTTTTTGAAAACAGAAGTATAGAAATTGATAGCTTCTTCCGATTTCCCGTGCACGTCTTCCGTAAACATTAAAGTAGGTGTAAATTTCTGCCCCACTTCCGCTAATTTACCAAAAGACAATTGCCAGCTGACACCAAATTTGTCCTGCACCCAACCGTACTTTTTACTCCATTCATAACTGTCCAAAGGCATCAGCACGGAACCTTCTTCAATTAGAATATTCCAGGCTTTATCAACTTCAGCCTCGGTTTCACAGACCACAAAAAAGGAAATGGAAGGATTGACCTGAAATGCAGGCCCGCCGTTAAGGCACATGAATTTCTGACCGGCACTTTCAAACGTTACTACGATGGGATTCTCAGCTGTAATTTTGGAATCGTTGAAAACCGTACAATAAAAATCAGCAGCTTCTTTGGCATTCTTATCAAACCAAAGACAAGGATAGATTGGATTTTTCATGGTGTCGATTTTATTGTGTTGGGAATTTGCTCATGTCCATATAAAAAACTTCCCAGCAATGTCCGTCCAGGTCCTCAAAACAACGTTGTTGCATAAAACCGTAATCTTTCGGTTCTGAATATTCTACCGCACCGGCCTTTACCGCATTGTCAGCCATCTCATTCATTTTGTCTACGGTTTCAATGGATAAGGAATTGATGACTTCGGTAGTTTTTGAAGCATCAGCAATTTCTTTAACGATGAAGCCTTTAAATTTGGGATGGGTTAGGAGCATTACATAAATTTCCTCGCTGAAAACCATGCACGCTGCAGTTTCATCCGAAAATTGGGGATTGTTTTTAAAACCTATCCTGGTATAAAAATCCATTGCTTTTTCCAGATTCTTTACCGGAAGATTAATGAAAACCTGTGATCTCATGATGTACGATTTAAGAATTAATTGGATTCAGTATATTTTTTGAAGTTGTTCAATATGGCCTGCCAGCCGCTTAGCTGCAGTTCGATGGAGTTGACTTCTTCGGCTTCAAAGGTTTCTGTTATAACTGTCGTGTTACCCAAAGTTTCAAAGAGTATATGAACTTTCCGGCCATCGCCAATGGTGTAATGGATGGATTCGTGCGTTTTTACTTTATCGTAAACCCCACCAAAATCAAAGCCGAAACTACCGTCTTTGGCTTCCATCCTGAAGCTGAATTCACCGCCGTCCTTTAAATCATTAGTCGCGTTGGGCGTGTGCCAGTCGTCTGAAGCATTGTTCCATTGTGTAATGTGTTTCGGAAGGGTCCAGAATTCCCATACTTTTTCAATAGGGGTATTTACGTGTGCGTTGACTGTAATGGTAGTTTTTTTATTTGCCATGGGATCTTGTTTTAAATCAGACGTTTGAAAATCAAAAGTCATAAATTTACGAACTTTTATTAATAGATAAATGAAAACAGTATTTTTGCTTTATGAATAATCACCGTCATTTTCTGCTCCATAAGCCGCATGGATACTTGAGTCAGTTCATTTATGAGAAGAAACGCGCTAAGAAAAAACTAGGTGAACTGTTCCCTTTTCCCGACGGAACGATGGCTATAGGTCGTCTGGATGAAGATTCTGAAGGATTACTGTTGCTAACTACCGATGGAATGATGAGTGAGCTGGTCCGAAGCAAGACGGTTGAAAAAGAATATTATGCACAGGTTGACGGCTTAGTTACCCAGGAAGCCATCGATCAATTGAAACAAGGAGTTGAAATCGGTTTTAAGGGGATTCGCTATACGACTAAAGAATGCGAAGCGAGAATACTGACTGATTTACCCGAGAATATAGGCGAGGGCAGAAGGATACGCGACGAACGACACGGACCGACCAGCTGGCTTTCAATTACGTTAACCGAAGGAAAGTTTCGTCAGGTCCGCAAAATGACCGCCGCAGTAGGTTTACCGACTTTACGACTCATTCGCGTTCGGGTGGGAACAATCGATTTACACAATTTGAAAGCGGGGGAGGTAGTAGAGGTGAATGATTTTCAGATAGAAGGGATTAGAGAATAGAGGCAAGAAACAAGAATCAAGAGATAAGGGATAAGGGATAAGGCAGATAGAAGAAGGCAGGTGTCAGTAAACAGATATAGAAAAGAAATAACCCAAACATCAAATAACCAAATATGTTAAACATCGTTTTAGTGGAACCGGAAATCCCAAACAATACCGGAAATATAGGTCGTTTGTGTGTTGGGACGGGAAGCAGATTACATCTGATTCATCCCTTTGGATTTGAAATAACTGATAAAAACCTAAAACGCTCCGGATTGGATTATTGGGTACACCTGGATTGGTTTGAATATCAGAATGTAGCGGAATGGAAGACACAAGTTCCGGATTTGTCCCGCGTTTTTTTAATGAGTTCCCATGCCGATAAATCCTATTATGAAGCAGCTTTTCAGGATGGCGACTGGCTGGTTTTCGGAAAAGAAAGTGTTGGTTTAAGTCAGGAAGTAATGCAGCAATTTGAAAACCATCTGACCATTCCGATGTCGGATAAAATAAGAAGTTACAATATTGCCAATTCCGTTGCTTTTGTGGTAGGCGAAGCAAAACGGCAGATTATGCTTAAAAAATAACGTATGGCAGGTCGCAATCCATCAATCGATTATTTAAAGTTAGGGCTTTCCTTTCTGATTGTGGCGTTGCATATTTTTCCGCTCTCCGGATTAAAAGGGTTTACCGGAATCCTTTCTTATGAAATAGCCAACGGAATCACCCGAATCGGTGTGCCGACATTTTTCATCATTTCCGGCTATTTACTCCGCAATAAAATAAATGATAAAGCCTATCTGATCAAATACGGAAAACGCATCCTGTTTCTTTATTTCGTCTGGCAGCTTATCTATCTTCCCGATCTGATCCGGGTCTATAAATTAGGATGGTTTTCGACCTCCGATCTGATCTTAAAACTGATTTACGGCTATTGGCATTTGTGGTATCTCTCGGCTACGGTCTGCGGTGTTGTTTTATTGTATTACCTCAGAGGCAAATCGGTGCGGAAGAAATTCCTTCTGGCGCTTCTGCTGTTCCTTTTGGGATATGCTTTTCAGTTGGCTTACAAAATCAATGTGTTGAATCAGATACCGGCACTGAAGTCAGTATATGAAGGAATGGGAACCACACGCAATTTCATTTTCATGGGCTATCCTTTTTTAGTTTTGGGTACCTTATACGAGCATTGGCGTGAACCGGCAACAAAAAGAGATTGGTTGTTTGTGCCTTTTCTGCTACTGTTTTTTATGGAAGTCTACGGCTATTATACCTTTAAAATAGGGGCATTGGATTTCTCGCTGATGATTCTTCCCCTGAGCATGCTATTGTTTTCGATAACCGCAGAAAATACCGCACAGTCAAATCTGAAGATCAGTTCGACCATGTCACTTGGTATTTATTTATGTCATCCTTATGCGATACGACTGGTTTATGAATTTTTACCGCAAAGAACCTTTGGATTCATTTTACTGAAGTATGTTCTGATTTGCCTGCTGGCTCTTCTATTCTGGTTTATTGTGGAAAAGATCAACCGCAAATTGCCCTATTTTTTATAGGGAAAACAGAGAAATTAAGATTCCGCAAAACGTTTTACGGAATCTTAATTTTATCGGCTTATAAAATTACCCAAAGAGATGTAATGATTGCCGACTTCGTCGGTGTAAATTGTATATTCCCTTGGCAGCATATTGTTTAACGGGTTATTGATTCCTTGCGAAAAAGAAGTGTTGACTTTTTTTCCGGTTTTTAAAAAATCCAAAGTAACAACAGGGTTGATAAATACGAAATTACCATTATAAGTACCTAATCGTAAGGTGTAAGCCTCCAGATCACCTTCATAAATATTGAGCCAATGTCTGCCCATGGTGGCGAAAGAACCACTTCCTTTTTGTAGTGGTGAAAAATCATTAGGCATATAATTTTTTGGAGGATAGAAAGCGAATTTCGCTTCTGCTTCATCGGACCAGGCCGGAATCTCCATTCTGTCATTTTCGGATATCATATAAAAATACACACCGAAATGAGCTCGTTTAAAACCGGGGATTTTAGAATAGTTGTCCGGGTTGTAATTCAGTTCAATGTGGTTAAACGCTGTAAAATCGGATGCGTTTTTAGGTAACGGGATGACAGCCGGTTTCTCGAAATCAGAATCGGGTGGCAGATTATCGAGTACATCTTTCGTCATTATTATCCCTAATTCTAAAGGTTTTCCGAATTCATCAAAGATCATAAATGAATTAACAAGACCATTTCCCACTTCAACTTTGTCGCCATAAACAATCTGGTTTACGGTACCTTTTGTTGCTGAAGCGGTTCCTTCCGGGCTATTGTTGGTATATTCGTCCTTGTCGCATGAAAAAAACACAAGCAAAAGCCCAACGAAGAGAATTTTTCTAATGAAAGACTCTTTTTTCATAATTAATTACGAATTAAATTATTACTCCGTGATAGGGGCGATGCTTTGGGAAATTTTAGTAATCAAAGTTACGACAATATCATAAGTTATTAATTTACAAAAAGTTAAAGTGTTTTTATGTGCTTTTCTTAACAGAAAAATAAAGTGATGGGTTATTTCTTATAAATCATTTTTCACTTATATTTGTTACTGATCAACTTAATTAAAAACATATAAAACATGGCACAAGTTAACCCTTACATTACCTTTAACGGTAACTGCGAAGAAGCATTTAATTTTTACAAATCCGTTTTTGGAGGCGACTTTCCTTATGCAGGAAAATTCAAGGATATGCCGTCTGAATATCCGATTAAAGAAGAAGACAAAGAAAAAATCATGCACATCTCCTTACCTGTAGGGAATACTGTTTTGATGGGTAGCGACGCGGCAGGAGGTTTTGGCGGGGACTATAAAGAAGGAAACAACATCACCATTTCCATCAATGCAGACAGTGAAGAAGAGGCTAACAGAATTTTTGGCGGAATTTCAGGGGGCGGAATTGTAACCATGCCGTTGAACAAAACATTTTGGGGTGCTTTATTCGGAATGTGCACGGATAAATTCGGCATTAACTGGATGATTAACTACGATTACGAGCAGAAATAATCTGGCAGCTATAAAATTAAAAGGTCCGTTATTCGGGCCTTTTTTGTTTGAAGCAATTTGGTTTTTTTCATCCGAACTATTTAGTGCAGATTCTCGGAATTATTCGGTGACAGAGGTTCTCGAATCTCTTTGGTGCTCAGGTTCTCAAAGCTATTCGGTGGCTGAGGTTCTCGAATCTTTTTGGTGGCTGAGGTTCTCGAAGCCAACTCTTTTCTTCCGTCTTAAAGTAATGACTTTAAACTTTAGGGTATCGTAACCCATACCGATAATCAGCAAAACGGCAGGTAGCAATAAAGCCATAAGTTCATATTTTGAATAAAATACACCTCCTAAAATACCACCAAAAAAGAAAAAGGTAATGATACGCAATCGGAGTTTAATCGTTGCAATCAATTTAGTGCGATGCCTCAGTTCCTTGTAAAAAAACAATTGGGACAGTTCAATTCCCAGATCGGTAAAAAGCCCGGTTAAATGAGTTGTCCTTACCATGGCATCTGAAATTTTGGTAACCAAAGAATTTTGTAATCCCATGGCGAAGAGCAAACTACAGGCAATTACCTCGAGGTTGTATTTTGCCAGTATAGCTCCGAAAATCGCGAGTATCAATAAAATAACACATTCAACAAGTACCGGAAGGATGTAGCCGAATCGCTTTTTCTTTTCGGTCATGGCCTCAATTATGAAATTGGAGAGGAATGAACCCAGGAAGAAAAATAAAATGTAGAAGAAATAGATGAAACTTTTGGAAAACTGAAATTTAAAGATCTCATCAACAAAAAAGGCGAAATGCCCCGTTACATTGGTGGTCAGTATTTTTACCGATAAGAATCCGGTAACATTTACCATTCCTGCAACAAAAGAAAGCAGTGAGGCAATTTTTTTATTGTGGTTTAATGTTCTCGACTTTCCTAAGTGCCTAAACATTGTGCATAACGGGTTTTGGTTAACCCAAATATAGCGATAATTTTAGCGTAGTTTTTTAAATGGTTGAATAAAAAAGTAAAGTCTTCGCCTTTGATCCCGATAGCGCGGATTTGCAATCCGTCCTGGCAAAGAAGCTAGGTCTTCAAAGTGGATTAGCGCACTCAGTTCGTCATTTTTTTCTCAATAAAGAAGAAGGCGGCAATATAAATTATCGTGCTTAGGATACTGAAAACAAGTCCGGAGTACCTGAACTCTAAGAGCAACGCACTAAATAAATAACCGATGATTACCGACCCAACTCCGATCAGTAAACCCAAAAGCATCATTATGATTTTTTTTTGTTTTGCCATCAGAAGGAAGAATAGCGGACTCAAAATGATAATTGATTCTATTCGGACAAAAAAACCTTCGTCCTTTCCATAATGGAAATTAAGATCAGTATTTACCTTGTATTCCACATAAAGAGTGATGCATAAAATACATAGTAGTAAGGCGTTGAGTTTAGGATTGTTTTTTAAGATCATTGCTAACTATGTTTATTTTACATCAAACCATACAAAATATCATTGGTGTCAAATACTTCGAAATAACTTCCAGCATTACTGAATAATCTCTCGAAAGTCAAATAATCTGTTTCATAAATTTGATTAATCGATTCATATATTGTTTCTCTTTTCAAATCATTAACAATTAGCATATCGCTGGACCAAAAAAACAATTCACTGTTTTTTATCATTATTTCTTTGATATTTTCTAAGGTGAACAATGTTGCTACATAAACTTTTGAGAAATCGTCTTTAAGTACAATATAAACGTCAGTATTGTCATTTTTTACATCTCTAACTCTATATCCGCCAGGGAAGAATATAAAAAAATTATATTTTAAATAAATACCTCTATTTTCCATAAATATTTATCAATCTATCAATGACTTTTTGTTGGTTACTTTTATGTGAATATCCCGATAGCACGGATTTGCAATCTGTGCCCACATTGGTTCGCCTCCACAAAGAGAACAAACAAAAACCACAACCACAAGAAAAGTTATAGGTTCATACTATTAATAATAAAAAAGAAAATCTTTGTGATTAAGATAGCCTAATACGACCAGTTTGCAATCCATTCTTATACCGGTGCAGCTCCCAAAAGACAACAAAAAAAGTGATTAATGTTGTAAAATAATAGGATAATATTTACAATAAAGTCGTTTGTTGTATAATTTTGCCCAATAGATATAGCACGGATATAGCACGGATATAGCACGGATATAGCACGGATATAGCACGGATATAGCACAGATATAGCACGGATATAGCACGGATATAGCACGGATATAGCACGGATATAGCACGGATATAGTACTGATATAGTACTGATATAGTACTGATATAGTACTGATATAGTACTGATATAGTACTGATATAGTACTGATATAGTACTGATATAATATTGATATAGTACTGATATGTTACCATAGACTCGTACTAACATAGTATAAGCCTCAAGTTATAAGAGTGGAGACAGTCTACTAACGGTAATTTTGATTGCAATTCCCTCAGATTTCAACAAAAGAAAAAGCCGCAACAAAAAAGTTGCAGCTTTGCGGTTATTGAAAAAAGGTTATTCAGCAACCCCTCTGTAATATCATTTAAAAATCTCATCAAAGAAGTCCTGCATCGCTTTCCAGGAGCGTTTGTCTGCCTTTTCGTTATAGGCAACCCCTTTGCTCTTGTCATTGCCTGCATCTTTTTGAGTGAACGCATGCACCGCATCGGCATAATACACCATCTGCCAGTCGGCTTTTGAAGTGCGCATTTCATCCTGAAACGCTTTGATTTCATTTTCGGAAACATAGAAATCATCCGCACCGTGCAGTACCAGTACTTTTGGTTTGATGGGCTCAATTTGTCTTGCAGCATCCCTGCCTAAACCACCATGAAAGGACACAACACCTCTTACGTTCATATTGGCTCTCGCAACTTCCAGCGCACCCGATCCTCCGAAACAATAACCGATAACGGCAATTTCATTAGGATTAGCCCCTGATTTGACCAATTGCTCCAAAGCCAGCATAATGCGGTGCTGGTATTCTTTATAATTGGTTTTGAAATGCCCGGCCTTTTTCCCGGCTTCCTGTGCATTGGCCGGTTTGTTACCCACGCCATAAATATCTGCTACAAAAGTAAAGTACCCTAATTTCGATAAGGCTTCGGCACTCTCCTTCGAATGCGCATCGATTCCCATCCAGGCCGGTAAAATAAGTACACCGGCTTTCTTCGGATTGCTTTTTTTCGGGCTACCTGCAAATCCTTCCAGCTTTTGACTTCCGTCGGAATAAGAAACAGCTTTCAGTTGTGCCTCAACCAGTACTGTTGAAGAAATAGTCAGTACTAAAGCAAGTAATGTTTTTGTTTTCATACCTCATGAATTTTGAAGTATAAAGTTACAAAAACCTTCAGGGATTAGGAATTATTGGATAATGAATTTACCTCGGTCCGCATCAAAAAAGATGTTCTCGTCTTTAAAGATCGTATTGAAGGTCCCGTCCGAAATTAAATTGCACGGCTCGTTCTGAACTACTTTACCGGGTGTCATCACAATCATCTCATCACTCAGCTGAATGGCAAGATCGACGTCATGGGTGGAGAATAAAATACACTTACTGGTTTCATGGGTAAGCTTTTTCAACAGTTTGAAAAGCGATACTTTATGAACCAGATCTAGATGTGTAGTGGGTTCATCAAGAATGATGAGATTGGTATCCTGTGCCAATGCTCTTGCAACTAATACTTTTTGCAATTGCCCGTCACTGATCTCGTAATGTTTTTTTTGGGAAAGATGAATGATTTGTGTCAGCTCCATCGCCTTGTGTACTTCTCGAATATCGTCTTCGGATAAAGTTCCGATCCAGTTGGTATAAGGCTGTCTTCCCAAAGCTACCAATTCAAAAACAGTAAGATTGCTCGGAGGAAGTTTTTCTGTTAAAACAACGCTGAGGTTACGTGCCAGTTCCAGTGGTTCATAGTCCGCCACCTTTTTACCACACAGATAAACATTACCTTCCAGTGGCTTCTGAATTCCCGTAATGGTTCGCAGTAAAGTTGATTTCCCGATTCCGTTCGCTCCGATTAGGGTGTGTAACTTTCCTTCCGTAAGCGTAAGATTCAGTTTTTCGGCAATAACTGTTCTTCCGGCTTTGGTGGTATAGCCAATCGAAAGATTCTCGGAATGTAGGACTGTTTTTGTCATCGCCTTAATTCTAACTACAAATTTAATAACTGTTTACGGAATACTTTTTACTGCTTTCGGCCTTATCCCTTGTCTCTTATTTCTTTCAACTCATCATCTTTCTCTTCTTAACCAAAAGCCAAATCACCACAGGCGCTCCAATCATGGAAGTAATCGCATTGATAGGCAAAGTAACTTCCATGCCCGGCATTTGAGAAACCACATCGCAAATAAGCATAATTGCCGCTCCGAGAAGCAGTGTGCTCCAGAATAAAACAAAATGATTACTGGTTTGGAATACCAATTTAGCAATATGAGGAACCGCCAGACCAATAAAGGCAATCGGACCGGCAAAGGCTGTAATGCTTCCGGTTAGAATACTGGTGGCGAATAAGATTACCAATCGCGTTGTTTGGAAATTTAAACCCAAGCTTCGCGCATAATTTTCACCTAAAAGCAGAGCGTTTAATGGTTTTACACTGATAAGTCCTAAGGAAAGGCCAATCATTACGGAAATGAACAGCATTACAATCGAAGACCAGGATAAATTACCCAGGTTTCCAAGTGACCAGAACGTAAACTTCTGTAACTGTTCAGCAGAACTGAAATACGTCAATATGTTTACAAACGAATTGGTAAAGCTGCTGAACATCAATCCCATGATTAATATGGCCATAGTGTCACGCAAACGCTGAGAGACTACAAGTACTGCTATCAATACCACAAAACTTCCAAAGGTTGAAGCCAAAACCAAACCGTAAGAAGACAATAGGACAGTGCTTAAAGCTGGCGGCATCATGCTGGCTCCCAATATGGTAAACGCAACGCTCAAACTGGCTCCGGAGCTCAAACCCAATACGTCAGGACCGGCCAATGGATTTCTAAATAAGGTTTGCATCAACAATCCGCCAATGGACAATCCCATGCCTACCAGTACCGCAGTGATAGCTTTTGGTAAACGGTAATTGATAATGATGTATTCCCAAGTTGATTTAGCGGCCTGACCGCCGGTTAAACTACTGAAAACTTCCTTAAAAGGAATGGTAACCGAACCAAAACTGATGTTGATCAGAAATAGCGCCAGCAAACCCAAACCCAGGAGAATAAATAAGATCGTATTTCGTTTTCTGTTGGCCAACTTAATTCAGCTTTTGTGCAAAGGTAAACGTATAATCCGGAAGTAGTTCGGGATGGAAGATCTTAATGTAGTCTTTCAGTACCAGATCCGGTCGGCTAGGAGCCATTTCGTAGTAAACCGTTCCGCCTGTGGCACCTAATTTTGCCTCAAAAGTATAGACGTTTTTTGTTTTAAAAGCATCAAACTCGTTATAATGCGGATTGCTTTCTTCCAATTCCTTTAAGTTTTTAAAAGAACCTGTGGCAATCCAACAGCCGGCATTTTTTGCTTTGTCCAGTATGTTCTCAAAAGACAATCCTAAGCTTCCGGTTCCTTCCACATCTTTCCAAAGATAATCCGCTTTGGCATCTCTTAAAAACTGGGCAACCCAACTGTTTCCTTTTGCTACATACCATTGATCCTGATACATTGATCCGTATAAAACCGTTGTTTCCGCTTTAGAGTTTTTTACCGATTCTAAAGTCTGGTTGTAATCTTTTACAATAGCGTCAAATAATTTATTAGCTTCTTTTTGTTTTCCGAATAAAGCGGCGTAGAGTTTAATCCATTCTGCTTTTCCAAGCGGAGACTGTTCCATCCAATCCCCCTGAATCATCACTTTCAGCCCGCTTTTCTCCAGGTTCTGAATCATCGGATTGTTATTGTCAACGCCAAAGGTTACGATTAATTCGGGTGCTAATTCGATTAGTTGTTCCATGTTCAGCTTCTCATTCTGTCCTACATTTTTTACTTGGCCTTTATCAATCAGGGCACGTGTTTTTACAGAAGAAATATAATCGGTATGAGGAAATCCGACAAGTTTGTTCTCAACACCCAACATCTCCAGAAAAGGAACATTAGTGGTAGAAGTAACAACAATTGATTGCAAAGGAACCTGAATTGTAGTGCGATTTTTTAAGCTATCCGGAACAACGGCATTCTTTTCTTTCAGAACATAGGTGAAGTCTTTATTAGCATCCGGCCAAGGATTAGATACTTTCACTACCGAATACCCGTCGTATTCATAAATGGCAAGTCCGCTTGCATATTTGATGGTGTTTTCAGCCGTTACCGTTTTTGCATCCGCTGTCTTTTCATTTTTCCCACATCCGACTAGCGTCAGAAGAAAGAAAGCAAACATCGTTTTATAAAAATAATTCTTCATTATGTTGTATTTCGATGTCCGCAAAGGTATAAGAATTTGCAAAAAAATCCTTCTTATTTTTAGGAACCGAAAATAGGCAACACTTATCTTTACGCCATGAACATCATAAAAGTCAAAAATTGCTCAAGCTGCGGGACAGCATTTAATTGTGGAGATACACCGGAAGGAAGCAAGTGCTGGTGCAATGATTTTCCGCCCATTTTTGTGCCTACGGATGTAATCGATTGTCTTTGTCCGGATTGTTTCAAAAACGCGTGTGCAGTTAAAATCGAAGATTATGTAGTGACCGTCTCTCCTGAATGTGCAATAGATAACAGAGCAAAAGATCTTCCGAAAACCACCAACCTGATTGAAGGAATCGATTATTATATCGAAGACGGAAATTATGTTTTTAAAGCCTGGTACCATTTGAAAAGAGGCAGTTGTTGTCAAAACAGCTGCCGTCACTGTCCTTATGGTTTTGAAAAGAAGCGGTAGAAAGATGTTGGAAAAATAGCGTACATTTACTATAAAACATAGGAAATCATGATAGCGAATTTACCCCTCTATATTTCAATTGTTTTTGCACTGACCACAGTAGCAACGTTGATACTTTTCCATCAGGTAGTTAAGAATTCAAGCAATGAAGCGGTGAGGAAGAAAGCCAATACTATTGCTTTGGGGATGGTTGCGTGGTTAATTTTACAAGGAACTTTGGCGCTTAATGGTCTTTTTAATTCCAATCCGGATGCCTTTCCTCCCAAAATCGCCTTGTTTGGGGTTTGGCCGGTATTAATCCTGATGATTTACTTGTTTGTCTCTGAAAAAGGAAGACGGTTTATTGATTCACTGCCATTACTGCAGATTACCTATTTAAACACGATAAGAATTGCAGTCGAAATTGTTTTGTACTGGTTGTTCCTGTATAAGGCCATCCCGGAATTAATGACATTCGCAGGTAGGAATTTTGATATCTTTGCGGGACTTTCAGCGCCTTTTATAGCCTATTTCGGAATACAGCGCGGAATGTTAAACAGGAAGATTATTTTAATCTGGAATTTCATCTGTCTTGGGCTTTTGGCAAATATTGTAATAAATGCGGTACTGGCAATGCCGACACCCGTGCAGCAATTCGCGTTTGACCAACCCGATGTGGCACTACTGAATTTCCCGTTTACCTGGTTGCCTGTTTTTATCGTCCAGATTGTTTTATTCGGACATTTGGTATCCGTCAGACAGCTTGTGAAAAGAAAATAGAAGCAAGAAAATAGAAGCAAGAGACAAGAAGCAAGAGACAAGAAGCAAGACGCAAGAAAATAGAGAAAAGAAAATAGAAGTTAAAAAATAGATGATTTACTTAATAACAGGAGGAGAGCGCTCCGGAAAAAGCAGTTACGCCGAAAATTTAGCAAAAGAATTGTCAGATAAACCCATGTATGTGGCCACAGCCAGAAAATGGGATGATGATTTCCAGAAACGCATCGACCGTCATCAGAAAGACCGTGACGAAAGATGGGTCAACGTTGAAAAGGAAAAGCATTTAAGTGAAATAGATTTTTCCGGAAAAGTAGCGGTGATCGACTGTGTTACCCTTTGGCTGACGAATTTCTTTGTCGATACCAAAAACGATGTGCAGGCTAGTCTTGAACAGGCCAAACAACAATTTGATGCAATAGCACAACATGATGCCACAATCATAATCATTACCAATGAAATAGGGATGGGTGTTCATGCTGAAACGCATATCGGCAGGAAATTCACCGAATTACAAGGCTGGATGAACCAATACCTGGCAAAAAATGCCGATGAGGTTGTACTGATGGTTTCAGGTATTCCCGTGAAAATAAAAGAGAAGAAATAATTTGAACCGACGGTAAATCAGCTAACTGACTGAATGCGATGAAAGATTTATACGAAATTTTACAAGCCCGAAGAGACACACGTCATTTTACAAGCGATGCCGTTCCTGATGAAGTGATTCAAAAAGCTTTGCTGGCGGGACATTGGGCTCCTTCGGTAGGGCTGACCGATGCTACAAAATACTATCTGATAAAGTCAGCCAAAATAAAAAAGGCTGTTAAAGGTCTGTTTTTGGAATATGATGAAAAGGCAGCAAATCAAACCGATAATCCCAATCAGAAGGAACAATATCAAAACCTGAAACTGGAGGCTATTGAAGAAGCGCCACTTGGATTGGTTATCTGTTATGATCGTTCGGTTTTGAATCAATTTACCATCGGCACTGTCGGAAGCAATGAAGCGATAAAGTCCAGTGCAGTTTGTGCGGCTCAGAATATCTGGCTGTCACTTACGGAACAAGGGTTTTCGATGGGCTGGGTTTCGATTCTGAATTACTATCAGTTTAAAAAACTATTGGGGCTTCCCGAACATATAGAACCGCTAGGATATTTCTGCATAGGAAAACCGGCCACGGATTACAATAATCAGCCTATGTTGCAGCAATTGCATTGGAAAAAGAAATCCGAAAAACCTTTTGTAGAAGAAATTGCGACACTTCATGAAATTGAAGAGGAACATATCTCTGTTGAAAAAGAATCGGAGAAATTAACTTCCACAGATTTACAAGCTGCACTTCAGTATAAAATCGACCATAAAACAAAACCTACCGGAGCATTAGGGATTTTGGAAGTTCTGGCAAAACAGATCGGGACGGTTTTTAATACGTTGGAGCCTAAAATCATCCAGCCAAATATTGTTGTTTTCGCCGCCGATCACGGAATTGCAAATCATGGCGTAAGTGCTTATCCGCAAGATGTTACCCGACAAATGGTGACTAATTTTATGGAAGGTGGCGCTGCGATTAATGTGTTCTGCAGACAAAATAACATCCAGTTAGCCATTGTGGATGCTGGTGTGAATTATGATTTCGCTCCGAATGCCAATTTGATTTCTGCAAAAATCGACCGAGGCACAAAATCGTTTTTACATGGTGCAGCCATGAGTAAAGAACAATTGGAAATTTGCTTTGTGAAGGGAAGTGAAATCGTTACTGCTATTGCCCAAAAAGGAAGTAATTGTATTGGTTTTGGGGAAATGGGCATCGGAAATACATCCACGGCGTCCGTTTTGATGAGTGTCATTACCGGAATTCCAATTGAAGATTGTGTCGGAAAAGGTACAGGTGTGAATGATGAGAAACTCCGATTCAAAAACGAGATTTTGCGAAAAGCAATAGCGTCTTACCAAGGTGATAGTTCCTTAGATGAGAAACTGGCTTATTTCGGAGGGTTTGAAATTCTGCAAATGGCGGGAGGAATGCTTGAAGCTTATAAAAACAATATGCTTATTCTGGTAGATGGATTTATCTGCAGCGTGGCTTTTCTGATTGCCTTTAAAAAGAATCCGCTGATTCTTAACAATGCGATTTTCAGTCATCAGTCAGCTGAACAGGCGCATATTAAATTGCTAAATTATTTAAATGTGAAGGCAATTTTACAACTCGATTTGCGATTGGGCGAAGGAACGGGTTGTGCTGTTGCTTTTCCGATCATTCAATCAGCAGTAGCTTTTCTGAATGAAATGGCAAGCTTTGAAAGTGCAGGTGTGAGTAATAAGTAATCAGTGATCAGAAAGCAGAGGGGAATATCTAAACAATAATAAAAAAATCGGGGTAATCCTTGTTGCTTGCATCCGTTCCGATAATTATCGAGACATCCGCGTCCCAAATAGAAAACCATAAAATTTGCGTCCCATTTAAAATGAAAAAAGAGTTACATATATTTTTTACCGCTTTAATGTTTTACACCAGGATTCCATGTCCGAAAAATATCGATCACGATCCTGATTATCTCAACAAGGCGTCGCGTTATTTTCCTTTGATTGGCTGGATTGTGGGTAGCGTGGCAATTAGCACGTATTTTATTTTCGATTATTTGGTTGCTCCGGAAATTGCGGTGCTGTTTTCGATTATCGCTTCGATTTTGGTTACCGGCGCTTTTCATGAAGACGGTTTTGCCGATGTTTGCGATGGTTTCGGAGGAGGCTGGACTAAGGAAAAAATCCTGTTGATCATGAAAGACAGTGCCATTGGAGCCTATGGTGCGATTGGTGTGGTTCTGCTTTTTTTGACAAAAGTGATGTCAGTACATTTACTTTTCAAAAAGGCGGAAATCGCAAATCTGAATATATATATTGTTTTTTTCTTATTGCTTATCACAGCGCATTCCATTAGTCGTTTGGCGGCTGTTTCCATAGTTTTTACACACCAATATTCGCGTGAAGATGCATCAAGCAAGAGTAAACCCATTGCGCAGAATTTCACCTGGAGAGAAGTGGTCGGAGCTTTTTTTTTCGGATTGTTGCCATTGGTCGTTTTGTCTTATTTTCAATGGCAAATGATCTTCGTATTGATTCCGGTTTTTGTCACACGGTATTTTATGGCGCGCTATTTTCAGAAATGGATTGACGGCTATACCGGCGATTGTCTGGGGGCGACGCAGCAGGTTTGTGAAGTTGTTTTTTATCTTTCGGCTATTGCGATATGGAAATTTATTTAGTCCGACATACCGAAACCGTTTGTAGAAAAGGGATTTGTTACGGTCAGTCTGATGTAGGTTTGTTGGAACCGTTTGCGGATCAGTTTGAAAGCATTAAAAAGCAATTACCATCCGAAGCGGTGTTTTTTTCCAGTCCGTTGCAGCGATGTACAATTTTAGCGGATTATTTATCGGATGGTAAATATCAAACCGATACAAGGCTGATGGAAATGAATTTCGGGAAATGGGAAATGCTGAATTGGGATGTTATTCCACAGGAGGAAATTAATCCGTGGATGAAGGATTTTGTGAACATAAAAGTGACGGAAGGAGAATCGTTTACCGAATTATATGACCGTGTTGTTGATTTTTCAGAAACACTTATTAAATCGGATTTGGCCAAGCCAATTGTTATAGTAACGCATGCCGGTGTTATACGAAGTATTCTCTGTAAACTTAATAATATACCTTTAAAAGATGCCTTTCAGATAAAAGTGGAATTTGGAGCGGTGCTTAAAATTCAGAGGTAAAAATGCTTACGGAATTTCAGGCAAAGGAGCGGAATTTTCTCTCTTTTTTAAAAAATATTTCAAAATTTTCACACAAACTTGCATTTTTGATAATTCTGCCTTTATATTTGCATCCGATTAGGGTTGCGATTTGAATATTTCAAACTGCATTAAAAGGGAATTAGGTTCGACGCCTAAGCTGTTCCCGCAACTGTAAGCTACAAAGCCTGCTGTTATCTACAAACCACTGTCCCGTTTAACACAACGGATGGGAAGGTAAACAACAGGACGCAAGCCAGGAGACCTGCCTTTTTCTTAACGAATATCGAACTTTCGGGAAAAAAGGTTCAGAGATTATGACTGGAAGAAAGCTGTTTTTATTTTTTGTTCTGATGTTGTGCCAACAGGTTTCGGCGCAAAATGACTCTATTACAAAATTGCAGGAATTGATCATTTCAGATATTTATCTGAAGAATAATCAATCCCAGTCGATTCAGGTTCTTAACGATTCGATAATCAACAAAAATCAGCCTTCACTTACCAATATTCTGAATTATAACAGCGTACTTTATTTCAAAGAATATGGTCGTGGCATGTTGTCAACGGTTTCGTTTAGAGGAACGACGGCTTCCCAAACAGCGGTGGTTTGGAATGGAATAAACATTAATTCACAACTCAACGGCAGTACCGATTTTAACACCATAAATTCAAACGATTTTAATTCCATCAGCGTAAAAGCGGGGGGAGGAAGCGTGATTTACGGAAGCGGCGCTATAGGCGGAACAGTCCATTTGAACAATGAGCTGGCTTTTAAAGAGCAGTTCAGCAATGATTTTAAAATGGCTTACGGTAGTTTCGAGACCAAAGGAATCAATTACAGAATGGTTTTTTCCAATGAGAAACTGAGTTCGCAGATCGCTCTTTCTTACAATGGTTCTGAAAATAATTATCCTTATGTTGGACTGCATAACTGGAAAGGGGAACAAAGAAAAAATGAAAACGGACAGTACGATGTTACCGGACTGAATGTTAGTTTCGGTTATAAGATCAACTCTAAAAACAGTATCAGGGTTTACAGTCAGACTTCCAATACGGATAGGCATATTTCATTGGTTTCAGAATCGGATACCAAAACCAAATATGTTAACGGTTTCGCTCGAAATCTGATCGAATACCTCGGGACGTACAACAAATGGACATCCAATGCCAAAGCGGCCTATATTTTCGAAAACTACCAATATTTCGGAAATATCAACAGTAACAATTTCACTTTCGGAAAATCAGAATGTTTCATAGGTAAATTCGATTTAGGATATCAGGTGACAAAGGGGCTGAAATTAAACGCAGTGTCGGAGTACAATCACACCAAAGGTTATGGCAGTGGTTTTGGCAACAATGTCAGACAGATCGGATCTGGTGCGTTGATGGCAAAATGGAACGTTAACCAAAAATGGCAAAACGAATTTGGCATCCGGAAGGAAATCACCGATAATTATCAGAGCCCGTTGTTGTATTCAGTCGGAACTTCCTATGTTTTTAGTGAATTTTATACGTTGAAAGCCAATGCTTCAAGAAACTTCCGAATTCCGACTTTCAATGATCTCTATTGGGAAGAAGGAGGAAATCCCAATTTAAAACCGGAAAGCGCTTATCAGGCTGAAATTGGAAACGTGTTTTCGTATAAGAGAATAAAATTGTCTCAAACGATGTACTACAATAAAATCAAAGATTTATTGCGTTGGGTACCCGGCGACGGCGGAATCTGGTCGCCACAGAATACCGACAGAGTACAAACTTATGGAACGGAAGTCTTATTGGAGTGGGCGAAGAGTTACAAGAGACATAATTTCGTTTTAAATGGTACTTATGCTTACACTATTTCCGAAAACGAAGATACCGGTAAGCAGCTATTTTTTGTGCCTTTCCATAAAGCGACGGCTTCGGTGGCTTATTCCTATAAAAAATTGGCGGCAAATTATCAGTTCTTATATAACGGCTTTGTTTATACCCGTGCTGACAATGATCCGAACGAAATCATAGATCCTTATAATGTTTCCAATATCGGAATCGATTATGATTTTGGCTTTTTTACGTCCTCGAAACTTGGTTTTCAGGTTTTCAACGTATTCAATGAAAAATATGAAAGCCTTGAAGACAGGCCTTTACCCGGAAAAAATTTTAATCTATACATAAACCTTAAATTTTAAAGATAATGAAGTTAAGTAAGTTTTTTTTAGTTGCCTTAGGAAGTATTTCGGTACTGGTGTCGTGTAATAATGATGATAGTCCTGCGGTTGAAGCAAGTACGTATGAAAATGGAGTATTTATTCTGAACGAAGGTTCATCAGGACAGGGTTCGGTTTCGTTTTTAGGAAATGATCTTGGTAAATTCACTCAGGATGTGTACGGAACGGTTAATCCGGGTGATTTATTCGGACAATACGTTCAGTCGATGTTCTTCAGCGGAGATAATGCTTATGTCATTGCAGGCGGGTCGAATAAGATTAATGTAGTAAACAGAAAAACTTTCAAACTGGTTGCTAAAATAGAAACAGGTCTTGTATCGCCAAGATATGGTGTTGTAAAAGACGGTAAAGCGTATGTTGTTAACGCAAATACCTATTCGTACATGAATCCTGAAACAGGAGATACTGATGATTATATTGCGGTTATTAATCTTGCTACAAATCAGGTGGAATCTACCATTCCTTTAAACAATACCGGAAACCGAATTTTATTGGAAAACGGTAAATTATACGTGTCAGAACCATACAGCAGTACTAAAATATTAGTTGTGAACCCTGTGACAAACTCACTTGAAACTCCGATAACTGTTGGTGCAGGTGCAGATACGATGGAAGTAAACAACGGAATTTTGTATGTGCTGAAAAGCTCTTATGGAAGTCCGAGTGAAATCGTAAAAGTGGATTTGTCTGATTCAAGCACAAGCAATGTGGTTTTTCCTGAGTCCTTAAACGATGCGAAAAACCTGGATGTTTACCAAAGTAAAATTTATTATACTGTTGGAACTTCAGTTTATGCCATGGATGTAACAGCTACTGAAGCTTCAACAACTGCCATTTTAACTTATCCGTCAACTTCTGAATACGGAAAAATGTATGGTTTTGCTGTAAACGGAGGTCATATTTTTATTGCTGACGGAGGAGATTTTACGGCGAACAGTAAAGCTTTTGTTTATTCATTAACAGGATCATTACAAAAAGAAGTGACTGTAGGTGTTGGACCGAACGGTTTCTATTTTAATAACTAAAAGAATTAAAGACACTTTTATTAGTAGTAATTAGCCTTTAAAAGTATGTTTCTTATCCCGATGTGAAAAGCATCGGGATTTTTTTTTGTTGTATCTTGTAACAAAACAATGAGTAGTTCGTCTTGATTGTATAAACCGACACCAAACTAAAGAATTTATGAATCAGCAGGAGTTTGTGAATTTGATTTCTCCTTTTAAGGACAAGTTGTTCCGGATGGCAAAAAGGCTGCTCGTGAGCACCGAAGAAGCCGAGGATGCAACGCAGGAAGTGTTGGTGAAATTATGGAAAAACAATAACGTTCTGTCGAATTATTCCAGTGTGGAAGCTTTTGCAATGACGATGACCAAAAATTACTGCCTGGATCAGTTAAAATCAAAAAGGGCATCCAATTTGCAGATCGTACACAGTAATTATTCCGATCGAACGGCAAGTGTTCAGAAGCAGATTGAAGACCGGGACAGTTGGAGTATGGTGGAACAGATAATCGAAACCTTACCCGAACAACAACGGTTGATCATTCAGATGCGGGACATAGAAGAATATGAGTTTGCAGAGATTGCAAAAATTATGGAAATGAATGAGACCGCGGTAAGGGTTGCCCTTTCAAGAGCGCGAAAAGAAATTAGAGAACAATTGGTTAAAAGACATAATTATGGAATTACATACAATTGAAAAATTAGTCGATAAATACTTTGCAGGAGAAACCAGCATTGCTGAAGAAAAACAGTTGAAAAGCTATTTTTCGTCTCCGGATGTGGCGCCTCATCTGGAGCAGTATAAAGCAGTATTTGGTTACTTCAATCAGGCAAAACAGGAGAAATTTACTAAAACGGTTCCACTACAACCCGGAAAACGAAATTATGTAGCGTGGATTTCCGTAGCGGCGAGTATCGCGGTTTTGTCGGGTACACTTTATTTTACGAACCAGCAACCGGACCCGGTCAATAATAGTGATTTGGGTACGTTCGACGATCCGGAATTGGCTTTGCAGGAAACTCAGAAAGCATTGCAGATGGTTTCGGAAAACGTAAATGAAGGTGTAAAAAGTATCGACTATGTTAATGAGTACAATCAAACGAGAAACGCAATTTTTAAATAATCAAAAAAATCAAAAAATGAAGAAGTTATTTTTAACCTTAGTAATAGCCCTTTTTTCAACAACTATATTTGCTCAGGCCGCATTTGACAAGTTCGACGGACAGGAGAATGTGACCTCAGTTATCGTAAACAAGAAGATGTTTGAGCTGATGAGCAAAGTAAAAGTAGATGCTACTGACAAAGAAGCTCAGGCGTATATGAGCCTGCTTAAAAAATTAGACAATCTGAAAGTGTTTACTACAAACAGTACGAAACCGGCTGCGGAAATGAAAGCTACGGTAAACAGCTATTTGAAATCGAATCCTTTGGATGAGTTGATGCGTGTTAATGACGGCGGAAAAACCGTTAAGATCTATGTGAAATCCGGAGCGAACAGCAATCAGGTGAAAGAGTTGCTTATGTTCATTGAAGGGGCTAATTCCAAAAATGAAACAGTGTTGCTTTCTTTGACCGGTAACTTCGATTTGGATGAAATTTCATCTTTGACAGAAAAAATGAAACTGCCGGGCGGAGAATCTTTGAATAAGGCTTCAAAAAAATAATATATGAAACGGTATTTATTCATCGGACTTATTGCTTCGTTGCTTCTTGTGAGCTGTGAACAAAAACCTTCATTACAGAAGTATTTTGTAGCCAATTCGGAAAACAAAGATTTCATTTCTTTGGATCTGGCTCCGACTTTCATCAATGTTGAAAAGGTTTCGCTTTCAGGTCAAGAAAAAGAGGCTCTGGAATCCTTTAAGAAAATCAATATCCTTGCTTTTAAATCCGATTCGTTAAACGAAAAGAAGTTTAATGAAGAACGCGAGAAGGTAAACACTATACTGAAAGACAAAAGCTATCAGCAATTGATGAAAGTGGGTTCCGGTAAAGAAGGTGGTGCTATTTACTTTGTTGGTCAGGACGAGCATATTGATGAATTCGTGTTGTATGCCAACAAAAAAGAAAATGGCTTTGCAGTAGTTCGGGTTATAGGTGATGATATGAATCCGACAGACGTCTTGAATCTTATGCGTTTGATGCAGAAAGCCAACATTGACATGGAACAGCTCAAGCCTTTGCAGTCACTGGTACAGCCTTAAAAATAAAGCCTCAAGTCTTCTTGGGGCTTTTTTATTGTTTGTATGTTGAAGTGTGAAACAGTAATCAATTTCACGACATTAAGAGCACCCACAAAATAGCAAGTAATGGTCCGAGTAACCCAAAGATTAATCCGGTTAACCTGAAATCTTTTTGTTCAAGATAACCCGTATTGAATACGATTGCATTAGAAGGGCTTGATGCCAGCAATCTCAAAGCTGAAGATGATGAAAGAGCGATAATCAAAGCTACTTCTAATTTTTGATCGGGAAGTATAGCCATGCAGATTGGGATCATTAAAGTGGTTGCTGTTGAATTGGTCATCACATTTGCTAATACCATGGCTAAAGTTCCAAAGATACAAAGCAGCAAAATGCTGTTCAATTGCAAGGTGATGAGTATTTCGGCATAATGCTTTAATATACCGGTATGATCAAGTGCAAGACCTAACGACAAACCTCCGGCAACCAATAAGAGTGTATCCCAGCCTAAGGTTTGAATGTCTTTTCCGATAAGCACACCGGTTAAAGTAAGTACTACAAGAGGGACCGCACACGCCGATGATGCTTTTATTCCATGCAAAGAACTGGTGACCCATAGACCAATGGTGACGATTATTACACCGATAACTATATTCCGTTGCAATGCTGCTTCCTTTGAAACATCTGCTTCCATGTCATCAAGAAAAGCAGTAGAAATAGGGGTAGGATCTTTTATATGGGCCTTAATCAAAGCGAAACAACAAACCGCATTCACAATTATCGCGAGCGGTACCCCATAAATCATCCAGTCGATGAACTCAATAGTAATTCCTGCATTATGCAATGCACCAGCAGCAATTGCATTTGCAGGCGTACCGACGATAGTGGCCATACCTCCTGTAGTTGCAGCAACGGGAATACCTAATAACAATGCTTTGGCTACTCCGGAATTTTTATCGAGCGTTTTAAGTAATGGCATTATTGCCGCTAACACCATTGTGGTAGTAGCGGTATTAGACAAAAGCGTGGAAGCCAGCATTGTTGCGGTCATTATCCCAATCAATAAATGCCGTGGGTTTGTTCCCGCAACTTTAAGTGTGAACCTGAAAAGCGCTTCGTCTAGTTTTGTCTTGGTCATGGCTTTTGCAAGAAAAAAACCGCCAAGTAAGAGCCAGATTATACTGTCGGAAAATGTCTGTACATAATGCTCAATATTTTCGGGCGCTGAATTAAAATGTTTATTACCAAGAGCAAATACCAGATAAGAAATTATAAAAAGACTTACCGCAAATGCGGGTATGGCTTCAGTAATCCACAAGCCAATGGCAAAGAACAACAGGAAGATTACATATACCTGTGAGTCGGTAAAATTTGGTTCTTTCAATAGGAGCGTTAACCCTAAAGCTATAGCAAAGGATATCAGAAAATGGTAAAGTGATTTATGTTTATTTCCATCGGTACCTTTTTCTTCCATATTTTTAAGATTTATTCCAATAGTGATTGCAGTTTAGTGATAATCAATACGTTATGGTTATTCAAATATACTGAATAATTTTCTTATACTTTTGCTGTATTTGTGTTTTATCAGGTTCCTTTTGACTGTTTTTTAAATGATAGTTAACTTGATTGAAGTGTTTTTTGAATATGCTAAGTTAGCGTGGGGATTTACTTCAGAAAGGAGTGATTTTCGACTATGAAGCTTATTTAATTTCGTAAGATTTGCTTTTAGGTATAGCATATGTTTTCCTTACATAAATCGCATAGATGAGTAAATAGAAAATCGCAAACCTATATTTATAAAGGAATTTCGATTCTTTGAATGTGACCACAATGAGGTTGACTTCGTCCTTCCCAAAAAGATCCGCTTTGAAAATACAAAATTGAACCCAATTGTCTAAAGCGAGCTTTGCCAATTGAATTCCACTTTGTATTTATTCGTGACCACGATGGGATTGACTTGGTCCTTCCCAAAAAGCTCCGCTTTGAAAATAAAAAATGGAACCCAATTGTCTAAAGCGAGCTTTGCCAATTGAATTCCACTTTGTATTTATTCGTGACCACGATGGGATTCGAACCCATACGCCTTGCAGCACCACCCCCTCAAGATGGCGAGTCTACCAATTTCTCCACGTGGCCGTAAATAAAAAAAGTCAAACACTATTGTTTGACTTCTTGTTGTGACCCGGCTGGGATTCGAACCCAGGACCCCATCATTAAAAGTGATGTGCTCTACCAGCTGAGCTACCGAGTCTTGCTTTCAGGAAATAATTAAAGGTCATTTTTGTGACCCGGCTGGGATTCGAACCCAGGACCCCATCATTAAAAGTGATGTGCTCTACCAGCTGAGCTACCGAGTCGTAATTGCTTCCTGATTGCGGGTGCAAATATAGTGCGTATTATTTATTTTCCAAGGGAAATTTATTATAAATTTGACTTTTTTTTAAAGTTTATTCTTAAGGGCTTAGTTTATAAGAGGTTATTGATATGAAAAAAATTATGTTGGTTGGATACATGGGAAGCGGAAAATCGACTATTGGTAAAATATTGTCGGAAAAAACCGAAATTCCTTTTTTTGATCTCGATGAGATAATCGAAAAAAATACTAAAAAGACCATTTCAGAGTTGTTTTTGGAAATAGGAGAGATCCGTTTCAGGAAATTAGAGCACGATGAATTGAATAATTTTACCGCTTCTCACGAACATTATATTTTAAGTCTGGGAGGCGGAACTCCTTGTTATGCAAATAACCATTTGCAACTGCAAAAAGAAGGGGTTGAGTCTGTTTATTTGAAAGGATCAATTAAAGAGCTCGTAGATCGATTGGCGCCGCAAAAGAAGCATCGCCCCTTGATCGCACATCAAAGCGATGAGGAATTGCACGAGTTTATTGCCAAGCATTTATTTGACAGAAGTTACTTCTACCTTAAATCAAAGCATGTTGTTTCGGTTGATGATAAAAATCCGGAAACAGTGGCCGAGGAAATTATCAGACGATTAGCTTAAATAAGCGTATTCGTCGTTTTCCTCAAAAACAACCTGTATGTGTTCCTGTAATGATGTCGAAAGTGAAATGCCTTTAAAATCGGCTTTTACGGGGTATTTTTTGTGATTACGGTCTACTAATACGGCAGTCTTGAATTTTTTTAATGGAACATCAAGAAAATGTTTTACACCATAGATCAACGTTGTGCCCGAATTTAAAACATCGTCAATCAAAACCAATCCTTTGTTTTGATACTCGGCTACTTCCAAAGAAGTGGTGATTTCATCCTGTGGATTGTTTTTATTGATCCTTACTTCACATAAGATGACTTTCAAATCGGATATCAAAGCGAGTTCGCGGGCAATTTTCTGAGCAAAAATGTAACCACTGTTTGTAATTCCTGCAAGTACAACCTCATTTTCATCTACAAAAGTTTCATAGATCTGATAGGCAATTCGTTTGGTTTTATGCTGGATTTCGCTTTGGTTTAATATGATGTTTTTCATGTGTTGTGATGTTTGCAGGTCGGCAGATCCTATTGTAATAAAAACCAAAAATAGCTATTTTTTATCAAACCTAAATTTTAAATGCTTCCCGATTCGCTTTTGGAATGGTCAATATTTTATTTTGGAGTTACGATAAAAAACAGTTCTCGTTCTTCTCTTGGTTTTATGGAGTTGTAGGCTGGTTCCAGCGTTTGGATGCGGAAACTCTCAGAGAACAACCTCTTATATTCTTCTTTGCTTCCTCCGAAAGGCGGTCCGTCTTCTGTTAAAGGGAAATCAAATAATAATCCAAAAAGTTTTCCTTTTTCCGAAAGCAAAGAATGCATTTTTGTCACATACTCTTTACGGAGTTCCGGAGCTAAGGCACAGAAGAAAGTCTGCTCGAGTATTAAATCGAATTTTCCTTCGAGTTCAAAAAAATCGCTTTGAATCAATTGTTCTTCCGGAAAATCCGGAATTCTTTTTTTGATGTTTTGAAGTGGTGTTTTTGCAAAATCAACTACAAAAATATTTTTAAAACCTTTAGAAAGGAAATAATCCAACTCATAAGCATTGCCGGCTCCCGGAATCAGAATTTTAATGTTTTTATCGGTAAGTTGGTCGATATAATTCTTTAGCGGCGTAGTTATAATTCCGACATCCCAGCCTGTTTGATTGGTTTGGTAACGGTTTTCCCAGTAATCGCTATTCAATCGGTTCTTCATAATCGCTTGGTTCTATGGTGTAGTCATCGATGTCTCTACGGTCTTTTTTGGTTGGTCTTCCCTGGCCTTTTGTTCGGTAGTGCTCTTTGGATAATTTAAGCATTTCAAGATGTTCGAAAGCTTCCGACGGTGTTTCGTCTTTTCGGTAAATGTCAACCAATTTTGGTCCGACCCGGTTTTGCGGAACATCCAAAACGGTTAGAATATAGTTAATCTGGTCTTTTCTCAGCGTAATTTTATCGGAAGGGAAAACCTCTTTTGAAGGCTTTGCTTCCTGTCCGTTCACGGTAATATGTCCTTTCTTGCAGGCTTCTGCGGCGATGCTTCGCGTTTTGTAATAACGAACGCACCACAGGTATTTGTCGATTCTCATTGGAATTCGTTAAAATCAGTGTTAATAGTAGTACAAAAATAAAGTAAAATTGTATCTTGCGCCATTAAAATTTGTTAATGATGAATAAGATTTTATTTGGTTTGGGAATGGCTTTGTCCTTGTTGGGAACAAGTTGTGGACCAGATGATACGCCTCAGGCGCAGCCGGCAAGACCACATGCAGATGTTTATCCTGAGGATTTGGCTAAAATCGAAGAATACCTGAAAACGCATTATCTGATTGCTAATGATTTCAATGGCAGTGGCGATATTGAAGTTGGAGACGTTGAGGTAGGCGGAGTAATAATGAAAGAAATCGAGATTTTACCTCTTGATGAGACGCATACGGTTTCCGTTTGGGATCAGCAGGATTATCCTTTACAGAGTAAGATCGTTAAGCTTTATGGTGTTGATTTTAAATTGTATTATTTGAAATTCGACGGTAAAGGCGATACTGATGCAGATGGTGATAAGCCATGTGGGGTTGATAACGTTTTTGTGTCTTACAGAGGTTTACTTTTGGATGGCACGCAGTTTGATTTTGCACCAAATCCTACTGTGCTTAACTTAGTAGATGTAATTAAAGGATGGGTGTATATGATGCCGGAATTCCGCGATGGGTATTTTGATCCACAGAATGAAGATGGTACTTTGAATCCAAGAAATTTTGGTTCAGGTGTAATGTTCCTGCCTTCGGGACTTGGATATTATAACAGTGGTTTTGGAAACATTCCAAGTTATTCGCCGCTTGTTTTTACATTTAACTTATGTGATGTTATCTATACGGATATTGATAACGATAAAATTGAGTCGAGATATGAGTACGTACTTAAACCAAATGGTTATTTAGTTGATTCCGATTCCGATAACATTCCGGATGTATTCGATGCAGATGATGATAATGACGGTTATTTGACAAAGAATGAGATTAAGTACAACTATATAGATGGTAGTGGGGAAACTCAGACGACGTATTATCCTTATAATGGTGCAGCGGCGGATGATCCGGCAACTATTGGTATTGATGAAAGTAAAGGTATACCAACATGCGGTGATACGGATTTTACGACTCCAACAAGAAAAAGAAAACATGTTGATTCAAGTTGTCATTAAGAAACAACTTTGATTTGTTATTATATAAAAAAATCCCGCTCATTGAGCGGGATTTTTTTATATGTAATAGAGAACGATTATTTTCTCTTCATTACTCTTTCAACAGCTTCTACAATCGCCTGATTGTTTAGTTTGTATTTTTCCATTAACTGCTCCGGTGTTCCTGATTCTCCAAAACTATCCTGAACGGCTACGAATTCCTGAGGCTTCGGATTGTTTAGCGCTAATGTTCTGGCAACGCTTTCTCCTAAACCGCCAAGGATGTTGTGCTCTTCAGCAGTAACCACACAACCTGTTTTAGCAACCGATTTTAAAATTGCTTCCTCATCCAAAGGTTTAATAGTGTGAATGTTGATGACTTCGGCCGAAATACCTTTTGCTTCCAAAGTTTCAGCAGCGATTAACGCTTCCCAAACTAAGTGTCCTGTTGCGATGATAGTTACATCGGTTCCTTCGTTAAGCATGATCACTTTTCCTATAACAAAAGGTTCGTCAGCAGGCATGAAATTAGGAACTACCGGACGTCCGAAACGCAAATAAGCAGGACCATGGTGGTCTGCTAATGCCAAAGTTGCCGCTTTTGTCTGATTGTAATCACAAGTATTGATAACCGTCATTCCCGGTAACATTTTCATCAATCCGATATCTTCAAGAATTTGGTGAGTAGCACCGTCTTCTCCTAAAGTCAATCCTGCATGTGAAGCACAGATTTTTACGTTTTTATCTGAGTAAGCTACAGACTGACGAATCTGGTCGTAAACTCTTCCGGTAGAAAAGTTGGCAAAAGTTCCTGTGAATGGAATTTTACCTCCGATAGTCAAGCCGGCAGCAATTCCGATCATGTTGGCTTCAGCGATTCCGATCTGGAAAAAACGCTCCGGGTGGTTCTTTTTGAATTCGTCAAATTTTAATGAACCGATCAGGTCAGCACAAAGTGCAACCACGTTTTCGTTTTTCTGGCCTAATTCGGTCATTCCCGCTCCAAATCCTGAACGAGTATCTTTACTTCCTGTATTGGTATATTTTTTCATTGTTTTCTTTTAAGGTTCTGGGCCATTAAGGCGCAAAGGCTCTAAGGTTTTTAATCAGTATTAAAATTAACTGAACAGACTATTAATAGTCAATCTCGTCTTCAGAATAGTTTTGTGCTAAAGCGCTTGCTAATTGTTCATCATTAGGCGCTTTACCATGCCAAGCGTGTGTATGCATCATGAAGTCTACTCCGTGACCCATTTCAGTATGCAATAAGATGCAAACCGGTTTTCCTTTTCCTGAAAGTGATTTCGCGTGGTTTAATCCTGCGATGATATCTTCGATTTTGTTTCCGTCTTTGATTTCAACAACATCCCAGTCAAAAGCTTCGAATTTAGCTTTTACACTTCCCATGTTTAAGACTTCATCCGTAGATCCGTCAATTTGCTTTCCGTTTAAATCGATAGTAGCAATAAGATTGTCTACTTTTTTAGCAGAAGCATACATGATAGCTTCCCAGTTCTGACCTTCCTGAAGTTCACCGTCTCCCAATAAAGCATAAACAGTGTGGTTGTCATTGTTAAGTTTTTTGGCTTGCGCAGCTCCAACAGCCACTGATAAACCCTGACCTAATGAACCTGATGCCATTCTCACGCCCGGTAAACCTTCATGTGTGGTTGGGTGGCCTTGTAATCTTGAATTTAATTTTCTGAAAGTAGCCAATTCCGAAACAGGGAAATATCCGCTTCTCGCCAGAACGCTGTAGAAAACCGGAGAGATATGTCCGTTCGATAAGAAGAAAATGTCTTCTCCGATACCGTCCATGTCAAAACCAGGTTTGCGTTCCATTATATTTTGGTATAAAACCACCAAAAATTCAGTACATCCCAAAGAACCTCCCGGGTGACCTGAATTTACAGCGTGTACCATACGAAGAATGTCTCTTCTTACCTGAATCGTTAAATTGCTTAATTGTTGTGTGTTACGCTTCATTTTTTGTGTAAAAGTTAAACTGATGCAAAGATAATCAGATAATTGGATTTTTAAGAAGATTCGGCAGTGCGATTTTCCAGAAAAATTCACAGATGTTAATTAAATTCATAATTCATAATTCATAACTGACAATTCTTTTATCTTTGCCGATTGTAAAATATACATATGAAGTTTGATTTACTAAAGAAAGATCCGCAAACAAAGGCAAGAGCAGGGTCCATTACTACGGATCACGGCGTAATTGAAACGCCTATTTTTATGCCTGTGGGTACAGTTGCAACCGTAAAAGGAGTGCATCAGAGAGAGTTGAAAGACGATATCAATCCGGATATTATCTTAGGGAATACCTATCATTTATACCTTCGTCCGCAAACCGAAATCCTTGAAAAAGCTGGTGGGTTGCATAAATTCATGAACTGGGATCGAAACATCCTTACGGATTCGGGAGGTTATCAGGTGTATTCACTTTCTTCCAATAGAAAAATCAAAGAAGAAGGGGTGAAATTCAAATCGCATATCGACGGTTCGTATCACTTTTTTACGCCGGAAAATGTAATGGAAATCCAACGTACAATCGGCGCGGATATCATTATGGCATTTGACGAATGTACGCCTTATCCGTGTGATTACCGTTATGCGCAGAAATCAATGAAGATGACCCACCGTTGGTTGGATCGTTGTATCAAACATTTAGAGAACTTACCTTTTAAATACGGTTACGAACAGACGTTTTTCCCAATCGTTCAGGGAAGTACTTATAAAGATTTGCGTGCACAGTCTGCAGAATACATTGCAAATGCAGGCGCACAAGGAAATGCAATTGGCGGACTTTCAGTTGGTGAGCCGGCTGAAGAAATGTACGCAATGACAGAAGTCGTTACGGCAATTCTTCCGGAAGACAAACCTCGTTATTTAATGGGAGTGGGAACACCGATAAATATCCTTGAAAATATTGCGCTTGGAATCGATATGTTCGACTGTGTTATGCCTACTCGTAATGCAAGAAACGGAATGCTGTTCACGGCCAACGGAACCATCAATATCAAAAACAAAAAATGGGAAGCCGACTTTTCACCAATTGATGAAATGGGGCACACTTTCGTGGATACGGAATATTCCAAAGCGTATTTACGACACTTATTTTCCGTTAATGAATATCTTGGAAAACAAATCGCCACAATCCACAACTTAGGTTTCTACATGTGGTTGGTTCGCGAGGCCAGGGTGCATATCTTAGCCGGTGATTTCCGTGAGTGGAAAGAGATGATGGTAAAAAATATGAGTCAGCGACTGTAATCAAAGTCAAAAGAGCAGATGAAATTAATCGACAAGTATATCTTAAAGCGTTATTTAGGGACTTTCAGTGTAATGTTGTTACTGTTTATTCCAATCGGAATCGTGATCGACGTTTCGGAGAAAGTGAACAAGATGATTGAAAACAAAGTGCCGTTTGTGGAAATCGCAAAATACTACATGCATTTTACGGTTTATTTCGCCAACATGCTTTTCCCGATTTTCCTGTTCTTGTCGGTAATCTGGTTTACTTCCAAATTGGCAAACAATACAGAGATTATTGCAATTTTAAGTTCCGGAATTTCATTTACCCGTTTTTTAAGGCCTTATATTATAGGTGCAACCATAGTTTCTTTGTTTGCATTGCTGATGGCTTTTATTTTAGTTCCCAATGCCAGTAAAGGGTATAATGATTTCAGGTATACTTATCTGAAAAACAACCCAAAAGTAAGGGAGAATCTCGATGTTTACAGACAGATCAGTAAAGACGAGTTTATCTATGTTAGCAATTTCAATTACATCTCCAAAATGGGTTTCAACTTTTCACTTGAAAAATTCAAGGGAGATAAGTTGGAATATAAGGTTACCGCAAACCGTATCCAATGGAACGAAGCTGACAGTACATACACCTTGTTCGGTTACCGAAAAAGAAATGTTGGTGAATTGGACGATCAGTTGACTTCTAAGGACAAACTTAAGATGAAATTGAATTTCGATATTGATGATCTTACACCAGTAGTTTACATTGCGGAAACCATGACTTTTGGGGAATTGAACAGGTTTATTGAAAAGGAAAGAGAAAGAGGTTCGTCCAATATCAATACCTATGAAGTTGTAAAATATAAAAAGTTCAGTTTACCGGTTTCAGCATTTATTCTGACCATCATCGCCGTAGCAGTATCGGCTATGAAGCGAAGAGGAGGGATGGGAGTTAATCTTGCTTTGGGAATTGCCCTGGCCTTTACTTTCATTTTCTTCGATAAAGTATTCGGAACATTAGCGGAAGCATCCAGTATGCCGCCGGTAGTAGCGGTGTGGTTGCCAAATACTATCTTTGGAATACTTGCAATTTATTTACTGAGAAATGCCAAACGATAAAGTAAGAAGTTATTTTCATCTCCATTTAATTGTATTTATTTGGGGATTTACTGCTGTGTTGGGAAAACTGATTTCCCTTGATGCATTGCCTTTGGTCTGGTATCGCATGATGATCGCGGTTTCCATCATTTTTCTGTATGTAAAAATCAAGAAGGTACCCTTATTGTTGTCAAAGCGATTACTGTTTGGTTTCTTGTTTTCGGGATTGGTTATTGCGATGCATTGGCTAACCTTCTTTATGGCGATCAAAGTGTCAAATATATCAGTGACCTTAGCGTGTTTATCCACGGGTGCTTTATTTGCCTCGATCCTGGAACCTATTTTCTACGGTAAAAAAATAGTACTGTACGAAGTGTTGTTTGGTTTATTTGTGGTTTTCGGACTGGGAATAATCTTTAAAGTCGAGGGGGATTATGTAGAAGGGATATTATTAGCTTTAACTTCTGCTTTTCTGTCCGCACTGTTTTCTGTCATTAATGGGAAATTTGCCAAATACAATGATGCTGCAGTCATAACTTTATATGAACTTGCGGGCGGGATCGGATTCTTGTCGATTTACCTGCTTTTCTCGGGAAGTTTTTCGAAAGAATTTTTTCAGATTTCTTCTTCCGATTTACTATGGTTATTTATCCTGGGATCGATCTGTACAGCTTATGCTTTCCTGGCTTCGGTCAAAGTAATGAAATTCCTGACTCCTTATACCGTAATGCTTACCATTAATCTCGAACCGATTTATGGGATCATATTGGGAATTCTTGTTTTTAGCGAAAGCGAAAAAATGAGTCCTGAATTTTATATCGGTGCTTCCATCATATTGACCACTGTAATATTGAACGGTATCATAAAAAATTACAAGAAAGTTACAAACTAATTGCTAAATAGTTTCCGCATTGTAAAATGAAAATTTTATCTTTGCGGTTCAAATAAAAGTCAAAAGAATCAAACAAAATGGAATACTTAGATTTTGAACTTCCGATCAAAGAGCTTGAAGATCAATTGGATAAATGCCAGATTATTGGTCAGGAATCGGATGTGGATGTATCCTCAACCTGCAAGCAGATCGAACAAAAATTAGAAGAAACAAAAAAAGAGATATATAAAAATCTTACAGCATGGCAACGTGTTCAGCTGTCAAGACATCCAAACCGTCCTTATACGATGGATCACGTAAGAGCTTTGTGTGGTGAAACCTTCCTGGAACTTTTCGGAGACAGAGGTGTGAAAGACGATAAAGCGATGATCGGCGGACTTGGAAAGATCAACGGACAATCATTTATGATCGTTGGTCAGCAAAAAGGATACAATACCAAAACTCGTCAGTTCCGTAATTTCGGAATGGCAAATCCTGAAGGATACCGTAAAGCACTTCGTCTGATGAAAATGGCAGAGAAGTTCGGAATTCCGGTTCTTACTTTAATCGATACTCCGGGAGCTTATCCTGGTTTGGAAGCAGAAGAAAGAGGTCAGGGAGAAGCTATTGCCCGTAACATTTTGGAAATGATCCGACTTAAAGTGCCTATCGTTTCTGTTATTGTAGGTGAAGGAGCTTCAGGAGGTGCATTAGGAATTGGTGTTGGAGACAGAGTATTAATGATGGAAAACACCTGGTATTCTGTAATTTCTCCGGAATCATGTTCTTCTATCCTTTGGAAAAGCTGGGAATATAAGGAGCAGGCTGCTGAGGCACTTAAATTGACTTCCGCTGATATGAAAAAACAAAAATTAGTTGACGATATCATTCCGGAACCTCTTGGTGGAGCACATTACGACAGAGAAACTACTTTTAAAACGGTTGAGAAATATGTGATGAAAGCTTTTAATGAACTGAAAGATTTATCAACAGAAGAATTAGTGGCACAACGTATGGATAAATACAGTAAAATGGGAGAATACAAAGAGTAAACCCCCTGTTTTCAAGAATCAGATCCGAAGCCCTGCTGCTTCGGATTTTTTTTGACTTATTAACAACGAATGCCGAGTTGTCAACAGTATGTTATTAACAACTCAAATGTATTTTTTATAAAAACTTGGCTACCTTAGCAGCATGGAAAACCTTAAGAATATAAACCCTTATAAAGTGGATAAAACTACGATCATCAACCTCGAAAAAGGGAAGTTGCCGCCACAGGCTTTAGACCTTGAAGAGGCTGTAATTGGTGCTATGATGATTGATAAAAAGGGAGTAGACGAGGTTATCGATATCTTGAGCCCGGATGCTTTCTACAAGGATGCCCATAAGTACATATTTGAAGCAATTGTTCAGTTGTTTAATGATACACAGCCAATTGACTTATTAACAGTTTCCGCGCAATTAAAAAAGAACGGAAAACTGGAATTATCAGGCGGCGATTTTTACCTGATTCAACTTACGCAAAAGATATCTTCTTCGGCACACATCGAATTTCACTCACGCATCATTCTTCAAAAATTTATTCAGCGTAGTTTGATTAGAATTTCGTCCGAGATTATTGAAGATGCATACGATGAAACGACCGATGTTTTCGATTTGTTGGACAAAGCCGAATCGAAGTTGTATGAAGTAACACAGGGAAATATTAAGCGTAGTTCTGAAACGGCGCAAAGTTTGGTTATCCAGGCGAAAAAACGAATCGAAGAAATTGCTAACAAGGAAGGTCTGAGCGGAATTCCAACCGGGTTCCACGATCTTGATAAGTTAACTTCAGGATGGCAACCTTCGGATTTGATCATTATCGCGGCTCGTCCAGGTATGGGTAAAACTGCATTCGTATTGTCAATGGCCCGTAATATGGCGGTAGATGCGGGAGCACCTGTAGCTTTGTTCTCTTTGGAGATGTCCTCGGTTCAGTTGATTACGCGTTTGATTTCTTCTGAAACCGGTCTGTCTTCCGAAAAACTGCGTACCGGTAAATTAGAAAAACACGAGTGGGAACAGCTTTCGATTAAAGTAAAAGATTTAGAAAAAGCGCCTTTATATATTGACGATACGCCATCGCTTTCCATTTTCGATTTACGTGCCAAAGCCCGTCGTTTGTCTTCGCAATACGGAATCAAGATGATCGTAATCGACTACCTTCAGTTAATGACTGCCGGAGGTAACGGAAAAGGAGGCGGAAACCGTGAGCAGGAGATTTCAACCATTTCCCGAAACTTAAAAGCATTGGCAAAAGAGTTGAATGTCCCGGTAATTGCACTTTCTCAGTTATCGCGTGCAGTGGAAACCCGTGGAGCAAGTAAGCGTCCGTTGTTATCCGACTTACGTGAATCCGGAGCAATCGAGCAAGATGCCGATATCGTATCGTTCATCTACCGACCGGAATATTATAAAATCGAAGAATGGGATGATGAAGAACGCTCTTCGACGCAAGGTCAGGGCGAGTTTATCGTAGCTAAACACCGTAATGGTGGTTTGGATAACATCCGATTGAAATTCATCGGAAGTCTGGGTAAATTTGACAATCTTGACGATCACAGTTCACCATTTGAAGATCTGCCTTCGAGTATGAATATGGATAATAATCCGTTTTTAACAAAAAACCTTCCTTCAGCCAATGAGGCCTTCGGAAGTAATATGAATAGTTTTGATGACGACAGTGATGTTCCGTTCTAATAAATGATAATAAAAAAGCTGTCCTTTTGAGACAGCTTTTTTTTTCAAAAATATGTCAAACACACACTAAAAATTCGAACTATTTTTTGCGTTGTTGAAATTAGGAGTTACCTGAATAACGCTTCCGTCTTCGTTGAACATGATTCCGCCACTTCTCTCATTGGATGCCAGTGTGATATCTAAAATTATTCTGTTTAGGATAACACGCTGTCCGTTGATCACATAAGATGTCGGCGGCATATCCGACATGAAATCAAGATATCCTTGTATTCCAAGCGGATGTAAAGTAATGTTTACTTCACAATTGTCAATGGATACCAATGTCGCAAGGCCCATGTTTTTTGTAAAATCCCAGTTGTATGTGAATTCACATTTTGCATTAGCAATAACAGGACTGGCGCCTTTCATTAACTCACTTAAAGTTAAAGTGAAAGTTGCTTGTGATGGTACAACCGCTGTACCTGCTGTTTGAGTGTTTTGATCTGACATAATATAGTTTAATTAAATGATTACTTTTTAGTTTGGAACTTTTCCAACATTTGATTCAAATCTATTTATTATTTCAGAGAATGATATAAGTAGAAATACCTGATTTTACTGATAAATTAGCGTTTTGTGCAAAAAAAAGCAGGCGAGCAAAAAGCCCGCCTGCTTCCCAATAGTTATATTATAAATTACTGTTTCGCAAGAATTATCTTTTTATTTATGATTATTCCTTCGTCACTCTGACCGATCAAATAGTAAACACCGTTGACTACATTTTCAAGAACAATGGTTTGTACTATACCGGATTGTAATTTGAAGTTTTTGACTATTTGTCCCAGCTGATTAACAATCTGGAAATTACCACTTAATTGCGAACTGATCGAAATAATTCCGTTGCTCGGATTCGGATAGATTAGGAATTCTTTATTTAATCCGAAGCTTTCATTTCCTAATACCGTGTGACAGTTAGAAGTCGAAGAACAGCTGTTTACCGTAATAATCACTGCATAATTACCCGAAACTGTTGGTGTGAAACTTTGATTAGTTTCAGTGGCGATTGGTAAATTTCCGTTATTACAATCGATCCATTGGTAAGAGGCACTAGATTGATTGGCTGTCAGTATGGTTCCAACAACGGTCAGTGTATTATCGATTAGAGCCGGTTGTGTAATAGTAAATGACCTTGTTGCTTGACAAGAATTAGCATCAGTAACAGTTACCGTGTAAGTTCCTGCAGCGAGTCCTGTAGCAGTTGCAGCCGTTCCTCCCGAAGGAGACCAAGAATAAGTGTATGGAGCAGTTCCTCCTGTTGGTGCTACCGTAGCTGTACCATTTGCTCCGCCGTTACAAGAGATATTGGTTTGACCTCCACTTGTTAAACTAATAGCCGCCGCCGGTTGAGTAATAGTAAACGATCTTGTCGCTTGACATGAATTTGCATCAGTAATAGTTACCGTGTAAGTTCCCGCAGCTAAGCCCGTAGCAGTTGCAGCCGTCCCTCCCGAAGGTGACCAAGAGTAACTGTATGGAGCAGTTCCTCCTGTTGGTGCTACCGTCGCTGTACCGTTGAAACCACCAAAACAAGAAATATTGGTTTGACTTCCTGCACTTAAACTAATAGCAGCAGCCGGTTGCGTTATAGTAAACGATCTTGTTGATTGACAGGCATTCGCATCGGTAACGGTTACTGTGTAGGTTCCAACTGCCAATCCTGTAGCAGTTGCAGCCGTTCCTCCCGAAGGAGACCAAGAATAAGTGTATGGAGCAGTTCCACCTGTTGGAGTTACAGTCGCTGTACCATTTGTTCCGCCATTACAGGAAATATTGGTTTGATTTCCACTTGTTAAACTAATAGCAGCGGCCGGTTGCGTTATAGTAAATGTTCTTGTTGCCTGACAAGTATTCGCATCAGTAACCGTTACCGTGTAAGTTCCCGCAGCGAGTCCTGTAGCAGTGGCAGCCGTTCCTCCCGAAGGAGACCAAGAATAAGTGTATGGAGCAGTTCCACCTGTTGGTGCTACCGTCGCTGTACCGTTGAAACCACCAAAACAAGAAATATTGGTTTGATTTCCACTTGTTAAACTAATGGCAGCACCCGGTTGGGTTATAGTAAATGATCTTGTTGCCTGACAAGAATTAGCATCAGTAACAGTTACAGTGTAAGTTCCCACAGCGAGTCCTGTAGCTGTTGCAGCGGTTCCTCCCGAAGGAGACCACGAGTAAGTGTATGGAGCAGTTCCACCTGTTGGAGTTACAGTCGCTGTACCATTTGTTCCGCCATTACAGGAAATATTGGTTTGATTTCCACTTGTTAAACTAATGGCAGCACCCGGTTGGGTTATAGTAAATGATCTTGTTGCCTGACAGGCATTCGCATCGGTAACAGTTACAGTGTAAGTTCCCACAGCGAGTCCTGTAGCAGTTGCAGCCGTTCCTCCCGAAGGAGACCAAGAATAAGTGTATGGAGCAGTTCCTCCTGTTGGTGCTACCGTCGCTGTACCATTTGTTCCGCCATTACAGGAAATATTGGTTTGATTTCCACTTGCTAAACTAATGGCAGCAGCCGGTTGGGTTATAGTAAATGATCTTGTTGCCTGACAAGAATTAGCATCAGTAACAGTTACAGTGTAAGTTCCCACAGCGAGTCCTGTAGCAGTTGCAGCCGTTCCTCCCGAAGGAGACCACGAGTAAGTATATGGAGCAGTTCCGCCAGTTGGAACTACCGTTGCTGTACCATTTGTTCCGCCATTACAGGAAATATTGGTTTGACTACCACTTGTTAAACTAATGGCAGCAGCCGGTTGTGTTATGGTAAACGATCTTGTTGATTGACAGGCATTCGCATCGGTAACGGTTACTGTGTAGGTTCCAACTGCCAATCCTGTAGCTGTTGCAGCGGTTCCTCCCGAAGGCGACCAAGAGTATGTATAAGGAGCAGTTCCACCTGTTGGAGTTACAGTCGCTGTACCATTTATTCCGCCATTGCAGGAAATATTGTTTTGACTTCCTGCACTTAAACTAATAGCAGCAGCCGGTTGCGTTATGGTAAACGTTCTTGTTGATTGACAGGCATTCGCATCGGTAACGGTTACTGTGTAGGTTCCAACTGCCAATCCTGTAGCTGTTGCAGCGGTTCCTCCCGAAGGCAACCAAGAGTATGTATAAGGAGCAGTTCCACCTGTTGGAGTTACAGTCGCTGTACCATTTGTTCCGCCATTACAGGAAATATTGGTTTGACTACCACTTGCTAAACTAATGGCAGCAGCCGGTTGTGTTATGGTAAACGTTCTTGTTGCCTGACAAGCATTCGCATCGGTGACAGTTACCGTGTAGCTTCCTCCCATCAGTCCCGTAGCTGTTGCAGCGGTTCCACCCGAAGGAGACCAGGAATAAGTATAAGGAGCAGTTCCACCTGATGGAGTTACGGTCGCCGTACCGTTTGTACCACCGCGGCAGGAAACATTGGTTTGACTTCCAGCTGTTAAATTAATGCCAGAAGCCGGTTGCGTAATCGTATAAGTTCGGGTTGCGGTACAACCAATTGCATCAGTAACAGTCACAGTATAAGTACCTGCTACAAGACCAGTTGCAATCGAACCTGTCCCTCCGGAAGGAGACCAACTGTAAGTGTAACTTCCGATTCCACCACTCGGCGTAACAGAGGCATTACCGGTATTGGCGCCGAAACAAGTAATATTTGTTTGGCTACCAGTGGTCGTAATATTAGAAATATTTAATGTCCCCGCATTTGAATTTGTAAAGCAAGTGGCAACGCCATTGATTGCAACTGCCCGGTACTGATAAGTATGCATAGCTGCAGTTGCACCGGTAATGGTTAAAGTACCTGTTGTTGCACCACTGTAGACGCCACCATTTGAAATATTTGTGAATCCGCTGCCTGTATTTACTTGCCATTGATATGCCGTAGCCCCAGTAGCAGAAGCAGAAAAAGTGGTATTGCTACCTACACAAATGGAGCGGTTAGGTGGATTGGAAGTAATAATTGGGGCAGTACAAGTTGGTGTTTCAAATAAACGAAAGTCGTCTGCAGCTACTTCTTGAGTCGCACCCGCATTGGCAAAAATGTTCAAACGAAGGTCTAAGGTCGTTCCCGTACCCATAAGATTTGCTGAATATTCGGTGAAGGTATATGTTAACGATGCACCGTCTCCAATCATGTCACCATTGGTATCAAGATCCAAAGTATTGCTGGAAGCCGGAGAAGCGGCCGGGACATTGCTGTAAAAGGCCAAAGCTTTAGTCCATGCGCCTCCGTCTATTCTGTATTCTATGATAACGAAATCTTGTGCGGTTCCGAAATTCAGTCCTTGCCACCCGCCAAGATTGTCCGCGGCTAAAAGACCTTTAAATGACAAACCTGTTTTTCCGGTAATATTAATTCCGCTCCAGGTAATCTGCTGATTTGCAGAAATAGCATTATTGGTACAGGTTGGGCCTTTATCGATGTCTTCCGCTGCCCATATCTTTGATCCCTGGAAACCTGAATACGATCCATTCTGCAGCGCAACTCCTGCCGGAATTGTTCTCATAAAATAGGCTGTAGCCGGAGGTCCGCCACAAGTAAATTCTGCGATGGAAGGTGTCCGTGAACCGGAACTCGGGGCACCGGTGTCTTCAAAGGTGTCGCTCCAAAATTGAGTTTGCGCCTTTGTTCCGTTGTAAAAAAAGCAGAGCAACATCGCAAAAATCAGTGTAAAATTCTTTTTCATAATCACATATTTAAAATTAATTCGTTGTTTGAAGATTAAATGTCGCTGCTTGCGGATGTATTTCAGCAAACTGTGCTACTGTAAGGATTCCTTGATCTGTCTTGAGTATTCTGACAGCAATTTGTTGGTTATCAATGCATGCGATGTTTAAACTGTCGGTAATTGAAACAATTGTTCCGGGTTGCTTGTCATGAGGTTCATTCACCAAGTCAGCGATAATTAGCTTAACCTGTTCATCAATAAGGGTACAATCGGCACCCACATTCCAAGGGTTGCAGGCATTGATCAGTGCAATGATCTCAGTTGCCGACATTCGTTTCCAATTAATATAAGTATCAGACAGCTGCGGTTTTTCATAGTAATAGGATTGGGTTTCGTCTTGTATGTGATTTGGGATGTTGTTGGCAAATTGCAGCATATTGGCCGTGTTGAGTACGACCTGGGCCATTCGGTCGCTTATTCTTACGGATAGTTTTCCGTAAGTGTCTGTCTTGAGGATCGGAATAAAATCGTTAAAAATGATATTGCCCTCATCAAACTTTGCGTTCATATAATGAGCACAAATGGCTGTTTGGATTTCTTCATTTTTCAGTACTTCAAAAATGGGCATCACACCTCTATATTCTGGCAGCGGTCCCGGATGGAAGTTGATGAATTTGTCCTCTCCATAAGAAAGAACTTCTTCGGGAAGCAAAAAAGGAAATGATATACAAAATATATAATCGGGCTGAATTTCATCAATCCATCCTCGCATCGACGTGATGCTTTTTTTATCAGGGAAAGATCGGAAACTTAAATTGCTTTCTTCAGATTCCCGTTCCAATGCATCTATTATGGAATCAGTGCCTTTTCCAATGGCGATGGCATACAGAAATTTTTCATATGCCAGTAACTGAAGCGCTTTAAAGGCAAAACTCCCACCACATAGTACCATTATTTTTTTTTGTGTTTCCATATTAAATGCAGGTATAGCTATTATACCAGGATGATGTTACGTTGTTAAGACCCTGATTGATTAAATTTTCAAAATATGCGGACAGATCCTCAGTCGGACCTTCAATCCGCACTTGACATTTTCCTTCTTCAGTAGAAATTAAGGTTGCATCGTATAATGGCGCTATCGAAGTATTCGTTTTTGTGTCAAAGTATATAAGACCTCGCGGACTTTCGAATTCAAAAGAATGTAAGCCGCATGCAGTTTTTGAAATATTGTTTTTGTGCTCGTCTAAAAGTTCAAGCACTTTTACGGTGATAGAAGCGCTTTCCCAACTTAATAGCGAAAAAAGGTTGGGGGTTCTGCCGGCATTGGTCATTGTCTCAACGAAGGATTTGTTTTGTTCGGAAATCATGTTCTTTGACCATGCTGCAATACCTTTGATATTATTGCCTGGATAGTTCGCATCGGCAAGCATTGTTTCCTCAAATCCAAACGGTGGTAAATAAACTGGAAGATTTGTTCCGTTGAATGATTTTTTAAGGCCTTCAAAATACCATTGTATGAAGTCGCCGCTAAAAAGAGTTAACAAGGCACTATTTGGATTTTGCTCCAAATGATTTGTCAACGGCTCTATGCTGAAATCTTCTGCTTTATAGCCTGTGGCATGATTGAAGACAACCGTTCCTCCATTTTCTTCATATCCTTTTATCAGACTGTAAGTTTGTAAATAGCCGCCATCATAATATCCTGTTACCATGCCGGCTGTGGTATAGCCATCATTAACCGCTTGTTTTGCAGCAAGATATGCGCCTAAAGAATTATGAAGAGAATGATAAAAAATGTTGGGACAACTTGGCCATTCATGGGGTAAATTGGCACCTGCATCCAATACAATCAGCATTTTATTGGCGGACAGAAACAACGGACGAAGTAATTGCGCCATCCGATGTCCGATATAAGCAATAACAACTGAAGCGTTTTCTTCCAATAATAACTTTTCTGCGCTTCGGTAACAGTGTTGCTTGTCTGCGCCGAAGCCGATGTTCTCGGTAACGATTCTGATATCACTTCGATTTAATGTTTTTAATCCTGAGCGAAGGCCTTCATATAAATCAAAGCCAATGGTATGGTAAAATGTGGATCTTGCTAATAAAATTCCGATTGTCTGCATAGGTTGTTGATAAGGAAAAGGGAAATTTCCGTTTCGAAAATTTCCCTTTAGTTGCTTTTAATTAGGGTCTGCTTGGGAATATTCCTTCTATTGCGATGGAATAATTGATGGCCAGATAGGGGTTCATGATGTCGATAGGAAGACCATTTCCTGTTGGATCGGTCGTTCCGCTGATAGTCGTTCCTCCCGTGAACGTATTTGGAGTAGCGCCACTTCCGGAATATGCTGCTGCTGTGGTTGTCGCCGGAAAATTACCTTCCGGAGAACTTTCATCAGCGTTTGCGGTTGAAGCTTTTTGTTTTACGACAACGTTAGACAAGGAATGTACGTGAGGAGGAATATTCGCTAAGCTTAACGTTGCAGTTGGAGTACCTCCGGTTTGTCCTATACTATAAGACGGTAAACCCGCACCCGAACCCTGACCGATCGGCACGCGGCCTTGTAAGTCAGGTAATCTGAAATTACTCATTCCGTCCCCTCCGTACATTGTTCCAAGAAGTGCAAATAACGCTGAGTTTTGGGAAATGCTCAAAAGTTGGCCCTGACATGTCAGGTAGCCTTGCGGGGCAAAATTAAAGCCCAATAATTTTATTTCGCCTATAAATGGTTCTAGAGACATGATCTTGTTTTTTTATTGTGGATTAATTTACGGTCTGCTTGGAAAAATCCCTTGAGTAGCTATAGAATAATTGATTGCCAAGTAGGGATTCATGATTGAAAAAGGCGTGCCTGAACCTGCCATATCTGTGGTTCCGGAAACAGTTGCACCTCCTGTAAATACGTTTGGTGTAGCTCCGCTCCCTGAATAGGCAGCACTGGTAGTAGTTGCCGGAAAAGTTCCTTCCGGTGAGCTTTCGTCTGCATTAGAGCTGGAAGCTTGTAGTTTGACAGAAACCGAGTTTAGCGTGTGCACGTGTGCCGGCATGTTTGATGTTAAAAGGGTGATGTTCGGCGTACCGGCAAGTTGTCCCATAGTATAAGCCGGTAAGCCAGCGCCTTGCCCTTGTCCGATAGGCATACGACCCTGCAAGTTAGGAAGACCGAAAGTCGTCTGCCCGTTTCCTCCATACATAGTGCCTAATAATGAAAAAAGTGCGGTATTTTGTGCAATAGATAAGATTTGACCCTGACAGGTTAGGTAGCCCTGTGGGGCAAAATTAAATCCGAAAATTTTAATTTCTCCAATAAATGGTTCTGTTGACATAGTATATGTGTTTAAATTAATGTACTCCCATGATTTTAATTGCGGCTAAAATAGGTAATAAACGTCTTACATAAACAGGTAGAAATACCTGTTTTTATATTTAAGAATATTCTTTCACTGCTGCCTGTCCTTGTGCTAAGTCGGGAAATGAGGTTAAAGCTGTGTGAGTTGTAACGAGTTGAGAAGGTCAAGGTTATTTAATTGCTAAAAAGTATCATTTTTTTTGTTAAAGTGTAGGAAAATACTAATTTTATGCGCTTTAAGAGAATTGAGAAAAATTGTACAAATAATTTAAAAACAGAAATTATGTCTGAAGAAAACACTACCGGAACTGTGGTAAACACAATTACTTTGAGCACAGCGCAACAATGGGCGGCAACATGGAGACAAACCCCTGGTGCGACGGTGAAAGCGCATTTGATTCCTCAAGTTGACATTACGCAGCTTTTAGCAGAAAAAAACGTTGTTGATGTGAGAGCTTACATCGGGATCGATGAAAACGGAGAGAACAAATTAATGTTGGTGGGTGTTGATGCCGATGGAAACGATCTGATCGACGATACGCAAGAGCAGTATATTTATGATTTTACAAAACCATGTCCTACCGTTTGTTGCGTAGACAGTCCTTTGTATACTTTAAAATAATTGCATGACCGAAGCATTAGCCTATCTTGGCGATTTTTTATTGCTGATCAATCTTCTGCTTTTTGCTAAAGGCTTTTCAAAACACGGGAAAGCCTTTAGTATTTTTACGGTATACTTAGGTGTAATGTTTACGATTCAGATGCTTTCCAGTTTTTTGACGTATCTGAAAATAGGCAATTTATTTCTGTCGCACTTTTACTTTATCCTCCAGTTTCTTCTTCTCAGTTCATTTTATTTGACCATTTTGAAGGATAATTTTCAAAAGAAAGCAGTGAAAGCGGGAATGCTGACCGGATTGTCTTTGCTCACAGTGCAATATGGTTATGATTTTAGCAATTTTCAGAAGTTTAACCTTTTTGAGATTTTCATTACTTCTTTTCTGCTGATTATTTATTCGACCTTCCACTTTTATAACTTACTGAATGAGAAGAAAAAGTTCTACTACATAAATATGGGAATCCTACTGTATTTATTTGGCAGCACCATTTTGTTTTTGGTGGGGAATTTAATGGAAAAGATAAGCCCGGACTTCAATCAGATAACCTGGCTACTGAATACTGCACTATATATTGTTTACCAGTTATTTGTGCTGATGGAATGGGAGCAGTTCCAATCGAAGAAAAACTCAACAGAAATATCATGGAAATAAGTACCGTTGCTGAAACCGAACTAATAGAGGCGATTGTTTTTACGTTTATAGCTTTTTTGCTGATGGGCGTTGTTCTAATTCTCTTTTTTTATTTTTCAAGAAAGAAAATTATCAAAAATGAATTGGAAAAAAAAGATATGGAACTTCAGTATCAAAGCGAACTGCTTCGTGCTACACTTGTTACTCAGGAGGAAGAACGAAAACGAATAGCGCAGGATCTGCATGATGATATCAGTTCTAAACTGAATATTGTTTCGTTGAACAGTCACATGCTTTCCTGTGCCGAATTGTCTACGGCGGAATTAGCTGATGTCAGGGAGAATATCATTAGTCTGACCAATAAAGCACTTGAAAATTCCCGAAGAATAGCCCATGATCTCCTTCCACCCACATTGGATAATTTTGGATTTCATGCGGGGGTAGAAGAGCTCTGTGTGGAATTCAGCAGCAGCAAAGCAGTAGTTGTGAATTATGAAAATCAGGTGCAGTTTGCGGAGGCTGATAAAGACAAACACTTGCATGTTTTCCGGATTCTGCAGGAACTAATGAACAATTCCTTACGACACGGAAAAGCAACAGCCATTTCCATTAGCTTTACGGAGGAAGCGGGTAGAACAGTATGTACATATGTGGATAACGGTATCGGGTTTTCTATGGATTCAGTGAAGAAAAATAAAGGAATCGGGATGAAAAATATCGAAAGCCGCATCGCTTTTTTGAATGGCGGAATTACTGTGAACGCTGCAATTAATGAGGGAATAGAAGTAATTTTTAATTTTTAAAGGATGACCGACAAAATCAAGATTATTTTGGCTGATGATGAAGTATTGTTCCGAAAAGGAATTTCTTTTTTACTGCAGAAAGAAAAAAATATCGAAATCATTTTTGAGGCTTCAAACGGGAACGAGCTTGTAACTTTTATGAATTCGGCGGACAATCATCCGGATATCATAGTCATGGATTTAAAAATGCCGGACCTGAACGGTGTGGAGACCACGAAAATTATCCGTCGGGATTTTCCCAATGTGAAGATTATTGCGCTGACGAGTTATAATACAAAATCGTTTGTTGCCAATATGATCAACGTTGGTGCTGTTTCCTATCTGGTCAAGAACACGACACCTCAGGAATTGATCAGTACCATCAATGAAGTGGCAACCAAAGGATTTTACTACAATGAGTATGTGATGAAGATCATACTTGACGATTTGGTGAAAACCGATAAGAATCCGAAAAGCGGGTTTGACAGTAACCATCTTACTAATCGCGAAAAAGAGGTGCTGGAATTGATATGCAAACAATTCAGCAGCCATGAAATAGCGGATAAGTTGTGCATCAGCTCAAGAACTGTTGAGGGACACCGTAACAATCTGCTGTTAAAAACCGATTCTAAGAATATCGCCGGATTGGTGGTCTATGCCATCCAGAATGAGATCGTTGGACTCGATAATTTGTCTTAATTTAAAAGTTAAATTTTATGTCGTTTTAAGTTCTGGTTTATATCTTTGATACAAAGTTTAAAACGATGCTAAAGAAAACACTATACATTTTTCTCTTTCTGATTTCCCTGTCGGCAAAAGCATCGTTTGTATTGCTGCCGATGGATCCTGAAACACAGCAAAATCACTTAAAGGCTTACGGAATTACCTATTGGGCGTTGGAAAAGCAGTACAAGGTAAGTTGGTTATTAAACTACCGTGGTGGTTCTTTTTTATTGCCTGATGCACCTGAAATTAGAAAAGAATGCCAGATTCGGGGCGTGAGTTTTGAAGTACTTTCCGATGGCGCTGCCAATTCGATTTTAGAAGAAATCAGTTCGCCTTCCCAAAATATGGAAACCGTCGTTCTGGAAAAAGCGCCAAAAATTGCCGTTTATACTCCGAAAGGAAAACAACCTTGGGATGATGCGGTGACCTTAGTTTTGACTTATGCGGAAATTCCGTTTACCCCAATTTATGACGAAGAAGTACTGAATGATGCCTTGTTGTTATACGATTGGCTGCACTTGCATCACGAGGATTTTACCGGTCAGTACGGGAAATTCTTTGGGGCTTATCGAAATGCCCCTTGGTATATTGAACAAAAGAAAGAATCGGAGGCTTTGGCCACCAAGTTGGGATACGATAAAGTTTCAAAGGAAAAATTGGCGGTCGCACAAAAAATCAGGGATTTTGTTATTGGAGGCGGATTCATGTTTGCTATGTGTTCTGCTACCGACAGTTTTGATATAGCGCTTTCTGCCGAAGGAGTCGATATTTGCGAACCGATGTTTGATGGCGATGAAAGTGATGCGAATTACCAGACCAAAATCGATTACAATAAAACATTTGCCTTCAAAGACTTTACTTTAGAGCGCAATCCCGTGGTTTATGAATTTTCAAATATCGATGTGACCAATGCGAGAAAAGTATTACCGGATTTGGATTACTTTACGTTGATGGAATATTCGGCAAAATGGGATCCGATTCCGTCAATGCTGTGCCAGAATCATACCCAATTGGTCAAAGGATTTATGGGGCAATCAACGGCATTTGACAGTGATCTGATAAAATCGAATATCCTGATAATGGGTGAAAACAAACAAAACGGAGAAGCACGATACATCCACGGAACAAAAGGAAAGGGAATGTTTACGTTCTACGGAGGTCACGATCCGGAAGATTATCAGCATAAAGTGGGTGACGCTCCAACGGTTTTGGATTTACATCCCAATTCACCAGGGTATCGCCTGATTTTAAACAATGTTCTATTCCCGGCAGCAAGGAAGAAAAAACTGAAAACCTAATAAAAAAAGCCATCTGAACTTAGATGGCTTTTTTTATATAATAATTAATCTATAGGCAATTCCGTGGCAATCGCTATCCTGTTCCACATATTGATTGTTGTGATCATCATGATAATCTGTGCCAGATACTCATTGTCAAATAATTTGGCTGCCGCCTGATAGGTAGCATCAGAAACATGATTCTGAATTAGGGTAACTTCTTCGGTTAATGCAAGTATGGCTTTTTCTTCTTCTGAAAACAGTGAAGTTTCGCGCCAGGCATTTAAAAGATAAATTCGCTGTTCGGTTTCACCCATTTTTCCGGCATCCCTTGTGTGCATATTGATACAAAAAGCACAACCGTTGATTTGAGATGCCCTGATTTTGATCAGTTCTTTGTGAATAGGATTTAATCGTGATGTTGCCAAGTATTTTTCTAATCCTAACATTGCTTTGTATGCTTCAGGTTCGGTCTGTTGCATGTTGATTCGTGTTGTCATTTTTAAATCTTTTTAAATTACATGACAAAGTTCAGCATACATGATTTTAAAAAACTTGAAGTAGTTCAAGAAAGCGATTATATTTTTGCTTCGCCTGTTCCCTTTCGGTCGAGTCCGGCTCGTATTTTACTCAGGAATTCAGCCGAAAAATCAAGATAGGAGGCCAACATGTATTGCGGGACCCTTTGAATAAAATCGGGAAAACTGGTGCTGAAATGACGATAGCGTTCTTCAGCGCTCATTGTGAACAGGTATTTGATCCTCATCTGGGATGCTGCAAACGATTTCTGAAGAATCATTCTGAAATAACGTTCGAGTTTTGGGATTTCAACGAATAATTGGTCCAGGTCATTTTTGTGAATCAGGATGATCTCTGAGTTTTCAACGGCCTGAATATAGAAATTGGATGGTTTTTGATTATCAAAACTCATGTAATCGGAAATCCACCAGTTCTCTATTCCGAACTGAAGTGTTTGTTCAGTTCCTTTTTCATTGAGAATATAGAGACGGAGACAGCCTTTTTGAATGAAACATAAAAAATCGCAGGTTTCACCTTCTTTTAATAAATGCTCTTTTTTGCTGATTTTTCTGAAACTGATTTTAGACAGAAGCTGGTCCTGTTCTTCTTCGTTCAGGTTGATTTTGTTTTGGATATGTATGACAAGAGAAGAATCCATGCAGAACAGTTTTTAGTCGTAATAATTTTAAAAATTCCAAACCAGTATACGACTCACTTTATTACCCTGTGCCATATCAATGGTTCTAACGTTTGCGGCATGTACTTTTTTTAATACCGTATATAAAGGTTTAAGGTTTTCTCTTTTCGAGACAAGCGATGAAAAAGCTTTGCATTGCGTTTTAAAATGAACACTTTCATAAATCATATTGGTGATAAACGCCAGTTCGCCGCCTTCACACCAAAGTTCGTTATTTTGTCCGCTGAAATTCAAAACAGGTTTGCCTTCCACCGTTTTACCTAAATTCTTTAGTTTTCGAGTAGTTCCTTTTGTGGCTTCGGCTCTTGAATTATGGAAAGGAGGATTGCAGATCGTAATGTCAAATTGTTCATCCGGTTGAATAATTCCTTTGAAAATATTTCTTTTACTCGGCTGTAATCGGATGGAAACCGAATCTTTCAGCTCAGGATTTTTACTGATGGTGATTTCGGCGGTTTGTTTTGCCGGTTTGTCCACTTCGGTGCCGATAAATTCCCAACCGTATTCCTGATGCCCAATGATTGGATAAATACAATTGGCACCAACACCAATATCCAAAACGCGGATCGTATTTCCTGTAGGGACGGTACCTTTATTGTTGTCGGCTAAAATATCGGCAATATAATGAATGTAATCAGCCCGGCCCGGAATGGGAGGACAGAGGTTGGTTTTTGGCAATTCCCAATAACTGATGTTGTAATAGTGTTTTAGTAAAGCTTTGTTTAAAGCACGAACCGCATCCGGATTGGCAAAGTCGATGCTTTCATTGCCGAACTTGTTCACTGCAACAAAAGATTTTAAGTCCGGCCAAGTTTCAATTAGAGTTTTGAAATCGTAATTGCCATTGTGCTTGTTTCTCGGATGCAAACTCTTCGGAACGCTTTCTTTATCTGTGTTTTTCATGGGGATCGAATTGGAATCAAAGGTAGTTTAAAATTAACATTTCAAAAAGTAAAATGGTTTGCTGTTTATTTCCGTCCCGATAGCTATCAGGAGAAAGGGAGTTGTCAGCTGAAAAGAAGGATTGGGAGAATGGCTGGTATCAAAGATTCTACGGCGTTACTATGGTTTGCCCTATTTCTATGTGTTTGTTTTGATTAATCGTAAATGTATTGTGTTGGTTTTTAGAAATATGCAGATTAATATTGTTAAAAATATGCAAATATGTCAAAAAAAACATTAAATTTATCCTTGTTAATTTGTGAGCCCCTCCCTATTGCATTTCCTACGCATGTTTTCTAACTGACTGAAAGTTAGTGGTTATCATTTTTTTGTCTTTTTGATTAACTTTAAAATACAACAAATGTCAACTGTTACAACTATTTTGCGTGAACATCCCGAATTGGCGGTTTTTTTGATGTTAGCACTGGGGTTTTCTCTGGGGCACATCAAGATTGGATCATTTAAAATCGGGGTTGTGTTAGGGACTTTGTTTGCAGGTGTTCTCATTGGCCAGTTGGTTATTGAGGTACCTGAAATTGTAAAAACAATTTTTTTCGATCTTTTTCTTTTTGCCACAGGATATAAAGTAGGACCTCAATTTTTTCAGGGTCTCAAGAAAAATGCGCTTCCGCAGTTAATGCTGACAGTGGTTATTTGTGTTTCCTGTCTGATTATTGCAGTTACAATGTCTAAATTATTCGGTTACGATGTGGGAACGGCCGCCGGTCTTTTGGCGGGCGCATTTTCGGAATCGACTGTTATCGGCACAGCCGCGGCATCGATTAGGGAACTTCCTATTTCTGCAACTGAAAAAACTCATTTAGTAAATAATATTCCCGTTGCTTATGCAGCCACTTATCTTATTGGTGCAACATCTTTGGTTTTTTTCTTTACCACTATTGCCCCTAAATTATTGCGGGTAAAATTAGTGGAAGAAAGTAAGAAACTCAGTCAGTCCTTAACCGGTGAAACAGAACATGAGCCCGGTATTGATTCTGCTTACAAAAGATGGATTATCAGGGCGTACAAATTCACAAACGAAAAGTGGATAGGACAGACTATAGCCGAGTTTGAAAAAGAGAATTCAGACCTCGGCATTATTATTCAGCGGATACGCCATAACGGAACGTTGATCGATCCAACACCGGAGACCGTGATCAGTAAGGATGATATAATGGTAATTATGGCTCAACACGGAATCATACTTAAACGTATTTCGGAAATTGGTCCTGAAGTTTTGGACGAGGAACTGCTGAATTTCCCAATTGCCCACATGGAAATTACCCTTACAAACAAAGAGATTATCGGAAAAACAATTCGTGAGGTGCGTGATAGCAAAAGGGGTGAAGGATTGATGCTGGATAAAATCACAAGAGAATACCATGATATCCCTTTTGATCTGAACACTGTTTTGCAAAGAGGAGATATTTTGACAGTATCGGGTAAACTGGTGCATTTGGAAGCAGCAGCTAAAAAAGCAGGTTTCTTAGACCGTTTAAGCGTCGAAACAGATATCATCTTCGTTAGCCTGGGTATTGTTATAGGAGGATTGGTTGGTTTGCTTTCAGTGACACTCTTTGATATTTCCATAACCTTAACCACCAGCGGAGGAGCTTTGGTCATGGGGTTAGTATTCGGATGGTTGCATTCGCGGACTCCTGTTTTGGGAAGGATTCCCGAAGCAGCATTGTGGGTTTTTGACAATCTGGGATTAGCGACATTTATAGGGCTTGTAGGCATGACGGCCGGACCAACTTTTATCGCCGGACTAAAGGCGATTGGCTTCAGTATCATATTTGCCGGACTTGCTGTGGCTTTAATTCCTCATATAATAGGATTGTTTTTCGGAAGGTATGTGCTAAAGATGAACCCGATAATATTGTTGGGAGCTCAAACAGGAGCTGGAACTTCAACTATCGGACTTAAAGCGGTTCAGGATGCTTCGGAAAGCAAGTTTCCCGTGTTGGGATATACGATCCCTTATGCCTTAGGGAATATTATTTTGACCACTTGGGGACCGGTTATTGTTGGTGTGATGACGTGATTTCAGAATTTTAACTGAATAGTAATTATATAAACTTTACGATATGTTTTGGTTAGAAATAGCAGTTCTTTTGGGAATGATTCTCATCGGATCACAAATGAAAGGTATCGGCTTGGGGATCATGGGGATGGTAGGTCTTCTGATTTTTATTTTTGTATTTAAGATGAAACCCACCGACCCGCCTATTGACGTAATGTTGATAATCATGTCCATCGTGACCACGGCGGCAGCATTGCAGGCATCAGGAGGATTGGATTATCTGGTAAATCTGGCTGAGCAAATCATCAGGAAAAACCCTTCCAATATAACATTTATAGCGCCTTTTACGGTTTACTTTTTGTGCTTGTTTGCGGGAACTGCTCACATCGTTTATTCCTTATTACCAATTATCGCTGAAGTAGCTGCTAAGAAAAGAATCCGTCCGGAGCGTCCTTTGAGTATATCGGTAATTGCTTCCCACTTGGCTTTGACCGGCAGTCCTATGAGTGCTGCGACAGCCGCTTTTGTGGTGGTGCTTGCGTATCCGGGTGCTTTAGTCGATATCATGATGATATGCATTCCGTCTTGTATAATTGGTTTGTTGATTGGTTGTTTTTCCGTCTTTAAAAGTGGAAAGGAACTAAATGACGATCCGATATTCATTGAAAAAATGAAAGATCCTGAGTTTGCTAAAAGTTTAGATACAGAATCCGAATCTTCAGGGACACCTTTGAAACCTGGCGCTAAAAAATCCGTTGTTATTTTCGGAATAGCCATTTTGATGATAGTGATTGCCGGAGCTTTTCCTGATTTATTGCCACGTTTCAGTCCTGGAACAGCAACGCTCGCTGTGGCCAAAGATGGTTCTTTAACGATGGTCACTATTATCGGTGTGGTTACTTTAACGGCTTCGGCGATGATGATGCTGCTTACAAAAACAAGTGCGGCTGAAGTGACCAAAGCAAGTTTGTTTACGGCTATGGCCTCTGCAGTAGTATCTGTTTTTGGTGTGGTTTGGATGAGTTTCACTTTTATGAATCACAATCAGACACTTATTTCGGAAGTATTGGGCGAAGCGGTGGCTGAGTACCCTTGGACATTTGCGATCGCTGTTTTTATCATGGGCGTTTTGATGTTCAGTCAGGCAGCAACAACGAAAACCATGATGCCTTTAGGTATGACTTTGGGCATGGCGCATCCTGCCCTGATTGCCATCTTCCCTGCAGTTAACAGTGATTTTGTGTTACCGGGCTATCCAACTTTGTTAGCAGCAATTAATTTTGACCGAACAGGAAGTACCAAAATTGGAAAGTATGTTATAAATCACAGTTTTCTTATTCCGGGGGTTGTGGCGATAGGCGTTGCGATTGCCATTGGTTTTTTGTTGGGGACCTTGTTATTATAAATATTCAATTGTATTGTTAAACTAACTCCGTTAACTATGAAAAAGAAATTATTTATTTTATTGACCCTTAACTGTTCCTTCTTTATGCAGGGACAAGTTGTAGAAAGACAAACAGGTGAAGGCAACAAGTATGTAGATTCCATACCTAGTATAATACCTGTAGACAGGCAATCACTGTTGTCAAATGTTGATGTGATTTTTAACTCACGTTTCGCCTATGACAGTCATTACAGTTCTTACGATAGTGATCCTGCTGATCCTACTGATACTAAGGGCCATGAATATTCGAGTTTCAATATTAATCAGCTTCGTTTTGAAATTAAGGGTAAAATTCACGACAAAGTTTATTTCAGATTTAGACACAGATTTACAAAGGATGTTGAGATAGGCAGTATTGACCATATGAGCCAAGCAACAGATATGGCCTTTGTACGTATAGATTTGGGACCGCGAACTAACTTTTCATTCGGAAAATTATGTGCCGATTGGGGAGGTTATGAGTTTGACTTTAATCCAATTGATATTTTGGCGTATAATGATATTGTTGAATATGCCGATAATTATTTGGTGGGGGCAAGCGTTGCCCATACACTTGAAAGTAAAAAGCATAGTTTCTCATTTTCGGTGTTGAATTCCCGTACCAAAACTTTTGAAGAAGTGTACGGTACATCTGCTCCTGCAGGTTTGGAGGCTTCGGAATATCCTTTGGCATTCGTTGTGAACTGGAGAGGGAGTTTTGGTAAATTTGAAACCACTTACAGTTATAGTTACTTTAATGAGGCAGTCGGCGCGCACATGAATTATATCGTATTGGGAAATAAATTTAAATTTAATGACAAATTTGTTTTGTATTATGATTTTCATTACAGCGACGAAGGGTTGGACAGAACAACCATAGTTTCCAGTATAGTAAGCACGCCTCTTGCTGATCCTATTGCCGTTAGGGATGCCTTATATGTGGAAGACTGGTTGCGGGCAGAGTACTTAGTTACTCCTAAGGTAAATTTGCTTTTGACAGCGATGCATAGTAACCATTATTGGAAAGATAATCCTGATCCGGCGGCGGATGATTTGTTGTCAATAAGTTATGGTTTAATTCCAACTGTTCAATATTTTCCGTTTAAAGAGTACAACATGAAGTTTTATCTATCGTATATATATAGAAAATACGATTATAAAAGTTATGCTGAAGCGGCGTATGGTGTAAAAGATTATACCACCGGGCTTTTGAGTTTTGGTATTATAGCACCATTCTTGGTACTATAGTTTTAGAACGAGTAATAAAAACAAAACCCCGCTTTCGGCGGGGTTTTTGTAATAAGTAAGATAAATATGTTTAACGTTTTTCTTATTTCACTTTATTCACGATAGCTGTGAAAGCTGCAGGGTGGTTCATTGCTAAATCGGCAAGAACTTTACGGTTCAATTCGATGTTGTTAGCTTTGATTTTACCCATGAATTGAGAATAACTCATTCCGTGTAGACGTGCACCAGCGTTGATACGCATGATCCATAATGCACGGAAGTTTCTCTTTTTCTGCTTTCTTCCACGGTAAGCATATTGCATTGCTTTTTCTACCGCGTTTTTCGCTACTGTCCAAACGTTTTTACGTCTTCCAAAGAAACCTTTGGCTTGTTTTAATACTCTTTTTCTTCTTGCTCTTTTAGCAACTGAATTTACCGATCTTGGCATAATTTTAAATTTTTTTTGCAGTAAGGCGACTTTTCAGTACTTCTGATTCCGATTGTTCGGAACAGCCCACTCCAGGGTTATTAAATTGTTTTAACCGAAAGAATTCTTAAGGTCTAATGACAATTAAAATTGTCGATTAGATAATTCTTAATTGTTCTTTTACACTCTTCACGTCAGATTGGTGAACCAAAGCTGAGTGAGTTAAAGCTAATTTACGCTTTTTAGATTTTTTAGTCAAAATGTGACTTTTAAAAGCGTGCTTTCTTTTGATTTTTCCAGAACCAGTAACTTTGAAACGTTTCTTAGCACTAGATTTAGTTTTCATTTTAGGCATTTTCTTCCTAGGTATTAGATTTATTCTTACTTACTATTTTTTTACTGCAAACTGACAACTGCCAGCTGAGTACTATTTTTTCTTCTTCGGAGCGATAAACATAATCATACGTTTACCTTCAAGAACTGGCATCGCTTCCACTTTACCGTAATCTTCCAAATCCTGCGCTAAACGAAGCAATAGGATTTGTCCTTGCTCTTTATAAATAATCGAACGCCCTTTAAAGAATACAAATGCTTTTAATTTGGAACCTTCTTTTAAGAATTTCTCCGCATTTTTCTTTTTGAATTCGTAATCGTGTTCGTCTGTTTGAGGTCCGAAACGAATTTCCTTAATGGTAATTTGTGTCGATTTAGCTTTTAATTCTTTATCGCGTCTTTTTTGTTCATAAAGGAACTTTTTATAGTCCATGATTTTACAAACCGGCGGTTCTGCATTTGGAGAAATTTCAACCAAATCCAATTCCAATTCATCGGCTAAACGCATTGCTTCAGCAGTTTTAAATACTCCTGGTTCTACGTTATCACCTACAAGACGCACCTCAGGTACACGAATGTTGTTGTTAATTCTGTGGGGGTCTTTTTTTTCTACGCGAGGTTGAAAACCTCTGTTGTTTCTAATTGCTATGGCTTTAAAATTTAAGTTAGACTTAGAATTGTTTTAATGTTTTACTAATTTCATCATTTACCAATGCGGCAAATTGATCAATTGTCATCGTTTCATTCGACTTACCGGCATTACCGTGTCTGCGAACTGAAATCGTACCGTTCTTTTCTTCTTCCTCACCAACAATCAGCATAAAAGGAAGTTTCTTTACTTCTGCCTCTCGGATTTTTTTACCGATTGTCTCGTTACGGTTGTCAATTAGGGCGCGAATTTCGTGAATTTCCAGCAATTCTGAAACTTTTTTGGCATAATTTTCATATTTCTCGCTCAAAGACAGGATAATAGCTTGCTCCGGCATCAACCAAAGCGGGAAGTTTCCGCCTGTATGTTCCAGTAAAATGGCGATAAAACGCTCCATTGAACCGAAAGGTGCACGGTGGATCATTACCGGTCGGTGTAATTCGTTATCCGAACCTTTATAAGACAGGTCAAAACGCTCCGGTAGGTTGTAATCTACCTGGATTGTACCCAACTGCCAGCTTCTTCCTAAGGCGTCTTTAACCATGAAATCCAGTTTCGGACCATAGAAAGCTGCTTCACCTGCTTCAATCACATAATTCAAACCTTTGTCTTTTGCAGCGCTGATGATCGCGTTTTCTGCTTTCTCCCAGTTTTCTACAGAACCTATATATTTATCAGGATTGTCTAAATCACGAACAGAAACCTGCGCCGTAAAGTTTTCAAAACCTAATGAACCGAATACATATAATACAAGGTCAATTACATTTTTAAACTCAGCATCCAATTGATCGGGAGTACAGAAAATGTGTGCATCGTCCTGAGTAAACCCGCGAACACGAGTCAATCCGTGTAATTCACCTGATTGCTCATAACGGTAAACGGTTCCGAATTCCGCATAACGCTTCGGAAGATCTTTGTAACTCCAAGGTCTTGCGTTATAGATCTCACAGTGGTGTGGACAGTTCATAGGTTTTAACAAGAACTCTTCACCTTCTGCAGGTGTGTGGATCGGTTGGAAGCTGTCAGCTCCGTATTTTGCATAGTGGCCGGAAGTCACATATAATTCTTTTTGTCCGATATGAGGTGTGACTACCTGCTCGTAACCGGCTTTCTTCTGAGCTTTTTTCAAAAACTGCTCCAAACGATCACGTAAAGCAGCTCCTTTAGGTAACCATAATGGTAAACCTTGTCCAACTTTCGGTGAGAAATGGAATAAATCCAGTTCTTTTCCTAGTTTTCTATGGTCGCGACGTTTTGCCTCTTCAAGCAATTCAAGATAATCTGTTAAATCCTTCTGTTTCGGGAAGGAGATTCCGTATACACGCGTTAACTGTTTGTTTTTTTCGTCACCTCTCCAGTACGCTCCTGCTACCGATAAAATTTTCATTGCTTTGATGATCCCGGTGTTCGGAATGTGTCCTCCGCGACATAAATCGGTAAACGTAGAGTGATCACAGAAAGTAATCGTCCCGTCCTCTAAATTTTGGATAAGCTCCGTTTTGTATTCGTTGTTTTTATATAAATCCAATGCCTCTGCTTTAGTAGCTGAACGCATTTTGAATTCGTGTTTTTCTCTGGCAATTTCCAATACGCGATCTTCCACGGCTTTAAAATCACCGTCCGTAATTTTCTTATCTCCGAAATCCACATCATAGTAGAACCCGTTTTCAATAGCCGGACCGATAGTTAACTTGATACCCGGATACATTTCTTCCAGGGCTTGCGCCATTACGTGCGAAGTCGAATGCCAGAAGGCTTTTTTACCGTCCACATCGTTCCAGGTATATAATATAAGAGCACCGTCGGTCGTCAAGGCGGTCGAGGTTTCAATGGTGGTACCATTAAAAGAAGCTGAAATAACGTTTCTTGCTAATCCCTCACTGATGCTTTTAGCAACATCCATAGGAGTTACACCTGGTGCAAACTCCCTAACCGAACCGTCCGGTAAAGTAATCTTGATCATATTTTTTAATTAATAAGATGCAAATATAACTGTTTATAAAAGACATGCAATATATATATAAGGTATAATTTTCTTTTTGAAGCGAATGGTTCGGGGCTTTTTGCGGTTGTCGTTCCCGCTGTCCGCTCTACGCGGTGCCGCTCCCATCGGGGCTAGGGGATAGGCTTTCTGGATTTGTCGGTAAATTTTTTTGGGATTGTTACCTATATGTAATATAGTAGAAACAAGCTTGGTCACTCTGCAGCTTTACTGCTTTGCGATTTTAGAAAAAAAACTTTTTCTGATTAAGGAATGGTTATCAGAGAGTTATGGAAAGTCCCGGAAAAACTTTGAAAAAAAGGTTGAAAATAATTAGGAGTTATGGAAAAGAGTGCTACTTTTGCACCCGCAATCAAGGCACAGTTCTTTAGAAATTTTGAAAATGACAAGTCGAAAAGATTTTGAAAAAAATCG